>NZ_JBQSXX010000002.1:0-1062001 GCF_052378665.1 Brachybacterium sp. AOP24-D1-21
GAAGCGGGTGCCCTCGGCGCGCATCTGCTGAAGGCGTCGGTCCACGAAGCGCTTCTCGAGCTTGAACTCGGGGATGCCGTAGCGCATGAGGCCGCCGAGGCGGTCGTCGCGCTCGAGCACCACCACGGAGTGACCGGCCCGGGTGAGCTGCTGAGCGGCGGCCAGGCCCGCAGGGCCCGAGCCGACGACGGCGACCGAGCGGCCGGTCTGGCGGGTGGGCTCGACCGGATCGAGCCAGCCCTCCTCGAAGGCCCGCTCGACGATCGAGAGCTCGATGTTCTTGATCGTCACCGGTGGCTGGTTGATGCCCAGCACGCAGCTGGACTCGCACGGCGCCGGGCAGGCGCGGCCGGTGAACTCCGGGAAGTTGTTGGTGGCGTGCAGGCGCTCGCTCGCCTCCCGCCAATCCTCCCGGTAGACCAGGTCGTTCCACTCGGGGATCAGGTTGCCCAGCGGGCAGCCCTGGTGGCAGAAGGGGATGCCGCAGTTCATGCAGCGCCCGGCCTGGCGGGAGACGACGTCGAGGGTGCCCTTCTCACGAGCCTCGTACACCTCGCGCCAGTCCATCAGTCGCAACGGCACGGGCCGGCGGGCCGGCAGCTCACGGTCTCGGTAGCGCAGGAATCCGCGGGGATCAGCCATGGGTGGCCTCCAGTATCTCGTTCCAGACATCGTTCGCATCGGGGTCGTTGCCCCGGGCCACCGCATCCTCACGGAGCGCGGTGATGGTGAGGAAGGCGCGCGGCGCGATCTCGGTGAGCCGACCGAACAGCTCCTCCTCGTCCGCGAGCAGCGCGGCCGCCCGGTCGGAGCCGGTGCGCGCGGCGTGATCACGCACCGCCTCAAGCACGAACTCGCGGTGCTCGTCCTTGACGGCGCTGAGCTCGAAGCCGGCGGCGTCGGCCGGATTCAGGCGGCTGGGATCCAGATCCAGCACGAACAGCGTGCCGCCGCTCATCCCGGCGCCGAGGTTGCGTCCCGTCGGGCCCAGCACCAGCACCGCACCGCCGGTCATGTACTCCGCGCCGTGGTCGCCGATGCCCTCGACCACGAGGGTGGCTCCGGAGTTGCGCACCCCGAACCGTTCCCCTGCCGCGCCGGCCAGCAGCAGACGGCCGCTGGTCGCTCCGTAGGCGCAGGTGTTCCCCGCGATCGGTGCGGAGGTCAGCGACGGCGAGGTCCCGGCACCGTGGCCCACAGCGATGATCCCGCCCGAGAGGCCCTTGCCGACGTAGTCGTTGGCGTCCCCGGTCAGATGCATGCTGATGCCTCGCGGCAGGAAGGCGCCGAAGGACTGCCCGCCGGTGCCGTCGAGATCGAGCACGATCGAGTCGTCGGGGAGCCCGTCGCCGCCGGTGCGGCGCGTGACCTCATGACCGAGCAGGGTGCCGGCGCTGCGCTGCACGTTGCGGAGCGTGTCGCGGAGGCAGATCGAGCGCTCGATCCCCTCGATCACGGCGTCGGCCTGCGCGATCCAGGAATGGTCGGGAGCACGGTCCAGGTGATGGTCCTGGCCACGTCGACGACGGGGGAAGTCCCCCTCGTGGATGGTCGGCGCGGCGAGGATCGCCGCGAGGTCCAGTCCCTCCCGCTTGGCGGCGCCGAGCGCGGTGCCGGCATGCCCACCCTCGGCCAGGGCAAGCAGGTCGCTGCGACCGATCGCCTCGTCGAGGGAGCGCAGTCCCAGGGCCGCCAGGTGCTCGCGCACCTGCTCGGCGATGAAGCGGAAGAAGGTCACCACATGCTCCGCCTTCCCAGTGAAGCGTGCGCGCAGCTCCGGGTTCTGGGTGGCGACGCCCACGGGGCAGGTGTCCAGGTGGCAGACGCGCATCATGACGCAGCCGGAGACGACCAGCGGGGCCGAGGCGAAGCCGTACTCCTCTGCGCCCAGCAATGCGGCGATCACGACGTCACGGCCGGTCTTCAGCTGGCCGTCGACCTGCACCGTGATCCGGTCCCGCAGGCCGTTCAGCAGCAGAGTCTGCTGCGTCTCGGCGAGGCCCAGCTCCCACGGGGTGCCCGCGTGCTTGAGCGAGTTCAGCGGACTCGCGCCGGTGCCGCCGTCATGGCCGGAGATCAGCACGACATCCGCATGCGCCTTGGAGACGCCCGACGCGACCGTGCCCACGCCGAAGCGGGAGACCAGCTTGACGTGAACGCGCGCAGCCGGGTTCGCGGACTTCGCGTCGTGGATCAGCTGGGCCAGGTCCTCGATCGAGTAGATGTCGTGGTGCGGCGGCGGGGAGATCAGCCCGATGCCGGGCGTGGAGTGCCGGGTGCGGGCGATCCACGGGTACACCTTCTCCGGCGGCAGCTGCCCGCCCTCACCGGGCTTGGCGCCCTGGGCGATCTTGATCTGGATGTCCTTGGCGAAGGTGAGGTACTCGCTGGTGACGCCGAAGCGGCCCGAAGCGATCTGCTTGATCGCGCTGCGGCGCTCCGGGTCGCGCAGGCGCTCGGGGTCCTCGCCGCCCTCGCCGCTGTTGGACATGCCGCCGAGCTGATTCATCGCGATCGCGAGCGTCTCGTGAGCCTCCTGGGAGATCGAGCCGTAGCTCATCGCGCCGGTCATGAAGCGACGGGTGATCGCGTCGACCCCCTCCACCTCCGTCAGCGGCACCGGCTCCAGGGCCCCGGTGCGCAGGCGCAGCAGGCCGCGGATGGTCATCAACCGCTCGTGCTGGTCGTCGACCTCGTCGGTGTAGCGGCGGAACTCCTCGTACTGACGGGTGCGCGTGGAGTGCTGGAGACGGAAGACCGCCTCGGGGGTGAACAGGTGCGGCTCGCCCTCGCGACGCCACTGGTACTCGCCGCCCACGGGGAGGCTGCGGTGCGCGGGGCGCTGGCCGTCCACCGGGTAGGCGAGTGCGTGGCGGGCCGCGTTCTCCTGAGCGATCACGTCGAGCGTGATGCCGCCGATCCGGCTGATGGTGCCGGAGAACCACTCCTCCACAAGGTCGTGGGCGAGACCGACAGCCTCGAAGATCTGCGCGCCGCGGTACGAGGCGACCGTCGCGATGCCCATCTTGGACATGATCTTCAGGACGCCCTTGCCGAGGGCCTTGTTGAGGTTCGCGACCGCCTTCTCGGGGGTCACGTCGCTGATCACGCCGCGCTCGACGAGCTCCTCGACGCTCTCCATCGCGAGATAGGGGTTGATCGCGCTCGCGCCGTAGCCGATCAGCAGCGCGGCATGGTGGACCTCGCGCACATCGCCCGCCTCGACCAGCAGCGCCGCAGAGGTGCGCCGCCCGGTGCGCACCAGGTGGTGCTGGACCGCGCTGGTGAGCAGGAGGGACGGGATCGGGGCGAGGACCTGGTTCGCATCGCGGTCCGAGAGCACCAGGAAGGTGGCGCCCTCGTCGATCGCGCGGCCCGCCTCCTCACAGATCTCGTGCAGGCGCAGCTCGAGCGCCGCGGTGCCGCCTCCCACGGGGTACAGGCCGCGCAGGCGCACGGTGTGGAAGTCGGCGGTGTCCGGGTTCGCGTCGATCGCGATGATCTTCGCGAGCTCGTCGTTGTCGAGGATCGGGAAGTCGAGGGACAGCTGGCGGGCATGCTGCGGGGTCGCGTCCAGCAGGTTGCGTGAGCGACCGAGCGTCACGCCCAGAGAGGTCACGATCTCCTCGCGCAGGGAGTCCAGGGGCGGGTTCGTCACCTGCGCGAACATCTGGGTGAAGTAGTCGAACAGGAGACGCGGACGCTCCGAGAGCACGGCGATGGGGGTGTCCGTGCCCATCGCACCGAGCGGCTCGGCGCCCATAGACGCCATCGGCGCGAGCAGGATGCGCAGCTCCTCCTCGGTGTAGCCGAAGGTCTGCTGGCGGCGCACCACGGAAGCGCGGGAGTGGGTGATGTGCTCGCGCTCGGGAAGCTCGGAGAGGGAGACCTTCTGCTCGCGCACCCAGGTGCGGTACGGGTGCTCGGTGGCGACCTCGCGGGTGATCTCCTCGCTGGGCACGATCTCGCCGCGCTCGAGATCGAGCAGGAAGATCTCCCCCGGCGCGACGCGGCCGGTGCGCACCACGCCGCTGCGCGGCAGGTCCACCAGACCCGTCTCCGAGCCGAGCACCACCAGGTCGTCCTCCATCACCCAGTAGCGCAGGGGACGCAGCCCGTTGCGGTCCAGACGCGCGCCCACCCGGGTGCCGTCGGTGAAGACGGCCGCGGCCGGGCCGTCCCATGGCTCCTGGAGCGCGGCATGGAACTCGTAGAAGGCTCGCAGGTCCGGGTCCATCGACTCGTCGTTCTCCCACGGCTCGGGGATGAGCATCATGAGGGAGTGCACGAGGGAGCGGCCGCTGAGGTGGAGCAGCTCGAGCGCCTCGTCGAGGCTCGCCGAGTCCGAGGCTCCAGGGGTGTTCACCGGCAGCAGGCGGGCGAAGTCCTCGCCGAAGGCACCGGTGACCATCGACCCCTCGGCCGCACGGAGCCGGTTGCGGTTGCCGATCACGGTGTTGATCTCGCCGTTGTGCGCGAGGGTGCGGAACGGCTGGGCGAGCGGCCAGGCCGGGAAGGTGTTCGTGGAGAACCTCGAGTGCACGACGGCGATCCGGGTGGCCAGGCGGGGATCGCGCAGGTCCGGGTAGAACTCGTCGAGCTGGAAGGGCGTGAGCATGCCCTTGTAGACCATCACTCGCGTGGAGAGGGAGGGGAAGTACCCGGCGGTGGCGTGCTCGACCCGGCGCCGCACCGCGAAGGCGGCCCGCTCGAGGTCCAGCCCGTTGCGCGCCTCGGCCGCATCGGCGAGGAAGACCTGGACCATGTCCGGCCGCACGGCCTCCGCCGAGGGGCCGACGAGCCCGTCGGTGGTGGGGACCTCGCGGATGCCCAGGAGCTGCAGCCCCTCCTCCGCGGAGATCCGCTCGACGGCGCCGAGGACCTCGGCCCGGCCCGCGGCGTCGCGCGGCACGAAGGCGGTGCCCGCGGCGTAGGAGCCCGCGGGCGGCAGGTCGAGCCCGCTGACCTCGCGCAGGAAGGCGTCCGGCAGCTGGAGGATGATGCCGGTGCCGTCGCCGGTGTTCTCCTCGGCGCCGACTGCGCCGCGGTGGTCGAGGTTGCGCAGCGCCGTGAGGGCGTGCTCGACGATGTGGTGTCCGGGCTCGCGGAGGGTGGCGATCATCGCCACGCCGCACGAGTCGACCTCGGAGTCGGGGTGGTAGAGGCCCTGCGGGCCGGGGAAGGACGAGAAACGGGAGGTGAGCGGGAGCATGACGCAGAGAGCCCTTCGGAGTGGGCGGCCAGTGACGGGTTCGTCGGATTCGACGAGCACCCGGTGCCGGGGCTCGCCACCCGTCCTGGCGATCTGCGTCGCTCGGGGGTGCGGTGCCTACGGTCCGGGTGAGGGATCCGTGGCTGGGGACGGAGGCGTGCCGGACTTCTCCGTCTCGTCCTCGTCAGGGCCGTTGCCCGCCGTCTGCGCGGGCAGCTCGAAGGAACCGTCCGCGGCGACGACCTCTCCCCCACGCTGCTGCTTGCGATGGGTGAGCAGGAGGAACATGGCGACGCCCACCAGCGCCATCACGATCGCGACCACGGTGTGGATGCGCAGCGGGCCGATCATCAGCACCGGCTCGGAGCGGATCGCGTCGATCCAGGCGCGACCGGTGGAGTAGATCGCGACGTAGGCCCAGAAGATCCTGCCGCCGGCCCACTGGTAGCGGCGGCTGAGCAGCAGCAGCACGGCCAGGCCGGCGAGGAGCCACAGCTGCTCATACAGGAAGGTGGGGTGGTAGGTGCCGGGCACGCAGCCGCCGATGGTCTGTCCGTTGGTCACGCAGGTGACGTCCCAGGCCCACCAGGCGTTCAGCGGCGGGCCGTAGAGCTCCTGGTTGAACCAGTTCCCGGTGCGTCCCAGCGCCTGGGCGATCATCAGGGTGGGGGCGACGGTGTCGGCCAGGGCGGTGAAGGAGACGCCCTTCACCTTCGCCATGATCCACACTGCCAGCGCACCACCGGCGACTCCGCCGTAGATGGCGAGTCCGCCCTGCCAGATGTAGAGCACCGCGAGCGGGTCGCCGTCGGGTCCGAAGAAGGGCGCCGGCGAGGTGAGCACGTGCCAGATGCGGGAGCCGATGATGCCGGCGATCACCGCGACGAAGATGATGTCGAACAGCGTGTCGCCGTCTCCGCCGCGCTTCTCCCAGCGCTTGGTCGCCCACCACATCGCCACCGCGATCCCGGAGAGGATGCACAGGGCGTAGAAGTGGATCGTCAGCGGGCCGAGGGAGAGCGCAGAGATCGGAGAGCTGGGGATCATCGCGGCATCTCCTGTTCTCGGCTCATCGGGCTATCGGGGCTTCAGGTCATTCGCTGGCGGTCACGCGCGGGCGCGTTCGACGCCGGCGCGGAGGTCATCGGCCACGGCCGCGAGCGCGGTGCGGGCTGCGGCGTCGTCGTCCTGGTTCTCGAGCAGGGCACGGACGAACGCGGACCCGACGATAACTCCATCAGCGTACGCGCCGACCTGGGAGGCCTGTTCACCGTTCGAGACGCCGAGTCCCACGCAGACGTTCTTCGCGCCGGCCGCGCGAGTGCGCTCGACCAGGCCCTCCGTCGCTGCGGAGACGCTCGCGCGGGTTCCGGTCACGCCCATGGTGCTCGCTGCGTACACGAAGCCCCGGGTGTGCGAGACCACATGCTCGAGCCGATCACGGGGCGAGCTGGGCGCGACCAGGAACACCCGGTCCACGCCGTGCTTCTCGCTCGCGGCGATCCAGTCCGCGCCTTCATCGGGGATCAGATCCGGGGTGATCACGCCGGCGCCGCCGGCTGCGGCGAGATCGCGGGCGAAGGCGTCGGGCCCGTAGGCGAGGATCGGGTTCCAGTAGCTCATCACGAGGATCGCGGCGCCGCGGCCGGAGAGCGCCTCGACGGCCTGGAGCACGTGGCGGGTGCGGGTCCCGCCCTCGAGTGCGGCGGCGGCGGCCTCCTGGATGACCGCTCCGTCCATGACCGGATCGGAATAGGGCAGTCCCAGCTCGATCATGTCGGCGCCGTGGTCGATGAGGATCCGCGCGGCCTCGATCGAGCGCTCCAGATCCGGGAAGCCGACGGGGAGGTAGGCGATCAGCGCGGCCCGGTTCTCGGCGCGGGCGCGGTCCAGGACCTCGTCTGCGCGCAGGCGGTGGTTCTCAGCGGTGGTCATCGGGACTCCTCTGCCGGGTCGGTGGTCTCACGGGCCGCAGCGCGCAGCGCGGACAGATCGGCGCGGGCGGGCTCGTCCCCGACCAGGCCGAACCAGCGCGAGGCGGTGTCCACGTCCTTGTCCCCGCGGCCGGAGAGGCTCACCAGGATGACGGCGTCCTCGCCGAGCTCACGGCCCAGCACCAGCGCACCGGCCAGGGCGTGGGCGGACTCGATCGCGGGCATGATGCCCTCGGTCATGGACAGCAGGGCGAAGGCCTCCATGGCGGGGCCGTCGTCGATCGCGCGGTACTCGGCGCGGCCGATGTCCGCCAGCCAGGCGTGCTCGGGGCCGACGCTGGGATAGTCCAGGCCAGCGGAGACCGAGTGGGAGGGGATCGTCTGGCCGTCCTCGTCCTGCATCACGAAGCTGCGGGCTCCGTGGAGCACGCCGGGGGTGCCGCCGGTGATGGTCGCGGAGTGGCGACCGGTGGAGATCCCGTCGCCGCCGGCCTCGCAGCCGATCAGGCGCACCAGCGGGTCGGTGTCGTCGAGGAAGGCGTGGAAGATCCCCATCGCGTTGGAGCCGCCGCCCACGCAGGCGACCACCGCGTCGGGCAGGCGGCCCACCCGCTCGAGGGTCTGCGCCCGGGCCTCCTCGCCGATGATGCGGTGGAAGTCGCGCACCATGGCCGGGAAAGGGTGCGGGCCGGCGACGGTGCCCAGCAGGTAGTGGGTGGTCTCGACGTTCGCGACCCAGTCGCGGAATGCCTCGTTGATCGCGTCCTTGAGGGTGCGTGAACCCTGCTCGACAGCGATCACCTCCGCACCCAGCAGGCGCATCCGTGCGACGTTGAGCGCCTGGCGCTCGGTGTCCTCGCCGCCCATGTAGATGGTGCAGTCGAGGCCGAACAGCGCTGCTGCGGTGGCCGTTGCGACCCCGTGCTGGCCGGCACCGGTCTCGGCGATCACCCGCGTCTTGCCCATGCGCTTGGTCAGCAGCGCCTGCCCGAGGACGTTGTTGATCTTGTGGCTGCCGGTGTGGTTGAGGTCCTCGCGCTTGAGCAGGATGCGGGCACCGCCGGCGAGCTGGGAGAAGCGCGGCGCCTCGGAGAGCAGGGAGGGCCGCCCGGTGTATTCGGCGGCGAGGTGCTGCAGCTCGGCGATGAACTCGGGGTCGATGATCGCCTTCTCGTACATCTCGGTGAGCTCATCGAGGGCGGGCACCAGCGCCTCGGGCAGGAAGCGGCCACCGAAATCACCGAAGTAGGGACCCGCCTCGGAGCGCAGCTCGGAGAGCGGGCGCGTGAGGTCGGTGACGACTCGTTCGGAGAGGGAACGTTCGTGGTCGGGGCTGCTCATGCCTGAGCTCCTTCCGTGAGGGGGCGGCCGCGACGGGCCACCTGGCGGTACGACGTCACTGCAGCGGCCGGGTCTCCCGAGGTGACGAGCGCTTCGCCGACCAGCACCGCGTCGGCGCCGGCGGCGGCGTAGGCCTCGACGTCCGCCACCGAGAGGACGGCGGACTCACCGATCGCGAGCGGCCCCGCCGGGATGCGGCGCAGCAGGTCCGCGGCCCGCCCGAGGTCGACGCTGAGGTCCTTGAGGTTGCGGGCGTTGACTCCGATGATGTCCGCTCCGAGCGCGAGTGCACGGTCCAGCTCCTGGTCGGTGTGGACCTCCACCAGCGCCTGCATGCCGAGCTCCATGATGAGCTCGTACAGCTCGCGCAGCTGGGCGTCGTCGAGGGCGGCCACGATCAGCAGCACCAGGTCGGCACCGTGGGCACGGGCCTCGAACACCTGGTACGGCTCGACCACGAAGTCTTTGCGCAGCACGGGCACCTCGACCCGGGCACGGACCGCATCGAGATCGGCGAGGGTTCCGCGGAAGCGGCGCTGTTCGGTGAGCACACTGATCGCGGAGGCGCCTGCGCGGGCATAGACGGCGGCGAGCTCGGCCGGCTCCGGGATCTCGGCGAGAGCTCCCTTGGAGGGGCTGGCACGCTTGACCTCGGCGATCAGGCCCATAGTGGTGCCATCACCGCGCAGGCTCGCCCGGGCATCCAGAGCCGGACCGGCAGCCCTGGCCAGGCGCTGGATCTCGACATCGGGCACGGCGGCGCGACGCGGCGCGAGGTCCTCGCGCACGCCGTCGATGATCTCATCGAGGACGGTTCCGGTGGTGGTCACGCATGCCTCCTGCAGCAGGTCGGAGCGGTACGGCACGCTGTGCCGCGGGTTCCGCAAGGGTGGCCGGCGGGCGGGGTCAGCCGCCGACGAAGGAGATCGGGGCGAGGAACCAGAAAGCTGGCAGGTTCCTCAGCACCGCGAACAGGACTGCGATGCCGACCAGACCCAGCAGCACCGGCTTCGAGGGCATCAGGTCGGTGCGCAGTCCTCGGGCACGACGCACCGCCCAGGTCAGGAGCCCGGCCGCGACCAGAGGGATCGCAATGGTCACCAGCGCATTGCTCCGCAACGCGAGCAACAGATCACCGGCGAGCAGGGAGTGCACGGCACGGATCGCTCCGCAGCCGGGGCACTCCAGCCCCGTGAGGTGATTCAGGATGCACAGCGGGATGTGGGTGCGGAACGGGTCGAAGACCAGCTGCACCCCGGCCGCGACGGCCACGCCGCCGATGCCGATCGCGAGCGGCAGGAGAGCCCGACGAGGGCTGCGGGCGGGAGCGTGGAGCACGGCGCCGCCGTGCCCACTCCTCGCCGCGTCGATCACCTGGCGTCGGCCTCGGCGGGCACATTGCCCCGTGCGTTGGTGCCGCCATCGGCGGGCACATGTCCCCGCGCGTTCGCGCCGCCATCGGCGGTGACCTCGGCGGAGAGCTGGCTGTAGCCGCGGGGCTGGCCGAGCCCGGCCAGGGAGAGCACAACACCGACCACGATGGCCAGCACGATGATGCCGGCGCCGATCCAGATCAGAATCGTCATGTCCGACAGGATCATGCCGGCCGCGATGGGGATCGAACCGAGGACGATGCCGAGGTTCATGGTCCAGCCCGCAACGGTCTTGCCCTCGTTGTGATGAGGGGGCGGCGGCACAGCGTAGGTCTTCGGCATGATCCTTCTCCAGTCAGGGTCCCGGTCGGGGCCATTGTGCCACGTCATCCGCCGTCCGAGGCGCCCGGTCCGCGGCGTGGCGCGAGGCCCCGTCGCATCCGGTGAGGAGGATCACCCGGCAGTGCCGGGCCGCCCCTGAACGGGAGGTTCGGGACGGTCCTCGCCCTCGCCCTCACCGCGAGCGGTGTCCTCGCTGTCCACCTCACCGCTGCTGAGGCTCGGGTCCTCACCGCGGGTGAGCGCGTCCCACGCTGCGGCAGGGTCCTCGGCGGGATCACCGCGACGCACAGGCGCCGCCAGTGCCGCGCTGCGATAACGGCTGCCGGTCGGCCAGGACCGGCCGACCACGAGTACGAGCACGCCGATCACGGCGACGGCGAGAGCCGGGATCAGGGTCAGCAGCGGCCAGGAGGTCGCCTCTGCCTGCACCGCGGCTCCCAGCACCCCGGTCGCGGAAGCCACTGCGGAGCCCGCGGCGTCCTGCGGGGCCTGCGCCGCAGAGAAGGCGGCGAAGGCCGCTCCCACGCCGGTCACGATCAGCACCGGTCCGGTGAGGAACCGCAGCCAGGCCGACGAGAGCGAGGTGGCGAGGGAGGCCGCGATCGCCGCCAGGGAGAGCGCGAGCACTGCCGGAGCCGCCTCCGACCCCAGCACCTCGACCTGCTGGGCGGTGCCGGTCAGATCGGGTGCGGTGGCGTGGATCCAGGTGGTGCGGGTCGCCCCGGCCAGCAGCGCGGAGGCTGCGGTCGCGGCGAGCACGGTGGCGCGGCGACCGAGGCGGGCAGGGTGCCGGGCCGGGGGCTGCTCGCTCATGCCGGGCGGAGGGTCTCGGCCGAGGCCGCGGCCCGCAGCGCGGCGGCGGCCTTGGACTGGGTCTCGCGGTGCTCCATGGTCGCGTCGGAATCTGCGACCACTCCCCCACCGGCCTGGACGTGAGCGGTGCCGTCCTTGATCACCGCGGTCCGGATCGCGATCGCCATGTCCATGTCACCGGCGAAGTCGATGTAACCGACGGTGCCTCCGTAGACGCCGCGTCGCACGGGCTCCAGGCGGTCGATGATCCGCATCGCCGAGGGCTTCGGCGCACCGGAGAGGGTCCCGGCCGGGAAGGTCGCGCGCAGCGCGTCATAGGCCAGTGCACCCTCGCGCAGATGGCCGGTGACGGTGGAGACGATGTGCTGGATGTGGGAGAAGCGCTGGATGTGCATGAAGTCGCGCACCACCACGGTGCCCGGGGCGCAGAACTTCTGCAGATCATTGCGGGCGAGGTCGACCAGCATCAGGTGCTCGGAGCGTTCCTTCGGGTCGGCGAGCAGTTCGCTGCCCAGGCGCTCGTCCTCCTCCGGCGTCGCGCCGCGCGGACGCGAGCCCGCGATCGGGTGGGTGGTGGCGGTGGTCCCGCGCACCGTCACCAAGGATTCGGGGCTGGCTCCGACCACGTCGATCGGCTCGCCCTCGGCGTCGACGGTCCGCAGCAGGTACATGTACGGGCTGGGGTTCATCCGCCGCAGCACGCGGTACACGTCCAGCGGGTCGGCGGAGACCGGCAGCGAGAACCGCTGCGAGGGCACCACCTGGAAGATCTCGCCGTCGATGATGTCCTGGACGGCCTCGTGGACGGCCCGCTCGTACTCGAGCTGGGAGGTGCGGGCCTTGGGCTCGAGCTCGCGCAACGCGTCATAGACGATCGGCCCGGTGCTCACCGGGGTGCGCAGCCGTTCGCGCATCCTCTCGAGCCTCGCGAGCGCGTCGTCGTAGGCGGCGTCGACCCCGTCGGCCGTGGCGTTGAGGTTCAGGGCGTTGGCGACCAGCACCACGGTCGAGTCATGGGCGTCATGGACCACCACGTCCTGGGCGAGCAACATCGAGAGGTCCGGCAACCCGATCTCGTCCGGTGGGGAGGCGTCCAGCTTCTCCCAGTGCCGCACGGCGTCGTAGGCGATGAAGCCGACCAGCCCACCCGAGAATGGCGGCAGATGCGGCTGCCGGGCGGCGTGGAAGGCGCTGGTGACCGCACGCAGCGCCTCCACCGGGCTGCCCGCGGTGGGGACCCCGGCCGGGACGTCGCCGCGCCAGTGCGCCTCGCCGTCGCGCTCGGTGAGGACGGCGCGCGCCCTGGTGCCGATGATCGAGTACCGCGATGCCTCTCCCTCGCCTGCCGATTCGAGCAGGAAAGTGCCACGGGTGTCGCCATCGGCGGTGAGCCGACGGTAGAGCGAGACCGGGGTGTCCTCATCGGCCAGCAGGCGGACGCTGAGCGGCACTACCCGCTGCCGGGCGGCGAGCTCACGGAAGGTCGCCCGGTCCGGGGTGATCACGCCGAGCGCGTCCCCCTCCCGGCCGCCGACCTGCTCCGGATAGGCAGCCGCGCGGACGGGCTCGGCGGGCTCGGCAGTACCGTCGGTGCCCGGGCCGGTCAGGGGAAGGTCAGTCATGCCTGCGCTCCGTGGGGTCGAGGACGACGGCATCGAGATCGCCGCCGTCGAAGCAGGTGTCGGTCCCGCGATGGCAGGCCGCGCCGACCTGGTCCACCCGGATCAGCAGGGTATCGGCGTCGCAGTCCAGCGCGACGGAGCGGACCCACTGGACGTGACCGCTGGTGTCGCCCTTGCGCCAGTACTCCCCGCGGGAACGGGACCAGTAGGTGACGCGGCCGGTGCTGAGGGTGCGGTGCAGCGCCTCGTCATCCATCCAGCCCACCATCAGCACCCGCTGGTCGGTGGCGTCCTGCACCACAGCGGTCAGCAGGCCGTCGACGTCCCGCTTGAGGCGGGAGGCGAGGGCGGGGTCGAGACCCGAGACGGGCAGGGAACCGTCAGCGGAGGCGCGATCAAGGGTGCTCACAGTGCGCGCTCCAGCTCCTCGGCACGGTCGGCACGTTCCCAGGTGAACTCCGGCAGCTCACGGCCGAAGTGGCCGTGCACCGAGGTCAGCGAGTAGATCGGACGCAGCAGGTCCAGAGCGTCGATCAGGGCGGCGGGGCGCAGATCGAAGACCTTCCGCACCGCAGCGGCGATCTGGTGCGAGGGAGCGTGGCCGGTGCCGAAGGTCTCGACGTACAGACCCACCGGCTCGGCGACCCCGATCGCGTAGGCGACCTGCACCTCGCAGCGGTCCGCGAGACCGGCGGCGACGATGTTCTTCGCGATCCAGCGCATGGCGTAGGCGCCGGAGCGGTCGACCTTCGAGGGGTCCTTGCCGGAGAACGCGCCCCCGCCGTGACGGGCCATCCCGCCGTAGGTGTCCACGATGATCTTTCGACCGGTCAGTCCCGCATCGCCCTTGGGCCCGCCGAGCACGAAGCGGCCGGAGGGGTTGATGTGGGTGGTGACATCCGTGGTGTCCAGGCCCAGCGCTTCGAGGTCCTCGAGCACCGGGGCGATGACAACCTTGGAGATCGCCGGTGCCAGCTGGGTGAGCAGGTCGACCTCCTCGCTGTGCTGGGTGGAGACCACGATCGCCTCGACACTGCGGGCCACGCCGTCCTCGTCGTAGCCGATCGAGACCTGGGTCTTCCCGTCGGGGCGGAGGTAGGGCAGCACCCCGTCGCGGCGAGCGGTCGAGAGGTTGCGGGTCAGGCGGTGCGCGGCGTGGATCGGCAGCGGCATCAGCTCCGGGGTGTCCCGGCAGGCGTAGCCGAACATCAGTCCCTGGTCTCCGGCGCCGAGCCGCGCGAAGGCCTCTGCCGTGGAATCACCGCGAGCTTCGAGCGAGTTGTCGACACCCTGGGCGATGTCCGGGGACTGCGCGCCGATCGAGACCTGCACACCGCAGGAATCGGCGTCGAAGCCCTTCTCGGAGGAGTCGTAGCCGATCTCCCGGATCACATTGCGCACGATCGTCGAGACGTCGCTGTATCCGGAGGTGCGGACCTCCCCGGCGACGTGGACGAGCCCGGTGGTGACCAGCGTCTCCACCGCGACGCGCGCATCGCGGTCCTGGGCCAGCAGATCGTCGAGGATCGCGTCGGAGATCTGGTCGCAGATCTTGTCTGGGTGCCCTTCGGTGACCGATTCGGACGTGAAGGTGCGCAGCTTGCTGGAGGTCATGAGGATCAGGGTACTTCCGGGAGGGCGGTGACGAGTTCGTCGAGCACCGCGTGGGCGACGGCGGTCTTGCTGCCCTCGGCACAGGCAACTTCCTGACCGTCGCGGTCGAGAATGCGCACGGAGTTGTCGGGCGCGCCGAACACTCCGGTGCTGATGTCGTTGAAGACCAGCAGGTCCGCGCCCTTGCGTCGCGCTTTGGCGCGCGCCAGGTCGAGAGCCGTGGAGCCGTCGCCGCCAGTCTCGGCCGCGAAGCCGACGATCGCGGGCCGCTGGGAGTCTGCGCGGTCGAGCACACTGTGACGCAGGATGTCCTCGGTGCGGCGCAGGGCGATGGCCGGCACGGACTCGTCATCGCCGTCGTCCTTCTTGATCTTCGCGTCCGCGCGCGCGGCAGCGGTGAAATCGGCCACTGCTGCGGCCATCACCAGCGCATCCACCTCACCTCGATGCGCCGCGACGACGCTCGCGAGCTCGGCGGCGCTGCCCACATCGAAACGTTCGGCACCGGGCGGGGTGTCGAGGTCGACGTTGGCGGCGACCAGGCGCACCCGGGCGCCGCGGACGAGGGCCGCATGCGCGAGGGCCCAGCCCTGCTTGCCCGAGGAGTGGTTAGCGAGGAAGCGCACCGGGTCGAGATCCTCGCGGGTGCCGCCGGCGGTGATCAGCAGCTCGCGGCCGCTGAGGTCCCTTCGCACGGCTCCGTGCTGGTCGCGCGGGGCCGTGATCGCCGCTCTCGCGGCCTCGAGGATCGCCGCCGGCTCCGGGAGCCGGCCGGGCCCGGAATCCGGGCCGGTGAGGCGGCCGACGGCGGGCTCGATCACGGTGACGCCGCGTGCGCGCAGCACTGCCACGTTCTCGCGGGTCGAGGGGTGCTCCCACATCTCGGTGTGCATCGCGGGCGCGACCACCACGGGCGCACGCGTCACCAGCAATGAGGCGGTCAGCAGGTCATCGGCACGACCCATCCGCATCCGTGCGAGCAGATCTGCGGTGGCAGGGGCGATCACCACCAGGTCGGCCTCCTGGCCGAAGCGCACGTGCGCGACCTCGTCGACGTCCTCGAAGACCGAGGTGAGCACCGGATGGTGGCTGAGCGCCTCCCAGGTCGCCGCCCCGACGAATTCGAGGGAGGCGGGAGTGGGGAGGACGCGGACGTCCGCCCCTTCACCGACAAGACCGCGCACCAGGTGCGCGGTCTTGTATGCGGCGATGCCGCCGCCGACTCCGATCAGGACGCGGGCCCCGGCGAGGGGGCGCGACAGGATGCTCATCGGTTCAACCCGGCGATGGCCGAGTCAGAGCGTGAAGCCGGAGGGCGGGACCTCAGGAGCGTCGTCGCCGAGCATCAGCGGGGCCGGAGCATTCGGATCCGGCTCGTTCTGCGCGGCGTACTCCTCCTCGTCGATCTCGCGGACGGTCAGCAGGCCCTCATCGATCTCACGCAGTGCGATCGAGAGCGACTTCTCCTGGTTGTCGACATCCACCAGCGGACCGACGAACTCGAGCAGCCCTTCGGAGAGCTGCGAGTAGTACGCGTTGATCTGGCGAGCGCGCTGGGAGGCGTAGAGCACCAGGGCGTACTTGGAATCGACAGTCTCGAGGAGACGGTCGATCGGGGGGTTCGTGATGCCTTCGGGCTGAGCGACTGTTCCGGCCACGGATGTCCCTTCATGAGTTTCGGCGTGCGACGCTTCAGGATACGCCCTTGTGAGCTCGGGGGCGAGGGCGAGAGCGTGCGGGGTCAGGTGAGGTCGCGCACGCCGAGCAGCCCGGCGAGCTCATCGGCGGCGCGGTCCACGGTGTCGTTGACGATGGTGACGTCGAACTCGCCCTCTGCGGCGAGCTCGATCTTCGCCGTCTGCAGGCGGCGCTCGCGCTCCTCGGAGTCCTCGGTGCCACGCCCGACGAGTCGGTCCACCAGGGTGTCCCAGTCCGGCGGGGCCAGGAACACGAAGCGTGCCTCGGGCATCGACTCGCGGATCTGGCGGGCGCCGGCAAGATCGATCTCGAGCAGGACCGGGCGCCCTTCGGACACCTTCTGCTCGACAGGGCCCCGCGGGGTGCCGTACTTGTTGCGACCGTGCACCACGGCCCACTCGAGCATCTGCCCCTGTTCGATCAGCGAGGAGAAGTCCTCCTCGCTCACGAAGCGGTAGTGCACGCCGTCGACCTCACCGGGGCGCGGGGCGCGGGTGGTGGCGGAGACGGACAACCAGATCTGCGGGTATCGCGCGCGGATCGCTGCGGAGACGGTGCCCTTGCCGACGGCCGTGGGCCCGGCGAGCACAGTCACCGGGGCCGACGCCTTCACGGCGCCGGCCCCGGTGGTGGAGTGGTCGATCACTCGGAGAAGTGTGCGACGAGCTTCTCAGCCTGATGGGAGCCGAGGCCGCGGATCTTGCGGGATGGGGAGATGCCGATCTCCTCCATGATCTGCTGGGCCTTGACCTTGCCGACACCCGGGAGGGCCTCCAGCAGGGCGGAGACGCGCAGACGACCGACGACCTCGTTGGTCTCGGCCTCCTTGAGGACCTTCTTGATCTCCTCGCCGCGGTGTCCGGCGCTGTCCTTGAGCCGGGCCTTGATGGCGGCGCGCTCGCGACGAGCCTCGGCTGCCTTCTTCAGGGCGTCGGCCCGCTGCTCAGGGGTGAGGGGAGGGAGAGCCACAGTTCTTACCTCTTGTTCTCTTGCTGGTGACGGGGAGATCCGGGAGGACCTCGATGTGGGAAGAGCGTAACCCCATATTCGTGGTCGAGCGCACTTTTGACAGGCTTCGTCGCTGGTCCGGTGCAGATCGGTCACTCCCGAGGGGGTCCGAGCGGGGGTCGTGACCCCCACCCGGACGGTTCCTCAGGAGGCGTCGGCAGGACCGGCGTACTCGAAGCGCAGCTGTTCGGCCCGTCGGCTCAGGGCGTCCGGGTCAGGGCCTGCCGCCAAGAGTCCTCGCGAGAGTGAGACCAGGACGTGACCTGCACTTTCGCCGAATACCTCACCCATCTGGGCGGGACCGGCGCCCTGTGCCCCGAAGCCCGGTGCGAGCAGCGGGACCGAGGGTGCGACGCGATCCAGGCCGAGCCGGCGATAGCTGTCGCCGACGGTCGCGCCCACGACCAGGCCGATGCTCGACCACTCCCCCGGCGCCGCAGCTCCGAGCGCCTCGGCGTGTCGCGCGATCTCCTGCGCCACCGGCGTGTCTGCAGAGGTGAGGGCGTGCTGGACCTGGGGACCATCCGGGTTCGAGGTCAGCGCCAGCACGAAGAGGCCCTTGCCGTGCTGGGTCGCGAGCTGCGCCGCCGGGTCGAGGGACCCGGTGCCCAGGAAGGGGCTGACGGTGATCGAGTCGGCCTCGAGCGGGGCACCCGGGAGCAGGTGGGCGTCCGCATAGGCGGCCATGGTCGAGCCGATGTCTCCGCGCTTGACGTCCAGGATGCTGAGCACCCCGGCTTCTCGCGCGGCCTGCAGCAGCTCCTCGAGCACTGCGACCCCGGCGGAGCCATGGCGCTCGAAGAAGGCGGACTGGGGCTTGATCGCGGCGACCCTGCCGGTCACCGCGGTCAGCACGATCCGGGAGAACTCCCGCAGGCCCTCCGGTGTGTCCGGCAGCCCCCACGCCTCCAGCAGCGAGGCGTGGGGGTCGATGCCGGCGACCAGCCGGCCGTGCTCCGCGACGGACTGCTGCAGCCGGGAGCCGAAGCTCCTCCCCTGCAGCGTCATGCGCCGACCTGGGCGGCACGCACCGCGTTCAGCCGTGCGGTGTGGTCCTGCAGGCTCGTCACCTCGAAGGGCTCGACCGGTCGTGCCTCGATCGCCTGCACCGCGGCCTGGAACTCCTGGAGGGTGGTGATCATCGGCACGTCCATGCTGGTCGCGGCGGCGCGGATGGCGTAGCCGTCCACCCGGGCGTTGGAGCCGGAAGGTGTGTTCATCACCAGGTCCACCGTGCCGTCTTCGATGAGCTCGATGACGCTCGCCTCGTCGCCGGCCTCGGAGGCCTTGCGCAGCACCCGGCAGGGGATGCCGTAGCGGCGCAGCACCCTTCCGGTGCCCGCGGTGGTGAGGATCTCGAATCCGAGCGCCGCCAGGCGCGCCACCGGGAGTGCGAGCGACCGCTTGTCCCGGTCCGCGACAGAGACGAAGGCGGTGCCGGAGGTGGGCAGGCCCTGACCGGAGATCGCGAGCTGAGACTTCGCGAAGGCGAGGGGGAAGGTCGAGTCCAGCCCCATCACCTCACCGGTGGATCGCATCTCCGGCCCGAGCACGGAGTCCACCGCCTTGCCTTCACGGGTGCGGAAGCGCTTGAACGGGAGCACCGCCTCCTTCACCGCGATGGGAGAGTCGTCGGGCAGGTCCATGCCGTCGCCCTCGAGCGGGAGCACTCCCCCGAGGCGCAGGTCCGCGATCGAGGTGCCGGCCATCAGCAGCGCCGCGGCCTGCGCGAGCGGCACCCCGGTGGCCTTCGCGACGAAGGGCACCGTGCGGGAGGCGCGCGGGTTGGCCTCGAGCACATAGAGCACCCCGTGGGAGAGGGCGAACTGGATGTTGAGCAGTCCGCGCACGCCCACGCCCTCGGCGATCGCGAGCGTGGAGGTGCGGATGCGGTCCATGACCGCATCGCTGAGGGTGATCGGCGGGAGGGTGCAGGCCGAGTCGCCGGAGTGGATGCCGGCCTCCTCGATGTGCTCCATCACGCCGCCGATGTAGAGGTCGGTGCCGTCGTAGAGGGCGTCGACGTCGATCTCGATCGCGGTGTCCAGGAAGCTGTCGATGAGGATCGGGGCCTCGGCCCGGCCGCCGTCGGGCAGGTTGCGGGCCACGTAGTCCACGAGCCCCGCCTCGTCGAACACGATCTCCATGCCGCGCCCGCCGAGCACGTAGCTCGGGCGCACCAGCACCGGATAGCCGACCTTCGCGGCGACCTCGGTCGCATCGCTGAGCCCCCAGGCGGTCCCATAGGGCGGAGCCGGCAGATTCGCCTCGGCGAGCACCGCTCCGAAGTGACCGCGGTCCTCGGCGTTGTCGATGGCCGACGGGCTGGTGCCGATAATGGGCAGTCCCTCGGCCTCGAGGCGGCGGGCGAGCGAGAGCGGGGTCTGGCCGCCGAGCTGCACGATGACCCCGGCGACGGGGCCGGCAGCCTTCTCCGCCTCGTACACCTCGACGACGTCCTCGAAGGTGAGCGGCTCGAAGTAGAGGCGGTCGGCGATGTCGTAGTCGGTCGAGACCGTCTCGGGGTTGCAGTTGATCATGACCGTCTCGTAGCCGCCGCCGGGCAGCTCCGGGTTGCCCAGCGCCATCGCAGCGTGCACGCAGGAGTAGTCGAACTCGATGCCCTGACCGATGCGGTTGGGGCCCGAGCCGAGGATCAGCACCGCGGGACGTTCGCGCGGTTCGACCTCAGTCTCCTGGTCATAGGTGGAGTAGTGGTACGGGGTGGCGGAGGCGAACTCCGCGGCGCAGGTGTCGACCGTCTTGTAGACGGGGTTGATGCCCAGCGCCTCACGGACGCCCTTGACCACGTCAC
This sequence comes from Brachybacterium sp. AOP24-D1-21, assembly GCF_052378665.1. Lineage (NCBI taxonomy): Bacteria > Bacillati > Actinomycetota > Actinomycetes > Micrococcales > Dermabacteraceae > Brachybacterium > Brachybacterium sp. AOP24-D1-21. The sequence goes on from NZ_JBQSXX010000002.1 coordinate 19,773, forward strand.
CGCTGCGCCCGGTGAGCGCACCGATCTGATCGTCCGAGAGCCCGTGGCGCTTCGCCAGGGACAGCAGCTGCGCGTCCAGCACCTCCGCGCCGCGGATCTCCGCGGCGATCTCTGCGACCAGCTGCATCTGATCGAGGAACCAGCGATCGATCGCGGTGGCCTCCACCAGCCGGTCGAGCGTCTCGGCCGGATCGAGGATCCCCTCGGCCGCGGACCACAGGATCCGAGCGATGTCGACCAGCCGCTCCGCCGTGGGGGTGCGCGAGGCCTCCAGCAGCTCGGTGACCTCCGCGGGTGACGGCGGGGTCCCCAGGTACGAGAGGGAAGCGCCCTTGACGTCGATCGAGCGCTGCGCCTTGCCGAGCGCCTCGGTGAAGTTGCGGCCCATGGCCATCGCCTCGCCGACGCTCTTCATGGTCGTGGTCAGCGTCGGATCCGCCGCCGGGAACTTCTCGAAGGCGAAGCGGGGCACCTTGACGACCACGTAGTCCAGCGCGGGTTCGAAGCTCGCCGGGGTGGTGCCGGTGATGTCGTTGCGGATCTCGTCGAGCGTGTAGCCGATCGCGACGCGGGCTGCGATCTTCGCGATCGGGAAGCCGGTGGCCTTCGAGGCCAGTGCCGAGGAGCGCGAGACGCGCGGGTTCATCTCGATGACCACCACGCGGCCGGTCTCGGGATGGGTCGCGAACTGGACGTTGCAGCCGCCGGTGTCGACCCCCACCTCGCGGATGATCGCGATGCCGAGGTCCCGCAGGATCTGCATCTCGACGTCGGTGAGGGTGAGGGCGGGGGCGACGGTCACCGAGTCGCCGGTGTGCACGCCGACCGGGTCGACGTTCTCGATCGAGCAGATCACGACGCAGTTGTCGGCGCTGTCGCGCATCAGCTCGAGCTCGAACTCCTTCCAGCCCAGGATCGACTCCTCGAGCAGCACCTCGGAGGTCGGCGAGTAGTGCAGGCCGTCCCCGCCGATGCGGCGGAGGTCCTTCTCGTCATAGGCCATGCCGGAGCCGAGCCCGCCCATGGTGAAGCTGGGGCGCACCACCATCGGGTAGCCGAGCTCCTCGGCGCCGGCCAGCAGATCCTCCACGGAGTGGCAGATCTTCGAGCGGGCGGATTCGCCACCGACTCGCTCGACGACCTCCTTGAACAGCTGGCGGTCCTCCGCCTTGTTGATCGCGTCGAGGCTCGCGCCGATCATCTCGACCCCGAACTCCTCCAGGGTCCCGTTCTCCGCGAGTGCGATGGCGGCGTTGAGCGCGGTCTGGCCACCGAGGGTGGGCAGCAGCGCGTCGGGCCGCTCCTTCTCGATGATCGTCCGGATGATCTCCGGGTCGATCGGCTCGATGTAGGTGGCGTCGGCGATCTCCGGGTCGGTCATGATCGTGGCCGGGTTGGAGTTGACGAGGATGACCCGCAGGCCCTCCTCGCGCAGCACCCGGCAGGCCTGGGTGCCGGAGTAGTCGAACTCCGCGGCCTGGCCGATCACGATCGGGCCGGAGCCGATGACCAGGACGGACGAGATATCGGTGCGACGGGGCATCAGGACTCCTTGGATGCAGAGCCGGCGCGGTGCGCGACGGCGAGCTCTGCCAGACGATCGAAGAGGGGCGAGGCGTCGTGCGGGCCGCCGGCCGCCTCGGGGTGGTACTGGACCGAGAACGCGGGCCGGTCGAGGCAGCGAAGGCCCTCGACCACCTGGTCGTTGAGGCCGACATGGGAGACCACCACGCGTCCGTAGCGGCCGCCGTCGTGGGGGGCGATGTGCTCACCCTCGATCGGGAGGTCGACGGCGAAGCCGTGGTTGTGGGCGGTGATCGCCACCTCGCCGGTCTCGCGGTCCTGCACGGGCTGGTTGATGCCGCGGTGGCCGAACTTCAGCTTGTAGGTGTCGAAGCCGAGGGCCCTGCCGAGCAGCTGGTTGCCGAAGCAGATGCCGAAGAAGGGCAGGCCGGCGTCGAGGACGCCGCGCAGCAGCTCGATCGGTGCGGTCGCCGCCGCGGGGTCCCCCGGGCCGTTGGAGAAGAACACGGCATCCGGGGCCAGCGCCACCAGGTCCTCAAGCGAGGTCGAGGCGGGCAGGAGGTGCACCCGCAGCCCGCGCAGGAGCATGCTGCGCGGGGCGGCGCTCTTGATGCCGAGGTCGAGGGCGGCGACGGTCGCGACCACCTCGCCCTCGGGCTCGAGGGTCACGGGCTGGGCGATGGTCACCTCCTCGATGAAGCTCGCGCCGGTCATCGCGGGCTGGTCACGGACCTGGGAGAGCAGCTCCTGCTCGGAGCTCGCCAGGGCGTCCCCGGAGAAGATCCCGCCGCGCAGGGAGCCATGCTCGCGCAGCCGGCGGGTGAGCATACGGGTGTCGATGTCGCTGATGCCCACGATGTCGCTGCTGATCAGCAGCTCATCCAGGGTCTGCTCGGCGCGATAGGAGGAGGCGATGCGGCTGGCGTCGCGCACGGCGTAGCCGCGCACCCACACCTTCCGTGACTCCATGTCCTGGGCGTTGGCCCCGGTGTTCCCGATATGAGGGGCGGTCTGCACGACGATCTGTCCGGCGTAGGAGGGGTCCGAGAGGGTCTCCTGGTAGCCGGTCATACCGGTGGTGAAGACGACCTCGCCGAGGCGGGAGCCTCGCGCTCCGTAGGCGGAGCCTCGCAGGATGGTGCCGTCCTCGAGGATCAGCAGCGCCTTCTCCGTGCGCAGGCGGTGGCTGGGGGCCCTGGTGGGGGCGAGGGATTCTGGGGACGCGGGGGAGGTCATGCGTTCTCCTTCCGGGAGAGCAGGAGGTCGTGGTCGGAACGTCGCGCGAGGCGGAGTCCGGTGTCGAGGAGCTGGTCGCCGAGGCGCCAGCGGATGATCAGGAGGCCGTCGCCACCGATGAACTTCCCGGCCATGCCGGGGCCCGAGGTGAGCTCGGTGACGACCGTGCCGGGGATGGTGAAGCTGCTGGTGCCCTCACGCTTCAGTCGCCAGGAGCCCTGGTCGCCGAGGGTGACCATGGCGTTGGCCCGCTGCCCGAGACCATGGGCGACGATCCGCTCGAGCGGCTGCTCGGCGAGCACGGTGTCGACGTAGACGGCAGCGACCGGACCGTGGGCCACGGCCTCCCCGAGCTGTTCGAGGGTGGCGTCCTCCGGGACGGGAAGATGCTGCTGGGACCGTCCGCGTCGGTGCCAGCCCCAGGCCATCGCGGCCAGGATCAGCACGAACAGCGCCGCGAGCAGCAGGACGGGGATGAGCTGGTCGCTCATCGTTCGACCACCTCGCCGTCGCGCACGGTCGGGCGGCCGGCGAGCACGGTGAGCCGGTTCAGGCCGGGCAGCTCGAGGCCGGCGAAGGGCGAGTTGCGGCTCAGCGAGGCGTGCTGGGCCGGGTCCGCGACGCGCACCGGCCGCGGATCCCAGACCAGGACGTGGGCCGGGGCGCCGGGCTTAAGGGCCTGTCCCTGTTCCTCGTCGCGTCCGATCTGCGCCGGCTTCTCGGACATCACCCGGGCCACATCCCGCCAGCTGAGGCGACCTTCGTCGACCATCGTCAGCTGGACCAGCGCGAGTGCCGTCTCCAGGCCGGTCATCCCCATCGCCGCCTGATCCCACTCGCGGTCCTTGGCGTCGCGCGGGTGCGGGGCGTGATCGGTGGCGACGATGTCGATCGTGCCGTCGGCCAGGCCCTCGCGCACTGCCTCTACGTCCTCGGCGGTGCGCAGCGGCGGGTTGACCTTGAACACCGCGTCGAACTGCCGCACGTTCTCGTCGGTCAGCAGCAGGTGGTGCGGGGTGACCTCGGCGGTCACCTCGATGCCGCGCTGCTTGGCCCAGCGGATGATGTCGACGCTGCCGGCGGTGGACAGGTGGCAGACATGCAGCCGAGAGCCGACGTGCTGCGCCAGCAGCACGTCGCGCGCGATGATCGATTCCTCGGCGACAGCGGGCCAACCGGCCAGCCCCAGCTCGGCGGAGACGGCTCCCTCGTGCATCTGGGCGCCCTCGGTGAGGCGGGGGTCCTGGGCGTGCTGGGCGATGACGCCGTCGAACGACTTCACGTACTCCAGGGCGCGGCGCATCAGCACGGGATCGTGCACGCATTTGCCGTCGTCGCTGAACACCCGGACCTTCGCGCGGGAGTTCGCCATCGCGTCGAGCTCTGCGAGCCGCTCGCCCGCCAGACCCACGGTCACCGCTCCGACCGGGCGCACGGAGCACCAGCCGGCGCTGTCGCCGCGCCGGGCGACCTGCTCCACGACGCCGGCGGTGTCGGCGACCGGGGTGGTGTTGGCCATGGCGTGCACGGCGGTGAAGCCGCCGCGGGCTGCGGCGCGGGTGCCGGATTCGACGGTCTCGGCCTCCTCACCGCCGGGCTCGCGCAGGTGCGTGTGGAGGTCGACCAGCCCGGGCAGCACAATGCAGCCGTCGGCGTCGATGACCTCGGTGCCCTCGGGTGCCTCGAGGTCGGCGCCGATCGCCTCGATGCTTCCGGCGACCAGGAGCACGTCCTGGACGTCCTCGCCGTACGGGCGGCCGCCCCGGATCAGGAGCGGGGCGGGCAGGCCCTTGCCTCCGGCGTCGATGGTGCTGGGGTTCTCAGTGGTCACGGGGAGCCTCCCGGGCGTCGGTGGCGAGCAGGTGGAAGAGGACGGCCATCCGGACGAAGACGCCGGAGGCGACCTGTTCGACGATGACGCTGCGCGGGGAATCCGCCACCGCCCCGGCGATCTCGAGCCCCCGGTTCATCGGTCCGGGGTGCAGCACGATGGTGTGGTCGGGCAGGGCCGCTGCCCGGGCGGTGGACAGTCCGTAGCGGCGGGAGTACTCCCCCACCGTCGGGAAGAAGCCGCCGCCGACCATGCGCTCGCTCTGCACCCGCAGCATCATCACGGCATCCGGCCCGGTCGCGAGCGCCTGGTCGAGGTCGTAGCTGATCTCGCAGGGCCAGGCGGAGGCGCCGACCGGCACCAGGGCGGGCGGGGCGACCAGCGTCACCCGCGCGCCGAGCAGGGTCAGCAGCAGCACGTTGGACCGCGCCACGCGCGAGTGGATGATGTCGCCGACGATGACCACGTGCGTCCCGGCGAGGTCCGCGGTGGGATCCCCCGGCCGCAGGTGCCTGCGCATCGTGAAGGCATCGAGCATCGCCTGGGTGGGATGCTCGTGCGCGCCGTCTCCGGCGTTGATGATCGGCTGCTCGATCCAGCCGGCGTGGGCGAGCAGGTGCGCGGCGCCGGAGGAACCGGAGCGCACCACCACCGCATCGGCGCCCATGGCCTGCAGGGTCAGCGCGGTGTCCTTCAGCGACTCGCCCTTGGAGATGCTGGATCCCTTGGCCGAGAAGTTGATGACATCCGCCGAGAGCCGCTTGGCGGCGGCCTCGAAGCTGATCCGGGTGCGGGTCGAGTCCTCGAAGAAGAGGTTCACCACGGTCGTGCCCACCAGGGTGGGCAGCTTGCGGATCGAACGGGACTGGGTCTGTGCCATGTGCTCTGCGGTGGCGAGCACTGCGAGCGCCTCATCCCGGGAGAGATCGGCGATGGAGATGAAGTGCTTCATGCCTGCACCTCCTCGGACCGGGCGCCGACCGGGCGCACGATGTCGACGGCATCGACCCCGTCGGTCTCGGCGAGCTGGACGTGCACCCGTTCGTTGCGCGCGGTGGGGAGGTTCTTGCCGACGTGATCCGCACGGATCGGCAGCTCCCGATGACCGCGGTCGACCAGCACCGCGAGTCGTACCGCGGCGGGCCGCCCGATCGCCCCGAGGGCGTCGAGGGCCGCGCGGATCGTGCGCCCGGAGTACAGGACGTCATCGACCAGGACCACGATGCGCCCGTCGATGCCGGAGCGCGGGATCCGGGTCGGGCTCGGAGCACGCGTGGGATTGTTCCGCAGGTCGTCGCGGTACATGGTGATGTCCAGCGCGCCGTACAGCTCGGTGAGGTCCTCGCCGTCGGGGCGGCCCTCTGCGCGCGCTATCTGCTCCGCGAGGCGCCGGGCCAGCGGCACTCCCCGATGGGGAATGCCGAGCAGGACCAGGTCATCGGCGCCGTGACCGCTCTCGAGGATCTCGTGGGCGATGCGCGTGAGCGCCCGCCGGATCTCTTCGGGGCCGAGCACGCGCGAGCTGTCCGCGGCGGGCACCGGATCGTTCGTCGCAGGCCGGCGGCCCGCGTGGGGATCGTCATTCATCGTTCGTCTCCCTTCGACGCCTCTCAGGACGTGTCGTTAAAGGGTCTGTCGCTCATGGGAGCGGTGCCGAGTCTAGAGGGCGGGCAGCGGGCGAAGCCCGGGTGACCGCCCCTCGGACTGACGGCGGGGATGGCGGCGGCGACCCGGGCGGGTCGCGCCGCCGTCAGCTCAGGAGAGCAGGCCGCGCACTTCGACCAGCCGCTGGAGGAGCCCGTTGACGAATCGCGGTGAGTCGTCGGTGGAGAGCACCTCGGCGATCTTCGTGTACTCGCCGATGATCGCTCCCCGGCCGGACTCGTCCTCGCCGTAGAGCAGCTCCGCACTGCCCAGGCGCAGGATCGCGCGGTCCACCGCGGGCATCCGGTGCAGGGGCCAGTCCCGGGAGTGGGTGGCGAGGTCCTCGTCGATGTCCACCGCATTCGGGGCATAGAGCTCGACGAGCTCACGGGAGCGCTGCGGCAGCGGGGTCTGCGCCGCCGTACGGCGCAGCCGCTCCTCCAGCACACCGAGCACCTCGCGCTGCTTGGCATCGGCCTCGAAGAGCACGTCGATCGCCCGGATCCGGTCACGCGAACGGCTGTGGAGCCGGTCGGACGGAGCGGGGATCGTGCGCTCGAAGGTGACCTCCGCGCCTTCCCGGGTGGGGTGGGGCAGCCCGGGGACCCGGCGCATCGCCGGGACCCCGGAGTCCTCCTGTGGGGAGTCTGAGGTCACTTGACGCGCTCGAGGTAGTCGCCGCTGCGGGTGTCGACCTTGACCTTGTCGCCCTCGTTGAGGAACAGCGGGACCTGGATCTCGCGTCCGGTCACGAGCGTGGCGGGCTTGGTGCCACCGCTGGAGCGGTCGCCCTGCAGGCCGGGCTCGGTGAACTTGATCTCGAGGACCACGGAGGCCGGCAGCTCGACGAACAGCGCCGCACCCTCGTGGAAGGCGATCACCACGTCCTGCTCCTCGATCAGGAAGTCCTTGGCCTCGCCGACGGTCTCCGCGGTGAGGCTGGTCTGCTCCCAGCTGCTGGTGTCCATGAACACGAACATGTCGCCGTCGAGGTAGGAGAACTGCATGTCGCGGCGATCGACCGTGGCGGTCTCGACCTTGAGGCCTGCGTTGAAGGTCTTGTCCACGCCCTTGCCGGACATGACGTTCTTCAGCTTGGTGCGCACGAAGGCCGGGCCCTTGCCGGGCTTGACGTGCTGGAACTCGACCACGCTCCACAGCTGCTGGTCCAGCACCAGGACCATCCCGTTCTTCAGATCGTTCGTCGTCGCCATGAGTCTCCTCGGTAGTCGTCTGGGCGTGCCCAGGATAGCGCGCAGGCACGGCTGCGCCGGGGTCGGAAGGGCACTCAGCGAGCCGACGTGAGGTCGATCATGCTCAGCAGCCTCACGGCCAGCGGATGCGCGGCGCTCTCCTCGCGCCAACCGCTGGTCTTCACGGCCCGCGAGACCGTCTGCTGGGTGACCCCGAGGCGCTGGGCCAGCTGCGCCTGGGTGGCGCCGGGATCCTCGCGCAGCTCGCCGACGGTCTCCCGCTGGCGGCGATTGCGGGTGCGGATCATCCAGACCACCAGGCGCAGCACGGCCTCGGCGTCCGCGGCGGTGTCGCGGTGACGGTCATCAGCCGCGCGCACAGCCACGGGGACCTGCGAGGTCGTGACTGCCGCCTGCAGCGCCGCAGTCGCGGCCACGACTGCGGGTCCGGAGATCTCGCGCACGGAGCCGGGCAGCGGGCGGGTCACGGCGCCGATGCCCAGGCCTGCCGCGAGCGGGCCGATCTCCGCCGCGCGCAGGAGCACCTCGAGCGCGACCTCGGCCCGCCCGGCGAGGACCAGGGCGTCGGGGCCCATGGTGCGCTCGGGCGGCAGCGACACGTCGAGCCCGTCCAGGGCGGCGAGCAGGGCGGGGATCGGATCACCCTCGTCGCGGCCGTGGCCGCGACGGCCGGAGAGGGACAGGACGAACACGGCGACTCCTCGAGGACTGACGTCAGGAACGATGGATATCAGGTGCTCGTGACGATACAGCGATTTATCGCTGACTCACGGCATGCGGGTGCCGTCCCTCGTGTCGCTTTCCGTGCCGTGCCCTGCTCAGGCCAGCTCGATGAGCTCCTGGTACTCCGCGTTCCACAGGTCCTCGACCGCGTCGGGCATCATCAGCACCCGCTCGGGGTTCAGTGCCGCTACGGCGCCGGGATCGTGCGAGACCAGCACCACGGCGCCCTCGAAGGCCGCGAGCGCTCCGAGGATCTCCTCACGGCTGGCGGGGTCGAGGTTGTTCGTCGGCTCGTCCAGCAGCAGCACGTTCGCGCTGGAGACCACGAGGGTCGCGAGCGCGAGACGGGTCTTCTCGCCGCCGGAGAGCACCCGGGTCGGCTTGTGGACATCCTCCCCGGTGAAGAGGAAGGAGCCGAGGATCTTGCGGGCCTCGACCTCGGGCAGCTCATAGGCGGCAGTCATCATGTTCTGGAGCACCGTGCGGTCCAGATCGAGGGTCTCGTGCTCCTGTGCGTAGTAGCCGATCCGCAGGCCATGGCCGGGGAGCAGCCCGCCGGTGTCCGGCTCATCGACTCCGGCGAGGATCCGCAGCAGAGTGGTCTTGCCGGCGCCGTTGAGCCCGATGATGACGACCTTCGAGCCGCGATCGATCGCGAGATCCACGCTGGTGAAGATCTCGAGGCTGCCGTAGGACTTCGAGAGGTCCTCCGCCATCAGCGGTGTCTTGCCGCAGGGGGCGGGCTTGGGGAAGCGCAGCGAGGCGACGCGGTCCTGCTGGCGCTCCCCCTCGAGCCCGTCGAGCATCCGCTCGGCGCGCTTGAGCATGTTCTGCGCGGCGACCGCCTTGGTGGCCTTCGCACGCATCTTCTCGGCCTGGGCGGTGAGCTGGGTGGCCTTCTTCTCGGCGTTCGTCCACTCGCGCTTGCGACGCTTCTCGTCATCCTCGCGCTGGCGCTGGTACAGCTTCCAGCCCATGTTGTACATGTCGATCGAGGCGCGATTGGCATCGAGGTAGAAGACCTTGTTCACGACGTGCTCGACCAGCTCCACGTCGTGGCTGATGATGATCAGCCCGCCGCGGTAGCCCATCAGGTACTCCCGCAGCCAGACGATCGAGTCGTGATCGAGGTGGTTGGTCGGCTCGTCCAGGATCATGGTGGTGGCCTGGGAGAACAGGATCCGGGCGAGCTCTACGCGGCGCCGCTGGCCACCCGAGAGGGTGCCCAGCTCCTGCTCGAGCAGCCGGTTGGGCAGCCCCAGGTTCGCGGACATCCGCTTGGCCTCGGCCTCGGCCGCGTAGCCGCCCGCCGCATCGAGCTCGGCCTCGATCCGCGGGTAGCGGTTCATGGCCTTCTCGCGGCGAGCCTCGGTGAGGCTCATGTCCCCCATCTCCTCCTCGGCGCGGCGGAGCTTCTTGAAGATCCCGTCGAGCCCGCGGGCGGAGAGGATGCGGGACAGCACCGGTTCGGTGTCCTCCCCGCTGTGGGTGTCCTGAGGCAGGTAGCCGAGCTCGCCGGTGACCTCGACACTGCCCTCGGACGGGTCCAGCGTTCCCGAGAGCACCTTGGTCAGAGTCGTCTTGCCGGCGCCGTTGCGGCCCACCAGCCCCACCCTGTCGCCAGCGGTGATCTGGAAGGAGACGTCGCTCATGAGCAGCCGGGCGCCGACGCGGATGGCGAGGTCGTGCACGGTGATCACTGGATGATGCTCCTGTTCGAGGGTGCGGCGGCTCGGTGCGCAGCGGACGGACACTCCTGCGCGGAGCGACGGACGGGCCCGCGCGGAGCCTGGACCACTCTAGGGCCGCCGCCTCTCCCAGAGCACGAGAATTGCGCCGACGGTGCCGCGTTCCACAGCTCAGCTCCCCCAGGTGCCGAGTTGGTGAGATGCTGGCCCGAGCGGTCACGATCGAGACCGAAGAACGCAGCAGAGAGGCGCGCCATGCGGATCGGGGTACCCCGTGAGATCAAGAACAATGAGAATCGTGTGGGTCTGGGCGCTGCCGGCGTCCATGAGCTCGTGGCCCGTGGCCACGAAGTCGTGGTCGAGACGGGCGCCGGCATCGGTTCGCGAGTGACCGACGAGGACTATCGTGCCGCCGGAGCCACGATCCTCGACTCGGCCGCGGAGGTCTGGGCGCAGGCCGAGATGATCATCAAGGTGAAGGAGCCGCTCCCCGAGGAGCACGACTACCTGAGGAAGGGGCAGATCCTCTTCACCTACCTCCACCTCGCCGCGGATCAGAAGCTCACCGAGGCGCTCCTGTCCTCGGGGGCCACGGCGATCGCGTACGAGACGGTGCAGCTCCCCGACCGCTCACTGCCGCTGCTCGCGCCGATGAGCGCGATCGCGGGTCGTCTCGCCACGCAGGTCGGCGCCTACCACCTGATGGCGCCGCTCGGCGGCGCCGGGGTGCTGATGGGCGGAGTCCCCGGGACGAGCGAGGCGAACGTGCTGGTCATCGGCGGCGGTGTGGTCGGTGAGCAGGCCGCGATGATGGCCAACGGCCTACATGCGAATGTCACCGTGATGGATCTGAACGTCTCCCGCCTCGGGCAGATCGCGACCATGCACCATGGCGACATCCGCACCCGCTATTCGACGGCCCTGGACCTGACCGAGGAGATCAGGCGGGCGGACGTCGTGGTCGGCTCGGTGCTGATCCCGGGCAAGCGTGCGCCCAAGCTGGTGACCGATGAGATGGTCTCCACGATGAAGCCGGGCTCGGTGCTCGTGGATGTCGCGATCGACCAGGGCGGGTGCTTCGAGCACTCCCGTCCCACCACGCACGACGATCCCACCTTCCGCGTCCACGACACCGTCTACTACTGCGTGGCGAACATGCCGGGCTCGGTGCCGGTGACCGCCACCGCGGCGCTGAACAATGCCACGCTGCCGTACATCCTGAAGATCGCCGGGGCCGGCTGGCGCGACGCGATGCGCTCCGACGATGCGCTCGCCAAGGGCCTGCACACCCACGAGGGCATGCTCGCCCATGCGGGCACCGGCGAGGCCCACGGTCTCGAGGTCACCTCAGCGGAGCAGATCATCGCCTGAGACTGGCCGGGGTTCAACGAGAAATGTCCCCGGACGACGGATGCGAATCATCGCATCGGTCCTCCGGGGACATTTCTGCTGCCGGCCGAGCGCACAGCCGAGTACACGGCGGCGCGGGACGGCGCTGGCGTGCTGAGCCTCAGCTCAGAGGTTGAAGCCGATCGCGCGCAGCTGCTCGCGGCCGTCCTCGGTGATCTTCTCCATGCCCCACGGCGGCATCCACACCCAGTTGATGCGGTGCGTCTCGGTGATGGGGTCCAGCGCCGCGAAGGTCTGCTCCTCGAGCACGTCCGTCAGCGGGCAGGCGGCGGAGGTCAGGGTCATGTCCACGACGGCATTGCCGTCCTCGACGGTGACGCCGTAGACGAGGCCGAGATCGACGACGTTGATCCCGAGCTCGGGATCGATCACGTCCTTCATCGCCTCGATGACGTCGGCGGAGCTCACCGTCGCGTCAGGGGTCTTCTGTTCGGTCATCGCATCCTCCCGAGGGGATAGGGAGCGCAGGTGCTGCTCCCGAAAGGGGTGGGGCCGGTCCGGCCCGGGACTTCCTCCCGAGCCGGACCGACGAATGGCGTCAGGCGCCGACGAGGAAGCGGTCGTAGCCCTCGGCCTCGAGGCGCTCGGCCAGCTCCGGGCCGCCCTGCTCGGCGATCCGGCCGTTCACGAAGACGTGGACGAAGTCCGGCTTCACGTACTGCAGGATGCGGGTGTAGTGGGTGATCAGCATGATGCCCACCTCGGAGTTCTCCTTGACGCGGTTGACGCCCTCGGAGACCACACGCAGCGCGTCGACGTCGAGACCGGAGTCGGTCTCGTCGAGGATCGCGATGCTGGGCTTGAGCAGCTGCATCTGGAGGATCTCGTGGCGCTTCTTCTCGCCGCCGGAGAACCCTTCGTTGACGTTGCGCTCGGCGAAGACGGGATCCATCTTCAGATCCGCCATCGCGCCCTTCATGTCCTTGACCCAGGTGCGCAGCGCGGGGGCCTCGCCATCGATCGCGGTCTTGGCCGTGCGCAGGAAGTTCGAGACGGTGACGCCGGGGACCTCGACCGGGTACTGCATCGCGAGGAAGAGACCCGCACGGGCGCGCTCGTCGACGCTCATCTCGAGCACGTTCTCACCGTCGAGGAGGACCTCGCCCTCGGTGATCTGGTACTTGGGGTGACCGGCGACGGCATACGCGAGGGTCGACTTGCCGGAGCCGTTGGGGCCCATGATGGCGTGGGTCTCGCCGGCCTTGATGGTGAGGTCGACGCCCTTGAGGATCTCCTTGGTGCCCTCAGGAGTATCGACGGTGGCGTGGAGGTTCTTGATCTCGAGGATCGACATAGGTGGTTCTCCTTGACCAGGGATGCTGGTGGGTTCGTGAAGTCGGAAGGGCGCCGTGGAGAGGCGCCCGGAGTGATCAGGTGCCGGGGGCGACGGTCGGATCCACCAGGATCTCGCCGCTGCTCTCGTCGATCCGCACGGGAAAGACCCGCACGGGAAGGACCGCAGGAAGCTGCAGGGGACGACCTGTGACCAGGTCGAACTGGCTGCCGTGCTTCCAGCATTCGATGGTGCAGCCCTCGACGTCGCCATCGCTCAGCGCGATCTCGTCGTGCGAGCAGATGTCCTCGAGGGCGTGGACGCCCCCGTCCTCGGCGCGCACCAGGGCGATCTCGATGCCGTCGACGACGACATCGATCGCCTCGCCGGGGGCGAGGTCTGCCAGGGCGGCGACGGGGACGAAGGCGTCCGACATCAGTTCATGCTCCGTGCGAGTTCGCCCTCGATCGAGGCCGAGAGCCGCTCACGGATCTCGGGGACGTCGATCTGCTGGATGATCTCGGCGAAGAAGCCGCGCACCACGAGCCGACGCGCCTCGATCTCGTCGATTCCGCGAGAACGCAGGTAGAACAGCTGCTCGTCGTCGAAACGACCCGTCGCAGCGGCGTGGCCCGCGCCTTCGATCTCACCGGTCTCGATCTCGAGGTTCGGCACCGAGTCGGCGCGTGCCCCCTCGGTGAGCAGCAGATTGCGGTTGAGCTCGTAGGTGTTGGTGCCCTCGGCCTCCTTGCGGATCAGCACATCACCGACCCACACCGAGCGGGCGTTCTTGCCCTGCAGCGCGCCCTTGTAGGCCACGTTGGAGGTGCAGCGCGGGGCGCTGTGGTCGATGAACAGGCGGTTCTCGAAGAACTGCCCCTCATCGGAGAAGTACAGGCCGAGCTTCTCGATCTCGCCACCGGTTGCCGCATACTCGCCGATCGCGTTGAAGCGCACCGCGCTGCCACCCAGGGTGACGGCGACATGCTTGAGCTTCGCGTCACGACCCACGCGGGCGTGATGGGTCGCGATGTGCACCGCGTCGTCATCCCAGTCGTGCAGGGTGATGACGGTCATCTGCGCGTTGTCGCCGACGATCATCTCGACGTTCTGCGCATACTGCGCGGAACCGGCGTGGTTGAGCACGAAGGTCGCCGAGCTCGACTCCTTCGCCTCGAGCACGATGTGCGCGTTGGCGCGACGCTCGGCGCCCCGGCCGGTCATGTCCACGCGGAACGGCGTGTCATAGGTGGCGTTCTTCGCGGCGACCAGGTGCAGTGCCTGCTCGGTGCGTGCCGACGCGACCGCGGAGGCCAGGTCCTCGGGCACCAGGACGGTGCCGCGGGGAGCCTCGCCGGGCGCCAGAGTGGAGATCTCGGGAGCCCCTTCGGGCACCGTGACCTGGTAATCGACCGCAGGATCGCCCTCGCGGTCGTCGGTCGCGACGTCCTGGAACAGGGGCGCGAAACGGCGCAGCGGGGTGAAGCGCCACTCCTCGATGTCGCTCTTGGGGACCTCGTGGTCGGAGACCTCGAAGGAACGCTTTCGCGCGCCTCGGTTCGACGCGGCATGGGCGGCGGAGACGTCCTGTCCCGGCAGGGTCAGATTCTCCTCCTCCAGCTCCGGCGCCGCGGTGGTCTCGACATCGTCGAGGGCGGACTGGGCGACGACGGGGGCGGCTCCTGCGGCGTGGCCCACGGCCTCGTTCGCGGCCGGATCCCCAGCGTTCTCGGCACCCTTCACATCAGTGGTCGTCATCAACCGACTGCTCCTTCCATCTGCAGCTCGATCAGGCGGTTCAGCTCCAGTGCGTACTCCATCGGGAGCTCGCGGGCGATGGGCTCGATGAACCCACGCACGATCATGGCCATCGCCTCGGTCTCGTCCATGCCGCGACTCATCAGGTAGAAGAGCTGCTCCTCGGAGACCTTGGAGACGGTGGCCTCGTGGCCCATCTGGACATCGTCGACACGGACGTCGACGTAGGGGTAGGTGTCGGTGCGGGAGATGGTGTCCACCAGCAGCGCATCGCACAGCACGGTCGAGGCGGAGTGCTCCGCGCCCGGCATGACCTGCACGAGACCTCGGTAAGAACTGCGTCCACCACCGCGGGAGACCGACTTCGAGACGATCGAGCTCGAGGTGTGAGGCGCCATGTGCACCATCTTCGAACCGGTGTCCTGGTTCTGGCCCTCGCCCGCGAAGGCGACCGAGAGGGTCTCGCCGCGGGCGTGCTCGCCCATCAGCCAGACGGCCGGGTACTTCATGGTGACCTTGGAGCCGATGTTGCCGTCGACCCACTCCATCACGCCGCCCTGTTCGACGATCGTGCGCTTGGTGACCAGGTTGTACACGTTGTTCGACCAGTTCTGGATCGTCGTGTAGCGGACGCGTGCGTCCTTCTTCACGATGATCTCCACGACGGCGCTGTGCAGCGAGTCCGACTTGTAGATCGGCGCGGTGCAGCCCTCGACGTAGTGCACGTAAGAGCCCTCGTCGGCGATGATCAGCGTGCGCTCGAACTGGCC
Source organism: Brachybacterium sp. AOP24-D1-21 (assembly GCF_052378665.1). NCBI lineage: Bacteria > Bacillati > Actinomycetota > Actinomycetes > Micrococcales > Dermabacteraceae > Brachybacterium > Brachybacterium sp. AOP24-D1-21. The sequence goes on from NZ_JBQSXX010000002.1 coordinate 34,844, forward strand.
CATGTTCTCGGTGTTGATCCGGAAGTAGGCCTGCAGCGGGATCTCCACATGGACGCCCTTGGGGACGTACACGAAGGAGCCGCCGGACCACACCGCGGTGTTCAGTGCGGAGAACTTGTTGTCACCAGAGGGGATGACGGTGCCGAAGTACTCCTTGAAGAGCTCCGGGTGCTCCTTGAGCGCGGTGTCGGTGTCCAGGAAGATGACGCCCTGCTCCTCCAGATCCTCGCGGATCTGGTGGTAGACGACCTCGGACTCGTACTGCGCGGCGACGCCGGAGACCAGACGCTGCTTCTCGGCCTCGGGGATGCCGAGGCGGTCGTAGGTCTCCTTGATGTCCGCAGGCAGATCCTCCCAGGAGGTGACCTGCTTCTCGGTGGAGCGGACGAAGTACTTGATGTGGTCGAAGGCGATGCCCGAGAGGTCGGGACCCCAGGTGGGCAGCGGCTTCTTATAGAACAGCTTGAGTGCCTTCAGGCGGCGCTCGAGCATCCACTCCGGTTCGTCCTTGCGGGCCGAGATGTCGCGCACGACGTCCTCGGACAGACCGCGGCGCGCGCTGGCACCGGCGGAGTCCTCGTCATGCCATCCATAGGCGTACTGGCCCATGGAGTCGATGATCTCGTCCTGTGTGAGCTTTTCTGGTGCGCTCGTCATGGTGTCCTTCCCTCGGTGAGCGGAATATGAGTCGTGCAGACGTGAGCCCCCTGCGCCAGCGTGGCAAGACGCTGGACAGGCGCTCCGATGATTCGGGAGATGACGCGGGATTCAGCTTCGCACAGCTCGGGGTGATCTGCGGCGACGTCGAGGACCGGGCAGTGCCCGTGGCACAGCTGGGCCGTGACGAGGGTACGCGGAGCGGCTCCCGCCTGGGGGCCCCTGCCGGGCAGCGGCACATGGAGTGGGCGCACCGAAGTGGCGTACCCTCGCTCCGTGAGCAGTTCGGAGAGCAGCTCGAGCTTGCGGGTGACGGTGATGTCCTCCCCCGCCTCCTCACGCTGTGCGACGCGCTCGGCCAGCACGCTCTCCCAGTCGGCGATGCGGCGTTCCGCCAGGGCGGTCACCGCCTCGCTTCCGCCCAGTCGGGCGAGCTCGTCCATCGCCATCACGGCGAGTTCGTCATACCCACCGGGCAGATCCTCGTGGGCCGAGGGCGAGAGCACGAACGACTTGCTGGGCCGCCCGCGGCCGCGCGGGGCGATGGGGAGGTCGTGCTCGGCGATGACCCCCTCCGCCTCGAGCGCCGCCAGATGGCGGCGCACCGCAGCACTGGTGAGGCCGAACTGCTCGGCCAGCCGACGTGCGGTGATCGGGCCGTGGGTCGAGATCGCATCCACGAGGCGGTCGCGCGTGGTCTGCGTGACGGCCGTCTCGATGCCTGGTGCTGTGCCTGATGCGGTCATTGCTGCCTCCTCCCGTCCATCGCCTTTCGATTTTACAACATAAGTGTTGCCAAATACGTACGGACCCCTGTGCGCCACAGCACGAAGGATCCCCTTACCTGGGCAGACACGCCTTCCGCAGCCGCCCGCAACTGCCACGAAAGGCGTCGCCGACAGGCCGCGCTTCCAATTAGTGCCGTTTTCAACTACCCTTCGAGGGACGCCTCCCCGATCTGAAGGGACCATCCCATGCCTGCTGAGAGCACGCACCCCGCCGGCCCAGCCACCGCCTCATCCGCTGCTTCGTCCACTGCCGCGCCCGCTGCTTCGTCCACTCCCCCGCCCACTGCCGCACCGACTGCCTCCGAGGAGCATTCGACGCGGGGCGCCTATGTCACCGTCGGCGGATCCTTCGACCGCGACATGAACTACATCGATGACCGGATCACGCGTGATGGCCGCGACGGCTGGCCCGCGGAGAAGGACCGGTACCGCCTGGTCGCGGCGCGCGCCTGCCCCTGGGCGAACCGCACCCTGATCTCCCGTCGCCTGCTCGGCCTGGAGGACGTGCTCTCCGTGGGCATGCCCGGCCCGACCCACGACAAGCGCTCCTGGACCTTCGATCTCGACGAGGGCGGAGTCGACCCGGTGCTCGGCTACGAGCGACTCCAGCAGGCGTATTTCGCGCGATTCCCGGACTACCCCCGCGGCATCACCGTCCCCGCCGTGGTGGACGTCCCCACCAAGGCGGTCGTCACCAATGACTTCCAGCAGATCACCCTCGACTTCGCCACGGAGTGGAGCGATCACCACCGCGCGGGTGCGCCGGACCTCTACCCCGAGGCGCAGCGCGAGGAGATCGACGCGCTGAACAAGTGGATGCTCCACCACGTCAACAACGGCGTGTACAAAGTCGGCTTCGCGGGCTCCCAGGAGGCGTACGAGAAGGAGTACCGCGCACTGTGGGAGGCGCTCGACGAGCTCGAGGAGCGCCTGGGCCGCAGCCGCTACCTGTTGGGTCCCTCGATCACGGAAGCGGATGTGCGCCTGTTCCCGACCCTGATCCGCTTCGATCCCGTGTACCACGGCCACTTCAAGGCGAACCGGCAGGCGCTCTCGAGCATGCCGAACCTGTGGAACTACACCAAGGACCTGTTCACGACCCCCGGCTTCGGGGACACCGTCGACTTCGAGCAGATCAAGCGCCACTACTACTTCGTGCACGAGGACCTGAACCCCACCCAGGTGGTGCCGCTGGGCCCGGCCCTCGAACCGCTGCTGGACCCCCACGATCGCGACCGCTTCGAGACCGACACCTGGGGCCCCGGAGGCACTGCCCCGGCGGCACCGCTGGCCGCCGAGGTGGTCGATCCCGCGCACACCCCTCTGCAGGTGACCGGCCGCTGAGAACCTCTCTGCCCGGCGCGCATGACCGGTCGCTCACGTCGGGTGCTGGTTCTGCGGGCCGCGGCCTACGATGGTGAGCGCCATGGACGACCACTCCCCTGCCCTTGTCGCCACCGACCTCTCCCTCAGCTACGGCTCCGTCCGCGCGCTGGACGGGCTCACCCTGACCGCAGAGCGCGGTGCCGTGACCGCGCTGCTGGGAAGCAACGGTGCCGGTAAGACCACCGCCATCTCCTGCGCCACGGGCCTGCTGCGCCCTGACAGCGGCAGCGTGCGGGTGCTGGGTGTCGACCCCTGGCGCTCCAGCCCGGAGCATCGCGCCCGGGTGGGGGTGATGATCCAGGACGGCGGGCTCGCCTCGGGTGCCGGGGCGATGCAGCTGCTGCGCTACGGCGCGGCCCTCCACGCCGCACCGTTGGACGTCGAGGAGGTGGCCGAGCATCTGGGCATCGACACCTTCGCGCGCACCCTGGTGCGGCGTCTCTCCGGCGGCCAGCGTCAGCGCCTGGCCCTCGCGCTCGCCATCATCGGCCGCCCGGACCTGGTCTTCCTGGACGAACCCACCGCAGGGATGGACCCGTCGATCCGCCGCCGGGTGCGCGAGCTGATCCGTGGGCTCGCCCGCACCGGCACCGCCGTCGTGCTCACCACCCACCTGATGGATGACGTGGTGGGCCTCGCCGACGCGGTCCGGGTGATCTCCCGCGGCCAGGTCCTCGCCTCCGGCTCCGTCCAGGACGTGATCAACGACCACCGCTCGGCCGACGGTGCCATGGTCGTGCAGGCCACCGCCTCGGGCGTCGACCCTCAGGTGGCACCCGCGCTCGAAGCCGATCTGCGCACAGCCGCCGCACGCCATGGCGTGCGGCTGGAAGTGACCTCGGGCGGCGCGGCTGATCTGGAATCCGTGCTGCTGGATCTGATGGATGAAGAGCACGCGGCCGAGGAGCACGCGGCTCAGCAGCACGACGCCGAGGACCACAGCGTCGAGAGCCACCGGGTCGAGGACCTCAGCGCCGGACAGCCCGATCCCGAGATGCCTGAACCCGCGGCACGCCTCTCCACCTCCCGAGAGGAACACCGATGACCAACCCCACCTCTCCTGCGCCCGCCTCCCCTGCACCAGTGCGGCCGGAGCGGAGCCCCCGTCCTGCGCCCGCGCTGCGTCGGATCCTCTCCCACGCCGGGCTCGAGGCCAGGGTTCTGCTCTCCAACGGGGAGCAGCTCACCGTTGCCGTCGCGCTGCCGGCGATGGTGCTGATCGGGCTATGGCTGCTGCCGCTGGGCAGGCTCGAGGGCGTCGCCGCGGTCGACACCGCCGTCGCCGCGACCTTCGCCACGGCGCTGATCTCCACCTCCTTCACCTCGCAGGCCATCCTCACCGGCTTCGACCGCCGCAACGGCGTGCTGCGCTGGGTGGCGACCACACCGCTGGGACGCGGCGGGTACCTGGCCGGCAAGATCCTCGCGACACTGACCACCCATGTCCTCCAGGTGATCGTCCTCGGGCTGATCGCGCTGATCATCGGTTGGCGGCCCGAGCTGTCGGGGCTGCTCGGGCTGATCCCGGTGTGGCTCGTGGGCACCGTCGCCTTCGGTTCGCTGGGCATGCTGATCGCTGGCACGCTGCGCACCGAGGCGGTGCTGGCCGTCTCGAACCTGGTGTTCGTGCTGATGATCGCGGCCGGCGGCGTCGCCTTCCCCACCGCCGCCTATCCGCGGATCCTGGGAGGCCTGGTCGATCTGCTGCCCTCCGGTGCACTCGGTGAGCTGATGCGCGCATGTCTGGCCTCCGGACCGTTCTCCGTCGGCTCCGTCGTGGTGCTGCTGGTCTGGGCCGCCGGCGGGGTGCTCGCCGTCATGCGCTGGTTCCGCTGGACGGACAGCTGAGCGGCTGCAGAGCAACAGCAGAGCGGCTGCGGGACGCCCAGGATGCGTCGTCGGTCGCATCCGTCCGCTGCGCCCAGCGTTCTCACCGCGGCAGAATCTAGACTCGGAGCATGTCCAGTCCCGTCGCAGCCGCGCCGCGCGCCCCTGAGCGCTACCGGCGCCTGACCACCCTGCCCGATCCCCGCCTGCCCTCCTGGGGCCCGCAGCGCCGTGCCCGGGTGGCCGCGGTGGTGTTCTGGGGGAACCTGCTCTCGCAGATCGGGATCATCCTCTCGGGCGCCGCCGTACGGCTGACCGGCAGCGGGCTGGGATGCTCCACCTGGCCGAACTGCGAGCCAGGGCAGTTCACACCGGTGCTCACCATGGAGGCGGGCATCCACCCCTTCGTGGAATTCGGCAACCGTTCGCTGACCGGGGTGCTGACCGTGTTCGCGGTCGCACTGCTGCTGGTGAGCTGGCGCTGGCTCGGGCACAAGGGCACCGGCTTCCGCCGCCTGGCCTGCGTCCCCCTGATCGGCACCGCTGTGCAGGCGATCGTCGGCATGGTCGTGGTGTTCGCGGATCTGCACCCGGGCATCGTCAGCCCCCACTTCCTGCTCTCCCCAGTGCTGGCCGCGGTCTCGATGGTGCTGCTGGTGCGCCTCTATGACGGCGACGGTGCGATCCGGCGGGCAGTCCCGGTGCGTGCTCTCCAAGTCTTCGTACCCCTCGCGGTGGTGGGCTTCGTAGTGCTGGTCCTGGGCACGATCGTCACCGGCACCGGACCTCATTCCGGGGACGCCGGAGACGTCACCCGGATTGCGCTGAACCCCATGATCGCCTCCCGGATCCACGCCCTGTCGGTCTATGCGTTCTGCGCCCTGCTCGCAGTCCTGCTGGTCGTGCTCCACCGATCCGCGGCGCGGCGTGAGGCGATCGTCGCGGCCTGGTGGCTGGTGGTCCTGACCGTGGTCCAGGGCATCATCGGCTATGTCCAGTACTTCCTCGGCCTTCCGGAGCTGATCGTGTTCCTCCACCTGATCGGTGCGGCGCTGTTCGGCGCCGGGATCGCATGGGTGGGAGCCCGCCTGGTCACCTGGCAGGAACCGCACCCGGCTGCAGCTGCAGCCGGCGACTCACCCCTCAGCACGGAGGCATGATGATCCTCGGCAAGCGCCGCCGCAGCTCCACGCAGGAGCTGCCGACCCTGGCCCAGGCCCGGCCGGCCGGAGAGTTCGTCGCCTCGGTGCTCTCGCACCTGCGCGACGTCGTGGACGTCGGCTGGAACCTCCTGGAAGTGGATGCCGAAGCCCATCGCATGATCCGCGAGGCCGGCGCGACCAGCTGCTACATCGAGTACCACCCGGTCTTCGGGGCCTCCCCGTTCGGGCACGCGATCTGCACCTCCGTCAACGACGGGGTGTTGCACGGCCGTCCCTACGACCGGCTCCTGGAAGATGGTGATCTGCTCTCCCTGGACTTCGCCGTCGAGGTCGAGGGCTGGGTCGCGGACTCCTGCCTCTCGATCATCGTGGGCACACCGCGCGAAGAGGACCTCCAGCTGATCCGCGACACCGAGCGGGTGATGTGGGCCGGCATCGACCAGGTCACCGCCGGGAACAGCGTGGGCGACATCGGCCATGCGGTGATGAACGAGGCCCACGCGCTCGGATACACCATCAATGAGCGCTTCGGCGGTCATGGGGTGGGGCGCACCATGCATGAGGCACCCTTCGTGCCCAATCACGGCACCCCCGGCGGTGGCCCCACGCTGGTGGCAGGACAGCTGATCACGGTCGAGCCGTTCCTGGTGCCCACCACCTCGGAGCTCAAGGTCGACGAGCGAGATGGCTGGACGCAGCTCTCGGCCGACGGCTCCCGCGGGGCCCATGCCGAGCACACCCTGCAGGTCACCACCGGCGCACCGATCATCCTCACCGCCCGGCCCGACGACCCCTCCCCGCGCAGCTCACTGGGCTGAGACGGAGCGCCGGCCCACGCGTGGGTGAAGGTGCAGCCCCGCGGCTCAGCTCCCCTGCAGGAGAGAGCGGATGCTCGCTGCGATGCCCGCGGCATCCAGGCCCTGAGCCGCGAGGATCGCATCGCGTTTCCCATGCGGGATGAACTCCAGGTCGACGCCAAGGCTGCGCAGGACCGGTCCGGGCGCGGAGAGCGTGGCACGCCGGGCGAGCCGCGTACCGAGGGCCGCACCGATCCCGTGCTCGGCCAGGCCGTCCTCGAGCGTGACGACCGCGCGCGCGGTCGCGGCGAGGTCCAGCAGCTCCTCCCCCAGCGGCAGTGACTGCACCGGGTCGAGGACCACGAGGTTCAGCTCTGGATGCGCCGCAGCGAGCTCTGCGGCGGCCTCGACGGCGCGGCCAGCCAGAGCACCGATGGAGACCAGCAGGATGTCGACGGGTGCGTGCGCGTCACCGGCGAGCACCTCCCCGGCAGGCAGCTGCGCGAGAGCCGGCAGCTCCGGCGGGCAGGCTCCCTTGGGGAAGCGCACCAGGGACGGGCCGAGGGTCCCGAGAGCGGCGGGGACCGCGGCATCGAGACGAACTCCGTCCCGGGGCGCCCACAGCGAGAGACCGGGCACCTTCGTCGCCAGGGCGAGGTCCCAGATCCCGTGATGGCTGGGCCCGTCATCGCCGGTGACACCGGCCCGGTCCAAGGTGATCGTGACGTCTTCGCCGTGCAGGGCGACATCGAGCAGCAGCTGGTCGATCGCCCGGTTCAGGAAGGTCGCGTAGAGGGAGACCACGGGTTTGCGGCCGCCGGCGGAGAGTCCGGCGGCCGTGTCGAGCGCGAGCTGCTCGGCGATCCCGACATCGAGCACGCGCCCCGGCAGCTCCTGCTGCATCGGGGTGAGGCCCACGGGGTCGATCATCGCGGCGCTGATCGCGACCACGCGCTCATCGGCGCGGGCGGCATCGAGCATCGCGGCGCCGAACCGGGAGGTCCAGGTCTCCGTCGGCGCTCCCGGTGCGGCCTGCTCCTGGATGGTGAAGGGACTGGTGGCATGCCAATGGTCCACGGTGTCCGATTCCGCGCGAGCGAAGCCGGCACCCTTCCGGGTCAGGACGTGGACGAGCACCCCGGAGCTCGTGGGATCCTCCGCGGCACGTCGAGCTGCGGTCAGGGCGTCGGCGAGGGCGGTGAGGTCATGGCCGTCGACCGGTCCGAGATAGGTCAGCCCGAGCGAGGTGAAGAGATCCTCTCCGGCACCGATCCGGCCGGCGCGGAGCTCGGCGAGATGCTCGGCGATCCCGCCCACGGTGGGGGCATAGGAGCGGGTGTTGTCGTTGAGCACCACGACAGTGCGCGAGCCCTGATCGGAGGCGAGCAGGTTGAGGGCCTCCAGGCCCACCCCTCCGGTGAGAGCGCCGTCCCCGATGACTGCGACCGCGGCCCCGTCGGCCCCGGCGAGCCGGTGGGCGCGATCCAGTCCGTGGGCCCAGGCGATGGATCCCGAGGCGTGGGAGTTCTCCACCAGATCGTGGACCGACTCCGCGCGGTCCGGGTAGCCCGCGATGCCGCCCGCGGTGCGCAGCCCCGGCAGATCGGCGCGCCCGGTGAGCATCTTGTGCACATAGGCCTGATGACCGGTGTCGAAGACGATCGGCTCGTCCGGGGAACGGAACTCGCGGTGCAGGGCGATCGTCAGCTCGACCACGCCGAGGTTCGGTCCCAGGTGGCCTCCGCTGCGCGAGCAGATCTCCAGCAGACGCCGACGCAGAGTGCGTGCCAGCCCCGGCAGCTGTGCGGCGTCGAGCGCCCGCAGCGCCTCGGGGCCGCCCGGAATTGGAACCTCTGACGGTGGGGTGGAAGCATCCGCAGCCGGTGCCGACGGGGTCACTGCAGCTCGCCCGCGGTGCGGGGTGGCGGAACGGTGCTCAATGGTGGACACGCGTGGTCCTCCCTCAGGGACGGGGCCGGAACTCGGCCAGCCTATGTCCTCGTGACCTGTGGTGACGCTCGAGGTGATCACATCTGTGCACATCTTCACCGGTGATTCACGGGTCCCGCCCTCGGTGTGCATCGCGGTGCAGAGGGGCCGAGCAATGGTGCACTCGGGCACTCGCCCGCGCCGCATATCGGCGCTCAGGACTCAGGACTCAGGACCCAGGACCCAGGCTTCAGGCTTCAGGGGTCCGGACTCCCGACTCAGGACGCGCCATGACGCGACGACGCCCCGACCCTTCAGGGCCGGGGCGTCGTATGGCGCCGATCAGGCGGCGGCTGCGCGCAACACGTCAGTCAGGCTCTACTGCCTGCCTGGCTTCCTGCCGCTCGTTCCTCGCAGCACGTCAGTCAGGCTCTACCGTCTGCCTGGCTTCCTGCCGCTCGTTCCTCGCAGCACGTCAGTCAGGCTCTACCGTCTGCCTGGCTTCCTGCCGCTCGTTCCTCGCAGCACGTCAGTCAGGCTGCGACCAGCGAGCGGAGCACGTACTGCAGGATGCCGCCGTTGCGGAAGTACTCCGCCTCACCGGGGGTGTCGATGCGCACGGGCGCGTCGAACTCCACCGAGGAGCCGTCTTCCTTCACAGCGACGACCTTGACCGTCTTCGGGATGGAGCCGTCGTTCAGAGCGGTCACGCCGGTGAACGAGAACGTCTCCGTGCCGTCGATCCCGAGGGACTCGGCGTTCTCCCCCACGGGGTACTGCAGGGGAAGCACGCCCATGCCGATGAGGTTCGAGCGGTGGATCCGCTCGAAGCTCTCCGCGATGACGACCTCGACGCCGAGGAGCTTGGTGCCCTTGGCCGCCCAGTCACGGGAGGAACCGGTGCCGTACTCCTTGCCGGCGAGGACCACCAGCGGGATGTCCTGCTCGGCGTAGGCCTGGGCCGCGTCGTAGATGAACTCCTGCTCACCGGTCAGCAGGTTCTTGGTGTACCCGCCCTCGACGCCGTCGAGCAGCTGGTTCTTGATGCGGATGTTCGCGAAGGTGCCGCGGATCATCACCTCGTGGTTTCCTCGGCGCGAGCCGTAGGAGTTGAAGTCCTTGCGGGCAACTCCGTGCTCCTGGAGGTAGTGACCAGCCGGGGAGTCCAGCTTGATCGCACCGGCGGGCGAGATGTGGTCAGTGGTGGTCGAGTCGCCGACCTTGACCAGCACCCGCGCACCGGAGACGTCGGATACGGGCTCCGGCGTCGCCGACATTCCCTCGAAGTACGGGGGCTTGCGCACGTAGGTCGACTCGTCATCCCACTCGAAGGTCGCACCCTCGGGAGTGTCGAGGTTGCGCCAGCGCTCGTCGCCGGTGAAGACGTCCTTGTAGTCCTCGGTGAACATCTCCTGGGAGATGGACTCCGCGATGACCTTCTCGACCTCGGTGGGGTTCGGCCAGATGTCGCGCAGGAAGACGTCCGCGCCGTCCTTGTCCTGCCCCAGTGGGTCGTTCTCGAAGTCGAAGTCCATCGTGCCCGCGAGCGCGTAGGCGATGACCAGCGGCGGGGAGGCCAGGTAGTTCATCTTGACGTCGGGGTTGATGCGGCCCTCGAAGTTGCGGTTGCCCGAGAGCACCGCGGTGACCGCGAGATCCTTCTCCGCGATCGCGTCGGAGATCTCCGAGTCCAGCGGGCCGGAGTTGCCGATGCAGGTGGTGCAGCCGTAGCCGACCAGGTGGAAGCCGAGCGACTCCAGGGCGGGCCAGAGCCCAGCCTTGGTGTAGTAGTTCGTGACGACCTGGGACCCGGGGGCCATGGAGGTCTTCACCCAGGGCTTCGCGACCAGTCCGCGATCCACCGCGTTCTGCGCGAGCAGGCCCGCCGCCATCATCACCGAGGGGTTCGAGGTGTTGGTGCAGGACGTGATCGAGGCGATCGAGACGATGCCGTGATCGATCGAGAAGTCCCGACCGCTGACCTGCACCGGATTCGATGCCCGGCCGGTGACGTGCTGGTGCTCGGGAGCCGAGCCGCCGGAGTCGTTGTCCGAACCCTGGCTGGCGGGATCCGAGGCGGGGAAGGTGCCAGCGGTGTCCGCGCCGTTCTCGGAGGCCTCGTGGTCACGCGCGTAGGACGGGAGCACCTCGCGGAAGGACTCCTTGGCCTCGGTCAGCACGATGCGGTCCTGCGGACGCTTCGGGCCGGCGATCGAGGGCACCACGGTGGACAGGTCCAGCTCGAGGTACTCGGAGTACGCGACCTCCTTGGAGGCGTCGTGCCACAGGCCCTGGCGCTTGGCGTAGGCCTCGACCAGCGCGAGCTGCTCCTCGGTGCGGCCGGTGAGACGCATGTAGTCGACGGTCACCTCGTCGATCGGGAAGATCGCACAGGTGGAGCCGAACTCGGGGCTCATGTTGCCGATGGTCGCGCGGTTGGCGAGCGGCACCTGGGTGACGCCCTCGCCGTAGAACTCGACGAACTTGCCCACCACGCCGTGCTCGCGGAGCATCTCGGTGATCGTGAGCACCACGTCGGTGGCGGTCGCGGCCGGCGGGATCTCGCCGGTGAGCTTGAAGCCCACCACGCGCGGGATCAGCATGGAGACCGGCTGGCCGAGCATCGCGGCCTCGGCCTCGATGCCGCCGACGCCCCAGCCGAGCACGCCCAGGCCGTTGACCATGGTGGTGTGGGAGTCGGTGCCGACGCAGGAGTCCGGGTAGGCGCGCAGGGCGCCGCCCACCTCACGGGTCATGACCGTGCGGGCCAGGTACTCGATATTGACCTGGTGGACGATGCCGGTGCCCGGGGGGACGACCTTGAAGTCGTCGAAGGCCGTCTGGCCCCAGCGCAGGAACTGATAGCGCTCACGGTTGCGCTCGTACTCGAGCTCCATGTTCTTCTCGAGCGCGTCCAGGCGACCGGCCACGTCGATCATCACCGAGTGGTCGATGACCATCTCGGCCGGGGCGAGCGGGTTGATCTTCTCGGGATCGCCGCCGAGATCCTGCATGGCCTCGCGCATGGTGGCGAGATCGACGACGCAGGGCACGCCGGTGAAGTCCTGCATGATCACGCGGGCCGGGGTGAACTGGATCTCGACCGACGGATCGGCAGAGGGCTCCCAGCCCGCCAGGGCGCGCACGTGGTCGGCGGTGATGTTCGCCCCGTCCTCGGTGCGCAACAGGTTCTCGAGCAGGATCTTGAGGCTGTAGGGAAGCTTGTCGGCGCCCTCCACGGCGTCGAGCGCGAAGATCTCGTAGTCGGTGCCGCCGACGCTGAGATCCTGTTTCGCGGCGAATGAGTCGACAGTGCTCATCAGGCGAACTCCTTTGGTGTGGGGTTGACCCCTCCATCGTAGGCGCGCAATCCGCGACAGGCGGACGAACGCTCACCTCGCGATGAACCGCTGCTCATGCAGGTCGACCGAGGGGACGCCGGCTCGATCCGGCATATATCTTGAAGTCAAGATAAATAGTACCATGTCAGGCACCCTCGACCTGACACCTCGTCAGCTGATCTGCAGGTGTGTCGAAGCTCGCCGTCTCGGCGGGCGCCCTGGTGCGACGGCCCTGGTGCGACGGCCCTGGCGCGGCCGAGCGACGCCGCCCCGTCCCTTCAGGCCGAGACTCGCTCCAGCACCGCGACCGACTCGATGTGGTGGGTATGCGGGAACAGGTCGAAGGCACGCAGGTCCGCGATCTGCCACCCCTTCTTCTCGATCGCTGCGAGGTCCCGGGCGAGCGTGGAGGGCTCGCAGGAGACGTAGACGATCCGCTGGCGGACGGCGGCTGCCAGGAGGTCCATCAGCTCGGTGCCTGCACCGCTGCGCGGCGGGTCCAGCACCACCGTGTCGACGCCGCCACGGCGGGCACGGACCCAGTCCGTCACGTCCGCGGTCGCGGTCGAGACCTGGGGAAGATCCTCGAGGTTCTCGGCGGCGATCTGCGAGGCGCGCCGGTTCCCCTCGACGGAGACGACCGAGCCGTCGGCCCCCACCTGCCGCGCTGCGACTGCGGAGAAGACCCCCACTCCGCCGTACAGATCCCAGGCGCTGCCGCCGTGCGGTGCGCGCAGCGTCGATTCGACGACCTCGCTCAGGAGCTCCGCGGCGCGTCGGTGCGACTGCCAGAAGCCCGTCGCGCTGACGGCGAACATGCGCTCCCCGAGGCGTTCATGGACCAGTCCGTCCCCGCGCAGCGGGACCAGGCCGCGCCCGGTGCGGACAGAGACGTCAGCATCCCCCCAGGTCTCCGGGATGACCACTGCGCTCGGGTCGAGCTCCCGCCCGATCAGCACCACGGAGGCAGGACCGGCCGACGGAGCGACCGCATCGATCGCCTCGGTCCCCTCGGGGGCGGTCCACTCCCCCAGCTGCAGGTCACGAATGGCCTGGGCCGAGAGGGGATCCGCGCCCACCGGACGAACCTCATGAGAACGCCAGCCGCGCATGCCCACCCGGCCATCGGCATCGACCGCATAGCGCACGCGTGTGCGCCAGGCCAGCCCTTCGGCGTCGTGCGGCGCCGGCTCGACCTGCACCTGCTCGATCGGGAAGCTCGTCACCCCGGCGCGGCGGAGCAGCTCCTGCATCACCTCGGTGGCGATCCGGCGCTGGGCGGGCAGTGCGATGTGCGCCCACTCGGCACCTCCCACGCCGTCGATGCCGGCCTCCTCCCAGACCGACGGTGCACGGTCCGGGCCTGCCTCGAGCACGTCGAGCGCCTCGGCGCGCCAGAAACGTGCGTTCGCGCGCTCCTCGGGGTCTTCGAGCAGTCGGGCGGTCACGGTCTCGCCCGGGGTCGTGCCGCGGACGAACACGACCCGTCCCTCATGGCGTGCCACGAAGGTGCCGCCGGCTGCGGGCGGGCCGACAGTGAGGGTCAGGAGGCGCCCGCCGAGGGCGGAGCTGCTCGGCGCGGTTTCGGCATCGGAGGTCATCGGACCACTCTCTTCCCGTCCGCGCGGGGAACGACGCGGACCGTGGCTGCTCGATCTATGGGGAGGTCCCGCGCAGACCTGCGGTCGGGTGCGGGGAACCGTCCGCCCATTGTCTCATCCAGTGGACGGTCCTGGCGCCCGGCCCGATGGCGTTCCTGCGTGCCCGACCCGATGACGCTCCTGCGCACACGGCCCGAGCAGGTGCTCAACGTCGCTCGCGACGCGCCAGCAGTCCGCGATGCATGAGCCACACCAGATACGCGATCACGGCGAAGGCGGGCAGGCCCATGGCGATCTTGGCGGCGCCGAGGGCGGCGACCTGATCCGTCAGCAGCAGCGGGAGCTGCACGGCCAGCTTCGCGGCGTAGAGCCCGACGAAGAGCAACGTGGCCCTGGTGTAGACACGGCGTGCGTCAGGGTCCTCGGTCCAGTCCTTCACCCGAGGATCGAGCAGGCCGACGAAGATTCCCACCAGCGGTCGCCGCAGCGCCAGAGTGGTCAGCAGCACCACCAGAGCGACGGCGTTGGTGACGATACCGGGCCAGTAGAAGTCAGAGCCTTCGCCGGAGCGGATCGCGAGCACGGCGCCGAGTGCCACCCCGAGCAGGCCGCCGAGCACCGTGGACGGGCTCTGTCGCTGCACGATGCGAGCGATCAGCAGTCCCAGCACCACGATGACCGCAGCCACGGCCGCGACCATGACCGAGCGCGTGACCACGAACAGCACCACGAAGAGCAGCGTGGGCAGCACCGACTCGACGATGCCGCGGGGGCCGCCGATGGCGTCGGAGACGGAGAACTCCTCATCCCGCAGCACGGCACCCAGCCCGCTGCGGGACGTCGGCTCGTGCTCCTCGGCGGCTGGGCCCGTGCCCGCCTCTGGACCGATGCCGGGGCCTCCGGCTGCGGGACCCTGGCGCTCAGGGCCTCGGGCCGCCGGAGCCGGGCGCTCGGCGCCTCGCGGCTCCGGCCCCTGGGTCTCGGGTGCTTCGTGCTCGGGGCCGTGGGTCTCGGGGCCAGAGCCGGAGCCGGGCACCGCGGGACTCACCCGACCTCCGTGATCTCTGGGCCCCGTGCCAGCGGGTCCAGCGGTGCGGCACCGACCTGGCTCAGGCCCGGCCGCTCCCCGGGCAGATGCAGCGGGATCAGCTCCTGCGGAGCCATCGCCTCGGACCCGCGCACCACCACCAGGCGGGAGATGAGGGTCTCGAAACGGCGTGACTGCTCCTTGTCGCCCAGCGCCTTGCCTGTGAGGATCGCCCGGACGAACCAGCGCGGTCCGTCGATGCCGATGAATCGCGCCGGCCGGTATCCCGTACGCCCATCGGTCCGCTTCACGGGCAGCCGGGTGATCAGCTCGGTGCCGAAGGCTCCGGGCCGGGTCTCCGCGGTCCCTCCCTGCTTGACCACGGAGTCGCGCAGCGAGGAGCGCACGTCCTCCCACAGACCGCGGGTCTTGGGCGCGGCGAAGGCCTGGACCTGCAGGGACGAGCCGGCGATCACCAGATTCGCCCCGGTGACCGAGCCGCTGCGCTGATCGACCTCCATCCTCAGCTCCATGCCGTCGATGGCCGGGACGCGTAGTGCTCCGAGGTCGATCCGCTCTTCCGCGGGTGCCTCGGACTCGTCATAGGGGCCGTCTTCGAGGTGCTCTCCGCGAGGGGCGGCGGAGTCGCTGTCGCCGTCGCGGCCCTCTGCCCGCTCGGTGCCCTCATCGTTCTCGGCGTCCTCGGCATCGGGCCGGTCGGTCGCCTTCTGCGAGATCCCCGAATCCTGGGAGTCGTGCGCATCCAGGCCGTCGATCTCCTCGACCTTCTGCTGCTTCTTGCGAGAGAACAGTCCCATGATCATCCCTCCGTGGTCTCGTCGGCGGTCACGGCCGCCGTGGCGGTCGCAGCCGCCGTCATCGGCTCAGCTGTCGCGGCGGCTCCGAAACCGCCGCTGGAGCCGAAGCCGCCCTGCGCCCGGTCGGTCTCCTCGAGGTCCGCGACCTCCTGCAGCACCGGGGTGATGAAGGGCACCACCACCAGCTGGGCGATGCGGTCTCCGACATGGAGGGCGAACGGCTCCGTCGGATCGGTGTTGTGCAGCGAGACCTTGACGGGACCGCGGTAGCCAGCATCCACGATACCGGGGCCGTTCAGGACGGTGATCCCGTGGCGCGCTGCGAGGCCGGAGCGGGGGCAGACCATGCCCACGGTGCCGGGCGGCAGCGCGAGCGCGAGGCCCGTGTCCACCAGGGCCCGGCCACCGGCGGGGATCACGAGGTCCTCCGCACTGGCGAGGTCCAGCCCAGCGTCGTCGGCATGGGCGCGATGCGGCAACGCCGTCGCGCCGCTGCGGCGGATGCGCAGGACGGGGTCTCCGGCCGCAGGTGCGGCCGTCGCATCGTGTGACGAGGAATCAGCGTGATCGACAGACATGGGCACAGGGTATGCCGTGGCGACACCCTGCTCCCAGCGAGCTCGGAGCCTCGCACGGCGGGCCGTGGACGTCCAGGTGCTGCGTGAGACCATGGCGGCATGTCCGCAGCAGCTGATCGCCCCGCTGATCACACCTCCCCCGTCCCGGCGGCCGCTCGCCCCGCCGCCTCCGACGAGAGCACCGTCCTCTTCCGTGAGCACCTCTTCCCCGGCCCCACGGTCTGGGTGGTCGCGGTCGCCATCGGAGCCGCGCTCGGCCTGATCCTGGTCCCGCTGAACCTCACGGTCGCGATCGTGTTCTCCTCCGTGTGCATCCTCGCCCTGCTGGTGCTGGTCCACCAGTACTCCCCCGTGCTCGAGGTGGCGAACGGCCGCTTCCGCCTGGGCCGCGCGCAGATCGGGGTCGAGCTGCTCGGCGATCCCACGCCGCTCCAGGGAGAGGACTGGGCTCGCACGATCGGACAGGGCTTCGAGCCGCTGGCTCATCACTGCATCCGTGGGTGGACCCGCTCCGGGCTCCGGGTCGAGGTGCTCGACCCTGAGGATCCGATCACCGCCTGGGTCGCCTCGACCCGCCGTCCCGAGGACCTGGCCCTCGCGCTGAGGACCGCGAAGCAGCTGAAGGCGCGCGAGGACCGCTGAGCGCTCGGACCCGGGCAGCGCTGGGCCCGGGCAACACTCGGCTCGAGCGGTGGGGCCGCTGACCCTGAGGCCCGTGCCGCAGGACCCAGGACCCAGGACCCAGGACCCAGGACCCAGGACCCAGGACCCAGGACCCAGGACCCAGGACCCAGGACCCACGATGCGCCAGCCCGTAGAACGACGACGGCGCCACCTCCCGGTCGGGAGGTGGCGCCGTCGTCGTCATGGGACGAGCAGGATCACGCCGCGGCGCACTCCTTGCAGATGATGAGAGTGCCCTCGACGTGGTCGATCTGGCTGCGGTGCTTCACGAGGAAGCAGCTCGCACAGGTGAACTCGTCCGCCTGGCGGGGCAGCACCCGCACGGAGAGCTCCTCGCCCGAGAGATCGGCACCGGGGAGCTCATAGGAGTCGGCGGCATCCGCCTCGTCCTCATCGACGGTGGGGGTCGCCGCTTCGTTCCGGCGACCCTTCAGCTCCTCGATGGAGTCGTCATTCGATTCGTCGTCGTTCTTGCGCGGGGCGTCGTAATCAGTGGCCATCTACGGTCCGTTCCTGGTTGTCATCGGGGTTCATCCGACCTGGGTGGCTGGGGCAGTTCCGCGCCGGTGAGTCCTCGCGGGCCACTTCTGGTCGGCCCGGGTCTCAACGCTGAATGCGGCGGCATTATTGCAGAGCGGCCTGCGACTCACAACACGGCGTCCACCGCAGCCCGCAACACGCCGACGCCCGCACCCCCGGGAACCGGCACCGCGGGGCCGTGCACGATATGGTCACGGCCTAGACTTCTGCATGCAAGCGACCAGGCTCCGACGGAGAGGACGACGATGCGCGAGCTCGAACTCGACGGGATCCATGACGACGGGGAACATCTGCTCCTGGTCGACTCCGACGGCGAGCGGTACACGCTGCGCATCGACCGGGCGCTCCGGGCGGCGGTCCGTTCGGACCGCCCGGCCCTGAACATGATCCAGGCCGCGGACTCCACCCCCGTCCGTCCGCGCGAGATCCAGGCGATGCTCCGTTCCGGCCGCAGCGCCGAGGACATCGCCGACGCCTCCGAGATCCCGCTCGAGCGAGTGCGCCGCTACGAAGGCCCGGTGCTCGCCGAGCGTGAGTGGACCGCCTCCCGTGCCCGCACCTTCCCCGTCGGCCGCGGGGGTCCTGCACTGCAGGACGTCGTCGCCGAGCGGCTCGCCGCCCGGGAGGCGACCGGGGAGACCGCCTGGGACGCCTGGCGGCGCCAGGACGGCACCTGGACGCTCGAGCTGACCTTCTCCGCCGGCGGGCGCACCCGGCAGGCGCACTGGGTCGCCGACATCGACAACCGCACCGTCTCGCCGGTGGACGATGAGGCGCGCTGGATCAGCGACGAGGACGCGCCCTCCGAGCCGTCGCGCGGCCGGGGACGGCTCCAGGCCGTCAAGAGCGCGGTCTACGACCTCGAGGCGGACGGGTCGCTCGAGGGCAGCCCGGCGGCGCCCTCGCGCGCCCGCGGCTGGAATGCACGCCGCACCGTGGCCGAGGACCACCCCTCGGTCGACGATCACGCCTCCGTGATCGACGACCAGGAGCTCGATGCCCTCAACGCACGTCGCGGCCTGCGCTCCGTGCCGCGCCCCGACGATTCCGCGACCGTCTGGTCCGGGCTCGACGAGGACTCCCAGCCCGAGCCGTCCGAGACGGACCTCACAGCCCAGTCCGTCGAGTCGGGACACGCCGACGACGACGCCGACCTCGAGGCGCTGGAGGAGCACTCCACCCAGAGCGATCACGAGGACGACCTCACCGCGACCCCGGAGTCCGACGGCACCGACGAGGACCAGGGCGACCTGGATCCTGAGGCAGGGCACACTGCCGACACGGCCGAAGACGAGATCCAGTACCAGGACACGATCGATCTCACCCCGCTGCCCGGATTCGACGCCGTCGGTACGGTGATCCCCGGCGCCGCGGGCGCGGAACCGGCGGAGAGTTCAGAGGGCTCAGGTAGCTCAGCGAGCTCAGAGAAGCCTGCGGGAGACGCCGCGGGCACGCCATCGAAGAGCACGAAGAAGCCGCGACCGAAGAGCAAGCGCGCCTCGATGCCGAGCTGGGACGAGATCGTCTTCGGGTCGAACGGCTCGAAGCAGGACTGAGCCCGAACAGGGCTGGGCCTGAGCTGGAGGGGTTGCTCAGACCTCGGTGTGCAGCAGCGGCACCCAGGACTCGGCCGCGGTGAGCGATCCGTGCACGCCGACCATCTGCCGTGCGGAGTCCGGTCGCCGGGAGAAGTCGTCGACGCTCCAGCGTCCCCGGGACAGCACCAGCACATCCGGGACGCGGCCCGCGACCCGCTCGGTCACCTCAGCTCCGGCCGGTCCCAGCAGGGCGCTGGCGAGGATGTCCTCGCGCGGCAGCACCAGGGCCCGCTCCCCCAGCAGCGTTGCGAGCTGAGCCGCGAGCTCCTCAGCCGCACCGTCGCCGCGGACCGCATGCAGCGCCAGCGCGCGGGCCTCGCCTGAGACCTCATGGATGAGGCGCAGGATCTGCGGGTGGTCCGCGAGGTCCGTGGTGAGCTCAGGTGACGTGTCGACCATGCCGTGGTCTGCGGTGAGGTGGATCCGGGTGCCGCGAGGCAGTCGCCGCAGCAGCGTCCCGATCAGGGAGTCCACCTCGGCCAGCGCGTCACGCCACTGCATGGAGTCGACCCCGTGGCGATGTCCGGCGTGGTCGACGTCATCGACATGGAGATGCACCAGCCCGTCGGCGCCAGCGCGACGCAGGGCGGCACGGACGACGTCGACACGGTCGGTGCGCCCGTGGCCGAGGAACTCCCAGCCCCGGTAGGCCACGCCGCTCAGATGGGAGCCGGCGTGCTTGCTCGGCCCCACCTGCACCGCCCGGCGAGAGCCGGAGCCGACCAGGGTCGGCAGCGGCATCCAGGCACGCGGGTCGATCCAATTCGCTCCGCTGATCTGATTGAGGCTGCGGCCTGTCTGCGGGTCGTAGGTGAGATAGCCGAGGACCCCGTGCTCGAGCGGTGCAGCGCCGGTCTGCAGCGAGACCATGGCGCTGGAGGTGGTCGAGGGGGCCACGGTGCGGATCCGCTGGGTCTGCGCCTCCAGGCGACGCAAAGTCGGCGTGAGCGACCGGTGCTCACGCAGCAGATCTGCGCCGAGCCCGTCGAGCAGCACCACGAGGTCCCGGCCGGGCTTCGGCTTCTCGACCAGCGGGCGCAGGACATCCAGGAGGCCGGGCCGTGCGCCGCCGGTGAAGGGCGGCGGCAGCAGGTCGGCGGGCCAGTCCTCCATCGCTCCGGGTGCGTCGCGGTGGCGGGGTCCGGGACCTGTGGCACGCACGCCGGCTCAGGCCCCGACCGCGTCGATCGCGTCGATCAGCTGGTCGTGGAAGGCCAGGGCCTCCTCGACCGCGCCGGCGCCATCGGCCAGGGCGCTGACCCGCAGGGCGAGATCCGAGGGGGCGATGGTGCCGGTGTACCCATGATCCAGCTGGCAGCCGGGGTCCTCGCACACTGCCCGCTCGAGGTCCAGGCGGCGGCTGCCGTCCCAGGTGATGCCCAGGGTGATCTCGGACTCCCGGCCGGGGTTGAGCTGCCCATCGGTGTCGAAGACCTGCGAGAGGCCGGTCGCGGTGATCCGCTGCAGCCGGATCCGCTCGGTGGTGGAGACCACCTGGCTGGGGTTGAGCGCATCGGCCGGATCGTCATCGAGGTGTGTGATCAGGAGGTGCGTGGGGGTCAGCACCACGACGGTGAGGTGGCGGCGCACCTCCGGCCCGTCGAAGGTGGTCTCGGGCCGCACCAGATGGGCGACCGGAGCGCGGCCTCGCAGCGAACGCTCCAGGCTCTGGGCTGCCGCCTGTGGGAAGTACCCGGCGGTCTCGAGAGCCTTGAGTAGATCGGTGGGAAGTGCGGTGGTCATCCCGTCATTGTTCCACGCTCCGACTCGATGGGCGGCGCGGCTCAGGACCCCGGTGGGCCGGACAGCGTGCGTCGGGCCCCATCGGTGCGGTTGGGCGGGGGTGCCAGCCGTACCCGGGCACCGATCACGGTGAGGCCGTCCTGCGCCACCAGCACCGGGTACAGCTCGAGGGAGGCCACCTCGGGAAGGTCCTCCGCGAGCAGGCCGATGCGGACCACCAGATCGGCGAGCGCCTCCCGATCCGCCGGGGGCAGGCCGCGCATTCCCCGGAGCTTCACGGCCGTGGCGGGAGCGTCCACCAGCCGTGCCGCGGCGCTCTCGCTGAAGGGCGGGATCGCATAGGCGATGTCATCGAGCAGATCGGTGGCATCCCCCGCCACCGACAGCGAGACCACCGGGCCGAGAGAGGGATCCTCGACGCTGCGCACCACCATCGGCACCCCGGCGGGGGCCATCGCCTGGACCTCGAGCGGTGCGCTCGAATAGGACAGGTCACGGCGCATCGAGTCGACGGCGTGGCGCAGCTGGACCGCGTCGGGGATGTCGAGCCGCACCCCGCCGAGATCAGCGCGATGGCGCAGCACGGGGTCCGTGGACTTCAGCGCGACCGGATAGCCGATCTCCGCCGCCTGGGCGAGGGCGTCCTCGGCATCGGTGATCCGGCGGCTGCTCAGCTGGTCGATGCCGTAGGCGGCAAGCAGCGCGGTGATCTCGGCGGTGGAGAGATCCACGGCGGACGCGGCGGGCGAGGGAGTCAGCGCTTCCACCAGCTCCCGGGCCGCCGCGCGATCGATGCCCTCCCGCTGGGCCGGCTCCGCGTCATCCACCTCGGGACGCAGGGCGGCCGCGAGCATTCCTGCACCGGCGCGCACCACCGCGTAGGGGGTGGCGTGCACCGGCGGCAGCGAGAGGTCGGCGCGCACCGCCCGCTGCACCTCGGCGAAGCGGTCCTCGGTGGTGACCAGGCAGACCAGGAGCACCACCTCGGAATGACGGGCCACGATCGACATCTGCCGCAGCACCTCGGTGATGTCGGCCGTCTGCGGGTCGATCATGCCGGCGATCACCAGGTCGACCTGGCCCAGCGCCGCCATCGTGGTGAAGGCGCGCTGGATGAGGCGCGGATCCGGGGAGAGCGGAACGCTGTGGTTCTCCGCGACCACGTCGAAGCCGGCTTGACCGGCGGCCCCGCTCAGGGAGGCGCCGAGCGCGGCCGTGTTGGAGAGCAGCCCTACTCGTCGGCCGAGCGGGAGGCCCTGCCGTCCGATCGCGTCGACCACGTCGAGCAGGTGGTCCACTCCCGTTGCCTGGACCACCCCGGCCGAGTCGAGCACCTGGTCCATGGCGCGACGGGGCAGGGTCGAGGAGCGCACGTCGTGACCGGGCGGCAGGTGTGACTCGCTGCCGGGGGGACGCAGCACGATCAGCGGGGTGCTGCGCGTCAGCCGGCGCGCGATCCGGGTGAACTTGCGAGGATTTCCCATCGATTCCAGGGCCAGCCCGATGACGCCGACCTGATCGTCGTCCTCCCAGTGCTGGAGGGTGTCGTTCAAGGAGACGTCCGCACGGTTCCCCACGCCCACGAACTCGTGCAGGCCGATGCCTCGGGCGTCGGTGCCCGCCAGCAGCATCGCTGAGAGCGCGCTGGACTGCCCGGCGAGCGCGACCGTTCCGGGCTGCGGCATCCGAGGGGCCAGCGAGAGGCTGATGGCATCCTCCCCGGTGCGCAGGAAGCCGAGGGAGCCGGGTCCCAGCAGGCGCATGCCGTGGCGGCGGGCGCGGGCCACCAGCTCGCGCTGCAGCAGGCGCCCTTCGTCGCTGTCGGAGAATCCTTCGGTGGGGATCAGGACGCTGCGCACCCCGATCGCGGCGCATTCGTCGATCGCGTCCAGGCAGGCTTCGGGACGCAGCGCGATCACGGCGAGGTCCACGGTGCCCGGCACGTCACCCACTCTGGCCCAGGTGCGGCGCCCCCTCAGCTCGAGGACGTCACGGGCGATGAGGTGCACGGTGCCGCCGTAGCCCGAGTCCTCCAGAGCGGTGAGGAAGCGGCCGCCGGCTGAGTCCGCGCGGGAGGAGACACCGATCAGCAGCACCGACTGCGGGTGAAGGAGCCGTTCCATGGCCCTCGCCTCGGCGCGGTGCTCCCGTTCCGACATCACGGCGAGAGAGCGGGCGGTGGGGTCGATCCGGAAGGAGACCATGACCACGCCGTCATCGAGCACCCGGGTGACGTCGAAGCCGGTCTCGGTGAAGACCTTGATCATCTTGGTGTTCTGCGGGAGCACCTCGGCGGTGAACTCGTTGATGCCGCGCTCGCGGGCAGCGGCCGCGAGGTGCTCCAGCAGCACCGAGGCCAGGCCCGTTCCCTGGCGGGAATCGGAGACGTTGAACGCCACCTCGGCGGAGTGCGGCTCGGTGCGGTCGTAACGCCCGACGGCGACGATCTCCGCACCGACCAGCGCCACCAGGGCCACCCTGTCGGCATGGTCGACGTTCGTGAACCGTTCGAGGTCGCGGCGGGACAGCTTCGGCATCGCGGCGAAGAAGCGGAGGTATCGGGAGTGCTCCGATTGCCGTTGATGGAAGTCCTGGAGGGCGTCGGCGTCGGTCGGCAGGATCGGGCGCAGGTGTGCGGCGGAACCGTCGCGCAGGGCGATGTCCGCCTCCCAGTGAGAGGGATAGCTGGGCTCGTGCTCATCCTCGGGCCGGGCACGGCGGCGCAGTGACCGCAGGCCGTCGCGTCTTTCCGCCATGGCTGGATCCTATCGTCGAGTTGCGGGGAGTTGACGGGATTCACGTCCCTTCAGGTAACCGGCTCCCGGGATCATGGCCGGTCATGCGCCATGATGTTCTCCATGGCCCGATCACGCAGCACCAATACGCCCGCCGGTGAGGACGCGGTCGACGAGAACATCGTCGACATCGATGTCACCAGCGAGATGGAGTCGTCGTTCCTCGAGTACGCGTACTCGGTGATCTACTCCCGGGCGCTGCCCGATGCGCGCGATGGGCTCAAGCCGGTCCAGCGCCGCATCCTCTACATGATGGCCGACATGGGCCTGCGGCCCGAGAAGGGCCATGTGAAGAGCCAGCGCGTGGTGGGCGAGGTGATGGGCAAGCTCCATCCCC
Organism: Brachybacterium sp. AOP24-D1-21; assembly: GCF_052378665.1. NCBI lineage: Bacteria > Bacillati > Actinomycetota > Actinomycetes > Micrococcales > Dermabacteraceae > Brachybacterium > Brachybacterium sp. AOP24-D1-21. Next base: position 58,453 of record NZ_JBQSXX010000002.1, read on the forward strand.
ATGGCGACACCGCGATCTACGACGCCCTGGTGCGGATGGCGCAGAGCTTCAACATGCGCCTGCCGCTGGTGGATGGACACGGCAACTTCGGCTCCCTGGACAACGGACCTGCCGCCCCGCGATACACGGAGGCACGGCTCGCCAAGGCGGCGCTGCTGATGACGGACTCGCTCGGCGAGGACGTCGTGGACATGATCCCGAACTATGACAACCAGCTCCTCCAGCCCGAGGTGCTGCCCGCCCAGTACCCGAACCTTCTGGTGAACGGGGCCTCGGGGATCGCCGTGGGGATGGCCACGAACATGGCGCCCCACAACCTGGTGGAGACGATCGCCGCCGCCCGGCATCTGATCGATCATCCGGAGGCGGAGCTGGACGAGCTGATGCGCTTCGTGCCGGGTCCGGATCTGCCCACCGGCGGCCGGATCGTGGGGCTCGAGGGCATCCGGGATGCCTATCGCACAGGACGCGGGTCCTTCAAGATGAGGGCGACGACCCGGATCGAGAACGTCACCTCCCGCCGCAAGGGCATCGTCGTCACCGAGCTGCCCTACCAGGTGGGTCCGGAGCGGCTGGCCGAGAAGCTGCGCGATGCAGTGCAGGCCAAGCGGGTCCAGGGCATCACCGACTACCAGGACCTCACCGACCGCCACCATGGCCTGCGACTGGTGCTCACGGTGAAGTCGGGCTTCGACCCCGAGGCCGTGCTGCAGCAGCTGTACCGGTACACGCCGCTGGAGGAGTCCTTCGGCATCAACAATGTGACCCTCGTCGAGGGGCAGCCCCGCACGCTCGGCCTCAAGCAGCTGCTCGAGGTGTTCGTCGATCATCGGCTGCGGGTGGTGCGCCGCCGCACCGAGCACCGCCTGAGCAGGCACCAGGCCCGCCTGCATCTGGTCGAGGGTCTGCTGCTGGCGATCCTCGACATCGACGAAGTGATCCAGATCGTCCGGCAGAGCGATGATGCCGAGACCGCACGGACCCGCCTGATGACGGTGTTCGACCTCTCCGAGGTTCAGGCGGAGTACATCCTCGAGCTGCGGCTGCGACGGCTGACGAAGTTCTCCCAGATCGATCTCGAGGCCGAGCGCGATGACCTGCGCCGGGAGATCGAGAAGCTTGAGGAGATTCTGGGCTCGGATGCGGTGCTGCGTGCGCTGGTGTCCGACGAGCTCGCCGCGGTGGCCGCCGAGCACGGGGATTCCCGCCGCACGGTCCTGCTCGAATCGGCGGAGAAGCCGGTGATCTCGGCCGCCGGCTCCCTCGAGGTGGCGGATGAGCCGTGCCACGTGCTGCTCACCGGGACCGGACTGGTCGCGCGGGTCACCGGTGAGGGCCCGGTGCTGCGCGAGGGCGCCCGCAGCTCCCATGATGTGGTCGTCTCCCAGGTACGCACCACCACCCGCTCGAGCGTCGGCGTGGTCACCGACAGCGGCCGCGTGCTGCGGCTGTCGGTCGTGGATCTGCCCTCGCTCGCACCGACTGCCGGGGCGCCCTCGCTCGCCGGCGGGACGCGGCTTGCGGACCTCATCGACCTCGAGCGCGAGGAACGCGCGCTGGGGCTGATCCGGCTCGGCGAGGACGATCTCGCGCGGGGCGGGGCGATCGCGCTCGGGACCCGGCAGGGCGTGGTCAAGCGGGTGCAGCTCGAGTTCCCGAAGGCCGACGGCTTCGAGATCATCTCGCTGAAGGACGGTGACACCGTGGTCGGGGTCGTGGACCTCGAGGAGGACGAGGACCTGGACCTGGTCTTCATCACCGCCGAGGCGCAGCTGCTCCACTTCCCCTCCTCCGGGGTCCGGCCGCAGGGCCGCAGCGCCGGAGGTGTGGCCGGGATCAAGCTCGGCGCCGGCGACCGGGTGGTGTCCTTCGGGGTGATCGATGTGACCGCCCCGGCCGACGTGGTGACCGTCGCCGGCAGCTCCGGCACCCTCCCGCTGCTCCAGAACGGCTCGCTGAAGGTCTCCGCCCTCACCGAGTACCCGCCGAAGGGTCGGGCGACGGCTGGGATGCGCTGCCATCGCTTCCTGCGCGGCGAGGACACGCTGATCGGCGCCTGGGTGGTCCCTCACCCCGCTCGCGCCTCGTCCGAGGCGGGGCAGCCGATCGATCTGCCCGAGCCCACCGGGCGCCGGGATGGCTCCGGGACCCCGGTGGCCGTCCCGATCGCCGCGATCGGCTGAGCGGTGCAGGGCGACCGAAACCGGGACGGGGTGGCGCCCATACCTCGCGGCGACCCCCATCCCTCCCCTGCCGCGGACGGCGAGTCTCGGTCTCCTTGGGGCTCGCGTCTGGAGTCACAGGAGTCTCGTGCCTTGCGCGGGAAATTCCGCTCCTCCCGGGCCTCGCGTGTGGAGTCCCGGCATATCGCCGTCGGCGTGGCCGGCGCCCTGGTGGGTCTGGTCGTCGGACTGCTCGCCCTGCGCGGGACCGTTCCGTTGGCAGGATCGGGATCGATCGGCCAGGTCGCCGCGCTGACGGTGTTGGGCTGCGGCGCAGCGACGGCCGCCCTCACCCTCTCGACCCTCACCCGGCGCTCCCTGCCCTGGTTCGGGGGCCGGCACTGGTGGCGCCGCGGGATCGATGTCCTCGGGCTCTCCCTCGTCTTCGGGATCCTCGGCCTGTTCCTCACCGGCGCCCTGTTCGGTGTGTTCCAACAAGCCTTCCAGGGCGTCGCGCTCGATCGCCTCGCCGGCACCTTCTGGGTCGCCCTTGCGGCCGGCGCCGCCGCCTACATCACCTCCGCGGCGGCGGCCTCGCTCACCGGCCGGTCCCTGGCCACCCTGCTGGCGGCATTCCTCGTGGTCGGTGTGCTCGCCAGTGCCATGAACGCCTCGGATCCCTACTGGTGGGAGCGGTACTTCTCCGAGCTCGGCGAAGGTGACGGCCTCTCGAGCTTCACCTTCAACCTCACCCTGCTGCTGACCGGGGTGGCGCTGGTGACCGTGGCCGAGTTCCTCGCCCATGATCTGGACCGCTGGGCCCGCAGCGCCGGCGAGCCGGCCTGGCTGATCACCACCGTGCGCTCGCTGCTGAGCGCAGTCGGAGTGCTGGTCGCCCTGGTCGCGGTGATCTCCCGGACCGTGAGCGTCTTCTGGCACGACGTGGTCGCCCAGTCGCTCGTGGTCGTCTTCGCGCTCACCCTGCTCGTGGTGCCGGTGCTGCTGCGCCGGCTGCCGGGCGCCCTGATCGCCGTCACCGCCGGGGCCTTCGCCCTGCTGGTGACCGTCACAGTGCTCTACCTGGGCGTGGACTACCTGAACATGACTGCCTTCGAGATGGGGGCGGCGGCGATCGTGTACGGCTGGCTGCTGCTGTTCATCCGCACAGTCTCGGCGGCTGCGGAGGGCACGGAGGAACGGGACTCGACCCAGGCCAGAGAGTCCAGCCGCGCGGCCGCTGCGCCGGGACGGCAACCGGCTGAGTCCTCGGATCCGCGGCCCGGTGACGTGCGACCATGACGTCATGAACTCTTCAGGCACCGATGCCCCCACCACCTCCGTCCCGCTTCCCGAAGGTGTGCGCCTCGGGCAGACCCACGGGGTCGACGTCCTGCTGATCGACACCCCTGCTGCGACGGCCGAGCTCCTCTTCGACGGCGCGCACCTGACCAGCTACGTCCCCGCCGGTGAGGCGGATCTGCTCTGGATGAGCCCGGACTCCGCCTTCGGCGAGCGGGAGGCCGTGCGCGGAGGCATCCCCCTGATCGGCCCCTGGTTCGGACCGGGCCGGGACCTGGCGATGGAGGTCAAGCACGGCTGGCTGCGCAACCTCCGCTGGGATCTCGCCTCGGCCGAGCGAGAGGGCGACGAGGTGGTGCTCACCCTCCGCACCCCCGAGGACGTCAAGGCGCTGACCGCGTCCGTCCAGTTCCGCATCGGCGCCGAGCTGTCGGTGGACCTCACCCTCACCGCCGGACCCCGGCCGCTCGATCTCGAGGCAGCGCTGCACACCTACCTCGCCGTCGGCGATGTGCGGGAGATCGAGATCCTCGGGCTCGAAGGCGCTGACTTCCTCGACAACACCCGCGGGCTGGCCCCCGACGTGCTCCCGGCCGGGCCGCTGCGGCTGACCGCCGCCACCGACCGGGTCGTCGACTCCACCGCCGTGGTGACTGTCCACGATGAGAAGTCCGGCCGCCGCATCGTCTCCGCACCGCGCGGCACCGCCAAGACTGTGGTCTGGAATCCCTGGGACACGCTGGTGACCGGCATGGCCGATATCCCCGATACGGCCTGGCCCGAGTTCGTCTGCATCGAGCCTGCCATCGCCAAGGACGGCTACGTGGCCCTCGAGCCCGGCCAGTCGCACTCCATCGGCGTCACCTACCGCATCGAGCGCTGAGCACAGCTCCGCACCGCGGAGCATCTGACCAGGACCCGGTCGCCCCTCAGAGGGCGGCCGGGTCTTCGTCGTCGTGCGAACTTTTAATCAGTTGTGCTCCACCGGAGAAGGGTGGTCAACTCTCCGTATGGAGATGCACCAGCCCCCGTTCACGACCCCGGCCAGCCCGGCCGCGTCGTCGCTCGGCCTCGCCGCATCCCTCACCCGGCCCCACGGACTCACCGTGGCTCAGCGAGCGGCCGGTGGGGGCCGCAGCACCGCCGGGCACGCCGCGCCTGTGGCCGGCTGACGGAGCGCACCGCTCCGCGCCATGCCGTGCGGCCCTGCCGCCGGCACTACTGAGAATCCCCGCTGCCCGACGCACTCGAGCAGCGGGCACTCTCCTGCGCGCTTCGAGGACAGCAGCTGTCCGCAGCGCGCAGGAGACTCGATCACACGCCACTCCGTCAGGAGCCCCCATGTCCCTTCACACCACCCTCGACACCCGCAGCCCGACCACCATCCACACGACCGACACATCGGAGAACACCACCAGCCCCATCGACACCCTCACCCGCCGCGAATCGTCCCGCGCCGACACCAGCCTGCGTCGGCTCGAGCAGGTCGCCGACGAGGACGCCGTCGACACCCTGCTGAAGGGTTTCCTCGCCCGCCGACGAGCGGTGCGCGAGGCCCGTCGGCAGCAGGCCGCCCAGCAGGCGCGTCATGAGCACGAGCTGCTCGTGCAGCGCGCACTGCTCGGCACCGGCCTCTCGCACCTGCGGTGAGCACGGCGGCGTCTCTGATGCGAGCGCTCGCCCCCACCCTCGGCCCGTCCGAATCCGTTCGGACGGGCCGTGTCGCGTCCGGAGTACAGCAGACGCGCGGCGGTGCGCACGTCAGGCCCGGCGGATGTGGTCCGGTCGCAGGGGAGCACCGATGCCGATCGAGGTCAGCAGCGCGATCACCACCGCGCCGCCCGCCACGGCGAGAACCGGTCCGGTGAGGCTCTCCGCGCCGAGGTGCGTCACCATGCCCGGTTCCATACCGCGGTTACCGGTATCGACGAAGGCGACGGCGACCAGATGCCCGATCCCGAGCGCCGCTCCCCCACCGACCACCAGCGGCAGCGCCACCTCGAGCCAGTGCGCACGGCGCAGCACCCCCACAGGGGTGCCGAGCAGGCGCAGCCGGGCATGCTCCTGCCTGCGCCCCATCGCCAGATCAGCCATGCCGAGCAGGAAGGCGCCCAGCCCGACGGCCAGCACCACGAGGTTCAGCAGGCGGATGGTGTCGATGGTCGCCTGATAGGGCGCGAAGTCCTCCGCCGTCCAGCCGATATGGGCGTCGATTCCCGCCGCCTGCAGCTCCGCCGGAAAGTCAGGGCGCGGGCCAGCATTCACCCTCGCGCTCACGTCGCCGAACTGCCAGAACTGCTCTTCGGTGACCAGTGCCCGCGGAATGAACAGGGTGGGTGCCGGATCCGTGTCCTGCCAGGCAGGGACTGGCACTCGAGAGAGATCATCCTCGGAGACCTCGAGCTGCAGCACGGGATCTCCGAACCCGCCGCTGCTCTCGTCGAAGTCGGTGCTGAACAGATCCACGATTCCCTGGAGCGGTACCCTCTCCTCGAACCCAGCCGTAGCTGGGATCCAGGCCGCACGATCATTCCGGCAGCCCTCCACCTCCGGTCGGAGGACGCGGAGCTCCTCGCAGGTGGTCACCATCGCACCCAGGGCGTGCTCCTGCGGGGTGCTCCCCGGGGCGACGACGTACCCGCGCGTGGAGAATGCCACCTCGCGAGCTCCACCGACCTGCTCGAGGGCACGCTCCAGATCTGCGACGGCCGCCCGATCCGGGAGCCATGCCTCGGCGACAGCTTCGACGTCTCGGTAGTGGCGCCCGGCCTGATACACCGGGGTAGCGGCCAAGACGCTGATCAGTCCCTGCCCTGCCGTCGTCACCACCACGCCGATCACCAGGGCGCCGAGCACCCTGCCGAGCACTGCGGGCTGAGACTGCAGGCGCCGTCCCGCCACGACGGTCACCGGGGATCCGACCCGGACGAGCAGGTCGGCGCTGCGCCGCACCAGCAGGGCCGGCAGCAGGATGCTGCCCAGTGCGGCCAGGCCGGCACCGCCGAGGAACAGAACGACCAGCACGGGGTTCGAGAGCCCTCGCACACTCCAGCTGAGCACCAGCATCACCAGACCCAGCACCAGGATCGCTGCCCGCCAGAGACCGGGACGTCGGTCCACCTCTCCGCGAGCCTGCTCCAGAGTCTCGCTCTGGGAGCGACGTGAGGGCATCGCGGCCCCGGCGGCCAGACCCAGCGGCACGGCGAGGGCCACCACGAGAGATCCCGGCACAACGCTCGGCGCCGGGGTCATGCCCAGCAGTGCCCCTCCGGCCCACGGAACCAGCAGAGAACCCACCGTGAGACCGACAGCTGCACCGACGAGAGCGGGAGGGAGGCTTTCGCCGATGCCCACCAGTACCCGATCGCGGCCGCGCATCCCGAGCAGGTGCAATCGGGCCGTGCGCCGGGAGCGGTCCTGCTCGGACATGCGGCCGGTCGCGGCGGCGGCGGCCAGCACGGGCAGACCGATCGCGAGGGCCACGATCCCGGGCAGGATCATCCCGACCACCTCCGACATCGCGATCCCGGGTGCGAGGCTGCGGGGCCTGGCAGCATCCAGCAGGGACAGCACCACGACCAGGAGCGCGCAGCCGAACAGGGACACGAGCAGTGCGCTGAGTGTGCGGAAGCGGCCTTGGTCGGTGGCGCGCAGGGCGAGGGTGAGCCCGAGGCGGAGGGAGGAGCGCATCTCAGCCCACGAGCTCCCCGTCGCGCATGCTCACCAGGCGGTTCAGGTGTGCGGCGACGCGGTTGTCGTGGGTGACGACCACGAGGGTCGTGCCCTGCTCCGTCACGGTGTCCATCAGGGCGTCCATCACGGTGTCGGCGGCGACTGTGTCCAGCGCGCCGGTGGGTTCGTCGGCCAGCAGCAGGGCGGGCTGGTGGATCAGTGCGCGGCCGACGGCGGCGCGCTGCGCCTGTCCACCGGAGACCTGGGCGGCGCGACGGCCTGCGACCTCGCCGAGCCCGAGACGGTCGAGCATCGCGTCGACTTCTGCCCGGATCCGTGCCGGCCTGCCGCCGAGGAGCTGGAGCGGGAGGGCGAGATTCTCGCGCAGAGTGAGTTCGCCGATCAGGTCACCGAACTGGAACACCATGCCCATCCGGGCCAGCCGGAGCTGGGCTCGATCTTTCTCCCGCATCGCTCCGAGGTCCTCGCCGAGCACCCGGAGGGTGCCCTCCCGGGCATCCAGCACGCCGGCGAGCACATGCAGAAGAGTGGACTTCCCGCATCCGGACGGCCCCATCACGGCGACCTGCTCCCCTGCGGCGATCTGCAGGTCGATGCCACGCAGCGCGGGATCCTGACCGTAGGAGACCCGTACCCCGCTCAGCTCGACGACCGTCGCAGCTCCGGCAGCGGTCGCAGCGCGTTCACGACTCTCGGAATGGGCGGTCATCGCTGCGCCCCGGTCTCGTCGGGCCGCGTTCCGGTCGTCTCCTGCCATTGCACGCGCAGCGCATCGAGCCGCTGACCGGCTTCCTGGATCCAGCGCAGATCGGCGTCGAGGTGGGTGAGCTCGTAGTCCAGCTGGAGCAGCAGCGAGGGCTCGGCACCGCGACGGCGTGCGGTCAGCTCGCGCATGCGCACCATGTGGCTCGCTCGCTGGACGGTGAGGACCTCCTGGGCGTCCCGCCCGGAAAGCAGGGCGATCGAGATCCGCACGAACAGGGTGGAGGCTGAGAAGGAGCCGGTGACCTGCGGCGTGGAGACCCAGGCATCCAGCTCGGCGACCCCGTCGGCCGTGATGCCGTAGAGCTTGCGCTCGGGCCCGGAGCCGGTCTCGACGGTGAGGATCTCTGCCCATCCCTGGCGCTCGAAGCGGGCGAGCGAGGAATAGACCTGCCCGAAGGCCAGCGGCCGCTCCGGTGCGAGGAGCTGGTCGTAGTCATGCTTGAGGGAGTACCCATAGGCTGGCGACCGATCAAGCAGTCCCAGCAGGGCGTGTGCGGTGCTCATGCGAGGACTATACACACTGCGTATACACACTGCGAATAGCTAGTAGAAGGCGGCTCACATCCCGCTGCGCATCTCCACGATCACGAGCTCACGCGGGTTGTTGACCCGCACCCCGGCGATGCTGTTCCCGAGCCCCCGGCTGATCACCATGGTGGTGCCCTGCCGCTCATGCACGCCCTCGGTGAGCGCGGGGAACAGGCCCTGATGCGGGGCGTAGAGCCCACCCACTCCGGGAATGCGCACCTGCCCGCCGTGGGCGTGCCCGGAGAGCACCAGGTCAGCCCCGGTACCGGTATAGCTGTCCAGCTGCTCCGGACGATGCGCGAGCAGCACAGTGGTGCCATCCTCCGGCAGGCCGAGTCCGGCGAGCACCGCCGTCGCCTCCTGCGGGCTCTCCCCTGCCGCGGCCCGCACCCGCGGGTCATCAAGACCGACCACGCTCAGCTCGACCCCGGCGATCTGCGCCTCGACAGCCTCATTCCGCAGCACCGTGATGCCGCGAGCCTCGAGTCCCCTGATCAGCTCGTCCATGAGGGGTGAGTCCGCCTCATGGTTGCCGAGCACGAAGTACGTGGGTGCGATCGCCTGCAGTCGCTCGGTCATCGCGAGCACGCCGTCCAGCTGCGTGGTGCGGTAGTCGATGAGGTCGCCGGTGAGCGCGATCAGATCCGGCTCTGCGGCCGTGGTCGCGGTGACCACCCGATCCTGGAAGGTGCCGAACTGTGCGGCATGCAGATCGGAGATCTGAGCGATGCGAAGCCCGTCCGCCGCTGCTGGCAGTTCGTCGAGGACCACGTCATAGGTGGTGACATCGAGCCGGCGGTTGTCCCACAGCAGCCAGCCGCCGGTGGCGAGAAGCAGCAGGATCAGCACGAGCCCGATGGCAGCGAGGCGCTGCCGCGGAGGGCGGGTGGTGCCGGCTGCTCGGTCGGCGACCGAGAGCGGTGCGCTCACCGCACGGTGATCCCGTCGGCCGCCATCGCGGCCTTAGCCTCCGAGATCGTCATCTGCTGGAAGTGGAAGACGCTCGCGGCGAGCACCGCATCGGCGCCCGCGTGGACCGCCGGAGCGAAGTCCTCGGGCTTCCCGGCCCCGCCGGAGGCGATCAGCGGCAGGGTGGTCGCCTCCCGGGCGAGCCTGATCAGCTCGAGGTCGAAGCCCTGCTCAGTGCCATCGGCATCCATCGAGTTCAGCAGGATCTCTCCGGCTCCACGCTCGGTCACCTCGCGGATCCAGGCGATCGCATCGATGCCGGTGCCGCGCCGACCACCGTGGGTGGTCACCTCGAAGCCAGAACCGGAGCGTGCCGTGCCCTCGGGGGTCTCGTCGGTGACGCGGCGGGCGTCGATCGAGAGCACCAGCACCTGGTTGCCGAAACGACGCGAGATCTCGCTGATCACCTCGGGGCGAGCGATCGCGGCGGTGTTCACCCCGCACTTGTCCGCGCCCGCCCGCAGCAGCTGGTCCACGTCGCCGGCGGAGCGCACCCCGCCGCCGACGGTCAGCGGGATGAAGATCTGCTCTGCGGTGCGGCGGACCACGTCGATCATGGTGTCGCGGCCGCCGGAGGAGGCGGTGACGTCGAGGAAGGTGAGCTCATCAGCTCCCTCGGCGCCGTACCGGGCGGCCAGCTCGACCGGGTCCCCAGCATCGCGGAGATCTTTGAAGTTGACGCCCTTGACGACGCGACCCGCGTCGACGTCCAGGCAGGGGATGACTCGGACGGCGACACTCATGCGTCGATCCTCTCCATATCGAGCTCTTCGGCTCCCTCGATGATGAACTGCTTGCGCGGAGCGACGTCGGAGCCCATCAGCAGCTCGAAGACGGCGCTGGCGGCCTCGGCGTCCTCGATCCGCACCCGGCGCAAGGTGCGGTGACCGGGATCCATGGTGGTGTCGGCCAGCTGGTCGGCGTCCATCTCCCCCAGGCCCTTGTAGCGCTGGATCGGCTCCTTGTACTTCTTCCCGCGGCGTTCGAGGTTCTTGAGCAGCTTGTGCAGCTCCGCCTCGGAGTAGGTGTAGACCAGCTCGTTCTTCTTCTTGCCGCCGTGGATGATCTCCACCCGATGCAGGGGCGGCACTGCGGCGTAGACCCGACCGGCCTCGACCAGGGGACGCATATAACGGTGGAACAGCGTCAACAGCAGGGTGCGGATGTGCGCACCGTCGACATCGGCGTCCGTCATCATGATGATCTTGCCGTAGCGGGCGGCGTCCAGGTCGAAGGTGCGACCCGAGCCGGCGCCGATCACCTGGATGATCGCGGCGCACTCGGAGTTCTTCAGCATGTCCGTGATCGACGCCTTCTGGACGTTCAGGATCTTGCCGCGGATCGGCAGCAGGGCCTGGAACTCCGAGGAGCGTGCGTTCTTCGCGGTGCCGAGCGCGCTGTCGCCCTCGACGACGAACAGCTCGGAGCGCTCCACATCGTGGGTGCGGCAGTCGGCGAGCTTGGTGGGCATGGTGGAGGATTCCAGCGCGTTCTTACGGCGCGAGACCTCCTTGTGCATGCGTGCGGCGATGCGGGCGCGCATCTCCGAGACCACCTTGTCGATGACCAGGGCTGCCTGTTCCTTCTCGCCCTTCTTGGTGGAGCTGAGGAACTCGGTCAGCCGGTCCTCGACGACCTTCGCGACGATCGCGCGGATCGCCGGGGTGCCGAGCACCTCCTTGGTCTGGCCCTCGAACTGCGGTTCGTCGATCCTGACGCTGACCACCGCGGTGAGCCCGGCGAGGGTGTCGTCCTTCTCGATCTTCTCGTTCTTCGCATTGAACTTGACCCGCCGGGCCTGGTTCTCGACCTGCTTGCGCACGGTCTTGACCATCGCCTGCTCGAAGCCGGTGACGTGGGTGCCTCCCTTGGGGGTGGCGACGATGTTTACGAAGGAGCGCAGCGTGGAGTCGAAGTCCGAGCCCCACCGCAGAGCGATGTCCACCTCGCAGCTGCGCTCGACATCGGTGGAGACCATATGGCCGTTCGCATCGAGCACAGGGACCGTCTCTGTGTACGCGCCCGTGCCCTGCAGGCGGATCACATCGGTGATCCGCTGGTCCTGGGCGAGGTACTCGACGAACTCGCTGATCCCGCCGTCGTACTTGTACACGCGGGTGGCCGGCTGATCGGGTGAGGCCTCGGGCCGGAGGTCACTGACCGAGATCTTCAGGCCCGGGACCAGGAAGGCGGTCTGGCGGGAGCGGCGCGTGAGATCGTCCAGCGAGAAGTGCGATCCCTTCACGAAGATCTGAGGGTCGGCCCAGTAGCGCACACGGGTGCCGGTCACGCCGCGCTTGGCCTTGCCCACCACCCGCAGCTCCCCGGGTCCTTCCGCAGGGGTGAACGGGGAGTCCAGGTCCGGTTCACCGGAATCGGCGAACTCGCCCGGCTGCCCGCGCTGGAAGCTCATCGCGTAGGTCTTCCCACCGCGGTCGACCTCGACATCGAGGCGTCCGGACAGGGCGTTGACGACGCTCGCGCCGACGCCGTGCAGGCCGCCCGAGGCGGCATAGGAGCCGCCGCCGAACTTCCCACCGGCGTGGAGCTTGGTGTAGACCACCTCGACGCCGGTCAGTCCGGTGCGGGGCTCGACATCCACCGGGACTCCGCGACCGGTGTCCCTGACCTCGACCGAGTGATCAGGGTGGAGGATCACCTCGATCGCGTCGCCGTGCCCGCCGAGCGCCTCGTCGACCGAGTTGTCGAGGATCTCCCAGAGGCAGTGCATGAGGCCCCGCGAGTCGGTGGAGCCGATATACATGCCGGGACGCTTGCGCACAGCCTCGAGGCCCTCGAGGACCTGGAGATTGCGGGCATCGTAGGCGGACTTCTTCGCAGTGCTGGTGGTGGACACCCCCCAGATCCTACGGGTCGGGGCAACAGGATCCGGGTATTGCCGCCTGCCGCGCGGCTCACAGCACGGGCCCCGACCGGGCGTGGGGAGCGGCTGGGCTCACAGGGTGTTGCGCCGCCAGCGAACCAGGGCTGTGGATACTCCCCCCGCCCCCGGTCTCGATGCTAGAAATGACCTCATGAACCTCACTCTCGAAGCTCCCCGGCTCACGGCACACGACCGCTGCGACCGCTGCGGTGCTCAGGCGTACGTCAAGGTGCTCCTCGAGGCCGGCGGCGAACTGATGTTCTGCGCGCACCACGCTCGCGCCCATCAGGACGCCTTCACCAGCGTCGCCTCCGAGATCATCGACGAGACCGAGCGTCTCCATCTCAAGCCCGAGCCGATCGAGGACTGACCGCAGCAGCCGGTCGCAGAGTCTGATCGCTCCCGTTCCTCGAGAAGGGCGCCCACCTCCTTGGTGGGCGCCCTTCTCGTCTGCCTGTCCGCCCCACTGCGGGGACGCCCTGCAGGCGCGCACTGCGGGTAGGCGCGCTCAGGTGGGTCGTGCAGCAGCCCAATCGCTCAGCAGGTCAAACGCGCAGCAGCTGTTCGGCGTGGATCGCGTACTCGACCCAGTAGGTGCTGCGGCCCTCTCGGGCCTCCCGGGCCCCAGTGGCGGCGAAGCCGAGACGCTCATAGAGACCCTGAGCCGGAGTGTTGGTGTCGTCGACATCCAGCCGCAGGTCCGGTCGCCCGAGCTCGAGGGAGAGACGAGCGGCACTCGCGAGGAGGACACGGGAGAGTCCAGTGCCGCGAGCAGCAGGACGGACCCAGAGCGAGACGATGTAGGCGCGGTCCGCGGGGATCACATGCTCGGGGGTGTAGCCGGCAGGGAGCAGGGCGATCCCGCCGAGCACCGATCCCCCGCGTCGGGCCTGGAGATGGACTCGCGGTCCGGCGATCTCCCGGCGCCATTGCCGCTCGTCTCGGCGGCGGGCCTCTGCCGGATCCGCCCAGAACGCCTCGGGGTCGGCGGCGAGCATGTCCAGCCGCAGATCCCGATGGCTGGCCCAGTCCTCGCCGGTTACGCGATGGATCCGCACCGTGGTGGCGGCGTCCGTGCCCGTGGTCGTCCTCATTGCCGGTGCTCCGTCTCCCGGGTTCGTGCCGATCGCTGCTACGTGCTGATCACTGCTGTGTGCGAGCGTCCGCCGAGCGGCGGACAGAGGACGGGCCCGGTTCTAGTGGAACCGGGCCCGTCCTCACTGCTGAACGTCAGTCGAGGTAGTCGCGCAGCACCTGCGAGCGCGAGGGGTGACGCAGCTTCGACATGGTCTTGGACTCGATCTGACGGATCCGCTCACGGGTCACGCCATAGACCTTGCCGATCTCATCGAGCGTCTTGGGCTGACCGTCCTCGAGCCCGAAGCGCATCGAGACCACTCCGGCCTCACGCTCGGAGAGGGTGTCCAGCACCGAGTGGAGCTGCTCCTGCAGCAGGGTGAAGCTCACTGCATCGGCCGGGACCACGGCCTCGGAGTCCTCGATCAGGTCGCCGAACTCGCTGTCGCCGTCCTCACCGAGCGGGGTGTGCAGGGAGATCGGCTCGCGACCGTACTTCTGGACCTCCACGACCTTCTCGGGCGTCATGTCCAGTTCCTTGGCGAGCTCCTCCGGGGTGGGCTCCCGGCCGAGGTCCTGCAGCATCTGCCGCTGGACGCGGGCGAGCTTGTTGATGACCTCGACCATGTGCACCGGGATGCGGATGGTGCGGGCCTGGTCCGCCATGGCGCGAGTGATGGCCTGGCGGATCCACCAGGTGGCATAGGTGGAGAACTTGTAGCCCTTGGCATAGTCGAACTTCTCGACCGCGCGGATCAGGCCGAGGTTGCCCTCCTGGATGAGGTCCAGGAACAGCATCCCGCGACCGGTGTAGCGCTTGGCCAGGGAGACCACGAGGCGCAGGTTGGCCTCGAGCAGGTGATCCTTGGCGGCGCGGCCGTCCTGGGAGATGATCGCCAGCTCGCGACCGGCCTTGGTCTTGGTGATCGACTCGTCGCCCTTGAGCTTCTGCTCGGCGTAGAGACCGGCCTCGATGCGCTCGGCCAGCTCGACCTCCTGCGCAGCGTTCAGGAGTGCGACTTTGCCGATCTGCTTGAGGTAGTCCTTGACCGGGTCGGCGGTGGCGCCGGCGGTGACGACCTGCTGGGCGGGGGCGTCATCCTCAGCGGCGTTGAAGACGAAGCCGCCGGACTCCTCGACCTTCGTGTCGGTCGCGGACCTGGCCTTCTTCGCCTCGGTCTCCTCCGACTCCTCCTCGGTGTCGGAGTCGGCCTCGGCGGCCTTGGGTGCGGCGGCCTTCTTGGCGGCCGGCTTCCGGGCGGCGGTCTTGCGTGCAGGGGCCTTCTTGGCGGGGGTCTTCGGTGCGGCGGTGTCAGCGGTCTCGACAGCGTCGGTCTCGACGGCCTCGGAGCTCTCCGCTGCCTTCGTGGCCGCGGCGCTTGTCGAGCGCTTCGCCTTGGAGGCGGTCTCAGCAGTACTGGAGGAGGTCACAGAGTTCCTTCTTCCGGCGGCGGCCCGGCATGGGCGGTCCGCCACACTCGGGCGATCGGTCTTCTCGGCGCGGCTCGCGGTCTCCGCTCCGTGTCACGTCACCGGTATCTACCGGTTTCACGGCGCACGAACGCACGGTGCCGTCAAGCCTGTTGAGTATAACGCCGCTCGCAGTGGTTTATTCCCACCCGCTCAGGCGCCTGTGACGCCACCGACCCCACTCGCGTGGTGGTCGTCCTTGACGGCGAGCACCGGACAGGCCGCGCCGAGCACGACCCGACGCGCCGAGGCGCCCAGGTTCAGCTTCCCGATCGGCGGCTTCCGGCGGAGCCCGATCACGACCAAGCTCGCCGCGACCTCGTCCACGACCGAGAGGATGAACTCCCCGATATCGCTCTCGAGGCTGCTCCGCACGGCGACGTCGGCCTGCTCGGTGCCGAGCGCGCGCAGTTCGTCACGCACCTCGTCCTCGGTGGCGGCAGTCATCCCACGCTCAGCGTCGTGATAGAGATGTGAGGCGATGACCAGCCCCTCCCCCGTGCGCGCTCCATAGCGGAGGGCGGCCTTCAGCGCGGCCCGTCCCTGACCCGACGGGGAGTACCCCACGACGATGCTCATGCGACGTCTCCTCCCTGCGACCGTGCAACGGTGCAGTCACACCGGCTGACCCAGCTTAGTCGCCGATGAGGGTGCCGATCCACTCCTCGAGTCCCGGATGGGCGAGCAGGAATGCATCATGCCCGACAGGCGAGGTGGCCACCTGCCACTGCGCCTGGGGGACGTGCTGGGCGATCTCCTCCACCAGAGCCGGCGGGAAGAGCCGATCAGAATCGATCGCGACCACCAGTGTGCGGGCACGGACACGGCCCAGGGCCTGTGCCACGCCTCCGCGACCTCGGCCGACGTCATGGGTGCTCATCGTCTGCGCGAGCGTGATGTAGGAGTTCGCGTCGAACCTGCGGGCGAGCTTGACCGCATGGTGATCGAGATAGCTGGTCACCTGGTGCCTGCCCCGGCCGTCATAGGGGTCCTCTCGCCCCTGGGCCTGATTGCCGAAGCGGCTCTCGAGCTCTTCCGCCGTGCGATAGGTGGTGTGCGCGATCCGCCGGGCGATGCCCAATCCGGACTTCGGCCCCTGCCCGCTGCCGCCGTCGTAGTAGTCCCCTCCCTGGTACTCCGGGTCCAGCTGGATCGAGGCGATCTGAGCGTTGTTCCAGGCGATCTGGTCCGCGGTCGCCCGAGCGGAGGAGGCGATGACGCAGAGCCGCTGCACCTCGTCGGGGTGGGAGACGCCCCATTCGATGGCGCGCATCCCTCCCATCGAGCCGCCGATCACGAGCGCCCAGTGCTCGATGCCGAGCTGGTCCCGCAATCGTCGCTCGGCATCAACCTGATCGCGGGTGGTGATGATGGGGAATCGCGAGCCGTAGGGGAGGCCGTCCGCACCTGGCGAGCTGGGCCCGGTGGTGCCCTGGCATCCACCGAGCACGTTCGGTGCGATCACATGGAAGCGGTCGGTGTCGATCGGCCGGCCGGGGCCGACCATCTCCTCCCACCAGCCAGGGCTGGGGTGGCTACCTCCGGCCGGGCCTCGTACGTGGGAATCACCCGTCAGTGCATGGAGCACCAGCACGGCGTTGCCACGGTCCTGGTCCAGCTCCCCCCAGGTCTCGTAGGCGATGGTGACATCGTCGAGGATCTCCCCGTTCTCGAGCAGGAGCGGGCCGATCTCGGCGAACTGACGGTCACCAGCTCCCCTCTCCGGGCGCCAGGCGCCCGACGCCGAGGCTGGATCCGCGGGAGCCGAGTCCGTCGGAACGGAATCCGTGGAAGCCGAGTCCGTCGGAGCGGAGTCCGTGGGAGCGGACGGCGCGTGCAGGGCCCCGTCGCGGGCGGGGATTCTCGCATCGACAAATCGGTGCTCTCCGAGGACGGTCATCGGTGCTGCTCCTTCGGTGGCCTCCCCCGCGCAAGGCATCGTGGCGGCCCGGGTCAGGCGCTGGGCCACCAGGCAGGGAAGATCGGCGTATCGGTCATCCGTGAGAGCAAGGGTGCCAGAGTCGACTCCGGTTCCTGTTCCCGGAGCTCATCGACGAGACTGCCCGCAGTGGCGAAGCGGTGGTTCCACCATGCCAGCAGCACCAGCAGCGCGGTCAGGGCTCGCCATGCTGACCGGGCGATGCGGCGCTCTGCCGGCAGTGCCGCCACCATGGCCGCCGCGGCGATGCGCCGGAGCTTCTCGAGCCCCATGTACCACCTTCCACCTGCGCAGACGTCGTCGTGCGGCCGCCACTCCCGATCACTGACCAAGGTCTGCAGGAGGGTCTCGCGGTCGATGACGCGAGTGTCGCCATGCTCGACGAACTGGGCCAGCAGCTCCCAGTGGAGCCGCTCGACGGCGATGGCGGACAGCAGCGACGCGATCTGTTCACACTTCGTCATCCGTTCTGCCGGAGTGAGGCTGAGGGCACCGCCGCCGAGCCTGTCCAGTGCGGAGAGCGCCGCTGTGAAGAGCTTGCCGGGGTCCGCTTCCGAGGAGAGGTCGAGTGCAGGGAGCCGAAGGCCGCGACCGATCTCCTCCAGCATCGGGTTCGGAGCGTCGTGGTGCGGGATGGCGCGCCCGGTGAGGACGGCCGACGCCGCCGCGCGGGTGTCGGAGAACGCGCGCAGCGGTCCGGTCGCCGTCACGCCGACGTCCCCTGCTCCTCCCTCGTGCAGATTCCTCTCCAGCTCCCAGGAGGTCGACCCCGCCGCGCCGTGGAGGGACAGGAGCTGGAACATGGGCGCGGGCGAGGACTCGGACTCCAGCGTCCGGGCAGCGGCGTGAAGGAGCTGCCCTGCACGACGCATGACCTCGTGGATCACGGGCTCCAGCAGATCCTGGTATCCGTCACCGAGCACGATCAGTGCATGCACGACGGGGCCGCCGCGATCGCGCATCAGCGCCAGGTGGCGCTCGAGGTTCTCACCGCCCCCGGGTCCCAGCAGGTCGGCCAGTGCCGAGCGGGTGATCATCGGTGGGGAGCTGGCGCCACCGGAACTGGCGAGGATCAGCGAATCCACGGGAGGCTCACGCAGGCACAGCCTGGCTTCTGCGAGCAGCTCGGCGGGGTCATGGACGTCGAGGACGTGGCGGCCGTGATCGGCAGGGGTGATGTGAGTGGTCATGTCTCAGACCTTCACCGATCTGTCGCCGCCACAGGTGCGAACCTGGCTCCTTGGGGATGGACAGCCGCTGTGGAGGAACCGTCCGACGGGAGGGCCGCACAGCTGCGCGTGGGAAGATCGTGACGCCCGCCAGAAAGGAAGTTCCCGATGCCCCCTTCCCACACGCCGCCCCTCGGCGACCGCCTGCACGCGCTCGACGAGCTGCTGGTGGAGCGGGTCGCCGAGGTCACCCGCGCCGAGCTGGCCGCGCATCGGCGGCACCTCGAGGAGATCTCGCCGGAGGCCGCCGGACTGATCGACGCCCTCACCGGCTACCTCGAGGGAGGGAAACTGCTGCGCCCCCGCTTCTGCTTCTGGGGCGGCGTGGCGACGCTGGGCCGGGAGCCGACGCCCACGGAGGTGGACGCATTGGCCCGACTCGGCGCTGCGATCGAGCTGATCCAGGCAGCAGCGCTGATGCATGACGACGTCATCGATCACTCCCCGATGCGGCGCGGACGACCGGCTCTGCATATGCAGGCCGAGCAGGAACATCGCAGTGCAGGCCTGGCCGGTGCCCCAGAGGAGTACGGGATCGCGACCGCGATCGTGCTGGGCGATCTCGCGTTGAGCTGGTCCGAGCAGATGGCCGCCGGGGTTCAAGGAGCTCCCGTCCCGGTGACCCGCGCCCGCCGTGAGTTCGATGCGCTGCGCACGGAAGTGATGTCCGGGCAGTACCTCGACATCCTCCACCAGGCCGGAGGGTTCTCCTCAGCCCCCGATGCGGAGCTGGCCGCGCTCTCCGTCATCCGGTGGAAGACGGTGCCGTACACGGTGCTGCGGCCGGTGCGGATCGGTGCCGCTTTTGCAGGGGCGCCGGACCAGGCGCTGGATGCCCTCTCAGCCTGGGCGATCGAGGTGGGGACGGCTTTCCAGCTGCGGGATGACCTGCTCAGCGTGGTCGGGGATCAGGACGAGACCGGCAAACCGATCGGCGGAGACATCGTCGAGGGCAAGCGCACCGTACTGCTGGCGCGCACGCGGCAGGCCGCTGACGCCAGTGGCCGAGCGCTGCTGGACGAGGTCGTCGGCAACCCCGAGGCGGACGAAACGCAGATCAGCGCAGTCCACGCGCTGATGGTGTCCACCGGCGCCGTCAGCTCCGTGGCCGACGAGGTGCGCCGACGGGCGGCACGGGCCCGTGCGCTGCTTCTGGACACGCCAGAACTGGGTGAGCTGGGCGCCCAGGGCCGCGCAGGCCTCGAGGCGCTCGCGGACCTCGCCACGGATGTGGACTCGCTGCCCGCCTGACGGAGTCTGAGAAGCAGGGTCCTGCGCCGAGGTGTCTCTGCACCGGCAGGCCTCTGCGCCGCCAGATCTCGGCGCTTCCGGTCCTCTGGGTCGGACGGACAGAAAGAGGTCAGAAAAGGGTCGTCAGAGAAGGGTCAGAGCGCGAGTGCGAGCGCTCGCCGGCGGACCTCGCCGCGCTGGCCCTTGCGCAGCTGATCGATCGGCCTGCCGGGCAGCGTCTCGTCTTCGGTGAACAGCCAGCTCAGCACTTCTGCGTCCTCGAAACCGCCGTCTCGCAGCACGGTGATCGTCCCCGCGAGATGCGGGATGAGCTCGCCGTCACCGATCAGCAGCTCCGGCACCATGCGCACCACAGGGTCTCCGCGGCGCACCGCGATCAGCTGACCTTCCTCGATCAGGCGCCGCACGCGCGAGACCTCCACGTCCAGTCGCTCGGCGACGTCGGGGAGGGGGAGCCAGTTGGTGATGAGGGAATCGAGTTCGTCCACTCCCCCAGGGTGCCACGCGCGGACCGCACGCGCATCCCTGCGGCCGCCGACGCTCCCGGTCGTGCATCACACCACCACCGGTCTCGTGCGTGTGTCGGTCCCGGTTCCAGCAGCGTTGCGGACCTAGATTGGCTCCGTGAGCTCGGCAACGTCGACTTCCCCCGGCATCAGCCTGCTCCTCGACGACCGCTATCGGGTCGAGGAGCCGATCGCGCGCGGCGGAATGGCGACGGTGCATCGCGGGCATGATCAGCGTCTGGACCGTGTCGTGGCTCTGAAGATCATGCACCCCCACCTCGCGATGGACGAGGATTTCCGGCGCCGCTTCGGCCGGGAGGCACGCTCAGCGGCCCGTCTCGCCCACCGCAATGTCGTGGGCGTCTTCGACCAGGGCGAGGACGAGGACCGCATCTACCTGGCGATGGAGCTGGTGGAGGGCGAGACGCTGCGAGCGCGCATCGTCGACCAGGAGCGGCTCACGATCCACGAGAGCCTCGCCATCACCGCCCAGGTGCTCGAGGCGCTGGTCGCCGCGCACGAGGCGGGCATCGTCCATCGGGATATCAAGCCCGAGAACATCCTCATCGACCGCAGCGAGCTGGTGAAGGTCGCAGATTTCGGGCTCGCCCGGGCCATCGGCTCGAACAACTCCTCCGCGAGCGCCACCCTGCTGGGCACCGTGGCCTACATCAGTCCTGAAGTGGTGACCCGGGGGCACGCGGATGAGCGCAGCGATCTCTACTCCCTCGGGGTGGTGCTGTTCGAGATGTTGACCGGGCGCCAGCCGTTCCTCGGCGAGCAGCCGGTCCACGTTGCCTTCCAGCACGTCCACGAGGACATCCCGGCACCGTCCACGCTGGTCTCGGGGATCCCCCGCGAGCTGGATTCGCTGGTGACCTGGGCAGCGGCGCGCCCGGTGGAGCAGCGACCGGCGTCCGCGTCGGACCTGCTCCGGGCAGTGCGGGAGCTGTCGACCACGCTCCCCTCCGCGGTGCTGGAGACCAGGCCGGAACCGCTCGGCGACACAGACACCTCCGATGTGCCGCGGTTGACCACCTCCCTCGACGAGGTCGCCTCCGAGCTGGGACATGGTCCACGGGCATTCCCCGCAGCGCTGCTCGCCCCGGGGGAGGACGACGCAGGCCCTGCCGACGATGCTGCAGAATCGCCCGCAGTGTCGGCTTCCGCGACCATCTCGGCTTCCACCACTGTGTCCGCCTCCCCCATCGCTGCAGGCTCGAGCACTGACGCAGTCTCGGGCGCTGGCGCGGAGGCGGGACCCGTCGGGGAGCCCGAAGAGGGTGACGAGACTCCGCGCGTGGTGACGATGCGAGCACCGCGCACCCCTCGGGGACGACATCTCCCCAGAGGAGCCCGTCGGCGCTCCCGATTGATGCGACTGGTGGCTGTCCTGAGCCTGATCGCCGTCATGGGCATGGGGGCGTGGGGCGGAGGCGACTGGTACCTGAACACCGGGCCCGGCGCGGACCGCACCATCCCCCTGATCACCGGCGCCACGCTCGGAGATGCCGAGTCCGCGCTGACTGCTGCAGATCTTGCGGTTCACACCGAGGAGCGCTTCGACGACACCATCCCGGCCGGTCACGTCATCTCCGCCTCGCCTTCGACCGGGACCACCGTGAAGAAGGGGACGAATGTGGAGGTGGTGGTCTCCAAGGGTGAGGAGACCTTCCCCGTCCCTCAGGTCGTGGGCAGCGACCTCGAGAGCGCCCGCGCCCAGGTCGAGGACCTCGGCCTGGTGCTCGTGGAGGACGATCCGGAGTTCTCCGAGACGGTCGCGGAGGGCGAGATCATCTCGCAGTCGGCCACCGCAGATGCGCTGCCCGTCGGCGGCGAGGTGCACGTGGTCCTCTCCCAGGGACGCCAGCCGATCGCGGTCCCAGATCAGACCGGCAACAGCGCCGGCGCCGCCCGCGCCGCGCTCGAAGCGGCCGGCTTCAGGGTGACCGCCGCACAGGCGCATTCCGGGAGCGTGCCGAAGGGTGCCGTCATCTCCCAGTCCCCGGCCTCCGGGACCCGGTTCCTCGGAGACACCATCCATCTCGTCACCTCGCTGGGTCCGGAGATGGTGATGGTCCCGGACGTCTTCCGCCAGCCGGAGGCCGATGCGAAGGCGACGCTCGAGGCGGCCGGATTCGCGGTGAACGTGGTCCATGACAAGGGCGATCCGGTGTTCGGACTCGTCTACGAGCAGTCAGCCGCTGCAGGCGGCGAGCTGGAGAAGGGCTCGACCATCACTCTGAAGGTCTTCTGATCCTGCTGCAGGTCTTCTGAACCTGCTGCCTGATTTTGCTCGCTGACCCCTCTCACTGCCTTTGGTGCAGAGAACGACGACGCCGGTGCCCTCCCAGCCTGGGAGGGCACCGGCGTTGCGTGATCAGAAGCCGGTTCAGCGGCGGGAGAGCATCTCCGAGACCAGGAAGGCGAGCTCGAGGGACTGCTGATGGTTCAGACGCGGGTCCACGAGGGTCTCGTAGCGGCGCGTCAGCCCCTCCTCGTCGATCGAGCCCGCGCCGCCGAGCACCTCGGTGACATCGTCGCCCGTGAGCTCCATGTGCAGGCCGGCGGGGATGGTGCCGAGCCCCTGATGGACTTCGAAGAAGCCGACGACCTCGTCGAGGATGTCCTCGAAGCGCCGAGTCTTGTAGCCGTTGGACGAGGTGATGGTGTTCCCGTGCATCGGATCTGTCACCCAGGCCACCTGGGCGCCGGAGTCACGCACCCCTTCGACCAGTGCCGGCAGACGATCACGGATCTTCCCCGCGCCCATCCGGGTGATGAAGGTCAGTCGCCCCGGCTCGCGCTCCGGATCGAGCTTGTCGATCAGCCGCAGCGCATCGTCGACGGATGCGTCGGGACCCAGCTTCACGCCGATCGGGTTGCGCAGTCGGGCCATGAAGTCCACGTGTGCCCCGTCGAGCTGGCGGGTCCGCTCACCGATCCAGAGGAAGTGACCGGAGCAGCCGTAGATCTCCCCGGTGCGGGAGTCAATCCTCGACAGCGCCTCCTCGTAGTCGAGCAGCAGCGCCTCGTGCGAGGCATAGAACTCCACCACCTTGAGCGCATCGAAATCCGCTCCGATGGCATCCATGAAGCGCACGGCCTTGTCGATCTGCCCAGCCAGCTCCTCGTAGCGGTCGTAGCCGGCACCGGAGGTGAAGCCGCGGTTCCAGGAGTGCACCTCACGCAGGTCGGCGAAGCCGCCGCCGGTGAAGGCACGCAGCAGGTTCAGGGTCGCAGCGCTCGTGGTGTAGGTCTTCCACAGCCGCTTCGGATCCGGGATCCGTGACTCGGGGGTGAAGGCGAACTCGTTGACAGCGTCCCCGCGATAGGTCGGCAGGGTCACGCCGTCACGCGTCTCCTCGTCAGCGGATCGCGGCTTGGCGAACTGCCCCGCCATCCGACCCATCTTCACCACCGGCACCGAGGCGCCGTAGGTGAGCACCGCGGCCATCTGCAGGATGGTGCGGATCTTGTTGCGGATGCGATCCGCGGTGGAATCGGCGAAGGTCTCCGCGCAGTCGCCACCGGCGAGCAGGAACGCCTCTCCCCGTGCGGCAGCAGCGATCCGGTCGCGCAACACATCGACCTCTCCGGCGAAGACCAGGGGCGGAGCGGACCGCAGATCGTCGAACACAGTTGCGCGTGCGGCGTCGTCGGGCCACACCGGCTGCTGCACCCGCGGATACTCGCGCCAGGCGCCGAGTGCTGCCAGGCCGTCGTCAGCCGAGGACAGGGAGAACGCATGCGCGCGGGCAGGGGCATCGGGGCTGAATTGAGTCACCTGCACAGGGTATCCAGTCCCCGCTCCAGCGGTGCGCGGATCCCACCAGCCGGTCCTCACACTGCGGCGTCACACTGCGGCGTCGGACTCCGCTGCTGCCGGGGAACCGCCCGCAGCGGCGCGCATCCGCTGCTTCACGACGTTCGCGTACTCCCCGGATCGTTGCTGGTCGGAGAGGGCGTGGATGCGATCCATCACCGCGTCGGTCACGGCTCGCAGAACTTTCGCCTCCTCCACTCCCTGGAGCGCGGCCGTGATCGTCTGCACGTCCACGGGCTCGCCGACGATGGCATGGATCCGGGGGCGGCGGTGCGGGAAGATCTTCCGTCCGCGTTGCGCTTCGAAGGCGCCCCTCATCGCGACCGGGATGATGGGCGCTCCGGTGACCAGCGCGAGACGAGCCACTCCGGTCTTGCCCCGGTAGAGCCGACCGTCCGGGCTGCGGGTCCCCTCGGGATAGATCCCGAGCACCTCGCCGCGTTCGAGCACCGCCAGACCGGCTTCGATCGCTGCCTTCGAGGCGCTGCCACCGCTGCGGTCCACGGGCATCACGTGCAGCCCTCGCATGACTGCTGCCACCAGACGGTTCACCGGGGAGCCGCCGGAGAAGATATCTGATTTGCCCAGGAAGTGAACACTGCGCCGCACCTGGCCGGGCAGGAAGACGGTGTCCGAATAGGCCTGGTGATTGGATGCCAGGATCACCGGCCCCTGGTCCGGGATGTTCTCGATGCCGCTGATGGTCGGGTTCCACAGCACCCGCACCACCCCCATCACGAAGGGCTTGGCAATCTCGTACAGCACTGGTGTACTCCTGGATCGGTGCTCCGACGAACGGCGAACGGACTGAACTGGTGGATCTGGATGCGACGATGTACCCATGGCGTTCAGCGAACTGTCCCGCCCCTGGAGCGTGCGGGCTCACTCTAACTCGCGTGGCGGTCTGCTCCTGTGCCACGGATTCACCGGTTCCCCCCAGTCCATGCGGCCCTGGGCCGAGGACCATGCCGAACGGGGCTGGGCGGTCGAGCTGCCGCTGCTGCCCGGGCATGCCCGCACCGAGCGGGAGCTCGCCGAGACGCGCTGGCAGGACTGGTACGGATGCGTGCGTGATGCGGCGCTGGACCTCTCCCAGGAGCAGGGCCCGATCGCTGTCGGCGGCCTGTCGATGGGAGGCGCCCTCGCTCTCGCACTCGCGGCCGACCCACAGCTGCGAGGACGCATCGCGGCCGTCGTGGCGGTCAACCCCGGGATGACGCTGCCGCCGGCGGCGAACTTCGCAGAGCTGATCGCGCCGGTGGTACGGACGTTGCCGGGCATCGGCTCCGATATCGCCCTTCCCGGCGCAGTCGAGGAGGCGTACGGGAAGATGCCCCTGCGCGCGGTCGCGCAGCTGCGACGGTTCTTCCGCCGCACCCGCCAGCAGCTGGGTGCGGTGGAGGTGCCGCTGCTGCTGGCCACCTCGAGCGTGGACCACACCGTCCCGCCCACGGACAGCGACATCGTCGCGGCCGGGGTGCGCGGGCCCGTGGAGCGTCTCGCGCTGCCGCGCAGCTATCACCTGGCACCACTGGATCACGACGCGGAGCTGCTGTTCGAGACCTCCGCACGCTTCCTGGACCAGCAGGTCGCAGGCTCGGGAGGTGGAGGATGACCCCCGATTCCGGCAAGGCCCGCGACCCCCGGGACGTGGACGCCGAGTTCGCCAGGATGCTCGAGGGCGAAGGCCTGGTGCTGCGACCGGGTGACGCTCCGCGCGAACCTGCTGCCGCCGCCCACCGCGACACCGAGGACGAGACGCCGCCGGACCCGCAGGAGGGCGACTCCCTGTGGTCCTTCAGCGCTGACTCGCCTGCGGAGCCGCCCAGCCCGGAATCGATCGCCAGGTCCCGGGCGCAGCATCCCGCAGCCGGGCTCGGCGACCCCACCGCCGGACTCCGAGGCGCCGCCGGCCCGCGGGAGCTGGATGACGACGAGGTCATCTATGGGGACTTCGAGCCCCCGGATCCTGATCTTCCGACGCCGTCAGAGGCAGCGCTGTGGTCCTGGACCGCGATGCTGGGCGGGTTCGTGCTGATGCTGGTCACCACGGTGACACCCTCCCTGCCCAGCTTCCTGGGCTGGATCGGCGGGCTCGCCGCACTGGGCGGGCTGGTCTCCCTGCTGCTGCGCGCGCCCCGAGAGCACCGCGACGACCCCCACGACGGGGCTGAGGTCTGATCGACGTGCTGTGAGCTCGCGAACGGCAGGAGACCAGACAGACCCATAGAGCCTGATCGACGTGCTGTGAGCTCGCGAACGGCAGGAGACCAGACAGACCAATAGAGCCTGATCGACGTGCTGTGAGCGACCGACGCCTCAGGCGCGAGCGAGATCCGCGGCGCCCACGATCCCGGCCCGGTTGCCCATGCTCGCGACCACGAACGGGGCCAGCGGCCGATGCGCCCGTGCGGTGAGGTTCTTGGAATAGGCCCCGCGTGCGGGGTCGAGGAGCAGATCCCCGGCGGCCGCGACGCCGCCGCCGACGACCACGATCTCAGGATCGAGCAGGGCCGCGATCGAGGCCACCCCGGTCCCGAGCCAGGTCCCGATCTCGGCGATCAGCTCCTGAGCGCCGGGATCACCCTGCTGGGCGAGCCGAGTGATCATGGGTCCGTCGATGTCCTTCCGCACCCCGCCGGCGGCCTGTACCAGGGGTCCCAGCAGCGGGTCCCCGGCGGAGGCGCGACGCTTCGCGGTGCGCACCATGGCGGTGCCCGCGGTGTACTGCTCCAGGCATCCGCGCCGGCCGCACCCGCACCACTGGCCGTCGGGCACGGCGGTCATGTGAGCGACCTCCCCCGCGAACCCTGCGGTCCCGCGCACGAGATGGCCATCCATCACGAGCGCGCCGCCCAGTCCGGTGCCCACGGTGACCATCAGCATGTGCTTCGCCTCGGTCGCGGCCCCGAAGCGATACTCGGCCCAGCCCGCGGCGTTCGCGTCGTTCTCGATGACCACCGGCAGTCCGGTGAGCCGCTCGAGCTCGTCCGCCAGCGGATGCTGACGCCAGGCAAGATTCGCGGCGAAGTTCACGGTGCGTCGGTCCGCCCCCACGAATCCGGCGGCGCCGACGCCCACCCCGACGACGTCGTGCTGGGCGCGCAGCTCGGCCACCGCGTCCGCCACTGCCGCCTCGATCAGCGCAGCGTCTGTGGCCGGAGTGCTGCGTGTGGTGGCGGCGATGATCTCGCCGTCCTCGTCGACCACCCCCGCCGCGATCTTGGTCCCGCCGATATCCACTCCGATGGAGAGCATGCCGCTCCTGTCCGCTTGCGCTGTGCCGTTGGCGGTGGCCGTCACGGGACCACCCGTGTCCATGTCCCACCTGCCTGTCGTGGCCCATCGTAAGCGTCTCCTGCCGTAGAATCGTATCGACCCCACCAGCGCTTCCGTACAAGCGTCCGGTACGCCGGCTGCACGCCACTGGCCGGATCAAAGGAGATTCGATGAAGCAGTTCACCTCCCCACCGCAGCATGAGAGCCGCCCCGAAGAGAACTCGACGGATCTGCTGCTCGGCAGGTTCCGCTCGAACCCTTCTGTGCCGATCTACGAACTCGTCCAGGACGACGGCACCTACTCTCCGGTGAGCACCGCAGATTTCATCGCCGAGGTGAAGCTCATCGCCAAGGGGCTGATCGCCTCCGGCATCGCCACGGGCGACGCCGTCGCGATCCTCTCCCGCACCCGGTACGAATGGGCACTCCTGGACTGGGCGATCTGGTGGACCGGCGGCGTCAGCATCCCGATCTACGAGACCTCCTCCCCCAGCCAGATCCAGTGGATCGCCTCGGACTCCGCGGCAACTTTCGTCGTCGTCGAATCCACCCGCCACAAGGAGGACGTGGAGTCAGTGCGGGGAGATCTCCCCCAGCTCGCGAACATCGGGGTGCTCGATGACGGCATCCTGGAGGAGCTGAAGGCCCGAGGCACCAACGTGAGCGACGAGGACCTCGAAGCCCGTCGCACGTCGCGCAGGATGGACGACATCGCGACCATCATCTACACCTCGGGGACCACTGGTCGCCCCAAGGGTGCGGAGCTCACCCACGCGAACTTCGTGGACACCACGCGCAGCGCCATAAACCTGCTCGGCAAAGAGGTGCTGCCTCCCGGATCCAAGCTGCTGATGTTCCTGCCGATGGCGCACGTCTTCGCGCGCCTGATCTCGGTGCTCGCGGTCGCCCAGCCGGTCACCACCGCCTTCACCGCGGACACGAAGAACCTGCTGCCGGATCTGGCCGCCTTCAAGCCGACGTTCCTGCTGGCCGTGCCGCGCGTGTTCGAGAAGGTCTACAATGGCGCGGAGGCGAAGGCGATCACCGGTGGCAAGGGCAAGATCTTCACCGCCGCCTCAGAAACCGCCATCGCCTATTCCAAGGCGCTCTCGGCGGGCAAGGTGCCCTTCACCCTGAAGGCCAAGCACGCCCTGTTCGACAAGCTGGTGTACGGCAAGCTGCGCCTGGCGATGGGCGGTCATGTCTCGTGGGCCGTCTCGGGCGGCGCTCCGCTGGGAGCGCGGCTGTCCCACTTCTTCCGCGGCATCGGCGTGACGATCCTCGAGGGCTACGGTCTCACCGAGTCCACTGCGCCGATCAGCGTGAACCTGCCCTGGGATGTACGCCCCGGCACCGTCGGCCCGCCGCTGCCCGGCGCGACCGTCGCGATCGATGAGAGCGGCGAGATCCTGGTCAAGGGCGTGATGATCTTCAAGGGGTACCACAACAACCCCGAGGCCACCGCCGAGTCGCTGCAGGATGGCTGGTTCCATACCGGGGACCTCGGCACGCTCGACGAGCACGGCAACCTCACCATCACGGGTCGCTCCAAGGAGGTCATCGTCACGGCAGGTGGGAAGAACATCTCCCCTGCCCAGCTCGAGGACCAGCTGCGCTCCCATCCCCTCGTCAGCCAGTGCGTGGTGATCGGCGATCAGAAGCCGTTCGTCGCCGCGATCCTCACGCTGGACGCCGAGATGCTCAGCACCTGGCTGAAGAACAACGGACTCCCCGACATGAGCGTTGCTCAGGCCGCACAGGACGAGCGCGTCCGGGCCGAGCTCCAGACCGTCGTGGACCGTGCGAACAGCTCCGTCTCACGAGCTGAGTCGATCCGCGCCTTCGAGGTGATCGATTCGGACTTCACCGAGGAGAACGGCTACCTCACCCCGTCGCTGAAGCTCAAGCGCAACGTCGTCGTCAAGGATCTCGAGGAGATCATCGACAGGATCTACTCGGGATCGAAGCCGACGGGCTGATCCTCGAGGGGGCGCGAGCGCTTCCGAATCTCTCACGGCCCCGATGGGCGGGTGACGCTGCGCATCTGCAGCAGCTGCCCGGCTGTCGGGGCCGCGTCATACCCTTCGACCATGTCTTCACGCGGCCAGTTGAGCTTCGATGATCTCGGTACCCCACTGGCAGAGGCCACCCTCGTGGTCGTCGACCTCGAGACCACGGGCACCGATGCCACGAGCGACGCGATCACAGAGATCGGAGCCGTGAAGGTCCGAGGCGGGGAGGTGCTCGGAGAATTCCGCACCTTCGTGGATCCCGAACGGCCGATCCCTGCCTTCATCGCCTCCCTCACCGGGATCACAGATGCCTCCGTCTCGGGCGCGCCGTCGATCCGCATCG
The DNA here is from genome assembly GCF_052378665.1 of Brachybacterium sp. AOP24-D1-21. Lineage (NCBI taxonomy): Bacteria > Bacillati > Actinomycetota > Actinomycetes > Micrococcales > Dermabacteraceae > Brachybacterium > Brachybacterium sp. AOP24-D1-21. The sequence goes on from NZ_JBQSXX010000002.1 coordinate 87,685, forward strand.
CTCTGCCGATGTTCCTGGACTTCGTCGGCGGTGCCGCGCTGGTGGCGCACAACGCCCGCTTCGACATCGGATTCCTCAGCGCTCAAGCAGCGGCCTGCGAGATCAGCTGGCCGCGGCCGCAGGTCCTCGACACCCTCACCCTCGCCCGCACCGTGTTCCGACGGGACGAGGTGCGCAACCACAAGCTCTCGACGCTCGCCGCCCACGTCGGGGCGAGCATCACCCCGGACCATCGAGCACTGTCCGATGCCCGCGCCACCGTCGACGTCCTCCACGCGATCATCGAACGGCTCGGCCCAGCCGCGACCACTCTCGAGGACCTCAGCTCCGCCCACCGCCGGGTGAGCCCGGCCCAGCTGCGCAAGAAGCACCTCGCCTCGGCGATCCCCAGAGTCCCCGGGGTCTACCGCTTCCTCGACGCCCAGGGGGCAGTGCTCTACGTCGGGACCTCGCGGAACCTGCGATCGCGGGTGCGCACCTACTTCACCGCCGCGGAAACCCGTCGCAAGGTGCTCGACATGCTCCCTCGCGCAGAATCGATCGGAGTGATCGAGTGCGCCACGCCCACCGAGGCAAGAGTGCGCGAGCTGCGGATCATCGCGCAGGAGAAGCCGCCGTCCAATCGCCACGGCCTCACCCCGGAGAAGGCGCACTGGCTGCGTCTCGGAGCTGATACGGAAGGTCTGCGCGGGGCGCGACTGGCCAGGACCGAGGAGGACGGCTCTGCCCAGATCGGACCGCTGACCTCTCGGCATGACATCGAGCCGCTGCGTGGGCTGCTCACCGACGCGATTCAAGGGCGCGGCGCCGCCCTCGAAACAGGTGCACGGGGCGTTCCCGCCCCAGACCCTGGCCACCATGAGCGGCTCCGGCGCGCCATGCTGGATGATCCCCGAGAGGTGCTCGATCACGTCGCGGCGCGGCTGCGTGCTCACGTCGAATCCTCACGGTACGAGGACGCGGAGAAGCTGCGCAGGCTTGCTCTCACCTATCTCGCAGCAGCTCACCGCGCCTCCCGCCTGCGCGCCCTCGCAACCGTTCCGCTGCTGATCTGCGCACGGCCGAGTGCAGAAGCTGTGATCGGCGGGCGAGGCTGGGAGCTGCTCGCCGTGCGGCACGGACGCTTCTCGGGGACCACTCTCGTACCGGCGCACAAGGATCCCCTGCCCTTCGCGCGGTCACTCGCACTCACCGGGATCGGTGAGGCGGAGCTGGCCGCACCGCTGTGCCAGGGCTACCACCAGGAGGCCGAGATCATGCTGGGCTGGCTGGAGGGGGAAGGGGTGCGCACGGTGCTGACCGACGGGGCATGGCAGGTCCCTGCTCGTGCGCGTTTCGACCAGGAGCATCTCGCCCGGCGCTTCTCGCGGACCGGCGAGGGTCCAGCGGCATAGGCTCGGGGGAAAGCACCCTGGCGCACTCGGCGCCCCATCGAAGGAGTAGCAATGATCACAGCCATCGTCTCGATCGTCGTCGAGCCCAGCCGGATCCCCGAGGTCGCCGAGGCGGTCGTCGACATCCCGGGGATCGAGCAGGTCTATTCGGTCACCGGTGACGTGGATCTGATCGCCGTGGCGAGGGTCCGTGCGCACGAGGAGCTCGCGACCGTGATCGCCGATTCCCTGAGCAAGGTGGACGGCGTGCTCGACACCACCACCAACATCGCATTCAAGACCTACTCGAAGCGCGATCTGGACGCCGCCTTCGACCTGGGCATCAGCGGCTGATCGCTCCGGCTCGGGCCGAGCGGGCCCGGCACCCACGCCCGGCATCCACACGTGGCTGCGATGCCGGAGCTCAGCTCTGGCCCTCGGCCGCTTCCTGGGAGGCTGCCGCCCAGCGGAGGATGAGCTCTGCCGGACGACCCGAGTCGAGGGTGCGCCCGACCTCGTCGAAGGCGGCGGTGAAGCGCGCTTCGAATCCTTCCGATGCCGGCTGATCGATGCCGTCGAAGGCGAGCACGCCGGCTGCGGCGTTCAGCAGGACGGCGTCGCGGATGGGGCCCATCCGCCCACTGCGCTCGCCGGCGTAGAGGTCCCGTGCCACCTGAGCGTTCTCCTCGGCCGTCCCTCCCCGCAGGGCGTCGTGGCCGCTGCGAGGGACCGACAGCAGCTCCGCGGGGTCCAGCACATGCTCGCGCACCTCGCCGCCGCGCACCTCCCAGACATCCGACGGTGCTGTGACCGACAGCTCGTCCAGCCCGTCTTGCCCGCGGAAGACCAGCGCACTCGTATTCCGAGCGGCGAAGACCCCGGCGACGGTGGGGGCGATCCGAGCGTCCGCTACTCCCACTGCACTCGCCCGCGGGCGCGCAGGGTTCGTGATCGGACCCAGGATGTTCATCACGGTGGGGATGCCGAGTCCCCGGCGCGCCTCTGCCGCGTACTTCATCGAGGGGTGGAAGACCTGGGCGAACAGGAAGGTCATACCGATCCGCCCCACCAACTCCTCAACCATCGACACGGGCAGTTCCAGGCGCACGCCCAGCGCTTCGAGCACATCCGCGGAACCCGACTTCGAGGTGGAGGCCCGGTTCCCATGTTTGACGACGGTGCGGCCTGTCGCAGCGATCACCACCGACGCCATGGTCGAGATGTTCACGGTCTGGGCCAGATCCCCACCGGTGCCGACGATGTCGATCGACCGCGCCGGAGCATCGACCGGGCGGGCATGCGCGATCATCGAATCGGCCAGCGCCTCGAGCTCTGCGCTGGTGACACCCTTGGATTGCAGCGCGACCAGGAAACCGGCCAGCTGCACGGGACTCGAGTTGCCCGACATCACCTCGTCCATCGCCCAGACCGCCGCGGCACGGTCGAGCTCCTCGCCACGCACCAGATGTGCGGTGATCTGGGACCAGGTGGGGGTGTTCTCGCTCATGTGCTGATGATGTCATCATCACGAGCCTGATCGTCGACCTGATCACGGTGCGGATCACAGAACGGTCACGTCCCCGCACATGCCGGTCCACCTGCGCGGATCGGTCGCGTGTCCCGGTTCGTGACACGGCGTCAGGAGGGATATGCTGGCACGGTCCGCCCGGGGCGCAGGCCCCGCGTTGTGCCCGCTCGTCGTGTACTGGCACACCGATTCTGACCACACGACATAATGGTGACGTGACTACTGCGACCCTGCCTGTGCGCTCCGCCCCCGCTGCCGCCCCAGCGGTCGGCCGCCCGAACCCGACGCAGATCGGCACCCTCGTCTGGCTCGCCAGCGAGCTGATGTTCTTCGGCGGCCTGTTCGCCATGTTCTTCACGCTGCGATCCATGGCGCCGGATACCTTCACCGACGGCCAGTCGAACTTCACGCACGGCTTCGCGCTGCTGAACACCTCGATCCTGGTCTTCAGCTCGGTGACATGCCAGATCGGTGTCTACATCGCTGAGGGCCGGTGGCCGAACGGAACCACCTTCACCCCGCGCAAGCGCCGTGAGGGCTCACTCTTCAACATCGCCGGCTGGGGAATGATCGAGTGGTACACGCTCACCTTCATCCTCGGTGCGATCTTCGTCTCCGGCCAGGCCTACGAGTACACCGAGCTCGTCCACCACGGCGTGACGATGTCGTCCTCGCCGTTCAGCTCCGTGTTCTACCTCTCCACCGGATTCCACGGCATCCACGTGATCGGCGGGCTCATCGCCTTCCTGATGGTTCTCATGCGGGCCTACGCCTCGGAGAACTTCACCGCGCACGAGCAGGTCTCGGCCATCTGCATCTCGTACTACTGGCACTTCGTCGACGTGGTGTGGATCGTGCTGTTCTTCATCGTCTACATGCTCGATCCGATCCTCTCGCTCGGGAACTCCGGTCACGTCATCCCGGTCGACTTCAACTGGAGGGTCTTCTGATCCCCGGCGACGCCCGAGCTCCTTCGCTCGTGGCGTCCTCCTCGCCTGGTACTCCCCGCTCAGTCCGTCCCCTCCACGAATCGAGGTCCGAACCGTGAAGGCTCTCGCCGCACGTCGTCATCACCCGATGGCGCTACTCGTGATCCTGCTGCTCGCGCTCGTCGCGACCGGCGGGCTGTACGCGGCCCTGCAGCCGCAGACGGCCCAGGCCGAGGCCTACACGCAGGACGACATCGACGCCGGCGAGGCGCTCTTCCTCGCCAACTGCGCCACCTGCCACGGCCGCAACGCAGAGGGCCTCATCGACTCCGAGGGCAGCACCCTCGGCCCGTCGCTGATCGGTGTGGGCGCCGCCGCGGTCGACTTCCAGGTGGGCACCGGCCGTATGCCGATGCAGCACTCGGGTGCGCAGGCCGCCCGCAAGCCCCCGCAGATGAACGACGAGCAGACCAGCCAGCTGGCCGCCTACGTCGCTTCGCTGGGCCCCGGTCCTGCGATCCCGGCCGACGAATGGCTCGACACCAGCAAGGGCGACGCCACCAAGGGTGGCGAGATCTTCCGCATCAACTGCGCCATGTGCCACAACGCCGCCGGTGCCGGTGGTGCGTTGACCCGCGGCAAGTACGCCCCGCCGGTGACCGGCGTGGAGCCCAGGCACATCTACGGAGCCATGGAGACCGGCCCGCAGAACATGCCGGTCTTCAACGACAACAACCTCTCCCCCTCGGACAAGCGTGACGTCATCACGTACCTCGAGACCCTCGAAGAGAACGGCTCCCCCGGCGGTATCTCCCTGGGCTCGCTCGGTCCGGTGACCGAGGGTCTGTACGTGTGGACCATTGTCCTGTCCCTGCTCCTGGGCTGCGCTGTGTGGCTGGGGGCGAAGGCCAAGTGAATGCGAGCATGAACAACAATCTCGACGGCAGCTCCCCTGCCCGTGGCGTCAGCGCCATCGCACCCAAGGAGGGTGGCGGCTTCCCGAACCCGGGCCTGCCCCCTCACGTCCACCGCCAGGCGGATCTCTCGAAAGCTGCGGAGAAGCGCGCCGAGCGACTCGTTGCTGGCATGTTCGTGCTCAGCGTCGTGGGCACCGTCCTCTTCATCGCGGCGTACTTCCTGGTGACCCCGACGGGGATCAACCTCTTCGCTGAGGACGGCACCCCGAAGGCACTCTGGTGGTCGAACCTCACCACCGGCCTGGGCTTCGCGATCGCGGTGTTCTTCATCGGTGCAGCCGCCGTGCACTGGGCCAAGACCCTCATGCCCGACGAGGAGATGGTCGAGGAGCGGCACGACATCCGCAGCTCCGACGAGACTCGCGAGATCGCCGCCGGCATCATCACCGACGGCCTCGCCGAGTCCGGCGTCGCACGCCGCCCGGTGATCGTCACCGCCATGGTGGCCGCACTGGCCGCGCTGCCGATCGCCGTGCTCGCACCGCTGTCCACCCTGGGCCCCCTGCCGGGCGGCAGGCTCCACCACACCTTCTGGGGTCAGAACAGCGGACAGCGTCTGGCCCGAGACCACGACGGCACGCCGATCAAGCTCTCGGACGTCGCGATGAACTCGATCTTCCACGTCATGCCCGAGGGCCTGACCCACGAGACCGATCACTTCCTGGAGGAGCGCGCGAAGGCTGCTGCTGTGCTCGTCCGCATCGACCCAGCGCTCAGCAAGAACCCGGAGAGCATGGCGATGGGCGTCGAGGGCATCCTTGCGTTCTCGAAGATCTGCACCCATGTGGGCTGCCCCGTCGCTCTCTACGAGCAGCAGACCCACCACATGCTGTGCCCCTGCCACCAGTCCACCTTCGACGTCACCGACGGCGCAAAGGTGATCTTCGGCCCGGCACACCGTCCGCTTCCCCAGCTGCCGATCGAGGTGGACGACGAGGGCTACCTGGTGGCCCCCGGTGACTTCACCGAACCGATCGGGCCCAGCTTCTGGAACATCCACAAGGAAAAGTGATCTAGTGACGACCACGACTCCCAGTACCCGGAAGCAGACTTCCGACGCAGAGAACTCCTCGCGCGTGTACAAGCTCGGCGCGGTAGGCGGCGACTGGCTCGACCAGCGCGTCGCCGGCGGTGGCCTCGTCAAGTTCATGGCCCGCAAGATCTTCCCCGACCACTGGTCGTTCATGTTCGGCGAGGTGGCGCTCTACAGCTTCGTCATCCTGCTGATCTCGGGAACGTTCCTGACGATGTTCTTCGACCCCTCCATGGAGGAGGTCATCTACAACGGACCGTACGAGGCGCTGCAGGGCGCCATGATGTCCCGGGCCTTCGAATCCACCCTCGAGATCTCCTTCGAGGTCACCGGCGGTCTGCTGTTCCGGCAGATGCACCACTGGTCCGCGCTCGTGTTCATGGTCGCGATCTTCGTGCACATGTTCCGGGTGTTCTTCACCGGCGCATTCCGCAAGCCGCGTGAGCTGAACTGGCTCGTCGGCTTCTCGCTGATGGTGCTCGGGATGGTCGCGGGCTTCTCCGGCTACTCCCTCCCCGACGACGTGCTCTCCGGCAACGGCCTGCGAGTGATCGACGGCCTGATGAAGGCCATCCCGGTCGTGGGTACGTATCTGTCGATGCTGCTCTTCGGTGGCGAATTCCCGGGCACTTCCGTCATCCCGCGGCTGTTCACCATTCATATCCTGCTGGTGCCCGCGATGATTCTTGGATTGATCGCGATCCACCTGGTGCTGCTGGTGCTGCACAAGCACACCCAGTACCCCGGGCCTGGTCGCACCGAGCGCAATGTCGTCGGCTTCCCCGTGTTCCCGGTCTACGCGGCGAAGGCAGGCGGATTCTTCTTCCTGGTCTTCGGCGTCATCACGTTCATCTCGGCGACCACCTCCATCAACGGTGTGTGGAACTACGGGCCGTACGATCCCTCGCCGGTCTCGGCAGGTTCGCAGCCTGACTGGTACATGCTCTGGACCGACGGCGGATTGCGCCTCATTCCGGGCTGGGAGTCGACGATCTTCGGCTACGTGCTCTCCTGGAACATCCTGATCCCGATGGTCATCTACGGGGCCCTGCTGGGCGTGCTTGCCCTGTACCCGTTCATCGAAGCGTGGGTGACCGGCGACGATCGCGAACACCACCTCAACGATCTGCCGTACAACACCCCGGTCCGCACCGGAATCGGTGTCGCCTGGATTATGACCTACCTGATCCTCGCCCTGGCCGCGACCAACGACCTCATCGCGATCGCGCTCCAGCTGTCGATCAACGACCTGACCTGGGCTCTGCGCATCTCGTTCTTCGTGGTGCCGGTGCTGTCCTTCTACATCACGAAGAGACTGTGCCTGTCGATCCAGCGTCAGAAGCGCGACCTGGCGCTGCATGGCGAGGAGACTTCCCGGATCGTGCGCACGGAGACCGGCAACATGATCGAGATCCACAAGCCGCTCACCGATTACGACCGCTGGGTGCTGGTGCAGCACGACGACTACCGACCGCTCAAGGCCGGCAAGGGCGTCTCCTCACTGCGGGCGAAGGCCACGAGCTTCTTCTTCAGTGACCGGATCTCGCCGGTCACGCCCTCTGAGCTCCGCGAGGCTCTCGAGCACGCGGGCCACGAGAAGCACATCATCGATGAGCTCACAGGTGGGGACTACCGCACCCCCGCCGAGAAGACTCAGCACTGAGCCGCTCGCGGCATCAGCGAGTTCGATGACGAAGGGCCCCGAGGATCATTTCCTCGGGGCCCTTCCTCATGGGTGGACGTGATGGGTTGAGCTAGCGTGCGGCCTCATCATCTGCTCTCGCTCCCCAGCGGCTCTCCCTCCTCATCTGCCTTGGCTCCCCAGCGCTCCCCACCTTCTGAGGACCGGACGACGCTACCCCGGGAGCCGAGAATGGCTCCGGGGCGCGGAGCGACGAGACAGCCGTCGTTTACGAGGAACTCACTCCAGGTGCGGATTCAGGGGTCGGGAGGCGCGATCCTGCCGCCTCCCCGCCACCGCATCGGTGAGATAGCGGGCTGCCAGCAGGCCCAGACTGCGGTTCGTACGACGTAGCCGGCGCACACAGCGCAAGGGGGCGACGGCTGGATCCAGTCCTGCATAGGCGAGCACATCCCTCGCCCAGACAACAGCGTCCTCGAGACCGTCCTTCCCGGGAAAGAGGCGGCACAGCTCCTCCTGTGCCCGGCCCACCGGATCTGCCACTCCGCCGATCATGTTCACTCCCCTGGCTCGCTCTCGGGCGCCGGTACTCCAGGCGCCCAGACACCGGGGCACCCCGGTGGGCTCACACGCTACACGGCCAGATAGCCTGATCGTCTGGACTTGAAAGCGCTCATACCGCCCTGCATAAGGCGGTGCGCCGCCTGGGCGGCGAAGCCGCCGTACGCGGCCCTGATGGCGCTCATCGATTTTCCCCAGAGTTGCTCGGTGAAGCTCCCCAGGGTCGCGGGGTTAGGTTAGCCGAGGTTCGTGCCGGTGGTGGCGCGGCGAATTTCTTCGGCGGCGGTGGCGTGGTGACGGAGCCTGTAGGAGGCGCCGTCGAGGGTCACGACGACGGAGCGGTGGAGAAGCCGATCGAGCATCGCGGCGGCGACGGTAGTGTCGCCGAGGATCTCTCCCCAGGCACCGACTGGCCTGTTCGTGGTGATCACGATCGAAGTCTTCAGGTAGCGCTGGTTGATGACTTGGAACAGGGCCGAGGCAGCTTCGGCCGGCAGCGGCAGATAGCCGAGCTCGTCGATGATCAGCAGAGTCGGGCCGGCGAAGAACCGCATCATCGTGGACCACTTCCCCTCGATCGCGGCGCGGTGGCAGCGAGCGGCGAGGTCAGCGGCGGAGGTGAAGTAGACCCGATAGCCAGCATTGACTGCGGCGTGGCCGAGGCCGGTGGCGATGTGGGTCTTACCCACTCCGGGCGGACCGATGAGCAGCACGTTCGTCGCGTTCTCCAGGAACCGGCAGGTCCCGAGCTCTGCGAGGAGGTTCGGGTCGATGCCGGAGGCGGCGTCGTGGTCGAAGTTGCTCAGCGTCGCTCCGGTGGGCAGGTTCGCGAACCGGAACCGGCCCGCGAGGCGACGTTTCTCGGTGGCGCTCACCTCGATCGCCAGCAGTTGCTCCAGGGCGTGGGTGAGGGTCCAGTCTTCGGCCTGGGCTTGATCCAGGATGCCGGGGAGGGCTTCGGCGGCGTCCGCGAGCTTCAGCTCGTCCAGGTGGCCCTTGAGCTGCTGATAGACACTCGCAGGAGTCGGAGCGGGTGAGGTGGTGGTCATGTCAGGGTGTTCCTGTTCTTCGCGGCCTGCTCATAGGCGGCCAGGTCGATCACGGTGGCGTTCGGGGCCGGCGGCCCGGTCAAGACCTGGGCAGCGGCCAGCGCCGCAGCACCGGGTGGGATGCGTTCCTTTCGGCGGTGGGGCCGTCCCGGCGGGGCCGAGGCCAGCGCGATGGTCTCCAGCGCGGTGACGTGCTGATCGGTGCGCTGGGTGATGCCCAGACCGGGCTCGGCCAGGCGGTGACGAGCAACCGCCGCGCCGGAGGTGGTGGTGATCTCGATGTGGTCCTTGCCGAGGTGCTGATGAACATTGACCGTGGCCATCGCGAGTTCGGGTGGGACGGAGTATCGGTTGCCGCGCCAGTGGATCAGGGCCTGCCGCGAGACGGTCCGGTGTTCGGTCACCACCACCGGGAACGCCATCGGCGGCAGGGGCCGGAGCCGCTCTTGAGCACGCATCGCCGCTGCGGTGGTGGTCCCGGTCGGGCTCTCGCGGCGGCGGCCGTCCTGCCGGGCCGCGAACGTTTCGAGGGAGGTCTGGGCCTGCTCGGCCGTGATCTCGTCGGGCAGGGTTCGCCACCAGCGTTGGGCGGCGGTGTGGTTGTTCTTCTCGACCACGCCCTTGCGGTTGCCTGAGCGGGGTCGGCAGGTGACGGCCTGGACTCCGTGGTGCTTCGCGAACGCGGAGAACATCGCGGTCAGGTCCCCGGTGGCGGGGTCCAGCACGGTCCGCATCCGATCGAACCGCCACACCCTGGTCAGCCCTCCGAGGAGGGAAAGCACGGTCGTCATCGCGGCCAGCAGGTGGGGCAGGTCCATCGAGGGCGCGATCGCGGCCCGCCAGACGCCGGAGTGGGCGAGCGAGCCGACCAGCAGGAACGCTCGCTTCGTGGGGTAGGCCCACTGCTCGGGTGCGTCGGGCAGCTCGAGCCAGTCGAACTGAGTCTCCTCCCCGGGCGGATGCTCGATCACCGCATTCGGACGCTTCGTGACGTGGGCGCAGGCCTGGCAGGCCGGCCGCAACGACCGGTCACGGATCTGCCGGGTCAGGGACTGGTAAGAGCCCTCGAACCCCAGCGGCCGCAGCTCGTCCAGCAGCGTCACGGCCCAGAGGTGGGGGTCCTCGATCAGTCTGGCGGTGACGTAGTCGGTGAAGGGCCCGAATGCGTCCGGGACGGCGGGTTTACGGACTCCGGGCTCGCGGTCGCCGCGGAGGTAGGAACGGATGGTCTTGCGGTCATGGCCGGTGCGTCGGGCGATCTCGCTGATCGTGATTCCCTGCCGGTGCAGAGCGTGGATGTCCACGCTGCTCCTCTCTGAGAGCATGAGCGTTGGGCCTCCCTGGAAGGCTGGTGAGTGGTCAGAGACCACCAGCATCCAGGGAGACCCGCCTCATGCGACGGAGCGACCCAGACTGGGGAATTTCGGTGAGCACAACTGGGGAATTTCGGCGAGCGTCATCAGCCCCGTAACGCCACCAGAGCCACCAGAGCCACCAGAGCCACCGTGCACCGCCGGCAGCGATCCATCCCACGCCCGTCGGATAATCGAGTTAATAGTCTGTACAGGAGCGAACGCACTCGTAACGCTGCAGTACCTCATAGGGCGACATCGGGGCTAAGGCGCTCATGGAAGCTCCCCAGTTGCGCTCACCGGGTGACACCGCCGGCAGACATGCCTCAGAGCCAGTCACAACCGCCCTGCGCGGGCCGAGACCACTAGAGCGCAGCACCACGCATCGCGGGGAGCAGGCCGCTCACCGCAGCGCGCAGGGCGCTGAACTAAATCCACCGCTCCCCCTTGGCGATCGTGCGTTTCGCGCTCGCACCCGGCTGAACCGGCGTCCAGCTCCACAACTCTGGCTTGGCTCTAGTGGGTTGCGGGAGGAGTCCGCTGCCAAGAGCCTCTCTCACCGCGCTGCGGGAGTCAGACGTGGCCCCATTCCTACGAGGCTGGCCCCTGAGGAATCCACAGCTCGCCCAGCATATGCAGAGGGAAACGGCCCCGGCGGTGGACTGCGCGGCGCCAGCGGCACAGGGGCGAGGAGCATAGCGCAGAGACGACGAGTAGAGGGCCTCGCATCGTCGAAACGATGCGAGGCCCTCTGCAGCTCTGTCCCTTCGCAGGGAGGTGGAGCTCTTGATCAGTGCGCGTGCTGTCCCACCGAGAACTCCATGACCCACAGCAGGATCCCGTAGATGGAGAAGATGACGCCGAAGGCGAAGATCCACCAGCCGGCGGCAACGCCCAGGAAGCAGAGCGCAGCGCCGAGGGAAGCCCATAGGGGTGCCCAGCTGTACGGGGAGAAGCTTCCCTGCACGCCAGAATCGTCGGAGACCTCACCGTCCAGCTCATCGGACGCGCCGAGGTCGCTGTTCTTGGCCGCCAGTGAGGTCGCCATGGCGATCATGACCGAGAGCCCCGTCAGACCGAGCAGCGCGGGGAATCCGACGGGCTCGATGCCGAGTGGTTCGTACAGCCCGGTGAGGATGCCGTACGCGATCGCGACGATCAGGAAGAAGACCGCCAGGATCCAGAAGATCTTTGCCGTTGCTCTCATGTCAGTTCGTCCTCGGGTTCGCGGCGGGCTCCTCAGCGAGCATGTGGTCCTGCAGCGCGACCTCCGGGTGATGGAGATCGAAGGCGGGACGCTCGGAGCGGATCCGGGGCAGGGAATGGAAGTTATGACGCGGCGGCGGGCAGGACGTCGCCCACTCGAGCGAGGCGCCGTAGCCCCACGGGTCGTCGACCTCGACCTTCTTGCCCTTGACGTGGGTCAGCACCACGTTGAGCAGGAAGGGCAGGGTGGAGACGCCCATGATGAAGGCGCCGACCGTCGAGATCTGGTTCATCCAGTCGAAGCCGTCCTCATGGAGGTAGTTCACGTAGCGGCGGGGGGCGCCGTCCACACCCAGCCAGTGCTGGATGAGGAACGTCATGTGGAAGCCGATGGTCAGCAGCCAGAAGTGCAGCTTGCCGATCCCCTCGCTGAGCTTGTAGCCGAACATCTTCGGCCACCAGAAGTAGAAGCCCGCGAACATCTCGAAGACCACGGTGCCGGCCATCACGTAGTGGAAGTGCGCGACCACGAAGTAGGTGTCGGAGATGTGGAAGTCCAGCACCGGCGAGGACAGGATCACGCCGGTCAGACCACCGAAGATGAAGGTGGTCAGGAAGCCGAGGGTGAACAGCATCGGCGTCTCGAAGGTCAACGACCCTCGCCACATCGTGCCGACCCAGTTGAAGAACTTCACGCCCGTCGGCACTGCGATGAGCATTGTCATGAAGGCGAAGAAGTCGAGCATCACGGCACCGGTGGTGTACATGTGGTGCGCCCACACGGTCACAGAGAGGGCGGCGATGGAGATCGTCGCACCCACCAGGGTCTTGTAGCCGAAGATCGGCTTGCGCGAGAAGACGGGGATGATCTCCGAGGCGATGCCGAAGAAGGGCAGCGCGAGCACGTACACCTCGGGGTGGCCGAAGAACCAGAACAGGTGCTGCCAGAGCACCGGTCCGCCATTGGCCGGGTCGAAGATGTTCGCGTCGAAACGGCGATCAGCGCCCAGCGCCAGCAGTGCGGAGGCCAGCGGCGGGAACGCCATCAGCACCAGCACCGCAGTGATGAGCGTGTTCCAGGTGAAGATCGGCATGCGGAACATGGTCATGCCCGGCATGCGCATGCACAGGATCGTGGTGATGAAGTTGACCGAGCCCAGGATGGTACCGAATCCCTGCAAGGCAAGTCCGAAGACCCAGAGATCACCCCCCAGGCCCGGGGAGAACGTGGTGTCCGACAGCGGCACGTACGCGAACCAGCCGAAGGAGGCAGCTCCTTGCGGGGTGAGGAAGCCGGAGACGACGATCAGCGAGCCGAAGCCGGTGATCCAGAAGGCGAACATGTTCAGGCGCGGGAACGCCATGTCGACGGCACCGATCTGCAACGGCACCAGGTAGTTGGCGAAGCCGTTGAACAGCGGGGTGCCGAACATCAGGAGCATGATCGTGCCATGCATGGTGAACAGCTGGTTGTACTGATCCTTGGAGACCACGACCTGCAGGCCGGGCTCCCAGAGCTCGGTGCGGATGCCGAGGGCGAGCAGACCCGCGAAGCCGAAGAAGGCGAAGGCCATGCCCATGTACATCATGCCGATCAACTTGTGATCGGTCGTGGTCAGGAGCTTGAAGATCTGCGTGCCGAGATTGGTCGGCCGCTCCTCCTGGAACCGTCCGGCCACCGAGGTGCTCGGTGCGGCGGTGGTCTCGGTGCTCACTCGTTCTCTCCCTCGGTCCCGGTGGAGACGGTCTCCTCGGTGTAGCGAGGACCGGCGTCATCATGCTTCTCTCGCATGCTCCACTCCTCGTGGTTGCGGTTCAGGTCGACACCCAGCTGACCCTCGTTGCCCTGCTCGCGCAGCTCTTCCATGTGCGCGTCGAACTCCTCCTGGGAGACGACGACCACGTTGAACAGCATGTCCGAGTGGTACTCGCCGCAGAGCTCTGCGCACTTGCCGGCGTAGGTTCCCTCGGTGGTCGGGGTGACCTGGAAGCTCGTGGTGTGCCCCGGCATCATGTCCTTCTTGTACAGGAAGTCCACGACCCAGAACGAGTGGACGACGTCGCGCGAGTCGAGTCGGAACTCGACGGACTGACCGACGGGCAGGTACAGCGTGGGCAGCGCATCGGCGGCCGCGTCATCCCCGTCGGCATCCACCTCGCCGGTCGCGAAGGACTGGATGCCCGCAGGCTCGTGGACGTTCTGGTCCACGTAGTTGATGTCCCAGCTCCACTGCTTGGCCACCACGTTGACGGTGTAGTCCGGCTCCGCGACATGCATCTCGATCTCGCGGGCGTCACGCTGCGTGAAGTAGAAGAAGGTCAGCACCATCACCACCGGAACGAGCGTGAACATCAGCTCGAGCGGCACGTGGTAGCGCAGCTGCACCGGGAAGCCGGTGTCATTCTTGCGACGGCGGTAGGCGATCGCGCACCAGATCGTGAGGCCCCAGATCATGAGGCCGACGAGGACCAGCACGGTCCAGGAACCGACCCAGAGGTTCGTGATGCGCTCGGTCTGGCTGGTGACCTCCTGGCCATCTTCCCGACCGGGCAAGAACCCGCGCTGCTGCGCCTGGGTGCAGCCCGCGAGGACCAGAGTGGCCAAGGCGAGGCCTGCTGCTGCTGCACGGCGTCCACGCCGCGCGCGCTGAGGGACCTGGGGGATCACAGAGGATGACCTTCCGCTCGTCGTCTCCACCCGCGACTCCGGAGCGAGCACACTGGCTCTCCCCGGCCCCGTGGTGCGGAGCTGGTACTTATATGGGCGGTACATACCCACAGTGCCGCGCCCTCCCCACGAGGAGAAGGCCGTGACCGGCCACGGGGGCCCGCCACTTGACGGCACGCTGTCATCATACGGCTTTTCGGAGGTGGTGAGGCCACCTCGACTCGCCGCAGAGCGCCCTGCCCAGGGCTCCGTGACCGGTCCGTGATCTGCAGGTTGCTGCGGTCACATGAAAACAGGCCCGGTCCGGTGACCTGATCGTCACCGGGCCGGGCCCGTCTCATCCGGGACGTACCCCGCCTCTGGGCGGGACCGCTCCGCAGGGGACTCAGCTGAAGGAGTCGCCGCATGCGCAGGAGCTGCCTGCGTTGGGGTTGTCGATCGTGAAGCCCTGCTTCTCGATGGTGTCGGCGAAGTCGATCACCGCACCGGAGAGATAGGGGCTGCTCATCTTGTCGATGATGACCTCGACGCCGTCGAACTCGACGACCTGGTCGTTGTCCATCAGGCGCTCATCGAAGTAGAGCTGGTAGATCAGTCCGGAGCAGCCGCCGGGCTGGACTGCGATCCGCAGGCGGAGGTCGTCCCGACCTTCCTGCTCCAGCAGCGTGGTCACCTTCTGCGCAGCGCCGGAGGTGAGGGTGACGTCGTGCGCCGCAGTCGGGCGCTCAGTGGTGGGCGTGGTCATGCGTTCCTCCTCGAAGCTCGTGTCCAGCCAGGATACGCCTCGGCGCTGCCGAACGGGGGGTGGAGGTCCCGGCGATCCGCCACACTCTCGACCCCGGTGCCCGGGACGGGCGTGCATCGAGCTCGCCGCTGATTCACAGCACCCCGCGGAAGAGCGCGAGCAGGATCACTCCCGCGTATCCCAGCACCACGCCCGCGACCGCGCCGGTGGCCCCGTCCCGGCTGCGCCCGGTCAGCACCATCGACGCCGCTGCGACGAGCACGGCGATGACCGCGATGAGCCCCCACCACACGAAGAAGTAGCCGGCGATGAAGCCGATGATGATCCCGAGGAAGAGGAGCGGGATCATCAGGGGCGAGACGGTGGGGCTCCCACCGCCGGAGGGCTGGCCAGAGGTGTTCACGTGGTCCGCCCGTCGAGGGAGCCGGCGCTGCGCAGCAGCAGCGCTTCGGCGAGGCACACTCGTGCGAACTCGCCGAGGTGGAGGGATTCATCGACTCCGTGAGCTCTGGACTCGGGGTCCTCGACTCCGGTGACCAGCACCTCTGCTTCAGGGAACACCTCGAGAAGGTCGGCGATGAAGGGGATGGATCCCCCCAGCCCGGTATCCACGGCCGGCGTGTCCCAGGCACGGGCGAAGGCGTCGCGGGCGAGGTCCATGGCCGCGGACTCCTGGCGCGCGCTGTACGGCTTGCCCCGTTCGCCGCGGTGCACTGTGACCTGTGCGGTGGCGGGCGTGTGCCTCTCCAGATGCGTGACCAGTGCCTCCATCGCCGCATCTGGGTCCTCGCCCGGCGGGATGCGCAGCGAGACCTTGGCCCGAGAGACCGGCACCAGAGTGTTCGAGGCATCTCGCACGCTCGGCGCGTCGATCCCGATCACGGACAGCGCGGGCCTGGTCCACAGGCGCGAGGTGAGCGAGCCGGTGCCCGAGAGCTCGAGCCCGTCGACCACACCCGCATCCCGGCGATAGTCGGCCTCGTCCATCTCGACCGTCGGGTCCGCTGCACGGATCAGCCCTTCGACGGCGACCTCGCCGTTCGCGTCATGCAGGGTGGCCACCAGGCGGGAGAGCTGGGTGAGGGCGTCCAGCACCGGACCACCGAAGAGGCCCGAGTGGACGGCATGGTCCAGCGCACGCACCTCGACCACGAGATCGACCACTCCCCGCAGGCTGGTGGTCAGGGCAGGAGTGCCCACAGCCCAGTTGGCGGAATCCGCGACGATGATGAGATCGGCGGCGAGACGATCCCGGTAGGTCTCGATGAAGGGACGGAAGGTCGGTGAGCCCGCCTCCTCCTCGCCTTCGATGAAGACCGTCACCCCGACGCCCTCGGCGGCGAGCTCCTCGCCGACCAGGCGGAGCGCGGTGACGTGAGCCATCACACCAGCCTTGTCGTCGGCGGCGCCGCGGCCGTACAGCCGACCATCACGCTCGACCGGCTCGAAGGGCGGGCTGGTCCAATCCGAGAGGTCGCCAGTGGGCTGGACATCGTGGTGGGCATAGAGCAGAACGGTGGGCCGGCCAGCGGCGGCAGGCGTGCGGCCGATCACCGCGGGGCTTCCACCGTCGACCGATTCGATGCTCACTTCGGCCAGGCCGGCGCCGCGCAGCAGCTCGGCGACTGCCTGGGCGCTTCGCTGCACCGGGTCGCGGTCATAGCCGTCGAAGGCGATCGAGGGGATGCGGACGAGGTCCTTCAGATCATCGATCGCGGCCGGGAGCAGCGGTTCGAGACGTGCGCGCAGCGCTGCGACCTCGTCGGGGTCTCCGGGGGCGGCAGAGTGCCGGAGGGAATGGTCAGGAGTGCTCATGGACGTCACCGTACCGCCGGGGCTCCCCCGTGCCGAAGTGACGGCGCGATGTGACTGCTCACGCCGGGACGGGTCCCAGGAGACGTCGCCTAGACTGCCCTGGTGATCTTCCGCAAGTCTGAGACTCCCCCGAACCCTGAGCCCGCACCGCTGAACGCGCGTCCCGGCTCCAAAGGGCGACCCACCCGCAGCCGCAAGGAGGCCGAGGCCGCTCGTCGCAGGCCGCTGGTGGTCGACGACCGCAAGGAGGCCCGCCGTCGTGATCGGGAGAAGGCCAGCCAGGAGCGCATGGAGGCGCAGCAGGCGCTGATGACCGGCGATGAGAAGAAGATGCCGCTCCAGCATCGGGGGCCGCAGCGCAGTTTCGTGCGCGATGTGGTCGACACGCGACGCAACATCGCCGAGCTCTTCTTCCCGATCGCCCTGATCTTCATGCTCGTGGCTCTCGTGCTGCCACTGATCCGCCCCGATCTCACGACGCTGCTGAGCACCGGCATGATCGTGGTGCTCTGGGGTGGTATCGCCCTGTGCGTGGTCGACTCGCTGTTCCTGCGGAAGCGGCTGCGACGCGAGCTCACCGAGCGCTTCGGCGAGGTGCAGCAGGGCCTGGTGGGCTACGGGATCATGCGCGCGATCCAGATCCGCCGGTTCCGTCTCCCCCGCCCGCAGATCAAGCATGGTGAGCAGCCGCGCTGAGCCGGACTCCACGCGGCATCTGAGCCGCCCCGGACCGCGCCGCAGAGGCACCGCACCGCGGGACGGCCTCTCGACCGCACGGGAGAACGACTGCACGACGGAACGGCCACCCGGCAGAACGGCCGACGCGATCTCTCGCGTCGGCCGTTCTGTCGTGCGTCTGCCTGCTCAGGCGTCGGTGGCCTCGGGGGCCGCCTGCGTCTTCGCCTTCTCCTCGCGCACGGCGGGCTTGGCGTCGACGCCGGCCTCCTTGCGCTGCTGCGGAGTGATCGCCGCGGGAGCCGCGGTCAGCGGGTCGTAGCCGTTGCCGGTCTTGGGGAAGGCGATGACCTCGCGGATCGAGTCCTCCTTCGCCAGCAGGGCGACGATGCGGTCCCAGCCGAAGGCGATGCCGCCGTGCGGCGGGGCGCCGAACTGGAAGGCGTCCAGCAGGAAGCCGAACTTCTCCTGCGCGTCCTCCTCACCGATGCCCATGACCTTGAACACGCGCTGCTGCACGGACTGGTCGTGGATGCGGATCGACCCGCCACCGATCTCGTTGCCGTTGCACACGATGTCGTAGGCGTAGGCCAGTGCAGACCCCGGGTCGGTGTCGAAGGAGTCCATGAACTCCGGCTTCGGGGAGGTGAAGGCGTGGTGGACCGCGGTCCACGAGCCCTCTCCCACCGCGACATCGCCGGCGGCGCGCGCATCGGCCGCGGGCTCGAACATCGGGGCGTCGACCACCCAGACGAACGCGAAGGCGTCGTGATCGATCAGGCCCAGACGCTCGGCGATCTCGGCGCGAGCGGCGCCGAGCAGTGCGCGCGAGGACTTGGCCTCGCCAGCCGCGAAGAAGATGCAGTCACCGGGGGTGGCCCCGGTGGCGTCGAGCAGCCCGGCCTTCTCCGCCTCGGAGATGTTCTTGGAGACCGGCCCGGTGAGGGAGCCGTCCTCTTGGACCAGGACGTACGCGAGACCCTTGGCGCCGCGCTGCTTGGCCCATTCCTGCCAGGCGTCGAGCTGGCGGCGAGGCTGGGACGCCCCGCCAGCCATGACGACCGCGCCGACGTACGGGGACTGGAACACCCGGAACGGCGTGTCCTGGAAGTACTCGGTCATCTCGACCAGCTCGAGGTCGAAGCGCAGATCCGGCTTGTCCGAGCCGTAGCGCCGCATCGACTCGGCGTAGGTGATCCGCGGGAACGGCGTCGTGATCTGATGGCCGCCCTTGGCCCAGACTGCGGTGAGGATCTCCTCGGCCAA
Organism: Brachybacterium sp. AOP24-D1-21; assembly: GCF_052378665.1. Classification (NCBI taxonomy): domain Bacteria; kingdom Bacillati; phylum Actinomycetota; class Actinomycetes; order Micrococcales; family Dermabacteraceae; genus Brachybacterium; species Brachybacterium sp. AOP24-D1-21. The sequence goes on from NZ_JBQSXX010000002.1 coordinate 106,504, forward strand.
GGCGATCACGTCCTCCTGATCCACGAAGCTCATCTCGACGTCCAGCTGCGTGAACTCGGGCTGGCGGTCGGCGCGGAAGTCCTCATCGCGGTAGCAGCGCGCGAGCTGGAAGTACTTCTCGACACCGCCGACCATGAGCAGCTGCTTGAACAGCTGCGGAGACTGCGGCAACGCGTACCAGGAGCCCGGGGCGAGCCGCGCAGGCACCAGGAAGTCGCGAGCGCCCTCCGGGGTGGAACGGGTCAGAGTCGGGGTCTCGACCTCGAGAAAGCCCTGGTCCAGAAGGGTGTCGCGAGCGGCACGATTGACGTCCGAGCGCAGGCGCAGCGCCTTGGCCGGTCCCTGGCGCCGAAGGTCGAGATAGCGGTAGCGCAGCCGCGCCTCCTCGCCCACCTCACTGTGCTCGTCGAGCTGGAAGGGCAGCGGGGCAGAGGCGCTGAGCACCTCGACGCTCTCCGCAGTGACTTCGATCTCGCCGGTGGGCAGCAGCGGGTTCTCATTGCCCTCGGGCCGCTTGCCCACCGTGCCCACGACCTTCAGGACGTATTCATTGCGCAGGTGCATCGCTTCGTCCTCACGCACCACCACCTGGGTGACGCCGCCGGCGTCGCGCAGATCGAGGAACGTCACACCGCCGTGGTCACGGCGACGGCCGATCCAGCCGGTGAGGGTGACGGTCTGTCCGATGTGCTCCTGGCGGAGCTCACCGGCGGTATGGGTGCGCAGCACGAGGTGTCCTTCTGAAGGGGTCAACAGGTCACGGCACCGTCATGCTCGGAAGCACGCGGCGGCCATCACGCAGATCGCGTGGACTGCTCAGCCTACCGCGCAGCGTGAGGGATCTCGCCACCGCAGCACTGTCGCACCGGCCATCACGCCCGTAGACTCGACGATGGTCCGACCTGCGAGATCGCAAGTCTGTTTTCGCCCAAGTTCGCCTGAGCCGCATCATGCCACCGCATGATCCTCGTAGCGCGAGATGTAGGGCGCCCACGCCCAATGAATGGGCAATCACGCCCTGCGACACGTTAGGGCTTGTTCACCCCCTGACTGTCGAAGGACACCATGACTGAAACCTCCCCTGCTGCTGCGCCCGAGAACGTCGACGCCACCGTCGAAGAGGCCGCAGCCGCCGCGCCTGCTGCCGAGGCCACCGCGCCGGCCACCGAGGCCGCCGCCCCCGAAACCGAAGCCCCCGTTGCTGAGGCCCCCGTTTCTGAGGCCCCCGTTTCTGAGGCCCCCGTTGCTGAAGGCGAGACCTCCGCTGCTGAGGCCCCCGCCGCCGCCGAGGCTGAGGTCCCCGCCGGCCCCACCTTCGATGACATCGCCCTGCCGGCACCGCTGCGCCGCGCCGTCGACGAGCTCGGCTTCACCACCCCGTCGGCCATCCAGTCCCAGGCGATCCCGCCACTGCTGGAGGGTCGCGATGTGATCGGCGTCGCCCAGACCGGAACCGGCAAGACCGCCGCCTTCGGCCTGCCGCTGCTGGCCGCGATCGACCCGAACCTCCGTCAGGTGCAGGCCCTCGTGCTCGCCCCGACCCGCGAGCTGGCGATGCAGGTGGCCGACGCCATCGCGTCCTTCGCCACCTCGATCGGAGGCCTCGACGTGGTCGCGCTCTACGGCGGCTCCCCCTACGGCCCGCAGGAGCGTGCACTCGCCCGCGGTGCGCAGGTCGTCGTCGGCACCCCCGGCCGCGTGATGGACCACATGCGTCGCACCAACCTGCGCCTGGACACCATCCGCTTCGCGGTGCTCGATGAGGCCGACGAGATGCTGCGGATGGGCTTCGCGGAAGACGTCGAGGAGATCCTCTCCCACTCCCCCGCCAGCCGCCAGGTCGCGCTGTTCTCGGCGACCATGCCCTCCGCCATCCAGCGCGTGGCCCAGACCCATATGAAGGACCCGGTGCGCGTGAGCGTGTCCCCGCAGTCCTCGACGGTCAAGAGCGTCACCCAGTCCTACGCCGTGGTGCCCTTCCGGCACCGCACCGGCGCTCTGGCCCGGGTGCTCGCGACCTCCGAGGCGGAGGCGGCGATCGTCTTCGTGCGCACCCGCGCCGCCGCGGAAGAGGTGGGCTCGGCCCTGGTGGCCCGCGGACTGATCGCGGCCTCGATCAGCGGTGATGTGCCCCAGAAGGAGCGCGAGAAGATCGTCGAGCGGCTGCGCGACGGTTCACTGCAGGTGCTGGTCGCGACCGATGTCGCCGCCCGCGGCCTGGATGTCGAGCGCATCGGTCTGGTCGTCAACTTCGACGTGCCCAAGGAAGCCGAGTCCTATGTGCACCGCATCGGGCGCACCGGCCGCGCCGGCCGCACCGGCGAGGCGCTGACCTTCATCGGCCCCCACGAGCGGCGCCAGCTGAAGAACATCGAGCGGGCCACCAAGCAGACCCTCGCGGAAGCTGTGATCCCGTCGCCGCGCGACGTCTCCAAGCACCGCCTGGCCTCTCTGCTGAAGCAGGTCCCCGAGCGCATCGAGCGCGGTCGGCTGGAGCTGTACCGCGAGCTGATCGGCGAGTTCCTCACCGAACAGGGCATGGACCCGCTCGAGCTGGCCGCGGTGCTCGGCGCGATGACCGTCGGCGATGAAGGCCCCGGCTCCGCATCCGAGGAAGAGGAGTTCACTCCCTCGAAGCTCTCGGGCGATGACCGCTCCGGCGATCGCGGCTCCCGCGAGTCCCGCGAGCCGCTGCAGACTGAGCGCGGCTACACCTCGTACAAGGTCGGGGTGGGACACACCCACGGCGCACGGCCGCCGGGCATCGTGGGTGCGATCACCGGTGAGGGTGGTCTGACCGGGAAGGACATCGGCAAGATCCAGATCTTCCCGAACTTCGCCCTGGTCCAGATCCGCGGCTCCCTCTCCTCGGAGCAGATGGAGCGGATCTCCCGCGCCAAGGTCGGCGGGCGTGAGCTGCGCATCGGGCCGGATCATGGCCCCCGCGGCAGCAGCGGACCGCGCCGGGACGGCGATCGCCCGTTCCGCCGGGATGATCGTCCGCGCCGTGATGGCCGTGAGGACCGCGGTGGTCGCTTCGACTCCAAGCGCCGCCCGTTCCGTCGCTCTGAGGGCTGAGCGCCCCTCTCAGCGGACCCGCTGAAAGAGAACGACCCCGCCACCGAGATCGGTGGCGGGGTCGTTCTTCGTGGTCATACAACGCGGTCACGCAGCACAGTCACATTGCGTGGTCACACAGCGTGGAACTGTGTGGTCACACTGCGCGGAGTGGGATTCTCAGTCCTGCTTCTCCTGCGCCTCGGTGTACGCCTTGCGCACCTCATCCATGTCCAGGTTCTTCACCTGGCCGATGAGATCCTCGAGGGCGGACTGCGGCAGGGCGCCGGCCTGGGAGAACACCGGGATGCCCTCGCGGTAGGCGACCAGGGTCGGGATCGACGTCACGCCGTAGCGCATCGCCAGCTCCTGCTGGTCCTCGGTGTCGACCTTGGCGAAGGTGACGTCCTCGTGGGTGTCGGAGGACTCCTCGAAGATCGGGGCGAAGCGCTGGCACGGCACGCACCAGCCTGCCCAGAAGTCGATCAGGACGATGCCGTCCTCGACGGTCTTGTCGTGGTTCTCGGTGGTCAGAGTGAGCGTAGCCATGTCCCCTGGAACGCCGCGGCACCGAGGATCATTCCCTCTGCGCCGCGGCGTGACTCAGATCACCGGGCGGCTCAGGTGCTGGGCATCCCCGTGCCCGCCAGGATGCGCACGTTCCGGTCCTCCGTCGGCGGCTCCCAGGCAGCCGCATCGGCGACCGACTGCTCCCCGCTGCGGATGTCCTTGACCTCATCTGCGGCCCCGTCGGTGCCCGGGAACCAGATGAACGGGATACCGCGGCGATCGGCGTAGCGGATCTGCTTGCCGAACTTCGCCGCTGCGGGCGCCACCTCGCAGGCGATCCCGCGGCTGCGCAGAGAACGGGCGGCGGCGTCGCTGAGCGCTCGGTGCTCCTCGTCGGCGACGGAGACCAAGACGCATGTGGGCACCGCGCGGGAGGGCGTGGCGAGGTCCGCGGAGAGGAGCCGGGAGACCAGCCGGGACAGCCCGATCGAGAGCCCTACTCCGGGATAGGTGTGGCGGTTGTCCGCGGCCAGCGAGTCGTAGCGACCGCCGGAGCAGATCGAGCCGAGCGACTCATGCCCGGCCAAGAACGTCTCGAAGACGGTGCCCGTGTAGTAGTCCAGCCCGCGGGCGATGGAGAGGTCCGCCATGATCACGCCGGGCACCGCCGCCTCGACCCGCTCGAGGACCGCGGTGAGCTCGGCGATGCCCTGCTCGAGCATCTCGCCACTGCCACCGAGATCGCGCACCTGCTGAGCGAAGGAGCCGTCGCGGGTGCGGATCGCGGCGAAGTCGAGGCAGGCCTGCGCCTGCTCCGGAGTTGCACCGGTCTCGGCGAGCAGCAGATTCCGCACCGCCTCCGCACCGATCTTCGGAAGCTTGTCGAGGCTCCGCAGCACCGCGGACTGGTCCTCGAACCCGATCGAGCGGAAGAAGCCCTCGGAGAGCCGACGGGTGTTGGCATGGATCGTGAACGTGGGCAGCGGGAGCCGGTCGAGGATCTCGGCCATCACCGTGGCGACCTCGGCCTCGATGTGCCCGGGGAGGGTGTCCTGCCCGATGACATCGAGATCCGCCTGGTAGAACTCGCGGAAACGGCCGTCCTGGGGGCGTTCGCCGCGCCACACCTTCTGGATCTGGAAGCGGCGCAGCGGGAAGGCGAGGTCGTTCTGGTGCTCGAGCACGTACCGGGCCAGCGGCACGGTGAGATCGAAGTGCAGCCCCAGGGTGCGCGAGCGATCCTCGCGACCCGGATCTGCGCCCTCCTCTTCAGCGTGGAGGCGCCGCAGGACGTACACCTCCTTGTCGATCTCCCCCTTGCGCAGCAGCTGGTCCAGCGGTTCGACGGCCCGCGTCTCGATGCCGGAGAAGCCGTGCAGCTCGGCCACTTCGCGGAACACGTCGATCACGTGCTGCTCGACGAGGCGCTCCGCGGGGAGCCACTCCGGGAATCCTGACAGGGCGGCGATCTTCGCCATGCGGTGCACATCCTTCTGGGGTTGGGCCGAGTGCCGGGTCCCATTATCCCCTTGTCCCCTCCCGTTGTCGGCGATCGATGTATCGGAGGGCAGGACCGGTCCATCCAGATCCACCGGCCACGGTAGAGTTCCGTGACGTGGTTCTCCCCTCATCGGGGCAGTCCATGTGCCAGCCCGGCCGCCGACCATGGCGGCAGTGTCCCGCCCCGCAGCGGATCCCTTCGAAGGAGCTCAATCGTGAGCGAGTCCGAGACTCCCGTCCCCGCGTCGAACCCCGCCGCTCAGCCCGCCGAACCGGCCGCTGATCAGCCCTCGATCTCCCCGACCGCCCCCGATCCCGCGGCGGAGACCACCGACGCCGGCGCATCTGTCAGCCCTGCAGAGCCTGCGGCTCCCGCAGCAGAGACCAGCACCGAGAGCGATCCGGCCGCAGCTGCCCCTGAGGCGCCCGCTGCGGAGGACGTGGTGGACGACACCGCCGACGCCGCCGGTCCCGAGACGGGGCAGATTCCCGAGGCCGACGGTCCCACCGACGCCGAGGCTGGCGCCGACTCCGATTCCGACGCTGGCGCTGGCGCCGACTCCGACACGGAACAGGCGGCGGAGCCCGTCGGGGATCCGGCCCCCGCGTCCGCTGCTCCGACTCCGGCGCCGAAGCCGCCGGTGCCCGGGGCGCGCGGGCCACGGCCGAAGCCCATGGTCCCCTCCCCCGCGGCGATCGCGGCGAAGAAGCCCAGCGCCGCGCTGCTGCCGGTCGCGCCGCCGGTCACCGAGTACGCCCCTGAGCAGATCGCCGCGGCCGCAGCCTTCGGCACGGTCGGCGAAGACGGGACCATCACGGTCCAGGACGGGACCCAGGTGCGCACCATCGGGACCGCCACGGGAACCGATCCTGAGGCGGCTCTCGAGCCCTACGCCCGGGGCTACCTCGATCTGGTGGCGTTCCTCGACCTCACGCAGTCCACGCTGAACGCTCCCGAGCACACCCAGAACGAACTGAATCGCCTCCTGGAGAATCTGCGGAAGAACCTCAAGGAGCCGCAGGTCGTCGGGGACATCCCGGCGCTGCGAGCCCGCGCCGGCGAGCTGCGGGAGCAGGCTAAGGAGAAGATCAGGGCGCTCGAAGCCCAGCGTACGGAGGGCCGCGAGGCCGCCGCCCGTCAGCGCAGCGAATTCGTCGAGTCCATCGAAGCGCTGGTCGCCACTGATCCCGAGCAGCTCTCCTGGAAGAACGCCGGCGACACGATGCGCCAGATGGTGCCCACCTGGAAGCAGATGCAGTCCGAGGGAGTCCCCCTGGACCGCCCCACGGAGGAGGCGCTGTGGAAGCGGCTCTCCGCGGCGCGCGCCACCTTCGACCGGATGCGCAAGCAGTTCTTCTCGCAGCTCGATGAGAAGCACTCCGAGGCCGCCAAGGTCAAGGAGGGCCTCATCGCGCGGGCCGAGGCGATGCAGGAGTCCACGGACTGGGGCACGACCGTCCGTGCATACAAGGATCTGATGGCCGAGTGGCGCGCGGCGCCGCGCGGCGGGCGGAAGAAGGACGACGCCCAGTGGAAGCGCTTCAAGGCCGCCCAGGACACCTTCTTCTCGGCGCGCAACGCAGATCTCCATGAGACCGAAGAAGAGCAGCGCAAGAACCTCGAGGTGAAGGAGTCCCTGCTGACCGAGGCTGAGGTCATCGACCCCACCAAGGACCTCGAGGGTGCCAAGAAGGCGCTGCGCTCGGTCCAGGATCGGTGGGAGGAAGCAGGCAAGGTGCCCCGCGGGGACATGCGGCGCATCGATGACCGCCTGCACGCCGTGGAGCGCGCGGTGAAGAACGCCGAGCAGGACGAATGGCGTCGCACCGATCCTCGGACCAAAGCACGTGTGGAGGGCGCCTCCTCGCAGCTGCACTCCGCGATCGCGTCGTACCAGGATGCGCTCGACAAGGCCGTCGCCGGCGGTGACCCGTCGAAGATCGCTGAGGCGGAGTCAGCTCTCGAGGCTCGCAAGGAATGGCTCGCAGTGATCGAGCGCTCCGCACGCGACCTCGGCTGACGCCGCCGACTGTCGACCACCTCGGCGCCTCAGCTCGCCGGCTCCGCGAGGAACGACCGTTCCTCCACCGCCCCGTCTGTCCACAGGACAGGCGGGGCGATTGCCTTCGGTCCCCCTCCTTGCCAGAGTCGGTCCATGGAACTGCTCCTCTCCTCCCGCCGCACCGTCCCGCAGAACGCCACCGGTCCACCGGAGACGCCCCCGCCCCCGGGACTCGGTCCCGTCCGTGAGGTGCCAGGGCTGACCTCGATCGGCCTGTGCGCAGCCTGGTCAAGGCATGCGGCCGAGCTCGCAGTCCCCCTCGGTGCGGCCCTCCAGCGATGGGACGAGACCCCGTCCACCCACGCCCTTGTGGCCGACGGCTATCTCACCCGGATACTGCCGGGCATCTTCCTCCCACCCGATCTGCTGCGCAGCGCGGTGCAACGAGCGCTCGCCCTCGGCTGCGCTCTGGGCGCCCAGCTGCAGGCGCATCACGTCATCGCGGGTCTTTCAGCGGCCTGGGTGGTGCTGGGCGGGCCTTCACCGGCCTATGCGGAGCTGCTCTCCCCCGCCCATCGCGGCGATCAGGCTGGGGTGGTGCTGCGACACGCCCGGTTGCAGCCGGACGAGGTCGAGACGATCGGAGGGGCCCCGGTCACGATCCCGGTGCGCACTGCAATGGATCTGCTGAGGTTCGCTCCCCCATGGATCGCAGAGCCGACATTGCAGCGACTGGTCGCAGAGGGCCATGCTCAGGTTCCCCAGATTCGCCAGCGCCTGCACCGCATGCATCGCCACCCCGGCGTGCAGGCGGCCAGGGAGCGGCTCGAGCAGATGCTGGGAGATCAGCGGGTGAGCAGCGGGGCGCTCGAACCCACCGGTCTGCCGTCGGCCGTGACCCGATACACGTCGTAGACGCCTTCGATGCGCCGCACCTGCGCGAGGACCGACTGCAGATGGGAGGGGTCGGCGAGCTCGAAGGAGAAGAACGTGGTGGCAAGGCGATCGGTGTTCGAGTGGGCGGAGGCTGACTGCAGATTCACCTGCTGCTCTGAGATCACCAGTGCGAGATCCGTGAGCAGGCGGGGACGATCCAGCGCCTCGACCTTGATGTGCACGAGATAGGCCGTGCTGTGCCTCCCCGACCACGCCACCTGCACGATCCGATCCGGTTGCTGCTCCTGCAGCTGGATCGCATTCGCGCAGCTCTCGTGATGGACCGAGATCCCGGAGCCCCGGGTGATGAACCCCACGATCGGGTCCCCCGGAACCGGAGCGCAGCACTTCGCGAGCTTGACCCACAGATCCGAGTGCCCGTCGACGATGACGCCCTGATCCGTCTCGGAGGTATGCCGCTCCGCGCGACCACCACGAGGCCGAACCCGCGAGGGCAGCGTGATCTCCGCGAGATCCTCTGCGGCGCCCTCGGAACCGCCGAATGAGGCCCGCAGCTTCTCGACCACGTGCTGCGGACCGGTATGGCCCTCGCCGATCGAGGTGTACAGCGCATCCACCGACGCGAGGTTGAGGTCATCCGCGACGGTCGCGAGGGTCTCGTGGGTCAGGAGACGCCGCATCGGCAGATCCTGCCGGCGCAGCGCCTTGGCCAGCTCCTCCTTGCCCTTCTCGAGCGCCTCCTCTCGGCGCTCCTTCGAGAACCAGTGACGGATCTTGCTGCGGGCACGGGGCGACTGCACGAAGCCGAGCCAGTCGCGGCTCGGGCCTGCGTCGTCCGACTTCGAGGTGAACACCTCGACCACGTCGCCCGTGGACAACGACGACTCGAGGGACACCAGGCGGCCGTTGACCCGCGCCCCGATCGTCCGATGCCCCACCTCCGTGTGCACGGAGTAGGCGAAGTCGACGGGCGTCGCCCCCTGTGGGAGGGCCAGCACGTCCCCCTTGGGGGTGAAGACGTACACCTCCTGGGTGTTGATCTCGAAACGGAGCGAGTCCAGGAACTCCCCGGAGTCGGTGGTCTCCTTCTGCCAGTCCATGAGCTGGCGCAGCCAGGCCGCGTCGTTGGCGATGGGCGTTGCGTCCGCCCCGCCCTGCTGGGCGGCCATCGCCTTGTACTTCCAGTGCGCGGCCACCCCGTACTCGGCACGGCGGTGCATCTCCCGGGTGCGGATCTGGATCTCCACCGGTTTGCCGGTGGGGCCGATCACCGTGGTGTGCAGCGACTGGTACAGGTTGAACTTCGGCAGTGCGATGTAGTCCTTGAACCGGCCCTGCACAGGGGACCAGCGAGCGTGCAGCGTGCCCAGCACCCCGTAGCAATCCCTCACCGAATCCACCAGGACGCGCACCCCGACCAGGTCGTAGATGTCCGAGAAGTCGCGACCGCGGACGATCATCTTCTGGTAGATCGAGTAGTAGTGCTTGGGTCGCCCCGTGACTTCGGCCTTGATCTTCGCCTTGCGCAGGTCCTCGTTGATCTGCGAGGAGACGGTCGAGAGGTACTGCTCGCGGGCGGGCGCGTGCTGGGTGACCAGGGAGACGATCTCCTCGTACACCTTGGGGTAGAGCACCTGGAAGGAGCGGTCCTCGAGCTCCCACTTCATGGTGTTCAGGCCCAGGCGGTGCGCGAGCGGAGCATAGATCTCCAGGGTCTCCTTCGCCTTCCGCTCGGCAGAGGCGGCGGGGACATACTTCCAGGTCCGGGCGTTGTGGAGGCGGTCGGCGAGCTTGATCAGCAGCACCCGCACGTCGCGGCTCATCGCCACGATCATCTTCCGCACCGTCTCGGCCTGCGCGGCCTCCCCGTAGGTGACCTTGTCGAGCTTGGTGACCCCATCGACCATCACGGCGATGACCTCACCGAATTCGGCGCGCAGCCGCTCCAGCGAATAGTCGGTGTCCTCGACGGTGTCATGGAGCAACGCCGCCGCGACCACCTCGGCAGGAGACCCGAGCTCCCCCAGGATCGTCGCGACCGAGACCGGATGCGTGATGTAGGGGTCGCCGCTCTTGCGGGTCTGTCCCCTGTGCGCACGCTCGGCGACGGTGTAAGCCCGCCGGATGACGTCCAGGTTCTCCTTCGGGCTCACCGCGGTCATCGTCTCGAGCAGCGGCGCCAGCAGCGGATCCACGCCGGTGCCGGCGCGGGGCGCGAAGAACGACAGCCGGGAGCGGGTGCGCCGAGGGACCGGCGAAGAGGGTCGAGGCGAGGGGGCGGGCTGCGCCACCGGCTGGTTGCCCTGGTCGCCCGACCCGGCAGCGTCTGCCTTGGCCGGCTGGGATGCGGGCTGCTGCGACATGCACACCTCCTGGCTGAGATTCATCAGTCTACGCGCGGGTCACCGATGCGCGGACGGTGTCCGCCCACCGCTGCACCGCCGTGAAGCCCGCCGTGGATTCCGCTGTGGAGCGGGAGGCCTGGCAGGTTCAGTTCTTGAGGGTCCACACGGTGGACAGCGGCACGCCCGGCAGCTGGTCACGGCCGCCCAGGCCGTCGAGCTCGATGAGGAACGAGGCTCCGAGGATCTCGACGTCGAACCGTCGGGCAAGCTCGATGGTCGCCGCCGCGGTGCCACCGGTGGCCAGCAGATCGTCGACGACGAGGGTGCGGGCTCCGACGGGCAGCGAGCTCTCGGGCAGCTGGATCTCGGCGCTCCCGTACTCGAGGTCGTAGGTCAGCCCGACCGGATCGCCCGGGAGCTTCCCCGCCTTGCGCGCCGGGATGAAGCCGGCTCCGATCTCATAGGCCAGCGGCGCACCCAGCACGAACCCGCGAGCCTCGGTCCCGATGACGTACTCGACGCCCTCGGGGATCAGGGTCGTCCAGTAGCGGATCACGGCACGCAGCGCGTCCGCATCTCGCAGCAGCGGGGTGATGTCGCGGAACAGCACTCCGGGCGTCGGGAAGTCCGGGTACTCGGCGATGTGGGTGTGCAGCAGCGTCTCGATCTGCGCTGCGCTGGGCACGGAACCGCTCACCTGCGGCCTCCCTTCGGGGTGCTGCGCTGGCTTCGGTTCGAGCGGCGCGGCTGATGACGCTCACGAGCGATCGCCGGCTGACCGTCGGTCTCGGGCTCTTCGCGCTCCTCGGCGGACTCGTCGTCCGTGCCGGGACCCTCGATCGTGCCGGGATCCTCGACATCCGCTCCGACCGTCTCCGTGACGGACGTGGTGGGGTGTCGCACCGCGGGTGCCGCCACGCTCTCGCCCCGGCGCTCGCGCAGCACCTGATCGGTGTGCGCAGCGATCTCGGGCTCACGGCTGCGCAGCTCCACCAGGAATCCCGGTGCCAGGAAGATGGAGGAGTAGGTGCCCACGATGATGCCGATGAACAGTGCCAGCGAGATGTCCTTGAGCGTGCCGGCGCCGAGCAGGAACGCGCCGATCGCGAGGATCGAGCCGATCGGCAGCAGAGCCACCACGGAGGTGTTGATCGAGCGCACCAGGGTCTGGTTCGCAGCCAGTTGCACCTGGTCGGCGAAGGTGGTCCGCCGCTGGCGGGTGAGGCCGTCGGTGTTCTCACGGACTTTGTCGAAGACGACGATCGTGTCGTAGAGGGAATAGCCCATCACGGTGAGGAAGCCGATCACGGTGCCCGGGGTGATCTCGAAGCCCACCACCAGGTACACGCCCGCTGTGACCAGCATGTCGTGGACCAGCGCAGCCATCGCTGCCAGAGAGGCCTTGAGGTTGCGGAAGTACACAGCCATCATTCCCGCGACCAGCACCAGGAACACGATGACCCCCCGGAGCATCTTCTGGGTGACGTCCCCGCTCCACACCGGACCGATGTAGGAGGTGGAGATCGCCTCCGGCGAGACCTCGTAGGCGGCGGCGAGATCCTGCGCGAGGGCGGCAGTCTCCGTCGAATCGAGCTGCTCGGTCTGCACCCGCACGGTGTCCTGCCCGAGCACGGTGATCTTCGGCTCGCGGTCCGGCAGGTGATCGCGCACCACATCGCGGGCGGAGCTCTGCTCGGTGTCCGAGACTCCTGCGATCTGGAACTCGGAGCCGCCGGTGAACTCGATGCCGAGGTTCGGTCCGCGCAGGCCTGCCAGCGCAGCGAGCAGCACGATGCTGATCGCGCTGATCAGGTACCAGGTCTTCCGGCGGCTCACCAGCGGGATGATCCGACGCCCTGCGTGCAGGTCGTTGCCGAAACGGGCGAAGGTCGCGCTCATCGGCTCTGCTCCTCGGTGTCGTCCTCGCCGGTCACGGACCGGTCCTCGGGGTCGGGGCTCGTCTGCCCGGGGTCGTCAGGGTCACTCTCCCCGCCTCCCGCGAGAGCAGCCTGCTCCGCGGCCTCCTTCTCCAGGCGGGCACGGCGCACAGCGATCGGCTCCCGCACCTCCTCCGCAGCGCTGCCACGGCCTGCTCGCTCCCCGGTCAGCCGTACCCGGCCACGTCCGGCATAGGCAGGTACATCACGGTCCAGACGCGCCGGATCCAGCCCGCTCCAGGGATGGCCCTTGCCGAAGAACCGGGTGCGCACCAGCGCCTGCAGCACGGGATGGGTGAACAGGAAGACGACCAGCAGGTCGAGCACGGTGGTCAGCCCCAGGACGAACGCGAAGCCCCGCACCCCGCCGGTGGACAGCACGTAGAGCACCACGGCAGCGATCAGGTTCACGGTGTCGGAGGCGAGGATCGTACGCTTGGCGCGATCCCAGCCGTGGTCCACCGCTGCGACGATCCCGCGGCCCTCGCGGATCTCGTCACGAACTCGTTCGAAGTAGACGATGAAGGAGTCCGCGGTGAAGGCGATCGCGACGATCAGCCCCACCACACCAGCCAGTGAAAGGCGGTAGCCGATATCCGGGATGTTGGACAGGACGGTGAGCGTGGCGTACGTCAGCAGGCCCATGATCAGCAGGCTCGAGGTGGTGACGATCGACAGGAGGCGGTACTGGGTGAAGGCGTACAGGACCACCAGCGCCAGGCCGATGAGACCGGCGATCAGTCCCATCTGCAGCTGATCGGCGCCGAGGGTGGCGGAGATCTGCTGCTCGGACGCGACCTCGAACTCGAGCGGGAGCGCACCGAATCGCAGCTGGTCGGAGAGCTGGCTGGCCTCTTCCTGCGAGAAGTTGCCGGAGATGGACGCCTCCCCACCGGGAGACGGCTCCTGGACCTCAGGGGCGGAGATGACCAGCCCGTCCAGCACGATGCCGAAGGCCGCGGTCGCGCCCTGCCCGCCGTAGAGGGCCTTGGTCATCTCGGAGAACGACGCCGCGGTGCTGTCGTTGAAGCTCATGTTCACGACGTAGTAGCCGGTGGCCTGGCCGGTGGGCGTGACATCCGAGGCCACGCCCGAGCTCTCGATCGCCGAACCGGCGACGACCTCGGGGCCGAGCAGGTACTTCGCGGTGCCGTCCGGAGCGCATGCCACCACGGGTTCGTCAGGCGCGGCCGCAGCGGCTCGCTCCTGCTGCGCGGCAGGGTCGACGCAGTCGGCGCTCATCAGCTCGGTCTGGACCTCCGGTGTCAGCCAGTCCAGGCTCCAGGCCGGGTAGGGCAGGTCGCCTGCGGCGGGAGCAGCCGGAGGCGCGAGCGAGGAGTCCTCGCTGATGAGGCCATCGAACAGGTGCTGGGAGGGGTCCGCGGGCGCGCTTGAGCTCTCCCCCGGGTCCTGACCACCGGCATCGGACGCCTCGCCGCCGCCGTCGGAGGGCATCGGCTCGCCGGAACCCTCCGGCGCCACGACACCGAGCACCGGCCGGAACGACATCGAGGCCGTCTGTCGGACGGCCTCCGAGGTCGCCTGGTCCAGCTGGCCCGGGACATCGATGACGATGTTGGTGCCGCCCTGCACGGTGATCTCAGTCTCCGCAACGCCCATGGCGTTGACCCGCTGGCTCATGATCTGGCGAGCCTGCTCCATGGCTGTCGCGTCGATGGCCGAGCCATCACGCGACTGCGCCTGCAGGATGATCTGGGTACCGCCCTCGAGGTCGAGGGCGAGTTTGGGGGCTGGCTGCCAGTCGCCCTTCCAGACCCCGGCACCGATCCCGCCGCCGAGCAGCAGGATCAGCACCGCAAGGGCCGCGAGGGCTATGCGACGTGCGGGCATGGTGCGAAGTTCCTCAGGACGGCGGACGGGCGGTTATCAGGCGAACAGGCCGCGAACGACCCGTCCAGGAGCGACTGTGAGGCGGCTCAGCGGTCGTCGCGACGCGGGTCGTCGCTGCGGAGATCCTCATCGGCGACGGTCACGCCGGGGATCGCACGATCATCCTCGACGTCGGTGCTCTGCTCCTCCGAGGAGTCCTCGAGATCGGCGGCGAACTCTTCGACGGGGTCGACTCGCTGGGAGACGGCCTGGCGGGCCCACTTCGTCTGGGCGCCGTTCTCGGACTCGAGGATCACGACGTCGTCGTAGGAGTCGATGATCAGGCCGTAGAAGCCGGAATGGGTGCGCACCTCATCGCCGACGCCGAGCTGCTTGACCAGGTCCGCCTGCTTCTGCTGCATCTTCTTCTGGCGGTTCGACATGAACAGCAGGGGCAGCATCATGACGGCGAAGATGAGCAGGAGAGGAAGGAGGGATTCCACGAGGTTCCTTTCGGCGGACGACCCTTCACGATGCTCATGCATAGATCGGGACCTGCCGCGGACGATTGACCGCCCCACTGTACCCGCCGAGGCGTCACTCGACTCCCAGGGGTGAGCGGAGGATCATCGACTCTCAGAAGCGACCGAGCATGGGCGCGATGCCCCCGGGGCCCTCTGGCGGTTCCAAGCCCAGATGGGTCCATGCAGCCGGGGCTGCGGCACGGCCGCGGGGCGTGCGCAGCAGGAAGCCTTCTCGCACCAGGTAGGGCTCCACCATGGTCTCGACCGTCTCGATCTCCTCTCCCACGGCGACCGCGAGGGTGGACAGGCCGACCGGCCCGCCCGCGAACCGCCCGCACAGGGCGGACAGCACCGCGCGATCCAGGCGGTCCAGCCCCCGTTCGTCCACCTCATAGACGCGAAGGGCCTCCTTCGCGGCGCCGAGGTCCAGACGCCCGGTGCCACGGACCTGGGCCCAGTCCCGCACTCGGCGGAGCAGCCGGTTGGCGATGCGCGGGGTGCCCCGTGAGCGGGAGGCGATCTCGATCCCTGCCGCGTCCTCGAGGTCGACCTCGAGGCGCAGCGCCGAGCGCCGCACGACTTCCTGCAGCTCGTCGGCGCCGTAAAAATCGAGATGGCCCATGAAGCCGAAGCGGTCGCGCAGCGGCGCCGGCAGCAGGCCAGCCCGGGTGGTGGCCCCGACCACCGTGAACGGGGGCAGGTCCAAGGGGATCGACGTCGCTCCGACCCCCTTGCCGACGATCACGTCGACCCGGAAGTCCTCCATCGCGATATAGAGCATCTCCTCGGCGGGGCGTGCGAGGCGGTGGATCTCATCGATGAACAGGACCTCCCCCTCATCGAGCGAGGAGAGGATGGCGGCCAGGTCGCCGGCATGCTGCACCGTCGGACCAGAGGTGATTCGCAGCGGGGCGGACAGCTCAGCCGCGATGATCATCGCCAGTGTGGTCTTGCCCAGGCCTGGCGGGCCCGAGAGCAGCACATGCTCCGGGGACCTGCCTCGAGCGGCGGCGGCATCGAGGACCAGCGAGAGCTGGTCGCGCACGACCTTCTGGCCCACGAACTCATCGAGCCGTCGCGGCCGCAGCGCGGCCTCCGCAGCGCGCTCGGGGGGCACCGCCTCGGCACTGGTCACCGACGGGGTGTCGTCCTCGATCATCGATGTCCCCCGAGGCCTCGCAGGGCCTGACGGAGGAGCTCCGCGGAGCCCAGCTCCTCCCCGCCCGCCGCTCGGGCGGAGTCGACCGCGCCGATCGCCGCCTTCTCTGCCCAGCCGAGGCCCACCAGTGCGTCGACGACATCGGCGTCCGCGCCCTGGGGTGTGCTCTGGGCCGCGGAGGGACCGGAGGTGACGGTGCTGGGCGCGGGCAGCTTGCCACCGAGCTCGAGCAGCATGCGACTGGCGACCTTGGGGCCGATGCCGGGAGTCCGGGTGAGCGTCTTGGCATCCTGCTCCGCGACGGCACGCCGCAGCTCCTCGGGCTCGAGCACCGCCAGCACCGCGAGCGCGGTGCGGGGGCCGATCCCGGAGACCGACTGCACGATCCGGAAGGTCTCGGCCTCCTCCGCGTGCGGGAACCCGTAGAGGGTCATCGAATCCTCTCGCACCACCAGTTCGGTGTGGAGGGTGAGCTCGGCGCCGTGGCGGGTGGCGCTGAGGGCTTCAGGCGTGGTGCGGACGAGATACCCGATCCCGGCCACCTCCAGCACGAGGGAGTCGAGGTCGATGCGGGCGACTCGCCCGGTCAGGGATGCGATCACGCGCCAATCCTAGAACACCTGTTCGATCAGTGTCGGGAGGAAGAGCGTTCCCGGGCGCGTCGCGCCTCCCGCTCGGCGCGGGCCCACACCGCCTGTGCGCTGGTGCGCGCTCCCCCGCCGGAGTCCAGCGCCACCGGGCCGGGGCCGCGCCACAGCTGGGTCAGCGCGATCGCCACCGCGTCGGAGGCGTCAGCCGGCTGGGGTGCGGCGTCGAGGCCCAGCAGCTTGATCAGCATGGTCTGGATCTGCTTCTTGTCGGCTCGGCCGCTGCCGGTCACCGCCGCTTTCACCTCCGAGGGGGTGTGCAGCGCGACCGGGATGCCGCGCTCGGCGGCCTCCAGCAGGGCGATTCCCGAGACCTGCGCCGTGCCCATCACGGTGGAGATGTTGTTCTGGCTGAAGACTCGTTCGACGGCGACGGTGTCGGGCGCGAACTCCTCGAGCACGGCGCGCAGCCCCCGTGCGATCGTCAGCAGGCGCTGGTCGAGCGGGGAGGCCGGCGTGGAGACGATCACCCCGGCATGGACGAGCTTCGCACGCCGGCCACCGAGGGCATCGACGACCCCGATCCCGCAGCGGGTCAGCCCAGGATCGACCCCGAGCACGCGCAGCGTCGTCATCGCCTGCACCCCCGGGCGGACGGCGCGCCCTCGCTGCCGGGGGCCGCGCCGTCCACGGGGATCACTCGGCGTCCGCGAGCTGGGCCGCGACGTCGTCCGGGATGTCGAGGTTCGAGAAGACGTTCTGCACGTCGTCGCTGTCCTCGAGGGCCTCGATCAGGCGCAGAGCCTTCTGCGCACCCTCGAGATCCACCGGGGTGCGCATGGTGGGCACGAACTGCGCCTCGGCGCTGTCGTAGTCGATGCCCGCCTCCTGCAGCGCGGTGCGAACGGCCACCACGTCGGTGGCCTCGGAGAGGATCTCGAAGGTCTCGCCCTCGTCGTTGATCTCCTCGGCGCCGGCATCGAGGACCACCTCGAGGAGCTCGTCCTCACTGTGCTCTGCCTTGGAGACGGCGACCACGCCCTTGCGCTCGAACAGGTACGACACCGAGCCGGACTCCGCCATGTTGCCGCCGTTGCGGTTGAAGGCCAGGCGGACCTCGGAGACGGCACGATTCTTGTTGTCGGTGAGGCACTCGACCAGGACTGCGACACCGCCGGGGGCATAGCCCTCGTACATCAGCGTCTCGTAGTCGACGCCTCCGCCATCGAGCCCGCCGCCACGCTTGACGGCGCGGTCGATGTTGTCGTTGGGCACGGAGGTCTTCTTCGCCTTCTGGATGGCGTCGAAGAGGGTGGGGTTGCCGACAGGGTCAGGACCACCCATGCGTGCGGCAACTTCGATGTTCTTGACCAGCTTGGCAAACAGCTTGCCTCGTCTGGCATCGATGATGGCCTTCTTGTGCTTGGTGGTCGCCCACTTGGAATGCCCCGACATCTTTCTCCTCCCGGCTCTGCCGCCGAACGGCGGCGAATTGCCGTCCCATTCTAGGCCAGTGCAGGAATGTTCCAGGAGACATGGCCACGAGGCGCGGGCTGCTGGCGGGCGAAACCCGTTCAGCCTCGCACGACGGGCGCAGTCAGCGAGCCGATCAGGCGACGGTCGGCGGTGACCGTCTCGAGCAGCTCGCGCTCACGTGCACGTGTCTTCGCGCTCGGCGTGCCGAACAGCACGCTGTGCCTTTCGATCCCCAGCGCGATCGAGGTCCGGATCAGATCTCGCATCGCCATCCGGGACACGGCGCCGTGGCGGGCCGCCCAGCGCTCGGCCCGTCGGCGGCGACGCATCGAGACCAGCAGCTCCACCTCGTCGGGCGAGAACCAGCCGGCCCTCCCGTATTCCGCGAGCTGGCGGCGCAGGATGCGCTTCTCCCGCAGTCGGAGGAAGAGCACGATCGCGACCAGCAGCACGAAGATCGGCACCTGCACCGTGACGTAGTAGCGCAGGAAGCCCGCCAGGGGTGCCGCGGGGTCGACCGGGATGAAGAAGGTCGAGCCGTTCCACAGCGCATGCAGCACCATGCCCAGTGACAGGCCACCCGCGCCGAGGCCGAAGTAGAGCATCAGCGATCGTCGTTCGGCGGCGATCCCCAGGCCCAGTCCGCACAGGGCGGTGAAGGAGACATGGGCGAACGGGGAGAGCACTCCGCGCAGGAAGAAGGTCTGCCAGAAGACGGCGACCTCACCGGCGGCCTGTGCCTGGTGGAACGAGCTGCCGAAGTAGAGGATGTTCTCGGTGAAGGCGAAGCCTCCGGCGATCAGCGCCGCGTAGACCACACCGTCGATCGGGCCGGCGATATAGCGACGCCCCCAGATCAGCAGGCCGATCAACCCGGCACTCTTCATGGCCTCTTCGATCACCGGAGCCTGGATGACGGCGCCCAGGAACGAATCGATCAGCTGGTTCGTCTCCGTCGGGGTGATCCACGCCGTGAAGTAGCCGCCGAACCAGAGGGTGAGCAGCACCGAGCCGATCGCACCCCAGGCGAAGGCGTAGACGAGCGACATCCGGGGCTGCGGGGTGTAGCGATCGATCCACCACACCGCGCCGAGGACCAGTGCGACCGGAACCAGGGCGGCCGTGAAGGCGACCAGAGAGGTGCCGAAGCCCAGCGGGAGGATGACGAAGAAGTACAGCGCCAGCGCCGAGACCGCGAGCCCGAGGAAGGACAGTGCGAACAGCACCCAGCGCACCCAGGGACGTCGCCGCTTCGCGCGCTGCGCCTTCCCCTCCCCGATCTGCCCGGGAGCTCGGGGATCCACCCGCTCGACGTCATAGCCGTAGGGGTCACCCGATCGAGAGGGCGGAGCAGGGTGGGGCGGTGCGCCGGTCACGCTCGTCACGGTCGGTCCCGCCTCTCCCCCGGTCGGTGCGGCCGATGAGTTCGCTGTCCGGGGGCCTCACGGTTCAGCGTCGGCACGGCCTCGGTCATGGTAGCTCAGGGCCAGGCGTCGGCGTAGAGCTGACGGGTGTGCCCGAGCAGGATCGGGACCGCCTTCGTGCGGCCGACGATCGGCAGGAAGTTCGCATCCCCGGGCCAGCGCGGGACCACATGCTGGTGGAGGTGCGCGGCGATCCCGGCCCCCGCCACCTCGCCCTGGTTCATGCCGAGGTTGAACCCCGCCGGCCGCGACACCTCGCGGATCACGCGCATCGCCGTCCGGGTGAGCTCGGCGACCTCGAGCACCTCGGCCTCATCCAGGTCGGTGTAGTCCGAGACATGCCGGAAAGGGCACACCAGCAGGTGGCCGGCGTTGTACGGGTAGAGGTTCAGGATCACGTAGGCGGTCTCCCCCCGGTGGACGATCAGCGACTCCTCGTCGGAGCGCTGCGGTGCCGCGCAGAAGGGGCACTGCTGATCGTCGTGGGGATCCTGCGGCTTGTTCTCCCCGCCGATGTAGGCCATCCGGTGCGGGGTCCACAGCCTCTGGGTGTCGTCGGGGACGCCCGCGAAATCGCGGGCGTCCTCGACGACGGGCTCGGGATCCGAGCTCACACCTGGGCCTTCGTCGTCACAGCCTCGACGATCCGCTGGACTGCGGTATCGACATCGATGCCGTTGTCCTGGCTGCCGTCACGCATGCGGAAGGAGACCGCGCCCTTCTCCTGGTCCTCGCCGCCGGCGATGAGCAGATAGGGCACCTTCTCCTTGGTGTGGGTGCGGATCTTCTTCTGCATGCGGTCGTCCGAGGAGTCGACCTCGACGCGGATGCCGTGGGCGCGGAGCTTCGTGGCCACCTCGTCGAGATAGGGCACGTATTCCGCCGCCACCGGGATGCCGACGACCTGCACGGGGGCCAGCCACACCGGGAACGCGCCGGCGTAATGCTCCAGCAGCACGCCGAAGAAGCGTTCGATCGAGCCGAACAGGGCGCGGTGGATCATCACCGGGCGCTGGCGGGAGCCGTCGGAGGCGGTGTACTCGAGCTCGAACAGCTCGGGCTCGAAGAAGTCCAGCTGGATGGTGGAGAGCTGCCAGGTCCGACCGATCGCGTCCTTCGCCTGCACGGAGATCTTCGGGCCGTAGAAGGCGGCGCCGCCCGGATCTGGGACCAGGTCCAGGCCGGAGGCGGTGGCGACCTCCTCGAGGGTGCGGGTCGCCTCCTCCCAGGTGCTCTCGTCTCCGACGGACTTCTCGGGATCGCGGGTGGACAGCTCGAGGTAGAAGTCATCCAGGCCGTAGTCCTTGAGCAGGCCCAGGACGAAGTCCAGGGTCGCTGCGATCTCCTCCTTCATCTGCTCACGGGTCGTGTAGATGTGCGCGTCGTCCTGGGTGAATCCGCGGGCGCGGGTCAGCCCGTGCACCACACCGGACTTCTCGTAGCGGTAGACGCTGCCGAACTCGAACAGCCGCATCGGCAGCTCACGGTAGGAGCGACCGCGCGAGCTGTAGATGAGGTTGTGCATCGGGCAGTTCATGGGCTTGAGGTAGTAGTCCTGGCCCTGCTTGGTGATGTTGCCGTCAGCATCGACCTCCTCATCCACGTGCATCGGGGGGTACATGCCGTCGGCGTACCACTCGAGGTGCTTGGAGGTCTCGAAGAGGTTCTTCTTGGTGATGTGCGGGGTGGAGACGAAGGAATACCCGGCCTCGACGTGCCGACGGCGGGAGTAGTCCTCCATCTCCATCTTGATCATCGCGCCCTTGGGATGGAACACCGGCAGCCCGGAGCCGATCTCGTCGGGGAAGGAGAAGAGGTCCAGCTCGTTGCCGAGGCGGCGATGATCGCGGCGCTCAGCTTCGGCGATGCGCTCCTGGTGGGCACGCAGCTCGTCCTTGGACGGCCAGGCGGTGCCGTAGACGCGCTGCAGCATCGGGTTCTTCTCGCTGCCGCGCCAGTAGGCGGCGGCGGAGCGGGTGAGTGCGAAGCCGTTGCCGATCAGCTTGGTGCTGGGCAGGTGCGGGCCGCGGCACAGATCCGTCCAGACGGTCTGGCCCTTCTTGTCCACGTTGTCATACATGGTCAGCCCACCCTCGCCGACCTCGACGCTGGCCCCTTCGGCGGCGTCACCGGCCTGGGACTTCAGTCCGATCAGCTCGAGCTTGTACGGCTCGGAGACCGCCTCGGCCCGGGCGTCGTCGTCGGAGATCTCGCGGCGCACGAAGCGCTGGCCGGACTTGATGATCCGGTTCATCTCCTTCTCGAGCGTCTTGAGGGACTCCGGGGTGAAGGGCTCGACGACATCGAAGTCGTAGTAGAAGCCGTCGGTGATCGGCGGCCCGATGCCGAGCTTGGCCTCAGGATTCGTCTTCTGCACTGCCTGGGCGAGCACATGGGCGGTGCTATGACGGAGGATCGACAGTCCGTCAGGGCTGGAGATGTCGACACCGTCGACGACCTGCCCGGCGGAAAGGGCGGTGTCCAGGTCCCGCAGCTCGCCGTCGATGCGAAGGGCGATGATCGAGGTGGTGTCCGCGAAGAGCGCGGTGCCCGTGGTCCCCTCGTCGATGTGCTGGGGTGAACCGTCGAGGGTGATGGCGATCTGGGCCACGGAGTTGCTCCTTGTGTTCGGGTCGAGCCGGCCGACGATGCCGGCTCCGCCGCCGATGGTATCCGGCGCAGGCAGAACGCCTCGACCCCTGGGGCGCGCGTCACCTCCGTCACGTCGTGGCCGTGACGGTATGCACACCGTGACGGCGATGCACCTGTCCGTAGACGGGACGGCCGATCTTCAGATTGTCAGATCGCTGAACTGGCGCTGCACGACATCCCTCCCCAGGAAGGAGTGCGTCCCTCCGCGCGCTCACCAACGAGACGGCACGACGAGGCGACGTCACCATGAGCCAGAACACACAGACGACCAAGGAGCTCCTCGAGGACCTCCGCAGCGCCAAGCCACGGCGACGAAAGCGCCATAGCGCAGGACTCGACAAGGTGGTCTTCGGCGTCGCCGGGGTCCTCGCCATCGCCTTCGTGGTGCGGGGGCTGATCTCACCGACCGGCCTCGGCACCGTCGCCACCAACGCCCTGAACGGCGTGATGGAGAACTTCGGATGGCTGTACGTGATCGCGGCGACGGTGTTCACCGTCTTCGTCATCGTCGTCGCCATCTCCCGCTTCGGCCGCATCCCACTGGGGCGGGACGGCGAGGAGCCGCAGTTCCGTACCGCGTCCTGGATCTCGATGATGTTCGCGACCGGTATGGGGATCGGCCTCGTCTTCTATGGCGTGGGCGAGCCCCTCTTCTTCTACATGTCTCCGCCGCCTGGCACCGTGGATGGTCAGACCGCCGCGGCGATGACCACGGCCATGGGCACCACCCTGTTCCACTGGACCCTCTACCCGTGGGCGATGTACGCGATCGTGGGACTGGGCATGGCCTACGGCACCTACCGCCTGGGTCGGCCGCAGCTGTTCTCCTCGATGTTCGCCTCGATCTTCGGAGAGCGCGTCTCCGAGAGCATCGGCGGCCGCATCATCAATATCCTTGCGATCCTGGCCACACTGTTCGGTTCGGCCTGCTCCCTGGGTCTCGGTGCCCTGCAGATCGGTGGCGGGATCGAGTCCGTCGGCCTGCTGGAAGAGGTGAAGTCACCCGTCCTGGTGATCATCATCGCCGCCCTCACCGCCTGCTTCGTGGCCTCAGCCGTCTCCGGCGTGGAGCGCGGCATCCAGTACCTCTCGAACATCAACATGGTGCTCGCGGTGGTGCTCGCCGTGGTCGTCTTCATCGGCGGTCCGACGCTCTTCATCCTCAACGTGGTGCCCAACGCCGTCGGCGGTTTCATCGGCGACCTGCCCCAGATGGCTTCGCGCACCGCCGCAGCGGGCGATGAATCCATGGCCTCATGGATGAGCACCTGGACGATCTTCTACTGGGCCTGGTGGGTCTCCTGGTGCCCCTTCGTGGGCCTGTTCATCGGTCGCATCTCCCGCGGCCGCACGATCCGCCAGTTCATCGTGGGCGTCTTGCTGGTCCCCTCGGTGGTCTCGCTGCTGTGGTTCTCCGTCTTCGGCGGGGGCGCGATCGGCATCCAGGAACGCGCCGAGCGTGCCGGAGACACCACGAAGATGCTCTCGCAGATCGTCGACGGCGCACCGGACATCGACTTCGACCTCATCCTGTTCGACACCCTCCGGGCGCTCCCCCTGCCCGGCGCAGTCCTCGTCGCGCTGATGGTCCTGACGGTGCTGCTGATCGCCATCTTCTTCGTCACCGGTGCCGACTCGGCCTCGATCGTCATGGGCGGTCTCAGCGAGCGGGGCGCCGAGGAGCCGACCCGGAAGGTCGTCATCTTCTGGGGCGTGGCCACCGGCGCCGTCGCCGCGATCATGCTGCTGGCCGGCGGTAACGACCCGGCTGCTGCACTGAACGGTCTGAAGAACATCACGATCGTGGCCTCCCTGCCCTTCGTGATCGCCATGCTCCTGCTGTGCGTGGCGATCTGGAAGGACCTCTCCCGGGATCCGCTGATGATCCGCAACCGGCTGGCCCGGCACATCCTCGAAGACTCCGTGGACACCGCCATCGATCGTCATGACGGCGAGCCCTTCGAGCTGCGCACCGTCGAGACGATCGTCGAGGTGACGCCCGCGGATGCCAAGAAGCTCGAAGCGGAGAAGGAGGCCCGCGAGCGCTCGCGGGGAACGGACACCGCGTCGCCAGCGGTGGAGGACGAGCACCCCCAGGGGACCGACGAGTCGCCGGAGCCCAAGAGCTGACCCTCCTGGCGCCGCCGAGCCGGCGTCCGTCCCATTGACGAGGGCCCCTGCCGATCGGCAGGAGCCCTCGTGTGTTGCGTTCCGCCCCGGTCACCGTGCCTCTTGGAAGTCACCGGAGCCCCGGGACGCAGCAAGGGCCCCGGTCCGCAGACCGGGGCCCTTCTGTGCTGGTGGGCGATACTGGGATCGAACCAGTGACCTCTTCCGTGTCAGGGAAGCGCGCTACCGCTGCGCCAATCGCCCAGGACGGCATCGTACAGACGCCGACGGAGGTGGGTACGGGATTCGAACCCGTGTACACGGCTTTGCAGGCCGTTGCCTAACCACTCGGCCAACCCACCGGGATGTGCCACACCAAAGGAAAAGGCGCTTCCGACGATCGTCGAATGCGCCGCTCCCAGAGCGGACGACCGGATTCGAACCGGCGACCCTCACCTTGGCAAGGTGATGCTCTACCAACTGAGCTACGTCCGCATGACATGGATCCGAAAATCCTGCCGTGGGCGATACTGGGATCGAACCAGTGACCTCTTCCGTGTGAAGGAAGCGCGCTACCCCTGCGCCAATCGCCCGAAGGTGCTGGCCACCCTCTCGAGTGGACCAGAAGAATCTTACATGGTTTCCGCAGTGCCCCGCACCGATCCGGGTGTGACCTACGTCCTGACGTGCTTTTCGATGGCCCCACAGCCGCTCGCCACAGCCTCCGCCGCGACTGCAGCTGCCACCGCGAATCCCTCCACACCCCTTCGCGCCCACACTTAAGTGCGGCCCGATCCAGGGCCCACTGCACTCACGCCCCTCCCCAGCCCCTGCACGCCTACAGCATAGAGTGCTCAGCACGCGCAGGGCTCGACACATACGAGGGGGCGGGCGTCGAAGCGCCGCTCCGGGCCTGCCCATTCCGGACCGACTGAACGGGCGACGCCGAACGGGTGACGCTGAACGGGTGACGCTGAACGGGTGACGCCGAACGGGAGTCGGCAGGCGGGATCCCACCCGGGCTCAACGCAGGCATGGCCCGCCTCCTCGCCGAGGCGTCCTCGCCGAGGTGGGAGGCACGAGCTCGGAGGGAAATGGCGGTGACCTCGGACACTGTGCGGTCCCTGCATTTGCGAAGCGGACCGGAGCCGAATATTGTCTTCCTTCGTCGGCACTGCCGATGTGCGGACGTAGCTCAGTTGGTAGAGCATCACCTTGCCAAGGTGAGGGTCGCCGGTTCGAATCCGGTCGTCCGCTCCATCCCACCCCCGCATCCTCGGATGCATTGGGCGATTGGCGCAGCGGTAGCGCGCTTCCCTGACACGGAAGAGGTCACTGGTTCGATCCCAGTATCGCCCACCACGGAAGGCCCCCTCGGAACGTCGAGGGGGCCTTCGTCGTGCCTCGCCCGGGACGCTTCCCGTACTCGGGGCCGCCATCGGCGAGCTGAGCGGCCCCGCGAACACTGCGCCTGCTGCGAACGCTGGAACCGAGCAGCGCGAGCATCTCGGAACCGAGGTGCTCGCGCATCACATCGGGCCGGCGATGTGATGTCCTGAGTGAGTGCCCCGGGTCCGGGACGCATCCAGGAATAAGCCGTCTACTCTGAGGTCATGCAGATCTGGCCCGGACAGTCCTACCCCCTGGGTGCCACCTTCGATGGGTCGGGCACCAACTTCGCCCTCTTCTCAGAGGTGGCGGAGCGCGTCGAGCTATGCCTGATCGGCGACGACGGTGCCGAGCGCCGGGTCGAGATCACCGAGGTCGACGCCTACGTATGGCACGTCTACCTGCCGTCGGTCCAGCCCGGCCAGCGCTACGGCTTCCGGGTGCACGGCCCTTACGATCCCGCCGCAGGGCATCGCTGCGACCCCTCGAAGCTCCTGCTGGATCCCTATGCGAAGGCGATCGCCGGGATGGCGAGCAACCATCCCTCGCTCTACAGCTACGACTTCGAGGACCACGAAGCTCGCAACACCGAGGACTCCGCCGCGCACACCATGCACTCGGTGGTCGTCTCCCCCTTCTTCGACTGGGGCAACGACCATCCACCGGCCCATGAGTACCACGACACCGTCATC
Organism: Brachybacterium sp. AOP24-D1-21; assembly: GCF_052378665.1. Lineage (NCBI taxonomy): Bacteria > Bacillati > Actinomycetota > Actinomycetes > Micrococcales > Dermabacteraceae > Brachybacterium > Brachybacterium sp. AOP24-D1-21. The sequence goes on from NZ_JBQSXX010000002.1 coordinate 132,595, forward strand.
TACGAGGCTCACATCAAGGGCTTGACGATGCTCCATCCCGACATCGATGAGGACATCCGGGGCAGCTATGTCGCGATGGGGCACCCGGCGATCATCGATCACCTCAAAGAGCTGGGCGTCACCGCGGTGGAGCTGATGCCGGTCCATCAGTTCGTGCAGGACGGCCACCTGGTCGAGAAGGGCATGCGCAACTACTGGGGCTACAACACCATCGGCTTCTTCGCCCCGCACAACGAGTACGCGCACGCCGGACAGCTGGGCCAGCAGGTCCAGGAGTTCAAGCAGATGGTCAAGAACCTGCACGAGGCGGACATCGAGGTGATCCTCGACGTGGTCTACAACCACACCGCCGAGGGCAACCAGATGGGCCCGACCCTGTGCTTCCGCGGCATCGACAACGCCGCCTACTACCGCCTGGTCGACGAGGACAAGGCCCACTACTACGACACCACCGGCACCGGGAACTCCCTGCTCATGCGCACCCCGCACGTGCTCCAGCTGATCATGGACTCGCTGCGCTACTGGGTCACCGAGATGCATGTGGACGGTTTCCGCTTCGATCTCGCCTCGACCCTGGCCCGTGAGCTGCACGAGGTGGACCGCCTCTCGGCCTTCTTCGACATCATCCAGCAGGATCCGGTGATCTCCCAGGTGAAGCTCATCGCCGAGCCCTGGGACCTCGGTGAGGGTGGCTATCAGGTGGGCGGGTTCCCGCCCCTGTGGTCGGAGTGGAACGGCAAGTACCGCGACACGGTGCGGGACTTCCACCGCTCAGAGCCGGACACGATCGGTGACTTCACCTCACGCCTGGCCGGCAGCTCAGACCTCTACCAGCACACCGGGCGCACCCCGATCGCCTCGATCAACTTCGTGACCGCCCACGACGGCTTCACCATGCGGGACCTGGTCTCCTACAACGACCGGCACAACGAGGCCAACGGAGAGGACGGGAAGGACGGCGAGAGCCACAACCGCTCCTGGAACTCCGGAGTCGAGGGCCCGAGCGAGGACCCGGAGGTACGGGAACTGCGCCTGCGCCGCACCAAGAACCTGATGGCCACGCTGCTGCTGAGCCAGGGCGTGCCGATGATCCTGCACGGCGACGAGATGGGCCGCACCCAGAACGGCAACAACAACACCTACTGCCAGGACAACGAGCTGTCGTGGATGGACTGGGAGCTGAACCAGTTCGAGATGGAGATGCTCTGGTTCACCCAGCAGATGATCACGCTGCGGAAGGAGCATCCGATCTTCCGGCGCCGCCGCTTCTTGAAGGGAGTGGTGCGCGACGACGCTGACTCCCCGCTCGCGGACGTGGTCTGGATCGGCACCGACGGAACGCTGATGACCGATGCGGACTGGCAGGATCCCCACAACAAGTGCCTGACCATGTTCCTCAACGGCTCCGCGATCCCCGAGCCGAATCTGCGCGGCGAGCGCATCATCGACGATTCGGCGCTGGTGATGTTCAATGCCTCCGGAAATCCTGTCGACTTCACCCTTCCCTCGGCCGAACACGGCGCGCAGTGGAAGGTCGAGCTGGGCACCGGCGGCACGATCGACGTCGGGGACGTGCTCGACGCCGGGCAGACGATCAGTCGGCCCAGCCATTCTCTGCTCGTCCTGCTGCGTCCGCCGCTGACGGAGCAGGGTGAGGATGCCGCCGCCCCGCGGGAGGTCCGCGGGGAGCAGGGAGAGATCCGCCCCATCCGCGCCTGAGACCGATTCCCCCCCTGCCCCGGGGCAGCGACCTTGGCCCGGGCCGTGATGAAGGAGAGCATCGACCCGTGAGCACCGATTCCAGCCACCGTCCCGCCGCGAGGGGGGCTGAAACCGCGACCACCACCGGTGCCCTGCGCGCCATCCGGCCCGTGCCGACCTCCACGTACCGTCTGCAGCTGCACGAGGGCTTCACCGCCGACGATGCCGTAGCCGTGGTCCCGTATCTCGCCCGGCTCGGCGTGGGGCACCTGTTCTGCTCCCCCGTGCTGCAGGCGGCTCCCGGGTCCACCCATGGCTATGACGTGGTCGACCATTCCCGGATCGGCGAGGAGATCGGCGGAGAGGGGGCGCTGCGCCGACTTGCCGACGCCGCGCACGCCCACGGGATGGGACTGATCGTCGACGTGGTGCCCAACCACATGGCGATCCCCACCCCGATCTGGCACAACCGTGCGCTGTGGTCGGTGCTGCGGGACGGGCCCCGCTCCCCCTTCGCCGACTGGTTCGATCTTGACCCCTCGTCTGAGCTGTCCATCCTGGTGCCCGTCCTCGGCAGGACCATCGGTGCGGTCCTGGCCGATGGGGAGATCAGTGTGGGCCCGGAGGAGATCCCTCAGGCCGACGGCACCACCGCGGTCGAGACCGTGGTGCGCTACTTCGACCATGTGCTCCCGGTCGCCGCCGGCACCGAGCACCTGGGCCTGGCGGATCTGCTCGAACGGCAGTGGTACCGCCTGGCGTATTGGAAGGTCTCCGATGAGGAGCTGAACTACCGCCGCTTCTTCGACGTGGACACCCTCGCCGGGCTCCAGGTGGAGCTGCCGCACGTGTTCGAGGCGACCCATGCGACGCTGCTGCGTCTGCAGGGCGAAGGGGTCATCGACGGCTACCGCATCGATCATCCCGACGGCCTGTCCGATCCCCGCGGCTACCTGCGGGACCTCGAAAGCTCCACCGGTGGCGCCTGGACCGTGGTGGAGAAGATCCTCGAGGGCGAGGAGCAGCTGCCCGGTGATTTCCCCTGTGCGGGGACCACCGGCTACGACGCCCTCTGGCGAGTGGGAGGGCTCTTCCATGACCCGCACGGGGCGATCGGTCTGACGCATCTGTGGCAGCGACGCACCGGGGACCTGCGCCCCTTCGAGGAGGTCGCCGAGGAGTCGACGGACCTGATCGTCTCCACCAGCCTGTGGGCGGAGGTTGAACGGCTGACCACCCTGATCCACCGCATCTGCCAGGAGGACATCCGCCTGCGCGACACGACCCGTCGGAACCTGCAGAAGGTGATCGTCGCGCTGCTGGGGTCGATGGACCGCTACCGCGCTTACATCGTCCCCGGCGAGCCGGCCTCCGGCTCCGAGCGGGCGGTCCTCGAGCAGGCGGCGGCCCGCGCGCGCCAGCGTCTCGGTGAGGACGAGGATGTGGTGACCACCCTGGAGACGGTGCTCGCGCTGGTCTGCGGGGACGAGGTGGGCAGCGCGGGCCGTACGGGCAGCGCGGAGCGGGACGAGGTGGTGGTGCGCTTTGCACAGACCTGCGGCCCGGTCCACGCCAAGGGGCTCGAGGACACCGCCTTCTACCGCTACACCCGCTTCCTGCCTGTCAACGAGGTCGGCGCGGACCCGGACCGGATCGGTGTCGAACCGGACCAGCTGCACGATCATGCGCAGTCGATGGTCCGCACCCGCCCCGATGCGATGACCACTCTGTCCACGCATGACACCAAGCGCAGCGAGGACGTCCGGGCGCGGCTCGCGGTGCTCACCGAGCAGCCGCTGGAATGGGCGCTGGTGGTGCAGGATCTCGACCGTGCGACCGCCGAGGACCGCGGGGACCGGGTCGACGGGGCGATCGAGCTGCTCCTCTGGCAGACCCTCGCCGGATGCTGGGAGCTTCCCGGATCGTCGGCCGCGGCGCTGAGCGCGGAGCGGCTCGAGGGATATCTGCTCAAGGCCATGCGGGAGGCGAAGAGCTTCACCACCTGGACCGAGCAGGATGCGGACTACGAGCAGCAGGTGCTGGCGCTGGGACGCGCGGCGCTGGAGTCCTCCGACGTGCAGCGGATCCTCACCGACTGGACTCGCCGCACTGCCGCCGCGCAGCGCAGCGCGATCCTCGGGCAGAAGCTGGTGCAGCTGACGATGCCCGGGGTGCCGGATGTGTATCAGGGCAATGAATCGATCGATCTCTCCCTCGTGGATCCGGATAACCGGCGCCCCGTGGACCATGCGCTCCATGAGGAGCGGCTGGCCCGGATGATCGAGGGTGCCGGACCCGATGGGATCGCCGACGAGAAGCTCTGGCTCACCCACCGTGCGCTGGTGCTGCGCAGAGCGCGCCCTGAGCTCTTCCAGGGACGGGACGCGAGCTACCATCCGCTGCCCACCACCACGGGACATGCGGTCGCCTTCGGTCGGGCGGCCGCGGAGGGAGACGTTGAGGTCGTCACGGTCGTCACTCGCCTCGCCCTTGGGCTCGCCCAGCGTGGAGGCTGGGGAGACGGCTGGATCGCGCTGCCTTCCGGACGCTGGCGGGATGCGCTCAGCGGCGCCGAGTTCGACGGCGGTCAGGTGAGCCTCGGCGAGCTGCTCGACGCCTGGCCCGTCGCGCTGCTGGTGCGCAGCGCGGGGATGGAGGAGTCCCGATGACCACCGGTGCTGCGAGCCCTCCCGGCCCCCGCCGCTATGACCGCTTCGAGCTGTGGGCCCCGGCCGTCCGCACCGTGGAGGTGCGGATCGACGGCGTCGTGCACCCGATGAGCGCGAGCGCAGAGGGCTGGTTCCGCCTGCCCGACGTGCCCGCCGTGCCGGGAGCCCGCTATGCCTACCGGCTCGATCAGGGCGAGCTATGGCTGCCCGATCCGAGGTCCCTGTCGCAGCCGGACGGCGTGCACGGCGAGAGCGAGGTCCTCGATCCTCGGTCCCTGCGCACCGCGACCCCATGGCGGGGCAGGAGCCTGCGCGGGCGGGTGCTCTACGAGCTCCACGTCGGCACCTTCGCCCCCGGGCCCGACGGGCGCGGAGGCAACTTCGACTCCGCCATCGAGCGGCTCGACGCACTGGTCGAGCTGGGGGTCGACGCGATCGAGCTGCTGCCGGTGGCGACCTTCCCCGGAGATCGCGGCTGGGGCTATGACGGGGTGGGCCTGTACGCGGTCCATGCCGCCTATGGCGGGCACGCCGGGCTGGCCCGCTTCGTCGAGGCCGCGCATTCCCGCGGGCTCGCCGTGCTGCTCGATGTGGTGCACAACCATCTGGGCCCCTCCGGGAACTACCTGGGCATGTTCGGGCCCTACTTCACCGACCAGCACGAGACCCCGTGGGGCGAGGCGGTCAACCTCGATCAGCCGGGCTCCCGCCAGGTGCGCGACTTCCTGCTGGGCAGCGTCCGTCAGTGGCTGGTGGACGTGGGCCTGGACGGGCTGCGCCTGGACGCCGTCCACGAGCTGCAGGACGATTCCCCGCAGCACTTCCTGGCCGAGCTCGCCGAGGCGGTCTCCACCTGGGAGGACGAGACCGGCCGCGAGCTGACCCTGATCGCAGAATCTGACCGCAACGACCCGGCCACGGTCTCCCCCACCCGCGCCGGCGGCCTCGGCATGGACATGCAATGGGCCGACGATGTCCACCATGGCGTCCACGCCTGGATCACGGGCGAGCGGGCAGGCTATTACGGAGACTTCGGGAGCGCCGAGGCGCTCGCCGCCGTGCTGCAGCGGGTCTTCCTGCATGCGGGCACTTTCTCCACGTTCCGCGACACGGTGTGGGGAGCTGCCGTGGATCCGGCGTCCGCCGACTACGACGCGCACTCCTTCGTGACCTTCCTGCAGAATCACGACCAGGTGGGCAATCGCGCGAGCGGAGACCGCATCCACCATGGCATCGACCTCGCGCAGCAGGCCGCGGCGATCGCCCTGATCCTGCTGGGCCCGGGTACCCCGATGCTGTTCCAGGGCGAGGAGTGGGCGGCCTCGACGCCGTTCGCCTTCTTCACCGACCATGACGACGAGCTGGGCCCGCTGGTGAGCGCCGGGCGGGTCGCGGAGTTCGCCGCCATGGGCTGGGCCGAGCAGGTCCCCGATCCGCAGTCGCGAACGACCTTCGAGTCCTCGATGCTACTTTGGAGCGAGCGGGAGCAGGGCAGCCATGCCCAGATGCTGCAGTGGTATCGCACGTTGATCGCCCTGCGCCGGGAGCAGGCGGACTTCCATGATCCGGACCTCCGACGCACCAGGGTCAAGGTGCTCGCCGAGGAGACCGTGCTGCTGCAGCGCGGGGATCTAGCCGTACTGGCCCATCGAGGACCGGGTCCGCTGGCTGGAGGTCTCCGCGCGGCCGAGGTGCTCGCCTCCTTCGGCGGGATCGATCGAGCACCGGACGGCACGCTCTCGATGCCCGGCCCCGGAGCAGCGGTGCTGCGTCCCCTACCGGCTGTCTAGGGGGGCCAGGAGACGGCGTCGGCACTGCCTGAGCGGGTCAAGAAACTCCGTCGGCGCCGCCTGAGCGGGTCAAGAGACTGCGTCGACCCCGCCCGTGCGCAGCAGCCCCGCACCGTCGTTCGCGAGTGAGGCGAGCCGCGAGAGGGATCGCAGGTACTTCTTGCGGTAGCCGCTGCGCAGCAGCTCCTCGGAGAAGAGGTCACCGAGCACGGGGGGCGCATCGTCGCCGTCGCGCTCCCCTTCTCGCTCCTCTTCGCGCTCGCCGTTGTTGCCCGGTGCGAGGGCTACGAGGGTGGGCACCTCCCTGTCGTAGAGCCGGTCCACCAGGACCACGAAGCGCAGGGCGTCGTGATGACGGGTGAGCCCATGCATGCCGACGAGGTGGACTGAGGAGACCTCATCGATCAGGGCGCCATAGCGGGAGGGGTGCACGGTGCTCAGGTGCTTCAGCAGCGGGTCGAAGCTGTCGAGTGTCGCCCCCGGGGTGGACCCGGCGTGCTCAGCCACCTCCGCCTCGGGAAGGGTGCAGATCTCGCTGACGCCGTCACGCCGCCGGTAGTCCTCGCCGTCGATCCGCAGCACCTGGAACCGCTGAGCCATGGCCTGGATCTCCCGCAGGAAGTCCTGGGCGGCGAAACGTCCCTCGCCGAGCGCATCGGGCAGGGTGTTCGAGGTGGCGACGATCGCGACGCCCCGGTCGGAGAGCTCGCGGATCAGACGGGTCATCAGCAGGGTGTCGCCGGGATCGTCGAGCTCGAACTCGTCGATGCACACCAGCTGCGACTCGCCCAGCAGGTCGACCGCCTTCTGGAACCCGAGCGCCCCCACCAGATCGGTGTACTCCACGAAGGTGCCGTAGACGCGCGCGCCGTCGACCGCATGGAACAAGCTGGTGAGCAGGTGGGTCTTGCCGACCCCGAAGCCGCCGTCGAGGTAGATGCCGAGCGCGGGCTCCGGCTTCCGGCGCAGGCGGGCCAGGAAGCCGCCGCGCGGCTGCCCGAGCGCAGCGGCGAAGGCGGTGATGCGCTGCTTGGCCTCCTCCTGGGAGGGATACGCGGGGTCCGGGACGTAGTTATCCAACCGCGCCTGGGCGAAGCGCGGCGGCGGCACCAGATCTGCGAGCAGGCGCTCGAGGGAGGGTGCGGGCCGGCGGTCGCTCAGTGCATCGGTCACGCCGGTCAGTGTAGGCGGCGGGATCCCGCGCTCGCCGGTTCTCCGCCTCGGGTGCCGCTGGTGGATGAGCGAGACCACATCGCCGCGCAGCCCCACTCGTCGCCACCGACCGCCGCTGACCGCCGCTGACCTCCCTGACCGCCCCGACCGCCACCCGGCGGCGCACATCGCCGCCTGGCCCCGGTGCGGCAGTGCTGGCGCAGGCCTCACGACCGCCAGCGACGGTTCAGAGTCGGAGGCCGATCGATCCCTCGAGAGCAGGAGAGGCGGGGTCTCGCACCGGCACCTCGACCCTGCCCACGGACTCCTCGAGTCCCAGCTCGCGCACCAGGTAGTCCGCGAGCAGCCGTTCATAGCGGGCCGGGTCGCGGTTCCACTCCCGGGTGTGAGAGGCGCCCTCGAAGGGGACGAATTCGATGAGGTCGGGCCGCAGCGCAGCAAGCTGCCTGCTGGGCTCGGGCGGGACCGTCTCGTCATCCAGGGCATGGAACAGCAGGGTGGGATGGATGAGGCGCTCGGCGTAGTACGGAGGCGTCATCTCATGCAGCGCGAGCGGCTCATGCAGGCGCACCATCCGGGCACCGATCTGCGAGGTCATCATCCACAGGGCGAGCTGTCGCATCGGAGTGGGAGCTTTGAGGGAGGTCGCGTGATGGAACAAGATGTCCTGCCAGTCCACGGCCGGGGAGTCCAGCACCAGCGCGATGATGCGGTCCCGATGCGCAGAGCGGACGGAGGTGCGCAGCGCGATCCCACCGCCCATCGACCATCCCACCAGCACGATCCGACGTGCCCCCTGCGCCACCGCGTAGTCGATCGCGGACTCGGTGTCCTCCCACTCAGCGGCTCCGAGATGGTGCATGCGGTCAGCGGAGGGAGGTGCGCCGACGTCATTGCGATAGGTGATCGCCAGGCTTGTCAGGCCCAGCCTGTGCAGCAACGGGATCACGCGCAGCGCCTCACCGCGCGCGGAGCCGTGCCCGTGGATGAGGATCGCCCAGGTGTCCTCATTGCCGCTGGCGGAGCCGTGGTCAGCATCGGGCCGCACCTGCCAGGCGGGCATGTGCCCCACCGGCGAGTCGATCTGGACCTCCTCGGTGGGCAGGCCGTGAGCGGTCTGCGGGGTCCCGGCCCAGTAGAAGCCGTTGCTCGCGGCGCGGTCCACCTCGAGCGGCTCCGCCGTGTCATCGCCCCATCGGGGCCGCGAGACGGTGGTGGGCGTCGGCCGCCCGTCGACCGGCCCCAGCCGGACGTGGACGGCGCCACCGCCCTGGCGGAGTGCGAGCACCCCACCGCGACGGGTGACCTTGGTGTCGTCCAGATGAACTCGATCCGGGTGGACCGCGCGGATCGCCACGTCCCGGCGGCCGCGCAGGGTCTCGCGCGGCACCAGCGGCAGTCTGGCCATGACCCGTGCCCCCACGGTGAGCAGGCCTCCGCTGAGCGCGAACATCGAGGCCGCTCCGACGGCGCCGTAGACGGCCACCTCGGGCCAGCGTGCCTGGTCAGGACGATGCGGGCGGGGCAGGAAACGGCCCAGCGAGCCGGTGGTCCGGCGGGTCCGGTAGAGGTCGCGCGTCATACCGCGCATCCTATCGGGGGGCTAGGATCGAGACTGTGAACGCCTCGTTCACCATCCCCTCACGAGCGATCGCCAGCTCGTATGAGCGACACCCTCGGGCGTCGCAGAATCGGAGGCTCTCAGATGTCCACCGAACCCATCGGCACCCGTCCGTACCCGATCACCGTCAGCGATCTGGAGTGGCGCGAGCGCCTCTCCCCTGGTGAGTACCAGGTCCTCCGACAGGGCGGCACCGAACGCCCCGGCACCGGTGACTACGAGGAGGTCCGCTCAGCGGGCACCTATGCCTGCAAGGGGTGCGGCGCTGAGCTGTTCACCGCCACCACCCAGTTCGACGCCCACTGCGGCTGGCCAGCTTTCTACGCCCCCACGGACTCCGACGCCGTGGAGCTGCTCGAGGATGTCTCCCTGGGGATGCGGCGCATCGAAGTGCGCTGCGCCGGCTGCGGTTCCCACCTGGGTCACGTCTTCGAGGGAGAGGGCTTCGCGACGCCGACGGACCAGCGGTACTGCATCAACTCGATCAGTCTGGTCCATAGCGACGACGCGAGCGCGAGCGCCGCCGACCCCGCCTGATCGCGCAGCACGACGAGCTGATCCCGCAGAGCGGGGAGAGCTCGGCGCGCCTGCCGGACTCGAGGTCACGCCGCGGATAGCCTCCCTGCGTGTCCGTCCATCGAATCCGCTCCAGCGATGACACCTTCCGTGCCGCCATCGACGCCATGACCAACGCTCCTCAGCCCGCAGAGTTCAGCTGGCGCACCATCCCCGCCCCGTCGCGGATGGCACCGTCGACGTGGGCCTGCACCGGCGAGATCCTCGTGCATGACGATGAGCTCGCCTCCGGTCGCCTGGTGATCCTGCACGATCCGGAGGGGCAGGAGTCCTGGGACGGCACATACCGGATGGTCGCGCTGGTCCAGGCGCAGCTCGAACCCGAGTTCGCGATCGAGTCGATGCTCGGCGACGTGGCCTGGTCCTGGGTCACCGAGTCCCTCGAGCTCCATGAGGCCGAGGCCCGGGAGCTGGGCTGCACCGCCACCCGGGTGGTCTCCCAGTCCTACGGGGCGCTCGCCTCGCGCGCGTCCACGGTGGACGTCGAGATGCGGGTGTCCTGGACGCCCGAGCCGCTCGTACCCTCGGACAGCCCCAGTGCACAACAGGACGCCGGGCAGGGAGAACTGCCGGCCATCGATCTGGTGCCCCATTTCGCTGCCTGGACCGCGATGCTTGCTGCGGCCGGCGGTCTGCCCCCGGCACCGCCGCGCATCGCCCCGATCGCCCCCACCCATCGCGCGAGGGCACCGCGCCCCGAGGAAGCGGGAGACGCCCGGTGACGGACTCGCCCCAGCTCAAAAACCTCAAGGCGCCCCGCGACGGTCTCATGCCCGTCATCGATCGGATCCAGCCGCTGCTGGCCTGGTGCGAGGCCGCCGCCACCGCTCCCGAGGAGCCGGTCTCGGTCGATGCCGAGCGTGCCTCGAGCTACCGCTACAGCTCTCGGGCCTATCTGGTCCAGCTGCGCACCGAAGCGGCCGGCACCGCGCTCATCGATCCCCTGGCATTCCCGATGCCGGGCACCCTGATCAAGCTGCTGGCGGGTCGGGAATGGGTGCTGCATGCGGCGGGCCAGGACCTTCCGAGCCTCGCCGAGCTCGGCCTGCACCCGGCAGCGCTCTTCGACACCGAGCTGGCCGCGCGGCTGCTGGGGATGGAGCGGGTGGGTCTCGGCGCAGTCGTCGAGGACACCCTGGGACTGCATCTGGCCAAGGAGCACTCCGCCGCTGATTGGTCGCGGCGCCCGCTGCCCGAGGGATGGCTCAGCTACGCGGCCCTCGATGTGGAGGTGCTCGTGGAGGTCCGTGAGGTCCTGGTCGAGCGGCTGCGCGCGGCGGGCAAGGAGGACTGGGCGCGCCAGGAGTTCGAGCACGAGCGCACCCGCGAGCACGGACCCACCCGGTCCTCCAGCTGGCGGGGGCTGCACGGCCTGGGGGGCCTGCGCAGCACCCGACAGCTCGCGGCGGCCCGCGAGATGTGGAACCGTCGCGATCAGATCGCGAGCGCCGAGGACCTCTCCCCACACCGGGTGATCAAGGATCGGGACATCGTCGCCGCCGCGAAGGAGGCACCCCGAGGCCGGGAGGCCTTCGACCGTGCGCTGCCCGCTAAGCTCCGCCGCAAGGACACCTGGTGGCAGGCCGCACGCACCGGGATCGAACTGCCTCCGGCTCATCTGCCCGAGCGCAGCGAACGCTCCTATCCCCCGCCGCACAAGCTGTGGTCCAAGAAGTACCCCGAGGTCGCCGAGCGCTACCAGCTGGTGCGCACCGCCGTCGGTGAACGGGCGGAGGATCTCGAGATGCCGCCGGAGAACCTGCTCCAGCCCGCGCTGCTGCGCCACTGGGTGTGGGAGCACGAGCAGGCCCCGGAGGAGACCGAGATCGCCGAGCAGCTGACCGCACTCGGCGCCCGGCCGTGGCAGGTCGAGCAGGCCGCTCCGGTGATCCACCGGTCACTCACCGAGCAGGACTGACAGCAAGCTGGACTGAGACCGCACCAGTTCGAATCATGCCGGTTCAGACCGCGCCGGTTCAGTCCCTCCCTGGACGCTCCATGAACGGCGCGTCGGCAGCTCGCAGCTGCGTCGCGCGCTCGGATCCAGCGCTGCGCAGCACCTGCAGCGCCAGCAGAGCGGAGACCGTGGTCCCGTTCGTGATGCGGCCCTCGAGCACCGCGGTCACCGCCTCGGACAGCGGCACCCAGCGGGAGATCAGCTCCGCCTCCTCATGGGTGCGTTCGAACTCCGCGGAGCTCACTCGCACGCCGGAGGCGAGGTACACGCGGATCACCTCGTCGTTGCCTCCCGGGCTGGGACGCAGATCCACCAGGGTCTGCATCTGCCCGGGCTCATATCCGGTCTCCTCGGCGAGCTCCCGCGCCGCGGCGATGTGCGGTGCCTCGCCGTCGAGATCGAGCAGGCCAGCCGGGATCTCCCAGAGGCTGTGGCCCACTGGATGGCGGTACTGCCGGATCATCAGCACCCGGTCCTGATCGTCGACGGCGAGCACCGCCACCGCTCCGGTGTGCCAGACGTACTCGCGGTCGAAGCGCACTCCCTCAGCGAAGTCCACGGTGTCCCGCACCAGATCCCACACCATGCCTTCATGCAGAAGGCGATGAGCGGCGACCGGGCGGCGGTCGGGCAGATCCCGCAGAGGCGCCTCGGTGCCGCTCTCGGCGCGGTTCTCAGCGGTGCGGTGCTCAGCGGTGCGGTTCTCAGCGGTGCGGCTCTCAGCGGTGCGGCTCTCGGCGGTGCGGCTCTCGGCGGTGCTGCTCTCCGCGGAGCCGCGGTTCTGGTCAGTCATCTGCTCGCTCCTTCGTCATCGTGTCGTCCTTCGGCGTCGTGCCGTCGAGGTCCTGTGCGGCATCGGCAGGTTCCGAGGGGACCTCCAGCAGCCGGGTCGCCTTCTGCAGCTCAACCGCTGCGCCGATCAGCCCCGCGAACAGTGGATGGGCGCGGGTGGGGCGGGACTTGAGCTCGGGGTGCGCCTGAGTGCCGATGTAGAAGGGGTGAACCTCCGGGTCGAGCTCGACGAACTCGACCAGGCTGTGGCCATCCTCGAGCTGCGAGGTCCCCGAGATCCGCAGCCCTGCCTGCTCGAGCGATTCGCGGTACGCGTTGCCGACCTCGTAGCGGTGACGGTGACGCTCGGAGACCGTGGTGGTGCCATAGGTCCGGGCTGCGAGTGAACCCTCCACCAGCGTGTGCTCATAGGAGCCCAGGCGCATCGTCCCGCCCAGGTCACCCTGACCGGAGACGATGGCGGCCTGTTCGGCCATGGTGGCGATCACCGAATGGGCGGTGTCCGGATCGAACTCGGTGGAGTGGGCATCTGCCAGAGCGAGCTCGCTGCGGGCGTACTCGATGACCATCGACTGCATTCCCAAGCACAGCCCCAGCGCAGGGATGCCACGGGTGCGCGCGTGGCGGAGGGCACCGATCTTCCCGTCGACCCCTCGCACCCCGAACCCGCCGGGCACCACGATCGCGTCGACCCCCTTGAGCTGTTCCGCCGCCCCCTCGGGGCTGGTGCAGAGATCGGACTCGATCCAGCGCAGGTTCACTTTCGCGCGGTGGTGGAAGCCCCCGGCTCGCAGCGCCTCGGTGACCGAGAGATAGGCGTCCGGCAGGTCGACGTACTTGCCGACCAGGGCGACGCTGACCTCGTAGTCGGGGTGATGGACCCGCTGCAGCAGCTCCTCCCACTGCGCCCAGTCGACGTCATGGCTGAGCAGGTCGAGGCGACGGATGGCGTAGGCGTCCAATCCCTCCCCGTGCAGCACCCGCGGGATCTCATAGATCGAGGAGGCATCCGCGCAGGTGACCACTGCGTCGAGGTCCACATCGCACATCGAGGAGATCTTCGCCTTCACCGAGGCGGGCAGCTCACGGTCGCTGCGCAGCACGATCGCATCGGGTTGGATGCCGATCGAGCGCAGTGCCGCCACGGAGTGCTGGGTGGGCTTGGTCTTCAGCTCCTTGGACGGACCGATGAAAGGCACCAGGGAGACGTGCACGAAGAACACATTGTCCCGGCCCACGTCCTGGCGCACCTGACGTGCCGCCTCGAGGAACGGCTGGGACTCGATGTCGCCGACGGTCCCGCCGATCTCGGTGATGATCACATCGATGTCGTCCCCGGCCTGGGAGCGCATCGACGCCTTGATCGCATCGGTGATGTGCGGGATCACCTGGACCGTGTCGCCGAGGTACTCGCCTCGGCGCTCCTTCGCGATCACGGTGGAGTAGACCTGGCCGGTGGTGATGTTGGAGTTCGCGGTGAGGTTCTCATCGAGGAACCGCTCGTAGTGCCCGATGTCCAGATCGGTCTCGGCGCCGTCCTCGGTGACGAACACCTCTCCGTGCTGGAACGGGTTCATGGTGCCCGGATCCACGTTGAGGTACGGATCGAGCTTCTGCATCGTCACCCGCAGTCCGCGACTGCTCAGCAGCATCCCGAGAGACGAGGCGGTCAGCCCCTTGCCGAGGCTCGAGACGACGCCGCCGGTGACGAAGATGTGCTTGGTAGTGCCGTGGTTCCTGAAGGGCTTGGCCGCTGCGGCCGCCCCAAGTCGTTGAAGGGGGCTGGTGCCGGTCTGGGGGGCGCTCGCGCTGTTATCTACCACGGACCCCCAATCTACCAGTGGCGAGGGCCAGGCGCGAGCACCTCGTCGAGCTGGACGAGCAGATCCTCGGCCGTGGGGAGCTCGAGCGCCCGGCGGCGGGCAGACTCCTCCGCGGTGCTGCGCAGCGCAGGATCCTGCATCGTGGTGATCGCAGCGGCGAGTGCTGCGGGATCACCGACCGGGACCAGATGGGCGGCGTCTGCGGTGACCCAGCGGGTACCACCGGCATCCGTCGCCACGATCGCCCGGCCTGCTCTCAAGGCTTCCTGGAGCGAGACCGGCTGCCCCTCCCAATGCGCCGCGGAGACCAGCAGGTCGCAGGCCGCCAGCAGAGCGGGGACATCATCACGCCGCCCGAGCAGCTCGACCGGGAGCCGTTCGGCGTGGATCCGCGCGTCCAGCTCCTGCGCGAGCGGACCATCTCCGGCGACTCGGATCCGCACCGGTGCGCCGTCCCGCAGCAGCGCGGCGGCGTCGAGCAGGTCGTGCAGCCCCTTCTGCGGTGCCAGGCGGGCGATCACGAGGATCTCCAGGTGGCTCCCGCCCCGGGCCTCGCTCGGTACGGCAGCGGCAGTCGCTGGCACCGGCACTGCGTCGGTGCCCATGGGCACCAGCACTGCGTCGGTGGCCCCGGTCGCGGCGTCGGTCGGCGATGGCGCGGGGATGATCGCGTGGTGCACGTCGCCGGCCCCCGCCTTCCGTGCGGTCTCGGCGAGGTCGGGAGAGACGGCGAGCACCGTGTTCGCCCGACGGGCGAGCAGGCGTAGCAGAAGCGCGCCGACGACACGGGTGGGCAACGAGCCGACGGTGCGGTTATGCAGCGTGACCACCAGGTGATGACGGCTCAAGCCCCACATCGCCACCGCGGCCAGGGCCCCGGCTCGCAGCCCGTGGGCATGGACAGTCACCGCTGACGGCGCGAACCGCGGGGACCCGGCGGACTCGGTGGACTCGGCGGACTCGGCGGATTCGGCCGGCTGGGCCGGCTGGGCGCGCTGAGCTGGTTGGGCGGTCGTCGTGGTCGTCGCGGGGATCGCGAGCGTGGCGCTGCTCAGGATCTGCCGCAGCGTCCTCACGGTGCGCAGATCTTCGAGCAGATCAGGACGTTCTCGGATCCGCACCGGCGCCTCGCGGACGTCACGTCCGGCTGCCTCCAGCAGAGCCAGCTCCTGATCGACATGCGCCGCCAGACCGCCGCTCGCCGTGGGTCGCACCAGCAGGATCGTCACGATGCTGACCTCGCCGCGCCGAAACGTCCGCCCCGCAGGCGGCGCAGCGCCCTCCGGGTCAGCTCCGGATCCGCCGCGGCCATCGCCGCAGCCGCGATCAGACCGGCGATCAGACCGCAGGCGATTCCGACCAGCACAGCGCCCACCTCCCCCATGTCGGTGGTCACGAGCTGCCTGCCCAGCAGCAGCCCGGGGATCCCACCGCCCAGCAGCGCGACCGGGACCATCAGCGCGGTGCGTCGCACCGCAATGAGGTGTCCCCCGTGCTCGAGGACGTCCGCGATCCGTGCCAGTCCCACCAGCCCGGCCAGCGCCATCCCCACAGCCATGGAGAGCCCGAAGGCGGTCGAGGCCTCTGCCGCGGAGCGCTCAGGACTGGGCAGCACGATGATCAGGATCACCGCGCCGGCGATCATCCAGCCGACCGAGCCGACCAGCAGCGCATCCCGGGCCCGCAGGGCCGCGGCGAGGATGCGGGTGCACTGGATGGAGACGGCGAAGCCCACCAGGCCCAGCGAGAGCCCCGCGGTGGTGGAGCCGACCCCGGTGGCCCCGGCCCTGTCGATCTGGCGGAAGAACTGCTCGAGCGCGGGCCCAGCGGCCAGCAGCATCGCGGCACCGATCACGGAGACCGCCATCACGGTGCGCACGGAAGCGGCGGCGACCTTGGCGAAGCCGGAACGGTCCCCCACCAGACGCAGCTCCGACAGATGCGGAAACACCGAAGTGACCAGGGGCACCACGAGAATGGCGTAGGGAAGGAGATAGAGGGCCTGGGCGTACTGGAAGACCGGCAGGGTCCCCACCCCGCCAGCTCGCATCGCGAGCACCATCACCAGCGCGAGCACCAGCTGCTGCGCCCCGACGGCCCCGAGTCCGGCACCGCCCAGGGCCAGCGCACGCCGCCCGAAGCCGGCCGGCATCCGCAGCGTCGGGCGCAGCCGCAGGCCCGTCCGGAGCGCGACGACCACCACGGGCAGCGCCATCATGGCGACGCCTGCGGTGGTGCCCCACCCGAGCCACCACACGGCCGAGGGGTCGATGGTCGTGGTGGTCGCCACGGGAGGCACCAGATGGGCGTAGACCCGGTAGGAGATCATCACGATGATCGAAGACAGCAGCGGCATCATCGCGGGCCAGAGGAACCGCTTGCGGGCCTGCAGATAGGCGGCGAGCACCACGGACAGCCCGTACAGCGGCAGCTGCAGTGCGAAGATCCGCAGCAGAGTCGCTCCGAGCGGTACACCGGCGGTGCCCGGCGTCTCAGCGGCCAGCAGCAGCTGGGCCAGCGGGGCAGCGAAGGCGATCACCAGCGCGGCCATCAGCCCGGTTCCCAGCAGCGTCCAGGTGAGCAGGCTCGAGACGATGCGGTCGACGAGCGCGGCGCCTTCGCGGGCGGAGCGCCCCCGCCCTTCGGCGCGAAGCTCCCCGACCTGTCTCGGGTCCACGCTCTCCTCGGCGCCGACGAGATCCTTCGGGTCCCCCTCCGGGACCAGTCCCGCGATCAAGGGCACCACCACTGCGGCGAGGACGCCGCCGGCGACGACCTCGAACAGGACGTTGGGGAGCATGTTCGCCGTGGTGTAGGCGGTGCCCACGTCCCCCGCGCCGACGCTCGCCCCGAACACCAGGTAGCGGACGAAGCCCGCGATCCGTGCGAAGACGGTCACCAGCAGGATCACGCCCGCACCGCGCAGCACCGATCGGGTGATCCCGCCTCGACGACTGCTCATCTCAGCGGTGGGCCGGGACGGCGTGGGACGCCCAGGGGTCGAGTTCATCGTTCCTCCTCAGCCGCCGGGTCCGGGTCGGCAGCCGAGCCCTCAGACGTGCCCTCAGCCGGCCGCTCAGCCGAGCGTTCAGCGGAGACCGGCAGCCGCCCCAGCCGGTCCAGCCGGCGGAGCGGTGCGGTGGAGTCGATCACGGCGCTGAAGCTGACCTTCTCACTGGCGAGCGTCAGCGCCACCACCGCGGCCAGCAGAGAGATCCGGGCTGGGGCGGGCAGCAGCCTGGTCGCAGCGCTTCCCACGGCGGCGCCGAGCACGTTGGCACCGGCGTCTCCGAGCATCCCGCGCTCTCGGAGGTCGGCCGGCAGCGCCAGCAGCCCGGGCAGCGCAGCGGCCAGCGCGAGCTGCTCGCCGGTGCGAGCACGGTCGGTGCCCGCCGGGACGAGCAGCAGCAGAGCAGCCGGAGGCAGCACGGCCTTCAGCGCCCGCCCGGGACGCAGATCCAGGAGGTTCGCGAGGTTCGCGCAACCGGAGACCAGCGCGGCATCGGCCAGGACCATTCCCGCTCCGCGGGGAGAGGGGGCGGAGAGGACGCCCGCCAAGGAGAGCAGCGGGATCCCGAGCGCCTTGGCGGCGCCCGTGGTCAGGTGGCCCTCCAGCAGCGCGCCGAGATGACCCCGCAGACCCTTGGAGACGGGTCGTCCCGCGCGACGCTGACGAGGCTCGAGCAGGTCATCGACCAGGCCCAGAGTGCCGATGCCGGCCAGGACGCATGGATCTGCGGGGCGACCGGTGCGCAGGGACAGCGCGACCACCCCGCCGATCACCAGTGCACCCTCGGCCAGGCTCACCTCACGGCCGGCGAAGTTCGTGCGTCGCAGCTCCTCACGCAGCGCGCCGATCATCCCTCTCCCCCGCCATCGGAGGGCTGCGTGCCAGTCTCTGCAGTTCCGCCATCGCCCTGCTGGTCAGCAGCCTGCTCCTCGAGGCCCTGAGTCTCCGGAAGCGCGGGCAGCCGGTTCTCGGCGTCACCGGTGGTGCCGTACGCCCCGCTGCCACCGCGCGACTGCTCGATCAGGGCGAGCACCGACAGCAGCGGGCCGTCAGCTTCCTGGAGCCGATCAGTGGTCGAGAGGGCATCGAAGCTGGCGTCCCCGCGCACTGTGCGCAGGACGCCGGTGGAGGCATCGTTCCCGGGGGTGGCCGCGGAGACCACTGCGGGAAGACCGGTGCGGGCGAGCTCTCCGAGCAGGTTGGTCTGGGAGGCGAGCAGGCCCTGCGCACGTTCGGTCGCGACCTGCTCATCCTCCTTCGCATCGGCGAGCTCCTCGGGGGCGGCGCTGGCATAGATCACAGCATCGACCGCCACGGGCGCCTCACCATCGATCGAGACCAGGTCATGATCGATCAGCACCTGCCACAGCTGGGTGCGCAGCTCGGGGGTGAGCCCGCCTTCGGCATCTGAGTGCAGCAGCCTGGGAATCATGGCCGAGAGCAGAGCACTGTCGGTCAGCTCCCCCTCGGGGTCCTCGGGCAGCACCGCCGGGGCGATCGAGCGGACCGTCTCCAGCGCCTGCGCACGGGTCTGCTCCGCATCGGGGGCCCAGAGGGCGGGGAGCAGGTTGATCTGGACGGTGGACCCGACCCCGGCGTCCTCCAGCAGAGTCACGATGCGCTCGGTGCCCGGGCGGGTGGAGCTGTCGTCGGCCAACAGAGCCACCTGCTTCCCGTCGAGGGTGCCGGCGACCAGCTCCGGACCCAGCTCGGTGATGAAGGTCGCCAGCTGGTCATGCTTCGCGGAGAGCTCCTCGGTGTCGCCGCGCAGCTGCTCCTGCTCGGTGCGCAGCTGCTCGACCTGGCCGGCGAGCTGGTCGCCGAGGTTCTCACGCAGCGGGCCGGCGCCGAGCACGATGCCGACCGCCAGTGCCAGGAACACGGAGATCAGGGAGACGAGGTGGTAACGAAAATCGATCACGGGGTCGAGACCCTCCTACGACCCGGTGGCCCGGGGTGAGAACAGCAAGGTGAACCAGGACAGGATCCCATCCAGGCGGGCGCCGAAGATCTGGACCAGCGCCTGCCCTCCGGGGGTCGCCCAGAGCGCGACCGCGAGTGCGGCGAGCCCGGCCAGTGCGAGCAGCACCAGCTGGAAGGTGGAGATCCTCTGACGGTACAGGCGGGAGACGCCTTTGGCGTCCACCAGCTTGGACCCGATGCGCAGCCGGGTCAGGAAGGTCGAGCTCATCCCGGCGCGTCCCTTGTCCAGGAACTCCTCCAGGGTGCCGTGAGTGCCGACGGCCACGATCACCGAAGCGCCCTTCTCGTCGGCCAGCAGCATCGCGATGTCCTCGCTGGTGCCGGAGGCCGGGAACGAGATCGCGTCCCGGTCCAGGCCCAGCTCCGTCAGCCGCTCCATCCCCGGGGCGCGGCCATCACGGTAGGCATGGACCACGAGCTCGGAACCGCTGCGCAGGGCACGGTCGGAGACCGAGTCCATGTCCCCGATGATCATGTCCGGATGGAACCCGGCGTCGATCACAGCGTCCGCACCGCCGTCGACACCGATGATGATCGGTCGGTTCTCGCGGAGGAAGGGCTTGAGGGTCGCCAGGTCCTCCTTGTAGTGGTAGCCGCGCACCACGATCAGCACCGGTCGCCCGTCCATGCGGGTGCGCACCTCGGGCGCGCCGATGCCGTCCAGCAGCAGATCCCGCTCCCGCAGCATGTATTCCATGGTGTTCTCGGCGAACAGTTCGAGCTGCTCGGACAGGCCCTCGCGCGCGATCTCGAGGGAGGCGGTGACGCTCTCGTCGTCCTGTCGGGTGCCGGCGGCGATCGGAGTCCCCTCGAGCTGCACCTCGCCGTCCGTCACGGTGATCGTCTCCCCGTCACGGACCCCTTCGAACACGGACTCGCCGAAGCTGTCGACCAGGACGATGCCTGCATCGATCAGGATTCGGGGACCGGCGTTCGGGTAGCGCCCGGAGGTCGACGCCGCGACGTTGAGCACGGCGGCCGGCTCCCGTTCGACCAGGGCCTCAGCGGCGACGCGGTCGATGTCCTCATGGTCGATGATCGCGATGTCACCGGGCTGGAGCCGCTTGGTGAGGTCCTTGGTGCGCTTGCCGAGCCGGGCGGTTCCGGTCACCGAGCGCACAGCGCTCATCGTCGCGCTCCCGGCGGAGTCTCATCAGAAGTCGCGACCGCACGTGCCTCGTCCAGGAGCTCCTCGGCATGGGCGAGGGCCAGGTCGGAGGCGTCGTCACCGGCGAGCATCCGTGCCAGCTCCCGGATCCGTGCCGGCTTGTCCAGATGCTCGACCGTGGAGCTGGTGGTGCCGTCGGTGGAGGACTTCACGATCTGCAGGTGGGTGCTGGCGTGGGCAGCGACCTGAGGAAGGTGGGTGACCACGATGACCTGGGCATGACGTGCCAGTCGGGCGAGCCGCTGCCCGACGGCGAGGGCGGCACGGCCGCCGATCCCCGCATCGATCTCGTCGAAGACGAACACCGGTGCCGCGCTGCGATCGTTCCGGGAGGAGGACAGCGCCACCTCGAGGGCGAGCATCACCCGGGAGAGCTCACCTCCGGAGGCGGCCTGGGCGACGGGCAGATGGTCGGCGCCGGGATGCGGGGCGAGGAGGATCGCGACGGCGTCGCAGCCGTGGGAGCGATGGCTCTGTACGGACACCTCCACTCGGATATCGGCGTCGGGCATCTCGAGATGCCGCAGCTCCTCCTGCACCGCGGAGGACAGAGCAGAGGCGGCGATGCGGCGGGCCTCGGTGAGCGCCGCAGCGGTCTCGGAGAGGTCCGCCTCAAGACCCTCGAGCCGGCCGACGGTCTCGGCCCGCTCCTCCTCGGCACCCTCATAGCGGTCCAGAGCGATCGCGGCGGTGCGGGAGGTGGCCAGCAGCGTGGTGATGTCCCCGGCCGGGCCGTCCGGGCCCGGCAGCATCGCGCCGAGGTCCCGGACCAGCAGGGTCAGCTCATGGAGACGTTCATTGGCCTCCTCGATCCTGCTGGGCGAGCCGTCGATGCTGTCTGCATAGCGGGAGATCTCCGCGGCGACGTCCGAGAGCTCGAGGCGCACGGCGTCCATCCGCTCGACCAGCGGTTCCAGAGTCGTATCGGTGCGGGCAGCGCGTCCCAGGCTCTCCGCCGCGAGTGCCAGCAGCGGTGCGGCGGCGGGGCCGTCATCGTCACCGACCAGGGCCAATGCTGCCTGCCCGGCGGCGCCGCGCAGCTCCTCGGCATTGGCGAGCCGCTCGATCTCGGCACGCAGATCCTCGTCCTCCCCCTCGACCGGGTCGGACTGCTCGAGCCGCTCGAGGGCCTGACGCAGCGCAGCGCCGCGCCGGTCTCGTTCAGTCAGCAGCTCATCGAGCTCGGCCAGACGCTCGGTGAGTGTGGAACGCTCGCGCCAGATCTCGCGGTGGCGGGTGAGCAGCGGTCCGATCTCAGCGATGGCGAAGCGATCCAGCGCATCGCGCTGGGCCTCGGGGTCGCGCAGACGCTGCTGATCGGACTGGCCGTGCACCGTGACCGCCGTGCCCACGAGACGGGCGAGCGTGCCGATCGGCACCGGGACCCCTCCGATCTGGGCGCGGGAGCGGCCATCGCGGGTGACCCGTCGGACCACCAGCACCTCGCCGTCCTCCTCTTCAGCGCCCAGCTCGTCGAGCGCGGCGGCGAGCTCGGTGTGGCCTGCCAGGGCGAGGGTGCCGTCGACGGTGCTGGAGCCGCGGGTGCGACCGCGGTCGAGCCGCTCGCCGAGCAGCATGGTCAGGCCGGTGACGATCATCGTCTTGCCCGCCCCGGTCTCACCGGTCAGCGCGGTGAATCCGGGCCCGAAATCGAGCATGGCGTCGTCGATCACACCGATCTGACGAATACGCAGGGTTGACAGCATGGTGGTGCCTCCTGCCCTCAGCGGGTGCCGGGGCTGCGACCCCGCCAGCCCACCACCGGCAGCTGGAACTTCTCGACGAGCCGGTCCGCGAAGGGCGTCGGCGCCAGCCGCGCCAGCCGCACGTACCGCTCGGAGAGCCGGGATTCGATGCGCATCCCTGCGGTGATGTCCTCGGTGCGTCGGCCATCCAGGGTGAGGATGCCGTCCTCGCGGTTGTCGAGGGTCATCTCGATCGCCGCCTCGGAGGAACGCCCCAGCACCAGCGGCCTGGCGAACAGGGCGTGCGCTGCCAGCGGGATCAGCATCATCGCGTCGACCTCCGGCCAGATCACCGGTCCGCCGGCGCTGAAGGCGTAGGCCGTCGAGCCGGTGGAGGTGGACAGCAGCACGCCGTCCGCCCCGAAGGAGGAGACCGGGCGCCCGTCGATCTCGATCGCGACGTTGATCATCTTCTGCCGGTCGGCCTTCTCGAGGGAGGCCTCGTTCAACGCCCAGTGATGGGCGAGGAGGGCGTCATCCGAATCCAGCACCGAGATGTCGAGGGTCGAACGCTTCTCGATGTCGTAATCGCCGTCGAGCAGGCGGGCGACGGTGATCGAGAGATCCTCGACCTCGCTCTCGGCGAGGAAGCCGACATGACCGAGGTTCACTCCGTGGACGGGGATGTCCGCCTCGCGCACGGCCTCGAGGGCGCGCAGGATGGTGCCGTCGCCGCCGAGGACGATGCCGAGTTCGACGAGATCCTCCGCCGTGACGGATTCGAGCACATCGACGGCGCCGTTGGTGAGGAAGGTCAGCAGGCGCGGGGGTGCCATGTCCTCGGGCAGGGCGAGGATCTCGTCGACCTGCTGCTGGACGACGATCGCACGCACGCCACGCAGCCGGAGCTCCTCGAGCACCGTGAGCGTCGCGCGCAGCGCCGCTCGGCGGCCCGTATGGACGTAGAGGAGGAACCGTCGCATCGGGGTCAGTCCTCCTGGCTGGGGTGCTGGTCGTGGCGTCGCCGCGGACGGTCCCCGCGCACGGCAGACTCGATCATGTCACAGGCCTCGGCATCCAGCGTGAACGCCGTGCCGTGCGGACGCAGATGCAGGAAGTACTCACGGTTGCCGTCCTGTCCGGGTAGCGTGCTGGGCCCGACAGCTGCTGCGGAGAGCCCGGACCCGGCGGCCGATTCTGCGACCTCGCGCACCGCCCGCACCCGTTCCGCCTGGTCGCTCACGACGCCGGACTTCGGCAGGGCTGCTCTTGGCACCTCGAACTGCGGCTTCACCATCAGCAGCAGCTGCCCGTCGGGCCGGACCACTGATCCAAGGGCCGCCAGGACTGTGCGCAGGGAGATGAAGGAGAGGTCCGCGACCAGGAGGTCGACGCTCGTTCCCAGCAGCGCGGGATGGAGATCGCGCACACTGGTGCCGTCGAGGACGGTGACGCGAGAATCCTCACGCACATGGTCTGCGAGCTGATCGCGGCCGATGTCGACCGCGATCACCGAGGCCGCACCGCGGCGCAGCAGCACATCGGTGAACCCACCGGTGGAGGCCCCCGCATCCAGGCAGCTCAGGCCCGCCGGGTCCAGGCCGAGCGCATCGAGGGCACCGGCGAGCTTGTGCGCGGCCCGGGAGGCGTATTCGATCCCGTCGGGCACATCGACGACGGCGAGCTCGGCGCCGGCAGGGACCGGCGTGGCGGGACGGGTGACCGTGCGGCCGTCGAGCCTGGCCCGCCCCTCCTCGATGATGCGCCGAGCATGGGTGCGGGACCGCGCGAGGCCGGCGGTGAGCAGCGCGACGTCGAGTCGGTCGCCGCTCACCGGTCCGTGGGCTGCACTGCGGCACCGTGCTGGTCGCGGAGCTCGCCGCGCCAGGCCTGTTCGGCGCTGTGGCTCGCCAGCAGCGCCAGCACCGCCCGCAGGATCCGCGGATCCTCGACCTCTCCGTGCAGCTCGATGTCTCCCTCGCGCCAGAGGGCGCGGACTGCTCCGCAGCGGGCGGTCTCACCGTCGACGACGGGCAGCGGGAAGGGAGCAGCGAGCTGCTCGAGGTCGGGCAGGATGAAGGTGGGTCGGCGCACCGGCTCTGCGCGCAGCGCAGACTCGATCCCATCCACTCCGGTGAGCACCAGCAGGGAGTCCATCCCTGCACGCACCGCCCCTTCGATGTCGGTGTCCAGCCGGTCGCCGATGATCAAGGGGCGCCGTGCGCCCTGATCCCGGGCGGCGACCTCGAACATGCCCGGCTCCGGCTTGCCGGCGACCGCAGGCTCGGCCCCGGTGGCGTGCCGCAGCACCGCCACCATGGAACCGTTGCCGGGCGCCAGCCCGCGCTCGGTGGGAAGTGTCGCGTCGATGTTGGTGGCCATCCAGAAGGCACCGTGCCTGATCGCGTAGGCACCTTCTGCCAGCAACGACCAGTCCAGATCCGGGGACCAGCCCTGGACCACGGCGACCACATCCTCGCTGTCGGTGTCCACCGGCTCGAGGCCGACTTCCCGGATCTGGGCGGCGAGGCTGGGACCACCGACGATCAGCACCTTCGAGCCTGCCTCGAGACGGTCTGCGAGCAGCCGCGACGCCACCTGAGGTGAGGTCACGAACTCCTCGGGCCGGGCAGCGACACCGACCACTGCGAGGTGGTCAGCGGCCTGCTGCGGAGTGCGGGAGGCGTTGTTCGTCGCGAAGACGACGGTGCGACCGGCGGCACGCGCGATCTCCACCGCCTCGGCGGCGTGCGGGATCGGCTGGGCGCCGTGCATCAGCGTCCCATCGAGATCCAGCAGCAGCGCATCGTACAGATCCAGCAGCGAAGGATCAGGCCGACGGATCATGCCGACTCCTCCGATGCTCGCGTCTCCTCGATCTTCTCCTCTGCGGGCAGAGAAGCCTCAGGCAGCTCATCGGCCGTGGCGGGCTCGGCCGCGTCGGAGGACACTCCCTCGACAGCGGGCTCCTCCACGTCAGCAGGCTCCCCCGCATCAGCAGGCTCGTCGACGTCAGCGGGCTCCTCCACGTCAGCGTCAGAGAGTTCTGCGTCGACCTCGTCGGAGGCGCCCGCGGGCAGCTCGTCCTCCTCCTCGGAGTCGTTCTCGCCCTCGAAGCCGTTCTCGCCCTCGGCGTCGAAGTCATCAGCATCAGCATCAGCATCAGCATCAGCATCAGCATCAGCATCAGCATCAGGGTCGTAGGCGTCGAGGACCGAGATCTGCTCGTCGTCGGCCCAGGTGGGCTCCTCCGCCGGCTGCGGAGCCGGGCGGCCCAGACGCTCGGCGGCGTCGGTCACTCCCTCGGAGTCGGCATCCGCCGCCAGCGTGAGCCAGCGCTTCGCCTCGTCGGGACGGCCCGCACGCTCGAGGAGATCGGCGTAGGCGACCCACAGGCGCACCTGCCAGCGTCCCTCGACCTTGTGCCGCAGCGCGGGGATCTCGAGCGTGCGCAGAGCAGTCTCGATGTCCCCCGTATCCGCGTAGGCACCGGCCACCACGATGATCAGCTCGATCGATGCATTGACGCCGAGATCGGAGGCATCCTCCGAGGAGGCGATGTCCAGGGCACGCTCCGGCCTGCCCAGCCCACGCTCCGAATCCGCGATCATCGGCAGCACATCAGTGCGCCCGGTGATGCGCAGCGATGTGCGCAGCTCGCGCGACGCCGTGCGGAAGTCGCCGGCGCGATAGGCGATGATGCCGTGAGCCTCTCGCACCGCACCGACACGACCGCCGAGGCGCGCAGCGAAGCGGGCATGCGCCTGCGCGGTCTCGTTGTCGGACTCCTCCAGGAGGTAGGCCGCGACCATATGGCGGGAGACCCGCTCTGCGGTGTCCTTGCTCAGCCCGCGCAGCTCTGCCTGGATGTCCTTGCCCAGCTCCCGCCCCGTGATGCTCTCCGGGATGCGGGGCTCGATCGGCCGGTCAGCACGAGCCTCCTGGCCCGGACGGGTGTTGCGCGAGTCGTCTCGGGGTGCATATTCAGGGCGGTCCCTGCCGTGATCGCGTGCTCCACCGTGATCGCGCACTCCACCGTGGCTGCGTGCACCGCCATGGTCACGTGCACCGCCGTAATCACTGCGTCCCCGGCTACCGCGGGTGTCGCGGTCATCCCGACGCGGGCGATCTTCGCGCCACGGACGGTCCTCGCGCGGTCGCGCATCCCGATCTTCACGGGGGCGGAAGTCCTTGCGGTCCCGCTTCTCCCACGGCTTGTCCTCACGGCGTCCGCTGGCGTCGCCGCGTGCATGATCGGGGCGACCACCGCTGCGGTCCTCACGCGGACGGAAGTCCTGACGATCCCGCTTCTCCCACGGCTTGTCCTCGCGACCGCTACGGGAGTCCGGACGGGAACCGGCGGGGCGAGCGCCACCACGGTCATCGCGGGGGCGGTAGTCCTTGCGGTCGCGGTTCTCCCAGGGCCGGTCCTCACGGCCACCACGAGAGTCCGGACGGGAACCTGACGGCCGACCACCACGGTCCTCGCGCGGACGAGCATCTCGATCTTCACGGGGGCGGAAGCCCTTGCGGTCCCGGTTCTCCCAGGGCTTATCCTCACGGCCACCACGAGAGTCCGGACGGGAACCGGCGGGGCGAGCACCACCGCGGTCCTCGCGGGGGCGGTAGTCCTTGCGGTCCCGGTTCTCCCAGGGCCGGTCCTCCCGGCCACCGCGAGAGTCCGGACGGGAACCGGCGGGGCGAACGCCACCACGGTTCTCCCAGGGCTTGTCCTCACGGCGCGAGCCGGCGTCGCCGCGAGCGTGCTCCGGACGGCCGCCGCTGCGCTCTTCGCGCGGTCGGTAGTCCTTGCGGTCCCGCTTCTCCCAGGGCTTGTCATCACGACTGCCGCGGGAGTCACTGCCGCGAGAGTCCTGGCCTCCTCGGAAGCCCCCGGAATCCTCGGAGCGGCGCGGCCGCTGAGACCAGGATGAGCCGCGGTCATCACGACGCGGTCCACCGCTGGTGCGGCCGGTCTCGTCATTGGGGCGGTAGGGCCGCTTCCGTGCGGTCCCGGACGCGTCGCCGACAGAGCGGGGGCGGTCCTGACGGGCGCTGCGCGGCCCGTCCTTCTCCCAGGACCCCTGAGTCCTGGGCCGCCCGCGCCCGTCGCCGGACGACGAGCGGGAGTGCGGTGTCGTGGAATTGTCGTCGCGCCGCTGGCCGTACCGACTCTTGTCGCCCTGGCCGTGGTCGCCCCTGTTATTGCTGTCCTCAGACACCTGGACCGTCCGTCTCTTCGTCTCGCCCTTATGTCGTTTTCTCCCGGGAGCCTATGCGACCACCTGCAATTGACGCTCCGGTAACGGCCCTATCCGTGACTGCTTTCACCAGGGTCACGACCACGCCCTTCACAGGAAGGAACCGGGCCCCGACGGGCTCAGCCGCGCAGCATCCTCATGCCGGCCGCCAGACCACAAGCTCCTCCCCCGGCACCTCCAGGTCCGCACCCGCGATGCTGAGCCGTGCCGGTGAACTGCCATGGTTCAGGACGACCACGGCCTCCCCGCGACGGATCACTTCGACCTGCTCAGGGAGGCTGGCCAGCTCCAGGCCCGCGGCAGCCGCGGCCCGTCCGATCACGGAATGGAGCGTCTCAGGATCCAGCAGGCCGCCGAGGTACCAGATCGCCCCCTTCCCCAGCTCCCGGTGGGTGACCACCGGTCGCCCCTGCAGTGCACCCTCCGCCACGGTCCAGAGGCGATGCGCCGTCGTCGTGCGCAGAACCTCGACGAATCGTGACACCTCGGCCTCCGCCCCCGTGTCGTCGCAGACGACGATCGGCGCTGCGAGCGGCCACGGCTCCTCGCGGAACACCCCTGCGAGCTCGAGCAGGCCGCCTCCGAAGCCGCCGAGATGAGCACGGACATCCTGGTCCACGACCCCGCTGTGCGGGCCAATGAGCAGCTGGCCTCCGTCCCGCACGAACTGCTCCAGTACCGGGGTCAGCTCGGCCCGGGCAAGGAACTGTGAGGGCAGCACGACGAGGTCATAGCGACTGTGCAGGCTGCTTCCCGACGGTTCTGCACCGCCTTCTGCTGCTCCGAATTCTTCTGTGGGGGCGAACAGGGTCGACGGGCCGATGTCGACCCGTTCCCCGGCACGGAAGAACGGCTCGTAATACATCTCGTTCTGCGCGATCGGGTCGAGAGCCGACGTGGCCCGGCCTCCTCCCACGGCGGCGCGCCAGGACTCCCAGTCGTGGACGAAGAACACCCGAGAGGTGCCGGGGGCGATGTCCGCCAGCGGGCTGTCGTCGAGCTCGCGCCCGAGTTCGGCGACTCCGCAGAATCGGGCGGTGTCCGCCCCTGCATGCGGGACCAGGGCCGAGTGGAAGGTCTCGGGTCCGCTCGCCGCCTGGCGGAACTGGAAGTAGGAGATGACATCGGCGCCGTGGGCGTGAGCGCGCCAGGTATCCAGACGGTTCTGAGCGGCGGTCTTCGGCACGTTGTGGGCGCGCCAGTTCACGGCTCCCGCCGCTTGCTCCATCAGCACCCACGGACGCCCGTGCCCCAGAGTGCGCAGATAGGAGTGGGTCAGCGAGGCCGTCAGGCGGGAGGCGGGATCCGCCGGGTCTGTGTAGTGGTCATCCGCCAGCACATCGACATGCTCGCTCCACGCCCCGTAGTCGACCAGCGGGAAGAAGCCCATGAAGTTGGTGGTGATGCAGGCGTCGGGCGCCGCCTCACGGATGATCCCCGCCAGATCGAGATAGCAGTCCAGCAGCTGATCTGAGGTGAAGCGGGCGAAGTCGAGCTCGAGCGCAGGATTTAAGAGATAGGGCGTCTCGCGGGGTGGGATCACGTCCTCGAACCCGCGCAGCCCCATCGACCACACCGTGGTCCCCCACGCCTGGTTCAGCACATCGATGTCACCATAACGCGCCTGCAGCCAGGCACGGAAGGCACCGGCGGTGCTGTCGTCATGGGACAGCTGGCCGTACTCGTTGCCGACGTGCCACATCACCACCGCCGGATGCTCCGCATATCGCTGCACCAGCATCCGCGTGATCCGTCTGGCTGCCTCACGATAGGCGGGAGAGGACGGGTTGAACTGATTGCGCGAACCCCACCAGAGAGTGCTTCCCGAGCGGGTCTCCGGGAGGGAGCCCGGGTGCATCACGCCGAGCCACGGGGGTGGTGACGCGACCGGGATCGCAAGGTCCACGGCGATGCCTCGCGCATGGAGGTCATCGAGCACCTGGTCGAGCCATGCCACATCGAAGCGTCCCGGCTCCGGCTCCAGCCGCGCCCAGGAGAACACCCCGACAGTCACGAAGTCGACATGGGCGCGATCCATCAGATCCAGATCCTCGGCATGCACCTCGCGAGGCCATTGCTCGGGGTTGTAATCTGCGCCGAAGAGCGCTCCGCGCACGCCGTGCTGGGCGCGAAGATGGGACAATACGTCACAAGATCGGGACATCGCACTTCTCATCGTCATTCACATTCCTCCTGGCAGAGAGGCGGCGCCATGGCCACCATGTCGGATATTGCGCGCGAGGCCGGCGTCTCCCTGAGCACCGTCTCCTACGCGCTGAGCGGCAAGAGGGCGATCTCCGCAGCGACCAGGGAACGGATCAATGCGGCGATCACGCGCCTGAGCTACCACCCCCATGCGGGGGCTCGCGCCCTCGCCTCGCAGCGAGCCGGAACGATCGGGCTCGCGGTCCCGCTGGCTGCGGATGTCGATGCGCACGTGGTGATGATGTTCGTCCGTTCGCTGATGACGGCTGCCCACGCAGCCTCCAGCGAGATCCTCCTGATCGCGGCAGAGGACCATGAGGCGACCGTGCGAGTGCTCGCAGAGGGCAAAGTCGACGCACTGGTGGTGATGGACGTGGTCGAAGACGATCCGCGGATCCCGGTCCTGGCCGACGCCGCACGTCCCGTCGTGCTGCTGGGCTATCCGAGCCAGGCGCTCGGCATCCCCCGGGTCGACTTCGACTTCGAACAGGCTTCGACGCTGGCCGTGACCGAACTGCATCGCCGAGGTGCTCGACGACTGGTGATGATCGGATCGCCTGCGGCGACCCAGACCCGTCACGCCACCTACGCCGACCGCGCCACCCGAGGCTTCAGGGATACCTGTGCCCGCCTCGAGCTGCCAGCCCGTCACCTGGTCCACGACCATGAGGTCGACTCCACGGGGCAGATGATCCGCACGATCCTCACGAACGACCGTCCTGATGCACTGGTCATCCATAACGAGAGCGCGCTGCCTGCGATCCACCGGGCACTGGCGGCCGAAGGGATCTCGATGCCTGCCGACCTGCAGGTCGTGGCCATCGCTCCCCGGGAGACGACCCTGCTCGGTGCCGTGGAGTACACGGCTGTCGAGATTCCTGTCGCGGAGACCGGACGGGCCGCAGTGACCACGGCGACTGATCTCATCGAGGGGCGCGGGGACCCCCGCGACCAGCTGATAGCGCCATCACTCATCGAGCGCGACACCACCCATCGGCTGCAGGCCTGACCGCTCGTCCCTCGCAGCACGTCGGTCAGCCTCCACACACTCGCCGACCTCCTACCGCTCGTCCCTCGCAGCACGTCGGTCAGCCTCCACACACTCGCCGACCTCCTACCGCTCGTCCCTCGCAGCACGTCGGTCAGCCTCCACACACTCGCCGACCTCCTACCGCTCGTCCCTCGCAGCACGTCGGTCAGCCCTTGACCGCGCCGATCATGACGCCGGTCTTGAAGTGGCGCTGGATGAACGGGTACACGATCACCACCGGCACCAGCGCGATCACCATCACCGCCATCTGCACCGCGAGCGTGGCCACCTCGCCCGAGCCCACATCGACCTGGCCCGGAACAGAGACGCCCTGCAGCACGAAGCTGCGCAGCACCACCTGCAGAGGCTGCATGGCAGAGTCGTTGATGTAGAGGATCGCGTTGAAGAAGGCGTTCCAGTAGCCGACGGCATAGAACAGGGCGACCACGGCCACCACCGCCTTCGACATCGGGAGCACCATCTGGAACAGGATCCGCCAGTCCGAAGCGCCATCGATCCGTGCAGACTCTAGGATGCCCTGGTCGATGCCTTGGAAGAAGCCGCGCATGATCACGATGTTGAAGGCGGAGATGGCGCTGGGCAGGATCAGCGCCCAGTAGCTGTCGATCAGTCCCAGCCCCGAGACCAGCAGGTACATCGGGATCATGCCGGCGCCGAAGAACATGGTGCCCAGCATCAGGAACAGGATCGGGGTATGCAGGAGGCTCCCCGGCCGGGACAGGCCGTAGGCGGCCAGCACCGACACCGTCAGAGACAGCGCCGTGCCCACCGCGGTCACCCCGAGGCTGACGATCACTGCGCGGGTGACGATGCCGCCCGAGAGCACCTGGCGGTAGGCGTCCAGGGTGATTCCGTCGGGGAACAGCACCAGGCCGCCGGCCCGCGTGATCGCGCCCTGCGGCGAGAGGCTGGTAAGGATGATCGTGTAGAGCGGGACCAGCACCGCCAGACAGATCAGCACCAGCACGATGCCCTTCGCGCCCTGTGCCGGGAGCGAGGGGTCCTCGTCCCAGACCGGTCGCGAGGAGGGACGGCGCTTGCGCGGCGGGCTGCCTGCGCCGGCGAGCACGCCGGTGGCCACGCCCTGGCGAACCGGCGCGCTGACGGGGCTGGGCCCGGGCCCGATAGAGGTGCTCATGCCTTCTGATACACCCCCGCCTCACCGAACAGATGCGCGATCTTGTTGGCTCCCAGCACCAGGATCATGCTGACCACTCCCTTCAGGAGTCCGGCGGCAGCGGCGTAGCTCCAGTCGCCGTTCTGCACGCCCGTGTAGTAGACGAAGGTGTCCAGGACCTCGGCGCGACCGGCGCCGACAGCGTCCCGTTGGAGGATCAGCTGCTCGAAGCCGACCGTCAGGGAATTGCCGAGGTTGAGGATCAGCAGCAGCACGATCACCGCCCGCATACCGGGGAGGGTGATGTGCCAGATGCGGCGCCATTTCCCTGCGCCGTCCATCGCGGCGGACTCATACAGGGCCGGATCGATGGCGTTCAGCGCGGCGAGGAAGACGATGATGCCCCAGCCGGCGTCCTTCCACACCACCTGAGACGTGATGAGGAACAGGAACGTATCGGGATCGGTCATGACGTTCACCGTGCCGAGACCGAACTCGCGGGTGAACTGGTTGAGCAGACCGGCGCCGCCCAGGATCTGGTGGAAGATCGAGACCACCACCACCCAGGAGAAGAAGTGCGGCAGATACACGATCGATTGGATGACCGTGCGGACCTTCTCATTGAGGATCGAGTTCAGCAGGATCGCCAGGATGATCGGGATCGGGAAGTAGAACACCAGCTGGAAAGCAGTGATCACCAGCGTGTTCTTGACTGCGTTCCAGAACAGGGGATCCAGCAGCACCCGCTCGAACTGGTGCGCTCCGACCCAGGAGCTGTTCCTGATCCCGATGAACGGGGAGTAGTCCTGGAACGCGATCACGTTCCCGAGGATCGGGATGTACGCGAACACCAGCAGCAGCACGACCATCGGCATGGTCATGAGGATCAGCGAGCGATCACGGCGCAGCCGGCTTGTGAAGCTGACGGTGCGGCGGCCAGGCCCCGTCGACCCACCTGCCGCGGGGCGGCGGGAGGGTCGACGGGACCGTAACGGCCGTGCAGTATCTATGGACATGGACACCTCGGTTCTGGAAGCGCGACAGCTGATGGGCAGTCAGTTCAGGACATGAGCTCAGTTCAGGACATGAACTCGGCGTAGAAGTCGCGCAGCTTGTCGCCCCCGGAGGAGCGCCAGTGCTCCACCGCTTCATCGAGTGCGCCGATGTCCTTGCGCCCGCGGCTGATGTCCACGACCAGATCGTCAAACGGCTGGCTGAGGGAGCCGAACTCTGAGGGCTCCTGGATCTGGATTCCGTAGAACAGCGGATCGACCACGTGCTCGGACTGACGGGCCATCCACTGGGTCGAGGCCTCGACGTACTCCGGGAACTGCACCTTGGCGTTGACGATCCCGGGCTGGGCGAGGAACTGGTAGGTGGAGGTCACCTCGCGCCGGCCCTGGTCGTTCATCTGAGGGACGCCGTGCTCATCGCGCTCGAAGTGAGTGCCCTCCACTCCGTAGGTGAGCAGGTCGAACTCCTCGGTCCCGAACTGGGAGGCGCACCAGTCGGCGATGCGCAGCAGCTCGCGCACCTGCTCGGCGTCATCGTTCTTCTTGAGGAAGGAGAAGATGTTGACCGGAGCGCCGCGGTACAGGGTCGGTGCCCCGCCATCGGGTGCGAACAGGTCCATCGCCATCTGGTCGAAGTCCGGGTTGGTGGGACGCACCCGAGTGAGGGCTTCGTGCCAGCCGCCGACGCCGTCGTTCATCACGAGGGTCTGACCGGATTCGAAGCGGTCCTTGGCGGGTCCGTCGTTGCCGGCTACGGCGTCCGGGTGCATCGCACCGGACTCGATCACCTTGGTCAGCCAGACGATGGCTTCCTTGTACTCCTCCATCTCGAAGGGATGGACCAGCTTCCCGTCACGCTCCGCAAAGGTCGAGGGAATCGCGTACATCATCTGTGCGGTGTTCCAGAGGTTCTCGCAGCCCCAGCGATTGGCTCCCTCGTCGATGATCTCGGTCAGCACCGACAGGAACGAGTCGGCGTCGGTGGGCGGCTCGACCCCCAACTGCTCGAACAGGTCCTTGCGATAGAACACCGCGTTCGTGATCAGCTCGGACGGGTAGGGAAGGCCGTAGATGCGGCCGTTGAACATCGAGTATGCCCATGCCGCAGGATCCAGCCGCGCAAGGTTCGGGTAGTCATGGATCGCATCGCCGGCCAGATGCTCGGTGAGGTCCTGGAACACGTTGCCGACACCCTCGATGAAGCGCGGGGGGATGTTCCAGGAAGGGATCACCATCCAGTCGGGCACGTTCTTCGGGGAGGCGAGCACCGTCTGCACCTTGTCCGCGTAGGTGTTGCCATCGGCCACCTGGAACTCCAGGGTCGCGCCGAGCTGCTCGTTGACTGCGTCGTAGTAGGCGTTGTCGCCGAGGTTCGGCGGCGAGGTCCACCAGGCCGGGCTCATCACGGTGTAGTCGCCGCCCGCACCGGGCACCGCGTCGACGCCCTTGACCAGCGGGTCGGGCATCGTGACGTAGCCGGGAGTGGAGCCGTTCACGCTCGGGAAGTCCGGCTCGACGAGGAACTCCAGAGCGCTGTTCGGGAGCGAGGCTTCGACCTCGGCCGTGAGCTCGGCACCGGTCAGCACTCCCCCGCTGCCGGAGCCTGCGGCAGAGCCTCCGGATCCTCCACAGGCGGCGAGGCCCAGGGCTCCGGCGCCGATACCGAGGTATCCGAGCAGCCGCCGACGCGAGACCGCGTTGTCGATGAGGTTCATGATCCACTCACTTCCTTGTGACGGTATGCGGTTGCCGAATGAGCGACCGCAGTTCTCCCCCGGTAGCCGAAGCAGTCCGGGTGATGAATCTCGAGCGCGGACTAGCCAAGTGTCGAAGCGCTTCGATAGGCTCGAACCTTAACCGTCGACCAGGCTCGTGGCAAGACCTCTGTCAGGAGCTCTCGACGGAACCTCCTGTGCCCCGCCGTCGAAGAGGACCCCATGGCATCCGTCCCATCCACGTCTTGGCTGGAGACTCGCGCGATCCTCGATGCGAGTGATGTCGAGCGCCTGGAGCACGCTCGCGCGCTGGTCCGTGCGATGGACATCGAGGAGAAGCTGCCGTTCCTGCACCAGCACAGCCCTGGTGTGGAACGGCTGGGCATCGGCCCGTTCTCCACGGGCACCGAGGCGCTGCACGGCGTCGCCTGGCGGGGTCCAGCCGTCACCTATCCGCAGCCCGTCGGGCTCGCGGCGACTTGGGACGCAGACCTGCTCGAAGCCGTGGGCGAACAGATCGCGCGGGAGGTGCGGGTTCATCATGGGCACGAGCAGCCGGCCAGCTTGAACGTCTGGGCGCCCGTGGTGAATCCGCTGCGTCACCCGCTGTGGGGGCGCAATGAGGAGGGCTTGTCCGAAGATCCGCTGCTCAATGCGCGCCTGGGCAGCGCGATCGCTCGGGGCTTGCGTGGAGCGGGCCCGGTGTGGGCGACGGTGCCGACGCTCAAGCACTTCCTGGGCTACTCCCATGAGGTCGACCGCGCCGCCACCTCGTCCGAGCTCTCGCCACGGGTGCTGCACGAGTATGAGCTGCCGGGTTTCGAAGAGGCATTGGCCAGCGGCGCCGCGGGTGCGGTGATGCTCTCCTACAACTTCGCCAACGGGGTCCCCGCGCATCTCTCCCCGCTGGTGAACGACCACCTGCGTCACCTGGTCGGCGATCCTGATCTGCTGTTCGTGGTCAGCGATGCGGGCGCACCCACGAATCTCTTCTCGATCCAGGGCGCCTGCGCGGATCTCACCGAGGCGGTGGCCGCGATGCTGCGAGCCGGCGTCGACTCCTTCACCGACCATGACCGGGACTCGGGGCCGACGATCCGAGCCGCACGAGCCGCGCTCGAGGCGAGCCTGATCCAGGAGCGACACATCGACCAGGCGGTGGTCCGCCAGCTGGTTCTGCGTGCCCGAACCGGTGAGCTTCCGATGTCCCCGTCCGCTGCGAGCACTGCACCCAACTCCCCTAGCGCCGACCGGCCCGCCTACACATTCGATCGCGAGGCGGCGACTGCACTGTCCGAGCAGGTCGCTGCGAGAGCTGCCGTGCTGCTCAAGCACGACAACGCGGCCCTGCCAGCGCGTTCCGGCAGCACCATCGCGGTGCTCGGCTACCTCGGCGGGACAGTGCTCCAGGACTGGTACAAGTTGAGTCCCGCATAGTGGTGTAGCGCGGTGGCCCCGTGATCGTCTCTGACGAGGACGCGGCCACCGTGTGATCCTTCGAGTCAACCTTCCACAGAATCCTCGAACGGAGTCATCACGATGACCGCTCCTCATATTGTCGACCCTCACGGCCTGCTCGGTGAAGCCCTGGCCGAAGCCTCCCCGGATCTGATGCGCACGATGCTGCAAAGGATCATCAACGAGCTGCTGTCCGCGGACGCTGACGCGGTCGCCGGCGCGGAATACGGCCGACCCAGCCCCGAGCGGGTCGCTCAGCGCAACGGCTACCGCCACCGCGACCTCGACACCCGCGTCGGCACGATCGACGTCGCCGTCCCCAAGCTCCGCACCGGCACCTACTTCCCCGAGTGGCTGCTCGAGCGCCGCAAACGCGCCGAATCCGCCCTGATCATCGTGGTCGCGGACTGCTACCTCGCCGGCGTCTCCACCCGCCGAATGGACAAACTCGTCAAGACCCTCGGCATCAACAGCCTCTCGAAGTCACAGGTCAGCCGCATGGCGGCCGATCTGGACGAGCACGTCGAACAGTTCCGCCACCGCCCCCTGGACGCCGCCGGGCCGTTCACGTTCGTCTCCGCCGACGCACTGACGATGAAGGTCCGCGAGGGCGGACGAGTCATCAATGCCGTCGTCCTGCTCGCCACCGGCGTCAACGGCGACGGCCACCGCGAAGTCCTCGGCATCCGGGTCGCGACCAGCGAGACCGGCGCGGCCTGGAACAGCTTCTTCGCCGACCTGGTCGCCCGCGGCCTGGGCGGAGTCCGCCTGGTCACCTCCGACGCGCACGCGGGGCTGGTCGAGGCGATCGCCGCTCACCTGCCCGGAGCGTCCTGGCAGCGCTGCCGCACCCACTACGCCGCGAATCTGATGAGCATCTGCCCCAAGGGCATGTGGCCAGCCGTGAAAGCGATGCTGCACAGCGTCTATGACCAGCCCGACGCCGAGGCCGTGAATGCGCAGTTCGAGCGTCTGCTGGACTACTGAATATTCGCGTCGCTGGGGTCCGCTGATCGAGGGTCCGGGGGCCAGTTCGTTTTCGTAGCGATGGCGTCGTTGGGGGCCAGCTGTGGTGTCGTTGGGGACCGCCTTGCTTACGCTCCTTCCGCCGTGTGTATAGGGCACGCGGCGGAAGGAGCAATCGGAAATGGTACGGAAGATCAGAGCGAAGCTGGTGCTCCAGCTGCGCGCCGAGGGTCTGTCGGGGCGAGCAATCGCTGCCTCGCAGGGCATGTCCCGGAAGTCGGTCAGGGCGGTATTCGAGGCCGCTGACGGGGTGGGGATCGGTTGGGACGACGTGGCCGAGCTCGACGATGAGCAGGTGTATGCGCGGTTGTTCCCGGGCCGGGGTGAGCGCGAGAGCGTGTTCGCTCAGCCGGACTGGGAGCAGGTCCATCGGGAGATGGCGAGGGTTGGGGTGACGCTGAAGCTCCTGCATGGCGAGTACCTCGACGTCTCCGCGGTGGCTGGGGACCCGGCGATGGGGTATGACCGGTTCTGCCGCACCTACCAACGCCACGTGCTGGTCACCGGCGCTGCCTCGAGGGTGGGGCATAAGGCCGGGCAGAGTGTGGAGGTCGACTGGTCCGGCCCCACGATGGAGCTGATCGACGCGGTCACCGGCGAGGTCTCGAAGGTGTTCTTGTTCGTGGGCTGCCTGCCGTTCTCCCGTTACGCGTTCTGCTTCCCGGCGCTGGATATGCGACAGGAGTCGTGGCTGCGGGCGCACGTGGCGATGTTCGACGCGTTCGGCGGGTCGGTCCCCAGGATCGTGCCGGACAACCTCAAGACCGGCGTGGTGAAGCATCCCCGCGAGGGGGAGATCGTCCTCAACGATGCGTATCGCGAGATGGCCGGTCACTACTCGGCAGCGGTGCTGCCGGGCAGGGTGCGGAAGCCGAAAGACAAGGCCAGCGTGGAGAACACCGTCGCGCACGTCGCTACCTGGGTCATCGCCGGGCTGCGGGACCAGCAGTTCACGACCCTGGCCGCGCTGGCTACGGCGATCAGCGAGAGGATGGAGGCCTACAACGCCGAGCCGTTCCAGAAACGTCCTGGCTCCCGCATCAGCGTGTTCGAGGCGGAGGAGCGCCCGTTGCTGACCCCGCTGCCCGCGGTGGCCTACGAGATCTCGCGGTGGCTCTATAGCCGGCGGGTGGGCAGGAACGGGCACGTCTCGTTCGCGCGGAACTTCTACTCAGTGCCGTTCGCGCACCTCGGCGCATCGGTTGATCTGCGCATCACGGCCCGCACGCTGGAGATCTACCACGGTCACCAGCGGCTTTCCAGTCATCTGCTTTTGCCCGAGGGGTCGGTGAACGAGTACCGCACCAACGACGCGGATCTGCCCGCCGGGGACCGCTACCAGGCCTGGGACGCGGCAAGAGTACGGGCATGGGCGGAACGGATCGGCCCAGCGACGGTGATCGTGACCCGGCGGATCTTCGAGTCCGTGCCGATCCAGGAACAGGGCCTGGACCCTGCACTAGCGGTGCTGCGGCTCTCTCGCCGCTTCTCCGCAGACCGGGTCGAGGCGGCCTGCGCGCTCGCGTTGACGAGCCGGATCCGCTCGCCCCGCTACGCGCATCTGCAACCGATCCTTGCGACCGGGCAGGACAAGACCGTCGGGTTGCGTCCAGCCCGCGAGGAACCAGCGGAGCAGGGCGGCTTCGTCCGTGGCGCGGACTACTACGGCGGAGGTGCCCGATGACCGCGATCGATATCGAGACCAAGCGGAAGCTACGAGAGATGGGCGCAACTGCGCTCCTGGACGCCATCGATGCCCAGGACGAGACGCACGTGTTGGGGATGTCGTTCGAGGACCGCCTCCAGCTGGTCGTGGACGAGGCGCACTCCACGTTCAACCAGGGCAAGGTCGAGGGCCTGATCCGCCGGGCGGGGCTGCGTTACCCTGGCGCTGATCTGCGCCGACTGGACCTGGTCGAGGAGCGAGGGCTGGACCGGAACGTGATCGCGCAGTTGGCGACGTGCTCGTTCATCCAGCGCCAGCAGAATGTCGTCTTCCAGGGCTTCACCGGGTCGGGGAAGTCGTATCTGGGATGCGCGCTGGCGAAGCAGGCCTGCCAGCACCGGATCCGTGCGCACTACATCCGGATGCCCGACCTCGAGGAAGCCTGGGCTCTGGCCAAGGACAAGTCCCAGGGCCAGGCGAAGTTCCTGCGGAAGTACTCGACGTTCTCGCTGCTGGTGATCGACGAGTGGCTGCTGGACCATCCTGACGAGGGGATGCGTTCGATGCTGCTGGAACTGCTCGAACTCCGCTACGACACCGGCTCGACAGTGTTCTGCACCCAGTACGCGAAGAAGGACTGGAGGTGTCAAGTTTTCTGTGTAAGGGGCCGGTCGAACAGCCTCTCTGCCGGGTGGTCAGAGCGGAAGTCGGTTGGGGAACTGAACGGCGAAAGCATTGAGGGCTTGATGCCATCCCTGAGTGCCGGTTCCGAGCTGGCCACCGCGGCGGGTCTCGATGTTCCGGATCCCCAGATAGACCAGCTTCATCGCCGCCTCGTCCGACGGGAATGAGCCCCTCGTCTTGGTGATCTTCCGGAGCTGGTAGTTGATCGACTCGATCTGGTTGGTCGTGTAGATGACCTTCCGAATCTCGGGGGTGAACGCCAGGAACGGGATGAAGTCCTCCCACGCGTTCCGCCACGCCAGCACCGCCCCCGGCGCCTTGCTGCCCCAGGCCTCGGCAAAGGCCTCCAGGGCCAGCTCAGCGGCCGCCACGGTGGCCGCGGTGTAGATCGGGCGCATGTCCTTGGCCATGGTCTTGCGGTCCGTGTAGGAGGCGTACTTCATCGCCGAGCGCAGCAGGTGGACCACGCAGGTCTGGACCACGGTCTCGGGGTAGATGCTGTTAACCGCGGCCGGCAGCCCGGTCAGCCCATCGCAGCACAGGATCAGGATGTCCTTGGTGCCACGGTTGCGAATCTCGGTGAGGACGTTGGCCCAGAACTTCGCGCCCTCGGTGGCCCCCAGCCATAGGCCCAGGACCTGCTTGCGGCCCTCCATATCGACGCCTACGGCGACGTGGCAGGCCTTGTTGGTCACGACTCC
This sequence comes from Brachybacterium sp. AOP24-D1-21, assembly GCF_052378665.1. Classification (NCBI taxonomy): domain Bacteria; kingdom Bacillati; phylum Actinomycetota; class Actinomycetes; order Micrococcales; family Dermabacteraceae; genus Brachybacterium; species Brachybacterium sp. AOP24-D1-21. The sequence continues at coordinate 172,440 of NZ_JBQSXX010000002.1, forward strand.
GCCGTCGCGGATCTTGAGCCAGATCGCATCGATGTAGACGATCGGGTAGACCGACTCCAGGGGCCGGGACTGCCACTGGGCGACCTCGTCGGTGACGACGTCCGTGACCCTGGAGATCGTCGCGGCGGAGACCTTCGAGCCGTAGATCTCCTCGAGATGGGAGCCAATGTCGCGGGTGGTCATCCCGCGGGCATACAGCGACAGGACCATGTCCTCGACCCTGCCCAGTCGGCGGGTCCGCTTGGGCACGATCACGGGCTCGAACGAGCCGTTGCGGTCCCTGGGGACGGTGAGCTGCACTGGGCCCTGGAGGGTATGGATGGACTTGGTGGTCTTGCCGTTACGGGAGTTGCCCGTTCCGGCGCCGGCAGGGTCGCCGGACTCGTAGCCGAGGTGGTCGCTCATCTCGGTCTCCAGGGCCCGCTCCAGCACGGCCTGGGTCATCCGGGACAGCAGCTCCTCGACCCCGTGGCGGCCCTCTCCGAGGTCTTCGGCGGCGTTGACGAGGGCGTCGACCTGGTCGGCGCTCAGCACGCCCGCAAGAGGGTTCTGGGCATCAGCAATCTCGGTCATGTCATCGGTCCTTTTCAGAGGCGAGCCCGCAGGTCACACCTCGGTTAGAGACCGGACCCTTACACAGCTAATGAAACACCCTCGAAGGACTGGCATCCACGCCTCGGAGGAGGAGTCCACGCCGATGCGATCATGGACCGCATCGTCCACAACACCATCTGGATCGACACCGGCAACCGGAACATGCGCGAACACGCCGCCATGACCCAGTGACCCGATGACGGCGGGAGCCAGTGGCCCCCATAGAGACGATCACTGGCCCCCGCCGGCACGATCGGTGGCCCCCAAAGGAACGATTCAGTGGCCCCCAAGCCTACGAATATTCACTACGTCGGTGAGAAGCTCCCGGCCGTGGCCGAGCACCTCGATGCCGCCCGCGCAGACGTCCTCGCGTTCACCGCGTTTCCGAAGGATGTGTGGGTCCAGATCTGGTCGAACAACCCCACCGAGCGTCTGAACCGCGAGATCCGCCGCCGCACCGACTCGGTGGGCATCTTCCCCTCCCGCGAGGCGATCGTCCGCCTCGTCGGCGCGGTCCTGGCCGAGCAGACCGATGAATGGGCCGAAGGACGCCGCTACCTCGGCCTCGACGTCCTCGCCCGCTGCCGCCTCACCCTCACCACCAATCCCGTGAACGAGGTGAGCACCGATGCACTTCCCGCGCTGACAGCCTGATCCCTATCGCCGAAGGATCGCTACACCACTTCCGGGGACTTGACCCTGGTACAGCGGAGACCTGGTCGATCCGGTGCCACTCGACGTTGCACTAGCGGCCGAGCACGATGGGCCGGTGCGCTCCGCAGCATGCCTGGACGTCATCCAGCTCCTGGTGGACGGAGCACCCCTGACTCGAACGAGCGCTGATGGCCTCCGCCTCAGCGAACGCCCGAGCGACGTCCCGCGGCTCCCCGATGCCAGGGCCGGGTCGATCGACCCCGTCAACCTGGCTCTTCGCGGTTGGTGGTGAAGGAGAGCGTCGCGTCGCTGGCGTAGAACGGCCCGTGGTCCTGCTGTGATGGGTGTTGTCTAGACATCCACATTCCAGAGGACCACGAGCCTGTGCACGAGAATACTGGTTCACAGCGAGATGCTGCGAGCACGATCTTCAACCTGCCCGACTACCACGTCATCGACGCGATCGACCTGCCCGACGGAGGCCGTCGAGTGGTGATCGCCTCGACCGTCCCGCCCGGATGTCCGTCGTGCGGAGTGCTCGCGACCAAGGTCCACTCCCGCCGGTCCCAGCACGTCCGGGACGTCCCCGTGGCCGGGGCGATGGCGGTGGTGTGGGCCAAGCGACGCTGGTTCTGCCTCGAGCCGGCCTGCGCCCGGCGCACGTTCTGGGAAGCCACCGACCAGGTCCCGCACCGCGCGCGCTCAACGACCCGGCTGCGAAACCAGATCGTCTCCGCGGTGATCACCTCTGGCCGGGCAGCCTCGGAAGTCGCCCGGACCCATGGCGTCTCGTGGTGGCTGGTCCAGGCCGCGCTGGCGGCTGCCGCCGTGGTCCTGCCCACCGCCGAGGACGTGTCAGTGACGTGCCTGGGCATCGATGAGCACCGCTACCGGTCGGTGCGCTGGTTCCGCACCGACGACGGTGCCTGGAGACGGTTCGAGCCCTGGATGACGACCCTGGTCGACCTCTCCACCGGGCAGGTCCTCGGTATCGTCGACGGCCGGGACTCCACCGCCGTCGGCGACTGGCTCGCCCAGCGCTCCGAGCTCTGGCGGGAGCGGATCGAGATCGTCGCCATCGATCCCTCGGCCGCGTTCCGCAAAGCACTGCGGACCTACCTGCCCCGCGCTGCGGTCTCGGTCGACAAGTTCCACCTCGTCAAGCTCGGAAACGACATGGTCACCACCGTCCGTCAACGCCTAGCCCGCACCCATCGCGGTCGTCGCGGCCGCAAGGACGACCCGGCCTGGGCCCACCGGATGCTGTTGCTACGCGGCGCTGACACCCTCACTCCACGGGCCTGGGAGCGGTTGGAGACGGTGTTCCGCACCGACGACCCCACCGACGAGCTCTCCGCCGCCTGGGGCATCAAGGAGCAGCTCCGCCGCCTATTGGCGACCGACACCCTGGCTCAGGCCTGGGAGGAACGGATGCGGATGGGCTACTTCGTGCAGATCGCGAATATGCCCGAGGCGACCAAGCTCTACGACACCGTCGTGACCTGGTGGGACGCCATCGAGGTCCTCATCGTCACCGGCGCAACCACCGCTCGAGTCGAGGCCGCGAATACCGGCATCAAGAACATCAAACGCACTGGCCGCGGCTTCCGCAACGCCGAGAACTACCGGATGCGTATCCTGCTGACCAGCGCCGCGAGAACCGTAGCGTGAATACCCGCCCCAGCAGGATCATTCACCACGAACCGCGAAGAGCCGTCAACCTTGAGGTCCTCGACCACGGCCACGGGGTGTTGAGCCTGCGGGAGCTGAGAACAGGACTCTGGCTCGCGCCGGATGGGTACGGATATGTGCGCGCCAGCAGTGAGCGAATCGGTGGCTGGAGCGTCCAGGAGACGTTCCGCGCTCTGCGGGGCCCGGACGGACAGACTCGGCTGCAGCACGTGGCCAGCGGGTGCTGGGTACGCAGCGAACGGCAGACGGGAAAGCTCATCCTGGGCACGAGCGATCCTGCCGACGCTCTACCCCTCACCTGGCATGCGATCAGCACTCGAGAAGAGCAGGCGCGCAGAGCAGTGGACGGCGCGGACCTCGTGATCGCGGTGGTCGGCAACGAACCCCATGTGAACGGCAGAGAGACCGAGGACAGAACCTCACTGGCTCTCTCGGACCCTGATCGGCGACTCGTCGAGCTGCTGCCAGAGCCGGGGTCCCGAGCGCGCACTGCGCTCTTGCTGGTGTCGTCCTACCCCTACGATCTGGGCGTGCACGCGGACGCGGCCGAAGCGGTGCTCTGGAGCAGCCATGCCGGCGCCAGGCAGGGTCCCGCCCTCGCCTCGTTGCTGCTCGGACACCGCGAGTTCAGCGGACGCCTGGCACAGAGCTGGGTGCGCGAGAGCGCCCTGACGGACATCCTCGAGTACGACATGATCACCTCGGGAGCGACATACCTCTATGACCAGCCAGCGCAATTTGCCTTCGGGCACGGGCTGACACTCGCACCCACGCAGTGGACGCACCCTTCAGTGGAGGTCAACGGGGACGAAATTCAGGTGGCTATCACGCTCGAGCGCAATGCGACGACGACCGCTCATGAAGTGGTGCAGGTCTATGCGTCAACGGACTCCGCGTCGTATACGGGCGTTCGTGGGGCTGTGCCGTTGTTGCGTCTGATCGGTGCACACGTGGCTCACGTCCCTGCCTCTGGATCAGCACGGGTCACGTTCACGATTCCGTGGAGCCTGCTCCGCCTATGGTCGGACTCCGGCCAGGTGTTCACAGAGGCCTGGAATGGGGTCACGATCCACCTGGCCCGGTCCGCGGGATCCTTGGTGTGCAGCCGTCAGTTCACCTCCGCGCGCGGATGAGCGGCGACAGACCACCGCGACCGAACCCTGCTGGCTGTCATGGATTCCGCTGCTGGTTGGTGCGGCCCCTGTTTTCGGGCACGAAAAAAGGAGTGGGAGGAGCGAAACCCTAAAAGGGTCTCAAGCTCACTCCCACTCCCACAAAGATGTCCGGCGGCGACCTACTCTCCCACACCCTCCCGAGTGCAGTACCATCGGCGCAATCGAGCTTAGCTTCCGGGTTCGGAATGGAACCGGGCGTTTCCTCGACGCTATGACCGCCGTAACACAATGAGACAACCAGACCACCAGAACACCACCCCCATACAAGGGGACCAGGTGTCCTGAGGAGTTGTTCCTCGAGAACCGCACAGTGGACGCAAACACGCATAAACAATAAAAATGTTGTAGTAAGTCATCAGCCATTAGTACCAGTCAGCTCCACACATTGCTGTGCTTCCACATCTGGCCTATCAACCCAGTCATCTACTGGGGGCCTCTCACACCCGAAGGTGTATGGATATCTCATCTCGAAGCAGGCTTCCCGCTTAGATGCTTTCAGCGGTTATCCCTTCCCGACGTAGCCAACCAGCCATGCCCTTGGCAGAACAACTGGCACACCAGAGGTCAGTCCATCCCGGTCCTCTCGTACTAGGGACAGGACTTCTCAAATATCCAACGCGCGCAGCGGATAGGGACCGAACTGTCTCACGACGTTCTAAACCCAGCTCGCGTACCGCTTTAATGGGCGAACAGCCCAACCCTTGGGACCAACTCCAGCCCCAGGATGCGACGAGCCGACATCGAGGTGCCAAACCATGCCGTCGATATGAGCTCTTGGGCAAGATCAGCCTGTTATCCCCGGGGTACCTTTTATCCGTTGAGCGACACCCATTCCACAATGAGGTGCCGGATCACTAGTTCCTGCTTTCGCACCTGCCCGACATGTCTGTCTCGCAGTCAAGCTCCCTTGTGCACTTACACTCAACACCTGATTGCCAACCAGGCTGAGGGAACCTTTGAGCGCCTCCGTTACTCTTTAGGAGGCAACCGCCCCAGTTAAACTACCCATCAGACACTGTCCCTGATCCGGATCACGGACCGAGGTTAGGAATCCAAAACGACCAGAGTGGTATTTCAACAATGACTCCACACTCACTGGCGTGAATGCTTCCAAGTCTCCCACCTATCCTACACAAGCCGTTCCGAACACCAATATCAAACTATAGTAAAGGTCCCGGGGTCTTTCCGTCCTGCTGCGCGTAACGAGCATCTTTACTCGTAATGCAATTTCGCCGAGTTCGCGGTTGAGACAGTGGAGAAGTCGTTACGCCATTCGTGCAGGTCGGAACTTACCCGACAAGGAATTTCGCTACCTTAGGATGGTTATAGTTACCACCGCCGTTTACTGGGGCTTAAATTCTCAGCTTCGACACCGAAGTGTCTAACCGGTCCTCTTAACCTTCCAGCACCGGGCAGGCGTCAGTCCGTATACAGCGTCTTACGACTTCGCACGGACCTGTGTTTTTAGTAAACAGTCGCTTCTCCCTGGTCTCTGCGGCCCTCACCGCTCTCACGGTTCGGGCCCCCCTTCTCCCGAAGTTACGGGGGCATTTTGCCGAGTTCCTTAACCACGATTCTCTCGAACGCCTCGGTATTCTCTACCTGATCACCTGAGTCGGTTTAGGGTACGGGCGACCGTATTCGTCACGCCGGAACTTTTCTTGGCAGTACAGGATCACTCACCTACGCCCATACGGGATCCCCATCACGTCTGACCCTTGATGACCCCAGCATTACCCGGGGTCGGGCTGCACGCTTAGACGGACTATTCCATTAAGTCCGCGGAAGCTACCTCTCTGCGTCATTCCTCGCGCTGACCTACTACAACCTTGGTTCCCAGCCTCGTCAACCTCCACACCCCGAAGGGCATGGGGAAAACTCGGGTGGTTAGCATCGACTGCCTCGGTATGGGTCCTCCTACGATCGGTTCGGGAATATCAACCCGATGTCCATCGACTACGCCTGTCGGCCTCGCCTTAGGTCCCGACTAACCCAGGGCGGATAAACCTGGCCCTGGAACCCTTGATCAATCGGCGGACGGGTTTCTCACCCGTCTTTCGCTACTCATGCCTGCATTCTCACTCGTACAGCCTCCACCACTGGGTTCCCCCGCGGCTTCGCTGGCTGCACGACGCTCCCCTACCCATCCAGCCACAAGGACTGAATGACACAGCTTCGGCGGTGTGCTTGAGCCCCGCTAAATTGTCGGCGCAGAATCACTTGACCAGTGAGCTATTACGCACTCTTTCAAGGGTGGCTGCTTCTAAGCCAACCTCCTGGTTGTCTCAGCAACTCCACATCCTTTTCCACTTAGCACACGCTTAGGGGCCTTAGCTGATGTTCTGGGCTGTTTCCCTCTCGACTATGAAGCTTATCCCCCACAGTCTCACTGCTGCGCTCTAGCGTACCGGCATTCGGAGTTTGGCTAAGGTCAGTAACCCGGTGGGGCCCATCGCCTATCCAGTGCTCTACCTCCGGTACGGAACACGCAACGCTGCACCTAAATGCATTTCGGGGAGAACCAGCTATCACGAAGTTTGATTGGCCTTTCACCCCTATCCACAGGTCATCCCCTCCATTTTCAACTGAAGTGGGTTCGCGCCTCCACGCGGTCTTACCCGCGCTTCACACTGCCCATGGATAGATCACTTCGCTTCGGGTCTAGAGCCGGCGACTGAACGCCCCGTTCAGACTCGCTTTCGCTACGGCTACCCCACACGGGTTAACCTCGCCACCGACCACTAACTCGCAGGCTCATTCTTCAAAAGGCACGCCGTCACCCCTAAAGGCTCCGACGGATTGTAAGCACACGGTTTCAGGTACTATTTCACTCCCCTCCCGGGGTGCTTTTCACCTTTCCCTCACGGTACTTGTCCGCTATCGGTCAAGAGGTAGTATTTAGGCTTACCAGGTGGTCCTGGCAGATTCACACCAGATTTCACGGGTCCGGTGTTACTTGGGAACAGCATCGCGCCGTACATCGATTTCGTCTACGGGGGTCACACCCTCTACGCCGTCGCACTCAACACGACTTCGACTATCGCTATACGTCCACGCCGAGCTGCCGGCAGACAGCCCTGATACGTCCCACAACCCCCAACCTGCAACCCCTGCCGGGTATCACACAGACCAGGTTTAGCCTCATCCGAATTCGCTCGCCACTACTCACGGAATCACTTTTGTTTTCTCTTCCTGCGGGTACTGAGATGTTTCACTTCCCCGCGTTCCCTCCACACCGCCTATACATTCAGCGGTGGGTACCACGACATGACTCGTGGTGGGTTTCCCCATTCGGACATCCTCGGATCACAGTTCGGTTGTCAACTCCCCGAGGCTTAACGCAGACTCCCACGTCCTTCGTCGGCTCCTCTTGCCAAGGCATCCACCGTGTGCCCTTTAAAACTTACGGCAACACACAAAGACACAAAATCTTTAAAATTGCTTACAAGATGCTCGCGTCCACTATGCAGTTCTCAAGAAACAACCCCACACCAACCCCACCCACGCATTCGCGCCAGGCAAGATCAGGGAGGACCAGCCACACACCCCAAAAAAGACCCTCCCGAAGGACGGTCCCGTTGGGGCTGCGTGCAGCCTCACAACCCAATAGCGTGTCTCCACCTCAAACCACCCAGCACACCCGCTTTCCACACCCCCAAAAGGAGCGGTACTCACAAGCCATGCCAGCTGATGAAGCGCCTATTCGTTGATGTTCCACCCTTGAGCAACCACCCCCACCACACTCGGGCAGGAAAATGGCCACCATAATTGGTGATGCTCCTTAGAAAGGAGGTGATCCAGCCGCACCTTCCGGTACGGCTACCTTGTTACGACTTAGTCCCAATCACCGATCCCACCTTCGACAGCTCCCTCACGAGGATGGGCCACTGGCTTCGGGTGTTACCGACTTTCGTGACTTGACGGGCGGTGTGTACAAGGCCCGGGAACGTATTCACCGCAGCGTTGCTGATCTGCGATTACTAGCGACTCCGACTTCATGGGGTCGAGTTGCAGACCCCAATCCGAACTGAGGCCGGCTTTTTGGGATTCGCTCCACCTCACAGTTTCGCAACCCATTGTACCGACCATTGTAGCATGCTTGAAGCCCAAGACATAAGGGGCATGATGATTTGACGTCGTCCCCACCTTCCTCCGAGTTGACCCCGGCAGTCTCCTATGAGTCCCCACCATGACGTGCTGGCAACATAGAACGAGGGTTGCGCTCGTTGCGGGACTTAACCCAACATCTCACGACACGAGCTGACGACAACCATGCACCACCTGTGCACCAGTCCGAAGAAAACCACATCTCTGCAGTCGCCCGGTGCATGTCAAGCCTTGGTAAGGTTCTTCGCGTTGCATCGAATTAATCAGCATGCTCCGCCGCTTGTGCGGGCCCCCGTCAATTCCTTTGAGTTTTAGCCTTGCGGCCGTACTCCCCAGGCGGGGCACTTAATGCGTTAGCTACGACGCGGAAAACGTGGAATGTCCCCCACATCTAGTGCCCAACGTTTACGGCATGGACTACCAGGGTATCTAATCCTGTTCGCTACCCATGCTTTCGCTCCTCAGTGTCAGTAATGGCCCAGAGACCTGCCTTCGCCATCGGTGTTCTTCCTGATATCTGCGCATTTCACCGCTACACCAGGAGTTCCAGTCTCCCCTACCACACTCTAGCCTGCCCGTACCCACCGCACGCCCGAGGTTGAGCCTCGGGTTTTCACGGCAGACGCGACAAGCCACCTACGAGCTCTTTACGCCCAATAATTCCGGACAACGCTTGCGCCCTACGTATTACCGCGGCTGCTGGCACGTAGTTAGCCGGCGCTTCTTCTGCAGGTACCGTCACTTTCGCTTCTTCCCTACTGAAAGAGGTTTACAACCCGAAGGCCGTCATCCCTCACGCGGCGTCGCTGCATCAGGCTTTCGCCCATTGTGCAATATTCCCCACTGCTGCCTCCCGTAGGAGTCTGGGCCGTGTCTCAGTCCCAGTGTGGCCGGTCGCCCTCTCAGGCCGGCTACCCGTCATCGTCTTGGTGAGCCATTACCTCACCAACAAACTGATAGGCCGCGAGTCCATCCCTCACCGATAAATCTTTCCAACAACCACCATGCGGTAGAAGTTCATATCCGGTATTAGCCACGATTTCCCGAGGTTATCCCGAAGTGAGGGGCAGGTTACTCACGTGTTACTCACCCGTTCGCCACTAATCAGGCAGTGCAAGCACCACCGTCATCGTTCGACTTGCATGTGTTAAGCACGCCGCCAGCGTTCGTCCTGAGCCAGGATCAAACTCTCCATGAAAAAACATGAAAAACAGTATCCTGACAACATAAACAAACAACCAGCATATAACTGCTGTATCATCCGTATTATAATTGCCATTCAAAATAATGGCATCAACAAACAGACACGCTATTGAGATATCAAGCAACACGCGCACTCCGGGCTTCGAACCTTTCGGCTCTCCATCCCGAGGCAACTCCGCTAACTTACAACTTCCAGTTCTCCGAGTCAAATCGCTGCGGTGTGATCCGCGCCGCAATCTTCTTTCGGAAGACCTTCCGTGCCAGGTCAGTGCGGGAATTTCGGTCTGGCACGCTGGCCGTTCCTTGTTCCCGTTGTCCGGGGCACGAGGAAGAACATTACGGGCCTGGCGCACCCCCGTCAAGCCAGAACGACCATTTCCGAAGTGGCCTCGACCACACACGCCTTCCGGCGGCCTTGCGATTGCCAAAAGGCCTGGTCACGGCGCTCTCTTCGCGCTGGTTCCGCGCACCGGCTCATTCCTCGGGTCCTCGAGCACGCCGGTACCCGGGACTCAGGGGTGGGGCACTACTCCTCGGTGGAGAGCGACGATGCCTCCGCTGAGGTTCCGGTACTGGGTCTGCTCGAGGCCGGCGTCGATGAACCATCGGCGCAGCAGCTCCTGGTCCGGCCATTCGAGGATGGACTCCGCGAGGTACTCGTAGGCGTCGACCGTGGTCGCGACCTTGCCCGCCACCGCCGGCAGAGCACGCAGCAGGTACTTCTCGTACACGGTGCGGAACGGCTTCCAGGTGGGAGTCGAGAACTCGCAGACGACGATCCGGCCGCCGGGCCTGACAACCCGGGCCATCTCTGACAGCGCAGTTCTCGGCTCCTGCACGTTGCGCAGCCCGAAGGAGATGACGGCGGCGTCGAAGGAGTCGGTCGCGAAGGGCAGGTGCTGGGCGTCGGCACCCACGAAGGGCACCGGGGCACCACGGCGGCGGCCCTCGGCCATCATCCCGAGGGAGAAGTCTGCTGCGACTACCCGGGCCCCCGCGCGGGCGATCGCGGTGGTCGAGGTTCCGGTGCCGGCGGCGAGGTCCATGACCACATCGCCCTGCTCTATGTCGAGCGCCTCGACCATCAGCTCACGCCACATCCCCACCTGCCCCATGGCGGCGACGTCGTTCATCAGGTCATAACGTTTGGCGATACCGTCGAACATCGTCGCGACGTCGTACGGCTGCTTCTCGAGATCGGCACGGCTCATGCTCCGATCTTCCCACGCAAGTCGTCGCTCGCGGACCGACTGCGGCCCATCCGGCATCCGCTGGAAGAATGGGGACGGGCGCCCCGCACCGTCGGCGCCCCAGGCCCGCCCTCAGGAGGAGAACCCGAATGACCGATGCCAGCTCTGCACGCTCCGCAGCCATCAGCTCCCTGTCCATCCCTCAGGAGCTGCTTCCGGCCGACGGTCGCTTCGGCTCCGGCCCGTCGCGGATCCGTGCGGCGCAGATGGAGGCGCTGCAGTCGGTCTCGCGCTCGGTGCTCGGCACCTCTCACCGCCAGGCTCCGGTCAAGGACGTGGTGGGGCGGGTGCGCTCAGGACTGTCCGAGCTGTTCGCTCTGCCGGAGGGCTATGAGGTGGTGCTCGGGAACGGCGGCTCCACCGCATTCTGGGACGTGGCCGTGTTCGAGCTGATCGAGCGTCGCTCCCAGCATCTGGTGCTCGGAGAGTTCTCGCAGAAGTTCGCCTCCGAGGCCGCGGGCGCCCCGCACCTCGAAGATCCCGAGATTCTGCGCTCCGAACCCGGGGCGCTGCCTCAGGCAGCTGCGAACCCTGATGTCGATGCCTACGCCTGGCCGCACAACGAGACCTCGACCGGTGTGATGGCGCCGGTGCAGCGTCCGGCCGGTGCGGGCCAGGACCAGCTGGTCCTGGTCGATGCGACGTCGGTGGCCGGCGCCGCCGCGGTGGACATCTCGCAGACGGATGCGTACTACTTCGCCCCGCAGAAGGCATTCGCCTCGGACGGAGGCCTGTGGCTCAGCGTCCTGTCCCCCGCCGCGATCGAGCGTGCGCAGCGCCTCGGAGCAGCGAGCGACCGGTGGACGCCGTCGTTCCTCTCGCTCACGAGCGCGATCGAGAACTCCCGCAAGAACCAGACGTTGAACACTCCCGCGGTCGCCACCCTCGTGCTGCTCGCGGAGCAGATCGAATGGATGCTGGCGCAGGGCGGTCTGGCATGGGCGGACGCCCGGACCAGGGCCACCAGCGGAATGCTCCATGAGTGGGCCGCCCGACGCGACGAGATTACGCCCTTCGTCGCGGATGCTGCTGCGCGATCGCAGGTCGTGACCACCTTGGATGTGGACGAGGCGATCGATGCCACGGCGATCACCTCAGTGCTGCGCGCACACGGTGTGGTCGACATCGAGCCGTACCGGAAGCTGGGACGCAACCAGCTGCGGATCGCGACCTTCCCCGCCGTCGGCGAGGACGACACCGCGGCGCTGATCTCCGTGCTCGATCACGTGCTGGACGCGAGCCGCGACGCCTGACGCACACCCCGCAGAACACGACGGCCGGGCCATCCCTGTGGGGTGGTCCGGCCGTCATCATGTTCGGTCGAGTTGGGGCGGGCGTACCGGGAGGGCGAGCGCAGAGGCGGGCTGCCCGGTTCTCTCCCCCGACGTCGGTCAGTGTCGGGGCGGGATGAGGATCTGCCGCAGCAGTGTGGAGGCGTCCCGCAGGCCATCCCGCTGCGCAGGGGTGGCCTCGCCGAGCCGGGCGCGGAGCCACGCATCGCGCTGCTCGCGCCCCGCGAGCACCACCTGCAGGCCCTCTTCGGTCAACGTCACCCGGACCTGCCTGCCGTCGCCGGGGTGAGCGGCCCGCTCCACGAGTCCCGCCTCCTCCAGTCGCCCCAGGATCCTGGTCATCACCGGTGGGCTGACATGTTCGAAGTCAGCGAGGGCGCCGGGGGTGGATTCGCCGGCGCGCTGCAGGTAGGCCAGCACCGAGAACTGCGGCGCGGAGACGGCATCGGAGGCGGTGTGGGAGCGCAGGATCCTGGAGGAGACCAGCAGCACCCGCTGCAGCTCGGCAGCGAGCTCCGCGACCTGGGTCGCCTCAGCTGCGTCCACCCGCCCGGACGCCTCCACGCCCTCGGCGAGAGGACGCTGAGGATCCCTCGCGTCCGCCTCGCCGATGCCGGGGCTCACAGCAGCAGGCCCTCGATCGCGCCGCGCAGGAAGTACACGACGAACATCGCAGCGATGAGGTACATCAGCCAGTGCACCTCGCGGGCCTTGCCGCGCACCACCCGGATCAGCACGTACATGACGAAGCCTGCACCCATGCCGACGGTGATGGAGTAGGCGAAGGGCATCAGGATGATGGTGAGGAACGCGGGCACCGCGACCTCGACATCAGAGAAGTCGATGTCGGTGATCTGGGTCATCATCAGGAAGCCGACCATCACCAGCGCTGGGGTGGCCGCCTCGTAGGGGACCATCGCGACCAGCGGTGAGAGGAAGGTCGAGAGCAGGAACAGCACGCCCACCACGATCGCGGCGAGGCCGGTCCTGGCTCCCTCCGCCACCCCGGAGGTCGACTCGACGAAGCTGGTGTTCGAGGACACGCCGCCCAGGCCACCGGCGATGGCGGCGGCGGAGTCGACGACCAGGATCCGCTGGGAATGCGGGATGTCCCCGTCCTCCTCCACGAGGCCTGCACCGGAGGCGACGCCGACCATCGTGCCCATGGTGTCGAAGAAGTCGGCCAGCAGCAGGGAGAAGACGATGACGGTCGCTCCGATGACACCGGCAGCGGTGATCCCGCCGATGGGGTCCACCGTGAACAGGGTCGCGAAGTCTGGCATCTGGACCGGGAACTCGGAGATCGCCGGGACGTTCATCGCCCAGCCGCCGGGGTTGCCGGCTCCGGAGCCGTCGGGGGCGGCGAAGGCGCCGAGGTGCAGCACTCGCTCGATGACCATCGAGAGCACGGTCGCGGTGATGATCGCGATCAGGATCGCTCCGGGCACCTTGCGGATCCAGAGCACGAACATCAGCAGCAGACCGGTGACGAACACGAAGGTGGGCCAGCCGGTGAGCGAGCCGTCGTTGCCCAGCTGCACCGGGGTGCCTGCGGCGGTGGTCACGAACTTCGCGTTGAACAGACCGAGGAAGGCGATGAACAGGCCGATGCCCACGGCGATGGCGGTCTTGAGGAAGGGCGGGACCGCGTCGAACACCGCTTTGCGGAAGCCGGTGAACACCAGCACGAGGATCACGACGCCCTCGAGCAGCACCATCCCCATGGCACCGCCCCAGGTCATCCCGGGCAGCGGCACCACGGAATAGGCCAGGTAGGCGTTCAGGCCCAGTCCCGCTGCGAGGGCGAGCGGGAACTTGGCCCATGCCCCCATGAAGATGCTCAGCAGACCCGCGATGAGGGCGGTGCCCGCGGCGACCGCGGGGAGGTTCGGCTCGGCGCCGCCTCCGAGGTACATGCCGGTCGAATCGGGGACGGTGCCGATGATCAACGGATTCAGCACCACGATGTAGCACATCGAGAAGAAGGTCACCAGGCCGCCACGGATCTCCCTGCTGAGCGTCGATCCACGCTCTGAGATCTTGAAGTAGCGGTCCAGTCCGGACCGGGGAGCCACGGCCGTCGAGCCGGTGGTCGAGGAGGGGGACGAGGGTTCAGCCTGCTGCATGGGACGAATCGTATCCGTCCTCGACCCTGCCGTTCCCCCCGGCCCGCCTGCGTCAGTCCTGCATCACGTCCAGGGGGTTCTCGACCTCCAGCGAACGGGCGTAGCGGTAGTCGTCCGCCAGCTGCAGCTGTGCCCCGGCGGCTTCGTCGACCACCACGACGACGTCCGGGTGGAGCTGCAGGACGGTCGCCGGCCAGCGTGAGCTGATCGCGCCCTCGACGAGCTGGGCGATGGCAGCGGCCTTGCCGGCCCCGGTCGCGATGAGCACGATCCGGCGCGCCTCGAGGATGGTGCCCAGCCCCTGGCTGAGAGCCCGCACCGGGACGTCGGCGGGCCTGTCGAAGTACCGGGAGTTGTCCGTGATGGTGGAGCGGGTCAATCCGACCACCCGGGTGCGGGAGTTCAGGGAGCTGCCGGGCTCGTTGAAGGCGATGTGCCCATTGGAGCCGATGCCCAGGATCTGCAGGTCCACTCCCCCCGCCTCAGCGATCTGGTGATCGTAGGAGACGGCCTCGGCGATCGGGTCGGCGGCTGCACCGTTCGGGGAGACGACGGCGGCATCGTCGATATCGATGTGATCGGTGAAGTTCTCGCGGATGAAGCGGTGGTAGCTCTGCTCGTGCCCCGCGGGCAGTCCCACGTACTCGTCGAGCAGGAAGGCGCGGCTGCCGGCGAAGGACAGGCCCTCCTCCCGGTGTCGACGGATCAGCTCGGTGTAGGCGGGAACCGGGGACGACCCCGTGGCCAGGCCCAGCACGGCACCGGAGGCGCTGGCCTCCTGGAGCGTGCGTGCGAAGGTGTCGGCGACGACCTGCGCGCCTGCTTCGGCGTCGGCCACGATGTGGATCTCCATACGGTCCTGCCCTTCCGTCCCGGTGCGCCTCGGGGCGCTCCTGCTGGTCTGTCCTGCGCGTTCTCAGAAGCTTCAGAGCATAGCGGCCGACGGACCCGCTCTCGGTGCGCGGCGGGGCCGACCGTCGCGACGGAGATGAAGCAGACACGACGACGCTGCCGCACACCTGGTGTGGGGCAGCGTCGTCGTGTCTGCTGGACGGGCGGGCCGGCTCAGTCCGAGTGGCCCGCTCGGCTCACTTCTTCTTGCCGGAGTTCGCGGCGTACTCGAACGCGGCGCGCGGGGTCTCGGTCTGCGGGATACCGATGATGTCGCGGCGGGAGATCAGGTTGGTAACCCAGCCTGCGACGACGGAGGCCTTGCGGCCGAAGGTCGGCATCGCGTACACGTGGTAAGAGCGGGCCATCACCCAGGCCGGCAGGCCGCGGATGTCGAGCTCCTTCTCGCCCAGCTGCAGGCGGCCGACGCCCTTGTACATGCCGAGGGTCGCCATGACGCCGAGGTTCTTGTGGTAGTAGTCCACGAGCGGACGTCCCTGCACGGAGCGCGCGATGTTGTCGGCCAGGCGCTTGGCCTGACGGACCGCGTGCTGTGCGTTGGGCGGGCAGAACTTGCCCTCGCCCGAGGCGAGATCCGGCACCGCGGCGCAGTCGCCGGCGGCGAAGACATCGTCCATCGGGCCGTCGACGCCGTTGACGCGCAGATCCGCGAGCGCCTCGAGCTTGCCCATCAGCGGGCCACGCTCGGTGACGACGGGAAGGTCGGAGACGTCGGGGTCCGAGAGTACCGGGGCGGGCTTCACGCCGGCGTTCCACACCAGCAGGTCGGTCTCGAACTCGTCGCCGTCGCTGGTCTTGATCACGCCGTTCTCGGCGGAGTTCAGGAAGGTCTCGAGCTTGACCTCGATGCCGCGCTCGCGCAGCTGGTTCAGCACGTAGGCGCGCTGGTCCTCGGTGAGCTCGGGGAAGATGAACGGCGCGCCGTCGACGAGCACGAAGCGAATGTCCGAGGCGTGCAGGTCGGGGTAGTAGCGCAGTGCGTCACGGACCATGTCCTCGGTCTCGGCGACAGCCTCGCCACCGGCGAAGCCACCACCGATGAAGGTGAAGGTGAGCAGGCGCTTGCGCACTGCCGGGTCCTTGGTGGAGGCGGCTTCTGCGAGGTTTCCGAGGATGCGGTCGCGCACGGCGGCAGCCTCTTCGACCTGCTTGAAGCCGATCGCGTTCTCTGCCAGGCCCGGGATGGGCAGCAGGCGCGGCACGGCACCGAGGCCGACGACCAGGTAGTCGTAGGCGATCTCGAGCTTCTCGCCCTCTTCCATGTCCACGACGACGGTCTTCTCGGCGCTGCGGATCGCGGAGACTGCGCCGGTGACGACCTTCGCACCGGGGAGCACCTTGCGCAGGGGCGCAAGGACGTCACGCGGGTGGATGCTGCCTGCGCCGACCTCGGGGAGGAAAGGCGCGTAGGTCATGTACGGGCGAGGGTCGACGACCGTGATCGCGACCTCCGCGCCGAGGGTCTTGCGCAGCTCGGACGCGGTCGTCAGACCGACGGAACCACCGCCAAGGATGAGGACATGGGGCTTACCGCCGAAAGTGTTGGTCATGCCCCCAGCCTAGAACCGTATGGCGTCCGAGACAAAAAGTATGAGACGAAATTGGCCATCCACGGCTCACGCAGGCGCTGAAGAGGCCTCACGGCACCGCATCGAGCAGGTCCAGGGCGATCCCATCGAGGATATCGTGCTCGCTGGTGCGGGTCTCGGTGATCGCTGCGGCCGCCGCCACCCGGCTGACGATCCGGGACCAGATCAGGGCTCCGGCTCCGATCACATCGATGCGACCTGGGTGGATGACCGGTCGGAGGGAGCGCTGCTGCCTGGTCTCCCCGAGCAGGGTCCGGCAGATCGACTCGACCTGATCGATCGGCAGGCTGGCACCGTGGGTGACGTCGGGACGATAGTCCTGGATCCCGGCGGCCACGGCAGTGACGGTGGTCACTGTCCCCGCGACACCGACCAGAGCGGCGGTTCGCTGCAGCGGCACCTCGGCCTCGGCGGCGTCGAGATGAGCGTCGATGTCCGCCGTGGCGGCGGCGATCTCGGCCGCCGTGGGCGGGTCCGAGTGCAGGTGACGCTCCGTCATGCGGACCGAGCCGATGTCCATGCTGATGCGGTGGGTCGGGGTCTGTGTGCCGAGCACCAGCTCGGTGGACCCGCCGCCGATGTCGACCACCAGCCGTGGGCCGTCAGGCAGGCCCTGCACGGTGCTGACCGCGCCTCGGAAGGAGAGGGCCGCTTCTTCCTCCCCGCTGATGACCTCGGGCTCCACCCCGAGGATCTCGCGGATCCCGTCGATGAACAGGTCTCGGTTGGCGGCGTCGCGGGTCGCCGAGGTGGCGACGAAGCGGATCTCCTGACGGGTGACGGCGTGGCGATCGATGAGGATCCGATAGCGGCGTGCGGCCTCGAGAGTGCGCTCCACGGCGACGGGGTCGAACTGCCCGGTGCGGTCCACGCCGAGCCCCAGTCGCACCATCTCCAGCTGCCGCTCGAGGTCGACCATCTCACCGGATGCCTCGTCCCGGCGTGCGATCAGCAGCCGGATCGAGTTCGTGCCGCAGTCGATCGCGGCGACGGGGGCGCTCATCGCGTCTCCGCCTGTTCCGCCGGGGCATCTCCGCAGCGGCAGCGCAGCTCGCCGGCTCCGTCGATGCGCGGCAGCACGAGGTCGGCGATCGGGTTGACGCCAGGGCCCTCTGCGAGGGCCTGCCCGGCGAGCGCGTGGAAGCATTTGACGCGGGTCGGCATCCCGCCGGCGCTGACGTGGTGGACCTCCTCGGCGTCGCCGAGCTCCTCGCGACGTGCGAGGTACCGCTCATGAGCGGCGCGATATGCGCTCGAGAGAGCCTCGTCCTGTGCCAGCTGCTCGGTGAGCTCGGCCATCAGGCCGGTGGCCTCGAGCCGGGAGAGCTCGAGGGTCAGCCAGGGCAGGGTCAGGTAGAGGGAGGTCGGGAAGGGCGTCCCGTCCTCGAGGCGAGGCGCGGTGCGCACCACGGCGGGACGGCCGCAGCTGCAGCGGCGGGCGATGGAGACCACCCCGCGCATGTCCCGGCCGAGCTGCTCGCGCATGACCTCGAGGTCATCCGCGGTGGTCGGGGTCTCGTAGGGCAGAGGAGAAAGTGTTGTCACTGATCGGGATCCTGGTCGGTGGTGTCGTCGGCGGGGTCCTGCTCGGAGACGTCGTCGTCGGTCGACCCCGTCTCATCGGGGATGTCATCGGCGGTCAGGCGGCTGGAGCCTTCCACGCTCTCCCAGAGGACGGAGAACCATTCGCCCTCCTTCGCCGCCTCCTGGGCCTGCTCGGCCTCGGTGAGCGGCACGCCCTGGCCGGAGGTGTCGGTGAGCCGGTACTGGGTCTCCCCCGGCATCGCGAACAGCAGGCGCTCACGGGCGCGCGCGGCGACGTAGGCCGGGTCCTCCCAACGGGCGACCTGGGTGCGCAGATCCTCGACCTGCTGCTCCTGCTGTGAGACCTGTGCGCTCAGCTCGGAGAGCTGCTGGCGCTGGGCCACGTAGGAGTTCACCGTGGGCACGAGTGCGGCCAGGGCGACGACCACCAGGGCCACCAGCGCGAGGGTGCGCCGGGTGATGGTGATCCCCGGCCCCTCCTCCTGAGGGCTTGCCGCGCTGTTGCCGGTGGACGGGCGCGAGGCCGCGACCGGACCGCGCGAACGGGCCGGCACGGCCTTCTTGGACGCCGTGCGCGAGGTGGTGGCAGCAGGACGAGAGGAGGTCCGCGCGCTGGGTCGCCGGCCTCCGGACGCAGCGACCGGGCGCCTCGTCGATCGCGGGGCGCCCGGTCGTCTGCTGGTCATGGCTCGAGGTTACAACCTCGAGCTGAGGACTCAGGCCATTTGCTGCCTGCCTGAATCCCTACGTCTCATTGCTCGCTCAGGCGGTGTACTGAATGCCTGAGCTCCTACCGCTCGTTCCTCGCAGTACGTCGCTCAGGAGGTGAAACGCGGGAACGCGGAGGCGCCAGCGTAGCGCGCTGCCTCGCCCAGCTCCTCCTCGATGCGCAGCAGCTGGTTGTACTTGGCCACGCGCTCCCCACGGGCGGGGGCGCCCGACTTGATCTGGCCGCAGTTGGTGGCCACAGCGAGATCGGCGATCGTGGTGTCCTCGGTCTCACCGGAGCGGTGGGACATCATCGCGGTGAAGCCAGCGCGGTGCGCGAGGTCCACTGCGTCGAGGGTCTCGGACAGCGAGCCGATCTGGTTGACCTTCACCAGCAGCGCATTTGCGGAGCCCTCGGTGATACCGCGGGAGAGGCGCTCGGGGTTGGTGACGAAGAGGTCGTCGCCGACGAGCTGGGTCTTGGCACCGAGACGATCGGTCATGGCCTTCCAGCCCTCCCAGTCGTCCTCATCCAGCGGGTCCTCGATGGAGACCAGCGGGTATGCGTCGACCAGCTCGGCGTAGTACTCGACCATCTCGGCGGCAGTCTTCTGCGCGCCTTCGAAGGTGTAGGAGCCGTCCTTGTAGAACTCGGAGGCGGCGACGTCGAGCGCGAGCGCGACCTCGGTGCCGACCTCGAAGCCCGCCTTGCCGATGGCCTCGACGATCAGGTCGAGAGCGGCGCGGTTGGAGTCGAGGTTCGGCGCGAAGCCGCCCTCGTCGCCCAGGCCCGTGGCCAGCCCGCGCTCCTTGAGGACGGACTTCAGTGCGTGGTACACCTCGGCGCCGACGCGCATCGCCTCGGAGAAGGTCTCCGCGCCGATCGGCGCGATCATGAACTCCTGGATGTCGACGTTGGAGTCCGCGTGCGAGCCGCCGTTGAGGATGTTCATCATCGGCACCGGCAGGATGTGGGCGTTCGGGCCGCCGACGTACTGGTACAGCGGGATGCCGGCGGAGTCCGCGGCAGCGCGAGCGACGGCGAGCGAGACGCCGAGGATGGCGTTGGCGCCGACGGTGCCCTTGTTCTTGGTGCCGTCGAGCTCGAGCATCGCGGCGTCGATCGCACGCTGCTCCTGGACATCCATGCCCAGGATCTTCGGCTGGATATCGGCGACCACTGCGGCGACGGCGTCCAGGACGCCCTTGCCCAGGTAGCGGGACTTGTCGCCGTCACGACGCTCGACGGCCTCGAAAGCACCGGTGGAGGCGCCGGAGGGGACCGCGGCGCGGGCGAACGTTCCGTCATCGAGCAGGATCTCCACCTCGACGGTGGGGTTTCCTCGGGAGTCGAGGATCTCGCGGGCGTGCAGGGCATCGATCAGGGCTGCCATGGGCTGTTCCTTCCGTCGGGTGATGTTCCGTCACGTCCGGTCGGCGCTGACCGTCCATCAGACAGTCTAGGCCGTGCCTCCCGCATCCCGCTCCCGAGTGCCCTCGGTTGCGCTCCGGGACGATTCCTCCTCCGCGGCGAGCTGCGTCCGGGTCCTGGTGAGCAGGGCGCGCAGCGCCGTCTCCGGGTCATCGTCGCGGGACTCGGCGACTGCCACCAGGTCCAGCAGCGCTCGCGCGAGATCTGCTCCCCAGCTGCCGGCGTCCTCTGCCGCCGCGGCCTGATCGGCGGCGGCCAGGAGCTCTTCGAGGCGGCCCTCGGAACGGGCCCGGTGCACCACCTTCGCGGCGGACTGCAGAGCAGGCAGCTGCGCGGGGATGCCGTCGAACCAGCCCTTGCGTCGGTGCCCGCGCTCGGCGTTCTCTGCGGCTTTCACCGCGTGCCACTGGGCGATGATCTGGTCGACGTCCTCGGGATCCCGGAGCGCCTGCTCACGCATGGCTCCGAACACGTGGGGGTTGCGCCGCTCCATCTTCGCGACGAAAGCACGAGCCACGTCATCAACATCCCACGAGGGATCCCCCTCCTGCCCGACCCGGGCGTGGAAGAGGATCTGGAACAGCAGGTCGCCGAGCTCGTCAGCGAGCGCCCCAGGGCCGTGGGCGGCGGGGTCGTCGATCACCTCGAGGACTTCGTGGGTCTCCTCCAGGAGATATCGGGCCAGCGAGGCATGGGTCTGCTGGTGCGTCCAGGCGTCCCCGTCGGGCGCTCGCAGCGCGTCCATCACTGCGACCGCCCGCAGCAGCGCCCCGCCACGGGGGTCCGGGGCAGCGGGCTCGGGCGCCGAAGTCGCAGGCTCGAGCGTCGAGGTCGCAGGCTCGGGCACGGCCGCGAGTTCGAGCTCAAGCTCAAGCTCGAGCTCAGACTCGGGCGCGGGCTGTTCGGGAACGGAGGGCCGCTGAGGTCGGTTCACAGGCGCGAGGCTACTTCGCCGGGGCTCGGGACGTGATCTCCTCCGCCGCTGCCGGGACCAGCGTGCGCAGGATCTCGCGCGCCCAGTCCAGCAGCTCATGGTCCCGCAGCTCGGTGCCACCGAAACGAGAGGTCGTCGGTCTGGGCACCAGCACCTGCCGGGTCGCGGGCTTGAGCAAGGTGCCCGGATAGAGCCGCTTCATGCGCATCGCGGCGGAGTCGAGCACCTCGAGGTGCGCGAAGCGGATCATCTTGCCCTGTGCCTGGACCTCGTCGACGCCGGCCGCGCGGGCATCGATCCGGAACCGGGCGACATCCAGCAGCACCTCCACGGAGGCTGGCAGCGCGCCATAGCGATCGGAGAGCTCGGCACGGATCTGGTCGATCTCCGCCATCTCACGCACCGCGGAGAGCTTCGAGTACGCCTCGAGACGCAGCCGCTCGGAGCCGATGTAGTCGTGCGGGATGTGGGCGTCCAGCGGGAGCTCCACTCGGATCTCCTTCTCGGGCGCCTTGCCCTCGCCGCGGAAGGCGGCCACGGCCTCCCCCACCATCCGCACGTACAGGTCGAAGCCGACCCCGGCGATGTGGCCGGACTGCTCCCCGCCCAGCAGGTTGCCGGCGCCGCGGATCTCGAGGTCCTTCATCGCCACCTTCATGCCGGCACCGAGATCGGTGTTCGTGGCCAGAGTGGTCAGGCGATCGTGCGCGAGCTCGGTGAGCGGCTTGGTCGCGTTGTAGAGGAAGTACGAGTAGGCGCGCTCGCTCGAGCGCCCCACCCGGCCGCGCAGCTGGTGCAGCTGGGAGAGGCCGAACTTGTCGGCGTGCTCGACGATCAGGGTGTTGGCGTTGGCGATGTCCAGCCCGGTCTCGACGATGGTGGTGCACACCAGCACATCGAAATCCCGTTCCCAGAAGTCGACGATCACGCGTTCGAGCTGGTGCTCGTTCATCTTGCCGTGGGCGACCTGCACCCGGGCATCGGGCACCAGCTCCCGGAGGTGGGCGGCGACCCGATCGATGTCCTCGACCCGGTTGTGGATGTAGAACACCTGCCCCTCGCGCAGCAGCTCACGACGGATCGCGGCGGTGACCTGCTTGTCCTCCTGCGCGCCGACGTAGGTCAGCACCGGGTGACGCTCCTCGGGCGGGGTGGCGAGGATCGAGAGCTCGCGGATGCCGGTGACGGCCATCTCAAGGGTGCGCGGGATCGGCGTGGCGGACATGGACAGCACGTCCACGTTCGTGCGCATCGCCTTGAGGGTCTCCTTGTGCTCGACGCCGAAGCGCTGCTCCTCGTCGATGATCAGCAGACCCAGGTCCTTGAATCGCACGTTACCGGTGAGCAGACGGTGGGTGCCGATGACGACGTCGACGGTACCGTCGGCGACGCCTTCGATCGTGGCTTTGGAATCCGCGGGATTCTGGAAGCGGGAGAGACCTCGCACCGTCACGGGGAATCCGGTGTAGCGCTCGGTGAAGGTGTCCAGATGCTGCTGGGCGAGCAGGGTGGTGGGCGCGAGGATCGCCACCTGCTTGCCATCCTGCACCGCCTTGAACGCGGCACGCACCGCGATCTCCGTCTTGCCGTAGCCCACGTCGCCGAGGATCAGTCGATCCATCGGCACCGACTTCTCCATATCGCGCTTCACATCGTCGATGGTGGAGAGCTGATCGGGCGTCTCGACGAACTCGAAGGAATCCTCGAGCTCCCGCTGCCAGGGCGTGTCCGGTCCGAAATCGTGGCCGGGCGCGGACTGCCGTGCCGAGTACAGCCGCACCAGCTCGTCGGCGATCTCGCGGATCGCCCGTCGGGCCTTCGACTTCGTCTTGGCCCAGTCCGCGCCACCCATGCGGTTGACGCTGGGATCCTCGCCGCCGACGTACTTGGTGACCTGGTCGAGCTGGTCGCTGGGGACGTAGAGCCGGTCACCGGGCTGGCCCTTCTTCGAGGGCGCATATTCGATGACCAGGTACTCGCGAGTGGTGCGCTTGGCCCCGGTGCCGACGGTGCGGCTGGTCATCTCCACGAACCTGCCCACCCCGTGATGAGCATGGACCACGTGGTCCCCGGGACGGAGCTGGAGCGGGTCCACGACGTTGCGGCGGCGCGAGGGCATCTTCCGCTCCTCGCCGCGCCGCGCTCCCGATTTGCCGGTGAGGTCGCGCTCGGAGGTGAGCACGAGCCGGAGCTCCTCGTCGATGAGACCTTCGACGAAGGGGCCGACGGTGACCACGGCCTCGCCCGGGGCGACAGGCGCCTCGAGCGCGGCGGAATAAACTGCGGGAAGCCCCTCGCCGCGCAGGTTCTCCGCGACGTGGCGGGCACCGCCGGGGCCGACCATGGTGGAGATGACCGTCCAGCCCTCGAGGCGTCGACGCTCGAGGTCCTTCGCGGCGTCCCCTGGCTTGCCGGAGTAGCCGGGGTGGGTGGTGGAGGCGGTGGTGACGTCGACGTCCGTATCGAGCCCGAAGGCGGCGAGGGTGAACCAGGGGCGCCCGCCCTCGCGGGCGTGGCCCTTGGCCTCGGACAGCGGCACGAAGCTCGCCGCACCTACGTCGATCGGCAGGCCGCCACCGGCGGCGGCGCTGGACCAGGCCGCGGCGAGGAACTCATCCGTGGTGGCGACCAGCTCGTCGGCCCGGGCTCGCGCCTTCTCGGGATCCAGGATGAGGAACCGAGCCCCGGCGGGGAGCACGTCGGCGACCTGCTCCATCTCCCCCACCAGCACCGGGCTGAGGGACTCCATGCCGTCCGCGGCGATGCCGTCCGCGATCCTCAGCAGCAGATCCCGCACACCAGGCAGCTCCTCGGCGCGGGCACGGGCACGCTCCCTCACCGCAGGGGTCAGCAGGATCTCGCGGCAGGGCGGGGCGTCGAGCCCCCGCGGCGCGGGATCCAGGGACCGCTGATCGGCGATGGAGAAGTAGCGGACGTCGTCGATCTCGTCGCCGAAGAGGTCCACGCGGACCGGATGCGGTTCAGTGGGCGGGAAGACATCCAGGATGCCGCCGCGCACGGCGAACTCCCCGCGCTTCTCGACCATGTCCACACGCACATAGGCGGCGTCGACGAGATCCCGTTCCAGATCTTCGAGCGGGTAGGTCTCCCCCACGGCGGCGCGCACCGGCCGCAGATCGCCCAGTCCGGTGGCGATCGGCTGCAGCAGGGAGCGCACCGGCATCAGCAGCACGCGGACCGGGATCTCGGTCTCGGGGTGCGCGATGCGTCGCAGGGTGGCCAGTCGCTTGGCGACCGTATCCGCGCGGGGGGAGAGCCGCTCATGCGGCAGGGTCTCCCAGGCTGGCAGCTCGGCCAGGTGCTCGGTGCCGACCAGGGCCGTCAGCGCCGCCCGCATGTCTTCGGTGGCCCGGGTGGTGGCGGTGACCACGACCAGGGGCTGTTCGGCGCTCGCCTGCCGCGCGAGATCGGCGACCAGGAAGGGGAACAGCCCGGTGGCGGCGACGATGCTCCCGCCTTCGCCGCTCTCGGTGCCCGCGGCGATCAGCTCGCGGACTGCCGTGAGGTCGCGCCCGGCGGCGAGCTGGTCCAGGAGCGGTCGCAGCGGAGGCTGCTGGGTGGTCTGGACGGGGGCGGTGGTCTGGGCGGTCATCGGACCTCTCGGGAGTGGAAGCGCTGCTGGGCGGCGGTGAGGCCCTCGAGGATCACGGACTCGACCGCGTCGGCCGCATCGGTGATCAGCAGCTCGAGGGTCTTTCGCTCGGTGGAGCTGAAGGGGGCGAGCACATGGTCGGCGGTGTCGCGGTTGCCGGGCGGCCTGCCGACGCCGACCCGCACCCGCAGGTAGTCCTTGGTGCCCAGGGCCTTGGTGATGTCGCGCAGGCCGTTGTGACCGCCCTCCCCGCCGCCGCGCTTGAGGCGGAGCGCGTCGAAGGGGATGTCGACCTCGTCGTGCACCACGACCACCTGCTCGGGCGCGATGTCGTAATAGGCGGCCAGCGCCTTGACCGGCCCGCCGGAGACATTCATGTAGGAGGTGGTCTTGGCGAGGATGACCCGCTCGTCAGCGCCGGGGAGGCCGAGCCGTCCCTCGAGGACCACCGCCTGGGCCCGACGGGCCGCGGTGAATCGACCGCCGCCGGCGTCCGCGATGTGGTCGAGGACCATCTGGCCGACGTTGTGCCGGGTCGCGGCATACTTCGGGCCCGGATTGCCGAGGCCCACCACCAGATAGGGGCCTGGCCGGCGTTCGCTGGCGGTCATGGGCTGCTCCTTGCTGCTGCTCGATGCTGCGTGCTGCCGCTCGCTGCTGCGTCGTACGGTCCGCTGCTGTCGGCATATCTCGTCGGGATCGGCGCTCAATGCTGCCCGCCGATCTCCGCCCGACCTGGGACGGTCCCGACTTGCGACGGGATCAGCACCGGAAAGGCTCGAGGCGGGGCGGGCTCGACTCGAGACAGGCTCGAAGCGACGCAGAGCGCACAACCCCGGACACAGTACCGGGGCGCCGCGCACAGCGCGACGCCCCGGTCCATGGGGTGTGAGCAACGGAGCGGGGCGACAGCGGCACTGAGCCCGCTGTCTCCGCTCCGGGAGGTCACTTCTCCTCGGCGGACTCTTCCGAGGCCGCGGCCTGGCCCTCGGACTCCTCGTCGGACTCCTCTTCGACGCGCGGGAGCTGCACGGAGGCGACCAGGATCTCGGCGTCGGTGACCAGCTCGGCATCGCCGGGCAGGGTGACGTCGCCGGCGAACAGCTGGTAGCCGTCCTCGGTGCCCTCGACCGAGACCTCGACCTCCTGCGGGACGTTCAGCGCGTCGACCAGGAGGGTGAGGGTCTGCAGGTCGACGAATGCAGCGGCGGGCGCGACGGGCTCGCCGACGAGGATGACCGGGATCTCGACCTCGACCTTCTCGCCCTTGCGGACGGTGATCAGGTCGAGGTGGTTCAGGGTGCGCTTGAGCGGGTGGCGCTGGATCTCCTTGATCAGCGCGAGGTGCGTGGTGCCATCCGTGAGCTGGAGCTCGAGCAGCGCGTTGGGGTTACGGGCGGCCAGGGCGGTGGCGTGACCGGGCAGCGAGAGGTGGAGGGGGGCCTCGCCGTGGCCGTACAGGACGGCGGGGACCAGGCTCTGGGTGCGCAGGCGGCGGGCGGCGCCCTTGCCGAAGTCCTCGCGCAGTTCGACGTTCAGCTTCTCAGCCATGGGGGTGCTCCTCGTAGATGCGTTGGCTCGACGATGAGCGACGCCACGAGGCACAGGGAGCGGGCTCCCGGTACTCCGCACCGCGTCGATCACGGAGGGGCCGCAGCCCGCTCCCTCGCCGAAGTGACCTGGTGACAATAGCACGCGCGAAGGCGCCGCACTCCGAGGACGTGAGGGGCGCCGCATCGGGCGCCGCGGCGCCCTGCGCACTCCCCCGCCCGAAGCGCCAGGGACCTACGTCCCTGCAGGTCACAGCATCTTCTTCGCGACCAAGGTCCCTGCGACGGAGCCGATCTCGAGAATACGGTGCTCTTAGTCCCTGTCACACCACCACGACCCGTTCCCCCGGTGTCGTCGACCGAAAGGCTCTCCCGTGACTGCCACCGCCGTTCCCTCCGCCTCGTCCGTCCCCTCCGCCACCACTGCTGCCGCGACTCACTCCACCCTCACCGGCGCCGAGAAGAGCGGGTGGGGCTACACGGTGCTCGGCGTCACGCGCCTCATGGTCGGATTCACCTTCCTGTGGGCGTTCCTCGACAAGACCTTCGGGCTGGGCTTCGCCACCCCCACCGAGAACTCCTGGCTGAACGGCGGGTCTCCCACCACCGGGTTCCTCGGCGGCTCGATCGCCGGAGGAAACCCCTTCGCACAGGTCTGGGAGTTCTTCCTCTCGATCAACCCGCTCACGGACGTGCTGTTCATGGTCGGTCTGCTCGGCATCGGCGTGGCTCTGATGCTCGGCATCGGCACCCGGGTGGCGGCGGTGTCCGCCGCGGCGATGTACACGCTGATGTATCTGGCGGCCTTCCCCATCGCCACGAACCCGCTCTACGACGATCACCTGCTGATGGCCGTGATCGTGATCGCTATGGCCGGCCTCGCCGCAGGCGACCACGTGGGCTTCGGGAAGTCCTGGAACCGGCTCGTGAAGGGCAATCGCTTCCTCATCTGAGCTGACCGCCGCTGACCACCGAGCGCAGCCCCGGTGCGCGTCCGACGAAATAGAGAACGACCCCGTCTCCCTGCAGGGGGGGACGGGGTCGCTCTCTTGTGCCCGGGTGCGCCGGGCTCGCCGGGCTCGCCGGGTGCGCCGGGTGCGCCGGGTGCGGTCAGACTTCGCCGTCGAAGAGGCTGGTGACCGAGCCCTCGTCGAAGACGGCTCGGATCGCTCGTGCCAGCAACGGTGCGATCGACAGCTGGGTGAGGCGGTCGAACTGCTTCTCGGGGGGCACCGGCAGGGTGTTGGTGCAGACGATCTCCCGCACGGAGCTGTTCTTCAGCCGCTCGGTGGCGGGATCGGAGAGGATCGCGTGGGTGGTCGCGATGACCACGGAGGACGCTCCGCCTGCCAGCAGGGCGTCGGACGCCTGGACGATGGTGCCCGCCGTGTCGATCATGTCGTCGACCAGGATGCAGGTCTTGCCCTCGACGTCACCGATCACGCGCTTGGCCACAGCCTGGTTGGGCCGGTTGATGTCGCGGGACTTGTGGACGAAGGCGAGGTTCACACCGCCGAGCCGCTTGGCCCACTGCTCCGCCACCCGGATCCGACCAGCATCCGGCGAGACCACGGCGATGTCTTCTTCGCCGTACTTCTCCTGGATGTACTCGGCGAGGATCGGCAGCGCCATCAGGTGATCGACCGGGCGGTTGAAGTAGCCCTGCACCTGAGGGGCGTGCAGGTCCACGGAGATCATGCGGTCCACGCCGGCGGTCTCGTACATGTCCGCCATCAGGCGCGCCGAGATCGGCTCACGACCGCGGTGCTTCTTGTCCTGGCGTGCGTACGGGAAGCTCGGTGCGATCGCGGTGATCCGCTTGGCCGATGCGCGCTTGAGCGCATCGATCATGATCAGGTGCTCCATCACCCAGGTGTTGATCGGCGCGGGGTGGGACTGCAGCACGAAGACGTCGGTGCCGCGCACGGACTCGCCGTAGCGCACGTAGATCTCCCCGTTGGCGAAGTCCCAGGCGTCCATCGGCAAGACCTCGACGCCGAGCTCGGCGGCGACCTCCTGCGCGAGGACGGGGTGTGCCCGTCCGGATGCGAGGACCAGTCGCTTCTCTCCGGGGGTGACGATTCCGCTCATCGCTGCTCGTGCTCCTTGTGCTCATCGGCGGCAGTTCCTGCAGGCGTCTCGGCAGCGGACCCATCGTCAGCGCCGAGGGCAGCGCGTGCCGCGCCCTCGGCCGCGGTCCCCGCGCGGCGTCGCAGCGTCCATCCTTCCATGTTCCGCTGCGAGACCGCGTTCACGCCCAGGGCCCCGGGGGGCACGTCCTTGCGAACCGTGGTGCCGGCGCCGGTGGCCGCTCCGTCCCCGATGACGACGGGGGCCACGAGCACGTTGTGGGAGCCGACGCGCACGTGCTTGCCGATCGTGGTGCGGTGCTTGTTCACGCCGTCGTAGTTGGCGAAGATCGTGCCGGCGCCGATGTTGGTTCCCTCCCCGATCTCGGCGTCGCCGACGTAGCTGAGGTGGGGCACCTTCGCGCCATCGCCGATCTTCGCGTTCTTGGTCTCGACGAATCCGCCGATCTTGCCCTTCGCCCCGAGGTCGGTCCCAGCGCGCAGGTAGGAGAACGGACCCACCGTCGCTCCCGCGCCGATCACTGCCAGCAGCGCGTGGGAGCGGACCACCTCGGCACCCGGCCCCACCTCGGTGTCACGCAGCGTGGTGTCCGGTCCGATCACGGCTTCCTCGCCGATGTCGCTCGCACCGTGGAGCTGGACTCCGGGCAGGATGATCGCGTCCTGGCCGATGGAGACATCGGAGTCGATCCAGGTGGTGGCGGGATCCACGATCGTGACGCCGGCGCGCATATGCCGCTCGAGCGTGCGGCGGTTCATCTCCGCGCCGAGCTGGGCGAGCTGGACCTTGTCGTTGACGCCCTCGACCATCATCACGTCCTCGGTGACGACGGCCCGCACGGAGCGGCCGTCCGCCTGCGCGATGGCGAGCACGTCGGTGAGGTACATCTCGCCCTGCGCATTGTCGGTGCCGATGCGTCCGAGCGCGTCACGCAGCACGGCGAGATCGAAGGCGTAGATCCCGGAGTTGATCTCGTCGATCGCGCGCTGCGCGTCGTCGGCGTCCTTGTGCTCGACGATGCCGAGGACCTCGGTGCCGTCCTCGCTGCGCAGGATGCGGCCGTAACCGGTGGGGTCGGGGACGCGGGCGCTGAGCACGGTGGCCGCAGCCCCGGCGCCTTCATGCGCGGCGACCAGGTCGCGCAGGGTCGCCGGATCGAGCAGCGGCACGTCGCCGTAGGTGACCAGCACGGTGCCCTCCGCGGCGGTGACCTGCTCGAGGCCGCACTGGACGGCGCGCCCGGTGCCGGGGATCTCGTCCTGATCGGCGACGGACACCTCGGAGGCGTGCTCCGCGAGGTGCTCGGCGACGCGATCACGCTCGTGACGGAGCACGACCACCAGCTCGCCGGGGCTCGTGCCCTCAGCGGCGGTCACGGCGTGCACCAGCAGAGATCTGCCCCCGATCTCGTGAAGGACCTTGGGCTTTCGGGACTTCATTCGGGTCCCGGCACCGGCGGCCAGAACTATCACGGCGGCGGGGGCAGTGGTCTCAGCGATTCCCACGTCTGCGGCTCCTCGGGATCGACGGGTGAGGTCTGCGGCACCGCCGCAGGGGCGGTGAGCGTTCCGCCATCAGGACTCGAACCTGAAATTTCAGAACCAAAATCTGAGGTGTTGCCGATTACACCATGGCGGATCGCGTCCAGCAGGGCCTGGCGACGAGCCGGCTCCTCAGGGATCCGGAACGGGCACCCAGCGCCACGGACGCGGCCTGATCCTATCGTCCGTGGCGCCCCTCCCGGACCTCGTCGAGTCCATCGGTGGCACAGGTCGCTCTACCGCCTGCGCCGCTCGGCGACCTGCCGAGCGCGACGTCGTGACGTGCCGAATGCGGTATCGCGCCGTGCCGAGTGCGGTATCGCGGCGTGCCGAGAGGGGTGTGGAAGACTCCGACCATGGCGGAGAACGGGGCAGCCCGCGGTCGATCGACCCGGATGACGGGCAAGGAGCGGCGCGAGCAGCTGGTGGCGGTGGGCCGGCAGCTGTTCGCCGAGAAGGGCTTCGACATGACCACGGTCGAGGAGATCGCGGCCCGTGCCAAGGTCTCCAAGCCCATCGTGTACGAGCACTTCGGAGGCAAGGAAGGGCTGTACGCGGTGGTCGTGGACCGCGAGGTCTCCACGCTGCTGGGGGACCTGGAGAGCTCCCTCCAGAATCAGCGGGAGCACCCCCGGGTGCTGATGGAGCGTGCCGCGCTGGCGTTCCTCGCCTACATCGACGAGAACGAGGACGGCTTCCGCATCCTCGTGCGGGACTCCCCCGTCAGCCACACCCTCGGCACCTTCTCCTCCCTGCTGACAGATGTGGCCGGACGCGTCGAGGAGATCCTCGCCGCCCAGCTCACCCTCCATTCGTATCCGCCTCGAGACGCTGCCCTGTACGCGCAGATGCTGGTGGGGATGGTCGCGTACACCGGTCAGTGGTGGCTCGAGACCCGCGAGCCCCAGAAGGAGATCGTCGCGGCACGCATGGTCAATCTGTCCTGGTACGGACTCAGCGCCCTGCAGAAGACCCCGGCTCTGCGCGGCGACACCCACAGCTGAGCGGCACCTAGACTCGGCTCATGCCCCCTATGCCTGAGGACGCCGACGCATGCCGCCACGACGAGGTCGACCGCATCGTCGAAGGCTGGCAGAGGGCACGCGCCGATCTGGACGTCGCACCGCTGGCGGTGTTCTCCCGCATCTCCCGACTCTCGAGGTATCTCGAGGTCGCCCGCCGCAGTGCCTTCACGGACGCGGGCCTCGAGGGATGGGAGTTCGACATGCTCTCCGCGCTGCGCCGCAGCGGCGAGGATGCCCTCTCCCCCGGCGCACTCATGCACGAGACGCTGGTGACCAGCGGCACCATGACGACCCGGATCGACAAGCTGGTCGCACGGGATCTGGTGAGCAAGAACCGCAGCCCGCACGACGGCCGCGCGGTCGAGGTGAGGCTGCGAGCCGATGGCGTCGCCCGGGTCGATGCGGCGATGGAGCGGCTGCTGGACGCGGAGCAGGAGCTGCTCGAGCCGCTCGCCCCCGACGGACGCTCCAGCCTCGCCGACACCCTGCGCTCTCTGCTGCTGACCTTCGAGTCGGAGACGCCCCGCTCAATGTGAGGGCTTCCCGTGCGGTGGCCGTCGACTCTCTCGTCGCCTCCATCAGCACCGCCGCCACCAGCACCGCCGCCACCAGAGTCGTCGACCGGTCCCGAGGCCCTCGGCCGCAATCAGCGCCGCTGACCGCTCCCAGAGCCGTTCACCGCCATCAGGAATTGTGAGCTGCACGATTCTTCGACAGTCCAGGGTCGCCTGAAGCGCCCGAGCACGCGACCGTTGAGGATGTCTGGCCGTTCGCCCCGCCGCCCCGTCTCCCCGCCATTCCGCCACGACCCACCGACACCACTCTTGAGGACTTCATCGCATGGCTCATCTGCTCGGCACCCAATCCCTGCACGTCGCGCTGCCCGACCGCGTGCTGCTGGATGACATCACCGTCGGGATCGACGAGGGCGACCGGATCGGGGTGGTGGGGCGCAATGGTGATGGCAAGTCCACCCTGCTGCGGCTGTTGGCGCGTTTCAGGGAGCCCGACGAGGGCCGGGTCACCGTGCGCGGCGGGGTCCGGGTCGGTGTGCTGAGCCAGCAGGACGAGGCGACAGCCGAGACCAGCGTGCATGAGCGCGTGCTCGGCGATCGACCGGACTACGAGTGGGCCTCGGATCCGCGGATCCGCGATGTGCTCGAAGGACTGCTCGGGGGCATCGACCTGGATGCTCCGCTGACCGATCTCTCCGGCGGCCAGCTGCGGCGCGTCCACCTGGCAGAGCTGCTCGTGGGCGACTGGGACGTGCTCCTGCTCGATGAGCCCACCAACCATCTCGACGTCGAGGGGATCTCCTGGCTCGCGGAGCATCTGCGCCGACGCTGGAGCCCGAAGGATGGCGGGCTGGTGGTGATCACGCACGACCGCTGGTTCCTCGACGCGGTGTGCACCCGGATGTGGGAGGTGCACGACGGGATCGTCGAGCCCTTCGAGGGCGGCTACGCGGCCTATGTGCTGCAGCGCGTCGAGCGGGACCGGCAGGCGGCGACCATCGAGTCGAAGCGGCAGAACCTGATGCGCAAGGAGCTGGCCTGGCTGCGCCGGGGTGCACCTGCCCGGACCGCGAAGCCGAAGTTCCGCATCGATGCCGCCAATGAGCTGATCGCCGGGGAGCCGCCGGTGCGGGACACCGTCGAGCTGACCCAGCTGGCGACCTCGCGGCTGGGCCGCGACGTGATCGATGTGCTCGATGTCGACGCCGGTTATGACGATCTCACCGTGCTGCGCGATGTCACCCTGCATATCGGGCCAGCGGATCGCATCGGCGTGCTGGGCCCCAACGGGGCCGGCAAGTCCACGCTGCTCGCACTGATCACCGGGGACCTCGAGCCGCAGGCGGGCCGGGTCAAGCGGGGCAAGACGGTGACTGTCTGCCAGGTGTCGCAGCGGCTCGAGGGGCTCGAGGAGCATCTGAACTCCAGGGTCAGCGATGTGGTGGCGAAGTACCGCACCACCTTCCGGGCAGGGAAGGACGAGGTCTCCCCCGGACAGCTGCTGGAGCGTCTCGGCTTCACGACGGCGCATCAGAAGGTTCTGGTGGGAGCACTCTCCGGTGGGCAGCAGCGACGCCTGAACCTGCTGTTCACCCTCCTTGAGGAGCCCAATGTGCTCGTGCTCGACGAGCCGACGAACGACATGGACACCGACATGCTCGCTGCCATGGAGGATCTGCTGGACACCTGGCCCGGGCCGCTGATCGTCGTCTCCCACGACCGGTACCTGCTGGAGCGGGTCACCGATATCCAGTACGCGGTGCTCGACGGTGCGGTGAGGCATGTGCCGGGCGGCGTCGAGCAGTACCTCGCGCTGCGGGCAGAGGGCCTGCGTGAGGATGCGGCATCTGGTGGGTCCTCGTCGGCGAAGGGCGCGGCTGGACGCTCTGCGGGAGCGAAGGCTGCGGGGTCGAAATCTGCGGGAGCGAAGTCAGCGGGTGGCTCCGCTGGCGCTGGCGGCGGCGCGTCCGAGTCCGCATCGAATGTGTCGGGGGCGCAGGCTCATACGGCGCAGAAGGAGCTCGGTGCGATCGAGCGGAGGATGAAGAAGCTCGACAAGCAGACGACGTCGCTGCATTCCACACTCGCGGCGCACGACCAGTCCGACTATGTCGGGCTGCAGAAGATCACCGATGAGCTGCGCGCTGTCGAGGCGGAGATCGAGGAGCTCGAGGAGCGCTGGCTGGAGCTGTCCGAGCTGCTCGAGTGAGGGCGGTCCGGAATCCCTGGAGGCCTCGTGCAGGGACTCCTTACAGGCCGTCGATTTACTGGCTGTCGAGTTGCCAGCTGTCGAGCTACCAGCTGTCGATGATGTCGAGGTGCGGAGTGAAGATGTAGTCGGTGCGCCCCTGGAGGAGCCAGTGCCGATTGCGTCGGGCATTGCGAAATCTCGGATGCGGATCGGTGAGATCGAGAGCCCTGCGCTCCACTCGTGCGAAGGCTCGATGGAACGAAGCATTGGGATCCTCTGGACCACCCGGGGGAACGCCCGCGATCGGGTCGCGCCGTTCTTCGTCGGCGCCGGGATGTACTGCGGAGACCGTGTCATCGTCGGGCGCGCCGCTTTCGGGGTCTGACGCATCTCTCATCTGTCGTGCTGACTCGTCCAGGAGTCTGAGCCCGGTGCCGAGGGGGTCGAAGTTGATGCCCCGTCGCCTGGCCTTCTGTCCGTATCGGCTTGTCCACTCGACAGTGCGTCTGACGCCGTTCTCGTCGGTGATGACCCGGGCTCTCTCGCCGGATTCTTCCTTCTGGTTGTCGCCGACGCACACGCCGTTGCCGTTGAGAAGAGAGGTGGGGCCTCCCTGCGACCAGGGAACGATGTGATCGTTCTGCCGGATGTTCGCGTCGCAGTAGGGCGCGCGACAGGTCTGGTGACCCAGGCGAAGGAATCGGGCGAGGGCGGGCGGGAACTCACGGGAGACGGAATCGACGGCGACGAGCTGCCCGTCCTCTGGGTCGAGGTAGAGCCGACGGAGGGCCATGGTCAGATCGGGGTCGTCCACATCTGACGTCGCCGCATCGAGCATCTCCTGGCGGATGTGTTCGTACGGCACCGGGCCGTAGCCCTCGATGGTGGCGGCGTCGGCGTGCTCGGGTGCGAGCAGGGAGCGGTCCGTGATGATGACGGCGATCTCCAGCGTGGAGGGGTCGATCCCTTCTCCGCGTCCGATCAGGGCATCGGCGAAGAGGTCCGCCATGATCTGCTGATGGCCGCGCCGGTCGCCGTGGGCGCGAGCCTTCTCCGCAGCCACCGAGAGCCCTTTGCGGATTCGGGCCCCGTCGAGCGCCGGCAGGTGCGCGGTGACAGTGCACATGCCGTGCTCACCCCGGCGCACAGTGATGCTGCGATCTCGCTTCGCTGTGCGGTGGCGGTCCGCAGCGCCACGAGGGTCCAGTCCGTGCAGCACCTTGGCTGCTTCACCGGCCAACTCTTCAGGGCCGCAGCCATCGAGGTAGGGCAGGTGGGCCGCGAGGATCTCATCGACCTGGGTGCGCTGAGCGGGGGTTGCCGGCCCCATCGTGCGACCCACCTTGTGCGCAGAGGTGGCAAGGATCCGGCCCTGCGCGAGCGCGGTGAGCATGCCGGGCATGGAGAGGACCAGCCGGCGAGAGGAGGACATCGACTGGCCGACGCAGGACTTCGACTGCTTCAGGGCTTTCGATGTCTCCGAGCGTGCGATCTTCACCGCCTGCTTCGGCGTGTCCTCGCGGCGCAGGGAATCTTCCTTGACCACGTGCTCCAGGTGGACCAGCGCCCGTGCCTGCACCGCTGCGATCGCACCGTTCAGATCCTGGACCCGCGCCAGCAGCGAGATGGTCTCGGACGCGGCCAGCTTCTCCAGCGCGAACGACCCGTCCGCACCGATCTCAGCAAGCACGGAACGCACAGCGGTGATGTCGGTGTCACCGATCCACAGCTCTTCGTCGTTCGCGGAGATCGGGAGTGTGCTGCGCCGCCGAATGCGTGCCGCGACGGACCGGGGCCCTGACACCTCCGAGCCCGAGCCCGATCCTTCGCCCGCACCCGCATGGCGAGACGCATCACCAGAAACGCCGCGCCCGGCCTCCTGGGAGTCTGCATCATCACTGTGCGACTGATCTGTCATGGCGCCATTTTCGCACACCTATTCGACGAAAGGAAGGCGCGAGGGAACTCTACCAATCAGTAATCTTGAATTGTGGATAACTGGGAGTGTGGAGGAACCGTCGCGGCAACTGCGAAGTGCGGGAACGGCACTATCCTGCTATTCACGGGCAGCATACGAAGCGGCCAGGCGGCCTCATCGAAGCAGGTCCAGATGTTGTACAACTGAGGGCGCCAAGACACCACATCCACACAGACATTTCCAATCGCTGCTTTCTCTTGCATTATTCACAGACGGAGCCATATAGTCACGTGGGACACGCACGACCGGCGTCCGGACACCGAAATAGCGATCCCTTTACCATCAACTTCGCAATCACAGATCGCACCGAGAGGAACAGCAGGTAGCCGCGGATGACCAGTTTGTCCGCGCTCGATGGGCACCTGGAAGTGCCCCGTACAGAACGAGGTCTCCGGCTACCGGTGGCGATGCTCAGCGCATTGGAAGGTGGCCAGCGCGTCGGAAGGTGGTCAGCGCATTGGAAGGTGGTCAGCGCGTTGGAAAATGGCCAGCGCGTTGGAAGATCGTGAGCCCCATAGAGCCCATGGAGTCCCAGCTCGATCGAGGCCCCGAAACGACGATCTCGCTGCCGGCAGAGTGAAGAGCCCCGACGCATAAGCGCGAGACTCCGTCGCTCGACGCTCAGCTCGCTTCGAGCACGCTCGCCCCCGGCGCGGAACCCCGCGCCACCAGGCAGCTCTCGACGAGTCCATCGCGCATCAGTCCCGCGGCGATTCCTCGGGCCTGCGCTTCGTCCTCGACCAGCACGGCGACCGTCGGCCCTGAGCCGCTGACCAGCGCGGCCGGCGCTCCCAGCCGTTCGGCGGCCTCGACCACCGGCTCCAGGCGCGGATGCAGCGCGAACGCTGCGGCCTGCAGATCGTTGTGCAGGGTATCCGCCAGCAGTTCGAGGTTCGCGCCGCTGAGCGCCTGCAGCTGCCGCTCATCCAGATCCGGCTGCTCGGGCAGTGCACGCCCGTTCGTCAACGAGATCTCGTCGAACTTCCGGAACACCTCCGGCGTCGAGAGGTGACCGCCGGGGACCGCGAGCAGCCAGGTCCATTCGCCATGGGTGAGCACGGTGGTGAGGTCGGTGCCGTTGCCGCGCCCCAGCGCCGTGTGGCCGAGCATCGCGAAGGGGACGTCGGCTCCCAGCTGCGCTCCGAGCTCGCGCAGCTTCTCGCTGCCGAGCCCGGTCCCCCACAGGCGGTCGAGCGCGACCAGCGTCGCCGCGGCGTCCGCCGACCCGCCGCCCATGCCGCCGGCGATCGGCACCTGCTTGTGGATGTGCAGCGCAGCGCCGACCTCCAGAGCGCATTCCTCACGCAGCAGCTGAGCCGCCCGCAGGGCGAGGTTGCTGCCATCCAGAGGGAGCTCTCCGGGGACTTCCGAGGTGAGCTCCAGGCTGAGAGTGCTCGCACGGGTCGCGGTGACCGTCTCGTAGAGGTCGACTGCCTGGAACACCGTGGCCAGGGAGTGATAACCGCGTCCGTCAACCCCGCCCACCATGAGCGACAGATTGATCTTCCCCGGGGCGCGGACGACCACGCGGTCCAGTGCGGACGGCATCAGAGGGCCTCACCCTCGGTCCGTGCCAGCCCCTGTTCCGCCCGGGCGATGGCCCGGAACTGATCGATCTCCAAGGTCTCGCCACGGGCGCCGGGGTCGATGCCGGCGGCGCGCAGGATCTGCTCGGAACGCGGTGCGGTCCCAGCCCAGCCGGCGAGCGCGGCACGCAGTGTCTTGCGGCGCTGGGCGAAGGCGGCATCGATGATCGTGAAGACCGACTCCCGCTCCTCGGCGGTGCCGAGCGGCTGCTCGTGCCGCACCAGCTCCACGAGCGCCGAGTCGACGTTGGGAACCGGCCAGAAGATCTGTCGGGAGATCTTCCCCGCATGCACGGCCCGCCCGTACCAGGCGAGCTTCACGCTGGGGCCGCCATAGGTGCGCGAGCCCGGGCCGGCGATGAGACGGTCCACCACCTCGGACTGCACCATCACGAGGGCCGAGCGGAGGGAGTCGAAGCGCTCGAGCATCGTGAGCAGGATGGGGGTGGCGACGTTGTAGGGAAGATTGGCGACCAGCGCGGTCGGCTCACCCGCTCGGGGCAGCGCAGGCAGCTCGGTCACCTGAAGGGCGTCGTCGTGGAGGAGCTGGAAGCGGTCGTCCTCGACGCCACGGGCACGCAGCGTGAGCGGGAGCAGCTCGGCCAGGCCGCGATCCAGCTCGACGGCGACCACGTCGGCCCCCGTCTCGAGCAGGCCGAGCGTCAGGGACCCCAGTCCGGGTCCTACCTCGAGCACCGCCTGCCCCGGCTCCACGTGGGCACGGCCGACGATGGTCCGCACGGTGTTCGGGTCCATCACGAAGTTCTGCCCGCGCTGCTTCGAGGGCCGGATGCCCGCGGCCTCGGCGAGGTCACGGATATCGCGCGCGGTGAGCAGGAGCCCTGCGCTGGGCGTCGTCTCGCCGCTCATGCCGCCACCTCCAGAGGCCATCGGTAGACATCCTGGGTGGTGGTGCGGATCGCGCGGCATGCCTGCTCCAGGTCGGTGCCCGTCACCTCGGCGATGGTGGCCATGGTGTGAGGGATCAGGTAGGAGGAGTTGGGTCGCCCGCGGTAGGGCACCGGGGTGAGGAAGGGTGCGTCGGTCTCGACCATCACCTGACCGAGTCCCACCTCCGCGAGCGCGGTGCGCAGGTAGCCGGCGCTGCTGAAGGTCACGGTCCCGGCGAAGGAGAGGAACCAGCCGCGATCCACGCAGGTGCGCGCGAACTCGGCATCGCCGGAGAAGCAGTGGAAGACGGTGCGTTCGGGGGCGCCATCGGCCTCGAGGACTTCGAGGACGTCGCGATGGGCGTCCCGGTCATGGATCTGCAGCGGCAGATCGAGTTCCCTGGCGAGCGCGATGTGGGCGCGGAACGACTCGATCTGGGCGGTGCGGGCCTGGTCGTCGTCCCGTGAGGTGCGGAACCAGTCCAGCCCCGTCTCCCCCACGACCACCATTCCGGGGCCGCGCAGCAGTTCGGACACCTCGGCGATCGCCTCATCCAGCCCCACCAGTTCACGGCCCTTTTGGTCCTTGCCCCGTGCATGGAGCGCCGCCTCGTTGGGGTGCACGGCGATACCGCCGCGCAGGGTGGGCGGGCATGTCTCCGAGGCGAGCAGTGCCGCGGTCCAGCGCACCGCCTCGAGATCTGAACCGATCGTGATCTGCGCATCGACGCCGACGGCGGCGGCCCGTGCGACATGGTCGAGCACGCTGAGCTGCTCGTCTCCGTCGGCGAAGTCGAGATGGCAGTGGTTGTCGATCACAGGGAAGGGCAGCGGCTCCGGGATCGCGGGCCAGGAGCGGTCACGCTTCTTCCCGCGAGGATCGATGTCCTCACGGTCGCGCACCGGTGGCGGGACCGCGGCGCCGGACGGGTTCTGGTGCTCAGACGGCATGCGACCATGGTAGGAGGATCGGGGTGAACCCAGGACCAACGGGGCGCCCCCGAGCCGCGAGCGTGACCAGACTGTGCCCGGTTCGGCCAGAGAGGGACCTCAAGCCGGCGCGCTGAGTGAGGTGCGACGCATCCCACCACTCCGGTGCGATAGCTCACGGGCCCGGAGCGAGCGGTGAAGGCCACGATGTGGCAAGATGAGTCGTCGTTGTGCGTCCTTTCGTGCACCCGAGCGCCCCGATTCCTCACGGACCGGGTTCGGGTCGCTGCTCGGGACGGGCGTCAACGCCAGTTCACCCTCCGGACCGTCAAGGAGCATCCCATGGCAGTGCCCAAGTTCAAGATGTCCCGTGCGCGCACGCACTCCCGCCGCTCGCAGTGGAAGGCCAACAACGCCGACCTCGTGCAGGTGACGGTTCGTGGCCGCACCGCTTCCGTGCCGCGTCGCCTCGCAAAGGCGTACCAGCGCGGCCTCCTCCAGATCGAGGACTGATCGACGTACTGCGAGCTTGCGAGCGGTAGGAAATCAGTCGAGTAGTCGCAGACTGATCTCGATCAAGGAGTGATCCGGCGCGGGCCCAGCCCGCTCCACCGAGATCTCCGCCGACGCCCCCGACAGCAGCTGCTGTCGGGGGCGTCGTCATGTTCGCTTCTGTTCGGTGGCAGCGATGATCCGCGCCCCGTCAGCCACGGAGTCGCGGCTGCGGTGCTGCAGCCGCAGTCCCTCACCGCGGCGAGTCAACCGCGATGCCTCAGCTGCGCCGCTTCAGCGCGAGGTCGTAGAGCTCACTCGCGCCGACCCCGGGATGCGCCCGGGCGAGCTCCTTGGCGGCATCCTTGAGCCGCTCCCCTGCCGCAGCCCGGGCCAGCACCTGCTCGACGAGGCTCTCAGCAGTGACGGCGGCGGGCTCGGCCCCTGCCACCACGAGCACCACCTCTCCGAGCACGTCGCCGTCGGCGGCCCAGGCAGCGAGCTCGGCCAGCGTGCCGCGCACGATCTCCTCATGGGTCTTGGTCAGCTCCCGGGCGACAGCGCCGCGGCGGTCCACCCCGAAGGCCTCAGCCATCGCGGCGAGCGTGGCGGCGGTGCGGCGCGGCGACTCGAAGAAGACCATGGTGCGCAGTTCGGATGCGAGCGGTTCCAGCGCTGAGGCCTTGCGGCCCTCGCGCCGCGGAGGGAAGCCCTCGAAGGTGAAGTGGTCCGGGGCGATCCCGGAGGCGGCCAGCGCGGTCAGCACCGCCGAGGGGCCGGGGATCACGGTGACCCGGAAGCCCGCCTCGGCCGCCGCCCGCACTGCCTCGAAGCCCGGGTCGGAGACCACCGGCATCCCGGCATCGGTGACGATCAGCACCCGCTGCCCTGCCGCGAGCGCTTCGAGCAGCACGCCCGTCCGTTCGGCCTCGTTGTGCTCGTGGTACGAGAGGATCCGCCCGCTGGTCTCCACCTCGAGATCGCGCACCAGGCGGGCGAGCCGTCTGGTGTCCTCGGCGGCGATCAGGTCCGCCTCGGCCAGCGCACGCATCAGGCGCACCGAGGCGTCGAGCGGATTGCCGATAGGGGTGGCGGCGAGGGTGAGGACTCCGGGTTCGAGCATCTGGCCATGCTAACCAGCCTGCGGCTCGCGGGCACTCCGCTGTCGCTCCCCGCGCGCCCCGCTGCTCCCGCCGGGTGATGTCCTAGCATGTGCGGGTGCACACGGAGGAGGAAGCCACCCACCGCGCCCCCGTCGAGGACGAGCCGGGCGCGCTGCTCGCCTCCTACCGTCGGCGGCTGAAGACCTTCGACCTGCCGCTGTCCCGGATGGCATGGGCCGGGGCGATGGCTGTGTTCGGGCTGGCACTGGTGCTGCGCCTGTGGGGCCTGGGGTCTGTCGAGGAGCTGATCTTCGACGAGACCTATTACGTCAAGGACGGCTACGCCATCACCCAGGAGGGTGTGGAGATGTCCTGGCCCGAGGAGCCGGACGCCGCCTTCGAGGCCGGGGATGTGGACTCCTACGAGCCCAAGGGCGCGTACGTGGTCCATCCTCCGCTGGGCAAGTGGCTGATCGGCGGCGGGATGCTGCTGCTGGGCGCGGACAACCCCTGGGGCTGGAGGATCTCCTCGGCGGTGCTGGGCTCGATCGCGGTGCTGCTGCTGGCACGGATCGGCCGACGGCTGTTCCGCTCGACCACCGCCGGTCTGATCGCGGGCCTGCTGCTGGCGATCGACGGGGTGTCCCTGGTCCACTCCCGCACCAGCCTGCTGGACCCCTTCTTGATGTTCTTCGTGCTCGCGGCGTTCGGTGCACTGCTGATCGACCGTGATCGCTTCCGCGAGCGACTCGCGCTGGCCTCGGCGGCGATGCACGCCAGCGCCGAGAGCGCCCCTCCGCTCGGGGTCTCAGGCGGGATCCGGCCCTGGCGCCTGCTGGCCGGCCTGCTGCTGGGGATGGCCTGCTCGGTGAAGTGGTCCGGGCTCTACTTCGTCGCGGTGTTCGGGATCATGACGGTGCTGTGGGACTGGTGGGCGCGCCGCACCATCGCCCAGCGCGACTGGCTGCTGGGCGGCCTGGTCCGGGATGCCGTGCCCGCCTTCCTCGCGATCGTCGGCATCGCGCTGGTCACCTATGTGGCGTCGTTCGCCGGCTGGTTCGCCTCTGCGGTCGGCTACAACCGCCACCTCACGGCGGAGCAGGACATGGCCACCGGCAACGGGGTGCTCGACTCGCTGTTGTCGCTGTGGCTCTACCACCGCCAGGCCTATTCCTTCCACGTCGGGCTGGATTCGGAGCATCCCTATGCGGCGCACCCTGCGGGCTGGCTGCTGCAGCTGCGCCCCACGAACTTCTACTACCGCTCCTACGAGTATGGGGAGCAGGGATGCGAGGTCGCCAAGTGCGGCGCGCACATCCTCTCGGTCGGCAATCCGCTGATCTGGTGGCTGGGGACGCTGGCGCTCCTGGTGACGCTGGTGATCGCGGTGGTCTTCCGGGATGGACGGGGCTGGGCAGCGCTGTCGGGAATCGCCGCCGGCTACCTCCCGTGGCTGATGTACACCGACCGCACGATCTTCACCTTCTACGCCGTGGCGTTCTCGCCCTGGCTGATCCTGTGCCTGGCCTATGTGATGACGCTGGTGATCGGTCCCGCCGGCGCGGACAGGGAACGACGGCTGGCGGGCGGTCTGTTCGTCGGCTCCCTGCTGGTGCTGATCGTCCTGGTCTCCGCGTTCTTCTGGCCGGTATGGACCGGCCAGGTGCTCGACGTCGAGCAGTGGCGGTACCGCATGTGGCTGCCGTCCTGGACCTGAGCCGACACGGTACGTCGCGGCAGCACCGGCCGCTACGATTGCCCCATGGCCCCAGATTCCTCAGCGCTGCGTGATCTCGCCCGCGACCTCGGTGTCAGCACCCAGTACTGGGGCTGGGACGGCACCCTCAAAGATGTCGCCGACGACACCTTGCACGCGATCCTCGGCGCGCTCGGTGCGCCCGCGAGCACCGAGGAGGACATCGCCTCCGTACGGCGCGCGCGTGAACGTGCCCCTTGGGAGCGCACGCTCCCCCCGGTGACCGTGCTGCGCGAGGACCGCGCCACCACGGTACCCGTCCATATCGAGCACGGCACAGCGGTGAGCCTGCACCTGCGGCTCGAGGACGGCGGCCGCCGCGACCTCCACCAGGCTGAGGACCACACCCCGCCCTTCGAGCTCGACGGGACGCTGCGGGGCCGCGCACGCTTCTACGTGCCGCTCGGACTGCCGCTGGGCTGGCATCGACTGGTCGCCGAGACCTCGCAGGGCCCGGTCGAAGCGGACCTCGTGGTCACGCCCGCCCGGCTGACCGTCCACGCCGAGTACGCCGCCCGGCGCGCATTCGGGATCCA
Source organism: Brachybacterium sp. AOP24-D1-21 (assembly GCF_052378665.1). Taxonomy (NCBI): domain Bacteria; kingdom Bacillati; phylum Actinomycetota; class Actinomycetes; order Micrococcales; family Dermabacteraceae; genus Brachybacterium; species Brachybacterium sp. AOP24-D1-21. The sequence continues at coordinate 215,450 of NZ_JBQSXX010000002.1, forward strand.
GGCCCAGCTGTACTCGGTGCGCTCGGAGCGCTCCTGGGGCATCGGCGACCTCGCCGACATGCGCGATCTCGCCGCGATCAGCGGCGCCCGCCACGGAGCAGACTTCCTACTGGTCAATCCCCTGCACGCCTCCTACCCGACCCCGCCTGTCGAGCCGTCCCCCTATCTGCCGGTCACCCGCCGCTTCACCAGTGCGCTGTACCTGCGCATCGAGGACGTCCCTGAGCACCGGGAGCTGTCCGACTTCGCCCGGCAGCGAGTGAGTCTCCTGCGCGAGGGCGTGTCCGACTGGAACGACCGCGTGGACCGCCTCGAACGCGACGAGGTGCTCACGGCGAAGCTGCAGGCGCTCGAGGAGCTGTTCGCGGTGCCGCTGACCGCGGGGCGCCGAGCGCTGCTGGATGCCTACCGTGCCCGTGAGGGGCAGGGGCTGGAGGACTTCGCGCTGTGGTCCGCGATCGCGGAGTCGGTGCGCGGCACGGCCGATGAGGCCTGCCTGCAGAACCTCGATGAGGCCACCCTCGAGCAGGCCCGTCGCGAGCTGTCCGGGCGGATCGACTTCCACGTCTGGACGCAGTGGCTGCTGGACGAGCAGATGAGCGCCGCCCAGACCGCGGCGCGCGATGCCGGGATGCGGATCGGGATCATGCACGATCTCGCCGTCGGGGTCGAGCAGATCGGTGCGGACTCCTGGCGGCTGCGCAACGTGCTCGCCGCCGGTGTCGGCGTCGGTGCGCCGGCCGATCAGTACAACCAGCAGGGCCAGAACTGGCATCAGCCGCCGTGGCATCCCGAGCGGCTGCGCGACGCCGCCTATCGGCCGTGGCGGGACATGCTGCGCACCCTGATGCGCCATGCGGGGGCGCTGCGGATCGATCATGTGCTCGGGCTGTTCCGGCTGTGGTGGATCCCTGAGGGTCATGGGGCGGCCGACGGCGCCTACGTCTCCTACGACCATGAGGCGATGATCGGCATCCTCGTCCTGGAGGCGCAGCGCTCGAACACCCTGGTAGTCGGGGAGGACCTCGGCACCTTCGAGCCGTGGGTGCGGGACTACCTCGTGGACCGCGGCATCCTGGGCACCTCGATCCTGTGGTTCGAGTACGACGGCGAGGGCCGTCCGCTGCGCGCCGAGGACTACCGCACCCTGTGCATGGCCTCGGTCAACACCCACGATCTGCCGCCCACGGCCGGCTACCTGGCGGGCGACCATGTGGCGCTGCGCCACGAGCTGGGACTGCTCGAGCGGGATCTCGCCGAGGAGCTCGAGGCTGACGCGACCGGTCGCGAGCAGGTGCTCGACGTGCTGCGCGGCGAGGGGCTGCTCGCCCCGGGCGCGGATATCGAGCAGACCGTGCTGGCCCTGCACCGCCACCTGGCACGGACCCCGTCGATGCTGCTGGGCGTCTCGCTCGTGGACTGCGTCGGTGAGCGGCGCATCCAGAACCAGCCCGGCACCGACGAGGAGTACCCGAACTGGCGGATCCCGCTGGCGGACGCCGATGGCACCCCGGTGTCGATCGACGACATCGCGACCGACGAGCGCACCGCGCGCCTGCTGGCGGCGGTGCGCGAGGGCATCAGCTCGCGGTGACCTGACCCCACTCGGCCCGCCGGTCGAGGAACTCGCGGGCTGCGGCCTGCGCACCCTCGAGGTTGTGGTGGGCGCCCCAGCCGCACTGGACCTCATTGGCGGCGGGCACCTCGGTCGCGGTCAGCAGATCCTGCAGCGTGGCCTCGAGGACGGGGGCGAAGCCCTCGGTGGAGTGGTCGCCCACCCGCAGCACGTAGAAGCCGGTGCGGCAGCCCATCGGGGAGACGTCCAGGACGTCGCCGGAGTGGTTGCGCATGTGCTCGGCCATCATGTGCTCGAGCGAATGGACAGTCTCGGACTCGAGGTGGGCGACATTGGGCTGGGTGAAGCGCACATCGAGCTTCGTCAGCACGTCACCACCGGGCAGCTCCTTGCGATCCGCGATGCGGAGGTAGGGCGCGGCGACGGTGCGGTGGTCGAGGTTGAAGCTCTCGACGTTCATGCGGGGCTGCTCGGTCATCGGTGATGCTCCTTCGTGGGCTCGTTCATGGGGCTGGGTCGAGGCTGGTTCGGGGCTGGGTCGGGGCTGGTTCTTGGTCAGCGGCTGGAACGTGAGGTCCGGCCGCGGACCACGCCGACGAATTCCTGGCGCACCGGATCGTCCGCTGCGCGCGGCCAGGCCAGGGCGATACGGGTGGGCTCAGCATCGTGCAGCGGCCGGGCGACGGCATCCTTGCGGTGGTGGAGCCGGGCGAGCGAGAGGGGGACGCGGGTGTAGCCGACTCCTGCGGCGACGACGGCGATCCGTTCTGCCGCGTCGTCGGGGAGGGCGGAGGGGATCTCGGTCTCGTCCACCAGGTCCTCCTCGCCGACCTCGTCGAGCAGGCTGAGCACATTCTCGGTGCCCACCATGATCGCGGCGCGCTCCTCCCACAGCGAGACCATGTGCAGCTCCTCCGCCACCAGCGGCAGACGCACGAAGCACATGTCGACCTCTCCTGCCGTGAGCGCCTCGTGCTGGCGCGAGAGCGGGACGGGGACCAGCTCGAGCCAGGCGTCCCGGTGGCCGGACTTCCATCGGCGCAGGAAACGGTCAGGTTCGACGCCGGGCACGAAGCCGACGCGCAGGGGGGTGGAGTGCATGCCCCCAGCCTACGGCTCCTCGGTCTGTTCTCTCTGCTCCTGCCAGGCTTGTTACGGCCTGCTCTACCGCTCGGGCTGCTCCCGCTGGGTCTAGTCCTGCTGGCTCTGCTCCCGCTGGGTCTGTTCCCGCTGGGCGCGGGCGAGCACTCGCAGCAGATCGGCGGTGAAGCGGCCGGGCGCCTTGAGGTTCACCATGTGGTCGCCGTAGGGAAGCAGCTCCAGACGGCCATGCGGGGCGGCTGCGACGAGGCTCCGCTCATGTGAGCGCAGGTGGTCGCTCCGGCCGTGCAGGAAGGTGACCGGAGCATCGATCCGGCGCAGATCGTCGTGCAGGTCCAAGGAAGCAACCGCGGCGAAGGCGGGGGCGATCACGGAGGCGTCCGCTCGGCCGCCGCGCAGGTAGGCCCGAGCTCCGTCCTGCCCGAGGATCCAGGTGAAAGGGTCACCGCTCCTGCCGCTGCGCATGCCCGGCACGAGATCTGTGCCCCGGATCAGTGCCCCGTACAGGCGGGCTCCACGCGGGCCAGGTTGAAGGGCCGCCCCGCAGGCGGTGAGCGAGCCGAGTGCCCCCGGGACTGCGGCGAGACGCGCGGCGACGTGGATCGCGAGCATGCCGCCGAGGGAGCTGCCCACCAGGTGCACCGGTTCGCCGATGCACTGGTGGCTGTGGAGGACTGCATCCTCGATCGCTGTCACGGCGGCCGGGAGCGTGAACGGCTCACCGCGGCGGGTGCCGTGGCCGGGCAGGTCCGGGGTGACCACCCGGTGCCCCGCGGCGCGCAGGGAGGGCAGCTGGAGGTCCCACTGGCTATGCGAGGTGCGGGTGCCGTGCACCAGGACGACCGGCCAGGGGCCCGGCAGCTGTGCCGCACCGTCGGTGGCGTCCAGCAAGGCGGCGTCAGCGGCATCCAGCGCGGCGGCGTCTGCGGCGTCCTTCGCGGCGGCGTGGTCTGTGTTCATTCCGTCATGCTCACACCAGCGCGCTCGCCCGTGCGGAGCGGTCCAGCAGCTTCGCGAACCGCTTCGGTCGGGAGAGGTTCGCGATATGACCGGCATCGGAGAGGATCACCAGCTCCGCGTCCCGGGCGGCCTCGATGAACAGTGCCTCGTGGCGTCGGAACGGATCGTGCTCGCCGTTGATGAACGTGATCGGGACGTCGATCTCCGCGATATCTGCGAGCAGATCGAGACCGCCGATGAGCCGCACCACGGCACGGACCACCCCATGGGCGCGACCACCGCCGTAATAGCGCTTGGCCGCCTTGCGGGTGTGACGGCGGGCGAAGGCGCGGGCCACCCGGGCGTCGGAATCGCCGGGCAGCCAGTCCTTCATCGAGATCCACAGCCCGTAGAGCCGGGCCGTCGCGGGTCCCGGCACGATGGTGCAGTCCGCCGCGACCACCCCGGCCAATCGGCTCGGATGGGTGCCGGCCCAGTGCAGGGTCAGGTAGCCGCCGAGGGACAGCCCGACCAGCAGCGGACGCTCCGCGCACGCGCCGACGGCATCCTCGATCGTCGCCAGCGCACCGTCGAGGCTGAACTCCTCGTCACGACGACGGCCATGCCCGGGAAGATCCGGGGCGATCACCTCATAGCCCCGCTCGCGCAGCCGTCGCACCTGCCCCTTCCACATCGTCCGTGAGGAACGGATGGCATGGATCAGCACGATGCTCTGCGTCATGGTCGTCCGCTCCCCGCTCAGCCCTGCCCGCCGCACGATCTTCCCGGACGACAGCGTAGCGCCGTCCGTGCGGGCACCGGGAGGCCGGGCCACGCGCTCGACCAGATGAGCAGGAGGGTGAGCAGGGGGTGAGCAGGGCGGGTGAGCATGTCCCGTGAACAGGACGGGTGAGCACGGATAGCCTTCGCCCATGCCCAGCTACCGCATGCATGTGCCCATCGGGACGCTCCACCCCGGCTGCTCCCCCGGCGATGTCATGGAGCAGGCCGTGCTCGCCCTCGGCACCCTGCACGTGGTCGAGCAGAAGGAGGTGGAAGCACCTCTGGTGGCCGGACGACGGGTCGGGCGGGTGGCACTGCGCTTCGCGGTCGACGCGAGCGTTCGCAGCACGGAGGATGCTGTCGCGCGCCATGCCCTTGCGGTGGTCATCGAGCATCTCGAGGACACGGCCGCCCGCGTGGCCCCGGGCAGCGCCGTGGTGCTCACCCGAGGCATGGGCGGCCGGTTCCACCCGATTCCCACGACAGCCGGGGCCTGAGAGACGTCAGGCGTGCGGAATGCGGCCGATGGGGGCAATACCGATGGTGCATCATGAGCGCATGAGAATCGCAGTGACGGGAGGCTCGGGAAAGCTTGGACGCACGGTGGTCAGCAGCCTCCGTGACCACGGTCATCTGGTCGTGAATCTCGACCAGTCAGGGGAACGGGGCTCCGGTTTCGTGCGCATCGACCTGCGCGATGCCGGCCAGGTGCTCGACGCGCTCACCGGCATCGATGAACAGGCACCTGAGGGGTTCGACGCCGTCGTGCACCTCAGCGCGATTCCGGCGCCGGGGCTCGCGACCAACACTGCGACGTTCCAGAACAACCTCCTCAGCACCTACAACGTGTTCAACGCCGCGATCAAGGCCGGCATCACGAACATCGTGACCGCCTCGAGCGAGACGGTGCTGGGACTGCCCTTCGACACCCCACCCCCGTACATCCCGGTCGACGAGGACTACGCGGCGCGCCCGGAATCGACCTACTCGCTCTCGAAGCACCTCGAGGAGCAGATGGCGATCGAGCTGACGCGCTGGCATCCGGAGCTGAAGATCATCGCACTGCGCTTCTCGAACGTCATGGATGAGGCGGACTACGCCGAGTTCCCGTCCTTCGATGCCGATGCGACGCTGCGCAAATGGAATCTCTGGGGTTACGTCGACGGCCGTGACGGCGCCGAGGCCGTGCGTCTCGCGCTCGAGCACCGGGCCCCTGGCTTCGACCGCTTCATCATCGCCGCCGCCGATACCGTGATGTCGCGCGACAACACCGAGCTCGTCGCCGAGGTCTTCCCTGATGTCCCCGTGCACGGCGACATCGCGGGCAACGGGACGCTGCTGTCGATCGACAGGGCCCGCACCGTCCTGGGCTTCGAGCCGAAGCACAGCTGGCGCAGACCGGTGTGAGGACCGGAGCCCCGTAACTCCAGAGCGCGGGCCCGGGCGGAGGAGTGCTCGAGCACGCGGCGTCGACGTCGTGCTGAGCCCTCCGGCTGAGGTCCTCCGGCTGACGCTGCGCTCGCCCTATCCGTCGATCGGCTGCGGGGCCCGCGCCTCGTCCGCCAGCTCGCGGGCGAGGGAATCTGGCTGATCGCAGAGGTCCGCGCCATCGGTTCCGAGACAGGTCTCCCCGAGCAGCTCGAGCAGCATTCCCGCAGGAATGTCCGTCCTCTCGTGCATCGGGCTGATCGCGCTGACGGTCCACTCCACGGAGGTCGCACCGGGCAAGGGCGCCTGACCCAGCCCCTCGGCCTGCGGCTTCGCCGCGACATGCTGCGGGACGATGGCGATGCCGAGCCCGCGCCTGACCAGGTCGAGCAGGGTGTGGACGTCGTTGACGCTGCAGCGCACCCGGCGGGAGATCCCATGCGCGGCCAGCAACTCATCGTTCAGCGTGCGCACACCCCAGGAAGCACCGAAGTCCACGAACGCCTGCCCGTCCAGCAGATCCCAGCTGAGCCCCGAGTGCGAGGCCAGCGGATGAGCAGGCGGCAGGAGCACCACCAGCGGCTCATGGCCGAGCGGCAGATGCCGTACGGCCCCCAGATGCCGAGTGGTCGCGACGAAGGCGACGTCGAGGTGCCCGGTGCGCACGGCATCGACCAGCTCATGGGAACCGGACTGGACGAACTCTGTCTCCACCAGGGGATACCGGCGATGGAAGCGCTCCAGGAGTGCGGCGACGTCGACGAGGCCGAGGCACTGCTCGGCACCGACCCTCAGCGAGCCGGTGACGGTGCGGCTGACCCTGACCACGGCGTCGCGGGCCCGCGCCGCCTCATCGAGGATCGCCCGGGCGTGCGGGAGCAGCGCATAGCCCGCGGGGGTGGGCTCGACCCGGCGGGTGGTGCGGTCGAAGAGCGGCGTGCCGAGCTCCGTCTCCAGACTGCGGATCGCCGAGGACAGTCCCGATTGGGAGATGCCCGCGAGGTCCGCGGCGCGCGTGAAGTGCCGCTCCTCCGCGAGGGCGACCACATATTCCATCTGGCGAAGCTCCATTGACCACTCCTGCTTCTCAATCTCATCGATGCAAGCTGTTGGACGTGTAGATTACGCGCTTCTAGTCTGCCCTGCATGACATCAGTTCCCACCCTCACCCTGAACTCCGGCCACCGCATCCCCCAGCTCGGCTACGGCGTCTTCAAAGTTGCGCCGGCTGAGGCCGAGGAAGCAGTGAGCACCGCCCTGGAGCTGGGCTACCGGCATATCGACACCGCCGCGATCTACGGCAATGAAGAGGGCGTCGGCGCTGCGATCGCGCGCAGCGGCATCCCGCGCGACGAGCTGTTCGTGACCACCAAGCTGTGGAATGACCAGCAGGCGGGCGAGGCCCCGCACGACGCGATCCGCACGAGTCTGGAGAAGCTGGGCCTCGACTACGTCGACCTCTACCTCACGCACTGGCCGACCCCCGAGAAGAACACCTACTCCAACGCCTGGGAGAAGCTCATCGAGATCCGCGACGCGGGTCTCTCCCGCTCCATCGGGGTCTCGAACCATCTTCCCGAGCATCTGGATCGCATCGTCAAGGACACGGGAGTCGTCCCCGCTGTCGACCAGATCGAGCTGCACCCGGCCCATCAGCAGAGCGACATCCTGGCCTGGGGTGCCGAGCACGGCATGCACATCGAGTCGTGGGGCCCGCTGGGGCAGGGCAAGTACCCTCTGTTCGAAGCTCCGGCCGTCGCCGCAGCCGCAGCAACGCATGAGGTGTCTCCCGCTCAGGTGGTGCTCCGCTGGCACCTGCAGCGCGGCATCATCGTCTTCCCGAAGTCCGTGCACCGCGAGCGCATGGCCCAGAACCTCGACGTGTTCGGCTTCGAGCTCACCGCGGACGAGGTCTCCAGGATCGACGCCCTCGATCCTCGTGACGGCTCCGGACGCGTGGGCGGCCACCCGCTCGAGGTCAACTGACCGCCCCGCCTTCCGCGAGCAACCTCCACCCCACACGACGACCAAGGGACACGATCTCGACCATGAAGACCTTCACACTGCCGGGCACGGACATCACCGTTCCCAATGTGACCCTGGGACTGATGCGCATCCAGGACAAGACCGATGACGAGGTGCGGACCCTGATCCGTACCGCTCGGGAATCCGGCATCAGCTTCCTCGATCACGCCGACGTCTACGGCTCCGACCTCCACGGCTGCGAGCGACGCTTCGCCGAGGCTCTCCAGCTCTCCGCGAGCGAGCGTGCCGACTGGGTGATCCAGACGAAGGCCGGGATCGTGCCCTCGGGGCCCTACTTCGACTTCTCCTACGAGCACATCATCGAGTCCGTCGAAGGATCGCTCAAGGCCCTGGGCACCGACTACATCGACATCCTCCTCCTGCACCGGCCGGACGCGCTGGTGGAGCCCGAAGAGGTCGCTCGGGCCTTCGACGAGCTCGAGGCCGCGGGCAAGGTCCGTGCCTTCGGAGTCTCCAACCACACGCCCCGCCAGATCGATCTGCTGCGCAAGTTCGTGCGGCAGCCGATCGTCGCCAATCAGGTGCAGCTCTCCATCACGCACTCACCGCTGATCGCCCAGGGCGTGGCGGCCAACATGCAGGCGCTCGATCAGTCGATCACCCGCGACGACGGCCTGATCGACTACTGCCGGCTCCACGACATCACGCTCCAGGCGTGGTCGCCGTTCCAGGCCGGGTTCTTCAACGGACCGTTCCTCGGCTCGCCGGACTATCCGGAGCTGAACGAGGTCATCGATCGGCTCGCGGCGAAGTACGACGTCCCCGCGATCGCGATCGCCGTCGCCTGGATCACGCGCCATCCCGCTCGGATGCAGGTCGTCCTCGGCACCACCACGCCGCAGCGGGTGGCTGATGCGGCGCTCGGCTCCGAGGTTCCTCTCGAGCGTTCGGAGTGGTACGACCTGTTCCGCGCTGCGGGGTACACGGTCCCCTGAGCCCGCCGGCACACATAGCAGAAGCGGCCTCTGCCTGGATGAACTTCCAGGTCAGAGGCCGCTTCTTCGATCGATCTGCGGTGGAGCTAGGGGGATTCGAACCCCCGACCTTCTCATTGCGAACGAGACGCGCTACCAACTGCGCCATAGCCCCATGTCGCTGGGCGACCCCGATAGATTAGCATCGCGGCTGCGGTGCTGTCGCATCGTGATCCGCGCCTTGACGAAGGTCACAGGGGAGGTCACAGCGGAGGTCACAGCGGCGGTCACAGGGGAGGTTGCAGAGGAGGCAAGGCGGCGTTCGCAGCGTTCACCCGGCGCGCACCGCGCCGAGCTCACCGCTGCGCGTCGCGCAGCTCCTGGAGTTCCTCCTGCACGGTGTCGAGCACCGCGAGGCGCTCCTGCCCGGTGCAGGCCACATAGGCGGGCTGGAGGTGGTCGGGGCGCTCCACGTCGTCGTCGCCGGGCCAGGTGCGCAGCGAGCCACCGGCGCGGCGCAGGATGTGGAAGCCGGCCGCCACGTCCCAGGAGTTGATCGCGGTCAGGGCCGTCGCGTCGGCCCAGCCGGCGGCGACATAGGCGAGCTCGAGCGCCGCCGAGCCGAGATGCCGCACCGCGGAGACCTCGTCCTCGAGGGAACGGAGGGAGCGTGCCGCATAGTCGGGGAACTGGGAGCCGACGCGCTGACCGGGGAACCCTGCCAGCACCAGGGCGTCGGGCGCCGGGCGGGTGGCGCGTGGGCGCAGCACTCGACCGTTCAGGGTCGCGTCACCATCTGCCGCGGCGAACACCTGGCCGAGCACCGGAGCGTCGATCACGCCGGCGACCAGCTCGTCACCGATCGTCACACCGATCGAGATGCAGAACAGCGGCAGGCCAGCGGCGAAGTTGCTGGTGCCATCGATGGGGTCCACGTAGAAGCTGACCGCCGGCTCGTCACTGGTGTCTCCGGCAGGCTGCTCGGCGGGACGCTCCCCGCCCTCCTCGCCGACGATCCGGGCGCTGGGCAGCAGCCGTCGCAGCTCGGAGACGATGATCTCTTCGCTCGCCCGGTCGTGCTCGGTGACGATGTCGTGGCTGGAGGTCTTGTACTCGCGGGCCAGGCCGTCGCGGTCCAACCCGCGGATGTACTCGGCTGCCGCGAAGGCTGCGGCGGTCGCGATGTCCAGCAGGTGCGAGGGCGAGGGGACGGCGGCGGACGGGGGACGGGGCGCGTTGGTGTTCATCGCGGCCAGGCTAGCCCGCACCGCGCGGTCCCGGGCGGGAGGACGGGGTGCGGACAGCCGGCCCCTGGGCCACTCTCCGGCTGTGTCCTCCCGCCGAACTCCCCCGCTCACCCCAGCAGGTGGCGCAGGTACGGGCTCATCAGCAGACCGTCGGGGTCCGCGGCCTCGCGCACGGCCCGAAAATCGTCGAAGCGTGGATGGAGCCGGGCGAGCTCACGGGCACCGAGCCAGTGCTGCTTGCCCCAGTGGGGGCGGGCGCCGAAGTTCGCGAGAGTCCGTTGCACCAGCAGCAGGTACGGGCCCGCCTCCTCTGCGTGATAGCGGTGAGCGGCGAGATAGACGGTGTCGCGCTGATAGGCGGTGGACAGCCACACATCATCGGCCGCGGCGCGGCGGATCTCGAGCGGGAAGGTCACGCGAACGCGCTCTGACTCGATACGGGAGCGCAGCGCCACGAAAGCCTCCTCGAAGCGCTCCGCGGGCAGGGCCCATTCGGACTCGTGGAACCGCACTCGCCGCGGTGCCGCGTAGACGGTGGCGGAGTCGTCGACCACCCGGGAGCCGGCGAACGAGCGTGAGGCGATCTCGGCGACGGGTCTGCTCAGCCGCGGCACCAGAGCCGCTGCGCGGCACAGCAGCTCCCAGGCGCCGTTGCCGAGCACCTCCTGCTGCAGGAGCTCAGCCGCCCGAGCGGGGCGCTCCCGCAGGGCATCGGCCGGCAGCCGATGCATGGTGCGCACGGTCGCCCGGTCGGTGCGGGGGAACCAGAAGATCTCGTGGTGGTCGTTCCTGAAGGAGTCCGCGAGGAAGGATCCGACGGCGGGGTCGAGCGCCCGGGTGCTCTCGACGAGCTCGAGGCGGTAGGCCGGCACGCACTGCAGGGTGACCTCGAGCACCACCCCGATCGTGCCGAGCCCCAGCCGTGCCGCCGCGAAGAGCTCGGGGTCCCTGGTCGGGGAGGTGTCCACGACCGAGCCGTCCGTCAGCACCAGCCGCAGGGCGCGCACCATCCCCGCGAAGCCCGTGAAGGTCGCTCCGGTGCCATGAGTGCCGGTCTGGATCGCCCCGGCGATCGACTGCCGGTCGATGTCCCCCATCACCGACAGCGCGAGCCCGTAGGGGGCCAGCAGCTCGGCGACCGCCCACAGCCGTGTTCCGCCGCGCAGCGTGACCAGCCCGGTGGCCGGGTCCGCGCTGACCAGACCCTGGTAGCCGTCGAGGCTCAGGGTGATCCCGTCGGTCGCGACGAGCGCGGAGAACGAGTGCCCGCCGCCGAGCACCCGCAGGGAGCAGCCGCGGGCGCGGGCGGCGTGCACCGCCTCGACCACCCCGTCCTGTGAGGTGGGGCGCAGCTCCTGCTGCGGAGTCCAGCGCACAGCTCCGCTCCAGGTGCGCATCGACGTGCTGCTCGTCCTCATCGGCCGCTCCTCCGGGGCTCGCTGGATGGTCCGCCCGCGGCCCGGAGGGCACCGGTGCGAGAAGGGTTCAGAGGAAGACTGCACCCTCACCGCGGTAGGTGGGGAGAAAACCGGAGATCTCCTCGCCCTGCACGAGGACGTACGCCGCGAAGTGCTCGGCAGGTTCGCCCGCCTTCGCATGCCGCAGCCAGACGGTGTCCCCGACGCGGAGGGCGTCGGCCGCGGGACCGATGACGGGAGTCTGCACCTCCCCCGCCGCCTCCTGCGGGGCGAAGGCGAGGCCGGGTGGATGCGCGATGGTGGGCAGGCGATCCTCCGCCGGCACACCGCTGGCGATCCAGCCGCCGCCGAGCAGGGTCGCGACCCCCGGGGCCGGCCTGCGCACCACGCTCACGCCGAGCAGCAGCGCGGCATGCGGGGTGAAGTCCCGGTAGTGGTCGAACAGCCCCGGACCGACCAGCCCGGAACCGGCGGCGATCTCCGTGACGGCTCCTTCCGCGGCGGTGGACTCGATCGAACCGGTGCCGCCGCCGTTGACGAACTCGAGCTCGACGAGATCGCTCACCGTGGCGACCACCTCTGCGCGTCGGGCAGCGACGTCTGGGCGGGAGAGGCGCTTCATGGCCCGCACCGCGGCACCGTACGGGGTCGCGGCCGCGTCGGTCACCCCGGCGACGTGCCCCTCATACGCCATCAGCCCCACCAGGGCGAGTCGTGGCCGGGCCAGCACCTCGCGGGCGAGAGCGACGGCCTGATCGACGCTCCGCACGGGTGACCGCAGCGCTCCGAACCGCAACCCGGGAAGACCGGGAAGAGGGGCATAGGAGACGTCGAGCTCGAGCGCGATCCGGATTCGCCGCCCTCCCGCACGGGGGTGGAGATCAGCGGTGGCATCCAGGATCAGGTCGAGCTGCGCGGACTCGTCGACCATCAGCGTGATGGCGTCCAGGGCCTCCGGGCGGGTCGCGAGGCGTCGCAGCGCCCCGCGCTCGGCAGTCGGGTAAGCGATGACGACGTCCCGGGCGCCGTGGTGCACGAGCCACAGCGCCTCAGGGAGTGTGAAGGCGAGGATGCCCGCGTACCCGGGCCGGGCGAGCACCCGCTCGAGCAGGCCTCGCACTCGCAGGGATTTCGAGGCGACGCGCAGCGGGGTGCCGGCGGCGCGGCGCGCGAGGTCCGCGGCATTGGCGTCGAAGGCGTCGAGGTCGAGCACCGCGACCGGCCGCTCGTGGATGCCCGTGCGAGCGAGCAGCTCGTCGAGGTCCTCGAGACGGCGGCCTTCGAGCATCTCAGGCCCGTCGGCGGGCGAGGATCTCGTCGAGATGGAGGTCCTGGGCTGGTGCGAAGGTCTCGTCGACCGCCTCGAGCTCCTCGACCTGTCCGCTCTCCAGCGGCACCGAGGTGGCCAGCATGCTCTGACGATGGGCGGCATGGCGGGTTGCGAGGTCGTCCACCTCGCCCCGCAGCGTGTAGGTGGGACGGGGCACAGAGCGGGGAGTCCACTCCCCCGGCCGGGTGGTCCGCTGGAGGGCGCGCTCGGCGGCATCCTCGAGTGGAGTGCTCTCGGCCGGTGCAGAAGAAGCGACGGGCTCGACGGCGTCGACCACCGTCGCCGGGGTGGTCGAGCTGTCCGCTGCAGTCGCACGGCGGCGGGCGGTCTCCTGCTCAGCTCGCTCCTGGCGGGCGCGGGTCGCGGCGAGAGTCTGCCGAGACCTCCGCTCGAGCTCGCTTCGGCGCAGCCCCACCAGGTAGATCGCGGTGCCGGTCAGCGCGATCACCGGCAGCCACCAGGTGACGGTCTCGGCGACGGCGAGGCCGATCAGCACTGCCGTGACGAGAAGCATGCCGACCAGCACGAGGCGCAGCAGACGGCGGGAGCGGGCACGCTCCTGGACAGGGTCGATGCGGGTACCCGGCTCGGCATCGAATCGGGGACGACGCGTGGGATCGGCGGGGCGCAGGAGCAGACGGTCCTGAGACATGGGCGGGTTCACCTCGGTAGGCATGCGGCGGGCGTGGACGGCCGCGGAGAGGTCCCGCGCCTGGGAGGTCATCTCGGCCTCGTCCGCGGCGCGGGCACGGCCCATCACCTCACGACGGCTTGCTGTGCGCGGCAGGGCATAGGCCAGCCACAGCAGCAGCAGGATGCCGAAGAGGACGGCTCCAAGATTGATCGACTCCACACCCACACACTAATGACACGACTGTGATTCCCCTGGTCACGTCGTGGGCGTGTCGGGAGGAAACTCTCGTTGAAGTCGTCTCAGCACTCCGCGGCCGTCATCACCCGTGACCACTTCCTCCGCGGTGAGGGCGAAGACGAGGTGGTCGCGCCACGCGCCGTCGACATGGATCGCCGCGCGCCGCATCCCCTCCGGCCGCAGGTGGAGCTTCTCGACCACGCGCAGGCTCGCGACGTTCTCAGGACGCACCGTGACCTCGATGCGATGCAGTCCGAGCTCGGCGAAGAGGTGATCGATGACCAGTGCCACCGACCGCGGCACCAGACCACGCCCCGCCTCCTCGCGGTCGATCCAGTATCCGAGCACCGCGGAGCGCAGTGCGCCGTACTGGATCGGGCCGGCGGTGATCTGGCCGAGGACCGCGCCGCCCCGGCGCGTGATCGCGAGCGGGAGGTGGGTCCCCAGTCGTGCCTGCTCCTCGTTCCAGCGCCGGAGGGTGCGGAAATTGATCGGGGCCCGGCGGCGCTCAGGATCGCTTGCGTCCCACGGACGCAACCAGTCGGCATTGCGCTCTCGCAGCCGGTCGAAGTCGGTGCGATCCCACCGCCGCAGGGGTCGTAGGGTCAGCTCCCCGTCGTGCAGGGCCAGCGGCCACACGTGAACCATCGCGTCATCGTAGTCGGCCACGTCCCCACCGACTGTCCCTTCCCCACCGACACGCCATCCCTGGAGTCCAGCTGTCCCTGGAGTCCCAGCCGTCCCTGGAGTCCCAGCTGTCCCTGGAGCCTCAGCTGCTCCTGGAGCTCATATGCCCCATATGGGAGCCTGTCCCCATGGATCCCGAGATGCTGGCCTCGAAGAAGCGGGAGCTGCGCAGGCAGCTGCGAGCCCATCGGGCTGCGGCCTATGGCGGGGAGCACGGTGCGGCCCGACGGGCCAGCGAAGCTCAGCAGCTGCTCGGGCACGCCTCACCCCTGATCACCGCCGTCGAGGCGGCCGTGACCGCGGCGCGGGCTGCAGGGACGGCGCTGCCGCTGGTCGCCGCCTATCACCCCACTCCCTCAGAGGCCGATGTGATGCCGCTGGCCCGCCGACTCGCGCAGGCGGGGGCCCGCCTGGTGTTCCCCGCCGCCGACGCCGGCACCGAGCTCGAATGGATCGCGTGGGACGGCGACTCCGACTTCCAGGACTCCCCCGGGCGCGGCTTCGGCAAGGAACCGCGCGGTGAGCGCCTGGGCACCGGCGCTCTCCACGAGGTGATGCTCGTGCTCGCCCCCGCCGTGGCCGTGGACCGCTCGGCGACCCGGATCGGTCACGGGGCGGGCTATTACGACCGTGCGCTGACCACGATCCCGCCGAGTGCACAGGTGGTGGCGGTGATCCACCCGAGCGAGCTGCTCGAAGAGGGGGCCCTGGTGCGCGGCGAGCATGATGTGCCGATCCCGCGCGTGCTCACGGCCGACGGTCTGGTCTCGCTGATCACGTCCGAGGGATCCTGAGGGCTCTGCAGTCGTAAGATGGTCGGCGGTCGGCCCTGCGGCGGACCCGTGCCCATCGATCATCCCGGAGGATCCCGCGTGCCCACGTACGTCTATGCCTGCAAGAGCTGCGCGCATCGTTTCGAGCAGTACCAGAGCTTCAGTGAAGATTCCCTGGTGACCTGTCCGGAGTGCGCAGAGGATGCGCTGCGCAAGGTCTTCGACTCGGTCGGCATCGTCTTCAAGGGATCGGGCTTCTACTCGACCGACTCCCAGACCTCGGGCGCGTCCACCTCCTCCACGGGCTCCGCGAGCTCCGCTGGCGGCGAGTCCACGAGCTCCTCCGCGCCTGCCACTGCCACCGAGTCGAGCACCGCCTCCGCCCCGGCCGCCGCATCGACCACCAGCGCCCAGCCGGTCCCCGCCGCAGCCTCCTGATCTCGCGCCCTGCCCGGGCCCTCTCACCGGGTCGGGATGCACAGCTCATCCCTTCCGCGACCGTTCCTCCCCACCGGGAGGTCATCCACCGCGAGGCCTCCAGCGCCCCGCAGCTACGGTCGGCGACCTAGCGTCCAGGCATGCTCTCCCGACTCCGCAGTCATCTTCCCCACTGGCGCCGTGCACTGCGCCGCCGTCGACGCCTGCTGGCACTGCTGGCCCTCGCGGTCGCGGTCACGGCGGTGCTGCCCTCGCTCCTGCCACCTTCGGCCCGGGGTGTTCAGGTGATCGTCGCGGACGAGGACCTGCCCGCCGGGACGGTGTTGGGACCGGAACATCTGCGCACGGTGCGCACGGCGGAACAGCTGCTTCCCGCAGAGGCCCCGACCGCAGCCGAGCACGTGCTCGGTCGCGCCACCACCCATTCGGTTCCTGCCGGCGCCCCGCTCCTGGACGTTTTCCTCTCCGGAGAGGGACAGCCATCGCTCCCCGAGGGCGCGGTGCTGATGGTGGTTCCCATCCCCGATCTGCTCGCCCCGCATCTGAGTCCGGGGACCCGTGTCGAGCTGCTTCCCGCGGATCCCGCTCTGGACTCCCCCGGTGCCATCACCGCCCAGGTGGTCGAGGCCGCCCCGACGACTCCCTCCACCGTCGGGCTGGGAGGTGCCGGCTCCGGTTCGACCCAGATCCTGGTGGCCGTGGACCGTGCCAGTTCTGGAGAACTGGCTCACGCTCTCGGCGCGGGCACCGTCATGGTCGCGGTGATCGGCTAGAGTCCGTGCGGAACCGCTAGCGCGGATCCTCCCCATCCCCGACCCGAGAAGGATGACCCCATGAAGGGTTTCAAGAACTTCGTCATGCAGGGCAACGTCATCGACCTGGCGGTCGGTGTCGTCATCGGCGGCGCCTTCACCGCTCTGATCGGTGCGTTCGTCGCCAATCTGATCCAGCCCGTGATCAACGTCTTCGGCGGCACCAACGTCAACGGACTCTCGTTCAAGATCATCGACGCGAATGAGGCCACCCGGGTGGACCTCGGTGCTGTCCTCTCCGCGGTCATCGCCTTCCTGATCACCGCTGCCGTCGTCTACTTCGTCTTCGTGCTGCCGATCTCCAGCGCACGCAAGCTCGATCGCAAGCGTCGTGGCCTGCCCGAGGAGGAGGAGACTGCGGTGTCCGAGGACATCGTCCTGCTCACCGAGATCCGTGACGCGCTCACGGCGCAGCGTGGTGGCCCCGTCCAGCCCGGCGGCACCACCCCGCAGGTCTGACTCACATGAGCGGTGCTTCGGCACCATCGTCCACCGGCGCGGGTCGGGACCATCGGGTCCCGGCTCGCGCCGTTTGCGATGCCTCCCCCGCCGCGCCCGCCTCACCCGCCTCACCCGCACCGGAGCCGGTGCCCTCCCCCATCGATGAAGACTCAATCGACGCCGTCATCTCCTGGTTCTCGCGCACCGGGCGCGACCTCCCCTGGCGCCATCAGGGGGTCTCCGCCTGGGCCATCCTGGTCTCCGAGGTGATGCTCCAGCAGACCCCGGTGGTCCGGGTGCTGCCACGATGGCGGGAATGGATGAGCTGCTGGCCGACTCCCGCCGATCTCGCCGACGCCCCGACCGCTGAGGTCCTGCGCCGCTGGGATCGGCTGGGCTATCCCCGGCGGGCACTGCGGCTGCAGGAGTGCGCCCGCGCGATAGTGCGTGAGCACGGTGGGGAGGTGCCCATCGGCGAGGAGGTGCTGCGTTCGCTGCCCGGGGTTGGTGAGTACACCGCCGCTGCGGTCACCGCCTTCGCGCATCACCGTCGGGCCGTCGTCGTGGACACCAATATCCGGCGCGTGCTGACCCGCTCCCGTCGAGGTCGAGCGCTCCCGGACCGCTCCTACAGCGCGGCCGAGCGCAGCCTCGCCGCCCGCAGCCTGCCCTCCCAGCCGGAACGCTCCGTCGCCTGGAACCAGGCGGTGATGGAGCTGGGGGCGCTGGTCTGCACGGCACGGTCACCGCGCTGCGAGGAATGCCCGCTGGCCGCCCAGGGCTGTGCATGGCTGGCTGCGGGACGCCCCGCCCCGGAGACGGACACCCGACGGCGCCAGGCCTTCGAGGGTACGGATCGGCAGATGCGGGGCATGATCATGGCGCTGCTGCGCCGAGACGGCACCGCGACCGAGAAGGAGCTGCTCGACCTGGACCGGGACGATACGGCTCGGGTGCAGCGCTGCGCCGAGTCGCTGCTGAGCGACGGCCTCGCCGTCTCACAGGGCACCGGCCTGCGCCTGCCCTGACCCTGCACCTTTGATCCTGCACCTTTCCAGAAGGGCACGATCGCACGCTCGCTCAAGGCTGAGCAGGTGTGCCGAGCGCTGTTCAGCGCTCGCGGTCCAGGAGCTTGATCATTCGCGTGTTCCCGAGGGTGTTGGGCTTGACCCGAGCGAGATCGAGGAATTCCGCGATCCCCTCGTCCAGTGAGCGCAGCAGCTGGTTGTAGAGCTCGGGGTCCACGCTCTCGCTCATCACCTCGAAACCGTGACGGGCGAAGAATTCCACCTCGAAGGTCAGGCAGAACACCCGCTGCAATCCGAGCTGGAGGGCACGCTCGAGCAGGGCCTCCAGCAAACGGTGGCCCAGGCCGGTTCCCCGCTGTTCGTCGTGGACCGCCAGGGTGCGCACCTCGGCGAGGTCCTCCCACATCACGTGGAGGGCACCGCAGCCGATCACCCGGCCGTGTTCGTCGGTCGCGACCAGGAATTCCTGGATCGACTCGTAGTAGGACACGAGGTCCTTGCCCAGCAGCACCCCGGTATGGGTCATGGGCTCGACCAGCGAGTTGATCGCTCGCACGTCGGCGGGCAGGGCGGGGCGGATGCTGATGCTCATGCGGGGCTCTCCTCGCCTCGGGCCGCGCTCGGAGATTCGGCGCTGACAGCGATCGGTTCACCGCCCGGCAGCCCGGGACGGGACTGCGTGCGGAATGGATCTGAGTCAGCGGGAGCCTGGACGTCGGGCTGCTGGGATGGGTCGGGCTCTGCCGTGCTCAGTTCAGCTGAGAGGCTCACTGCGGCGGAGTGCTCGGTGGCGGACTGCTCAGGGGCATCGGGCGTGGCTGCGGACTGCGGGGCAGTGGACTCCTCGAGCGCGGCGTCCCGCTCCGTATCCGCGTTCGTGTCTGCCTCTGCCGCGCGTCGCTCCGCACGCCGGTCCAGCGCACGGTGCACAGCTGTGATCAGCCGTTCGACGAGCAGGGCCATCACCACGGCAGCGATCAGCGCGACCGTGATTCCCAGCAGGTGGTTGTCCTCGAACCAGGCACCGGCGAGGGCACCGATCGCACAGGAGTAGACCGCCCAGACGAAGGTGGACAGCAGGGAGCGGGGCCAGAAGTTCCGGTGGGGATAGTGCACCGCGCCGGCGACGAGGTTGACCGCTGTGCGGCCGAAGGGGATGTAACGAGCGGTCATGAGGAAGACCAGAGCCCGCTTCTGCAGGCCCCGGTCGGCGGCCTCGACGGCGGCGCGCCCCTTGCCCTCGCGCAGGAACTTGAAGCGCTCGTAGCCGATCTTGTTGCCGACCAGGTAGCCGACGTTGTCCCCAGTCCAGGCTCCGAGCCAGGCGGCAAGACCGATCAGGAGGATCGAGGGCCTGCCCGAGCTCGACCAGAGGGAGGAGAGGGTGACGATCGTCGATTCGCTGGGCACCGACGGGAAGAAGCCATCGAACGCAGCGAATCCGTACACCACGAGATAGACCCACCAGGCATCAGCAAGGGTCAGGATCCAGGATTCAAGCTGGCCAGTCAGCGACAGCAACCAGTCGATCACGTGAGCTATCGGTCCTCTCCATGGGAATCCGCGGTCAGCCGCTCCGGAGCAGCAGGTCTCACGGGCCGTCAGCCGCTCCGGAGCAGCAGGTCTCACGGGCCGTCAGCCGCTCCGGAGCAGCAGGTCTCACGGGCCGTTCGTGTGCGCCGCCGAGGTCAGCGCTGCGCAGCACCGGTGCCGGCCTCACCCCGAGAGGGTGGGGCCGGCACCAGCCGAGATCAGGCGCTGGCTTCCGCGCTGTCCGTGCCCGGTGCATCCGAGCCTTCGGTCTGCGTCACGACGTCCGCGCGAGCCTGAGTCATCGACTCGAGGTCGACGACCTCGGAGATCGGTTCCAGGGTGCCGTTCTCGCCACGGCGGGTGAAGGTGAGCTCGCCCAGCAGGCCCTCGCCCTCGGCGTCGACGACGATCTCGTCGCCGACCTGGATCTGACCGAACAGGATCCGCTCGGAGAGCGTGTCCTCGATGTCGCGCTGGATGGTGCGACGCAGCGGTCGCGCACCGAGCACGGGGTCGTACCCCTTCTCGGCCAGCAGGCTCTTGGCCCCCGTGCTGAGGCTGAGCGACATGTCCTTGTCCTGGAGGCGCTTCTGGAGCTTGGCGATCTCCAGATCGACGATCTGGACGATCTCCGCCATCGAGAGCTGCGGGAAGACCACGACATCGTCGACACGGTTGAGGAACTCGGGCTTGAAGTGCTGCTTGAGCTCCTCGTGGACCTTCGACTTCATCCGCTCGTAGTCGGTGGAGAGGTCGCCGCCCGCGGTGAAGCCCAGGGACACGCCCTTGGCGATGTCCCGGGTGCCGAGGTTGGTGGTCATGATGATGATCGTGTTCTTGAAGTCCACGACCCGACCCTGGGAGTCGGTGAGGCGACCGTCCTCGAGGATCTGCAGCAGCGAGTTGAAGATGTCCACATGGGCCTTCTCCACCTCGTCGAAGAGCACCACGGAGAAGGGCTTGCGGCGCACCTTCTCGGTGAGCTGGCCGCCCTCGTCGTACCCGACATAGCCGGGAGGCGAGCCGAACAGCCGCGAGGCGGTGTGCTTCTCGCCGAACTCGGACATGTCGAGCTGGATCAGCGACTCCTCGTCGCCGAAGAGGAACTCGGCCAGCGCCTTGGCCAGCTCGGTCTTGCCGACGCCCGTGGGCCCGGCGAAGATGAACGAGCCGCCCGGACGCTTGGGGTCCTTGAGCCCCGCACGGGTGCGACGGATGGCACGGGAGATGGCCTTGATGGCCTCGTTCTGCCCGATGACCCGCTTGTGCAGCTCGTCCTCCATGTTGAGCAGACGCGAGGACTCCTCCTCCGTCAGCTTCACGATCGGGATGCCCGTCGAAGCTGCCAGCACCTCGGCGATGACCTCTTCGCTGACCGTGGTGACGGCATCGGACTCGCCGTGACGCCAGGCCTTCTCCTTCTCCTCGCGCTCCGTCTTGAGCTTCTGCTCCTCGTCCCGCAGGGAGGCGGCGAGCTCGAAGTCCTGCCCGTCGATCGCCTCCTCCTTCTTCTTGCGGGTCTCCTCGATGCGCGCGTCGAACTCCTTGAGCTCGGGCGGCGCGGTGAGCCGACGGATGCGCAGGCGGGCCCCGGCCTCATCGATCAGGTCGATCGCCTTGTCCGGCAGGAAGCGGTCGTTGACGTAGCGGTCGGCGAGGTTCGCGGCGGCCACCAGGGCGGCATCCGTGATCGTGACCTTGTGGTGCGCCTCGTAGCGATCGCGCAGACCCTTGAGGATCTCCACGGTGTGCGCCACCGACGGCTCCTCGACCTGGATCGGCTGGAAGCGGCGCTCGAGCGCCGCATCCTTCTCGATGTGCTTGCGGTACTCGTCGAGGGTGGTCGCCCCGATGGTCTGCAGCTCGCCACGGGCCAGCATCGGCTTGAGGATGCTGGCCGCATCGATCGCGCCCTCGGCGGCACCTGCACCCACGAGGGTGTGGATCTCGTCGATGAACAGGATGATGTCACCGCGGGTGCGGATCTCCTTGAGCACCTTCTTCAGGCGTTCCTCGAAGTCGCCGCGGTAGCGGGAGCCGGCAACCAGGGAGCCCAGATCCAGGGTGTAGATCTGCTTGTCCTTGAGGGTCTCGGGCACATCGCCGGCGACGACGGACTGCGCGAGCCCCTCGACCACGGCGCTCTTGCCGACACCGGGCTCACCGATCAGCACGGGGTTGTTCTTGGTACGGCGGGAGAGCACCTGCATGACCCGCTCGGCCTCGTGCTCGCGGCCGATGACCGGGTCGAGCTTGCCCTCGCGGGCGGCCTGGGTGAGGTTGCGACCGAACTGATCCAGCACCAGAGATCCGGCGGGCTGACCCTCGGCGGGGCCGCCGGCATTGGCCGGCTCCTTGCCCTGGTAGCCGGAGAGGCGCTCGATGACTTCCTGGCGCACGGCCGACGGCTCTGCCTTGAGGCGGGAGAGGACCTTGACGGCCGTCCCCTCGCCCTCGCGCAGCAGACCGAGCAGGATGTGCTCGGTGCCGATGTAGTTGTGCCCGAGCTGCAGCGCTTCGCGCAGGCTCAGCTCGAGGACCTTCTTCGCACGCGGCGTGAAGGGGATGTGGCCGGAGGGCGTCTGATTGCCCTCGCCGATGATGTCGCGGACCTGCTCGCGCACGGCATCGAGGGTCACGCCGAGAGCCTCGAGGGCCTTGGCCCCGACGCCCTCGTTCTCGTGGATCAGGCCCAGCAGGATGTGCTCGGTGCCGATGTAGTTGTGATTGAGCAGCCGTGCCTCGTCCTGCGCCAGGACGACGACGCGGCGGGCGCGATCGGTGAAGCGTTCGAACATGGTCCTCCCCCGTCCGGTGGTGGTGATGGATCGAGACTACGCGGATCCGAGGAGGATGCATCGCCTGTTCGCCGCTGGCGTGATAGCTGTTCGCCGCAGGCGTGATCGGTCGTCATTCCTGGATGCCGGTGAGCGCTCACCGGACGATTCCACTCACGTTCCCCGCTCCACTCCCAGCGGCCGACATGCACCGCCGACCTGTCGGTCGAGCTGCGTCCCCGGACGGCGGCAGCCCCTAAGATGACCCACGTCATACTTTCTGCGTGAAGGAGCATCCCATGGGCGCCATCGTCGGCGGCATCATCCTGTTCGTGCTCGGAGCCATCTCCCGCTTCGCCCTCGAGTTCGACCTGCCGGGCGTGGACTCCACGATGCTCGGCACCATCCTGATGGTCGCCGGGGCGGTGCTCTTCGTCGTGGGCCTGCTGCTCTCACTGCGCTCGCGCAAGACCGTGGTCAACACCCAGAGCGCACCGGGGCACACGGTCTCGGAGCGTCGGGATCCCCCGCCCACCGTCTGACCGTCCTGTCTGACCGTTCCGCTGTCCTGTCTGACCGTCCCGTCTGACCGTTCCGTCTGACCCTCACCCCTCGTCCGACCAGAGGCGGCGCCCCGATCCGGGGTGCCGCCTCTGTCTGTCGTTGTCGGTGTTGGCGCAGGGACGGAACCGGCCAGGGGAAGGACAAGGGACCGACGGCGCGCACCTGAATGTCCACCGTCAGCCCGGGGGGATGAGGCGGCGGAGGGGCCCGGACACGGGATACGCTGGATGCCACGACCGCCCGGAGCCGCACGACGCGACGTGCCGACCGGCCTCGAGGCGCGTGACGTGCACAGCGAACGGAGAGATATGGCTGACCTGGACGTGACCCGTGCGGATGCGGTGCTGATCGGTGGAGGCATCGCCAGCGCGACCCTCGCCGCGATGCTCACCGAGCTCGAGCCGAGCTGGAACATCGTGGTCCTCGAACGGCTCCACGAGCTGGGTGCGGAGTCGAGCGACGCCTGGAACAACGCCGGCACCGGCCACAGCGCGCTCTGCGAGCTGAACTACACGCCGCAGGACGTCGACGGCTCCGTCAGCCCTGCCAAGGCGATCTCCATCAACGAGCAGTTCCAGGTCTCGAGGCAGTTCTGGGCGCATCTGGTGGAGAACGACCGCATCGGTGATCCGGCCAAGTTCATCCACACCGTCCCCCACATGAGCTTCGTGCATGGCATGGAGAACGTGGACTACCTGCGCCGTCGACATGAGGCGCTCGCCGCGAACCCGCTGTTCGACCGCATGGAGTTCACCACCGAGCACGCTCAGCTGGCCCAGTGGGCACCGCTGGTCTCCGAGGGCCGACCGGTCACCGAGACCATCGCGGCCACCCGTTCCGCCGACGGCACCGATGTCGACTTCGGGGCCCTGACCCGCCAGATGCTCGACTTCGCCTCCCGCACCGGCACCACGGTCTCGACCGGTTCCGAGGTAGTCGATCTGCGCCGCATGGGTGAGGACTGGGGCGTGATGGTCCGCTCCACCAAGGACGACTCGATCCGGGTGGTGCGCGCGCCGTTCGTCTTCGTCGGCGCCGGCGGCTACGCGCTGCCGCTGCTGCAGAAGTCGGGGATCGACGAGATCCGCGGCTTCGGCGGCTTCCCGATCTCCGGCCAGTGGCTGCGCTGCACCGATCCCGAGGTCATCGCCCGTCACGACGCGAAGGTCTACGGCAAGGCGGCGGTGGGTGCACCGCCGATGAGCGTCCCGCACCTCGACACCCGCTTCGTCGATGGAAAGCGTGCCCTGATGTTCGGCCCTTACGCCGGCTGGTCACCGAAGTTCCTCAAGACCGGCAGCTACACCGACCTCTTCGAGTCGATGAAGCCCTCGAACATCACCCAGATGATGGCGGTGGCTCCCCCGAACCTCGACCTCATGGTCTACCTCGGCTCGCAGCTCGCCGCCACCCACCACCAGCGCTTCGAAGCCCTGCGCGAATACATGCCCGCCGCGCACGAGGGCGACTGGGAGGAGATCACCGCCGGCCAGCGCGTCCAGGTGATCGCCCCTGACAGGGCCAAGCACGGCGTGCTGCAGTTCGGCACCCAGCTGATCACCGCAGCCGACGGCTCGATCGGCGGCATGCTCGGCGCCTCCCCCGGCGCTTCGACGGCCACCAGCATCATGCTGGGCCTGCTCGAGAAGATGTTCCCGCAGCGCATCGAGGCCTGGCGTCCCACGCTCACCCAGATGGTCCCGAGCTGGGGCCGATCGCTCTCCGAGGATGCTGACGAGGCGCACCGCACGCTCTCGCGCACCGCCGAGTCGCTGGGGCTGAGCCACGCCTGACCTCTCACCGGCGCGGCCGCTCCCCTGCAGGGCGCGGCCTCGTCCCCGAGCGCACGACTGAGGAAGAAGGACCACGGATGCGCATCTCGCTGATGACCACCTGCCTGGTGGATGTGATGGCGCCGGACGTCGCCCGGGCGACGGTCACGCTGTTGGAGCGGCTAGGGCACCAGGTGGTGTTCGACAAGCGCCAGACCTGCTGCGGCCAGATGCACACCAACTCCGGCTACTACACGGAGGCGGCCCCGGTGGTGCGGTCCTTCGTCGACACCTTCGAGCCTGCACTGGACACGGTCGACGCGATCGTGATGCCGTCCGGTTCCTGCGTCGGCTGCGTGCGCGACCAGCATCAGCTGGTCGCTCGGCATGAGGGCGACAGCGAGCTGGAGGAACGTGCCGCGGCGGTCTCGGCGAAGACGTACGAGCTCTCCGAGCTGCTGGTGGACGTGCTCAAGGTGACCGACGTCGGCGCATATTTCCCGCACTCGGTGACCTACCACCCCACCTGCCACTCGATGCGGTTCCTGAAGGTGGGCGCGCGTCCGCTCAAGCTGCTGCGGGCGGTGGACGGCATCGAGGTGAAGAACCTTCCCGAGTCCGATACCTGCTGCGGGTTCGGCGGCACCTTCTCCGTGAAGAACGACGCGACCAGCGATGCGATGGTGACCGACAAGGCCGCCAACGTGGTGCGCAGCGGTGCGGACTTCGTGGTCGCCGGCGATGCCTCGTGCCTGATGAACATCGGTGGCAAGCTGCGCCGCACCGGCGCCGCGCCGAAGTCGATCCACCTGGCGCAGATCCTCGCCTCGACCAAGGAGGACCCCTTCGTCCCCTCGGAGACCATCCTCGGGAGATCCGCATGAGTTCTACGAGCACAGTCCACCTCGGGATCCCCCAGGTCCGCCCTCAGCACGCCTCCCCCAGCTCGACCCTGCGGGGCGAGCGCGGCTTCCCGGAGGCCGCACGGGACGAGCTCGCGAATCCCACGCTCCGAGAGAACCTGCGCCGGGCCACCTCGACGATCCAGTCCAAGCGTGCGTCAGCAGTCCGTGAGGTGCGGGACTGGCAGAAGCTCCGCAACGCCGGCAGCGCCTTGAAGTGGCAGGTCACAGATCATCTTCCCGAGCTTCTCGAGCAGCTCGAATCCTCCGTGACCGCAGCCGGCGGCGTGGTCCACTGGGCCCGCGATGCCGAGGAGGCCGGAGAGATAGTCACCGCCCTGGCCCTCGAGCGCGGCGCGCGGGAGGTGCTGAAGGTCAAGTCGATGGCGACCCAGGAGATCGGACTGAACGAGGCGCTCGCCCACGCCGGGATCAGGGCGATCGAATCCGATCTCGCCGAGCTGATCGTTCAGCTGGCCGATGACACGCCCAGCCACATCCTGGTGCCTGCGATCCATCGCAACCGTGCGGAGATCCGGGAGATCTTCCTGGCCTCGATGCCGGACCTCGATGAGTCGATCACCGATGAGCCGGCTGAGCTCGCTGAGGCGGCACGTCGTTTCCTGCGGGAGAAGTTCCTGGACATGCCCGGCTCGGTGGCGATATCCGGGGCGAACTTCGCTATCGCGGAGACCGGCACCCTGGTGGTCGTCGAATCCGAGGGGAACGGCCGCATGTGCCTCACGCTCCCGAAGACGCTCATCTCCGTGGTGGGGATCGAGAAGATCGTGCCGACCTTCGAGGACCTCGAGGTCTTCCTGCAGCTGCTGCCCCGCTCCTCCACCGGGGAGCGCATGAACCCGTACACCACGATGTTCACCGGGGTCCATGACGGGGACGGGCCCGAGGAGTTCCATCTGGTGCTGCTGGACAACGGCCGCTCCGCGGTCCTCGAGGACCCCGAAGGCCGCAGCGCACTGCACTGCATCCGATGCTCGGCCTGCCTGAACGTGTGCCCGGTCTATGTCCGTGCCGGCGGCCACGCCTACGGCTCGACCTATCCGGGCCCGATCGGGGCGATCCTCTCCCCCCAGATGACAGGGATGAGCGGGGACGACGATCCCAACTCGACGCTCCCCTATGCCTCGAGCCTGTGCGGCGCCTGCTACGACGTGTGTCCGGTGAAGATCAACATCCCGGAGATCCTGGTCCACCTGCGGGCGAAGGACGTCGACCGCCGCCGGGAGACCCGTGGAGACTTCCACGGCACGTGGGACATGGCACTGAAGGGAGCAGGCAAGCTCATGTCCTCTCCCCGCGCCTACGACCTCGCGGTGCGCTCCGCCGGTCCCCTGACCTCTGTGCTGGGTGGGAAGAACATCGGCAAGCTCCCTGGTGTGCTCCCGCTGATACCCGGCTGGACCGATCACCGTGACCTGCCCAAGCCCGGCACTTCCTTCCGCTCCTGGTGGGACCAGCACGAGAAGGAGCGCGCAGCGGCCGACGGCGCCGCTGACCCCGTTGGCCCCGAGAGCGCCACTGGCACTGGCACTGGCACTGGCACTGGCACTGGCGAGGCCGCCACGGCGCCACCCGCCGGTCCCGACGCCGCGCCGGACAGCGAGGAGCAGGCATGACCGAGTGGACCGATGCCCGCCCGCAGCGCACCCCGGGGATGAGTGCGAAGGACGAGATCCTCGCCCGACTCCGGACCGCACTGGACGCCCCGCGCCGCGACGAGATCACCGAGGCCGCCGACGTGCCGCGCAGCTATCAGCGGGCCGACGACAAGCAGGAGCTGCGCACAGCACCCGAGAAGGTCCGCGGGGTGCTGGTCCAGCGTCTGGAGGACTACACCGCGGTCGTCCACCGGACCACCCCGTCCGAGGCGCCTGCAGCGGTCGCCGCCGCCCTCGGGGCCGCCCGCACCGTGGTCGTCCCCTCCGGTCTTCCCGATGCGTGGACGACGGCGGTGGAGGCGGAGCTGATCGTCGACGACGGCAGCGCCGACCCGCACCAGCTGGATGCGATCGATGCCGTGCTGACCGGCTGCCACACCGCGATCGCGCTCACCGGCACCATCGTGCTGCGAGGCGACGAGCGGGGCGGCCGCCGCGCGATCTCGCTGGTGCCGGACCATCACGTGATCGTGGTGGACGCCGACCAGGTGGTGCTCGGCGTCCCGAAGGCGATCCAACGCATGGGCGAGGATCCCCGTGCCGCCTGGACCATGATCTCGGGACCCAGCGCCACCAGCGACATCGAGCTGGAACGGGTCGAAGGCGTGCATGGACCGCGCCGCCTCGACGTCGTGCTCATCGAGCCCGCACCGGACCCGACGCCCGAAAGCGAGCCCGAGATCCAGCCCGTGACCCAGCCCGCGACCGACCAGGAGAACACCCGATGAACGATTCCATCCCCACCGAAGGCCTCGAGCTGTCCGTCGGCGACGGCCTTCGTGACCGTGGCGAGCTGTTCACCATCGCGGCCGGGGCATATCGCGCCGAGGTCTCCGCAGTGGGGGCCATCCTCGAGTCGCTCACCCTCAGCGGCCGAGATCTGCTGGTCCGCAATCCCGAGACCGGGCCGATGAAGTTCTACCGCGGCGCGATCGTGGCCCCCTGGCCCAATCGGATCGGGGACGGCCTCTACACCTGGGACGGACAGGAGATCCAGACCCCGCTGACCGAGCCCGAACGGGGCAATGCTCTGCATGGGCTGGTGTCCTTCCAGAGGTTCACCCCGGCGACCGTCTCCGACGACGAGCTGGTGATGATCACGGAGCTGTTCCCCTCTCCTGGCTATCCCTTCCATCTGCTGCTGACGGTGCACTACGCGCTGGACCCTCAGGAGGGCCTGAGCACGACGGTGACCGCCCGCAACCTCGGCGCGCTGGACGCTCCCTATGGGGTCTGCCCGCATCCGTACCTGGTCGCCGGCCCGGAACCGCTCGATGAGTGGTCCCTGGAGTTCGACGCCGGCACCGTGCTCACCGTCACCGAGGATCGGCTCCTGCCCACCGGCACTGCAGCGATCGCGCCCGGGTCGGATTTCGACTTCCGCAGTGCGAAGGTGATCGGCTCGCTGTTCATCGACCATGCCTTCACCGACCTCGGCCGAGATCCGCAGGGACGGCTCACGATCACCGTCAGCGCCCCGGGCGGCACCGGTGTCGAACTCTCCGCAGGTCCGGAGCTGCCGTGGTTGCAGGTGCACACCGGAGACCGACCGGAGCCCGAGAACAATCGGCTCGGACTCGCTGTGGAACCGATGACCTGTCCCCCGGATGCCTTCCGCAGCGGCACGGACGTGGTGCGCCTGAGCCCCGGGGCGGAGCACGCGGCAGCCTGGACCCTGCGCGGCTGGTGAGCGGACCCGCGGAGCACACCCTGCGGCTACGGCGCGAGCCGAGCAGACCGGCGGGTGGCTCCGCGGCATCAGCGCCACAGCATCAGTTCCGCTACGGTGCGGTCGGTGTCGAAATTCTGGTTGACTGTTAAGTATGTTCATCTAACATAGTGGGCATGGTCACAGACGACCCCCCGGCGGCACTGCTGCGAGTCACCCACCTGGTCAAGCACTTCCCCGGCGCGAAAGCGCTCGACGGCGTGGACTTCGACGTCCGTGCGGGCGAGGTGCACTGCCTGCTCGGCCAGAACGGCGCGGGCAAGTCCACGCTCATCAAAGTCCTCGCCGGCGCTCACCAACCCGATGCCGGGCACATCCATTGGCAGGATGAGGCCGTGACGATCGCGTCGCCCACCAAGGCGCTCGACCTCGGCATCGCCACCATGTACCAGGAGCTCGATGTCGTCGACGGCCTGACGGTCGCGGAGAACATCTACCTCGGCCATGAGCTGTCCCACGGTGGAATCCTGCGGCATGCCGAGACCCGCGCCCGCACCCGCGACCTCCTTCGCCGCCTCGGCCACCCGGAGATCCGGCCGTCCCAGGACGTGGGCAGCCTGTCCGCAGCCGGCAAGCAGATCGTCTCCATGGCGCGCGCCCTGTCCCATGACGCCAAGGTGATCGTCATGGACGAGCCTTCTGCGGTGCTCGACCCGGAAGAGGTGGACAACCTCTTCCAGGTGGTCGAGTCGCTCACTGCCGAGGGCCTCGCCGTCATCTACATCTCCCACCGGTTGGAGGAGATCAGGCGCATCGGCGACCGGATCACCGTGCTCAAAGACGGCAGGACCGTCGCCACCGGGCTCGCCGTCGCCGACACCCCGACCGGGGATCTCATCGAGATGATGACGGGCCGCCGGGTCGAGAGCGACTTCGGCGGCGCCGGCGTCGACGAGTTCGGCGACGTGGTGCTGGAGGTCGAAGGGCTGGCGCTCGCGGGAGTGTTCGAGAACGTGAGCTTCGAGGTCCGCTCCGGGCAGATCCTCGGCCTGGCCGGCCTGGTCGGCGCCGGGCGCTCCGAGATCCTCGAGACGCTCTACGGCGCACGACCGGCAGCCGCGGGCACCGTCAGGGTCGCTGGGCGACCGATGCGCACCGGTTCTGTCACTCGCGCCGTCCGCCGTGGCATCGGACTGGCCCCCGAGGAGCGCAAGAGCCAGGGCCTGCTGCTGGATGAACCGATCTATCGCAACATCACCCTCTCCACGTTCGCCCGGTTCGCACGCGGCGGCTTCCTCGACGAGAGTGCTGAGCGTCGGGCCGCCGTGGATCAGATCTCTGCGCTGCACCTCGCGCCGGAGGATCCGGATCGCTCGATCCGGACCCTCTCCGGAGGCAATCAGCAGAAGGCGATGCTGGGCCGCTGGCTGGTGCACGGATGCAGGGTGCTGCTGCTCGATGAGCCGACCCGCGGGGTCGACGTCGGCGCACGCGCCGAGATCTACGCACTGATCCGGCGCCTGGCGCGACAGGGCACCGCCGTCGTCATGGTCTCGAGCGAGATCGATGAGGTCCTCGGCCTCGCAGATCAGGTCCTCGTCATCGCGGACGGTGCCGTCGTGCACGACGGCCCTGCCGCGCAGATCGATGAGCACGGGGTGCTCGACCTCGTCATGGAAGGAACCGCACATGAGTGATCAGGCATCGCGCAGCGATGGAGGGGCAGCGCCGGACAGCAGCTCCCTGCCCCCGACCTCCCGCACGCTGCGGCCTGCGCCAGATCCTGGAGGGCGGGGCGTACGTGCCCGCCTCGGAGGTGGCACCGGACTGGGCCGCAGCCTCGGACTCGTCGTCGCGCTGCTGCTGATCTGTCTCGTGGGCGCCCTGACCAGCGGCGACCGGTTCCTCGATGTCGACAACGTCCTCACCATCGTGCGGGGGGCGGCGGTCATCGGCGTGGTGAGCATCGGCATGACCTTCGTCATCACCGCCGGCGGCATCGACCTGTCTGTCGGCTCGGTGCTGGGCCTCGCGAGCGTCTGGGCGACCACACTCGCCACCCAGGCCATGGCAGAGGACGTGCACTGGCTCGTGATGGTCTTCACCGCAGTCGCGGTCGGCACTGCCGCAGGCATCGTCAACGGAATCGTCGTCTCCTACGGCAAGGTCGTCTCCTTCATCGCCACCTTCGCCATGCTGATCGCCGCCCGCGGCCTCGCCGAGATCATCTCCGGTCGTGGAACCCAGCTGGTCACGAACGACGGCTTCGACGACTTCTTCGGCGGCAGCCTCCTCGGTGTGCCGACCATCGTGTGGATGTTCCTCATCGTCGCGGCAGTCGGCTGGGTGGTGCTGAACCGGACCACCTTCGGCCGCCGGACGGTCGCTGTCGGCGGCAATGCGGAGGCCGCGCGTCTGGCGGGGATCAACATCAGGCGGCACACCGTCTACGTCTTCGCGCTCAGCGGCTTCACCACCGGCCTCGCAGCCGTGATGATGCTCGGGCGCACAGGTGCCGGCAGCTCGACCAACGGGACGCTGTACGAACTCGATGCGATCGCGGCCGTCGTCGTCGGCGGCACCCTCCTCATCGGTGGGCGCGGCACGATCGTCGGCACGGTGATCGGGGTGCTCATCTTCCAGACCCTGACCAACGTCTTCGTGCTGAACAACCTCTCCACCTCGGTGCAGGCGCTGGTGCAGGGCGCGATCATCGTGATCGCGGTCCTCCTCCAGCAGCGATTCGTCGTCCGCGCCAGATCGACCTGAGCCTGCCATCCCAGGCCCCTGATCCCCACTCCGATCCCGATCCCCACTTCAACGCCCACTCCGACGCCCAACCCGCCGCATTTTCGGCCTCTCCCTGCCCGCCACTCCCCCACCACCCCAAGGAGAATCCCCCATGACCGCATCAATGACGTTGCGTCGCCGTGCCACAGCCGTCTTCGCCGTGCTCGCCTCAGCAGCACTGCTCGCCTCGTGCACGGGCAACACCCCGGAGAGCACCGGCGGCGGAGCCGGCGGCAACGAATCAAATGCCGGCAGCAGCAATGACGAGACCGGAGAGACCATCACCATCGGCTTCTCCGCCCCGGCCGCCGACCACGGCTGGATGGCGGCGATGAGCACCCTCACGCAAGAGCTGGCCGCTGAGTACGACGACGTCGAGCTGTTGGTCGCCGAGGGCACGAACGACGTCAACCTGCAGATCAGCCAGATCGAGACCTTCATCAACAATGACGAGGTGGACGCTATCGTCGTGGTCCCCTTCGATGGCGCCGCGCTGACCGGCGTCGCACTGCAGGCGATGGATGCCGGGATCCCCGTCGTCAACGTCGACCGTGAATTCTCCGACCCCAACGCCGCACGTGTGACCGTGATGGGGGACAACTACGGGATGGGCCACAACGCCGGCGAGTACATCTGCGAGCGGGTGGGCGATGATCCCGACGCTGTGATCGCCGAGATCACCGGCATCTCCTCCCTGCCCCTGACCGCGGAGCGCACCCAGGGATTCGAGGATGCGCTCGGCGAATGCGGCCAAGATGTCGACAACCGCGTCGACGCGGACTTCACCGTCCAGGGCGGGGAATCTGCGACCGCCAACCTGCTGCAGGCCGCGCCCGAGATCGACGCCGTCTGGAACCACGACGACGACCAGGGTGTGGGGGTGCTGGCCGCCATCGAGAACGCCGGCCGTGACGAGTTCTTCATGGTCGGCGGTGCCGGCTCGGCGAACATGATGCGTCACATCCAGGACGGTGACTCGGTCGTCGAGGCCACCGTGGTCTACCCCTCCAGCCAGGCAGCCAACGGTGTCGCGCTGGCGCGGCTGCTCGTCCAGGGCAAGTCGCTCTCGGATCTCGTCGAGAACGAGGTCCCCCGCCAGGTCCAGCTCTTCGCCCCGGTGGTGACCAAGGAGAACGTCGACCAGTACATCGACTCGGCCTTCGAGTCCTGAGGCCTGAGGCCTGAGGCCTGAGGCCTCGTAGCGTGAAGGCCCGCCACCGATGGGTGGCGGGCCTTCATGCTGCTGAGGGGCTCTGCGGTCGCTCACCGCGCCCGCGGAGAAGCAGGGATCACTCCCCGTGCGCCTCTTCGTACGCCGTGCGGATGGTGCCGGAGATGCGGCCGCGGTCCGGGACCTCGTAGCCGGCCTCACGGGCCCACTCGCGGATCCGCGCGGAATCGTTCGAGCCGCTGCGCGCGGAGGAGGTGCCACGAGCGCGGCGGCCGCCAACACGGCGCGCCTTCTCCGTCCAGCTGCTGAGCTCCTCGCGGAGCTTCTTCGCGTTGTCCTCGGAGAGGTCGATCTCGTAGGCGACGCCATCCAGGGCGAAGCTCACCGTCTCATCGGCCTTATCGCCGGTGAGATCGTCGATGAGCTCCACGTACGTCTTCCGTGCCATAGGGGTTCTCCCTCGTTGCTGTGACTTCATACTTCTGCGCAAACTCTGGTGAGTTCGCCGTCAGCACCAAGTATCCAGTTCGGCGACGCAGATATCAATATCATTCAGATTTTCAATCAGGCGGAGTGATTCGGTTCATCCCTATCGTGGCGCTCACGATATTCTCGCTCGACCTGACGTTCGATCTCACGCTCACTGCGATCTGCCCGCATAATCGCTCGAATCGTGAACCAGAACAGCAGGCCCACGCCTATCGATGGGAGCAGCGCCCCGGCCTCAAACCAGAATCCCGAGTCCATCTCAGGCCTCAGGCTTCACAAGGGGGAACAGGATGGTCTCGCGGATCCCGAGGCCGGTCAGGGCCATCAGCAGGCGATCCACGCCCATGCCCATGCCGCCGGTCGGCGGCAGCGCGTACTCCATCGCCTCGAGGAAGTCCTCGTCCAGGCGCATCGCCTCGTCATCGCCCTGGGCCGCCAGCTCTGCCTGCTGAGCGAAGCGCTCGCGCTGGATGACGGGATCCACCAGCTCCGAATAGCCGGTGCCCAGCTCGAATCCGCGCACGTAGAGATCCCACTTCTCGACCACGCCCGGCTGCGAGCGGTGCGCGCGCACCAGGGGGCTGGTCTCGACCGGGAAGTCCCGCACGAAGGTCGGCTCGTACAGGTGATCTCCGACCTGGTGCTCGAACAGCTCCTCGACCAGCTTTCCGTGGCCGTACTTCGGGTGATCCAAGTCCAGATCCAGGGAACGTGCGATCTCGCGCAGACGCTCCGGGGTGGTCTCGGGAGTGATCTCCACGCCGAGGGATTCCGAGAGCGATCCGTAGACCGTGATCTGCGCCCATTCCCCGGAGAAGTCGTATTCAGACCCGTCGATGAGGGTCACGGTCTGCGAACCGGTCGCACGCTCAGCAGCTTCTTGGACAAGTGTCCGGGTGAGGTCGCCGATGGTGTCGTAATCCCCGTACGCCTGATAGGCCTCGAGCATCGCGAACTCCGGAGAATGCGTGGAATCAGCACCCTCGTTACGGAAATTGCGGTTGATCTCGAAGACCCGCTCGAGACCACCCACCGCAGCGCGCTTGAGGTAGAGCTCGGGAGCGATCCGCAGATACAGGTCGAGATCGAAGGCGTTCATGTGGGTCACGAACGGTCGTGCCGCCGCGCCCGAGGGGATCACCTGCAGCATCGGGGTCTCGATCTCGACGTAGTCGCGATCGTGGAAGGAGGTGCGCAGGGAGTGCATGACCTCGGCGCGCTGACGCACGGTGTCACGGGCCTCCTGCCGCACGATGAGGTCGACGTAGCGGTGCCGCACCCGGGATTCCTCGGACAGTCCGGCGTGGAGCACCGGGAGCGGGCGCACTGCCTTGGCCGCCATCTGCCACGACTCGGCGAAGATGCTCAGCTCGCCGCGCCGGGATGCGCCGACCCGGCCCTGGAAGAACACATGATCGCCGAGGTCGACATCGGCTTTGAGATCCGCCAGTCGCTGCTCGCCGATGACGGCCTGCGAGGCCATGATCTGCAGGCGCTCTCCGGCACCATCCTGGAGGGTGATGAAGGCCAGCTTGCCGGTGTTGCGCTGGAAGACGACGCGCCCGGCGACGCCCGCCACGTCCTGGGTCTCCTCGCCGGCGGCGAGGTGGCCGTACTGCGCGCGCACCTCGGCGATGGTGGTGGTCACCGGCACCGAGACGGGGTAGGCCTCCTCCCCGCGCGCCAGCAGGCGCTCCCGCTTGGACTTGCGGACCGCGACCTGGTCGGAGGTGTCCGTCGTCTCGAGGGCAGGGGAATTCTCGCTCATGACGGTGATTGTCTCATCACTGCCGCTGGGAATGCCCGCTGGATCAGGGGGCTGTCGCCACTGCCACAGCTGCATCGAGCAACCGGGTGCCCTCGACGCGCCCCGCGAGGACCACCAGGACCTCACCGCGATGGTCCTGACCGACCTGCTCGAGGGTGCCGGGGTCGAGGGCGAGCGCATAGTCCCACTCGATCTCGGCCCGGTCCACGGCCTGCGCGAGAGCGGCCCTGATCCCCGCGACCGAAGGCGCAGCCGCGAGTGCAGCGGAGATCGTGCGCGAGAGCGCGAGCGCCTGGTCCCGGCCCTCCGGGCTGAGGTAGGCGTTGCGGCTGGAACGGGCCAGTCCCGTCGGCTCGCGCTGGATCTCGACCGGCTCGATCCGCACCGGGAGGTCCAGATCAGCGACCAGCCGCTGGATGATGGCCAGCTGTTGGGCGTCCTTCCGCCCGAACACGCTCAGATCGGGAGCGGTGAGCTGCAGCAGCTTGGCCACCACCGTCACCACCCCGTCGAAGTGTCCCGGGCGCGCAGCGCCTTCGAGGATCGTGCCTGCCCGCCCTGCGGTCACGGAGACGGTGGGTGGCAGCACCGGGTACATCTCCTGGACCGAGGGGGCGAAGACCACGTCGACCAGCCCGTCGACGAGGGCGAGGTCCGCATCGAGGTCGCGCGGGTACGCCTCGAAATCCTCGCCCGGGCCGAACTGGAGGGGGTTGACGAAGTCGGTGAGGATCACGTGATCGGCGAGCCCCCGAGCGCGCTGGACCAGCGCCAGGTGCCCGGCGTGCAGGGAACCCATCGTGAAGACCGCCGCGACGGTCCCCGTCATCGCTGCGCGGTGCTCGCGCAGCTCTGCCTTGGTGCTGATGAGCGTGGTGGCACGGCGCTGGTCCGCACCATGCTGCGGCTCGCGGGAGCCAGAGTCCAGGGTCATGAATCGTCCTTCAGCGGCGGATGGTCCTCGAGCAGGTCCCGGATCAGCGCCCGGGTGCCCTCCGGGAGTCTCGCACGGCGCAGGGCCGCGAGTGCGAGGGCACGGTAGGTGGCGGAGGTGTCCCCGGGATCGCCCGGGGCCCCGGTGGCGTCCAGGTCACGCAGTGCCCCGAGGTGGGCGGTGACGGTGCCCGCGTCCCCGCGCATCACGGGTCCGGTCAGCGCCTTGTCCCCGTGACGCAGAGATTCGTCGAGCGCTGCCTCGAGCAGCGGCCGCAGGTACGCTCCCGGATCCTCGATCCCCAGCCGTGACAGTGCGTCACGGGACTGGTCCACCAGCACCACCAGATGATTCGCGGCGTGGGCCAGGGCTGCGTGGTAGAGGGGGCGATCCCCCTCCGCGACCACGACCGCGTCTCCGCCGAGCTCGACCGCCAGCGCGGCCGCGATCGGCAGCAGCTCAGGCGTGGCGGTGATTCCCATCGGGCAGCCGATCAGCCGGGCGAGATCGGCCTGGGTGCCGGTGAACGTCATCGCCGGGTGGAGGGCCAGGGTCGCGCAGCCGGCCTGGGCGAGCGGCGCCAGCACTTCGATGCCGTAGCGGCCCGAGGTGTGCATCACGAGCTGGCCGCCCGGCACCATCCCGGTCGCTGCGATGCCTGCGGCCAGAGGGGCCAGTTGGTCGTCCGGCACAGCCAGGATCAGCATCTCGCTGCGTTCGACCAGGGCCGGCACATCCAGCAGCGGCACTCCGGGCAGGAGCTGCCGAGCTCTCTCGCGGGAGTCGTCGGAGACGGCGTAGGCGCCGGTGATCGCATGGCCCTCGGCCCGCAGCGCGGCGCCGAGGACCGCACCCACCCGGCCGGCCCCGATCACACCGATGCCCAGGCGGGGCGGCATCATCGCTCCCCCTCGAGCTCCACCGGACGGGGCGGCTGCCCGGCAGGTCCGGCGAAGCTCAGGGCGGGCTGCGGCCAGTGCTGGCGGTCCCGGTAGCGGCGCAGCGTGGCCGCATCGCGCGAGAGCACGCTGTGGAGTCCGAGCACCTCGGCGCGGGGCAGGTTGCTCACGGTCACCGTCTCTCCGGCGATCCCCACCTGCAGATCGAGGACCCCGATCTTCCGGTTCAGAGGGCCGTCGTCGACGGAGAGCTGTTGGATGCGCTCGCGGGGAACGATCTCGACGTGCCTGGTCAGCAGTCCCCCACGTTTCACGAGAGCACCGGGCAGCAGCACGGTCACCTCGGTACGACGGGCGATCCAGTACGGCCGTACCTGCGTGCGGAACCCGTCGATCTCGCGTGCCGGGGCGGTGAGCAGGTGCTCGATGTAGGCCTCGTCATCCGCGGTGCCGAGCGGCACGGCGAGGTGGCCGAGGGTGGCACGCAGCTCCTCATGAGTGCCGACGGGAAGCACGTTCTCGGCGCCGTTCTCGCTGTCGTCATCGATGCCGGCGACGGTGGCGGTGGCGGCGGTCCAGCCGGGACCGCGCCAGAGCAGCGGGCGGCGCAGCTCGATGCGCTGGATCCGACCGGAGGCGATGTTGTCGGTGCGCGTGTTGGCCAGGCCCCGTCGCATCCGGAGCCCGCGGTCGGTGAACCGGGAGACGAATCCCCATCCGGATTCGATGCGGCCGAAGATGTACTTCGGGACGGCGATCGCGGCGGGCGCCAGGGCGATGAACATCGCGATGTTGATCCCGTCCTGCCAGATCGCGAGCGCGACGGCGACGGCCACGCCGATGAGGCTCATCACCACGCCGATGAGGAAGCCGATGTCCCGCGCCAGGGAGCGGATGAGCCGTTCGGTGGGCACCTGCGCGATCAGCTCACCGTCGGTGACCCCGTCGACCAGGAGCTGCTCGAGCCGTCCGGAGGCGCCGTCGGTGCTCTCGTTCTGCGGGTGCAGGTCGGCAGTACCTGCAGTTCCCGTTCCCTCGTATCGGTCGGCGCCGTCCGTGGCAGGTTCGCCCACTGTCTCCGGCGCGGAACGCTCGGCGATGCCGAGGATCCCTCGTCGGAGGTCCTCCGCCGCGGTGGACTTCACGTACTCGATGTCGAGATAGGACTCGCCGCCTCCGGCGACCTCGACGCGCACCTTCGCCAGTCCCAGCAGCCGGGCCAGCAGCGGGCGTTCGACGGAGACTGACTCGATCCGGGCCCGGGGTGCGTACTCGCGGGAGCGGCTGATCATGCCGGTGTGCAGCGAGACGCCGTCCTCATCGACCGCGTAGGTGGTGAACCACCAGCTGAGGGTCGAGAACGCGATCGCGATGATCGCAGCGGCCAGCAGCACGCCGACCCCGATGAGAGCGCGACGGATCGTGAACTCGTCGAGCAGCTGGGCGATGTTCTGCGCCGCGATCACCGCGATCACGCCGACCACGATCTTCCAGCCAGTCACCAGCGGGGTGATCGGGTGGGTGCGGTGACGCGGGGTCGAGGGATCCGGCTCGGTCGCGGCCTGGTGATCAGCCGCGTTCAGCAGTCCGCTGTCTGCGGGTGCCGGGCTGGCCGGAGCGGGCGGACCGGTAGGACTGGCCGGGCTGGTGGGACCGCCCGGGTTGGTGGGATCGTCCGGGTTGGACCGGCTGGACGGGCTGGTCGCTGAGCTGCTCACAATGCCGCCATGAGATCGATGCCGCGGTCGGTGAGCAGGGAGCGCAGGCGCTCTGCCTCGGCCTTCGGCAGACCCGGCAACGTTTCGGTGCCTCCGCCCGCGGCCGTGGTGATCGTGAGCGTCGCGAGCCCGTAGCGCCGCTCCACCGGTCCCTCACCGATCTTCACGGACTGCACGCGGCCGTACGGGATCGTGTGGACGGAGCGGAACATGATGCCGCTGGCGATCGTCAGGTCCTCCTCATCGTCCAGGTACCCGATCGCCCGAACCCTGCGCGGGGTGAACAGCAGGCTCTGGACCATGATCAGCAGAGGCAGCAGGCCGCATGCCGCGATCCACCACCATCCCGTCAGCACCGTGCCCACGATCGCGGCGATGATCAGCACCAGCCAGATGGCGTACCCGATGCTCCCCGCCATGTAACGAGCGGGGATGAGCTTCAGCGAGACGGGGCGCAGAGCCTCGGCACCGAGCAGACCCGCAGGGTCGTCGGACAGCACGCGCCCGGACCCTGCGGGGGCACCGGCAGACGCCGCGGGGTCACCCGCAGACACAGTGGGGGCGCCGGCAGACGCCGCAGAGGTGCCGGCAGACGCCGCGGGCGCGTCAGCGGACGCCGCAGAGGTGCTGGTGGACGCCGCGGGAACGTCAGCGACCGGTGCGTAGAGGTGCTCGTGGGGGTCGTGAGCTGAGGTCATGGGCACCATCGTGTCATCCCGCGGCCACTCGCCGCGCCCACCGTGGGAGGAAGTTGATCCGTCGAAAGTCGACACGGACGGAGCGTCCACGTAGACGCAGGGCTCAGCTGCCAGCGCCTGCGCCTTCCGCTGAGCCCTCGCCGTCCTCCGGCGGCAGCTGGCCCCAGTGCTCGACGATCACGCCCAGCACGCCGAGCACGATCCCGGCGATCGCCGCGGCAGCAGTGGGCAGGACCCCCAGCAGCGGGTCGCCAGTCCCGGTCAGGAGCAGGAACAACGCCTGACCAGCGAAGATCCCCCCGACCACCGTGCCGGTGTATGCGCAGGCACGGGCCAGCAGCACCGTGCGATAGGCGGTGGGCAGATCGATCTGGTGGCGGCGAGGGGCGAAGCTGGGGTGCTCCTTGCGCTGCTGGCTCTCGAGCATGTAGCGACGCAGCGGCAGGCCGTGCACCAGCAGCACCGCCGCCAGCGCCAGCAGCACCAGCGTGGTCAGCCAGCCTGCGATCGGCAGCGAATGGCCACGGGAGGCGAAGGCCTCGAGCATCTGCGCCCCGAAACCCGCACCGATCACGAGGATCAGCACCAGGACCGGCACGTTCAACGGCTTCACGAGATTCCGAACCCCTCGACGACCGGCCCCGGTCGCAGTCCTCCCAGGTCCGCAGCACGGGCCAGCAGAGCGTCAACCGGTCCGTGCCCCGGCAGCTGCGCCTGCGGGCGGGCGGCGTGCCAGGGAGCGAGGACGAAGGCTCGCTCGTGGGCGCGTGGGTGCGGGACCGTCAGCTGCGCGTCCTCGCTCACCCAGTCGCCGTAGGTGATGACGTCCACGTCG
Organism: Brachybacterium sp. AOP24-D1-21; assembly: GCF_052378665.1. Classification (NCBI taxonomy): domain Bacteria; kingdom Bacillati; phylum Actinomycetota; class Actinomycetes; order Micrococcales; family Dermabacteraceae; genus Brachybacterium; species Brachybacterium sp. AOP24-D1-21. The sequence continues at coordinate 255,480 of NZ_JBQSXX010000002.1, forward strand.
AGAGTGCGCGGGCCCCAGCGCACCAGGCGTTCCCGATGAGCGGCATGCTCCGCACGGTGCGCCGCCTCGAGCAGCGCGAAGGGGCCCAGCACCGTGCGCACCCCGATCACCGAGTTCAGGAAGCTGCCCTGCTCCGCGGGCCCGCCGACGGGCGCGGTCTCCAGCACCGGCCCGGTCCAGGCCACGTCGATGCCGTCCGTCGCGGCCAGGTGGGCGAGCGCGCCCTGCAGGTGCTTCTCCCGCTCCCCCAGGTTGGTCCCCAGCGCCAGGACGGCCGAGATCGGCGGGGCGTCCCGCTCGATGCTCACGGTGACGGCGCCGACGGGCAGCCCGACGGGGGCGGATGGCTTATGAACTCGGACTCCGAGACGCCGTACCAGGGGATGTCCGGTGTCCGTCAGGATCCGTGTGGCGATCCGCTCTGCGAGCGTCTCGACCAGGTCGTAGGGGCCGCCGGTCATCTCCTCGTGCACCGCTGCCGCGACCTCGGCGTAGTTCACGGTGCGAGAGAGCGCGTCGGTGGCACCCGCGGGCGCGGTGTCGAGATGGAGCGTCACATCGACCTCGAACTGCTGGCCCAGGCGCTTCTCCTCCTCGAGCACCCCGTGGTGCGCCCAGGCTCTGATTCCAGCCACCTCGATGCGGTCCAGTCGCCCCGGGCCGGTGCCCGGCTGGACGGGCTGCGCCGTCATCGTCGGATGCTCCGACGCAGACGGTCGCCCACTGTCACTGCGGCGACCGAGGATTCGACGTCATGCACGCGTACCGCCCAGGCGCCGTGCTCCGCGCTGTAGGCGCTGATGGCAGCGGTCGCCAGGTCGCGATCCACTCCGAGCGCGCTGAGGAATCGTTTCCGGGACGCCCCGATGAGCAGCGGCAGTCCGTGGGAGCTCAGCGTCGGCCAGTCGGCCAGCACCTCCCAGTTCTGCTCTCCCGTCTTGGAGAAGCCCAGGCCCGGGTCGGCGACCAGGAAGCTGTCCTCCACCCCCGCCTCGCGCAGGGCGGCGAGCCGCTCGGCGAGCTCGGCCGCGCTGTCGCGCGCCACATCGCGGTAGACGGCGAGCTCGTTCATCACGTCGCTGTGCCCGCGCCAGTGCATCGCGATGAAGACCGGCGGGGTGCCCAGGCGGGTGCGGAGCCGGGCCACCTCGCGGCCCATGTCCACGTCGGCACGTCCGGCGGAGACGTCGTTGACGATCAGCGCCCCCTCCTCCACGCTCGCCGCCGCGACGGAGGCCCTCATGGTGTCGACGCTGACCACGACATCCTTCTCCGCGAGAGCTGCGACCACCGGGAGCACCCGGCGCAGCTCCTCGTCCTCGTCCACGCGCGGTGCGCCGGGACGGGTGGACTCCCCGCCGACATCCACGATCGCGGCGCCCTGGTCGACCAGTCGGAGGCCGTGGGCGATCGCGGCGGGCGCATCGTCGTGCGCGCCGCCGTCGGAGAACGAGTCCGGGGTGACGTTCAGGACGCCCATCACCAGGGTGTCGTCGATGTCCAGCCGCTCAGGCAGACCGGAGGGGCGGCGGGGCGTGCTGCTCACTTCGCTCACGCCCTGTTGATCAGGGCCATGGCCTCGCCACGGGTGCTGGGGCTGTCGCGCAGCATTCCTCGCACGGCGCTGGTGACGGTGCGGGCGCCGGCCGCGCGCACTCCTCGCATCGACATGCACATGTGCTCGGCCTCGATCACCACGATCGCCCCGTCGGCGCCGAGCTCGTCCATCAGCGCGTCGGCGATCTGGGTGGTGAGCCGCTCCTGAACCTGGGGCCGGCGGGCGTAGACGTTCACCAGCCGGGCGAGCTTGCTGAGCCCGGTGACCGCGCCGCTGCCGGGGATGTATCCGACGTGGGCTGCGCCATGGAAGGGCAGCAGGTGGTGCTCGCACATCGAGTAGAAGGCGATGTCGCGCACCAGCACGAGCTCCTGGTGCTCGATGTCGAACGTGGTCGAGAGGGGCTCACGGGCATCCTGCGTGAGGCCCGAGAAGACCTCCGAGTACATCCGCGCCACCCGGGCTGGGGTCTCGAGCAGCCCGTCACGGTCGGGATCCTCACCGATCGCGGCGAGGATCTCCCGCACAGCGGCCTCGATCCGGGGCTGGTCCACGCTCATCTCAGCGCTCCGTCCCCTCGGTGCTGCCGTAGTCAGTGCTGCCGTAGCCGTAGCCGGTGCCGCCCTCTCCGGGGGCACCACCCTGCGGGGCGCCCGGGATCTGCGGGCCCTCACCACCGGGGTGCGGCAGCTCGGGGGCGCCCGGCTGCAGTGGCTCCCCGGCGTCGTGCGCCTCGGTACCGGTCGCGGTGATCGTCGCCCCGACGGACGGCGCGGCCAGCGCGGGACGCTCGGCGCTGGAGACCCAGACCTCGCGCGGCGGCTGCTTCTTGACATCGCGGAAGATCACGGCGAGCTCGTGCTCGTTGAGGGTCTCCCGCTCGAGCAGCTCCTCCACCAGGCGGTCCAGCACGTGACGGTTCTCCACGATTACGGCCCAGGCCTCGTCCAGCGCGGTGTCCAGCAGCATCCGGACCTCCTGATCCACGAGGCTCGCGGTCTCTGCGCTGAAGCGGGGGGCCTGCCCCTGCTGCATCCCCACGAACACCTCGTCCTGCTCGCCGGCCAGGGCGACCTGGCCCACGGCGTCGCTCATCCCGAGCTGCATCACCATGGTGCGGGCGATCTTGGTGGCGTTCTGCAGATCCGAGCTGGGACCGGTGGTGACGTCGTGGAAGATGCTCTCCTCCACCGCGTAGCCGCCGAGCGCGTAGGCCAGCCGATCCAGCAGCTCGTTGCGGGACTGGTAGTTGCGGTCCTGGGTGGGGACCACCATCGTGTAGCCGCCGGCGCGGCCGCGCGGCAGGATCGTCACCTTGGTGACGGGGGCGGAGTTGTTCATGGCCGCCGCGACCAGGGCGTGGCCGCCCTCGTGGTACGCGGTCATCTGACGTTCACGCTCGCTCATCACCTTCGAGTAGCGCTGCGGCCCCATGGAGACACGGTCGATCGCCTCATCCAGGGCGCGATTGTCGATGATCTGGTTGCCGGAGCGTGCGGTCAGCAGCGCCGCTTCGTTCAGGACGTTCGCGAGATCGGCACCGGACATGCCGATGGTGCGCTTGGCGACGTGCTCGAGGTCGACGTCGTGCGCGAGCGGCTTGCCCTTGGCATGCACGCCGAGGATCTGCAGGCGGCCCTTCATATCGGGGGCCTCGACAGCGATCTGGCGGTCGAACCGTCCCGGTCGCAGCAGCGCGGGATCCAGGATGTCCACGCGGTTGGTGGCGGCGATGAGGATGACGTTCTGGTTCTCGTCGAACCCGTCCATCTCCACCAGCATCTGGTTCAACGTCTGCTCGCGCTCGTCGTGACCGCCGCCCATGCCAGCACCGCGGTGGCGGCCGACGGCGTCGATCTCGTCGATGAAGATGATCGCCGGAGAGTTCTCCTTGGCGGTGTTGAACAGGTCGCGCACGCGGCTCGCGCCGACGCCCACGAACATCTCCACGAAGTCCGAGCCGGAGATCGAGTAGAAGGGCACGTTCGCCTCGCCTGCCACGGCCTTGGCCAGCAGGGTCTTGCCGGTGCCGGGCGGGCCGTAGAGCAGCACGCCCTTGGGGATCTTCGCGCCGACTGCCTGGTACCGCCCGGGGTCGACGAGGAACTGCTTGATCTCGTCGAGCTCCTCGACGGCCTCCTCGGCGCCTGCCACGTCCGCGAAGGTGACCTTGGGGGCCTCCTTGTTGAACAGCTTGGCCTTGGACTTCCCGAACTGCATCGCCTTGCCGCCGCCCTGGGCGTTCATGATCAGGAACCAGAACAGGCCGATGAAGATCAGCAGCGGGAGGAAGGACAGCAGCAGGGTGGACCACCAGGAGCTGCTGGCGATCTCGTCCGTGTACCCCTTGGCCGGAGCCGCGTCCTCGACGGCCTGCACCACGGCCTCACCGCGCGCGTCGACGTAGGAGAAGCGCACCTCGGTGCCCTTGTTCTCCTCGCCGTCCACGAAGTCCTCGGTCAGGACCAGGTCGACCCGCTGCTGGTTGCCGTCGATGATCTTCGCCTGCTCGACAGTGCCGCCGGCCAGCAGCTCGAGTCCCTGCTGGGTGTCGATCTGCTGATAGCCGTCGCGGCCGAACAGGGAGAACATCGCCATGCCCAGCAGCAGGGCGACGATGATCCACAGCGCCAGCCCGGTGAACGGGCGACGCTTCTTGCCGCCGGAGCTCTTGGACTTGGGGGAATCTGCCATGGGATCAGTCCTCGTAGATCGAGCGCGCGAGGACGCCCACGTAGGGGAGGTTGCGGTAGTTCTCGGCATAGTCGAGCCCGTAGCCGATGACGAATTCGTTGGGGATGTCGAAACCGACGTACTTCACGTCGATCTCCACCCGCGCCGCCTCGGGCTTGCGCAGCAGTGCGGCGATCTCGACGCTCTTGGGACCCCGTGAGCGCAGGTTGGACAGCAGCCACTTCAGGGTGAGCCCGGAATCGATGATGTCCTCGACGATGAGCACGTTGCGCCCGGTGATGTCGCCGGAGAGGTCCTTGAGGATGCGCACGACGCCCGAGGACTTGGTGCCCGAGCCGTAGGAGGAGACGGCCATCCAGTCCATCTCGACCTTGAGGTCGATCTGGCGGGCGAGATCCGCCATCACCATCACCGCGCCGCGCAGAACGCCCACGAGGACCGGCGGTTCATCCGCATAGTCCTCGGCGATCTGCTGACCGAGCTCGGCGAGGCGTTCGCGGATCTGCTGCTCGTCCAGCAGCACGCGGTCGACATCGGGGTGGGGGTGCGTCTGGGGCACGCGGATCTCCTCCATGGAACGTGGTGGGGTGCGTCCGCCGCGGATCACGGATCGAGGCGGCGCCACACCAACAGGCCGTCGCGGCGAGCGACCTCGATCCTACCTGGAACGGGCACCGCTGCCTGACCGTGCCATGAGACCACCAGCGCATCGATCGCGAGCACCTGGCGTCGGAGCAGCGACTTCGAGGATCCGCCGGTGCTGCCGCCCTGCGGCTTTGCGCGGTCAGCGGAACGCGTGGCGTCGCGCAGGACCCGGGTGCGCAAGGGCGCCGGGGCGGCGGCCAGGGCGTGCACATCCAGGAGCAGCAGATCGCCGTCCTCGCGCAGCTCTCCCCCGTCGCGTCGCAGCGAGGGCAGCAGTGCCTGCGCCTCCCGGTCGAGATGATCCACATCAGGGCGCACCAGGTCGGCGCTGCGGGCCAGGTTCTCGTCGAGTTGTTCACCGAGGATCTCCCGCAGCAGCGGGAGTGCCTGATGCCGTACCCGTGAGCGCAGCAGGGTGGGGTCCGCATTCATCGGGTCCTCCCACCACTGGAGGTCGTGGAGGCGGCAGATCTCCTCGGTGTCGCTGCGCCGCAGTGCCGTGCGCTCGTCGCGTCCGGTGCCCAGGAAGGGACGCAGCAGAGCGCCCCGCGTGCGCGGGATCCCTGCCAACGCCCGAGGGCCCGCTCCTCGGGCGATCCCCATCAGCACCTGCTCGGCCTGGTCATCGAGCGTGTGCGCCATCAGCAGGGCGAGCGCTCCTCGCTCCTCCCGCGCAGACTCCAGGGCGTCGTGGCGGGCGGTTCGTGCCGCATTCTCGATTCCGCCGGGTGCGTCGGCATCGACCTGCACGCGCAGCACCTGCCCTTCGGCGCCGAGCTGCTGCGCCTGGATCAGGGCTCGCTCGGCGACCTCCGCCGACCCCTCCTGCAGACCGTGGTCGACGATCGCCGCCTCCGTCTCCAGGCCCATCCGCGAGCCCACCCAGACGGTCGTCGCCAGCAGGGCGAGGGAATCGGCTCCCCCGCTGAGCCCGACCAGCAGTCGAGGGGCGAGATGGCCGACGGCGGTGTCATCGGCGAGCTGTTCGATGCGCGCGGTCAGCGAGGCGCGCACGGCGGTGCGGGCGCGGGCGATCACCGGGGGCGGGCCGGCCATCAGTCGACCTGCACGATCTCGGCGGCGACCTGGTCCACTGCGGCGCGGGCCGCGGCGGCGTCCGCGCCGTCGAAGCCGTGCACCACGATCGAATAGCCGACGGTGCGACCGTCGGGCAGGACGGCCACTCCGGCGAGGGTGGCGGCACCGCCGAGATAGCCGGTCTTGCCGCGCACCAGGCCGCTCGCATCCTCAGTGCCGTCGGCGTGGAAGCGGTCGGCAAGCGTGCCCGAAAGACCCGCGATCGGGACGTCGAAGAGGATCTGCTCGAGCCTGGGCACCTCTCCGGAGGCCACCTCGGCCAGCACCGCCGAGAACAGGGCGGGCGGCACCCGGTTCTGGCGAGAGAGTCCCGAGCCGTCATGCAGCTCGAGCGCGGCGAGGTCCGTGTCCGGCACCCCGATCTCCGCAGCCAGATCTCGGATCTCGGCCTCGACGGCGGCGGCCGCCCCCACCGGCGTGGTCTCCTCGCCACGGGAGAGCGCGACCAGGTGCGCGAGCAGCTCCGCGGTGGTGTTGTCGGAGATCAGCAGGGTGTGGCGCACGATCTCCGCGAGCGGCTCGGAATGGATCTCGACCGATGGCACGTCCTCGGGCGCCACGCCCTCGGAGAGCGTCCCGGTGACCTCGAGACCCGCCTCGACCAGCAGTTCGGCGAAGCGGCGCGCCGCATCCCCGGCAGGGTCGGTGGATTTGGCGCCGTACTGCTGCCCGTCGAGCCAGCCGCCCTCCAGCGCCAGGCTGGCGGTGGGAGTCACCCACCCGCCGGCGGGGCCGTTGTTCCCCCAGGCCTCATTGGCGCCGCCGACGAGATAGGTGTCATCGAGGACCACCGAGACCTGCGTCGTGCCCTGGCTCGTGGCCAGCTCGGCAGTCCGGATCGCGAGATCGCGCAGCTCCTCCTCGCTGAGAGTCATGTCACCGCCGCCGATCAGGGTCACCACGCCGTCCTGCACGGCGGCTCGGGTGGTGAGCACCTCGTCGCCGCTGTATCGGCGCAGCACCGCGGCGGCGGTGAGCATCTTCAGCGTCGAGGCGGGCACGAGCGCGACGTCGGCCTCCCGTTCTGCGAGCACCTCACCGGTCCCGGCATCGACCACGCTGAACGCCAATCCGCTGTCGACCACGGGCAGCAGGGCTCCCGCAGCCATGCGTCCTTCGAGGTCAGCCGGGTCCACCGGGTCACCGCTGCGATCGATGGGGGGAAGCAGTTCGGAGGCTCCGAGACGTTCCCAGTCCTCCGCCACGGCACGCGGTCCGGAGGCCGGGCCCTCGTCGACCGTAGCGACGGTGAGCACCCCGGGAAAGGCGTCGGTGAGGTCCCCGAGCATGTAGAAGCTCGTGGGCACCGCCGCGCACATCACGATCGCGGTGGTGCGCCAGATGCGTTCCGTTGCTCTCAGGGCCATGACCCCACGATATGGTGTCCGGGTCATTACCAGAGGCCCACGGGGCCGGAGCAATGGAGCGGCTGTCGTGGAATTTGATGTGACCATCGAGATCCCTCGCGGGAATCGCAACAAGTACGAGGTGGACCACCACAACGGTCGGATCAGGCTCGATCGGATGCTGTTCACCGCCACGCGTTACCCGGACGACTACGGCTTCATCGAGGGGACCCTCGGCGAGGACGGCGATCCGCTGGACTGCCTGGTGCTGCTCGAGGAGCCCACCTTCCCCGGCTGCCTGATCCGCTGCCGCGCGCTCGGCATGTTCCGCATGCGGGACGAAGCCGGCGGTGACGACAAGATCATCGCGGTGCCGGTCGGCGACCAGCGTCAGGTGCGCCGCCAGGAGCTGACCGACGTCAGCGAGTTCCACCGCCTGGAGATCCAGCACTTCTTCGAGGTCTACAAGGACCTCGAGCCGGGCAAGAGCGTCGAGGGCGCGCACTGGGAGGGCCGCAGCGTTGCGGAGGCGGAGATCCGTCGTTCCTACCGTCGCGCCGTCGGCACTGAGCACGCGAACGCCTTCACGCAGGAGATGTGAGCGTCCGGGGGCGACGCCGCCCCCGTCGCCACCGTCCAGAAGAGGGCCGACCCGAGCGGGTCGGCCCTCTTCTGGTTTCTCGTCCTCGTCCCCTTCGCGGGGCCCAAATTCACTTCGTGCGCATCGTCCGCGCACGAGCACTGAGCTGTGCCCGGCGCGGTACGGCGCGGTGCTCAGGCGTCCAGCGCGCTCTGCTCTCCTGCGAGCTCACCCTCGAGGGTCAGCTCCTGGGAGAAGATCTCGAGCATCGCCTCGACGACCGACTTCGACACCGCCCGGGCGCCGAGCCCCCCGATGACGGCTCCGATGCCGAAGGGCAGCAGCCGCATCAGCCACAGCTTGCCGGTCCGCGCCACCACCCGGCGGCGCACATAGCGCGAGACCTGCTTGCTGATCAGGCCGGGCACGAAGCCACCTCCGCCGTTGAGGACGGAGTGCCACTGCAGCCCCTGCTTGCCCATCGCTTTGGCGATGATCTCGGTGCCGCGCTCGCCGCCGAGCACGCCCATCAGCACCAGGCGGCGGGTGCTCTTGTCGGTCATGTCGACGCCGTGGATCTCCGCCGCGGCAAGGGTGAGGAAGGCGCAGGCCTCGGCGAAGGTGACTCCCTCGCCGACGGTCAGGCCGAGCGCTGCCGCGGTGCCGAGCCCGGGCAGCGCCGCGACGCCGCCGATCCCCGCTCCGGCGGCGGTGGTCAGCGTGGTGAATCGCTTCGTGACGCGCTCGAGCAGCTGCCGATCGGTCTCCTCGGGGTGCTTCTGGCGAAGCTTGTGCACGTAGCTGTGCGCGAGCGGGGCCTGCACCTTCAGCGCGGCATCGATCAGTGCCAGCCAGCGCTCGTCGATCTGCTCGGCGAGCTCGCCATCTGCGGGCAGCGCATCCGGGCCGTTCTGGTCATCGCGCGGGATGCTCGGGTCGCTCTGTGCCACCGTCAGCTCCGTTCTGTGGGGTCATGAACAGGGTCAAGGTACCGCCTCGTGGGGCGCCAGTCTGAAGACTCTTTGGACTGCTGGCTCTTCGGACTGTGCCCGCTCAGCCGATCATGACCTCGCCGTCGCCGAGCTCGGCGATCTCGCCGGTCAGCCCGAGCCGACGCACCGCCTCTCCGAGGTCGGCGTAGTGCGCGGTGTATCCGGCCTCCATGAATGAGCGGGGCACGGAGACGTCATGACACAGGGTGCCGCCCAGGTGGTCGGTCTCGTGCTGGAAGATGCGGGCCGTCCACCCCACGTGCTCTTCGTCGATCTCCTGCAGCCGGCCGTCGGGCAGCAGCTCGGTCGCACGCAGTCGCACCCGTCGTGAGCGCGGCACGATCGACTGCCAGCCGTCTACCGAGAGGCACCCCTCGAAGGCGTAGACCCGCTGCTCTCCGAGCAGCTCGACGACGGGATCCAGCAGGGCGCGCAGAGCGAGCGGGCGCCGCTCCAGCAGATCGTCGTCCGGGTCCTCCCCCTCCTCCGCCGCGAAGGAGTCCTCGACCACGTAGAACCGCAGCGGCAGGCCGACCTGAGGAGCTGCCAGCCCCACGCCCGGCGCCTTGTGCATCGTGATCGTCATCGCCTCGGCGAGCTCGAGCAGGAGCCCGACGTCGATCCGCCCCACAGCGGTCACGGCCTTCCTCCGCAGCGCGGGATGGCCTGCCTGCACTATCCGCAGGGGGTCGCCCTCCTTCGCACGGCGGTCCAGGATCTTCCGAGTCAGCTCAGTGATGTCCACATCGCCAGTATCCCGCAGCCCGAGCGCACTGGGCGCGCTCCAGTCGACGAGGCCGTCCGTGGATTGCGCAGAGTCTCGCACGGGCGTCGGACACGGACGGCGGAGCGGCGGAGGAGCGGGGGCGGAGCGGGGGCGGAGCGGCGGAGAGGCTCCCGCGGGCGACAGAGTCCCGAGACGTGAGACACGCCTCGCCCTGTGCACCCATCCAGATGAGAGCTGGGCTACACTTTATCGAGCCAGTGCGATGAAGCACCCCTCGTGGGAGCGACATCCACTCGGCCACGTATCACTTCACAACGGACCGTCCGGCACGTACCTGCCGGTGAAGGAGAACCACCATGGCAACAGTCACGTTCGATAATTCCTCGCGCGTCTACCCGGGACAGGAACGTCCCGCGGTCGACAACCTCAACATCGAAGTCGGGGATGGCGAATTCCTCGTGCTGGTCGGGCCCTCCGGCTCCGGCAAGTCGACCGCGCTGCGCATGCTCGCAGGCCTCGAGGAGATCGACGCAGGCCGCATCCTGATCGGCGATCGTGACGTCACCGACGTCCCGCCGAAGGACCGCGACATCGCGATGGTGTTCCAGAACTACGCGCTGTACCCGCACATGACGGTCGCCGACAACATGGGCTTCGCCCTGAAGATCGCCGGCAACCCGAAGGCCGAGATCCGCAAGCGCGTCGAGGACGCCGCCGAGATCCTCGACCTCACCGAGTACCTCGACCGTAAGCCCAAGGCGCTCTCCGGTGGTCAGCGCCAGCGTGTGGCCATGGGCCGCGCGATCGTCCGTTCGCCGCAGGTGTTCCTCATGGATGAGCCCCTGTCGAACCTCGATGCGAAGCTGCGTGTGGCGACCCGTACTCAGATCGCGTCGCTGCAGCGCCGCCTCGGCGTCACCACGGTCTACGTCACCCACGACCAGACCGAGGCCATGACCATGGGCGACCGCGTCGCAGTGCTGAACTTCGGCGTTCTGCAGCAGCTCGACACCCCGCGCCGCATGTACGACCACCCGAACAACGTGTTCGTCGCCGGCTTCATCGGCTCCCCCGCCATGAACCTGTTCGACACCAACCTCACCGATCAGGGTGCCGAGTTCGGTGGCGTCGTGGTCCCCGTGGATCGCTCGACCCTCTCGGAGACCGATCAGAGCACGGTCACCATCGGCATCCGTCCCGAGGACCTCGAGATCGCTCCCGACGGCCAGGGCATCGCCGTCGAGGTCGACCTCGTCGAGGAGCTCGGCGCGGACGCCTTCATCTACGGCCGTCGCGCAGGAAGCGAAGAGACGTCCAAGCCGTTCATCGCGCGCGTCGACGCCCGTCGCCCTCCGAGCAAGGGTGAGACGGTCTACTTCCGTCCCACCGAAGGCCACATCCACCTCTTCGACGCGAAGAGCGGTCTGCGCCTGGGCGACTGACCTCGCCAGCTGACTCGTGCGACGGGCGCCCGGCTGCTGCCGGGCGCCCGTCGCTGTTGTTTCTGGCACGTCCTCGCGGTGTGCGGTGCGTCCTGACGACGTGACATCATGCCGGGAGTGGTCGAAGCATCCCCGCTCGGGAGAGAATGGAGCAATGGCACCTCTGGAGATCACCGCGTCCCGTGCAGATCCTGCACTGCTGGACCTGCCGTGGGAGGAACCGCTGGAGCAATGGCCCGAGGACATCCTCGCCGCCCTCCCGCGAGGCATCTCCCGTCACGTCGTGCGCTTCGTACGCGTCTCGGGACGAGTCCTCGCCCTCAAGGAGATCTCCAAGAACCTCGCCCAGCGCGAGTACGACATGCTGAGGATCCTGGGACGACTCGGGATCCCCTGCGTGGAGCCCTTCGCCGTGATCTCCGGTCGCACCACTGCCACGGGTGAGCCTCTGGACGCGATGCTGATCACGCGCCATCTCCAGTTCTCCCTGCCATATCGCGCGGTGTTCAGCCAGGTATCCCGCCCGGACACGGCGCACCGCCTGCTCGACGCACTGGCCGTCCTGCTCGTCCACCTCCATCTCGAGGGCTTCTACTGGGGAGACGTCTCCCTGTCCAACACCCTCTTCCGGCGAGACGCCGGCGCCTTCGCCGCGTACCTCGTCGATGTCGAGACCGGCGCGCTCCATGAACGGCTCACCGTGGGCCAGCGCCAGTACGACCTCGACCTCGCCCGCACCAACATCATCGGTGAGCTGATGGACCTCCAGGCCGGGGACATGTTCGACCCCGACGCAGATCCCGTCGCCGTGGGCGACGACCTGGTCTCCCGCTATGAGGACCTGTGGGAGACCCTGACCTCACGGGAGCGGTTCTCCGCCGACGAGCGCTGGCGGGTCTCGGCCCGGATCGAGAAGCTCAACGCGCTCGGCTTCGATGTGGGCGAGCTCGAGATCACCACCGACCTCGACGGCACCACGCTGTCGATCATGCCCAAGGTGGTCGACGCCGGGCACCACTCGCGCCGTCTGCTGAGGCTCACCGGGATCGATGCCCAGGAGAACCAGGCCCGGCGGCTGCTCAACGACCTCGACCAGTTCCGCGCCGATACCGAGCAGCAGCTCGAGGACGAGGAGTTCGTGGCCCACGAGTGGCTGAAGGACCAGTACGAGCCGGTCGTCCGTGCGGTCCCCAGGACGATGCGCTCCAAGCTCGAGCCCCCTGAGTTCTTCCACGAGATCCTCGAGCACAAGTGGTTCCTCTCCGAGCAGGGCGGGCAGGATGTGAGCCTGGACGACACCGTGCGGCACTACATCCTCAACGTCCTGATCCATCGGCCGGACGAGAGATCACTGGTGACCACCGAGACCTCGGCATTGCCGATCTTCGAATGAGGAGAGGAGCACTTCGCCCCATGCGTCGTGAACGAAGCCGGGGACCGGCGCGCCTGGACAACCTCAGCCTGCGCGAGCAGCTGAAGGTCGACCGGCTTCCGCTGCGCCTGCTCCAGATGATGCTGGGCCTGACAGGATTCGGCGTCTCGCTGGCGATGCTGCTCGAATCCGGGCTGGGCGGTGCCCCCTGGGACGTGCTGCACGCCGCGGTCGCGGACCGCATCGGGTTGAGTGTCGGTTCGGTGAGCATCGCCGTGAGCTTCGTGGTGCTGCTGCTGTGGATCCCGCTGCGCGAACGGATCGGGATCGGCACCGTGGCGAACTCGATCTGGGTCGGAGTGAGCATCGACCTGGGCATGATGGTGCTCCCCGAAGCGCCCACGCTGCCGATCGCCGTGGCGATGATGCTCGCCGGCGTGATCCTCAACGGCATCAGCGGCGCCGTCTACATCGGCGCCCAGCTCGGCGCCGGTCCGCGTGACGGGCTGATGACGGGATTGGGGCGCGTGCTGCGTCGACCTGTCGGCCCGGTGCGCATCGCGCTCGAGATCCTGGTGCTGGCGACCGGGTGGGCGCTGGGAGGCCCGCTCGGGGCGGGAACGGTGCTCTATGCGATCGGGCTGGGCCCGATCATCCAGCTCACCCTCCCGTACGTGACCCTACGGGTGCGGACGGACCCCGAGCGGTCAGTCCCAGCTCAGCAGCGTCGCGCGGCGCAGCCCAGTCCCTGAGGCACCCGCACGCCGAAGCTCAGCCCGGTCCCTGAGCGCCCGCACGCCGGAGAGCTCAGCCCAGTCCCTGACGCGCCCGCACGCCGGAGAGCTCGTACAGTGCGATCGCGGCCGCCACCGAGGCGTTCAGCGATTCCGCACGACCGCCCATCGGGATCGACACCACCTGGTCGCTGAGCTCTCGCGTCAGACGTGAGAGGCCCTTGCCCTCCGCGCCGACCACCAGTGCCGTCGGCTGGGTGCCGAGCTCGAGCTCGCGGGAGGTCACATCGCCGTCCGCGTCGAGGCCGAGCACGAAGACGCCCTCCTCCTTGAGCGAGGTCAGGGCGCGGTTGAGGTTGGTGACCTGGGCGACGCGGACCCGGCCTGCGGCACCGGCCGCGACCTTCCAGACGCTGGCGGTCATCGACACGCTGCGCCGCTCGGGCAGGATCACGCCATGCGCACCGAAGGCATCGGCGGAACGCAGGATCGCGCCGAGGTTGCGGGGGTCGGTGATCCCGTCAAGAGCGACCAGCAGCGGCGGCTCGAAGCGGTCAGCGGCGATGCTCAGCAGGTCGTCGAGCTCGGCGTACTCATAGGGCGGAATGGTCAGGGCGACACCCTGATGCACGGCGTGGTCAGTCATCCGGTCCAGGTCGGTGCGCTGAGCCTCCGCGATCGGCAGATTGCGGGCGGTGGCCAGACGCATGATCTCGCCCACCCGCTCGTCGCTGTCCATCCGGACCATGACGGTCAGCTGCGTGGCGGGGACGCCCTCACGCAGCGCCTCGAGCACGGCGTTGCGGCCCGCGACCTGGTCACTGCCCGGCAGCTTCCGGGCGCCCTTGGCGCCGGGACCGCGGCGCCCGGCTGCTCCACCGGATGCCGCAGCACCGCCCTTGTAGGCCTTGTGGTACGTGCGGTCCTCCGCTTTGGGCGTCGGCCCCTTGCCCTCGAGCGCACGGCGGCGCACACCGCCTGAACCGACGGTCGCGCCCTTCTTGCCCTTGCGCATCGCACCGCGTCGCGTGCTGTTCCCTGCCATCAGATGTCTCCTCAGTCCTTCAGTTCTTGGTGTCGAGGGTCCAACGGGCACCCTCGGGCCCGTCCTCGATACGAATGCCTGCAGCGATCAGGGCGTCGCGCAGCGCATCTGCGCGAGCCCAGTCCTTCTCCGCGCGAGCCGCTTCCCGGGCGGCGAGCTGGGCGGTGATCAGCGAGTCCAGTGCCGCATGCTCGGCGCCTTCAGCGCCCGTGCCGCTCCCCCACCGGTCGGAGAGGGGGTCCAGGCCCAGCACGTCCAGCATGGCGCGCAGCTGGCCCAGACCGGAGGCGATCTCTGCCTCTGCAGCGCCGGCGGCGAGCAGGGAGTTCAGGGAGGACTGCTCGCGGTGGATCACTGCGAGCGCCTCGGGGACCGCGAGGTCATCGTCCATCGCGGCCACGAAGTCTGCGGGCAGCTCGAGCGCGTGCAGCTCGGCCTCGGGTGCCGCCAGCGGATGGTCCCCGAGGAGCTGGGCGGCACGACGCGCCGTGGCGCTGAAGCGCTCCCAGACGGTCTCCGCCTCCCGCATCGCCGTCGCGTTGTACTCGACGGTGGCGCGGTAGTGGCCGCTCACCAGGGCGAGCCGTACGGCCGGCGTCGGATGCTCGGCCAGTGCCCGGGCGGCGGTGACGAAGTTGTCGAGGCTCTTGCCCATCTTCAGACCGTCCACCGTGAGCACCCCGGCATGCATCCACTGGCGGGCGAAGCCGAAGCCGGCGGCGTGGGACTGCGCCTGCTCGTTCTCATGGTGCGGGAAGCGCAGGTCCAGGCCCCCGGCGTGGAGGTCGAAGGTCTCCCCGAGATACTTGCGGCTCATGGCCGAGCACTCGAGGTGCCATCCGGGACGGCCTCGCCCGAAGGGGGTGTCCCAGGCGGCGCTGACGGGCTCCGTGTCCTTCGCCGCCTTCCACAGCGCGAAGTCGCGACGGTCCCGTTTGCCGGGCTCCATCGCCTCGCCGGCGTCCTGCATGTCCTCCAGGGACTGGCGGGTGAGCGACCCGTAGGTGGGGTGGGAGGCCACATCGAAATAGACCGAGCCGTGACCGTCGGGATAGGCGTGGCCACGCTCGATGAGCAGCTGCATCAGCTCGATCATCTCGGGCACATGGCCGGTCGCACGCGGCTCGTAGGTGGGCCGACGATTGCCGATCTCATCGAGCACGTCCTGGAATTCGCGCTCGAAGCGCAGGGACCATGCCCACCACTCGGCGCCCACCTCGGCGGACTTCACGAGGATCTTGTCGTCGATGTCGGTGACATTGCGGATATGGGTCACCGCGAGGCCGCTGCGCTCGAGCCAGCGCACCAGCACGTCGAAGGCGAGGAATGTGCGCAGATGGCCGAGGTGCGGGGCTCCCTGGGTCGTCGGGCCGCAGACGTACAACGACACCGCCCCCGCGCGCACCGGGATGAAGGGTGCGGTCGTACGGGTGGCGGTGTCATGCAGGTAGAGGCTCACGCACCCAAGGGTACTGCCCTCAGGAGCGGCCCACGGCCCACGGCTCGCGCGAAGGTCGGGCGCCCAGCCCGGCGGTTCAGTCTGTGCGAGCGCTGATCAGTCCGTGCGAGCGCTGACCTGCTTGCCGTAGAGCTCGTCGAAGGTGTCGTCATAGGACACCGCATTCTGACGACGCTTGCCCTGCACGGCGCTCACGGCGCCCTGGGCCGTCTCGATGGTGGTCTCAGGTGCCTTGAGCTTCTTGTAGACCACGAAGGCGACGGCTCCGACGACCACGCCGAGCACGATGAAGACGCCCGCGACGATCAGGAACGCGGCCCAGAACGGCAGGCCCAGCGCCTCCAGACCGTTGGCGGCGGCGAACAGCAGCATCACCCAGGCCGAGAGCAGGAGGAACAGGATCACCGCGGCGCAGGCGGCGATGATGCCCAGCTTGATCGCGAGAGCGGTGAACTCCTTCTTCGCGATGTCGATCTCATGGTGCACGACACCGAGGAGCTCGTCACGGATGGACTGGACGAGCTCGCCGATGGACCGCTGGGTGGGCGGCGTGCTCGGGTCGTTCGTGGTGTTGATCATGATCTGAGCCTATCGCAGGGGGCAGGTCGTTCGAAGTTCGCGGGATGGGGATCCGTTGATCAGTCCACGGAGATCCGCTTGCGCTTCGTGGTCTCGGGCCGCGGGCCCGCGGAGGTCGTGCGACGCACCACGATGGACGGCGCGACCGCCACGTCCCGGGCCGGGCCCTCATGGCCGGAGACGCGCTCGACCAGGAACTGCGCGGCGAGCGCACCGAGTCGATCGGAGTTGGGATCCACGCTGGTCAGCTGGGACACCCCGGAGGCTGCGAGGGAGGTGTTGCCATATCCGGCCACCGCCAGCTCCTCGGGCACCGCGAAGCCGGCGTCACGTGCCGCGGCGAGCACACCGACCGCGGTGACGTCGTTCGCACAGGTGACAGCCGTGGGGACCCGGCTGCCGCGCAGCAGCATCGATCCGGCGGTCTGGCCGACCTGTTCGGTGAAGTCACCGGGCTCGACCCGCGCGACGTCACCCAGGCCGTGACGGTCCATGGCCTTGCGGAAGGCATCCGCGCGCTCCCGGGCCACGGCCGCACCGACTCCGCCGACGTGCGCGATCTCGCGGTGACCGAGTCCGACCAGATGGTCCACCAGCAGCCCCTGCCCGACCTCGTCGTCGATGCGGACGGTGTCGAACCGGCCGACGAACTCCTGCGAGCAGCCGATCCCGACGAACGGCCGACTGCCGGTGGCCGCGAGCACGCTGTCCATGTCAGCCAGGTCGGAGATCATCAGGAAGCCGTCGACGCCGAGATGGACCAGGTTCTCGATCGCATCCGTGTCGGCGGCGACCGGGTACTCGGGCATGCGGCGACGTGTGGGAACCACCACTGCGGTGCGTCCGGTCGCGGTCAGCTCGATGCGGATCGCCCGCACCAGATCAGAGATCCAGGTGTTGCGCATGGTGTTCACGAGCACTGCGACCACGCCGCGGTGCTCGGTCTCCTCGCTGAGATCCGCGAGCGGGAAGTTCAGCCGTTCGGCCGCCTCCCGGACCCGGCGGATCATCTGCGGCTTGATCTCGTCGGACTCGCGCAGCGCGCGCAGTGCGACCGCGCTGGAGATGCCCAGAGAGTTCGCGACATCGTGAAGGGTGCCGCGGCCCTGATCATCGGCCTCGAGCTCAGCGGCTGTCCGCTCGACGTTCTCGATCACCTGCCCGGTGGAGCCGTCATCGGTGGCGGGTGACCCGGTGTCGGAAGCGGGGTCGATGGTCTCGTCGGAGGAAGTGGCGTCACTGCTCATGGACCCATTGAACCGCATTCTGCGACCCGATCCGGATCAGTCCGCGCGATGGAGTCGCGCGAACCCGTCGGACCGGGGGTTTTCCCCCAGTGAGACGGCGGGTGGGCACCGTGGGCCCGGTCCCCTCGCCGCGCATAGTGTCAGGGCATGGACGACTCCTCTGCCCGGGGCGCAGGGCGCTCGCGCTCCCGGCTCGCCCCCTCCGCCCTCGCCTCCGTGGTCGTGGGCGGGCTGCTGTTCTACAGCTGGTTCTGGGCGAGCCTCACCCTGCTGCTCGGCGGGCTCGCCTCCCTGCCCGCTCTCGGCACCGGCCTGCTGCTGCTGATCCCCTGGCTGCTGGTGATGCAGCTCGCTGTACGGGTGGAACGTCGGCGCGCCGTCGCCATCCACGGCATCCCCGTGATCCTTCCCCCGCGTCGGCGCTCGCGCCGCACCGGCATCTCCGGCTGGCTCAGCAACCGCTGGTTCGAGCTCGGTACCTGGGCGTTCTGGC
The DNA here is from genome assembly GCF_052378665.1 of Brachybacterium sp. AOP24-D1-21. Taxonomy (NCBI): domain Bacteria; kingdom Bacillati; phylum Actinomycetota; class Actinomycetes; order Micrococcales; family Dermabacteraceae; genus Brachybacterium; species Brachybacterium sp. AOP24-D1-21. The sequence goes on from NZ_JBQSXX010000002.1 coordinate 273,491, forward strand.
GGGGAGTGCTGCATCACCACCTCGCGATCCTGGTCGCCGGGGCCTTCTTCACCGCGTTCGCGGTGTTCCTCTGGTTCGGCTGGACTGGGTGGGAGGCGGCTCTCGACCAGGGCACCGTGGAGGTGGGAGGGATCGAGCTCTCCCGCTGGTCGCTCGGAGCCATCGGCACCGCAGGCCTGGTGCTGGCCCTGGTGATGCTGGTGCTCGGGGCCCTCGCCGACCGAGGGCTCGCCCGGGGGCTGATCTCCGGCTCCGAGGACGATCTGCGCGAGCAGGTCGCCGAGCTGGCCGAACGCCGGCAGGGGGCGGTCGATGCCGCCGCGCAGGAGCGCCTGCGCATCGAGCGTGATCTCCATGACGGGGTGCAGCCGCGCCTCGTGAACCTCGCCATGACCCTCGGCATCGCGAAGAACACGGTCCGCACCGATCCCGATCGTGCCGAGCAGCTGGTCGGCGAGGCGCATGCGGAGGCCAAAGCCGTGATGACCGATCTGCGTCAGCTCGCGCGAGGCATCCACCCGGCCGTGCTCACCGACCGCGGGCTGGACGCCGCCCTGTCCGCGCTCGCGGCTCGTTCCCAGGTGCCGGTGGATCTGCAGGTCGACCTCGGCACCGAGAGCATGCCGGCCCTGGATCGGGAGCTCGAGGCGGTGGCCTACTTCGTGGTCGCCGAGGCGCTGACGAACATCGCCAAGCATGCCGAGGCGACGGCGGCGGACGTCTTCGTCCACCGGAACGAGTCCGCGCTGCGGGTGCGGATCCAGGACGACGGCCGAGGCGGTGCGCAGGTGCGCCGAGACGGTCTGTCCACCGGCCTGGCCGGGCTCACCGACCGGGTCCGTGCCACCGGGGGCCTGCTCGAAGTCACAAGCCCCACCGGCGGAGGCACGGCGCTGATCGCCGTGATCCCGCTCGCAGGCCGCACCGCCCCGGTGCCAGAGCTCGCCCACCCCACCACCCAGGAGGACCTCCGATGAGGATCGTGATCGCCGACGACGCCGTGCTGCTGCGCGCAGGACTCGAGCGCCTGCTCACCGAGGCCGGGCATGAGGTGGTCGCCGCAGTCGGCGACGGCAGCGCGCTGCTCAGCGCCATCTCGCAGCATCGTCCCGACCTCGCAGTGATCGATGTGCGGATGCCACCCACCTTCACCGATGAAGGAGTCCGGGCCGCAGTGCTGATCCGGAGCCAGGATCCGGAGGTGTCGCTGCTGGTGCTCTCGCAGTACGTCGAGGAGCGCTATGCGTCCGAGCTGATCGCCGATTCCCCGTTCGGCCTGGGCTACGTGCTCAAGGACCGCGTCGCGGACGTCGACGACTTCCTGGGAGTGGTCGCGGACGTCGGAGCCGGCGGGACCTGGCTCGACCCCGAGGTGGTGCAGCAGATCTTCATCCGCTCCCGGCGCCGCCGCACCCTCGAGGGCATGACCCCGCGTGAGCGCGAGGTGCTCTCGCTGATGGCCCAGGGCCGCTCGAACCAGGCGATCGCCGACACCCTGTTCGTCTCCACCGGGAGCGTCGAGAAGCACATCTCCTCGCTGCTGGGCAAGCTCGACCTCCCTCCAGTCGACGGCGAGAACCGCCGTGTGATGGCGGTCCTGCGCTTTCTGGAATCCGAGGAACGCTGATGACCACCACCCGTCCGCCACTCCCGCCCAGCCCGGCTCCCCCGCCCAGCCCGGCCGCGACGTCCTCCTCCATCGCACCGCCGCAGTCGGCTCAGCCCATGGAGCGCCTCCTGCTCCCCGGGCAGCGACTGACCCCCTCCCCGGACCGGGACCGCCCCTGGCGTGCGCTGACCGTGCTGCTGGGCGCCATCATCGTGCTGCTGATGGTGGGCGGCCTCGCCGTCACGTCCGTCGCGAACTGGGCGTCGGGTCGCGGCTACTCCGAGATCTCCACGACCACTGGACTCGGCACTCCGGCCTCTCTGAACCTGGCCAGCCTGATGGGCACCATCCAGGTGCTGCCCTCAGATGATGTCGACGAGGTGACTCTCGCCCTGGTGGAGCCGGGCACCACGGGGCTCCCCTCACCGCGGGACACCACGCCGGCTCGACTCATCCACGACACCGACCCGACAGGCGCCACGGTGACCGTGCAGCAGCCGCAGAGTCATCTCGGGTGGCCGTGGACGGATCGCACGCGGGATCTGCTGCTGTTGGTCCCCTCCGACCTCGAGCTGTCCCTCGCGATCGACGCCGGCGTGGGCGACGTCGTGGTCGACGGCGATTTCAGCGCCTTGGACGTGCGCACCGATGTGGGCAATGTCGTGCTGGGGCCCCTCGGAGTCACCGACGCGCTGACGGTCTCCTCCGAGGTGGGTGATGTGGACATCGAGCTGGAGTCCCCGGCACCTGCCGACGCCCAGATCACCGCAGCGGTGGGCTACGTCGACCTGCAGCTGCCCACCGATTCCCGCGGCAGCATCAGCATCACCGCTGAACTGGGCGACGTGATGGTCACGGCCCCCGGCACCACCCGCTGGCATATCGACGCCGACTCGGATCTCGGAAGCGTCAGCGTGGATCCGGGCCTCACGGCCGGCTCCGACGCCGGGGACGGCACCCTCATCGTGACCGCAGGCGTCGGCGAGATCACCATCGAACGGTGACCCAGGTCGCCACGAGGCGTGACGAGGACGGGCCCCCGGTCGATGACCGGGAGCCCGTCCTGCACCGTGCTGGGCCCGGCAGGTGCCGGGCCGCAGGCTCAGCCCTTGCTGCTGAGACCCTGCTGGATGAGGTCCATCACCGAGGCATCGGCGAGCGTCTGCGTGTCACCCACCTGGCGGTTCTCGGCGACGTCCCGCAGCAGGCGCCGCATGATCTTGCCGGAGCGGGTCTTGGGCAGCTCCGAGACGATCAGCACCTTCTTCGGCTTCGCGATCGGGCCGATCTCCTTGCCCACATGGGCGCGCAGCATCTCCGGCACGGCATCCTCACCGCCGACCGCAGCGATGGCCTCGTCGTTGCCGGAGCGCAGGATCACGAAGGCGACGGGCACCTGCCCGGTGGTCTCATCGGTCGCCCCGACCACCGCGGCCTCGGCCACCCATTCATGGCTGACCAGGGCGGACTCGATCTCCATGGTGGACAGGCGGTGCCCTGAGACGTTCATGACGTCGTCCACCCGGCCCAACAGCCAGATGTCGCCGTCCTCGTCGCGCTTGGCACCGTCACCGGCGAAGTAGAGGCCCTCGAAGCGGGACCAGTAGGTCTCCTTGAACCGCTCGGGATCGCCCCAGATGCCTCGCAGCATGCCGGGCCAGGGCTGATCCAGCACCAGATAGCCGCTCTCCCCGTTCGCGACGGACTCTCCGGCGTCATTGCGCACATCGGCGCTGATCCCGGGAAGGGGCTGCTGCGCGGAGCCCGGCTTCGTCGCGGTCACGCCCGGCAGCGGGGAGATCATGATGCCGCCGGTCTCGGTCTGCCACCAGGTGTCCACGATCGGGCAGCGGTCGCCGCCGATGACCCGGCGGTACCACATCCATGCCTCGGGGTTGATGGCCTCGCCGACGCTTCCGAGCAGCCGCAGCGAGGACAGATCGAACTTGCCGGGGATGTCCTCCCCCCACTTCATCGCCGTGCGGATCGCGGTGGGCGAGGAGTAGAACTGGGTGACCTTGTACTTCTCGATGATCTCCCACCAGCGACCCTGGTGCGGGCTGTCCGGGGTCCCCTCGTAGACGACCTGCGTGGTGCGGTTGGCCATCGGCCCGTAGACCACGTAGGTGTGGCCGGTGACCCAGCCGATGTCCGCGGTGCACCAGTAGACGTCCGAGGCCGGCTTGATGTCGAAGACGTTGCGATGGGTGTACGCGGCCTGGGTGAGATAGCCACCGGTGGTGTGGATGATGCCCTTGGGCTTCCCGGTGGTGCCGGAGGTGTAGAGGATGAACAGCGGGTGCTCCGCCTCGACCGCGACCGGTGCATGCTCGGCCGAGGCGGTCTCGCGGGCCTCGTGCCACCACACGTCGCGTCCCTCGGTCCACTCGACCTCGCCACCGGTGCGGCGCACCACCAGGACGTGCTCGACGCTGGCGCCGCCCCCGGCGAGCGCAGCGTCGACAGCGGGCTTGAGCGGAAGCTGCTTGCCGCGACGGTTCTGGCCGTCGGCGGTGATGACCACCCGGGCCTCGGCATCCTCGATGCGGGAGCGCAGGGCATCGGCGCTGAAGCCGCCGAACACCACGGAGTGCGGGGCGCCGATGCGGGCACAGGCGAGCATCGCGAACACCGCCTCCGGGATCATCGGCAGGTAGATCGCGACCCGGTCGCCGGTCTTCACCCCGAGATCGGACAGCACGTTGGCCATCTTCGAGATCTCGTCCTTGACGTCCGCATAGGTGAAGGAGGCATCGGAGCCGTCCTCGTACTCCGCCAGCAGCGCGACCTGGGAGCCGTGTCCGGACTCGACATGGCGGTCCACGCAGTTGTAGGCGACGTTCAGGGTGCCGTCGGCGAACCAGCGGGCGAACGGCGGGTTGGACCAGTCGAGGGTCTCGGTGAAAGGGGTCTCCCAGCTCAGCAGGCTGGCCCGCGAGCGCCAGAAGGCGAGGTGGTCGCGCTCCGCTTCCTTGTAGAGGGAGGGTCGGCCGACCGCATTCTGTACGAACTCGGTGGGCGGGGAGAAGGTGCGAGTCTCCTGGGAGAGATTCTCGATCCCGGTGGTGGCGTCGTCGGACATCAGCACTCCTGCTACACGGGCCCCGGGTCGCCGGGGCGGATGGACGCGGACACCGTATCGCAGGAGACCCATGTCACGCGCACCGGTCACACTCCTCGAGCAGGATGCTGCCGCTCCCCCTGCCTCGAGGACAGCTCAGCGCAGCGGACGCTGATGGATCTCCAGGTGCTGCCCATCAGGGTCGGTGACGTGAACGCTGCGGAGGGCACCGCTCTCGACGACCTCCGCGGGATGCCCTGCCGTGGTCAGTCGAAGGGAGAGCTCGGCCAGGTCTCCGGTGGTCTCGAAGCCAAGACGCACCTGCAGCACATCACCGAACTCGGTGCCTGTCGACCGAGTCCTGCGATCCAGCGGACCGGGCTTGTGCAGCCCGAGCACACCCGCCCGCCCGGGGCCTCGCAGAGCGAGGAACCATTCATCGTCCGGCCCGTCAGCGCTGAACCCGAGCGGAGCCGCCCAGGTCGCGTCCCGGTGGAAGTCGTCACTGGAGAGCACTGCGGTGACAGTGAGCCGCGGATCCGGGGAGCTCGCGTCGTGGCCGCGGTACCCATAGAGGTCGATCTGTTCCTCGTTGAGCGCCACCTGCTCCCCCGCCGGTCCGGTGACAACCCCCTGCCGACCATAGGTCTCATCCCATACGTCCACCTCGTACCCTGCCGTCTGCAGGGCATGCGCCGCCACGTCGGTCTCTTCCACTGCGAGGCATAGATCGGTGTCCCCACTGCGCGCACCGGTCGCGGCACCAGCTGCCGCGTGCACCATGACCCGGCCTGCCCCGGCGACGAGCTCTCCGAAGCCGTCCTCTCCCGCAGTCACCGTGGGCGTCATCCCTAGCGTGCACAGGAAGTCGATCATCGCGGGCACATCGGCGCTGAATCTCAGCGGGAGCACGGTCATCTCGGGCACCGCGCCGGGCACGGCGGACTGGGGACTCATCTCGGTCTGGGGGCTCATCTCGGTCTCCTCCTCAGGGAACGGTCTGTCAGGGAACGGCGCGGGCGGGGCACCCATGCTCGGCTCGCGCTCAGGCATCGTCGCCACCGGCGGCGAGTTGCATCCGCAGAGCCTGTTCCACGAAGGCGCTGAGGCTCAGCGATTCATCGATCGCCCGATGCTTGACCTCGATCACGAGATCCTTCGGCAGGTACACGTTGAACTGCACCTTGGGGGTTCGGGGCACGTTCGGCTCATCCTCAACCATGCAAGAATGCTAGCATCATAGATCACTCGATTGAAGAGCAGGCGCAAAGTCTCCGCTGTGGCGCCGTCACGTGGGAGGTCATGAGGAGCACCACGATGGGCGGCGACACGGGGCCACAGCAGAGGCGGCTAACGTAGGGGACCATGGTCCCCGATCCTGCCGCCACAGCCCCGGCGCTCCTCGCCCCGGCCCGCCTGCGCTCCCTGGAGATGCGCAACCGGATCTGGCTGGCACCTATGTGCCAGTACATGGTCGAGGCGGAGGACGGCATCCCCACGGACTGGCACCTGGTGCACCTGGGAGCTCGCGCGACCGGCGGTTTCGGGCTGCTGATCACCGAGGCGACCGCGATCAGCCCGGAAGGCCGCATCAGCCCCCAGGACACGGGCCTGTGGAACGACGAGCAGGTCACCGCCTGGCGACGGATCACCAGCTTCTGCCAGGGGCAGGAAGCGAAGATCGCGGTCCAGCTCGCCCACGCCGGCCGCAAGGCCTCCACCTGGCCGGCACTGCCTCGGTTCCGCAGGCGACGCGGCACGGTGCCGGAGTTCGCCTCCGGCTGGCGCGCCGTCGGCCCCACCTCGGATCCCTTCCCCGGGCTCGACGCCCCGGATGCGCTGAGCCGTGAGGACATCTCCCGGGTGGTCGCAGACTTCGTGGCTGCGGCCCGACGTGCGGAACAGGCTGGCTTCGATGCTGTCGAGCTCCACTTCGCTCATGGCTATCTGGTCCATGAGTTCCTCTCCCCGCTCGTGAACACCCGCGACGACGAGTACGGCGGCGACGGTCCGGGACGGCGCCGGCTCGCGCTCGAGATCGCCTCCGCAGTCCGCGAGCAGTGGCCCGCCGAACGTCCTCTGATCGTGCGCATCAGTGCGACCGACTGGATCGACGGCGGCTGGGACATCGAGCAGTCCCTCGACCTCGCCCGCGAGCTCGAGGGCGTGGGAGTCGACGCCCTGCACGTCTCCACCGGCGGCGCCGTGATCGCGGACATCGCGGTCGGACCGGAGTATCAGGTGGGCTTCGCGCGCACCCTGCGCGATGCAGTGTCGATGCCGGTGGCAGCCGTGGGCCTGATCACGGACCCCGCCGGCGCCCAGACCGTGCTCGAACGGGGCGATGCGGACTTCGTCGCCGTGGGTCGTGCCGCACTGCGTGAGCCGAGCTGGCCGCAACGTGCCGCTCATGAGCTGGGGGTGCGCGATGCGGCGCTGTACCCCGGTTCGTACCAGCGGGGTTCCTGGTGAGCCTCCCCGCCAGCCGACGATGATCCTGATCACCGGAGCGACCGGCGGGATCGGCCGTGAAGTCTGCCTCGCACTGGCCGCACGAGGGGAACAGCTGGTGCTCACCGCCCGTGACAGAGACCGGCTGGAGGCCCTGGCCGCCGAGGTGCGGGCCGCCGGAGGAGGCGCCCGGGTGCTCCCCTGCGACCTGCGCGACCAGCAGGCAGTCGCCGGGCTCGCCGAGACGGTCCTGTCGGAACACGGCACACCGGAGGCGGTGGTCTCCATCGCCGGGCACTCCCTCCGCCGCACCCTCGAGGAGAGCTTCGGCAGGCCCCATGACCTGGTCCGGCTGACCGGAACGAATCTGCTGGGGCCGGCCGCCCTGATGCTGGCGATGCTGGAACCGATGTGCGCCACCGGCACTGGCCGCGTCATCGCCGTCACCAGCGCCTCCACCCGGATCCCCACCCCCGGCTGGGCCGCCTACGGGGCCTCGAAGGCGGCGCTGGACACTTGGTTGCGAGCGGTGCGACCCCAGGCCGCGCGCCATGGGGTGCGGATCGCGATCGTGGAGCTGCCGCTGGTCGCCACGGCGATGGCCGCCCCGACCTACGGCAGCTCGCCCCGCGGCGCGCTCGCTCCCGCGGACGCCGCCCGCCGGGTCCTGCACGCCCTCGATGCGCCCCGCACCCTGCTCTCCCCGCCCTGGGCACGCGCCGGCGCGGTCCTCGCCCAGGCGGCGCCCACTCTGTCCGCCGCCGCTGCGGGCCGGGCCGGGGACCTGATCCAGCGTCTCGCCTCACGAGGGCGCATGGGCGTCGGAGCCGGCGGCCCCGGAGGGCTCACGGGTGAAGAGCCCACAGGTGAAGAGCCCACCAGTGGGAGGATCGGTCCACGATGAAGCTCCTGCGTCCTTCGAGCGCCCTGCGCACCCGACTCTCCCTGCGCCCTCGCGCGGTGGTGCTCCTTGACCAACGGGGTGCGCTGACCGCCGGTGAGCTGCTCGATCAGGTGCAGCTGCACCGCCGATCACGCGGGTCCGCGGCCCAGCCGGGACTCGGTGCACTGCCCGCCGCTGCGTCGCTGCGCCAGGTGCTGGTCACCGCGCTGTCCGGGAACGGGATGCTCGAACTGCGTTCGAGCGGCAGCACCGGGCTGCCCCGCACCCAGCGTCGCGGCCCGCTCACCGTGGCCCAGCTGTCCACCCTGGCCGATCTCGGCCGACGGATCGGGATGCGGCCCGGTCAGAGGATCGCCTGCGCGGCGCCGGGGGTCCACGGCCACGGACTGCTGGTCTCCTTGGGCTCACTCGCCCTGGGAGCCACGCTCGTGGATCTGAGTCATCTGCCGGGCCCCGAGCGGGTAGCACTGCTGCACCGGAGCGCACCGGACCTGCTCACCGGCGTCCCCGTGCATCTGGTGGATCTCCTGACCGCGGACCGGGCGCTCAGCCGGGGACAGGCGCTGCGCATCCCCCGGGTGGTCTCCGGCTCCGATCAGCTATCCTCCGAGCTCCGCGCGGATCTGGCCCGGCATTTCCGGGCTCGTGTGCATGACGTCTACGGGACGACGGAGACCGGCTCGCTCACGGTCGACGGCAGGCCGCTGCGCGGGGTGCGGCTGCGCGAGGCTGACGGCCTGCTGCACGCCCGCACCCCGTTCACTGCAGGGCGCGAGCTGATCACCGATCGTGGAGAGATCTCTGAGGAGGGCATCGTCCGAGTGCTCGGACGTGCAGACGGCACGCTCTCCTCAGGCGGGATGGTGCATGACCCCGCTGCCGTGCTGCGCCTGCTGCGGTCCCAGCGCGGGGTGCTCGATGCGCGCCTGCGAGTGGTGCCGGATGAGCGTTTCGGGGTGAGGACCGTGGTCGAGGTGCAGGTCGCAGGAGCTGAGAGGGGGACGGCGCCCCGCGCGGAGGAGCTGCGGGCGCTGGTGCGCGACCGGCTGGGGGCGGCGTCGGTGCCACGTGAGGTGCTGCTCAGGAGTTCGGGACCGCTCCGCTCAGGCCTCAGCAGTCCGGAACGCTGACCGGGACCGCGGTGACCGCGAGCCCGCCCATCGCGGTCTCCTTATAGCGCGAGTTCATGTCCTTCCCCGTCTGGCGCATGGTCTCGATGACCGTGTCCAGGGAGACGAAGTGCTCGCCCGTGCCGCGCAGCGCGAAGCGGGCAGCAGTGATCGCTTTGACCGCAGCCATGGCGTTGCGCTCGATGCACGGGATCTGCACCAGACCCCCGATCGGATCGCAGGTCAGGCCCAGATTGTGCTCCATCGCGATCTCGGCGGCGTTCTCCACCTGGGCGGGTTTGCCGCCCATCGCCTCACAGAGGGCGGCCGCGGCCATCGAGCAGGCTGAGCCCACCTCGCCCTGGCAGCCCACCTCAGCGCCCGAGATCGAGGCATGCTCCTTGTACAGCGAACCGATCGCCCCGGCGGTGAGCAGGAAGCGCACCGCGATCTCGTCGGGGTCCACCCCTTCGATGTAGGTGGTGGCGAAGTACAGCACCGCCGGGACGATGCCGGCCGCGCCGTTGGTGGGCGCGGTGACCACACGTCCCCCGGCGGCATTCTCCTCGTTCACCGCGAGTGCGGCGAGCGAGACCCATTCGAAGGCGTTCATCGGCAGCCGTACCGGGTCTTCGGCCGAGAGCGAGTCGTACCAGGACGAGGCACGACGCTTGACCTCGAGACCGCCGGGCAGGATGCCTCCGGTGCGGGTGCCCCGCTCGATGCAGTCGTGCATGGCGCGCCAGATGGTGAGCAGCCCGGCGCGGATCTCCCCGTCGCTGCGCCACTGGCGCTCCCTCAGCAGCATCGCCTCGGAGACGGAGATCCCGCGCTCCTCGCACACCCGCAGCAGCTCGTCGCCGGTGGTGAAGATGGTGAGTCCCTCGTCCTCGGCCGCGACCTCGGCGATCGAGCGGTCCATGTCCGCCTCGTCGACCACGAATCCTCCACCCACGGAGAACATCGGGCGGCGCAGGAGCTCCTGGCCCTCGGCATCCAGCGCGATGAAGGTCATCCCGTTGGAGTGCTGGGGGAGGAACGTCAGCGGGTGCAGCACGATCGAGGAGGGCCGCAGGGCGATCGCGAGGGTGCCGTCCAGCAGCAGCCCGCCCTCGGTCTCGATCTGGGCGACCCGTTCACGACCGGCCACCGGATCCACGGTCTCCGGATCAGCGCCTTCGAGGCCCATCACGACCGCGTCCAAGGTGCCGTGCCCCACTGCGGTGGCGGCGAGAGAGCCGTAGAGATGGACCTCGACATCGGCGACACGTGGGCCGAGCTCCGGATCACCGAGCACCTCGCGCGCGAACGTCCCTGCGGCCCGCATCGGCCCCACGGTGTGCGAGCTCGAGGGCCCGATACCGATCTTGAACATGTCGAAGGTACTGATGCTCATCGCGTGCCTCCTCGGCGCTTCACCTGCTCGTCATCGAGCCATGGTTCCGTCGTTCATCGTCCTCCACGTCGACGCGGGGCGCGAGTCGGCGCGCCGGAGCGTCCACGCCCCTGGCCCTTGCCGGTGCCTTCCGAGCCTCGTCCGGTGCCGGTGGAGCGTCCGCGGGCCTCTCCCCTGCCCGTGCCGGCAGAGCGCCCGCGGTCCCCCGCCTTACCCCTGCCACCAGTACCGCCGGTGGAGCGGGCACCGCTCTGACGGCCCCGTTCCTCCGGGGCGTCGCCATCACGTCCCCGGCCTCCGCCGCGGCGGGCCTGGCTCTGACCCTGGCCCCGGCCCTGGCCCTGGCCCTGGCCCTGGCCCGAACGAGTACTGCTCTGGCCCGAGCGTGCGCCGCGCTGCCCCGAGCGGGCATTGCCCTGGCCCGAACGAGCACCGTCCTCGCCATCCGGATCCTCCCAGGAGGCGCGCCGCTCCTCGTTCGCACGCCGCTCCTCCGCCTTGCCGGCGTCGGCCCCACGGTGGCGGTTGCGCCCCAGGTCGAGCTTGCGCGGCGCGCCCTTGTACTTCACGGTCGCCGGGTCCTCCGCCGGCTCGCCGGCAGGCGTCCTCCCACCGAGCTCAGAGAGGGCAGGAACCTCTGCGGAGTCGACGTCGTCGGCCCAGGTCGGTTCGACCTTGGCTCCCGCGAGGACGTTCCGGGTCTTCGCGATCTGGTGCGGCAGGGCGAGCGTGACCACACTGCCGGTCGCTCCGGCACGTGCGGTGCGCCCGGAGCGGTGCACGTACTCCTTGACGTCATCGGAGGGGTCGACGTGCACCACCATCGTGACGTCGTCGATGTGGAGGCCGCGGGCTGCGACGTCGGTCGCGACCAGCACCGGATAGGCCCCCTCGCGGAAACCGGCCAGCACGTTGGTGCGCAGCCCCTGCTGCTTGTTGCCGTGCAGGGCTGCGGCACCGATGCCGACCTCGACCAGCTCCTGCGCCACCCGCTCGGCACCGAGCTGGGTGCGCGTGAACATCAGCGTGCGTCCCTCACGGGCGCCGAGCTGCGCGGTGACCTCACGCTTGGCGGACGGGGCGATGGCCAGCACGTGGTGATCCATGGTGGCCACCGCGGCGGTCACCGGCGTGGTCTCGTGGCTGACGGGATCGACCAGGAAGTTATCGACGATCTGCTCGACCTGCCCATCCAGGGTGGCGGAGAAGAGCATCTTCTGGGTGCCCATCGGGATCGCCGCGAGGATGTCGCTGACGTCCGGCAGGAAGCCGAGCTCCACGGCTTCCATCAGGTCGAGGTTGTACCGGCGACCCTTGTCCTGGATGGCGACGGTCTCATAGCGCTTCTTGAGCGCCTTGATGTCGGCGAGGGCCTGGCGGCAGGTCTCGTCGGTGCGGAACACCTGGACGTTCGCGTCCATCGTCTCCTGCAGCGCGCTGCGGATGTCGGCGATGCGGTCCTCGGTCGCCGGACGGTCGCGCAGCCGCTCGAGCAGCTCGACGGTCGGCGCCTCGAGGCCCTCCGGGATCTCTGCCAGCTCGACCTCCGCGGCGTGCTCCGCGGCGGCGATGCCGGCGCGGCGCCCGAAGACGTTGATGTCCAGCAGCGAGTTGGTGCCCAGGCGGTTGCCGCCGTGGACCGAGACGCAGGCGGTCTCCCCGGCGGCGTACAGGCCGGGGATCACGTCGGTCGCGTTGCGGAGCACCTCACCGCGGATGTTCGTGGGGATGCCACCCATGCCGTAGTGCGCGGTGGGGAACACCGGGATCGGATCCGTGTACGGCTCGACCCCGAGGTAGGTACGCGCGAACTCGGTGATGTCCGGGAGCTTCGCATCGATGTGCGAGGGCTCGAGGTGAGTGAGGTCGAGGTAGACGTAGTCCTTCTTCGGACCGGCGCCGCGGCCCTGCCGCACCTCGTTCGCCATCGCTCGTGCCACCACGTCACGGGGGGCTAGGTCCTTGAGCGTCGGGGCGTAGCGCTCCATGAAGCGCTCCATCTCGCTGTTGCGCAGGATGCCGCCCTCGCCGCGGGCCGCCTCGGAGAGCAGGATGCCCAGCCCGGCCAGGCCCGTCGGATGGAACTGGAAGAACTCCATGTCCTCCAGCGGAATACCGCGACGGAAGGCCATCGCGGGGCCATCACCGGTGAGGGTGTGAGCGTTCGAGGTGGTCTTGAAGATCTTGCCGAAGCCACCGGAGGCGAAGATGACGGACTTCGCGCGGAAGATGTGAAGCTCGCCGGTGGCGAGCTCGTAGGTGACCACGCCGGAGGCGCGCACACCCTCGTCACTGCGCGGATCACCGGTCATCAGCACATCGAGCACGTAGTACTCGTTGAAGAACTCGACCTCCTGCTTCACGCAGTTCTGGTAGAGCGTCTGCAGGATCATGTGACCGGTGCGGTCCGCGGCGTAGCAGGAGCGGCGCACCGGAGCCTCGCCGTGGTCGCGGGTGTGCCCGCCGAAGCGTCGCTGGTCGATCTTGCCCTCGGGCGTGCGGTTGAACGGCAGGCCCATCTTCTCCAGATCGAGCACCGCATCGATGGCCTCCTTGGCCATCACCTCAGCGGCGTCCTGGTCGACCAGGTAGTCACCGCCCTTGACGGTGTCGTAGGTGTGCCATTCCCAGTTGTCGTCCTCGACGTTGGCGAGGGCGGCGCACATGCCGCCCTGGGCGGCGCCGGTGTGGGAGCGGGTGGGGTAGAGCTTGGTGACGACCGCGGTGCGGGAGTTCTTCGAGGACTCCAGGGCCGCGCGCATGCCGGCACCGCCGGCGCCGACGATCACCACGTCGTAATTATGGGTCTGCATGTCTGGTGACTGCTCCGTTTCGGGTCGACCGGGAAGAGTGGAGGGGCGGCCGATGGGATCGACCGCCCCGGGGGCGTCAGCCCTCGCAGAAGGAGGGCAGCAGGCTCGGCTCGGCGCCGACCGGGCAGGGCTCGAAGGTGAAGATCACCAGGGTGCCCAGGATGATCGTCACGATCACGGCGAAGTACAGCAGGCCCTTCAGGACCATCCGCAGACGATCACCGCGCGCGTAGTCGTTGATGATCGTGCGCACGCCGTTGCCGCCGTGGATCAGGCCCAGCCACAGCATCAGCAGGTCCCAGACCTGCCAGAAGGGGTTGGCCCATTTGCCGCCGACGAAGGCGAAGTCGATGCCCTTGACGCCCTGGCCGAGCCAGAGGTTCACGAACAGGTGGCCGAAGACGAGGATCACCAGCAACACGCCGGAGGCTCGCATGAACATCCACGAGAGCATCTCGGCGTTGATCCCGCGCTGGCCGGTGCGGCGATAGCGGGTGGTGGGATCCGGGATAGAGGTTCCGGTCTGTGCACTCATGGTCACGCTCCGAACATGTGCATGAGGTGGCGGGGGAGGAAGCCGGCCATGAGGATGGCCCAGACGATCACCACACCCCAGAACAGGCTGCGCTGGCGCTTGGTCCCCTGGGACCAGAAGTCCACCAGGATGATGCGCAGGCCGTTGAGAGCGTGGAAGAGGATCGCGCCGACGAGGCCGACCTCGCCGAGGCCGAACACCACCGTCTTGTAGTGCCCGATCACCTCGTTGTACGCCTCGGGGGAGACACGGACGAGAGCGGTGTCCAGGACGTGCACCAGCAGGAACAGGAAGATGAGCATTCCTGAGATGCGGTGGGCGACCCAGGACCACATGCCCTCGCGTCCGCGATAGAGCGTCCCGGATTGGGCTGAAGCCACGGAGATCCTCCAGAAGCGTCGGGATGAAGCCGGGAACGTTGACGAGATGCCATGGAGAGAGGCGCGTGGCGCGCCCGGGCAGAGCTCGGGCGACCTTCGCGTCCTGGGCGCCGCGCAGGCGACCATTTCACGACACGGCGACATCATCATCGCCCCCGACAGGGGCCCTGCCAGCGTAGCACCAGGCAGGGCCGCTGCTGTGCGGTGCGGCGGGTCCCGTGATGGTGGTGGGGGCTGCCCTGGTCTGGGATCGCCGGGCGGATACGCTGGCACGATGCCCCAGGCTCCTTTCGTTCCCGTGATCCCCGCCGGTGGTGCCGGCACCCGACTGTGGCCGCTCTCACGCCGCTCCCGCCCCAAGTTCCTGCTGGACCTCACCGGAGAGGGTCGCTCCCTCCTGCAGAGCACCGTGGCGCGGCTGGAGCCGCTCACCGACCAGCCGCCGATCGTGGTCACCGGGAGTGGTCACGAGGCGGCGGTGCGCGAGCAGCTGGACCAGCTCGGCATGCCGGCGGTCGTGCTGGCGGAGCCTTCACCGCGCAACTCGATGCCCGCCATCGCGCTGGCCGCAGCCCTCGTCGAGCGGGAGCAGCCGGAGGCGGTCATCGGCTCCTTCGCCGCTGATCATCTGATCGACGACCAGGAGTCGTTCGGCCGCGCCGTGGCCAGCGCCCGGGAGGCGGCAGAACTCGGATACCTGGTGACCCTCGGGATCCGTCCGACCCACCCGGCCACCGGATTCGGCTACATCGAGCAGTCCACGCCGGGACCTGCCGGTCAGGAAGACCCTGAGCTCGCGACGAGCGGCGCGCTGCCCGTCGCACGCTTCGTGGAGAAGCCGGATCGCGAGCGTGCCGAGCAGTTCCTGGCAACCGGGCGCTTCCTCTGGAACGCCGGCATGTTCGTGGTGCGCGCCTCCGTGCTGCTCGACGAGCTCGCTGCCCAGATCCCGCCGCTCGCGCGCGGGGTCCGCGAGATCGCCGCTGCGCACGGCACCGAACGGTACGACGAGGTGCTCGCACGGAACTGGCCCCGACTCACCTCGATCGCGATCGACCATGCGCTGGCCGAGCCGCTCGCCGCGGAGGGGAAGGTCGTGGTGGTGCCCACCAGCTTCGGCTGGGATGACGTCGGAGACTTCGGGGCGCTCGCCCGGCAGCTGCGCGCCAGGGACACGGACGGCTCCCGGGGAGTCGGCGGCGCCGGCCTCCGTACGGAGGACGGGAACGGGCCTCTGGACGCGAGGGATGTCCGGGTGCTGGGAAGCGCCGAGGTCGATGCCGTCTCCTCGCGGGCCACGGTGTACGGTGCCACGGATCGCCACATCGCCCTGGTCGGGCTGGACGGCATCAGCATCGTCGACACCGAGGACGCGCTGCTGGTGCTCGCCGACGCACAGGCGCAGGACCTCACCACGCTCGTCGCCCGTCTCGAAGAGCGGGGGCTGGGCCACCTGCGCTGACGTCGACCGCCCGCAACGGCCACCGCGAACGGCGCTGGACCTCGGTGAGCCTCGCCGATGGCCATCCCGAACAGACGCAGGGAGTGCACAGGTGGAGCAGTCGCAGCAGGTGCTGCTGGGGACCGCGCAGCAGCGGTCGATGCTGGGACCGGAGGGCCTGATCGCCCGGACGGTGGCCGAGAAGTCCGCAGACCTCCGCGAGGTCCGGCGCCACCTCCACCGGCACCCCGAGCTCTCCCATCAGGAGCACGCGACCACGGACTACATCGTCGAGCAGCTCAGTGTGCTCGGCCTCTCTCCGCGACGTATGGCGCACACCGGCCTGCTCTGCGACATCCCGGGCAACGATCCCTCGCTCGGCCTGATGGCCCTGCGCGCCGACATGGATGCGCTCGGCATCCCGGAGCTGAGCACCGTCGCCTTCCGCTCCTCCGTCGACGGGGTGTCCCACGCCTGCGGGCACGACGTCCATATGAGCGCGGTGCTCGGCGCTGCGACCGCCCTGGTGCGGGTGGCAGAGGCCGGCGGCCTGCAGCGAGGGGTCAGGCTCGTCTTCCAGCCCGCCGAGGAGATGCACCCCTGCGGCGCCCTCGAGCTGATCGGCCAGAACGTGCTGGACGGCGTGGACTCGATCCTCGCCCTGCACTGCGACCCGGGCGTCGACGTCGGCCACATCGGGCTGAAGTCCGGCCCGATCACCTCCGCCACCGATCCGGTGAAGATCATGGTGCGCGGTGCCGGCGGTCATACTTCCCGGCCCCACCTCACCCAGGACCTGGTCTACGCGCTCAGCTCCATCGCCACCCAGCTGCCAGCCGCGCTCACCCGTCGCATGGATCCGCGGTCCGGCGTCAACCTCACCTGGGGCAGCATCCACGCCGGCTCCGCCTTCAATGCGATCCCCAGCAGCGGCACCCTCGAGGGGACCCTGCGCTGCCTGGACCACGACGCCTGGGACCAGGCTGAGGAGCTGCTGGAATCCGTGCTCGCGGACCTCGTGCGTCCCTGGGGCGTCGACGCCAGGGTCATGCATGATCGCGGCGTGCCGCCGGTCTCCAACAGTCCCTCCAGCGTCGAGGTGCTGGCCGCCGCGGTGCGCGGCGTGCTCGGCAGTGAGAACCTCGATCCGACCGCGCAGTCGCTGGGCGGCGAGGACTTCGCCTGGTACCTCGAGAAGGTGCCCGGCGCGCTGGCCCGGCTCGGCACCCGCACCCCGGGCGGCCGCACCTTCGACCTCCACATGGGGGACCTGATGATCGACGAGCGTGCGATCGGTATCGGTGCCTCGGTGCTCGCGGCGGCCTGCGTACAGCGGGACCTGCTCCCCTCCTGAGGCTGACACGTTCCTGCCCTGACCTCTTTTCTGGCCTGGCCCCGGGCCTGGCATGCCCCACTCCTGGCTTGACCTCCCTCCTGGCTTGGCCCGGCCTGGCCCGGCCCGGCCCGGGCTGGGCCGGGCTGGGCTTGTCCTGATTCCGAGCCGGACCTCGAGGGTTCGCTCTGTGTTCGCGTATACGTCACATCCGCGTCGATTTCATAACGGTTCACGGACTGGGACCGAAGCGGCCTCACACGGGTGCTCCGCGCGGATATGGTCCAGATCGCACGGCGACAGCGTTGTCGCCACGGACCCCAGGGGGCGATCCGGCCCCTCATCAGACCGAAGGAACCTTCATGAAGAGCATCACGCGTGCCCTCGCCCTGGTCGGCGCCGGCGCCCTGACCCTCGCCGCCTGCGGCACCGCCCCCGAGGAGACCGCAGGGAGCGGCGGCGGCAGCGATGCCGGCGGCGCCTCGAGCGACTACAAGGCCTGCATGGTCTCCGACGCCGGCGGCTGGGACGACAAGTCCTTCAACGAGTCCAGCTACAACGGCCTTCTCGCAGCCGAGAAGAGCCTCGGCATCGAGACGAACACCGCGGAGTCGACCACGGTCTCTGACTTCGAGCCGAACATCAACAACATGGTCACCGAGGGCTGCGACCTGATCATCACGGTCGGATTCCTGCTGGCGCCCGCCACCGGCAAGGCCGCTCAGGCGAATCCCGACACCGACTTCGCGATCGTCGACTCCACCGCGCAGGACGCGGACGGTGCGCCGATCGAGCTCGAGAACGTCAAGCCGATCGAGTTCAACACCGCTGAGGCCGCGTTCCTCGCCGGTTACCTCGCCGCAGGCACCAGCGAGACCGGCAAGGTCGCGACCTACGGCGGCGTCAACATCCCCACCGTCACCATCTTCATGGATGGCTTCGTCGACGGCGTCGCGCACTACAACGAGACCCACGGCACCGACGTCCAGGCACTCGGCTGGGACAAGGAGTCCCAGCAGGGCTCCTTCACCGGTGACTTCGACGACCAGTCCAAGGGCAAGGCCGTCTCCGACGAGTTCTACAACGCAGGCGCGGACATCGTGATGCCCGTGGCCGGCCCCGTGGGCGCCGGCACCCTCGCCGCTGCCAAGGAGAGCGAGGGCCGCATGGTGATCTGGGTCGACGCCGACGGGTACGAGACCAACTCCTCCGACCCCGATGCCCAGTCGGTCATCCTCACCTCTGTCATGAAGGAGATGACCACCGCAGCTGAGGACGTCATCACCGGTGCTGCGGGTGGCGAGTTCGACGCCACTGCGTACGTGGGCACCCTCGAGAACGGCGGCGTGGGCCTGGCACCGTTCCACGATCACGAGGACACGGTCTCCGATGAGCTCAGCGGCGAGCTGGACTCCCTGAAGCAGGAGATCATCGACGGCAACGTGGTCGTCGAGTCCAAGGCCACTCCCGCGGCGGCCTGATCCGCTGAACGCTGCGCGGTCCCCGTCCATGAGGGCGGGGACCGCGTATCGTGTCCCACCCCGCTCGGCCGGAGGACCGGTCGGCACCGATGGAAGCGAGTGCTGTGAAGCTCGAACTGCGCGGGATCACGAAGACCTTCGGGACCTTCGTGGCCAATGACGCCATCGACCTCGTCGTCGAACCCGGGGAGATCCATTCCCTGCTGGGGGAGAACGGGGCCGGCAAGTCGACCCTGATGAACGTGCTCTACGGGCTCTACCGGCCCGACGGCGGCCAGATAGTGATCGACGGGAAGCCCGTCTCCTTCTCCGACCCCGGGGACGCGATGGACGCCGGCATCGGGATGGTCCACCAGCACTTCATGCTGGTGCCGGTCTTCACCGTCGCCGAGAACATGGTGCTGGGCCACGAGCCGACCAAGGGCGGTCTGCTCGACCTCGCCGCCGCGAGGAAGCTGGTACGGGATATCTCCGCCCGTTTCGGCTTCGATCTCGATCCCGACGCGCTGGTCGAGGACCTCCCCGTCGGCGCCCAGCAGCGGGTCGAGATCATCAAGGCGCTCAGCCGCCGCGCCGAGGCGCTGGTGCTGGACGAGCCCACCGCCGTGCTCACCCCGCACGAGACCGACGAGCTGATGGCGATCATGCGTCAGCTGCGCGACGAGGGCACCTCGATCGTCTTCATCACCCACAAGCTCCGTGAGGTCAAGGCGGTCTCCGACCGCATCACTGTGATCCGTCGCGGCAAGGTGGTCGGCCAGGCGGACCCCAGCGCGGATCAGGCCGAGCTCGCCTCGCTGATGGTGGGCCGCCAGGTCTCCCTGGCACAGGAAAAGAACGAAGCCGCACCGGGAGAGGTCGCCCTCGAGGTCACCGATCTGCGGGTCACCGACGCGGCGGGGACCCGGACCCTGGACGGCGTCTCCTTCGAGGTGCGCCACGGGGAGGTGCTCGCGATCGCCGGCGTGCAGGGCAACGGCCAGACCGAGCTCACCGAGGCGCTGCTGGGGCTGCAGGACACCGTGTACGGCTCCGTGAAGCTCGAGGGCCGGGAACTGGTCGGTCGCAGCACCAAGCAGGTGCTCGACGCGGGCGTCGGCTTCGTGCCCGAGGACCGCACCCACGACGCGCTGGTCCCCGACTTCTCCGTCGCCGAGAATCTCGTGCTGGACCAGCACGACCGCCCGCCCTTCGGCAGCGCCCTCGCGATGAAGCTGCGTGCCATCAGGGACAACGCCCAACGGCTGATTCCGGAGTTCGACATCCGCACCGAGTCTCCCGTCTCCGCCGTCTCCACCCTGTCCGGCGGCAACCAGCAGAAGGTGGTCATGGCGAGGGCGCTGAATCGTGAGCTCTCCCTGCTCATCGCATCCCAGCCGACCCGCGGCGTGGATGTCGGCTCGATCGAGTTCCTGCACCGTCGCATCCTCGACGAACGAGACAAGGGGACCCCGGTGGTGATCGTCTCCACCGAGCTCGACGAGGTCACCCAGCTCGCGGACCGCATCGCCGTGATGTACCGCGGAGCCATCCTCGGGATCGTCCCCGGGGACGAGGACCGTGATGTCCTCGGACTGATGATGGCTGGCTACACCGCTGAGGCTGCCCGGGAGGCCGTCGCCTCGGGCGCCCGCACCACTGATTCCCAGCTCGCCGACGAAGGAGACATCGCGTGATGAGCGCCGTTCATCGACGTACTGCGAGGGACGAGCGCAAGGGGAGGAACCGATGAGCGCTGTGGACGCCGCCGTGACCGGTTCTGCTCCCGGCATCGGAGCCGGCAGCACCGACACCCCGCCGCCGCCGGAGCCGACCGCCGAGACCGCCCTGGCGAGAACCCTGCAGAAGATCGCCCGTGGCGACCTGCTGGTGGTCGTGATGAGCTTCGTCTTCGCCTTCCTCATCGGCTCCGTGCTGATCATCATCGCCGATCAGGAGGTCCGGCAGACCCTCGGCTACTTCTTCGCCCGGCCCGGCGACGCCCTGAGCGCGATCTGGCAGTCCGTCACCCACGCCTATGGTGCGATGTTCCGCGGAGCGATCTTCGACGCTCCCGGCTACACCAAGGCCGCAGAGCGGGTCCGTGAGGCGGGTGGTTCGGGCACCTATGTGCTGGTGCCTGCGCTCTCGGCCGGGCTGCGCCCGCTCACGGAGACTCTCACCGTCGCGACCCCGCTGATCATCGCCTCGGCGGGCATGGCCGTCAGCTTCCGTGCCGGCCTGTTCAACATCGGTGGCACCGGTCAGCTGATCGTCGGCGCCATGGCCGCCGGCTACGTGGGCTTCTCCTTCCAACTCCCCATCGGCGTGCACCTGCTGGTGTGCCTGGTGGTCGGCGCTCTCGCCGGCGGCGTATGGGGCGGGATCGCAGGTTTCCTCAAGGCCCGTTTCGGCGCGAACGAGGTCATCAGCACCATCATGCTGAACTGGATTGCGACCTATCTGCTCTTCTTCGCGCTGAAGACGGCAGCGTTCACCGGCGCGAACCAGTCCCAGCCCACGTCCCCCTCGATCGGTGAGAATGCGGTGCTGCCGCAGCTGCTGGGCTCCGGCTTCCGCCTCCACGCGGGTCTGTTCATCGCCGCCGGTGCCGCCGTGGTGCTGTGGTGGCTGATGAGCCGTTCCACGATCGGATTCCACTTCCGGGCCGTCGGCTCGAACCCACGGGCGGCGCAGGTCGCCGGCATCTCCCCGGCTCGCACTGCCTTCCTGGTGCTCGCGGTCGCCGGCGCTCTGGTGGGCCTTGCGGGGGCCGTGCACGTGCTCGGCACTGAGCAGCGGCTCACCGAGGGCGTCGCCGGCAACATCGGCTTCGATGCGATCACCGTCGCGCTGCTGGGCCGCTCGGGCCCGGTCGGTATCGTCCTGGCGGGCCTGCTCTTCGCCGCGCTGTCCACCGGAGGGCGCTTCATGGAATCCAATCAGGGTGTCCCGCTGGACCTGGTCCAGGTGATCCAGGTGCTGGTGGTGCTATTCATCGCCGCACCGCCCCTCGTGCGCACGCTCATCGGTCTGCGCCGCATCGACCATCCCGGCGCCGGTGCACGAGTTCGCAACGCGCGTCGGGCCCGGACCGGTGCGGAGATGGCCGCAGTCGCGTCCGGTGCCGCCGCTGCAGCCTCCGACGCCGCAGACTTCGCGTCCAGCACGGTCGAGACATCGACCGATCGCAGCTCCGGGGCCAGCACAGCTGATCATCCCGCCACCGCCGCCGAGACGGCATCCCCGCCCCCCGGGGACAGCGGAGGGCCACCAGGCCGGGATCTGGCCAAGGGGACCGGCACATCCTCCGAAGGCGGGTCGTCCCCACTGGAGGAACAGTCCGAGGACGCCACCGACGCACAGGAGGAGGAACGATGAGCACCGCACCCGTGGTCATCACCGATGATTCCGCCGTTCAGCGGACCTTCGAAGACATCCGCCCCACCAGTTGGTGGCATCTGCCCGCGACCACCACGGTGATGGGCCTGATCGCACTGTTCTTCTTCGGCCTCCGGGGGATCCCCGCCGTCGAATCCGCCTACGTCCTCGCCCGTGAGAGCGACCTCAACCCGCTCGGCATCGTTCCGGATGAGGTGACCGTGCCCTCGATGGGAGCTGCGGTCGCGCTGTCCGTCATCGCGCTGCTCGCCTCCGCCGGGCTGTGGGCGCTGCAGGCCCGCAGTGCCCGGCCTTCGGCCAAGGCGCGGATCGGTCTGCTCGCCGTGTTCGCCGTGGCGTGGATCCTCGCGTTCATGACCTGGGTGATCTCGGAGCGCACCCTCGATGTGACCACCCTGCTGCAGGGCACCATCGTGCTCGCCGTCCCACTCGCGTTCGGTGCGCTCTCAGGAGTGCTCTCCGAACGCGCGGGAGTCATCAACATCGCGATCGAGGGGCAGCTGCTGTTTGGCGCCTTCGGCGCAACGCTGGTCGGCTCGCTCACCGGGAACGTCTGGATCGGGCTGCTCGCGGCACCGATCGTGGCCCTGCTCATGGGCGCGATGCTCGCCCTGTTCGCGGTCGGCTATCACGTCCAGCAGATCATCGTCGGCGTGGTGCTGAACGTGCTCGCGATCGGGATCACCTCGTTCTTCTTCGGCACCGTGATGCGCGACAACCCCGGCACGTTCAACGCCCCGATGCGGCTGCCCACGCTGCGGATCCCACTGCTGGCGGACCTCCCGGTGATCGGTCGAGCGCTGTTCGAGCAGAACATCCTGGTCTACCTCATGTGGATCATCGTCGCAGGACTCACGGTCGCACTCTTCCGCACCCGCTGGGGGCTGCGCGTGCGCGCCGTCGGCGAGCATCCGAAGGCTGCAGACACCGTCGGCATCGCCGTGAACCTCACCCGCTGGAAGAACGTGCTGCTGGGCTCCGCGGTCGCGGGCCTCGGCGGGGCGACCCTCACCATCGGCACCGGGGTCGCGTTCGGCGAGGAGATGTCCGCCGGCAAGGGCTATATCGCGCTCGCCGCGATGATCCTGGGCCGCTACCATCCCATCGGGGCGCTGCTCGCGGCGCTCACATTCGCCTTCGCGGATTCGCTCCAGCTGCGCCTGGGGACGATGTCCGCCGGAGCGGGCGGAGTCTCCATCCCGGGCGACTTCCTGCTGATGCTCCCGTACATCGTCGCGCTGTTCGCCGTGGCCGGTGTCGTGGGCAGGGTGCGGGTGCCGGCGGCCGATGGCCAGCCGTACATCAAGCAGTGAGAGCATCGGCAGCATGAGCAACAGCGAACCCGCCCAGCGCGGGATCCCCGAGCGCGACCATGCCAGCGCGGACGACGCCGAGTTCGACGAGCTGCTCGCCGTGGCCCGGGAGATCGCCGAGCGCGCCTACACCCCGTACTCCCACTTCCGGGTGGGAGCGGCCGGCCTCACCGAGGACGGCCGCCTGGTGCGCGGCTGCAACGTCGAGAACGCCGGCTACGGCGTCACCCTGTGCGCGGAATGCGGGATGATCAGCGAGCTGATCGCCGGCGGGGGCGGACGGCTGCGCCGCTTCGTCTGCGTCGGCGGCGACGAGCAGCTCACCCGCGAGGAGCGCCAGGTGGTCA
Organism: Brachybacterium sp. AOP24-D1-21; assembly: GCF_052378665.1. Lineage (NCBI taxonomy): Bacteria > Bacillati > Actinomycetota > Actinomycetes > Micrococcales > Dermabacteraceae > Brachybacterium > Brachybacterium sp. AOP24-D1-21. The sequence goes on from NZ_JBQSXX010000002.1 coordinate 297,045, forward strand.
TGCCCTGCGGCCGCTGCCGACAGCTGCTCTCGGAACACGCCGCCCCCGACCTCGTGATCCTCACCCCGGAGGGACCGCGCGGGATGGACGCCGTGCTGCCCCAGGCCTTCGGCCCCGCCGACCTCCTGTCCTGACCCGATCCGACCCACCGCCGGGCGCCCCAGCACGGCTGCAGGCGCAGCGCCGCGGCCCCCGACCCGACCCGAGGAGCACCCATGATTGAGAACCCCGTGAAGAGCCCTGCACAGACCGTCGTCGAGCCCTTCGACGTGGTCGACGTGATCCACACCAAGCGAGACGGGGGCCGCCTCGACGACGGCCAGATCGACTGGGTGGTCGACGCCTACACCCGCGGTGTGGTCGCCGAGGAGCAGATGGCGGCGCTCGCGATGGCGATCTTCCTGCGCGGCATGGAGCGCGCCGAGATCGCCCGCTGGACGCACGCGATGATCGCCAGCGGCGAGCGGATGGACTTCGCCGCGCTCTCGAAGCCCACCACCGACAAGCACTCCACCGGCGGCGTGGGGGACAAGATCACCCTGCCGCTGGCGCCCCTGGTCGCCTCCTACGGCGTCGCAGTGCCGCAGCTGTCCGGCCGCGGCCTCGGCCACACCGGCGGCACCCTCGACAAGCTCGAGGCGATCCCGGGCTGGCGCGCGGACCTCAGCAACGAGCAGATGATGCGCCAGCTCGAGAGCGTGGGCGCCGTGATCTGCGCGGCCGGCTCCGGCCTCGCCCCGGCGGATAAGAAGCTCTACGCCCTGCGCGACATCACCGGCACCGTCGAGGCGATCCCGCTGATCGCCTCCTCGATCATGTCCAAGAAGATCGCCGAAGGCACCGCCGCGCTCACCCTGGACGTGAAGACCGGCGCCGGCGCGTTCATGAAGGACGAGGCCGACGCCCGTGAGCTCGCCAGCACCATGGTCGCTCTCGGCACCGACGCGGGAGTGCGCACGGTCGCCCTGCTGACGGACATGTCCGCGCCGCTGGGCCGCACCGCCGGCAACGGCCTCGAGGTGCGCGAGTCGCTCGAGGTGCTCGCCGGCGGCGGACCCGCCGACGTGGTCGAGCTGACCTGCGCCCTGGCCCGCGAGATGCTCGAGGCCGCCGGGGTGCGCGATCCGGATGTCGAGGCCGCGCTCGCCGACGGCCGCGCCATGGACTCCTGGCGCGCGATGATCTCCGCCCAGGGCGGTGACGTCGACGCCCCGCTGCCGGTCGCGAAGCACGTCGAGGAGTTCCGGGCCACCGAGGACGGCGTGGTCACCGGGCTCGATGCGATGGGCGTGGGTGTTGCGGCCTGGCGGCTCGGCGCCGGCCGTTCCCGCCCGGGCGAGGCCGTGCAGGCCGCAGCCGGGGTCGAGATCGCCGCGCACATCGGTGACGAGGTGAAGGCGGGGGACGTCCTCGCCCGCCTGCACACCGACACCGCCGAGCGGATGCCCCGCGCCGTCGAGTCGATCACCGGGTCCTGGACGCTCGCCGCTCCCGGGACGTCGGTTCCGGCGCGCAGGATCGTGAAGGACCGCATCGCCTGAGGTGACGCGGCGAGGCGTGACCGGCGCCGGTGCTCCCCAAGAGCGCCGGCGTCGGCGCATGTCCGAGCCGCGAAGCGCGCGTCAGAGAGCGCGCAGGGCGGGCAGGATGTGCTGGACCATCAGCGGGGCCAGGCGCGCCCCGCTCCCCGGCTCCTCGACATCCACCCACCGGTGGTCGGCGAGTTCGGCGCGCACCGCGAGCGGCCCCGGGAGGGGCACGCGGGTGGTCCAGACGGTGGCGTGCACCATCGTGTTCGGCTCATTGGCCGCGACCGCCTCGAAATCGCCCAGCAGCGCCAGATCGGTGGTCGCGAGCTGCACGCCCAGCTCCTCATCGACCTCCCTCACCGCCGCCTCGAGTGCGGACTCTCCGACCTCGAGCTTGCCGCCGACCTGCATGTACGAGCCGGTGCCTCGTTTGCGCACCGCCAGCACCTGTGGGCCCTCCGCCCCCTCGCGCAGGAAGCAGACCGCGGTGATCCTCAGCAGATCGTGGCGCGGGGTGCTCGGATGCTGATGCTGCTCCGCCTCCGCGCAGGCGGTGAGGTGATGGAGCCAGCAGGTGCCGCGGTGGAGCCCCTCGGGGCGCATCCCCGCCGCTCTCCAGCGCGCGATGTCGGTGCTCTGCTCGCGAGCCAGCGACCAGCCGCGCCGCAGCAGTGTGTGCGGCGGCTTGCGCCGCTCCTTCAGATCCCGTGCCAGGCGCAGCGCGAACACCACCGGGGTGGGACGCTCGAGCACCAGCGCGTCGGCCAGCAGCCCCGCCGCGGACAGCGGCCCGATGAGCTCCGCGGCGAAGATGCCCTCCGCGATGATCAGCGGGGCGTCCCCGGCATCGAGCCGGCGGGTGTCCAGGCGACGCGACGCGGCGATCGAGTAGACGGGCACCTCGGTGCTGCCGTCGTGGGCGAGGGCGGTGAGCGCCTCGAGCGCGGCCCCGCCGTTCCACGACGCCGGATCGTCCCAGTCCACGATGCCGTAGCGGCGCGGCAGACCAGGCTCGTCGAGGTCGTGGTAGAACTCGTCCAGTGCGAGCACCGGCAGTCCGGAGCGGCGCGAGAGCTCGCCCTTCCCACTGCCCGAGGGGCCGGCGAGCAGGACGATGCGCCGGGGCGGGCGGGGACGAGATCCAGGAGCAGTCACAGCGCGCCAGTCTAGAGGCCGGGCCGCGTGCGCACCTCACGGGCGGAGCCCCATCGTGACCAGATCCCGGTGCGTCGGGACGCCTTGCGAAGCCGGGACCGACCAGGGCGGCGGAGAACGGGCGGGGGCCCATCGTGACCGGATCGTCGCCGTCCCGGATGCGGCGGGCAGGGGTGGTCTGCCAAGATCAACGCATGACCAACATCGACAACCAGACCCTCGCCGGTCTCATCGACCACACTCTGCTCAAGCCCGAGGCCACGACGGAGGATGTCGCCGCGCTGCTGCGCGAGGCGGAGGAGCTGGGCACCTACTCCATCTGCGTCTCACCCTCGATGCTCCCGCTCGAGACCACCGTCAAGGTCGCCACCGTGTGCGGCTTCCCGTCGGGGCAGCACGCCCCTTCCGTCAAGGCCGCTGAGGCCGCCGACTCCGCGGCGAAGGGCGCCGACGAGGTCGACATGGTGATCAACGTCGGGCTCGCCCGGGCGGGCGAGTTCGCTGCCGTCGAGCAGGAGATCCGTGCCGTGCGCGAAGCCGCCCCGGCTCCGGTGGTGCTCAAGGTGATCATCGAGTCCGCCGCGCTCACCGATGAGCAGATCGTCGCCGTCTGCGGGGCCGCCGAGAGCGCCGGTGCCGACTTCGTGAAGACCTCCACCGGCTTCCATCCCGCCGGGGGCGCGACCGAGCACGCCGTGCAGCTCATGCGCAGCACCGTCGGCGAGAGGCTGGGGGTCAAGGCCTCCGGCGGGATCCGCACCCGTGAGGCCGCTGAGACGATGGTCGCCGCCGGCGCCAGCCGGCTGGGGCTGTCCTCCTCGAGGGCGATCCTCGAGGGCGGCGCCGGATCGGGGTACTGAGGGATGAGCGCGGCGCTCGCGACCGGCCGGAACTCGCGCCGCTGGTTCTGCGGTCTGCTCGCGGGCGCCCTGCTCCTGGCGCAGCTGGTCCTCGGGGCTGCGTCCCCGGCCGCGGCCTGCGCCTGCGGCGGCTTCGTCGACCCGGCGGACCGGCCCGACGGCGCCAACGTCATGAAGGAGACCGCGGTGCTCTCCTTGCGTGATGGCGTGGAGACGATCGTGATGGGCCTCGCGCTCGACGCCGAACGCGTCGGCTCGACATTGTTGATGCCCACTCCGTCGGTGCCCGAGGTCAGCGCCGCCCAGTCCGGGACCCTGCGGGAGATGGCGGTCGCGACCGCGCCCCGTGAGGTGATCGAGTACGACTTCTGGGGCGGGAACCCGTTCGGTGCGGGAGCGGGCGGGGGTGCGCCAGGCGAAGGCATGACCCAAGGGGTGCAGCCCACCGTCCACTCCCAGGAGCGGATCGGCAACTACGAGGTGGCGGTGCTCGGCGGGGAAGCCGACGGGGTGCGCAGCTGGCTCACGGACAACGGCTACGCCCTGTCCGAGGAGCTCTCGGCCCTGATCCACCCCTATGCTGCGGACGGATGGACCTTCACCGCCGTCCGCTACGCGGCCGACGCCGTGCTCAGCGGCGATGTGGAGCCGCTGCGCTTCGACTTCGAGGCAGAGCAGCTGGTCTACCCGATGCGCTTCTCCCAAGCGGCGGAGACCTCCCAGACGGTGCACCTCTTCGTGCTCGGGGAGATGGCCATGCGCCGTGCCGACTCCTCCGCATCGCAGCAGGAGGTGAACCTGCCGTGGATCGGATCACCCACGAGCAACGGCTGGACCTGGTCCGATGCGACCCTGCGGGAACTGGTGGGGGAGGACCTCGGCGAGGTGGACCAGAACGACGAGCGGGCGGTGGAGTACCGCATGGTGACCGAGTTCGAGGTGCACGGAGAACCGGACTCCTTCACCACCGACTTCACCTTCACCGCCGATCCCGAGGCGGAGGACGTGATCCCCACCTACACCACCACGGAGGTCGTCGCTGTGATGGGCATCCCCGTCGGGTGGCTGCTGGTGCACGCCGGCGTGATCACCGCGGTCGCGCTGTTTATCGCAGTCCTCGTCGCCGTCCTCGCCGCCAGGTCTGGCCATCGCCGCCAGGTCACGCCGTAGGTCACGTGCCCGAGGGCGGGACCAGGGGCTCTGAGCCCGGGTCCCGCCCGCGGCGGCGGTCCCGGAGCCTTGAGCCCGGGCCCCGCCATGAACGCGGCGGCGGCCCGGGCTGCGGCCCGAGAGAGTCTGCCGGGTCTGCTCAGACGGCGCCGAGCACCAGGCGCAGCTCGTCCTTCAGCTGCTCCAGCCGCTCCCCGGCCCGGCGTCGGATCTCTCCGATCTCCGCAGCGGTGGCCCCGTCGGGGACGTTCGTGACCAGCTCGAGATAGCACTTGAGCTTCGGCTCGGTCCCGGAGGGTCGCACCACCACCCGGGTGTCGTCCTCGCTGAGCAGCAGCACGCCCTCCGTCGGCGGCAGGCCGGTGGACTCCAGCGACCCCTGGGAGAGGTCCTGGTTCTCGAGCACCGGTGAGCCCAGCAGCGCCGCGGGCGGAGCAGCCCGCAGCCGCTCCATCATCGCGCCGATCAGCGATAGGTCCTCGACCCGGATCGACAGCTGCGCGGTCGAATACAGGCCATGCTCTGCAGCGAGTTGGTCGAGCCGACCGACCAGTGTGGTGCCCTCGGCCTTCGCCAGCGCCGCCATCTCCGCGACCATCAGCGCCGCCGAGAGCCCGTCCTTGTCACGCACCACCTCCGGCAGCACGCAGTAGCCGATCGCCTCCTCATAGCCGTAGGCGATCCCTGGCGCCCGGGTGATCCACTTGAACCCGGTCAGCGTCGCCGCAGCCTCCAGGCCTGCCGCCTCGGCGACCCTGCCCAGCCAACGGCTCGAGACGATCGAGCGCGCCAGCACGCCGCCGTAGCCGTGCCGGCGCACCAGGTGGTCGCCCAGCAGCACCCCCAGCTCATCGCCAGTGAGCATTCGCCAGTCCTCCAGGTGCGGATCGAGCACCGCGGCGGCGCAGCGGTCGGCATCGGGATCATTGGCGATCACCACATCGGCCTCGAGGGTGCGGGCCAGCTCGAGTGCGAGATCGATCGCGCCGGGCTCCTCGGGGTTCGGGAAGGCGACGGTGGGGAAGTCGGGATCGGGATCGGCCTGCTTCGCGACCGGATGCACCTCGGTGAACCCGGTGCGATGCAGCGCCGCCAGCGCGATCTCCGTGCCCACGCCATGCATCGCCGTGTGCACGATCCGCACCTCGCGGGGCCCGCTGGTCGAGGGGAGCGCGCAGATCGCCGCGAGATAGTCCTCGCGCAGCTGCTCGCCCAGCAGCTCCCAGCCGGACTCGGCGACCGGTATCCCGGGCACGGGGCCGACGGCCGCGATGCGCGCGGCGATCTGGGCATCCGACGGCGGCACGATCTGCACGCCACGGCCGTCGGGCTCGGCGGCGCGACCCCCGAGATAGACCTTGTAGCCGTTGTCCGCCGGGGGATTGTGGGAGGCGGTGACCACGATGCCGGCGTCGGCCTCCAGATGCCGCACCGCGAAGGCCACCAGCGGGGTGGGGCCGAAGCGCTCCAGCAGCTGCACCCGGCAGCCGGCGGCGACCATGATCGCGGCGGAACGGCGTGCGAAGTTCTCGGAGTTGTGGCGGGCGTCGTAGCCGATCACCACCAGCGGCTGCGGAAGCTCGAGATCATCCAGCAGGTGGTCGGCGAGCCCGCGGGCGGCACGGGAGACCACCGCGAGGTTCATCCGGTTCGGGCCCGGCGCCATCCGCCCTCGCAGCCCGGCGGTGCCGAACTGGAGATCCCCGGCGAAGGCGTCGGCGAGCTCGTCCTGCGCCATCTCGCTGCCGGCTCCCGCCTGCTCCAGCAGGCTCGAGAGCGCTGCGCGTGTCGCGGGATCAGGATCGTCCTGGATCCACGCCTTGACCCGCAGGCGCAGGTCGGCGTCGAAGCTCATGCCGCGCCGCCGGACCCGCTCGTCGCGCCGGTCTCGCCCGCAGCGCCGGTGATGCGGCGCACCGTCTCTGCCAGCAGCTGCGAGATGCGCGGGCCGGCGTCACGGCCTGCCTCGAGCACCTCCTGGTGGCTCAGGGCCTCGCCGCTGATCCCGGCGGCGAGGTTGGTGACCAGGGAGATCCCGAGCAGATCCATCCCTGCCTCGCGCACGGCGATCGCCTCGAGCGCGGTGGACATGCCCACCAGGTTCGCGCCGATGGCCTTGGCCATCTGCACCTCCGCCGGAGTCTCGTAGCTCGGGCCGGAGAACTGCATGTACACGCCCTCAGCGAGGCTCTCGTCGACCTCGCGGGCGATCTCGCGCAGCGCCGGCGTGTAGAGGTCAGTGAGATCCACGAAGTTCGCGCCCACCAGGGGAGTGGACCCGGTGAAGTTGATCTGGTCCCGGATCAGCACCGGGGTGCCGGGAGTCCAGGAGGGATCGATGCCGCCGCAGCCGTTGGTCAGCACCATGGTGCGGGCGCCGGTCGCGGCTGCGGTGCGGACGCCGTGGACCACGGCGTCCACGCCTGCGCCCTCGTAGAAGTGCGTGCGCGCTCCGAGCACCAGCGCACGGGCTCCGGTGCCCTCGACGCGCACCGAACGCAGCGTGCCGACGTGACCGGCGACCGCGGGCGGCCGGAATCCGGGAATGGTGGTGGCGTCGCCCTGCCAGACGGTCTCGCCGAGCAGATCGGCGGCCTCGGCCCAGCCGGACCCCAGTACCAGCGCGAGATCGTGGGCGGGGACCCCGCTGGCCTCGGCGATGGCAGCGGCGGCGTCGCGGGCGAGCAGATACGGATCGGATGCAGAAGCAGTCATGGACAGAAGGTAGCGCAGAGAAGCGGGTCGCGGGGCACCGCAGCCGGTCCCGGAGGCGAGACACGGTTGCGCACTGCCGTGTTCCGGTGTTCTCATGCTCGGTTGAGCTCGAACCGGCCCCTGACCGGCCCCGGCTTTGCCACAATGGCGGGGTGAGCGACCCCAGCACAGCCCTGCCTTCCGACCCTCGACGTCTTCCCCACACCGGGGGGCGGCCCCGGGTGGTGATCATCGGCGGCGGCCCCGGTGGCTACGAGGCCGCCCTCACCGCCGCCCGGCACGGGGCCGAGACCCTCCTGGTGGAGGAGCGAGGCATCGGCGGTGCCGCCGTCCTCACCGATGTGGTGCCGTCCAAGACGCTCATCGCTACCGCCGACGTCCTCGACCAGGTCGCCGGCTCCCAGCAGCTGGGCATCCGCGATGCCGACACCGGTGCCGCACCCACAGCCCACACCCTGAACGTCGACCTCGCGGCCGTCAACCGGCGCGTCCGCGATCTCGCCGCGGCCCAGTCCGCCGACATCCGCGCGAGCCTGCAGGAGGCCGGGGTGACGATCGTCGAGGGGCGCGGCCGCCTGGACGGCCCGGACCGGATCGAGGTCCTCGACCCCGCCGGGAAGCGGATCGCGCAGCACGAGGCCGAGGTGATCCTGCTGGCCGTCGGCGCCCGGCCACGAGAGCTCGACAGCGCCCCGTGCGACGGCGAACGGATCCTGAACTGGACCCAGCTGTACGAGCTGGACTGCCTGCCCGAGCACCTGATCGTGGTCGGCTCAGGGGTCACCGGCGCCGAGTTCGCCAGCGCCTATCGGGCGCTGGGCACCAAGGTCACCCTGGTCTCCTCCCGAGAGAAGGTGCTGCCCGGCAGCGACGCGGACGCCGCCGACGTGCTGGAGGGAGCCTTCGCACGTCGCGGCGTCACCGTTCGTTCCCGCTCGCGAGCCGCCACCGCGCGGCGCACGGATGACGGGGTCCTCGTCACCCTCACCTCCGGCGAGGAGATCTCTGGCAGCCATGTGCTGATGGCCCTCGGAGGGATCCCCTGGACCGCAGACCTGGGACTGTGGACGGCTGGGGTGCGGGTGAAGGACTCCGGCCACATCGAGACCGACCGCGTCTCCCGCACCTCGGTGCGGGGGATCTACGCCGCCGGGGACTGCACCGGCGTGTACCCGCTCGCCTCCGTCGCCGCGATGCAGGGCCGGATCGCGATGCATCACGCCCTGGGAGACGCGGTCTCCCCGCTGATCGCGGCCCAGGTCTCCTCGGCCATCTTCACGAGCCCCGAGATCGCGGTGGTCGGGGTCAGCGAGCAGGAGGTGCTCAGCGGAGAGACGGCCGGGGAAGTGCTGGTGCTGGGTCTGGACACCAACCCACGGGCGAAGATGCAGGGGATCACGGAGGGGTTCGTGAAGCTGATCGTGCGTCCCGGCTCCCACACCGTGGTCGGCGCGGTCGTCGTCGCGCCGCGGGCCAGCGAGCTGATCCTGCCCTACACCCTCGCCGTCGCCCACCGGCTCACCGCCGAACAGGTCGCCGGCACGTTCACCGTCTATCCCTCGCTCACCGGCTCCCTGGCCGAGGTGGCCCGGCAGCGGTTGCTCGACGCCGAGGGCTGATCTGTCCCCGAGTCAGCCGGAGGCTGAGCTGCCCCAGAGTCACGAGCGCCCTGCTTCCACCGACGGAAGCAGGGCGCTCATGACTCGCGGGCAGCGGTGGACTGCGCGGGGTGGGGGTGTCAGTCGTCGATCTGGCAGAGCACGGCGCCGGCTGAGACGGTCGCGCCGATCTCCGCATTCAGACCCTTGACGACGCCGGAGCGGTGCGCGGAGATGGGCTGCTCCATCTTCATGGCCTCGAGCACCACGAGCAGATCGCCGTCGGAGACCGTCTGCCCCTCCTCGGCGACGACCTTCACGATCGTCCCCTGCATCGGCGCGGAGACGCTGTTGCCGCTGGCAGCGGTGCCGTCACCGGAAGCCCGGTGCTGACGCTTGCGACGCTGGCGCACCGCTGCCTGCGGTGCACGCAGCGAAGCGGGAAGGCTGATTTCGACCCGGCGCCCGTCGACCTCGACCACCACGGCCTCGCGATCCTCCGCCTCCTCAGGCTGAGTGGGCAGCGGTGCGGCCGGCAGATCGTTGTCGAAGGCGGACTCGATCCAGGTGGTGTGCACGGTGAAGGCCTGCTCGGGATCCTCGGGAGCGAAGGCCGGGTCCTCGACCACCTTGCGGTGGAAGGGGAGGACCGTCGGAATCCCTTCGATCGTGAACTCCGCGAGCGCGCGGCGGGAGCGCTCGAGCGCCTCCTGGCGGGTGGCTCCGGTGACGATGAGCTTGGCCAGCATCGAGTCGAAGGCACCGGAGACCTCGTCCCCGGTACGGACCCCCGTCTCGACCCGGACGCCCGGGCCCGAGGGCGCGTCGAAGCGCTGGATCCTGCCGGGAGCCGGCATGAAGCCGCGGCCCGGGTCCTCGCCGTTGATCCGGAACTCGAAGGAGTGCCCGCGCACCACAGGATCCTGGTCGCTGATGCGCTCGCCCGCGGCGATGCGCAGCTGCTCGCGCACCAGATCCACGCCTGCGATCTCCTCGGTCACCGGATGCTCGACCTGGAGCCGGGTGTTGACCTCGAGGAAGGAGATGGTGCCGTCCTTGCCGACCAGGAACTCGCAGGTGCCGGCACCGACATAGCCCGCCTCCCGCATGATCGCCTTCGAGGAGGAGATCAGCTGGGCATTCTGCTGGTCGCTGAGGAACGGCGCAGGTGCTTCCTCGACCAGCTTCTGGTGGCGGCGCTGCAGCGAGCAGTCACGGGTGGAGACCACCTGGACGTTGCCGTGCATGTCCGCCAGGCACTGGGTCTCGACGTGGCGGGGGGAGTCCAGGAAGCGCTCGACGAAGCACTCCCCGCGGCCGAAGGCGGAGACGGCCTCACGCACTGCCGAGTCGAACAGCTCGCGCACCTCGGACTCCTCGCGCGCCACCTTCAGCCCGCGCCCGCCGCCGCCGAATGCTGCTTTGATCGCGATCGGCAGGCCGTGCTCGCGGGCGAAGTCGACGACTTCGTCGGAGTTCTGCACCGGGTCCTTGGTACCGGCGACCAGCGGAGCCCCGGCCTTCTGCGCGATGTGCCGGGCGGAGACCTTGTCGCCGAGCTTCTCGATGGCGGAGGGGGGCGGGCCGATCCAGGTCAGCCCGGCGTCGATCACCGCCTGCGCGAAATCGGCGCGCTCGGAGAGGAAGCCGTAGCCGGGATGGACCGCGTCGGCGCCGGAGCGCTTCGCGATGTCCAGGATCTTGTCGACGACCAGGTAGGAGCTGGCGGCGGTGCTGCCGCCCAGCGCGTAGGCCTCGTCAGCGATCTGCGTGTGCAGAGCGTCACGGTCGGGATCGGCATAGACGGCGACGGAGCGGAGCCCGGCGTCCCGGCAGGCCCGTGCGACCCGCACCGCGATCTCTCCACGGTTGGCGATGAGCACCGTGGACAGGGGGCGGGGCTTGGAGGAGCGTGCGGGCATTGGGGAGGGTTCCTTCCGGGAGTCAGCAGTGGCCGAGTCTAGTACCGCGGGCGTTCAGACGGCGCCAGGGCCCGCAGGGCCGCCGACGGGGATCTCGCCCCACAGCTGGTGCACGCCCAGGCCGATCTCGTCCAGCATCCTGCGCAGCAGCGGCAGGGAGAGGCCGACGACGGCGTGCGGGTCGCCGTCGACGCGCTCGATGAAGGGGCCTCCCACACCGTCGAGGGTGAAGCCGCCGGCCACCCCGAGCGGCTCACCGGTGGCGATGTAGGCGTCGATCTCCTCGTCGCTGAGCGCGGCGAAGCTGATCTGGCAGCTCGCCGTCGCGCCGAAGGTCGCGCCGGTGCCGCCGTCCTCCTCGTCGCGGTCGTCGACCATCCAATGCCCGGAGTGGAGCACCGCGGAGCGCCCGCGCATGGCCTGCCAGCGCTCCCGCGCGCGCTCCGCGGTCAACGGCTTGCCGATCACCTCGCCGTCCAGCTCGAGCATCGAGTCGCAGCCCAGCACCACATAGCCGCCCTCGCTGCGGGCGGTTGCCGCGAGGGCCTTCTCCCGAGCCAGCAGCAGCACCTCCTCCTCCGCGGTGAGCTGATCCTCCGGATCGCCGGATGCGGCAGCCCGTTCGCGAACGCCGGCGAGGATCGCCTCCTCATCGAGGTCGACCGGCATCGCAGTGTGCTCGATGCGGGCGGCGCGGAGGGTGGCGCGCCGTCCCGCCGAGGCGGAGGCGAGCAGCAGCAGCGGATCGTGATCGGACGGCGAGAGCACGTCGTTCTCGGGCTGGGGATCGGAGTGGGTCATCGCAGGGCCTCCTCGAGGACGGACAGGGGCAGGCTGCCCAGCTGCAGGGCACGTCGGTGGAAATCTCGGGCGGGCTCGCTCGTCGCGGCCCGCAGCTGCTCCCAGACCCGTTGCCCGATCTTGTAGGAGGGGGCCTGACCGGGCCATCCCAGGTAGCGGTTGAGCTCGAAGCGCTGCTCGGCCTCGGTCACGCCCCAGTGGGCGCTCATGAAGTCCCAGGCCTTCTCGAAGCTCCAGGCACCTCCCGCGGAGCCGGCGAGCCCGTCCGGCATCGACAGCCCGCAGTGCAGGCCGATGTCCAGCACCACCCGGCCTGCGCGCAGACGCTGCGCATCGAGCATCCCCAGTCGGTCGCCGTCGTCGGAGAGATGTCCGAGCTGGTCCATCAGCCGCTCCGCATAGAGGGCCCAGCCCTCGCCGTGGCCGGAGACCCAGCACATCAGGGCGCGCCACCGGTTCAGCGTGCTCGCCTGGAGGGTCTGTGTGCCGACCTGCAGGTGATGCCCTGGGACCCCCTCGTGGTAGACGGTCGTGGTCTCCAGCCAGGTGTGGAACTCGGTGGTTCCGGTCGGGACGTCCCACCACATTCGGCCGGGGCGGGTGAGGTCCTCGCTGGGGCCGGTGTAGTAGATGCCGCCGGAGCCGGTGCGGGCGATTCTGCATTCGAGCCGGCGCAGGGGCTCAGGGATGTCGAAGTGGGTACCGGCGAGGTCCTCGATCGCGCGGTCGCTGAGGTCCTGCATCCAGCTGCGCAGCTCCTCGGTGCCGTGGAGGATCCGGCTCGGGTCGGCGTTCAGAGCGGCTTTGGCCGCGGCCACTGAGCGACCTCCGCCGGTGCCGGCACGGGCGTTGATGCGCTCGGCGACCTCCTCCTGTTCGGCGACCACGGAGCGCAGCTCCTCGATGCCCCAGGCGTAGGTCTCGTCGATGTCGATGTCGGTCCCCAGGAAGGTACGGGAGGCCAGGGCGTAGGCGTCTCGCCCGACGGCGTCGCGCTCGGGGGCGCGCGGGGCGAGCGCCTCCAGCTGGTCCGCGAGGTCGAGATAGCCGCGGGCGGCGGTGCCCGCCGCCTCCGCGACCCGTGCGCGCTGGGTGTCGTCGCCCACGGCATCCCGGGCGAAGCCGGCGAAGAAGCCGTCCTCGGCGGCGTAGCCGCGCGCCTGCTCCGCTCCGAGCAGGAGCTGGCGGCGGGAGGAGACGACGCCGTGGCTCGCGGCCTCCTGCAGCGACTGGACCCAGGTGCTCAGCGTGTGCGGCATCGCCTGCATGCGCTGGGCGATGTCATGCCAGTCGGCGGCAGTCTCGGTGGGCATCTGATCGAGCACATCGCGGGACTGCAGCGGGGAGGCGAGGTTGTTGACGGCCGAGATGTCCAGCCGCTGCTCGGCGCGCTCGATCTCGAGGCCCAGCCGCTCGTTGAGTGCGGCGCGGGTGACGGTGTCCACCGCGTCCTGGTCGGGGATCTCCGCGACTCGCGATAACAGGGTCCGCGCGGCCTCCGTGCGCTCATCGACAGCGGCCGGGGAGTAGTCGGTGACCTCGGTGTCGTACCCGGAGATGCCGAGCGAGGTGGCGAGGAAAGGGTCCAGACGGGCGCTCAGCTCGACGTACTCGTCGGCCAGTCGGTCCAGGGCGGAGGCAGTGCGCACGGGGGCGGCGGAAGCAGGCTCAGGCATGCGCCGCAGTCTAGTGCGGAGCGCGACCGGTTCAGCCGGTTCAGCGATCCGAGAACTGCCAGGCTGCGGGGGAGGGCAGACCCCTCAGACCGTGGGCACGGGGATGGCCGTGCACGGGGTCGGCCCACGCGCCGGCGCCCGCGCCCTGGCCTTCGGCGAGGGTGCGCTCCTCAGCCTCCAGGCGGCTGGTGACGCTCATTGCGGAGATCACCACCGCGATCGCGGCGAGCTCGTCGTCGCGTAGGTATCCCTGCACGAGTCGGACATCCGAGGGACGCACCGGGCTGGTGCCGGTGGGGCCTCCCTGCTGGTTGCCGGCAGGGTCCGTCGTGGTCTGCGGGGCTGTCACAGCGGGATGTTCCCGTGCTTCTTGGTGGGCAGGGTGTCCCGCTTGGTGCGCAGCGCGCGCAGCGCCCGGGCCACCTCCAGCCGGGTGTCGGCGGGACGGATCACGCCGTCGATCCAGCCGCGCTCGGCGGCGGTGTACGGGTTGGCGAACTGCTCGTCGTACTCGGCCTCGAAGCGCTTACGCTCGGACTCGACGTCCCCGCCCTGCTCGGCCACCTGGCGCAGATCGCCCCGGTGGAGGATGTTCACCGCGCCCTGGGAGCCCATCACAGCGATCTGTGCGGTGGGCCAGGCGAGGTTGATGTCCGCGCCGAGCTCCTTCGAACCCATCACGATGTACGCGCCGCCGTAGGCCTTGCGGGTGATCACGGTGATCAGCGGGACCGTCGCCTCGGCATAGGCGTACAGCAGCTTCGCGCCGCGGCGGATGATCCCGCCGTACTCCTGATCGGTGCCGGGGAGGAACCCGGGCACGTCCACGAAGGTCAGCACCGGGATGTTGTTCGCATCGCACAGCCGCACGAAGCGCGCCGCCTTCTCGGAGGCGTCGATGTCCAGGGTGCCTGCCAGGTGCGAGGGCTGGTTGGCGATGATGCCCACGCTGTGTCCCTCGACGCGGCCGAAGCCCACCAGGATGTTGCGAGCGAACAGCGGCTGGACCTCGAGGAACTCCTCGTCGTCGAGCACTGCCCGCAGCACCGTGAGCATGTCGTACGGCTGGTTCGGCGAATCCGGCACCAGGGCGTCCAGGGCGGTGTCCGCCGGGGTGTGGTCCTGCTCGAAGCGCACCGGGAAGGAGGGAGCGGGGCTCAGTGTGTTGGCCGGGAGGTAGCTGAGCAGGTCCTTGACGTACTCGATGGCCTCGGCCTCGTCGGGCGCCATGTAGTGGGCGACTCCCGAGCGGGAGGAGTGGGTGCGCGCGCCGCCGAGCTCCTCGAAGCCGACGTCCTCCCCGGTGACCGTGCGGATCACGTCGGGGCCGGTGATGAACATGTGGGAGGTCTTCTCGACCATCACGATGATGTCCGTCAGCGCCGGGGAGTACACGGCGCCGCCGGCGGCCGGGCCCATGATCAGCGAGATCTGAGGGATCACTCCGGAGGCGCGGGTGTTGCGCTTGAAGATCCCGGCGAACATCGCGAGCGAGGCCACACCCTCCTGGATGCGGGCGCCGCCGCCGTCGAGGATGCCGATGATCGGCACGCCGGTGCTCAGCGCGAGGTCCTGGATCTTCTGGATCTTGCGACCATGGGCCTCGCCGAGGGAGCCACCGAAGACGGTGAAGTCCTGTGAGTACACGCACACCTGGCGGCCATCGATCGTGCCGTAGCCCGTGACGATGCCGTCCCCGGCAGGTCGCTTGGCATCGATCCCGAAGCTGCGGGCCTGATGGCGCACGAAGCGGTCAGTCTCCACGAAGGAGCCGTCATCCAGCAGGTCTGAGATCCGTTCCCGGGCGGTCTTCTTGCCCCGGGCATGCTGCTTCTGGACCGCGAGCTCATCGGCGGCGGAGACCGCAGCGGCGTCACGCTCGCGCAGGTCCTCGAGTCGCTGGGCGGTGGTGAGCGGCCGCGGAGCGTCGGTCACGGAGCCTCCTGCTGCGGCCTGCAAGGCCGCGTAGTGATCCGGCGGATGGACATCGGGATACTACGCTACGGAGGTCCGACGGCGGTCGCTCACGCCTGCAGACGGCACCTGCGTGCGCGGCGGCTCGGAGATCAGCGAGGTGCACACCAGGGGGCAGGATGAGCGGCACGACGAGGAGCGGTATGACGAGCACAGCCGGCGCAGCGGGGCCCGGCAGCTCCGGGTCGCGAGACCCGGCGGCAGCGCAGACCCCGGCAGCCGCGCAGCCCCCCGCAGCCGCGCAGCCCCCTGCAGGCGCGGAGCCCGCCGCAGCTACGCAAACGCCCGCTGCGCAAACGCCCGCAGTCGCGCAGCCGCCCGCAGCCGCGCGGCCGCCCGCAGAGGCGCAGCCCGCCATCCTGCGGGAGGGCACGGTCACCTCGACCCAGGACGAGGCGGCGCGCCGCCTGACCGAGGGGCTGGCGCCGCCCTTCGCGCTCACCGCCCGCCGGCAGACGGCCGGCCGGGGGCGTCTCGGCCGAGCCTTCGCGAGCCCCGAGGGGTCCAGCCTGTCCCTCACCTACGCCCACCGCAGCGACCTGGCACCCGCCGCCCGCGGGTGGTTCCCACTGGCAGCCGGGCTGGCCGCGGTCTCCGCCCTCAGCGAGGTGCTCGGCCTGCGGGCGACTGAGGAGATCGGCCTCAAGTGGCCCAATGACCTGCACACGGCGGATGGTCGGAAGCTCGGGGGGATCCTGGTCGAAGGGCGCGGGGCGCAATCGGTGCTGGTCGGCATCGGTCTGAACCTGCGCGGGCCGGTGCGTCAGCAGGACGGCACCGTCGTGCCCGGCGCGGCCTGGCTGCGGGGAGCGGGCGGTCTGCGCCCGACGAGGGTGTCAGGCAGCACTGTCCTGCCGGAAGACCTGCCGGAAGACCTGCCGGATGGCCTGCATGATGAGGAGCTGCGGGAGCGGCTCGAGAGATCGCTGGTGACGGCGCTCGCTCAGGAGCTCGCTCGCCTCGAGTCCACAGGGGGAGACGGCGTCCGCTCAGGGACCCACGACCGCTACACTATGACGTGCCTCACATTGGGGCGTCATGTGCGCATCGATCCGTTGGGGGATCTTGACACAGGGGGAGATCGATCGAGCTCCTGGCACGGCCTCGCCACGAAGGTGGACGGCTCCGGCAGGCTGGTCGTCGATCGCAAAGGCGTCGGGCAGGTGGCCGTGGATGTCGGTGATGTGAGGCATCTGAGGCCCGGGCAGTCCCCGTGACCACAGTCAGAACTTGAAGGACATCGAGCAGGAGGAGCACGTCACGTGACCGGAGGGATGGAAGACCTGAAGCGCATCGCGGGACAGGAGCGGAGCGCCGCTCCCCGTGAGCCTTCGTCGGTGCCGCAAGGAGCCATCCCGGTGGAGAACCAGCCCGTGGAGAACCAGCCTGTGGAGAGCGCCCCCGTGGAGAACATGCCTGTCGAGAACATGCCGGTCGAGAAGATCCCTCTGGAGGACATCCCCGTGGAGAGCGTCCCGGTGGAGACTGCGGAGCTGCCGGACCTCTCGGAGTCCGGCTCGGGACAGGCCTCGCTGGATGATCGGGAGATCCTCGACCTCAACAAGCGCTTCGCCGCTGTGCGCCGCAGCGTCGGCGCCCTCGAGAAGGTGCTGCTGCAGGGCCCGCGCAAGTACTCGCGCCGGGATCTCGCCGATCAGCAGGACATCCCCGAACGCCTCACCTCCGTGTACTGGCGCTCGCTGGGCTTCACCCCGGTGGACGAGGACACCGTCGTCTTCACCGAGGAGGACGCCTACGCGATCGGTGATCTCGCCGCGATCGTCGAGGAGGGGGTGATCACGGAGAGAGCCTTCGCGAGCATCTCCCGCGGACTGGGCTTCCACATGGGCCGACTGGCGATGTGGATCACCGAGGCCCTCGTGGACGAGGCGAAGTATGCCGACGGCCTCGACGACGCCCAGGCCCGTCAGCAGATGCTCGACTCGATCCCGGAGCTGCTGGAAGTCTTCGAATCTCAGGTGATGTTCACCTTCCGGCGGCAGCTCGCCGCCTATGCGGCCCGTGCCGGCAGCGAGGTCCTGCACCGCGACACCGATGAGCTGTTCCCGCTCCACCGAGCCATCGGCTTCGCGGACCTGGTCCAGTTCACCCGCCTCGCCCAGGATCTGCCCGGTGCCGAGCTGGCCGACATGGTCGGCCGCTTCGAGTCGGTGAGCCGGGACCTCATCTCTGTAGGCGGTGGCAGGGTGGTCAAGACGGTGGGCGACGAGATCATGTTCCTCGCCGACACGCCCGAGGACGGCGCCCAGATCGCAGTCAGCCTCGCCGAGACCATCACCGCCTCGCCCGACCTTCCGCCGGTGCGGGTGGGACTGGCCTGGGGATCGATGTTCTCCCGATACGGGGACGTGTTCGGCCCCACCGTCAACCTCGCCGCACGCATGGAGTCCGTGGCGCGGCCGGGATCCGTGCTGGTCGATGCGGACACCGCCGCGGCGGTGAGCCAGGCACTGCCCGGCGGGTTCGCGCTCTCCGACGGTGAAGAGGTCGAGCTCCACGGGATCGGCAACGTGCACGTCCAGGAGATGCGACGCGACCGCTCGACGCCCTTGGACATGGGCCTGTGAGCCGCCGCCCCTGGTCGGCGCGGGAACCCGGGCCCGCCGTGCTCGCGACAGCGCTGTGAGGGGAGCTGGGATGATGGCCAGGCGCCCGGCCCGCACCCCGGGTCGGGCGGCCCCTGCCGGCATCGTCGTAGGATGGAACGCGTGACACGACTGCTACTCGTCGAGGACGACTCGGCCATCGCCGAACCACTCTCCCGCGCACTGGACCGGGAGGGCTACACCGTGACCCGCGCATCACGGGGGATGGACGCGCTCGCGATCGCGGCGGGACCCGAGCCGATCGACCTGGTCATCCTCGATCTCGGGCTGCCGGACCTCGACGGTCTCGAGGTCGCCCGTCGACTGCGGAAGGGCGGGCTCGAGTCTCCGATCCTGATCCTCACCGCCCGCGCCGACGAGGTCGACGCGGTGGTGGGCCTCGACGCCGGCGCCGACGACTACGTCACCAAACCCTTCCGCCTCGGCGAGCTCCAGGCCCGTATCCGGGCCCTCATGCGGCGCTCCCAGGCGATGGAGGACTCCGGTGACAGCTTCGATGTCAACGGGGTGATGCTCGATGTCTCCGCCCGCCGCGCCTACGCCGACGGCGAGGAGCTGAGCCTCTCCGCCAAGGAGTACGACCTGCTGACCGTGCTGGTGCGGGAGTCCGGCAGCGTCGTCACCCGCGACGATCTGATGCGCGAGGTGTGGGGCGCCGAATGGTGGGGCTCCACCAAGACTCTGGACATGCACGTCTCCTGGCTGCGTCGCAAGCTCGGCGACGACGCCACCGATCCCCGCCGGATCACCACGGTGAGGGGAGTGGGCTTCCGCTTCGAGACCGGCGCGGAGAGCTGACCGGTGCGGCAGCGAGTGCTGCAGGCCACCATCATCACCGTGCTCCTGGCCGTGCTCATGCTCGGCATCCCGCTGGGTTACTCGTGGCTGACGCTGGCACGGCAGAGCCTCACCAACCAGGCTAACCAGATCGTCGACCTCGTGCGCATCGACACCGAGGCACGGCTCCAGGAGGGCCTCGAGATCGACGATGCGCTGCTCCAGCGCCATGTCGACGCGCAGACGGACCTCAACATCGCGATCACGGTGACCCACGACGGCACCACCTACACCGCCGGTGACCCCCCGGAGGGCAAGTCGAAGAGGGTCACCACCAACGGCGCCTCCGGACAGTCGGTCGCCGTGTACATCCCGGAGTCCGACGTGCGCGCGCACACCGCCAGCGCCTGGGTGCTGATCACCGTCGCCGGACTCGCAGCGCTCTCCATCGGCGTCTCCGTGGCGCTGTGGCAGGCGCAACGGATCTCGATGCCGCTGGCCCGGCTGAGCCAGCGCGCCGAAGAGATGGGCTCCGGTCGCTCCCGCGGCCCCTGGCACGCCTCCGGGATCGCCGAGATCGACGACGTCGCCGAGGAGCTCGCCCGCTCCGGCGCGATGCTCAACGAACGCCTCGAGGCGGAGAGCCGGCTGGCCTCCGACGCCTCCCATCAGCTGCGCACCCCGCTGACCGCGCTGTCGATGCGCCTGGACGAGATCCTCGCGACCAGCTCCGAGGAGTGGGTGCGCGAGGAGGCCCGCATCTCCCTCGAGCAGATCGACCGCCTCACCGAGGTGGTGCACGACCTCATCAACGCCCCGCGCTCCTCCCAACGCCGCACCCCCGGCGTGGTCGAGCTGCGCAACGTGCTCACCCAGCAGAGCGAGGAGTGGTCCCCGGCGTACCGGCGTGCCCACCGGGAGCTGCGGGTGCAGGTCCCGCGCAGCGCCGCAGTCTGGGGATCGACCGGTCCGCTCACCCAGGTGATCGCCACCCTGGTGGAGAACGCACTCGCCCACGGCGCCGGGCGCACCACCGTGAAGGTGCGCCGCAACGATCACTCGACCGTGGTCGAGGTCTCCGACGAGGGTGGTGGCATCGATCCCGAGCTCGGCGCCCGGATCTTCGAGCGCGCCGTCTCCGGGCGGAGCTCGAGCGGCACCGGCGTGGGGCTCGCGCTCGCACGCACCCTGGTCGAGGACGACGGCGGGCGCCTCGAGCTGCTCACCGAGAGCCCCACCACCTTCGGCGTGTTCCTGATCTCCGCACCCGGTGACGATGGCGGCGAGGACGACGTCGAGGAGAAGCGCAGCGGCCGGGGCGCGAGAGCCCCTCGCGAGCATCGCGGCGGACGGCTCGCGAAGGCCGCCCGCGGGGTCCGCGCCGACATGACGCCCAGCGCCGCACAGCGGCAGCGCTCCGGTGGGGACGACCTCGATTCCCTCCCCCAGGGGTCCGTGGTCCGGCGCCGCCCGCGCTCACGCAGCTGACCTCGTACACTGGCCGCCGTGCCGATCACCCCGCCCCGCCCAGAGCAGACCACTGCTCCCACTACGGCAGCCGCCCCCGATGCCGCGGCCACCCCCGAGAGCCCGACGGGTGCCCGCAGCGTCGGCCTCATCGGCGCCGGGCAGCTGGCCCGGATGATGATCGGCCCCGCGATCGAGCTGGGCCTCACCACGCCGGTGCTGGCCACTGACCCTGCGGAGAGCGCTGCGGCCGTCGCCGCCGAGGTCCGGATCGGTCGGCATGACGACGAGCAGGCGGTCAGTGACCTGGCCGCCGAGGTCGACGTGATCACCTTCGACCACGAGCACGTGCCCACACAGATCCTCGAACGCATCGAGGGTGCCGGGCTCGCCGCGGTCCGGCCCGGCCCCGCGGCTCTCGTCCACGCCCAGGACAAGCTGGTGATGCGCGAGCGTCTCACCGCGCTGGGCCACCCCTGCCCGCGCTGGTGGCGGATCAGCTCCGTGGCGGACCTGGAGAACGCGCTCGCCGAGAGCGATGGCCGGATCGTGATCAAGACCCCCCGCGGCGGCTACGACGCCCATGGCGTGCGGATCATCGAGAGCGCCGACCAGGCCCAGGACTGGCTCGCCGAGCACGGCGAGCTGCTCGCCGAGGTGCTGGTGCCCTTCACCCGCGAGCTCTCCGCCCAGGTCGCACGGCGCCCCGGAGGAGAGGCCGTGGCCTACCCCGTGGTCCAGTCGGTGCAGAAGGACGGTGTCTGCTACGAGGTGGTCGCGCCCGCGCCCGGCCTCGACGCGGCCGGCCAGCAGCGGATCCAGGCCCTCGCGCTCGCCATCGCGGAAGATCTCCAGGTCACCGGCATGCTCGCTGTCGAGCTGTTCGAGACGTCCGACGGGCAGGTGCTGGTCAACGAACTCGCCATGCGTCCCCACAACACCGGCCACTGGTCCATGGACGGTGCCATCACCGGCCAGTTCGAGCAGCACCTGCGAGCGGTCGCCGATCTGCCCCTCGGCGCCACCACCCCGGTCGCACCGGTCTCGGTGATGGTGAACCTGCTCGCCGGTGCTGCCGAGGACCTCGCCCCCGGCGCACACGCCGCGCTCGCCGCCGATCCGGAGCTGAAGATCCACCTCTACGGCAAGTCCGTGCGACCCGGTCGCAAGATCGGGCACGTCACCCTCACCGGCACGGACGCGGACGAGCTGCTCGAGCGCGCCCACCGGGCCGAACGACTGATCATCGACGGGCCCGCGCCCGTCACCGCAGCGCCTGCCACAGGCGCGCCCGCCACCGCAGTGCCCGCCACCGGCGCGCCCCTCACTGTCGAGACCTCAGGAGAGACCCGATGACCGAGAACACCCTCCGCCCGCTGGTCGGCATCGTGATGGGCTCCGACTCCGACTACCCGGTGATGAAAGCCGCGGAGGAGGCGCTCGCCGAGTTCGAGATCGGAGCCACCGTCGAGGTGATCTCCGCCCACCGGATGCCCGAGGACATGGTCACCTGGGGCCGCAGCGCCGCCGAGCGCGGGCTGCGGGTGGTGATCGCCGGAGCAGGCGGCGCCGCCCACCTGCCCGGCATGCTCGCCTCCCTCACCCCCCTGCCCGTGATCGGGGTGCCAGTGCCGCTGAAGCATCTCGACGGCATGGACTCCCTGCTGTCGATCGTGCAGATGCCCGCCGGGGTGCCGGTCGCGACCGTCTCCATCGGCGGAGCGCGCAACGCCGGACTGCTCGCGGCCCGGATCCTCGCCGCCGGCGCTGATCAGGAAGCGGAGCGCCTCCGGGAGCGGATGATCGCCTTCCAGGCGGAGCTGCGAGAGGTCGCGCTCGCCAAGGGGGAGAAGCTGCGCGCCTCGCGGTGACTCAGCCCGCCAGGTGAGAACGCGGTGAGGATCGTGTGCACGTTCTCCCATCACGCTGCATCGCAGGGCGTTCCTCCCGATCATCGGCCAGTGCTCGCGGTATCGTCGGCTCCATGAGCGATACCCCTGCCTACCGGGTCGCCCCGGGGGCCGACATCTCGGACGACGCGACCATCGGCGACGGCAGCTCCGTCTGGCATCTTGCCCAGGTGCGCGAGGGCGCCCGGCTCGGGACGGACTGCGTGATCGGCCGCGGTGCCTACATCGGCTCCGGGGTGCAGATGGGCAACGGCTGCAAGGTCCAGAACTATGCGCTGGTGTACGAGCCCGCGAAGCTCGCCGACGGCGTCTTCGTCGGCCCCGCCGCAGTGTTCACCAACGACCACTTCCCGCGAGCGGTCAACCCGGATCTCACCCCGAAGTCCGCCTCCGACTGGGAGCCCGTCGGCGTGACCTGCGAGACCGGCGCCTCGATCGGAGCCCGCGCCGTCTGCGTGGCTCCGGTGACCATCGGTGCCTGGGCGATGGTCGCCGCGGGCGCCACCGTGGTCAAGGACGTCCCCCCGCACGCGCTGGTGGCGGGCGTTCCGGCCCGGCGCCTCGGCTGGGTGGGCCGCTCCGGCGAGAAGCTGATCCCTTCCTCCGACGGGACCGATGCCTGGATATGCCCCACCACGGGCGAGTGGTACATCCACGATGACTCCACCGGCGGGCTGCTGCTCGCCTCCTCACCCTTGGCCGACGCGCCGCGCCCGGCCACCCTCACCGACCCCGATGGACAGGATGGACTCCCCGCATGAACAGCGAACTCACGATGATCCCGCCGGCGAAGCCGATCATCGGCCAGGAGGAGCGGGACGCAGTGGATCGCGTGCTGGCCTCGGGCATGGTGGCGCAGGGACCGGAGGTCGCGGCGTTCGAGCAGGAGTTCTCCGCCGCGCTGGCGGGTGGCCGTGAGGTGGTGGCGGTGAACTCGGGCACCTCGGGTCAGCATCTGGGGATGCTGGCGCTGGGCCTGAAGCCCGGTGATGAGGTGATCGTGCCGTCGTTCACCTTCGCGGCGACGGCGAACACGGTGGCTGTGTCGGGCGGTGTCCCGGTGTTCGTGGATGTGGATCCGGAGACGTTCACGGTGGATCCCGCGGCGATCGAGGCGGCGGTCACGGAGCGGACGGTCGGGATCCAGCCGGTGCACCTGTATGGGCATCCCGCGCCGATGGACCAGATCCTGGCGATCGCGGCGAAGCATGGTCTGTGGGTGTTCGAGGATGCGGCGCAGGCCCATGGCGCGACCTGGCAGGGTGCCCAGGTGGGCACCTTCGGGCAGGGTGGGATGTACTCGCTGTATCCCACGAAGAACATGACCTCGGGGGAGGGTGGGATGGTCTCCTGCGCCACGCCGGAGATCGCGCGTCAGGTGAGGCTGCTGCGCAACCAGGGGATGGAGAAGCAGTACGCGAACGAGGTCGCCGGGTTCAACAACCGGATGACGGATATCCATGCGGCCATCGGGCGGGTCCAGCTGGGCAAGCTCCCGGCGTGGACGGCGACGCGGCAGGAGAACGCACGGTTCTTCGATGCGAATCTGACCGGTGTGGTGACGCCGGTGGTGCGTGAGGGTGCGACGCATGTGTATCACCAGTACACGATCCGGATCGAGGGCGCGACGGCGGCGGAGCGGGATGCCTTCGCGGCTGCTCTGCGGGAGGAGCACAAGGTGGGCTGCGGGGTGTACTACCCGACCCCGGTGCATCGCCTGGAGACGTTCAAGACTGAGGTCGATCTGCCGGTGACGGAGATGTTGGCGGAGGAGGTGCTGTCGTTGCCGGTGCATCCGAGCATCTCGGAGCTGGATCGGGAGCGGATCGTGGCGGCTGTGAACACTGTGGCGAAGGCGGGGGCATGAGCATGCTGGGCAGGAAGAAGACGCTGCGAGCCGGGCTGATCGGGCTGGGGATGATGGGGCGCCATCACGCGCGGAACCTTCGCGCGCTGGAGGGCGTGGAGCTGGTTGCAGCGGCGGATGCCCACGGCGATCCCCATGGTGCGGCTCCTGGGCTGGAGGTGCTCCCGGATGTGGAGGCGCTGATCGCGGCGGGGATCGACTATGCGGTGGTCGCGGTGCCGACGCAGTTCCATCGTGATGTCGCGATCGCGCTGGCGGAGGCCGGGGTGCACACCCTGGTGGAGAAGCCGCTGGCCTTTGACATCGGGGAGGCGGAGGAGATCACCGCCGCGTTCGAGAAGGCTGGCCTGGTCGGGGCGGTGGGGTATATCGAGCGGTACAACCCTGCGCTGCAGGAGATGCGTCGCCGGATCGCCGAGGGCCAGCTGGGGGAGATCTACCAGATCGTCACTCGTCGGCAGGGCGGATTCCCGGCCCGGATCGCGGATGTCGGGGTCGTGAAGGACCTCGCCACGCATGATCTGGATCTGACGGCGTGGGTCGCGCAGTCGCCCTATGCCTCGGTCGCGGCGACGTCGACCCGTCGCTCCGGCCGGGAGGACGAGGACATGGTCTCCGTCGCGGGCCGGTTGGAGGATGGCACGATCACCAATCATCTGGTGAACTGGCTGACGCCGTTCAAGGAGCGGGTCACGGTGGTCACGGGGGAGAAGGGCGCTCTGGTGGGCGACACCCTGAACGCGGATCTCACCTTCCACGCGAATGCTGATGCGGCGACGAACCTGTGGGAGTCGATGGCGTCGTTCCGGGGTGTCAGCGAGGGTGACTCGATCACCTACGCGCTGCAGCGTCACGAGCCGCTCGCGACCGAGCACCGGGCCTTCCGCGACGCGATCAACGGGGACCCCTCGAACATCGTCACCATGCGCGAGGGCCTGCACACCGTCCGCACCGTCGAAGCCGTGCTCGAGAGCGCGGAGAACGGTCGAGTGGTCACACTCAACTGATCCACCCGACGCTCTGACGGCGTTCGCCACCGCTCCGGCGGTGGCGAACGCCGTCAGCTTCCGTGAGAGGTGAACAGGGAGCTGCCCGGCACCCACTCATCATCTAGGAACTGCTCGGCGAATTCCCCCACGGGTGTCATCCCCATTGCGGTCCGCACTGCGACGTCGCGCCGGGACGCGCCGGTGATCAGCGCGTCGAACCCCAAGGGATGATCGACCACCGCCCGCACCGTGCGTACGCGGGAGCGCAGCTGCGGCAGTCCCGTGCTCTTTGCAGCCGCGACCGCAATGCGTCGGGGGAGGGAACGCTCCGTGAAGCGTGGTGCGACTGTGGGTGCAGGCTCACCGCTGACGGACGCGTAGATCTTCTCCGTCATCGCCCGGTACCACTCGCGCGAGGCGATAGCGGCATCGGGCGCCGCTTCGTACACCTCCCACACAGAAAGCTCGTGCATCGGCAACGCCCACTCGAGGCCCGCATGCTCGTAGCCTCGCACCGAGTTCAAGATGTACTTCGCCTGCCGCTCGCGCTGCCAGAACCAGCGCACTGCATCCATCGTGGCGCGACGGTCCCCGTCCAGGTTGACCTCCGTGAAGAAGGCCTGCAGCTCATGGACCACCGAGGGGAGCCTCACAGCGCGCCGTGACCGGGACCGGAGCGCGAAATGCCAAGGACGGAGAGAGTCGACGATCGCTGCCGGGGTCAACACGCGACCATGGCGCAGCGGCTCATCCTTCGCGGAGCTGACCACGGTGTGGCCGGGGATCACGATGCTCCCCGGCGGCAGTGTGCCGTCCGCGGTGAGCGCTCGTATCGCGTACCAGTCCTGGATGTGGGGGAGTGACGCCCCGCCTGACGCCTCCCGCAGGAAGGGCTCGGTGGAGGTGTCGGTCCAGGCGCTTCGCAACTGCTCCGGGGTGTGCGACACCTGACGCCAGGGGAGGCCCAGGCTCTCGGCGATCTTCGCGGAAGCCTGCGCCTCCGCATTCTTGGGGAGGCCGTAGGTGAAGGTGAGCACATTCGGGTAGCCATCCCGGGCGAGCAGCGCCGCCAGCAACCGGGAATCGAGTCCGGCAGACAGCGGAAGTGCGATCACGCGCCCGTCAGCACGCTTGTAGAGGCGGGCCATTGCAGTATCCAGAGCGGTGGAGAATGCCGAGGTGAAGGTGCTAATCTCCTGGTGCTCGGGCTCCCGCAGACCTAGCCGACGCTCAAGCTGTTGGTCCACGGCGCCGGTGCGACGATCAATGCGTACGGAGGTGCCGGACGGGACCTGGAAGACGCCTTGCAGGAGCGAGCGGGCCCCGAGCACGAAGCCGGTGTGAAGGAACTCAGCCGCAGCACCGGCCTCCAGAACCCGGCCGCCGACAGCCTCCGCGACGGTGTAGGCGTCATCACCGACATGCACTTCATCGGCACGGATTGCCCAGAAGATCGGCCAGGAGCGCAGATGATCTGTCATGAGGACGATCTCGTCGTTGGTGATCAACACCGCAGCGAACAGTTCGCCGCTGCGCCGAAGTGCGTCAGGGGAGAGGCTTATAGGGGTCGAGGCTCCAGGGAGTCTGCGCAGGAACTGCCCTCGATCGACTGCGGTCCACTGTGTACTAAGATGCGGGACGACGGTCAGCATGGGCTCCTCGTAGGCGGCGCGCCGGGACGCGAGTCCGCGTGACCCGCGAGTTCATCGTACTCATACCGATCGTGAGGTGGTCCGGAGTTGATGTCGTCCTCCGGGATCCGCGATCGTGTTCAGAAGCTGGTCACGAAGTACCCCACACTGCGCCATGTGCTGGTGCTCCTGACGGGCACTGCCGTGGCGCAGATCGTCGTGATGGGCGTCTCGGTGATCACCGCCCGCCTGTTCACGCCTGAGGCCTTCGGCCAGTTCGCGATCTTCGGCTCGCTGACAGCGATCGCCACCACCGTCGCATCGCTCCGACTGGATATGACGATCATGCTCCCCGAGGACGATGACGAGGCCCGCCGGATCGCACGCATCGCCACGTACAGCAATCTGGTCGTCGCGAGCCTGTTCACTCTCGCAGCTCTGGTCCTGAGGGATCTCATTATCGCCCAGTATGGGGACCCCGCGCTGGCCTCATGGCTGGTGGTGGGCGGGTTCACGGTCTTCTTCGTCGCGCAGGCCACGATGATGCAGTTCTGGTTCAACCGCAAGACCGACTATCGGACGATCTCGTTGAACCGTGTGCAGCAGGCGATCGGTGCCGCCGGCGGACAGCTCGGATTCGGCTTGATCGGGCTGCGCACTCTTCCCGGACTGATCTTCGGCACCCTGATCGGCCAGGCCTACGCCTTCGTCAATCTGCGGCTACGGGCCAGGGATCTCTTCCGACCGATTCCGGAAGGGACCACTAGCGGATTGGACCTGGTCAAGCGCTACAAGAAGATGCCGCTGCTGAACATGCCCAACGCTCTGGTGGATTCGGTGCGAATCAACGGGATCACGCTGCTGATCGGCACCGTAGCGCTGGGCGCGGTGGGCCAGTTCAACCTGGCATGGAGAATCCTCCAGGTGCCCATCGGGCTCATCAACAGCGCCATCTCCCAAGTGTTCTTCCAGAAGTTGGCCCGCGTGCGGCCAGGAGAGATGTTCCCGCTGGTGCGCTTCACCATCATCCGCTCGTTGTTGATCTCCATCGTCCCGTTCGGACTGATCTACCTGGTGGCGCCGTGGATGTTCATCCTTGTCTTCGGTCAGCAGTGGGACATGGCCGGGGACTTCGCCCGGGCGCTCACCCCGTGGCTCGCGATGCAGCTGGTGACCTCCCCGATCTCGACTGTCTTCGTGGTCACCGACAACCAGCAGTGGATGCTCGCCTTCTCGATCGTGTTCTGCGCCGCGCCGTTGTCCCTCCTCTACTTCTCCCCGCTCCAGCTGCTGGACACCGTCTTCTGGCTGGGGCTGCTGATGGCCGGCATGCTGATGATTATGCTGGCGATGTCGCTGCTGGCAGCGCGTGGATACGATCGCAGACGGGCGGCGGGCGCGGCTGAGTCCGAAGGTGGCTCCGACCCCGAGCCGACGGAGCCTGCGGCCTGAGCAAGCAACCGCCGAAGTCCGTACCCGACCGAGCCAAACCTGGAGTTCGTGCATGAGAGTCCTCGTCGTCCCGTCCTGGTATCCGAGCGCGGAGGAGCCGCTGAACGGGTCCTTCTTCCGCGAGCAGGCCGAGATGGTGGCAGGAGCCGGTCATGAGGTAGCGCTCCTGGTGCCGCGGCTGGTCCCGCTCGCCCGCTGGCGCGGACCGGCGGCCACGATCGAGCACGACGGCGAGCTCAAGGTGATCCGCGTGACGATGCCCGCGTTGCCACGACCGCTTCAGCGCTTCGAGCAGCAGCTGATGGGCCGTCTCGCAGAATCGGCGTACCGCTCCGCGGTGCCCGAGCTGCCAGACGTCCTTCACGCGCACTCCGTGATGCCCGGCCTGCTCATCGCCCAGGACCTCGCGGTGCGCTGGGGACGCGGAGTCGTCGTCACCGAGCATCGGCCCTCGAGCCTGAGCGCTGTTCGTTCCCCCACCCGCCAAGCGCACCTCCTCCATGCCCTGGCTGATGCAGCCGTGGTCATGACCGTGAGCGAGCCTTTTGCCGAAGCAATCGCCGAGCACTATGACGTCGCCCGACCGGAGGTGATCCCGTTGCCGGTTCCCGAGAGCTTTTTCAGGTCTTCGTCCAACCGCCGAGATGCCACCGGGCCATATACCTTCCTGCACGTCTCGAATCTCGTGCGGAACAAACGTCCTGAAGAGACGATCGAGGCGTTCGCTCACGCAGTGGCGCACGTCGAGGCGCGGCTGCTCATCGCCGGGGGGACGGCGGAACGCGCCGAGGAGCTGCGAGGTCATGCGGCACGGCTCGGGGTCGAAGACTGCGTGGAGGTGCTTGGACGGGTAGACCGCGACCGGCTCCCGGATCTGATGGCGAGCAGTGACTGTCTTGTGCTCGCCAGCGCGGTCGAGGCCGGTGGGACGGTTCTCGGCGAGGCACGGGCCGCAGGACTCTCAGTGATTGCGACGGCGACCTGGGCGGGACGCGCATGGGTGGACCCAACCAGCGGTGTCGTCGTCCCCACCGACGACTCCGAAGCCCTGAGCGCTGCGATAACGGCCATGGCGCAAGAGGCCCGGGCGGCGGAGCCCGACTTCAGAGACGCCATCCGGAAGATGGCGCTCGGGATCTTCTCGAGCGAGTCTTTCGTGGCGCACCAGGTCGACGCATACCGTCGGGCTGCTGCGGCAGAAGCCCGCCCGCAGATGCTCTTCCACGCTCCATTCCCTATCGACCCTCGACCCAGGGGCGCGAGTCGACTACGGCCCCTGCGCATGCTCGAGGCGTTCCGGGAGGTCGGCTATCGCGTACATCCCGTCGTCGGTGCCCCCCGCCAGCGTGCTGTCGCCTTCCGTGCCGCGCGCCGTCGCCTGCGCTCTGGGCAGCAACTGGAGCTCCTGTATTCGGAGAACTCCACACAGCCGAACCTCCTGGCCACCAGCGTCCATGATGGCCTCGCACCGCTGCTGGACGCCAGGATCCTGTGTTGGGCACGTCGGCGCAATGTCCCCGCCGGAGAGTTCTACCGTGATGTGTACTGGCGTTTCTCGACTTCCTTGCGCAACGTCCGCACCCCGCGCGCGGCGGTGATGAACCTTCTATATCGCCTTGACCTCGCCGTACTCCGGCTGGCCCGCGTGCACCTCTTCCTCCCATCCGAGCGGATGGCGCCGATCGTCCCGATCTCGGATACGTCGAGCAGCGCGCTGCCTCCGGGAGCCACGGTCGTCGACTCCTCGACGCCGGACGGCCTGCACCTGCTGTACGTCGGAGGACTCGGAGCCGAGTACGGGCTCGATGCGTGTCTCGAGGCTGTTGCGGAGACTGAGGAAACTACTCTCACCATGTGCGTTCCCCCGGCGGATTGGGCCAAGAACCGTTCTCGCTATGAGGCGTACCTCGGCTCGCGAATCCGTGTCGTGCACGGCTCGGGAGCTGAGCTGGAACCGCTTTATGATGCCGCATCTGCATGCGTACTCTTCGTCGAGCCAGGGGAGTACCGTACCTTTGCCGCGCCCGTGAAGTTCTTTGAGTACGTGGGTCACGGCAAGCCCGTGCTGTTGAGCCGTGGTACCTATGCCGGGGAGCTCGGCGAACGGCTCGGGGTGGGGCCCGTCGTCGACTATTCCGCTGACGCCCTGCGGGCGGAGCTGATCGAACTCCAGGCGGATCCCGAGCGCCTGCGGGGTTACGCAGAGGCCGCTCGACGCTCACGACATGCGCTGACCTGGAGGGCACGGGCTGAGCAAGCGGCTATGCGACTCAGCGGACGGATTCCCTGACCGAGATCACCAGCCGGTCTCGCGATATCCGGAGAGCACCTCGGACAGAGCTGCCTGCGGTGAATGATGCTCCTCCACCCAGGAGGCCGTGAGTCGCAGCGCAGGATCGTTGAGCTCCTCGATGACGAGGTCGACGACATCCGCAGGACCTCCTGTCATCCCCAGGTCAACGCCTCCCATCACCGGTGGAGTCACGAGCGAGGAGTGGCTTCCGTCGTACCATCCGGGGTTCAGAGGAGCCACCAGTGGGACATCCGCTGCCAGAGCGTCGAGCTCTGAGGCGCTGAGGATGCCGGCGAACTGGCCGACGCAGAGCCGAGCCCCGGCAACTGCAGCCCGGAACTCTCTATGGGGCATCTTCGGTACCAGGCGCACGCCAGCGGCCGAGGCTTCCTGAGCGAGAGGTCCCCAATCTAGGCCTACGAGCACTGGTGAGGACGCATCCGAGAGAGCACGTGACAACGCCCGTGCTACCTCGATCTGCCGCTGACCGCCTTTGACCTCCTCCCACCTTGAGGGGAAGAAGATGTAGTCACGGGAACCGATCATCTCGGAAATTTTTGTCGGCCGCACCTGTGTGAATTCGAGGGGGACCGGTACCGGCACAGGCACCAGACGGGCGTCATCCCGGAGCGGCGACACGTGTTCCCGCAGATCGGGGGTGGAGTAGAAGACCGTCTGAGCGCGGCGGACAGTCTCACGCACTAGATCGCGATGTTGGTCTAGATACTGGTTGGTGCGGATGTCCGTCCCGTGAAGGTGCAGAGCGAATCGGCGTCCGAAGGCCCACCCGGCATGGCGCTGGGCCAGGACGCTGTGCACATGGACCCGCTGCGACTGGGCGCGTGCGACGGCCAGCTGGGATTCCCAGCGCAGGCCGCGGAGGGCCTTCGCCGCGATCGCTGCTGGACCGCTGCCGGGCGGAGCGATCGCGAGGGCAAGGACACGCCAGTGTCGCCCGGTCTCGTCGGCGGCACGGCTCAGGAGCGTCGCGGTAAATGCCGGATCGCTGAGATGCAGGACGCTGGAATAGTCGGGATCGGACATCGTGGGACCTCCACTCCATCTCGCGGCCTGGTGTGCGGTGGCGGTGGCCACGCCCAGGGTAACGGGGTAGCAACAGTAGATGCGGTGTGGGAGATCCTGTGCGGGGAAGAACGGCGCACCGCATAGTCTGACTCCTGGATATAGCTCGATTCTAGGTCACCGTCCTTCGGTGCCCCGACCATGGGAGGGCAGTGCATGGAGCATCTTCAGGCTTGGATGAGCACCGCCCCGCTCCTAGTGGCACTGCTTGCGCTCCTCTACCTGCCCGGGATGCTCATCCTCCGGCTCGCCGATGTTCGGTGGAACCTCTCGCTGGGGTTCGCGCCAGCCATTACTTGCGGGTTGATTGGGGTAGGAGGCATTGTCCTTGACCTCCTGCACGTTGCCTGGGGTATCTGGTCTTTCCTCGCCGTGATCGGTGCCTCCGCGCTCCTCGTCGTGGCGTACCGGATGGTCCTGCATAGGTCCGGTCAGGAGGGCCGTGCCCTCGGTGGCGTGGTGCCGGGTTCGTCGTGGACGGTGCGTCGACGACTGGTGGTTGCAGCCGCAGTCGCGATCGCGGTGCTCTTCCACTGGGTTCCGGTGCTGTTGCTCGTGGACCCGTACTTCCCTAGTTCGCTCACCGATCCGATGTTCCACTACAACGGCATCAACGCCGTGATGAACACTGGGAATGCCTCGATGTTCGGGGGAATGAACTGGAACCACGGGCTGCGTGTCCTAGACGTTACGTATCCCGCTGTATGGCACGCACTGGCATCGCTCGTCGCCGCGCCCGGAGCGGTCGTCGAGGTAGCCCATGTCCTCAGCTATCTCGTCACCCCGGTGATCTTTCTCATCGGGATGGCCAGCCTCGGCGCAGAGGTCTTCCCGCGACGTCGCCTGATGATCGTATTGACCCCGTTGGTCGCTGCCGGTTTCGTGGCCTTCCCGGACTTTATGGCTGTGGGCAAGGGCTTCTGGCCCAATGCGCTCGCCCTCGCACTCTTCCCCGGTGTGTTGGCGATGGGTGCCGCAGCGGTCTTCGATCTGGCGCGGGGAGGCCTGTCACGGAACTGGGTGCGCTACGTGGGGAGCGTCCTCGTCCTGCTCGCTGGAACGGCGGGGATGGTGCTCTCCCACTCCACCTTTATCTTCACCCCGCTGTGGGTCTGCGCCCCCGGGGTTGTCGTGCTGACCGTCCGACTGGTGCGCAGGCTGTGGCGGGTTTGGCCGCGATGGCGTGTCGTGGTGGTGGCGCTACTCTCGACCGCGATCGTCACGATCGTGCTCGTGGGTGTCCTCTCCCATCCCCAGGTTCAGGCGTCGCTCTCACGGCCCGTGATCGGGGAGTGGAGTGGCTTTCTCGCCCGACTGACCAGTACCTTGGTGCTCTGGCCGACGACACCGAACCCCTTCGTGCTCACTCTTCTAGCACTGTTCTATGGGAGTGTCACACTGCTGGGGATTGCGGCAGCTACCCGCACACGCCGCTCCCGGTGGGTGCTCGCGGCCTGGGGGATGCAGACGCTTCTGGTCCTCGGGGTGTACTTCCCGATCCCGTTCCTCTCAAATCTGTCGGGGATCTGGTATTCCGACGTCTACCGCCTGTTCGCGATCCAGGTCGTCTTCCTCGCGCTGCTCCTCCCGATGGCGCTGTCGATGCTGTGGGAGGGACCGGAGGCTGAGAACGGGGACGATGAGGCCGTCGTCACGTGGCCCGGGCGGCTACGTCCGTTGCAACGACTCGGAGGCAGACTCCCCGTGCGTGCGGCTGTCGCGGTGTTCCTCGTCGCGCATCTGGGCCTGGGGGCGTTCCTGTCATGGCAGGCGGCATATTCTCCCGCAGCACCGTCGGTTGGCGAACGGGCGATCATCGGCTCGGAGGCAGAGCTGGAATTGCTGGAAAGCCTTGATGGGCTGGTTCCCGAGGGAGCGGTGGTGCTCGGTGACTCGCTCACCGGAATCGGCTACGCGCCCGCCCTCAGCGATGTGGACTCGGTCTTCACCCAAGTCTCCATCCGCTCTTTGGACGAAGACGGGGTCTATCTCGCCCAGCACTTCGCAGACATCCAATCAGATCCTCAAGTCTGCGACGTCCTGCGGCACTACGGGATCATGTATTACTACGAGGATGACCCGGTGCGCTACGAAGGGGACCTGCGGGATTCCACGTTACCCGGACTTTACGATGTCGACACGTCCGCAGGATTCACCGAGGTCGCCTCGGTCGGAGACGCGACGCTCTGGCGAATCGATGCGTGTGGAGAGATCGACTCTCGGGAGAACTGGTGGACCGAGAGGTGGCGCGGTACTACCGTAACCGGCACGACCGACGAAGACGGAGAAGCGCCGACGTAGACGGACGACTCGACGCCGCACGGCGGCTGAGCCGCGAGCTCTGGGAACTGACGGTTCCCGCGATAGTGCCGGGTGTGCGGTCAGGCCGTGAGGAGAGCACCGAGGATGTCGCGGGCTACCTGCGCGTCGGATTCGAAGGAGAGTTCGTGAGCGGCATGGTCCGCATGCTGCTTCCAGGTGCGGATCTCTTCCGACGTGACGTCGCGCAGCGAAGCGGTGATGGTTTCCGGACGGAAGTCGTCGGCCACCACTCCCAGTGCATGACGCTCGGTGAGATCAGCCATCTCCGGCGACGGGCCCACGGCGATGCCGAGCCGGGCCTGCACGTAGTCGAAGTACTTATTGGGAAGCGTGAGGCGACCGTTCGTGTGGACGGGCGGGAGCCAGAAAACCCCGAGATCGTAGGAGTTTAGCGTGTCGGGCAGCGCCATCGGAGGAACCGGATCCAGGAATCGGACGCGGCCATCCACCGGTGCACGCTCGGTGAGGCTGCGGAGGTACTTCCCTCCGTCGTTGGCCGGAACCAGATAGAGGTCCAGGGAGAAGCGCTCCGGCAGAGCACTGACGACGTCGATGGTGAGTTCGAGGTTTCGGCCCTGGACGGCAGCGCCCGAATGCACCAAGCGCACTACATCGTCTGTGACGTCACCTACAGGAAGGTCGCGGTAGGGAGAGGAGTTTCGCATCGTGCGAGCTTCGACGCCATAGCGCGAGAGGTAGAGCTCACCGATTCTGTCGCCGACCGTGGTGATGGCTGCACAGCGTGGCAGATAGGTGCGGCAGAGGTGGTCCATGAGCGGGGCAACCAGCAACCGCCAGGACAGGATGTGTGTCCGCTCCTCGGGTGCCCATTCGTGCATGTCCGCCCAGATAGGGGCGCCGTCCGCCACGCGGTCCGCGAGCGCGAGAATGCGCGCCTCATTTGCGACGACCACGTCGAAGCGACGGCCTGACAGTGCCTGCAGCACCCACCGCGAGGCGGGGGCGTCGAGCTCCGCGGCGCGTAGCCGACGTAAGCCGAGCTTCGCGATGCCGAGCGGAGTCTGGGGGAGCGTGCTCAGTCCGTCGGGCACTTGCAGATGCTCGTCGGCACCCTCGGGCTTTGGTCCGTAACCGACAGTGGT
The DNA here is from genome assembly GCF_052378665.1 of Brachybacterium sp. AOP24-D1-21. Lineage (NCBI taxonomy): Bacteria > Bacillati > Actinomycetota > Actinomycetes > Micrococcales > Dermabacteraceae > Brachybacterium > Brachybacterium sp. AOP24-D1-21. The sequence continues at coordinate 331,966 of NZ_JBQSXX010000002.1, forward strand.
CACGTTTCCGAACTCGGCGACCACCGAGAGCTGGCGAAGCACCCGCGCATCGCGGTGGATGGGGGAGAGGCTGATCACGAGGAGAGACGGTCGAGGCACGGGGTTCAGTATAGGAGCACATGCCAGGGAACATGCGGCTAGGCAGGGCGGCGGGGATTCGCACAGGTTCCGCGCTGGGGAGCCATCGGAGTCCGTACACTGCGGGAGTCGCGATTGATCGCTGGAGGAGAAGGCCCGTATGAAGATCCTGTCCGTCGTGGGCGCACGCCCGCAGTTCGTCAAGCTCGCCGCGGTCGCGGATGCCGCCGCGCAGCGGGACGACGTCGAGCACGTCATCGTCCACACCGGACAGCACTACGACGCCGCGATGAGCGATGTCTTCTTCGCGGACCTGCGGATCCCCGCGCCGGATGTGAACCTCGCCGTCGGTTCCGGTTCCCACGGTCGCCAGACCGGCGCGATGCTGAGCGGGATGGACGAGGTCCTCGAGGAGCACCAGCCCGACTGGACCCTCGTCTACGGCGACACCAACTCCACCCTCGCCGGGACCCTCTCCGCCGTGAAGATGCACATCAAGGTCGCCCATCTCGAAGCCGGGCTGCGGTCCTTCAACCGCCGCATGCCCGAGGAGCACAACCGCGTGCTCACCGACCACGCCGCAGACCTCCTCCTCGCCCCCACCGAGGTCGCCCGTCAGCACCTCGCCGCCGAGGGCCTCGCCGAGCGGACCCTGGTCACCGGCGACGTGATGACCGATGTGTGCCTGCGGGTCGCCGCCTCCGTCAAGGGCGCTCCGGTCGCCCTGCCCGAGGGGATCGACCCCACCGGCGAGTACGCCGTCGCGACCATCCACCGCGCCGACAACACCGACGACCCCGAGAAGCTCCGCGCGATCATCAAGGCATTGCAGGCGCTCGAGATCCCGCTGGCGCTGTTCGCCCACCCCCGTCTGGTCGCCAAGGCTAAGGACGCCGGGATCCAGCTGGCCGGCGGTGCGGTCCACGTCGGCGAGCCCGTTGCCTATCCCGACCTCATCAACGCCGTCCAGCATGCACGCGCCGTGGTCACCGATTCCGGGGGCCTGCAGAAGGAGGCGTATCTGCTGGGCACCCCCGGTTCGACGATCCGCACCGAGACCGAGTGGGTCGAGACCCTCGAGAACGACTGGAACCGCCTCATCCTCGATCCTGCCGACCTCACCGCCTCCGTGATGCGCTCCCGCCCCACCGCGGACCGTCCCGCCCACTACGGCGACGGCAACGCGGCCCTCCGCGGTATCGATGCCTTGCGCGATCACGCCTGAGACTGGTGCCGAACAGCAATCTGGTCGGTGCTACCGTGAATCGGTCCCGAAGCTATGAGGAAGATGGAGGGTCACTGCGTGGCGAAGCACTCCCGTCGGAAGCGAGGCACGTTCGTCGTCGCCACCCGGCTGTTCGCCCCTGAACCGACTCCCGCGGCATCCCGCAACGAGGCGCTGGTGCGGGCGATGGAGCGCGCAGGGCACACCGTGCGCGTGATGACCACCACCGCGCCAGGGCTCAAGCAGATCCCTGACCGGGTCTCCGAGGTCTCCCGCTGGCCCGTCAAGCGGGACCGCCAGGGGCATGTCAAGGGGTACGTCTCCTACCTGAGCTTCGATATCCCGCTGTTCTTCCGTCTGCTGGCCCAGCGTGACCTCGCCGGCGTCGTCTCCGAGCCGCCTCCCACCACGGGACTGGCCGTGATGGCCGCAGCCGCGCTGCGACGGGTGCCCTATGCGTACTACGCCGCCGATGTGTGGGCGGATGCGACCGGCACCGTCGAGGGTGTCCCGTGGATCGTGCGGAAGGCGGTCCGCGTCATGGAGAAGCTGGTCTGGCGCCGCGCGAGCGTGCTGCTGGCCACCTCGCAGGGCGTCCACGATCGGATCATCGAGCTGATCGGGCCGCGGGCTTCGGTGGCAGTCGTCGGCAACGGCATCAACATCGACGACTTCACGCCGGAGGGGCCGAGCGCGGAGGAGCCCGGTCCGTACTTCGTGTACACCGGGACCGTGTCCGAGTGGCACGGCGCAGGGATCTTCCTGGACGCGTACGAGCGAGTGCGGGCTGATCATCCTGGCCTGCGGATGCTGTTCTTCTCCGAGGGTGCGCACCGGGACGAGCTCGAGCAGCGGGCCCGGGACCGAGGGCTCGACGGGGTCGAGTTCCGTCGTCGCCTGCCCGCCCAGGAGATCTCCGCCTATATCCGAGGCTCCGTCGCCTCCCTGAGCTCGGTCACCCCGGGCCAGGGCTACGACTTCGCGGTCGCCACCAAGATGTTCGCTGCCACGGCCTGCGGGATCCCGGTGATCCAGTCCGGTGACGGCTACGGCAACCGCCTGGTCGAGGAGAACGGCCTGGGCTGGTCGACCCCCTACGACGCGGAGTCGGTCGCCGCGGCGATGCGGGCCGCGCTCTCGGGCGAGGACCGCCCGGATCCCGCACTGCTGCGTCGCTGGACCGAGCAGGACGCAAGCCTCGACGCGAGCGGGGACCGCGCGGTCACGGCGCTCGCGCCGCTCTTCTGACCGACTGGTCTTCCGAACGACTGGCCTTCCGAACGACTGGTTTTCCGAACGACTGGCCTTCCGAACGACTGGTCTTCCGAACGACTGGTTTTCCGAACGACTGGTCTTCTAGACGACTAGTCGGCCGCGCAGTCGATCTCGATCATGATCGAGTGGTCGGTGCGGCCGATCACCGTCCCCAGCGCCGGGCTCGCCTGGTCCAGGCGGGTGAACCTGCCGCCCACGTTGTACGGTCGCTGATCTGCGTACACGTAGCCGATGTTCGCGTCTTCGAGCCGCGCACAGGCGGCTGGATCCTCGGGAGCGGCGAGCACATCGTCCATCCGCTGCTCATCCGTCGAACTGGGGCGCATCCCCGCCGCGGGAAAACGCACGGTCTGGCCTGTCATCCCGTAGAGGTGAGCGCCGCCGGAGAAGGGACTGGCCAGCAGCACCTTGTCGGTGTCCATCATGGCCCCGACCTCCTGGAGCATCGCGTACTCCTCGGCGTCGAAGTAGCGGGCTCTCCCGGTCATATCCAGATCCAGGTTCCGCCCGGCGTACTCCAGGCGCGGCCCGATGGTCGAGGCGGCCAGCAGCACGCAGGCGGCCAGGCCCAGGATCCTCAGGAACTGCTGGGCAGGTCGTTCGATCCTGCGCACTTGACGGTCGAGGTGGGCCAGCCCCGGGACCACCAGCAGGCACACCACCAGGGTGAACAGCATCGAGATGCGGTCCTGACCGCTGTACCAGAGCGCCGAGAGGCGCAGCGAGGAGTCGATCGCGGCGTCCATGTACAGCACCAGCGGCACCAGCAGCACCACCGGCAGCACCGCGCTGCCTCGCCGCAGATGTGCCCAGACCCCCAGGTAACCGAGCAGCCACAGCAGCGGCCCGGTCGCCATCGCCCACACCGTCAGCAGTCCGGAAGACATCTCGCCCACCGCGCGGAGGGGGGAGATCACCAGCCCCCCGACGAAGTCGCCGGCGACCCCGGAGGCGGGGAGCACGGCGATCACGAGGACCGGGAGCAGCCCGAGCAGGACCACCACAGCGCTGAAGCGTGCGAGGCGCGGGCGTCGACGGCGCTGCTCGACGGCTCCGGCCAGGGCCGCAGCAGTGATCAGCAGGCACAGCGCGATGAAGACGTTCGGATGCATCAGGCCCAGTCCCACAGCGCCCAGGACGACCGCGACCACGAGCGGGAGCACCGTCTCTCCGTGGTGCCCGGAGAGACGGAAGCGCAGGGCGCGGAACCCGGCGACGGTCACCCCGAGCACGCCCGGCAGGAAGGCGGAGGCGACGAGGTTGGGGATGGCCGCGAGATGGATCCATTCGCTCAGCGGCACCGCGGGGGCGATCGCGGCGGCCGTGCCCGCAGCCAGCGGTCCCCAGCTCAGTCGTGGCCACAGCATACGGGTCAGGAACATGATGCCGTAGACCCAGGGCACCAGGGCGAGCATCAGGGTCGCGGCGTTCAGGACGATGGGCGTCGGGGCGAGCGGCACCAGTGCCGCGATGTCATGGAACGCCGCGGGGTAGACCCCGCCTGAGCCGTCGGTCGTCGAGAGTGAGGCGAACCTCAGGGTCGAGCCGTAGCCGGTCTCCCGGATCCATTGCAGCGCGCTGAGATGGAACAGCGCATCCCATCTCTGCAGCGGCTGCCCCGGTGAGCCGAAGGAGGCCAGGATCGGGACCACGGCGAGAGCCGTCGCAGCGGCCAGGACCAGCAGAGAGACAGGCCCTCGAACCAGCAGCGGACGGGAGGTGCCCGCCGGTGCGGTGTGCAGGTCCGACCCCTGGCCGTGACGGGCTCGTGCAGAGCGCAGCCATCGTTCGATGGCGAGCCGCAGTCCCCAGAGCACGAGGCCGGCGAGCACCGTCATCAGGAGCGCGGACACCAGATTCCACGGCATCCCGATCAATGCGACGACGATCGCGCCGCTGCCGAAGACGCAGGCGGTCACCGCTGGTGCGACGGCTGCGGCGGCGCGCCACGCGATGCCGAGCGCGCGAGCGAGGACGACGCCCGGCAGGTAGGCGAGAACCAGGGCGAAGGCGGCCGCCCAGGAGAACCAGAGCAGATCGATCATGCGCGAAGGGGGAGGACCCCGGTGACCGAGAAGCCACGACGAATGGAGAGCACGGGCTTCCTCCTGGAGTAGGACTCGGGGCGCGGACCTGGAGGCCCCACCACTGGGCAGTGGTGGGACGAAGCCAGCGTATCTGCCGGGCGGAGGATCAGAAGATCCGCCTCAACAGCGGAGTCCGCTGACCGATCAGCGCGATGACGGTCGAGAGCAGCACGGTGAGCGTCCAGGTGAGAGCCATCGGGCCGACATCGTAGACATCGAGCACCGGGAACACCTCGCGCAGCACGACGAGCACCGCGAAGTGCACCAGGAAGATGCCGAAGGTCGCGTTCCCGAGGGTGCGGAGCCTCCGCTCGGTGCGTTCGGAGACCCGCCAGCCAGCGCACAGGCTGGAGACGGACGCCATCAGCACGACGGAGTAGGCGACGACGGGCAGCGACCCGTAGACGGGGGCGAGGACCGCGACCCACGTCGGGGCAGCTCCTCGACTGGCGACGAACAGCCAGGTGATCAGGGCGATGAAGCCAGGGACCGTCACCAGGCCGAGGGCCCCCGCCCAGCGGGGGATCGGTTTTACCAGGACTGCGCGGCCGAGCACGAAGTACCCGGTGTACAGCAGGAAGAACGTGAGGCTGCCGGCGGCGACCGGGACCATCGAGATCGACCCGCGTCCTCCCGCCTGCCCGGCGACCGTCACCAGGACGGTCCAGCTCGCTGCGAACAGCCCCACGATCCAGCTTCGCCGACCCTCATCGTCCGCGAGGAACGACGCCAGCAACGGGGTGATGAGGTACAGGCCTGCGATCGCGAAGAGGAAGTACAGGTGCGTGTACGTCTCGCCCGTGATGATCAGGTCGACCAGCTCCGCGAAGGAGCCGACCGGGCTCCCCGACACCAGCCCGCGGATCACCACCAGGTAGAAGGCCGACCAGACGACCAGCGCCGGGACGACGCGTGTCATCCGGCGGCGCAGGAACTCTGCGGGGCCGTGGCGATGTGCTCGAGGGTCGAGGCTCAGCGCCCCGGACATCATGAAGAAGATCGGCACGGCGCACTTGAACGCCATGTCGAGCGCGACGATCCCGAGGCCCGCCTCACCGGCCCCGACCCCTCCGCCGACGACATGGATCACCACGACGCCGAGGACGGCGAGGATCCGGGTGACGTCGAGAAAAGGCAGGTAGGTGCGCTCTTCTCCGTTCATTCCGAGCGGGGGGTGCGGAGCTCGCGCTCGCGGTACTGCCAGGGCTGCTCAGCCTCGTCCAGCGCGAGCCGGCGCGCCAGGTGCGTGGTGCGCTTCTCCGCGGCCTTGGTGCGGGCCTCCTGCAGAGCGAGGAAGCCCAGCAGCACCAGCACCGTCGCATAGAGGAGCAGGTCAGCGCCGCGGCCCACCCCGACGATATTCGCGACCCGGCTGAGCGCTCCCGGGAACAGCACTGTCACCACGGCGAATGCGGCGAAGGCGAGGATCAGCAGGCGGCGCACCGCGAGCTGCTTGGCGCCACGCTTGATGAACAGCCAGGCGACGATCGCCACGATGCCCAGCACCAGGAGGAGCTGGATGATGAAGGTCCGGCTGCCCACCCCGAGGCCGGGGCCGAGGGCCAGGATCATGTCGGTGGCATCCATCGGCTCAGGCCTGGTCGGTCCGCTGGTGGGTGGAGGCGGAGCCGTCGCCGAGGACGAGGCGGGGGGTGCCCTGCCAGTTCTCGGCGGTGGTGATGTTGCGGCCGTCCACGATCAGCTTGATCCCGGGCACGTCCGCTGCGGTGAGGTCCTTGTACTCGGCGTGGTTGGTCTGGACGATCACCAGATCCGCGGCGTCGCCGAGGTGGTACGGCGCCCAGCCGAAGCCCTCGATCTCGGTGTCGTCGTAGTAGGTGTCGTGGACCGCGACCTCGGCGCCATGCTCACGCAGCGCCTCGACCACGGGGAACACACCGGAGAACGCGGTCTCCTTCACCCCGGTGCGGTACGACGCGCCGAGCACCACGGCCTTCATCCCCGTGAGCGAGCCGAGCAGGTTCGCGGCCCGCTCCACGAGCTTCGCCGGGACCGATGCGTTCAGCGTGCGGGCGGTGCGGACCGTCTCCGCCAGCGGATCGGTCGACAGGTACAGCCGCGGATAGACCGGGATGCAGTGCCCGCCCACGGCGATGCCGGGCTGGTGGATGTGGGAGTAGGGCTGTGAGTTCGACGCCTCGATGACCTTGTAGACATCGATGCCGTTGTCCTGCGCGAACAGCGCGAACTCGTTGGCGAGCCCGATGTTCACATCCCGGTAGGTGGTCTCGGCGAGCTTCGCCAGCTCGCTGGCCTCGGGGGAGCCGAGGTCCCACACGCCGTTGGGCTTGTTCAGGTCGGGGCGCTCATCGAACTGGAGCGCGGACTCGTAGAACTCGCGGGCCCGCTGCGTGCCGGCCTCGCTGATCGCGCCGATCAGCTTGGGGTACTTGCGCAGGTCCTCGAACACGCGCCCGGTCAGGACCCGCTCGGGGGAGAACACGGCGAAGAAGTCCACAGACTCCTTCAGCCCGGAGATCTCCTCGATCATCGGCACGAAGCGGGTGCGCAGCGTGCCGACCGGCAGGGTCGTCTCGTAGGAGACGAGGGTGTCGGGGGTGAGGTGCTCGGCCAGGGACCGCGTCGCGGCATCCATCCACGCGAAGTCGGGCTCCCAGGTGGTGTCGTTCACGAACAGCGGCACCACGATCACGACCGCATCCGCGCCAGGGATCGCCTCGGCGTAGTCGGTGGTGGCCCTCAGCTTCCCGGCCGGAACCAGCTCGGAGAGCTTCTCCTGCAGATGCGCCTCACCCGGGAACGGCTCGGTCGCGGCATTGATCAGCTCGACCTGGCGCGGGTTCACATCGACCCCGACCACCTCGTGGCCGGAATCGGCGAACTGCACCGCGAGCGGCAGCCCGATCTTGCCCAGAGCGACAACAGCTGTCTTCATGTCGATTCCTCCTCGTGGGGCACCTCTCGGATGCCACGTGCGCGTCGATGACCACCAGGGGCAGTCCACCGTGACAGGGTATCCTCAACGGCCGTTCGGGATCCTGCATCCCGTGCCGCCGAATCGTCGGTGTTCTCACGTCCGTCCGGCACCCCAGAAGGAGAGCACTTGAGCACGTCCGATCCCGCACCCGAGGTGCCCGCCACCTCAGAGTCGCCCGGTGCTGACAGCACCTGGTTCGTGGTCCCCCTGTTCAACGAGGGCCAGGTCGTCGCGGACGTCCTGCGTGACCTGCGCACCCGCTACCCGCTCGTGGTGTGCGTGGATGACGGCAGCCATGACGACTCCGGCAGGATCGCCGAAGAGGCCGGTGCGGTGGTCGTCCGCCACCCGTACAACATGGGGCAGGGCGCCGCACTCAAGACGGGCATCGACTACGCGCTGCGTGACCCGAACATGCGGCAGATCGTGACCTTCGACTCGGACGGTCAGCATCAGGTCGACGACGCCGCCGCGATGATCGCCCAGCGCGAGGCCGAGGGTGTGGACATCGTGCTCGGCTCCCGCTTCCTGGACTCCCGCACCAAGCCCGGGCTGCTCAAGCGCGTCGTGCTGCGCGGCGCCATCTGGTACACGAATTTCACCACCGGCGTGAAGCTCACTGATGCGCACAACGGGCTGCGGGTGCTGGGACGCGAGGTCTGCGAGAAGATGGCCATCGAGCAGAACCGGATGGCGCATGCCTCCGAGATCGTCGAGGAGATCGGGCGCCACAAGTTCACCGTGGCCGAGCACCCGGTGCACATCCTCTACACCGACTACTCCCGCTCGAAGGGCCAGTCGGTCCTGAACTCGGTGAACATCGTCATCGACATGCTGTTCCGCTGAGTCTGCCCCAGCGGCACCGACTGCGGTTGCCGCACCAGCGGGGCAGGGGCGCAGGGGCTGCCGTGCCGCCTACTTCGTGGGGGCAGGTTCCGCGGAGCCGTCCGCCACCGAGGCGAAGAAGGCGGCGACGTCGTCCTCATCGGTGAGCAGCGCGACCCCGGAATGCTTCGTCTGGTACTCGGGGTCCTCGATCGGGATGCTGAGCGTCCCTCCCGAGTTCATGGCGCTGCGGGCGGTCAGGGCCATCCGTCCCACATCGATGATCCCGGTGCCCTCGCTCGTGGTCAGCGCCCCCGAACCGGCTCCGGCCAGCCGCAGCTGCTTGATCGGGTTCAGCAGCACCGACGGTGAGGTGACGCGATCCATCAGAGCTCCCACGAACTGCTGCTGACGCTGCTGGCGTCCGATGTCCGCGGTGGGATCGAAGTAACGGGCGCGCACGAAGGCCAGTGCCTGCTCACCGCCGACGTCGTGGCAGCCCTCGGTCATGACCAGGCCGGATCGCCTGTCGTCGACGTCCTGGTCGATGCACAGGTTCACGTGACCCACCGCATCCACCACCTGCGCGACGCCGTCGAAGCCGACCTCGACGTAGTGGTCCACCGTGAGCCCGGTGAACTGCTCGACGGTCTCGACCAGCAGCGGAGCCCCGCCGAAGGCGTAAGCCGCATTGAGCTTGTAGCCGCCCTTGCCGGGGATGTCGACCAGGGTGTCTCGAGGCAACGAGATCAGGTAGCTGTTCCCGCCCGGAGCCTTATGCAGGAGCATGATCGTGTCGGTGCGGGCACCTTCGGTGCCGTCGGAGTCGACGGTCTCCCCACCGCGGCTGTCGGAGCCCGCGATGAGATAGGTGGTCCCCGGAGTGTTCGCCGCCTCGGACAGCGCATCGACATGCTCGATCCGGCTCTGCGTCCACAGCAGCAGCCCGGCGCCCCAGCCCAGCACCACCACGAGCACCAGGACCAGCAGCGTGGCCCCCAGGCGCACCGGTCGGGGAGCGTGGCGGCTGCGGGAGGTGCGGGGGAGCGGAGTACCGCCGGGCGGCGTGGCGGCCGGTCCGGGTGCCTCCGCGTCGTGTCGTCCATGGTCATGCCGACCGTCGCCGGTGGCATCGCGCCGCGGCCCCTGCGGAGGAACGCCGGCGCGCGCCGCGGGGACGCTGTAGCCGGGACCCGGCTCGCCGGCTTCGGTGCGGGGCAGCGGACGGGTGGGCGTCGGGCTGTCAGCGGCTGGGGAGGCCGGGCGGCGTCCCTGTCTCGGGACCGGGCGGGCGCTGCCACCGGTTCTCGCGCGGTGCCCCCTGGGACGTCGAGGCCCTCCGGGCCGTGGGGAGCGTGGCGGTGGCTGATCGCTCACAGCTGTCTCCTTCCGGCCAGAGCCGTGCATTCGGGGCATCGGGCGCATGCGGGACCCGGCGGGTGGTGGCCCTCGGTGCATGCGGCGTTCGTCAGGGTAGCCGCACCGGTGCATCCCGCGCCGCAGCGGCACGATCGCGCAGGGATGTTCCCAGGAACCTCCCGAGAACCTTCACACCACGGCCATCGAGGAGGTGGGAACGGCCGCCCGGTGCTCCGTACACTGGTGACGCGCCGCCGAGGCGGCACGAACCAGCAGCAGGAGGCGCAGTGACACATTCCGCACCCGCAGGCGACCGGACGCCTCGGCAGAGCACCGCACACCCCGACGCGCTCTCTGCGCGTGTGGTCGCGGTCGTGGTGACCTACAACCGCGAGACGCTGCTGCAGGAGTGCCTTGATGCACTCGCGGACCAGGACCGCCGTCCCGATGCGGTGATCATCATCGACAACGCCTCGACCGATGCGAGCGGCACCGTCGCGGACGAGCATCCCCTGAACGCGGATGTCGTCCATCTGCGCCGCAACGTCGGTGGGGCGGGAGGCTTCGCGGCAGGAATCGCCCGCGCCCTGGTGCGTCATGACGCGGACTGGGTGTGGGTGATGGATGACGACACGGTTCCGCGTCCGAGCGCGCTGCGCGAGCTGCTGCGCTCCCTCGAGGCATCCCCGGTGCGGCTGAGCGTGCTCAGCTCGCGGGCTGTCTGGACCGACGGGCGCGACCACCCCATGAACACCCAGCGCAGCCGGCTGGGGGCGAGCGCGCAGGAGAAGCGCGATGCCGCCCGCGCCGGAGGGCGCCCGATCCGCACCGCGAGCTACGTCTCGGCGCTGCTGAACGGTCAGGACGTGCGCCGTCTCGGTCTGCCCTACGCGGACTACTTCATCTGGTCCGACGATTTCGAGCACACCGGGCGCCTGCTGCGACACGGCCGGGGGCTCCAGGTCCCCGGCTCCGTCGTCGAGCACCGCACCGCTCGGTTCAGCAATGCCCAGACCGGCCCCGGTTCTCGTTTCTACTATGACGTGCGCAATCGGCTCTGGGCCCTGCTGCGCACCAGCTCCTTCACGCCGCTCGAGAAGGTCATCCACGGAGGCGCCACCGCCCTGGGCTGGCTCCGGCTCCTGCTGCGCCACCGCGGCGACCTGCTCGGCGTGGGGCTGCGTGGCCTGCTCTCCGCTCTGCGCCGGGGGCCGCGGCCCTCCACGACGGTCCTCCAGGCCGATGGTGACGCTGCGGCGGACATCCGTGCGATCGAGAGGGCGGCCGGTCGGTGAGCCATCCGGACCACCCTCCCGCCACGGGACACCCTTCCCCGTTCGCGGTGCTGATGCCGCTGTGGGGGCGTGACCTCCCAGATCGCGTCGAGCTCGCCCTCACCTCGGCGACCATCGCCCAGCAGCGTCGCCCTGAACTGCTGATCCTCACCGTGGACGGACCGCTGCCGGCAGCGCTCGAAGCACTGGTGCAGCGGGTCGGCGCCGGGGAGTTCGGTCCCGCCCAGGTGCTCCGGCACGATGTGCACCGTGGCGTCGCCGCAGCGCTCCAGGACGGGCTCGAGGCCAGCCCCTATGAGCTGGTCGCGCGCGCTGATGCGGATGACCTGTGCCGGCCGGAGCGGTTCGCTCTCCAGATCCCGTGCATGCAGGAGCAGGGCCTCGACCTGCTCGGCGGAGCGATGCGGGAATTCAGCGACCGGGTCGACCCCGGCCAGGGCCCGTTGCGCACGAGGCCGCTCGAGCACGAGGAGATCGTCCGCTATCTGCCGCACCACAGCCCCTTCCATCATCCGACGGTGGTGATGCGGCGTTCCGTGGCGCTTGCCGTCGGCGGCTACCGCGACCTCCCTCTGCTCGAGGACTACTGGCTGTGGGAGCGGATGATGCTCGGCGGTGCTCGGATGGGGAACCGTCCCGAGGTGCTGGTCGACTATCGCGTCGACGAGGAGCTGTTTGCTCGGCGCGGGGGCTGGAAGCTGTTCTCGAGCGATCTGCAGCTGCAGCGCCGGATGCTGATGGACAGGGTGATCGGACCGGCACAGTTCGCCCGCAACCTCACCCTGCGGGGGCTCTATCGCTTCGCCCCGGGATGGGCCCGTCGTATCGGATACCGTCGCTTCGTCGAGCAGGGCGTCCAGGCGACGCCCTCCTCGATGTCGGTCACACCATGAGGGAGGCCACACACCCCGGCGCGCCGGGGTCCGGTCTCCTCCCACCGGTCCAGCTCCGATACTGTGAGCGGGTCTCCGGCGGACCCCTCCGCACGCATCGAGCGGACCTCTCCGCACGCATCGAAAGGACCTCCTGTGTCGACTCCTGATCTCCTGATCGTCGGCTCCGGCCTGTTCGGCCTGACCGTCGCAGAGCGCGCGGTCGCCGAGCACGGCGCGAAGGTGACCATCATCGACCGGCGTCCCCACGTCGGCGGCAACGCCTATTCCGAGGCCGACGAGCAGACCGGCATCGAGGTGCACAAGTACGGTGCCCACCTCTTCCACACCTCGAACCAGCGGGTGTGGGACTACGTGAACCGCTTCACAGAGTTCACCGGCTACCAGCACAAGGTGTACACGACCCACCAGGGCGTGGTGTATCCGATGCCGATCAACCTCGGCACCGTCAACCAGTTCTTCCAGTCCGCATATACGCCGTCCGAGGCGCGTGCGCTGATCGCCGAGCAGGCCGGGGAGTTCGCGGGCAAGGACCCCGAGAACCTCAACGACAAGGGCATCTCTCTGATCGGGCGCCCGCTGTACGAGGCGTTCATCAAGAACTACACGGGCAAGCAGTGGCAGACCGATCCCAAGGACCTGCCCGCCTCGATCATCTCGCGCCTGCCCGTGCGCTACACGTACAACAACCGCTACTTCAACGACACCTACGAGGGCCTGCCGAAGCAGGGCTACACCGCGTGGCTCGAGCGGATGGCGGATCACCCGAACATCGAGGTGAAGCTCGACACCGACTTCTTCGACACTTCGCAGCCGCTGAACAAGGACGCCGTGCGTGGGAACATCCCGGTGGTCTACACCGGTCCCATGGACCGCTACTTCGACTTCGAGCTCGGAGAGCTGGGCTGGCGCACCATCGACCTGGAGACCGAGCACCTCGATGTCGGTGACTTCCAGGGCACCTCGGTGATGAACTACGCCGACGCCGAGACTCCGTACACCCGCATCATCGAACCGCGCCACTTCCACCCCGAGCGCGACTACTACCCCACGGATCGCACTGTGATCCAGCGCGAGTACTCGCGCTTCGCCGAGTCCGGGGACGAGCCGTACTACCCGATCAACTCCGGCAGCGACCGCGAACGGGTGCTGGCATACCGCGAGCTCTCCGAGGCCGAGCCGCGCACCCTGTTCGGTGGCCGACTGGGCACCTACCAGTACCTGGACATGCACATGGCCATCGGCTCGGCCCTGTCCATGGCCGACAACAAGCTGTCCGACCTGCTGCGGGCGTGACCCGAGCGCCCCGCCGCTTGACACGGGGCATCCGCCGAACGCCGACGAGGAGCACCATGAACGCCACCACTGCCACAGCGGCACCCCGTGAGACCGACCAGCCCGGCCAGGGCGCCCCGCAGCGAGTGCTGCAGCGCATGATCCTGCCCTTCGAAGCATCCCCGGACATCGTGCCGCTGTACATCGAAGCGTCTGATGCCCGCTCCGGGGCCACCGGAGGAGCCTTCGGGCTCGGCGGCGGCTCGGACCGGACTGCGAAGGGTGAGGCAGAGGGCCAGGGGTCGCACCGCACCGCGCAGGCGGCGGTGGACATCAGCGAGCTCAGCGAACGGCACTCGGCGCGCATCCCGTCACTGTCGATGCGCTCCTTCGGCACCTACTTCAACGCCTTCCCCGCGAGCTACTGGCGGCGCTGGACCCCGGTGCGGGCGATCCGGCTGACCATCCGCACCGCCGGCTCCGGCCATCTCGTGGTGATGCGCTCGACCGCTCGCGGCACCCTGCAGCGCCAGGAGTCCCGCACCATCAGCGGTGCTGGCGAACAGGTCTTCGAGCTGCCGTTGACGGCCTTCGGCGATGGCGGCTGGTACTGGTTCGACGCCTATGCCGGGGCGGAGGATCTGACGATCCTGGGCGCTGAGTGGACCGCCGACGCGGACCTCGCCCGCACCGAAGGCAGCTTCTCGATCTCCATGACCACGATGAACAAGGTCGAGTACTGCCTGGAGAACATCCGCACCCTTGCCGAGGATGACGATCTGCGTGCGCTGCTGGACGTCATGTATGTCATCGACCAGGGCTCCGATCGGTTGAACGACCATGCTGAGGAGCTCGCACCGCTGCAGGAGTCGCTGGGCTCGAAGCTGCGGGTCATCGAGCAGGGGAATATCGGTGGGTCGGGCGGCTTCTCGCGCGGGATGTATGAGGCGTCGACCGCCGGTGCCTCCACCTATGTCATCAACTGCGACGACGACATCGTGCTCGAGCCGGAGTCGCTGATCCGGATGGTGACCTTCGCGGACTTCGCCACCCGCCCCACCCTGGTCGGCGCCCACATGTTCGACCTCAACAATCGTTCGGTGCTGCACACCTTCGGCGAGGTCGTCGATCCCTGGCGCATCCAGCCGGCGCTGGCGAACGACGGCGGCGAGATGGGCCACGACTTCGCGCTGGATCCGCTGCGCTCGACCCCCTGGCTGCATCGCCGCGCGGACGTGGACTACAACGGCTGGTGGAGCTGCCTGATCCCCACCGAGACGGTGCGCGCGATCGGTCTCAGCCTGCCGGTGTTCATCAAATGGGACGACGCCGAGTACGGGCTGCGGGCGAAGAAGGCCGGCTATCCCACGGTCTCCCTGCCCGGCGCGGGGGTCTGGCACATGAGCTGGGTGGACAAGGACGACCTGGTGGGCTGGCAGGCCTACTTCCATGAGCGCAACCGCATCATCACCGCGCTGCTGCACTCCCCGTACGCCCGCGGCGGCCGGGTGGTCAAGGAATCGCAGTTCATGGATGTCAAGCACCTGATCTCCATGCAGTACTACACGGAGGCGGGCCGGCTCATGGCCCAGCGGGACGTGCTCGAGGGCCCCGACGCCCTGCACCCCTCGATCGGGACCAAGCTTCCCCAGATCCGGGGGATGGCCGCGGACTTCGACGACGCGGTCGCCAAGAAGGACCAGGACCTGTACCCGCCGGTCCACATCGACAAGCCGCCCCGGAAGGGACGTCCCTTCACTCAGCCGCATCGGCTGATGCTCCCGGTATGGACGGCGAAGACCCTCGCCAAGCAGCTGCTGAAGCCCACGCAGCCCCGGTCCGCGGAGAACCCGCAGACGGTGATCCCGCACCTCGACGCGAAGTGGTGGCGGCTGTCCGCCTACGACAGCGCACTGGTCTCCAACGCCGAGGGCACCCAGGTCGCCTGGTACAAGCGCAACCCGCAGCAGGTGCGCGAGATGCTCACCGAAGCGATCACCGCCCACCTCGAGCTGCACCGCCGCTGGAACGAGCTGCGTGACAGCTACCGCGAATCCGCCTCACGGATCACCTCCTTCGACGCCTGGGAGCAGACCTTCGCGGACAACCCGGCACCGGTGCGGGAGCGGGACCGCGAAGAGGGCTCTGAGCTCGGCGGCGGCACCGGAGGCTCTGCGGCGTGACCGCGACCGGAACCGGCAGAACTGCGCGGCTTCCGTCGCGCGCGGAGCAGGCCGAGGGCTGGCGGGCCCCGGGGCAGGACGCAGGTTGGCTGAACCCGATCCGCGAGCGCTTCCTGCTGCGCCTGCTCGTGCGCAAGGAGCTGCGGGTGCGTTACCGCGGCAGCGCCCTGGGCATGCTGTGGAGCTACGTCAAGCCCGCCGTGCAGTTCATCGTCTTCTACATCGCGCTGGGTGTCTTCCTGCAGCTCCAGCGCGACACCCCCGCCTACGCGGTGTACCTCTTCAGCGGGATCGTGGTGGTTAACCTCTTCGGTGAGGTGTTCGGCAACGCCACCCGTTCGATCACGGGCAACCAGGCGTTGGTCTCGAAGATCTATCTGCCCAGCGAGCTGTTCCCCTGGGCGAGCATGATCGTGGCGCTCGTGCACTTCCTGCCCCAGCTCGCGGTGCTGGTGGTCGGCGCCCTGCTGTTCGGGTGGTTGCCCTCGTTCACCGCAGCGATCGCCTTCGTGCTCGGGATCGTGATCCTGGTGGTGTTCACCATGGGGCTCGGCATGATCACCGCGGCGCTCAACGCCGCCTTCCGCGATGTCGAGAACTTCGTGGATCTGATCGTCATGGTCGCGACCTGGCTCTCGCCGGTCCTCTACCGGATCTCGATGGTCGAGGACGCGATCGGGGGGACCGTGTGGTGGTGGCTGTATCAGCTGAACCCGCTGACCATCGTGGTCGAGCTGTTCCACGTCGCCTTCTGGCGCTATTCACCCTCCGTGGTCGAGGCCGTCGCCGCGGATCCCTCGCTCACCGCCGCGGGCGAGCCCTTCGGGCTGTGGTGGGCCGGGCTGCTGATCGCGGCGGTGACCTTCGTGGCCGGCAACGTCCTCTTCGAGCGCTCGAAGCGGCGCTTCGCCCAGGAACTGTGACAGGAGCGCCCGGATGAGCCCGAACATCGACTCCGTGCCCGCCTCCGCCGCGGTCCCCACCGACCGCGAGATGGTGCGCATCGAGCACGTCACCAAGCAGTTCTCCCTGCGCCACGACCACTCCCTCAAGGAGCTCGTGTTCTCGGCGCTGAAGCGCAAGAAGCTGGCCGACTCCTTCCTGGCCCTGGACGACGTGGACCTCACGGTGCACGCGGGGGAGACGGTGGGGCTGATCGGCTTCAACGGCTCTGGGAAGTCCACCCTTCTCAAGACCATCTCCGGAGTGCTCTACCCGGACCACGGACGGGTGCTCCTGCGGGGCCGGGTGGCGGGCCTGATCGAGGTGGGCGCCGGCTTCCACCCCGACCTCTCCGGGCGCGAGAACGTCTACCTCAACGGCGCCATCCTCGGGATGAGCCGCGAGCAGATCGATGAGAAGTTCGAGGAGATCGTTGCCTTCAGCGAGATCGAGGAGTTCATCGACACCGATGTGAAGTACTACAGCTCAGGGATGTTCCTGCGCCTGGCCTTCTCCGTGGCGGTGCACACCGAGCCGGACATCTTCCTGGTCGACGAGATCCTCTCCGTCGGCGACGAGCCGTTCCAGCGCAAGTGCCTCGAACGGATCCGTGAGCTGCAGGAGGCCGGCCGCACCATGGTGGTCGTCTCCCATGAGCTCGAGATGCTCGAGAAGCTGTGCACCCGCATCGTGGTGCTCCGTAAGGGGCAGGCCATCTTCGACGGTGACCCCACCGAGGCCGTCGCGACGCTCCGCGCGGGCTGAGCCGCCTCTCTCAGCTCTCAGGGCTGCCCGAGCCGTCCGAGCCGTCCGAACAGCTTCCGCCGGGCCATCTGAGCGGTCCGAGCAGCACCCGTCTCGGGCTGTCAGCGAGGGCGGAGCTGCTCGGTCACGCCCTCCTCGCGCTCCTGGTGCTCGCCCACCGCGCTCGCGGGCCCCACGATCCCGCCACCGGCCAGGAGTGCCCCGAGCAGCTGCGCGGCCGCGGGCAGCCCGTCGTCCTCCACCAGCACCCGGGGGAGGGGCGTGCCGTGCGCCGTGCTCGGCCGCTGCGGGACAGCCGGCTCGAGCGGCGCGGGGCCGCTCCAGCGGGGCAGAGCCACCCCGAGCCGGTCGGAGCTCCCTCGCACCTCGCTGAGCCAGTCGTGGACCAGCGCAGGCAGCTCCCCGTCGTAGCGCGGTGCGAGCGAGACCGCCTGGAGGGCGAGCACCTCATCCGCGCTCTCGGCCAGCTCCGAGTCGGGTCGGTCGGTGGCGACCACCTGCGGCGACGGGACCGGAAGCACTGCATCTCCAGTGCCCGCTGCGTCACCTGCGGAGCCCTCACGGTCGTACCAGGTCACCTCCGCGCCGAGGGACCAGGCCGCCAGGGCCAGCACCAGGCGCTTCCAATGGGGAGGGAGATCCAGGACCATCTGGTCGCCCGGGGCGAGCGCGATCTCGTCGTGAAGATGCCCGATCGCCTTGATCACCCAGTTGGCGAGCACGTGGCCGGACAGCTCGATCCGAGACGCTTCGCCGTACCAGGCGAGCACCGGGTTCGGACCGGTCTGTTCCAGGGCGCGCAGCAGCTGGGCACCGGTGTCCATGCTCGGCGTGCGGTGCTCGCTCATGTCAGGTCCTCCAGAGGATCGGGGACGGAGATCTCGAGGGAGATCTCCGGCAGGGCGGCGGCGAGGGATTCGGCACCCAGCGCGGTGCGGATCCGTTCTGCGAGCGTCGCAGCGTGGATCAGCGCGGCGGTCGAATCGTCCGCGGCCTCCACCACGATATGCGGACGATCCTGTGCACCCGCTCTCAGGTGGGCCGCTGCGGTGCCGGGCAGCTGCCCGGCCCGGGGCAGGGACGCGACAGCGAGTGCCCGGGCGATCCGCTCCCCATCAGGCTCAGGAGACATCCGGGCGATGGGCTCCTGCTCCGGAGTCAGCCCTAGGGAGACCCAGACCGATTCGAGGCTGGGCCGACGGAACCAGTCATCGCCCCCGGTACGGGAGAGCTCCCGAGCCGGCACATCATCCGCGGTCGCGGAGGCGACTCCCCGCACCAGAGCGGCCGGCACCCCGCTGGCCTTGCCCTTGACCAGATCGGCGGCGGCGGCGAGCTCATCGGCGAGGTTCCGCACCGTGACATGCAGCGGCCGACCATCGGCGTCGGTCCCTCCGCGCAAGTCCTGCAGCGCACTGACACCCGCGGCGCCGAGCGCGATGTCCCCGACCCCCACTCGCCAGACGCGGGAGGAGGTGTCGGTCAGCAGGACGCCCAGATCCACGCCCAGCGACTCGACCAGGTGGGCGCGGAGCTCCCGCGCGCAGGCATCGGGATCCTCGGGCAGCAGCAGCGGTCCCTCGGGAGCGTTGGACGAATCGACCCCGGCGGCCGCCATCACCGGGCCGGACGCAATCTGCACCACGGAGGTGACCACCCGCGTGTGCAGACGGCGGGCGACGGTGCGCACCGCCGCGGCACGGATCGCTTCGTCACGATCCTCGGGGGCCACGCGCAGTCCCAGCGCCTTGGAGACGACCTTCGTGGAGATGCACAGCACGTCGCCGTCGGCCGGGGACAGCGGGGCCAGGGCCGCGGTGAGCAGGGCGCCGAGGTCGTCGCCCTCGCGGATCTCGCCGAGCCCGGTGACGGGCAGTACGGTGACCGGCGAGGGGGCCGGATCAGGCGTGCGCGATGCTGCCTGTGCAGGCGGTGAAGCGATGGACACGGGGCCTCCCGGGAATGTGATTCGGATGCGATATGCAAGGCGACGCGCCGACGCCGCTTGACGGACCATAACTACACCGGTGTACTTTAGGGCTCCAACGGGCCTTCGGTGGTCGACACAGCAGTGGAAGGAGTGGTGGCCATGGATGCGGAACGAGTCGAAGACGACGCGCGTGCCGAGCTGTCCCTGCTCGATTTCGCCGGGCAGGACTCCGACGACGTCGAGCTGACCTGGCAGGAGCGTGCCCTGTGCGCGCAGACCGACCCGGAGGCGTTCTTCCCCGAGAAGGGCGGCTCCACCCGCGAGGCCAAGAAGGTCTGCGTCTCCTGCGAGGTGCGTGCCGAGTGCCTCGAGTATGCCCTCGAGAACGATGAGCGCTTCGGGATCTGGGGCGGACTGTCCGAGCGTGAGCGTCGCAAGCTCAAGCGCCGGGTGGTCTGACATCCTTCCCTGGTGAGCGACCGTCACATCACCGCGGTCGTCCTGCTGAGCGGGACGACGACCCCGCGCACCCATGACGCGCTGCGCACCGCGCTGACGGCGCAGTCCCGTCAGGCCGATCGGATCGTGGTGGTCGCCCCGTCGGATCTTGCCGAGGAGGTCGGCGACGCTGTCGCGAGGGACCTCGGTGACGGCACGATCGATGAGATCCTGCCCGTCTCTGGCGCGCTCAACCGCGCCGGGACGGTCCGTGAGACCCTCGCGCTCCTCGCCCGCGACACCGATTCCAGCGACCGCACAGACTCCCGCGACCGCACAGACTCCCGCGACCGCACAGACCCCCGCGGCGGCGACTCCCACAGCGGCGACCACTCCCACAGCGGCGACGATTCCCACAGCAACGACGACCTCTCCCACCGCGACGCGGCACCCGGAAGTGACGCAGAGCCCCGAGGAATCCCCGAGAGCAGCGAGAAGGCAGCGCGGCCCAGCAGACGCCGCGCCCGCGCGGTCGACAGCGCCGCCGTCGAGCGTGAACGCACCCAGCAGGCCGAGGACCTCGCCCGGGTTCCTCTGCGCCTCCGCGAGGAGACCTCCCGGACAGGCCGTCGCGTCGCGGCCGCTGAGGGCGCGGCCAGCGAGTCCTGGCTCTGGTTCGTGGTCGATGGCGCGACGCCAAGCCTCGACGCCCTCGAGCATCAGCTGGAAGTGGTCGAGCGCTCGCCGAACACTGCGGCGATCGGCGCGAAGCGCGTACGCCAGGTGGAGAACGGGGACGAGCTGCCCCTGACCGCCGAGAGCGCGGATGCCCTCGTGGACGTCGGCCTGACCCTCACCCATGGAGGCCGGATCATCACCGGGGTCGACCCCGGCGAGATCGATCAGGGACAGGCCGACTGGCGCCAGGACGTCCTCGCGGTCCCGCTGCCGGGCATGCTGGTCCGTGAGCTGACCCTGCGGGAGGTGGGCGGCCTCGACCCTGATCTGCCCGCGCCCTGGGCCGAGATCGACCTGTGCCGGCGCATCTGGCGGTCCGGCGAGCGGGTCGCGGTCCAGGCCTCCGCCCGGGTGCTGCACCCCTCTCCCACCCGCCCCCTGCTCGAGCGCCTCCAGGAGCAGCGCACCGGGCAGGTGCTCACGCTGCTCAAGCAGCGTCGGCTGGTCCACGCCCTGCTCACCCTGGTGCTGCTGCCTCTGGAGACGCTGCTGCGGATGCTCGGCGCGGTCGCCGCGTCCGCTCCGCGCCTCGCGCTGATGGAGCTGCGTGCCGCGCTGGCGGTCCTGCCGCGGGTGCGCCGTGTTCTCGCCCGCGGGCGGAAGGACCGGCGCCGGTCGCGGGTGCCGCGCGGGCGCCTGGCCCCGCTCTACCTGCCGCGCGGCGAGGGAATGCGGCGGTGGGTCGACGACACCTGGAGCCGGCTGTTCGCAGACGACGACCGGCGCCGACGGATCCGGTACACCACCTGGGGGATCGCTGGGACCCGGCACGGACTCGAGGATGCCGACTACGGCCGTCACATCGTGTGGACCGGCGTGGTCGGTCTCGCGGCGGCGGTCCTCGGGCTGTTCGCCCTGCGAGGCCTCTTCGGCCGCGGGGAGCTCGCCGGCCCCGGGCTGCGCCCGCTGCCCGAGAGCTGGGATGCCCTCTGGGCCGCGGCCTGGTCGAGCTGGATCCCCGGCGGGCTCGGAGAGCGTGGGCCTGGTGACACCCTCATCAGGCTGCTGGGGCATCTCCCTCTCGGCGGGGGGCTGCTGATCGAGGTCCTGGTCCTCGCCGCAGTACCGATCAGCGCCCTGCTGGCGTGGTGGGCCTCCGGCGCCATCACCCGCGCTGTCGGCGCCCGCCTGGTGATCACCACCGTGTGGGCCCTGGCACCGTCCCTCCTGACCGCGCTCGCGGTCGGGGCCTGGCCGCTGCTGCTGGTGCACATGCTGCTCCCGCTGCTCGCTCTGGCCCTCGGCCGCGCCATCGGACTGCCGCACAAGGTCTCGCAGGCCAGCACGTCCGCCGCCGCTGCGGGCGGGCTGCTGCTGCTGGTGATCGGAGCGGTCCAGCCCGTGCTGGTGCTGCTCGCCGCGGCAGCACTGGCGCTGATCGCGATCGCCGTCCCCGGCCGGCGGCGCCGTCTGCTCTGGGTGCTGCTGCCGTCCCTCGCCCTGCACGCCCCCTACCTCCCGAGCTATCTCGGCGATCCCCGAACGCTGCTGGCGGTGGCGGGGGTCCCGCCCATGGGAGGGACCGCTTCGACCCTCGATCTGGCGGGGCTCTGGCCGGTCGCTCCCCAGGTCCAGGGAGTGTTGATCCCGTTGGTGGGGGAGACCGCGGCGCTGCTGCTTCCGCTGCTGCCCGTCGCCCCGGTCGCGCTCGCCGCACTCTGCGCCCCGCTGCTGGCCGGCGCCGCTGGACGTGCCGGACGCTTCAGCGTGCTGCTGGCCGCACTCGGCCTGCTGACGGTGCTCCTGGCTCGAAGCACCTGGACCGGTGCAGCAGCCGGGCACCTGGTCACGCCACCGCTGCACGCACTGCTCAGCGTCATCCTGCTGGCCCTGGCGATCGGCGCGGCTGCCACCTTCGACGGCCTCGCGCGCAGGGAGGCGCATGATTCCCGCCTTCGGCGCGCGGCCACCGGACTCATCGGCACAGTCGTGGCCCTCGCCTGCCTCGCGACCGTCATCGGCTGGACGCTGGTGCTGCCCGGCCAGCTGCAGCTGGAGCGGACCGCACGAGGGCAGGTTCCGGCCGCAGCTGCGGACCAGGGCCGCACCGACGCCCGCGCCCGCGTGCTGGTCCTCACCGGGGAGGACGACGGCGCCGTCCGCGCCGAGCTGGTTGTGCACGGCGGGGACACCGTCATCCAGCACGCCGTGATCGCCGACGCCCGGGACGTCGCCACCGTGCAGGCAGGCAGGGCCGTCGATGACGATCCCGCCTCCGCAGCGCTGCGCGAGACGGTCGCCGGGATGCTCTCCGGTGGCGGGAGTCAGGCAAGCATGGACGCCGAGGACCAGGCCGTCGCCCATCTCGCCATCGCCTATGTCGTGGTCCCGGGCGATCCGGCCCAGCAGCAGGAGCTGATGCGCACCCTGGACAGCTCCACCCAGCTCGAGAAGGTCACCGAGAGCTCACGGGGCGGTCTGTGGCGAGTGGTCGATGCCGCGCCGCGGGCACTGGTCGCGGGCGGCGCGGCCCCGCTGCCCCTGGCCAGCGAGGTGATCGAGGCGTCGGGGACGATCCCCGCCGAGGACGTCGAGCGCACCGTGGTCCTCTCCGAGCGCTTCGACACCGACTGGCGGGCGACCCTCGACGGTGACGAACTCGTCCCCGTCGAGATCGACGGCTGGGCGCAGGGGTTCGTGGTGCCCGCAGGGACCGAGGGCGAGATCGATGTGCACCGGGAGCAGCCGCTGCTGCTGCTCTGGCGGCTCCTGCTCTACGGCGCGACCGCGCTCACCGCACTGCTGGCGATCCCCTGGCGGGTCCGCACCCGCACGGCTGAGGAGATGTATGGCTGAGCACCCGACGCTCGACGAGCGCGCCCTGCTGGACGAGCACGGGGAGCAGCCGGTGCCGGAGCACCCGCGCCGGAGCGCGGCCAGGGTCCTGCTGTCCCTGGCCGCCGTGGTGCCGCTCGCCCTGGCCGCCGGCGCGCTGGCCACCGCTCCCTCCGAGGACGTCCCGTCCGTGCAGCGCGCGACGGTCGAGTCGGAACCCGGCGCCAGCACCCGCTGGTGCCAGGGACCGCTGCTGCTGCCCGAAGAGCTCCTGGACAGCGGACCGGACAGCGAGCTCGCCGTGACCCCTCCCAGCACCGCGATCTCCCTGCGCACGACGTCCGTCGAACCCGGCTCATCGGTCCTGTTCGGCACCGTCAGCGGTTCCACCACGCAGCAGGAGGACGACGGATCCGTCCGCGCCCCCTCGATCACCGCCCGCGGCGCCGACGGCACCGATCTGGGGGACCAGCCCGTCTCCCAGGACATCGGGGTCTCCGTGCTGGACCTGCCGGCGGCCGAGGGGACCCCCCACGTCACCTCGGCGACCTCCGAGGACGGGCGACCGGTGACGGACACCCTCCAATCCACGATCACCTCCAGCGGGGACTACCGCTCGCTCGCGGTCTCCCGCTGCGCCGAGCCTGCGACCGAGGCGAGGTTCCTCGGGATGTCGACCGACACCGGGGACAGCTCCGTGCTGGTGCTCCACAACCCGACCGAGCGTCCCGTCACCGCTTCGGTGCAGCTGTGGACCGAGGAGGGGCCCGCCGCGATGGAGGGACGCAGCCAGGTCGTCGTGGCCCCGGGGGCGGAAGAACGAGTGCTGCTCGAATCCATCGCCGCCGGTCAGGCCGCTGTCGGGGTGGACGTCTCCGTGCTCGGCTCACCGCTGGCGATGCACGTCCAGACCACCGAGCGTGACGGGCTCACCCCCGGCGGCGCCGAGATCCTCTCGCCCCTGCCCGCCGCATCGACCGAGCTGCAGATGCCTGGGGTGGACGTCGCCGGGACACCGCCCACGCTGGTGCTCGCAAACCCCCAGGGCGTGGACACCACGGCTACGGTCGAGGTGCACGGTGCCGAGGGCGCACTCGAGATCCCTGCCCTCGAGAAGATCGAGATTCCTGCCGGCACTGTGCTGCGCACCACGCTGGACGGACTGCCCGACGGCACCTATGCCGTGAGCGTCCGCGCCGCAGACCCCATCGCCGCGGTCACCCGCAGCGTCCGCACGGGGAAGGACTTGCCCGGGGACACCGTCGGCGCCCCGGTCGACTTCACACTGGTGGCCCCTGCTCCCGCGCTGCGCTCCCACGGCATGAGCGCCCTACCGATCCAGGCCGGTGCCGGCGAGCTCACTCTGATCGGCACCGCGGACTCCGCGGTCACCGTGGTGCCGATCGCGGCCGACGGATCCGCCGGCGCCCCCGTGGACGTCTCCGTGAGCACCGGCTCGACCACGACGGTCACCGCGGAGCAGCTGCAGATCGGCGGCGGCTCGGCCGCCGCGCTCAGCGTGGTCCCGGAGGTGCCCGGAGCAGTGCATGCGAGCTGGATGCAACGAGCTGACGACGGTGCCGGGGGCGTGCTGCTGTCCTCCGTCCCGGTGCTCTCCGACCAGGGCGGCGGGGAGCCGGTCGTGGTGCGCCTGGCGGAATGACCCGAGCTGGTCAGCTCACGGAGTGCGGAGCACAGAGCACTGAGCACTGAGCACTGTGCACTGAGCACTGAGCACTGAGCACTGTGCACTGAACATGGCTCCCGGATCACGCGCTCCAGGCCTCGGGATCCACATCCTCGGGCGGGATGTTCAGCAGCGAGCCGATCTGCTCGGACAGCACCTGACGCACCAGCATCTCCAGCTCAGCCTCGTCGGCGCAGCGGGTCTGCAGCGGTCGTCGGTAGACGATGACCCGGGCAGGGTTGCTGCGTGAGGGCGGGATCACCCTTCCGAGCAGCACCGTCGCCTCCTCCCAGGGGGCAGGATCGGCCGGTGGCACCTCCTCGACCAGCACCTGCATATGCGCCAAGCGGCGCGGGAACCGCTCGGCGAGCATCGCCCCGGCGTCGGTGACGAGATCGTCGAAACGATCCCGGCGGGTGCGGTAGCCGGGCAGGTGGGGCGGGATCAGGTCCCAGCGCCTCCCGCGGCCGCGGCGATCGCGGCGGCGCGGACCCTGACGAGGGGCCGGAGGTCCGGGGAGAAGCGGCTCGACATCCATGGATCGCACTCTAGTTCC
Source organism: Brachybacterium sp. AOP24-D1-21 (assembly GCF_052378665.1). Lineage (NCBI taxonomy): Bacteria > Bacillati > Actinomycetota > Actinomycetes > Micrococcales > Dermabacteraceae > Brachybacterium > Brachybacterium sp. AOP24-D1-21. The sequence continues at coordinate 357,251 of NZ_JBQSXX010000002.1, forward strand.
CGTCCTGCCCGAGGATGGGCGGCCCGCGCCGCGGTATCAGGGCGCGCCCTCCACCGGCAGTCGAGCCACCTGCGTACACTGCTGGATGTGCCTGCTCGTGAATGCTCCCGGACCGCCTGCTCCAGGCCAGCCGTCAGTTCGTTGACCTTCGTATACGAGGACTCGACGGCGGTGCTCGGCCCCCTGTCCAGGACCAGCGAGCCCCACGCCTACGACCTCTGCCGCGAGCATGCGACCCGGATGACCGCGCCCCGCGGCTGGGAGCTGCTGAGGGTGCCTGGCGCCGAAGTGGTCAGCGACGACCTGGTCGCGCTGGCCGACGCCGTGCGTCCCCAGCAGGCGAGCTCCGAGCCGGCCCCGACCTCGTCGCGCGGGACCGCCCGCAGCTCCCGTGACACGCCGTCCCGTGGTGCGGCTCCCGCCCGCCACCTGCATGTGGTCAGGAGCACGAATGACTGAGCCGATGACTGAGCCGAACAGCCGTCGAACCCCGTCCTCAGCCGCCGTCCATGACCTCGCCGGCATCGTCAAGACCAATGATGTGCGCGGCGTGGCGGGCGAGGAGTTCACGGTCGAGATCGCACGCGCCTTCGGTGCCGCCTTCGCAGACTTCCTGGACGACCCCGAGCTGATCGTCGCCCACGACATGCGCCTGAGCTCTCCGGAGCTCTCCCGCGCCGTGATCGAGGGCGCAGTGCGCCGAGGCGCGATCGTCGCCGATGCGGGCCTGTCCTCGACCGATCAGCTCTACTGCGCCTCAGGACTGCATCGTGCGGCCGGCGTGATGATCACGGCCTCCCACAACCCGGCGGCAGACAACGGAATGAAGCTGTGCCTCCCCGGCGCCCGTCCGGTGGGACGGGACACCGGTCTCGACGAGATCCGCCGCGGCGCCGAGGCCTACCTCGAGGCGGGCGAGATCCCGACGCACGGAGAAGGCCGCTCCGAGGGCATCGACACCCTCGCCGACTACGCCGCCACCCTCCACGAGCTGGTGCCCCTGACCGGGACCCGTCGGCTGCGGGTGGTGGTCGATGCGGCCTCCGCAATGGCCGGACACACCGCACCCGCGGTGCTCGGAGTGCTTCCCCAGATCGAACTGATCGAGCTCCATTTCGAGCTCGACGGCAGCTTCCCCCACCACCCCGCCGATCCGCTGCGTCCGGAGAATCTGGTTGACCTGCAGAACGCGGTGCTCCGTGAGGGTGCGGACCTCGGCCTCGCCTTCGACGGCGATGCCGATCGCTGCGTGGTGCTGGACGAGAACGGGGTGCCGGTGCCGCCCTCGGCGATCACCGCCCTGATCGCCCAGCGCGAGATCGCCCGTGCCCGTGCCGCCGGCGAGGAGCACCCGGCGGTGGTCGCGAACCTGGTCTCCTCTCGCCACGTGGCAGAGGCCGTCCGTGAGGCCGGGGGAGAGCCCGTCCGCACGCCCGTCGGCCATGCGCTGATCAAGGCGATCATGGCCGAGCGCAATGCGGTGTTCGGCGGTGAGCACTCCGCTCACTACTACTTCCGGGACTTCTTCTTCGCTGATTCCGGGATGCTCGCCGCACTTCATGTGCTGGCCGCCCTCTCGGAATCCGACGCGCCCTTCTCCGCAGTGGTCGCGGCGCACGACCCCTACGCCGCGAGCGGCGAGATCAATCGCCGGGTCGACGACGCCGCAGCGGCTCGTGATCGGGTGCGCGACCATATGACCGCGCTGCCCGGCGCGCGCATCGATGATCTCGATGGACTCACCGTCGAGCACTGGGACCAGGAGCTGGCAGTCGAGGATCGCTGGTGGTTCTCCCTGCGCTCCTCCCACACCGAGGCACTGCTGCGGTTGAACGTCGAGGCAGAGCGGGAGATCACCATGATCCGGATCCGGGACGAGATCCTCGCGCTCGTGCACGAGGACGACCTCGTCGAGGGCGCGACCCCCGGCACGGTCTCAGGCACGGCTCGAGGCCTGGTCGACGGGTCTGCGGCGTCGAGCTCCGACGGTACCGGCAGCGACGGGACGTCGGAGGCATCAGATCGAGAGGGAGCGGGCTCCATGGTCCTTGCAGCGGGAGCGAGCGGCGCGGATGTGCCCAGCTGGGTGCGCGCGATCCTGCGCTGCCCGGACTGCGGCGGTGAGCTGCGTGATGTGGAGCGGGCGATGCAGTGCAGCAGCTGCACACGGGTCCACCCGGTCGAGGGCGGGATCCCGGTGCTCATCGCCGGGCGCCAGCAGGTGCCGACGGCACAGGAGCCTGCGCGCAGCTGAGCTGAGCAGCGACGGCGCCACTGCCCCGCAGCGGCGACGCGAGCGGCACGGTCCGCGGCCCGGTTCCGGATCGGTGTCGTTCAGGCGCTGAACGGCACGGCGCGGACCTCGGCGGACAGCTCGCGCTGCCACTCCTGGTTGCGTCGCAGGCGCTGCTCGTCACGGCGGGACCGTTCGGCGAGCACCGCGGTGAGGAATGACTCCGGGTCGGTGCCCGGCGGTGGCGCCGGGGCGACGTGCGGCAGAGTCCGCCGCAGCAGATCCCGGGAGAGCTGACGGCGGGACTCCGGGTTGATGGTGGACGCCCTGGGCAGGAACGAGCGGACATCCTGCATCAGCGTGACCGGCAGGCGCCCGACGTCCGCCCCCTGCACCCAGTCCTGCAGCGAGGCGGGCACCTCGACGCGCTGGGGAGTGCGGTCACGCATCCGCTCCTGGATCACCATGGTGCCGGCCAGCAGATCGCCCACCCGCCGTGACCGGCGGTCGATGACCGAGCAGGTCAGTGCGATCGCCCCGGAGGTCGACCAGATCTCGAGCATCGCCATCACCGCGCGGATCAGCGATTGGCGCACGTGGACGGGCCCGCCGTCATCACGCACCACCCTGGTCCCCATGGCCAGGCGGCCCACCGAACGGCCCCGCAGCAGCAGCTCGCACAGCACCGGGTAGCCGACGTACGCGAGCACCGACATCACCAGCACCGCGGCGACGACCATGCCGTCATCGAGCTCGGCACGGGCTGCGAGCCAGGCCATCGCGATGGTGCCCCCGACCAGGATCGCGAGCTGGAGCACCCCGTCGATCACGGCGGAGAGCATGCGGGTCGCGAAGGATGCCGTGCGCAGGTCCAGCAGCACAGCGTCTCCGGTGATCAGGGCATCGCGATCGACGGGGGAGACCGTCGCTGTGGTTCCCATGGTTGCCATGGCCCCATCCTGACACCGCAGCGGCGTGGAGGTCAGCGCCGACCGTCGGCTTACGACGCCCTGGCCTCCGACTTTCGTCGGCGGTCCCGAGCCCCGCGGGACCCTACCCTGAGAGCGTGGACACCGACGCCTTCATCGCCGTGCACCGACAGCAGTGGGACCGGCTCCAGGAGCTCTCCCGGAGCCGGCACCTCGACGCGGCCGGAATCGACGAGCTGCTCTCCCTCTATCAGGAGACCTCCACCCACCTGTCGACCGTCCGCTCCACCAACCCCGACCCGGCATTGATCTCCCGTCTCTCCCTGCTGGTGCACCGCGCGAGACTGCGGATCACCGGCGCCCGCATCCCGCTGTGGAAGCACGCCCGCACCTTCTTCTGGGAGGACCTGCCCGCGGCGCTCTACGAGGCGCGGTGGACGGTGGCCCTGGCGGCCGGGCTCTTCCTGGTCTCGGCCCTGGTGACGGGCTTCTACTTCGGATTCGACGCCACGGCGAGAGGGCTGGTGGTGCCCGAGGCGGCGCAGCGCTCCCTCGCACAGCATGAATTCGTCAGCTACTACTTCCAGGGCGAGGCCTCGGGATTCGCCGCCCAGGTGTGGACGAACAATGCCTGGATCACGGTCCAGGCGGTGGTCTTCGGCGTCACCGGATTCTGGCCGGTGATCATGCTGGTGCAGAACGGGCTGAACGTCGGCCTGTCCGCAGGGGTGATGGGTGCCTACGGGGGGCTGGACACCTTCTTCATCTATATCCTTCCGCACGGACTGCTCGAGATCACCTCGGTGCTGGTCGGCGCCGGTGCCGGACTGCGCACCTTCTGGGCCTGGGTACGGCCGGGCCCGGTGCCGCGGCTCTGGGCGCTCTCACGATCCGCGCGCGCCTTGGTGACCGTCGCGATCGGGCTGGTGCCCGTGCTGCTGGTCTCAGGATTCATCGAAGCCTTCGTGACCCCGAGCACCCTGCCGCCCGCGGTGCGGATCGGCATCGGCGCGGCGGCCTGGCTGGCCTTCATGGTGTTCATGCTGGGCCGTGGCCGCCAGGTGCATCGCGCCGGCATCACCGGGGATCTCTCCGCGGAGCTGGTCGGCGACCACCTCGCGACCGCCGGCTGAACGGAGACATCCGGCTGCGGGGATCCGCTACGCTCAGTGCCGTGCAACGCAGCCACTCCGACCGTGACTTCTCCGAGTACAACGCGGCCCAGGCCGAGCGAGCGGTGCGCCCGCTCGCTCAGCGGGCCGTCGCCCTCGCCCATAGCGACGCGGCGGAGGAGCTCCCCGGCGGGAATGAGCCCACCTCGGGGAACGATCCCACCGCCGGGAGAGATCGACCGGTCGCTGTCGAGCTCGGATGCGGTCGCGGCATCGAAGCACGATTCCTCGCCGAGAACGGATTCACGGTCCACGCCTATGACGTGGACCCGAGCGTGAGCGGCGCCCTCGAGGAGCTCGCCGCCGAGCTGCCGGTGCACGCCGAGATCCTCGACCTCTCGCAGCTCCGTGAACTGCCCGGGGCCGATCTGATCCTGGCCTGCGCCTCCCTGCCCTTCCTGCCGCGCGGGTCCTTCGACACGCTGTGGGACGTCATGAGGGCCGGGCTGCGAGCGCGGGGGATCCTGGCCGTGGACCTCTTCGGAGAACGTGACGACTGGGCAGGGACGGACGGCACCTTCCTGACCCGGCCGGAGGTCGAGGCCCTGCTGGACGGGCTCGAGGTGCTCGAGCTGGTCGAGGAGGAACGCGATGGACGCTCGTTCAGCGGCCCGAAGCACTGGCACACCTACCGCGTCCTCGCCCGTCGGCCCTGAGCCGCGGCGCCCCCTCCGGTGATGCCCGGAGGGGGACGGCGCACGGCTCAGAGCTTTCCAGCGGCCTTCAGGGCGAGATAGGCATCCGCGAGAGCCTGGGGGGCCCGATCCGGCGGGGCATCGACCACATGCGCGCCGACCCGCTCGAGGGCGTGAGAGACGCCCGATCGCTCGGCGCGGGCCTGCTCTGCCGCCGCCGCGAGATACACGGACTCCAGATCGCCGCGGCCCGCGGCGAGCTCCTCGAGCGCCGGATCGGAGACCGAGGCGACCACGAGTGGATGGTCCCTGGCCAGACGGGCCGCCACCGGCAGCAGCCCGGTGTGGACCACAGAGGGCTCGACCGGGGTCAGCAGCACCACCAGGGAGCCCCGACGGGCGCGCTCTGCGATGGTGCTCGCGGCGAGCTCCCAGTCGGTCTCCACGAGCGCCGGATCCACCGCAGCGGTCGCGGTGACCATGTCGTGGAGGACCTTGGTGCGGGTCGAGCCGAGCACCGACAGGTGGGGGATGCGGTCCACGCAGATCAGATCCACCCGGTCACCGGCCTGCCCCGCGAGCGCGGTCAGCAGCAGCGCGGCGTCGAAGGCCGCATCCAGCCGGGTCGACTCACCGAGCCGGCCGGCCGAGGTGCGCGAGGTGTCCACCACGATCAGCACATGACGATCCCGTTCGGGTCGCCAGGTGCGCACCACCACGCTGCGCCGACGGGCGGTGGCGCGCCAGTCGATCGAGCGCACATCGTCCCCGTCCACGAAGTCGCGCAGGGAGTCGAACTCGGTCCCCTGCCCACGCTGATGGATCGCCGCCAGCCCCTCGAGCTCGCGCAGCCGCTGGACCCGCGACGGCAGATGCCGGCGTGACCCGAAGGGATGCAGGGCCAGCAACCGCCCCGGGGTGTCGACCGCGGTGGTGCGCCGGGCCAGCCCCAGCGGGCCGCGTGAAGCGACCAGCAGCGTGCGCGAGCTGTGCTCTCCGCGGCGGGTGGGGGTGAAGCTCTGCGCGACGGCCCGTCGTTCCTGTGCGGGGACGTCGAGCGCGCAGCGCTGGGCGTCGAGCCCGGCGGTGGGGTTCCAGGCATCGCGCACCTCGAGCCGAGCGGTGCGTGAGGTGGGATTCGTCAGCAGCAGTCGGCCGCGGACGGTGTTGCCGAGCCGCACCTGCGTCGGCGCCTCGCGGCGTACCCGGATCCGGCGCGGGTCCGGGGCCGTGAACGCATCGGCGAGGATCACCAGCGCCCACAGCGCCACCAGGATCAGCACCACCCACCACTGGGGCCAGAGCACGATCACGGGCAGCGCGAGCAGCGCGACCAGGGCCGCGCGCGGGGTCAGCGAGATCCTCATCAGCCCTTCCTCAGCGGGGTACCGGCACGGAGGCGAGGGTCGCGGCGAGCACGGCCTCGACCTGGGTGCCCTCGAGCTCGGCCTCGGTCGTCAGGCGCACCCGGTGGGAGAGCGTGGACAGGGCCATGGTCTTGACGTCATCCGGCGTGATGAAATCGCGCCCGGAGAGATAGGCCCAGGCCCGGGAGGTGCGCAGGAGCGAGATCGCGCCGCGCGGTGAGACCCCGAGGGTGAGGCTGGGGGAGCGACGGGTGGCCCGGCACACGTCCACGATGTACTGCACCACGGGATCCTCGGCCACCACCGCGGCGACATCGCGCTGGGCGCGATGCAGGGAGGGGATGTCCACCACTGCCCGCAGACCCATCGCCGCGAGGTCCGTGGTGTCGAAGCCATCGGCGTGGCGACGCAGCACGTCCACCTCGACCTCCCGCTCCGGCAACGGCATGACGGCCTTGAGCAGGAAGCGGTCCAGCTGGGCCTCGGGCAGGGTGTAGGTGCCGTCGAACTCGATCGGGTTCTGGGTGGCGATCACCACGAAGGGGTCAGGCAGCGGCCGGCTCGCCCCGTCGACGGTCACCTGCCGCTCCTCCATCGCCTCCAGCAGCGCGGACTGCGTCTTGGGCGGGGTGCGGTTGATCTCGTCGGCCAGCAGCAGATTGGTGAAGACGGGGCCCTCGCGGAAGACGAGATCGCTGGTGGCGGTGTCGTAGATGAGCGATCCGGTGATGTCGCCGGGCATCATGTCAGGGGTGAACTGCACGCGCCGCATCCGCACATCGAGCGCTGCGGCCAGCGAGCGGACCAGCAGCGTCTTGGCGACGCCCGGCACGCCCTCGAGCAGCACGTGCCCGCGGCACAGCAGCGCCACGACCAGGCTGGTCACGGCCGCGTCCTGCCCCACCACCCCCTTGTGGATCTCGGTGGAGAGGCGCTGGAGCTGGGCGCGGGTGTCCTGGTCGACATCAGGACCGGCGCCGGGCACCTCGGTGGTGGTGGGTGCGGCGGGCGGGACGGCGCCCGGGGTGGGGTCAGTCATCGGTCGATCTCCTTCTCGAGATGGTCGAGGTCGTGTGCGAGGCGCACGAGGTCCTGGTCGCTGGTGACGGGGGCGGGTCCGAGCAGCGTGCGCAGCTGCTCGGGGGAGCGGTCCACATGCGGTGCGAGCGCCGCCAGCAGACCGTCGAGGGCGGATTCACGGCGCAGCCCGAGACGATTCGCGAGCCGGGTCGCCGTCGCCGATCGCAGCGCTGTCGCGGCGGCCTGCCGGCTGCCGGACTGCTGGAGCAGCCGGGCCCTGCCCAGGACCAGCTCCTGGGGGCGGACGGTGACTGGCAGCGGCTCGACCACGACCGGTCCGAAGCGTCGGCTGAGAGCCACCAGCGCGACGGTCGCGATCAGCAGCAGCCACAGCAGGAGCGGGCCCGCCCAGTCCGGCAGATAGCCGAGCAGGGTCTGCGAGGTCGAGCCCATCGGATCGGTCGCAGAGGGGACGTACCAGCTCAGCTCGCCTTCGGCCCCGAGGAGGTTCAGCACCAGGGCGGAGTTGTCCGCCCGGCCCAGGGTGTCGTTGGTGAGCAGATCCGCGCTGCCCAGCACGACCACCCCCTCATGCTCGGCCACGAGCGAGCCCTGCTCGGTGCTGAAGCAGGAGCTGCCCTCGCTGTCGCCCGCGACCCGGTACAGGGACGCGGCACCTCGGATCGCCTCCTCGGCCGCGGGGACCAGGACCGCTTCGGCCTGATGCTGGAGATCGCCGCAGCCGGGGCCGGCTTCGATCAGGGTCTCGGTCCGCACCGCGCCCGAAGGCATGATCTCCGGAGAGACGAAGGAGAGGGTCACCAGATCGGGGGCGACCAGCACCAGGCGTCCGTCCCCGTCCTCATGGGCCTCGGCGAGGGTCATCAGCTGGTCGGCGCTGAGGCTCCGCGGGGCGGTGACCAGCACGGTGCGGCCGTTGCGCAGCGCCTCTGCGGCGTCGGCCGTGTGGCGGTCCACGTCCACGTCGACGCCGAGATTCCCGAGCACCTGGACCACTGCCTTCGAGCCCTGACCGGTGGGAGCATCAGGCTCGAGCGGCCCGTCCCGGTAATACCCGCGGGCGATCGAGGCCAGGATCGCGGCGAGCATCGCGAGCACGATGAGGACGGTCAGCCAGGGGCGCCGGCGGGAGGGCCGTGCCTGTCGGCCCTCCGCACGGTCTGAGCCTCCTGTCCGGTCTGTTGCTCTCGACGGTTGCGATGCTCCCGAGGGCGCCGACGGGTCGGCGGGTGCCGACGGGCCAGCAGGTGCCGACGGGGCGGGGGCGGGACCGAGGCTCATGTGCTCGTTCCCGTCACCGGTGCACGGACCGGCTCCTCGTCGCCGACGGCGGACAGATCCGGCACGGACTCGGCGATGTACTCGGCCAGGCGCAGCAGATCATCCGCCTGCTTGACGGCGACGGTGCGGTGGGAATAGGCGGCGGTGTCGAAGGCATCTGCGCCGCGCTGCAGGCGCCCCCGCAGCTCAGGGAACGGGGCGGCGGCGTGGGCGGCAGCTTCGTGCGCGGTCATCCCGGCGGACACATCCAGCAGGGTGCGCTCCTCGAGATCGCGCACCAGCCCGCGCAGCGCGAGCACGGTGCCGTCGTCGATGCGACCCGCACCGATCGCCGCCCTGGCCGCGTCGCGCAGCTCGGCGCCGCTGAGCACCGGTTCCGCATCGAGCTCGGCCGCGACGGAGAGGGCATGGCTGCGGCGGATCAGCCCGGTGCGGCGCAGCACGAGGACCACCAGCACGACCAGCGCCACCACGATCAGCACGGCGATCCCCGCCTGTGTGGCCGAGGAGCCGTCGATGCCGTCGAGAACCTTCATCAGCCAGTTCTCGAGGGCGCTGAGCACCCAGGCCACGAACCCGGGGGAGTCGTCGTACTCCGGCTTCGAGAGCTCTTCCAGGACGCGGGTGCGTGCCTCGTCGGGATCCAGGGGCGGGGGAGCGGCGGGGTTCACCGGATCCCTGTCCCGTCCCAGTGCGCACGGGCGCGGCGCGTCAGCTCGACGTCCCAGGCCTCATGACGCATCCGGTTGTCCGCATAGACGGCCACGTAGCCGGCGGAGAGGAACGGGGCCAGCAGGAACGTCGCCGCATAGCTGCCCACCATCGAGAGGATCGTCAGCACGGTCATGCCCAGCAGCATCGCCTCGAACGAGCTGATCAGCAGGATGGCGACGTAGGCGAGCATGGCGATGGTGCTGAACACGCCCACGATGACCTGCACCGCGATCATGTAGAGCAGGTACAGCAGGAGCGTGGTGCCCAGCACTCGCCAGAGCCGACGGCCGCGGGTCATCGCGAAGCTGCGCCGGAGCGAGCCGAGCACCCCGGCCTCCTCCAGTACGAGCGCGGGGATGGCGAGCACCGTGCGGGCCCAGACCCAGAGCGAGGCCAGCACCGCGGCGACGAGGCCGATCACCAGCAGCGTGATGGTCACTGCCGTCGCCTCCTGGAGCAGGATCAGCGGGAGCATCCCCAGGCCCAGCAGCACCACGAAGGCGACCGTGCTGAGCAGGCCGATCAGCAGGACCACCGCGACGGCGGGCAGCCCGCGGCGGCGCATCGTGGCCCACATATCGGCGGTCGAGACGTGATCGCCGACGGCCTCTCCGAGCGCGACGCGGGTCAGCGCCACGGTCACCAGCGCCGAGGAGAGGAGCGAGACGATCATGGTCACCACGCTCGAGACGACCATCAGCACCACGTCGCGCAGCGATCCCAGCCCGGTGGTGGTGGTCTCGGGATCCTCGAACACGGCCTGCATGTCACCGATCATGGGGACCATGCTCGCGCCGGTCGCGAAGGTCATGATCACGAAGGCGACGCCGTAGACGGCTGCGGCGACGCCGAGCACCGAGCGAGCGCGCAGCCGATAGATCCGTACCGCCGCTCCGAGCACCTCGCCCAGTCCCAGCGGCCGCAGCGGGAACAGCGGCATCGCCTGGACCAGCTCGCGACGGGGCCCGCCCGGGGGCGGCGCGGAGTGCTGGCCCGGTGCGCCGTCGGTGGGCTGCGGCCCGAACGGCCCGCCGTCAGCGGACGACGGCGGGGAGGGCTCGCCGGACCCCTGTGCTCCCGGGGCGGTCCACTGCGTGCTCATCGGTCCTCCTGCTGCTGCTGGCGGGTGCTGTGCGGCCGGTTGCCATGTCCGGACGGGGTGGGAGCGGATCTCCAGGACCGACACTACGGAGTGCGGGCACCGCAGCTGATCCGACGAACGTCGAAGACCTCGCGTCTTCCGGACACCCCTGGCCCCCGCCTCCCAGCTCCTGACCCTCGGCGGTGGCACAATGATCCCCATGACGACGCCTTCACGGATCCTCGTGGTCGATGACGATCAAGCGATCGCCGAAATGGTCGGCATCGTCTTGCGCGGCAAGGGCTACGAGGTTGCGACCTCACCAGATGGAGCCTCCGCGCTGGAGACCTTCCCACGCCTGCGACCTGACCTGGTCCTGCTCGACCTCATGCTGCCCGGAATGGACGGGATCGAGGTGTGCCGCCGGCTGCGCCGGGAATCCGGGGTGCCGATCATCATGCTCACCGCCCGCACCGACACCGCAGATGTGGTCGAGGGCCTCGAGGCGGGGGCCGATGACTATCTCACCAAGCCCTTCGAACCCGAGGAGCTGGTCGCCCGGATCAAGGCCCGGGTGCGGCGGGTCGAGGCCCCCACCACCGAGCAGCTTGCGATCGGTGATCTCACCATCGACGTGGACGGTCATGAGGTGCGCCGCGGTGACGAGCTGATCTCGCTGACTCCGCTCGAGTTCGACCTGCTCACCCAGCTCGCCCGCAAGCCGTGGCAGGTGTTCACCCGTGACGTGCTGCTGCGCGACGTCTGGGGATACCGCCACAGCGCGGACACCCGTCTGGTCAACGTCCATGTGCAGCGGCTGCGCTCGAAGATCGAGCACGATCCGGAGAACCCCGCGATCGTGGTGACCGTGCGCGGGGTCGGATATCGCGCCGGGGGCGGATCCTGAGAGCACCGGCATGGTCGTGAGCACTCTCGAGGGCAGCGGCCCGTCTCCGGTGAGACGGTCGATGATCGACGTCGATCCGCGCAGCTGGCCGCTCGCCCTCCGGGTCGTGCTGGTGACCACCCTGCTGTCCGTCGTGGCGTTGCTCGTGGTCGGCGCCTATCTCTCCTCGGTGATCGCCGACGGGCTCTACGAGCAGCGCCGGGACCGGGTGCTCGAAGAGACGCTCGAGGTCAGGGGTGATCTCACCGAGAGCCTCACGCAGGTCTCAGGAGCCACCAGCACCCAGCAGCAGGACGCTGTGAGCGCCTTCGTCCAGACTTCGGGCGGGCAGGGAGGTGGTGACCGCCGCGAGGTCGCGCTGGTGCCGGTGGAGACGACAGGCACGGTCTTCCCCGTCGCCTCAACCGAACGGACCCTCTTCGACGAGGTCGACGACGAATTCGCCGCAGCGGTCGCGGAGCAGCCGGAGACGATCTCCTGGCGCTCGATCGGACGCGAGGACAGCTGGGGGGACACAGCCCCGGCACTGCTGGTGGGGACCCGGGTGATCGTCCCCGGCTCCCGCTCCAACGATCTCTATCTCGTCTACTCCATGCAGGAGGAACAGGACACGCTCGCCTTCGTGCAGCGGGTGATCCTGGGTGGCGGCGGGGTGCTGATGGCTCTCATCGTCGGCATCGCGATCGTCGTGGCGCGGATGGTGACCACTCCTCTGAAACGCGCCGCATACGCGGCGGAGCGGATGGCCGCAGGGGATCTGACCAGCCGCGTCGAGGTCTCCGGTGGTGACGAGCTGGCCCGGGTGGGGGAGTCCTTCAACGATATGGCCCGCAGCCTCGAGCAGAAGGTCGACGATCTCACCGAGCTCTCGTACGTCCAGCAGCGGTTCGTCTCCGACGTCTCCCATGAGCTTCGTACGCCGCTGACCACGATCCGCATGGCCTCCTCGGTGCTCGATGCTCGACGCTCCGATCTGCCCGGTGAGCTGCAGCGGACCACTGAGCTGCTCTCCGCGCAGGTCCAGCGCTTCGAGGTGCTGCTCACGGACCTGCTGGAGATCTCCCGCTTCGATGCGGGCGCCGCTGAGCTCGAGGCGCACCGCGAGAACGTCGACGCGCTCGTCGAGCGGGCGCTCGAGGACCTCCGCCCGCTGGCAGGGGCCCGCGGCTGCCTGCTGGACGTGCGGCTGGCGGGCGGGGACGTGCATGCGGTGGTCGACGCACGTCGCATCGACCGGGTGCTGCGCAATCTGTTGACCAATGCGATCGAGCATGGTGCGGGGCATCCGGTGCTGATCCAGACCGCCGCGGACGATGACGCGGTGGCGGTGGTGGTCCAGGACCAGGGCCATGGCATCTCCCCTGAGGATGCGGCGCACGTGTTCGACCGTTTCTGGCGTGCCGATCCCTCCCGGGCGCGGACCCTCGGGGGGACCGGCCTGGGGCTGTCGATCTCCGCCGAGGACGCGAGACTGCATGACGGCTGGCTCCAGGCCTGGGGACAGGAGGGCAGGGGCGCAGTATTCCGGCTCACTCTCCCGCGGCGCCCGGGAACCCCGTTGACACGTTCCCCGCTGCGGCTCGAGCGATCGCTGGATCGGTGGGGGGCCGACGCCGCGGTCTCCCCGACCCCGACCGGGGAGCTCCGGATCGGACCCGGCCTGCTCCCGGATCTGGAGGATCCAGGGAGCGATTCATTCCCGGAGCCCGACGAGAGCGGAGGTGTGCGATGAGACCGGCACGTCGTCATGTGCTGCGCGCTGCGGGTGCCGCGGCGGTGTTGGGAGTGGGCGCGGCCTGTGCCCGTATTCCCACGGACTCCCCGATCGACAGCCGCGCATTGACCGGACGGTCCCAGCCGGGGGCCCCTTATGTGAGGGCGCTGCCGCCCCCGCCCGACGCCGACGCCTCGGAGGTCGCTGCCGGATTCGTGCAGGCCGGGGTCGGTTCCGAGGACGACTTCGCGGTGGCTCGCGCATATCTCACCGACCCGGCCAGCGAACTGTGGAACCCGGCCGCCGGGATCACCGTGTACTCCGGCAGCCAGGAGCTGCAGGTTGAGACGCTCGATGACGGCAGGCTCGCACTGGTCCTCCAGGTGGTCGCCCTGGTGGACGGCAGCGGGGTGCGCACGGTGCTGGCCGGAGCGGTGCCCCGGGAAGTCCAGGTGGCGATCGAGCAGGTCGATGACCAATGGCGGCTCAGCGAGGTGCCCGACGGGATCTTCCTCTCGGAGGCGGCGTTCGAGACGCTCTATGGCCCTGCCCGGCTCTACTTCCTGGATGTGCGGGAGCGTCACCTGGTCCCCGATCATCGCTGGTTCCCGCTGCGCCGGGGCGCCGCCAGCGTGCTCGAAGCGCTCGTCGCCGGTCCCGCCATCTTCCTCCAAGGGGCTGTCAGCAGCGAGATCCCCCGCACCTCCGGGATCTCCGATGCCGTCATCACCACCGGCGCCGACGGCGGCACGCAGGTTGCGGTGCCCACCGCGATCGCCAGCCTTCCCACCGGCCCGAGGATGCTGGCGCTGTCCCAGCTGGAGGCCTCTCTGCGCTCGTTGCGCACCCTGTCCGGAGTCCGGATGGTGCAGGACGGCGAGGAGCTGGTGCTCGACGAGGAGGTGCGGACCGAGCGCGCGCTGCCCGGACATCGCCCGATCGCCGCCGGAGCGACCGGGATCATCTCGCTGGCCGAACCGGGCGGGGGAGCACCCGCCGCACAGCTGGTGCCTGCACTCGAAGATGCTGAGCTCTCCTCCCCGGTGATCGCGCAGGACGGAGTGCTCGCAGCAGCCCGCAACCCGGAGGGGAGCATCGTGCTGCTCGCCTCGACGGACGGTTCCGTCCCGGTGCGGGAGGCCGCGACCGGTGGCGCATTCGTCGCACCGTGCCTCGATGACGCGGGATTCGTCTGGACCGCCACCCGGTCGAGCGCGGGCGCTCTGCTGGCGCTGTCCGGCCAGGGGGCGGAGCTCGATGCGAAGGTCGATGCCCCCTGGCTGACCTCCCGCGAGATTCGTGCCCTGGACATCGCAGCCGACGCCACCAGGATGCTGGTGCTGTCCGCGGATTCCGGGGGCAGCCGGCTGGATCTGTGCGCGGTGGTGCGGGATGGGGAGGGGAGCCCGACCTCGCTCACCGAGCCCGTTGCCGTGCGCACCTATCTCCAGGACATCACCGAGGCCGGCTGGTATGACGAGATCGCGGTGCTGGTGCTGGGGACCGACCCCGCGTCGGGGGAGCGGCGGGCGCAGATCGTCGACTTCGCCAGCGGCAGGGAGGCATTGCCCCCGCTCGCTCCCGGCACCGATCGGATCGCCGGCTCGGTGGTGGCGGAGACGGTGTGGGCCGGCACCACGGAGGGCGTTCTGCTGCGCAGCAGCGGAGAAGGGTGGGCCACGGTCGACATCGAGGGCCGGGATCCGTCGTTCTACTGAGCAGCCCGCCTCGCGGGCCATCGTTCCTCCACAGAGCAGTTTCATCCACCAACGGGGCCCAGGGATGGATCGCCCGGCCGAGCTGGCGTGAAATGGAGGTATGACGGATACCGGCCACCCGACCCTGTGGGGGATGCTGCGCGGGGTGGCAGCCCAGACCTGCGCACTGGTCGCGCCCCGGCACTGCCCCTGCGGGCAGGAGGGCACATGGCTCTGCCAGCGATGCACGAAGCTGCTGGAGACGGCGCCATGCCGAGTGGAGTCGTGCTGTGACGCGCTGCAGGAGCTGAGCGCTGCACGGGTGCGAGACGTGGAGCTCGGCGATCTCTTGCTGCCCGCCGGAGTCGACCACACACCGTTGCTGCCTGTGCTCGCGCTCGGAGAGTACGGCGGGGACCTGCAGCGGTTGATCCTGGCATGGAAGAACGGAGGCATGCTCCACCTCGGCGCACGAATCGCCCCTGCGCTGGCCCCTGCGGTCGCCCGGCTCGTCGAGGGAGCTGACCCCGCCCCGCCCTTCCTGGTCCCGGTGCCCTCGCAGCGCAGCGCACGGCTTCGTCGAGGTGAGGACCACACCGCGGAGCTGGTGCGTGCCATGGAACGCAGCGGTGCCGGGCACGCTCTGCTGCTGCGCGCGCGGCCCACCACCGCCCAGGAGGGACAGGGCGCACGACAGCGCCGCACCCGTCAGATACTCCTTCGAGGGCGCGCCGCCCGCGAAGCGGGACGGCAGGGTGCTCCGGTGGTGATCGTCGACGACGTGGTCACCACCGGCTCCACCCTGCGCGGGATGCATCAGGCGCTCACCTCCGCCGGCATGCGGGTGCTGGGGGCGGCGGTGGTCGCTTCCGCCCGAGTCCCTGCGCAGAGCGCGGCCAGCGAGCGAACAGGATGAACTTTCGGCACGAACATTCAGGAAACCCTGCGCAAAACATGGCATGCTGGTGATACCCGCCACACGACGGCGGGACCCCCTTCACCAGGAGGTGCGACACCCAGCCGAAGAGCCACCGCGGCCGGGCTCAGAGCGGCCGCACCCGGATAGGAGGAGAACCCACTCATGGAGATCAATGTCGTCGGACGCCATATGGACGTCCCGGACCGATTCCGTCGCCATCTCGCCGACAAGCTCGACAAGGTCACCCAGCTCGCCCCCGCGGCTCTCCGCGTGGACGTCGAGATCTCACAGGAGAAGAACCCCAGGCAGACTGAGCTCAGCGATCGTGTGGAGCTGACCGTCCATGAAAATGGCGCGGTGATCCGCTCGGAGGCCCGGGCGGACGATCTCTACGGAGCGCTCGACGTCGCCTACGGCAAGCTCCTCGAACGCCTCCGTCGGTCCCGCGACCGCCGTAAGGACCACCGTCGTGGCCGAGACCGCTCCCATCAGGGCGCCGGAGCGAGCCTCCGCACCATGCCTGCTGACCAGGAGATGCCCCCACCTCTGCTGGACGACGCAGCCGCGAGCGAGGACGAGACGGAGTCGGTCACGGCCACGGACGAGCACGACCTCGCCGAGGCCGGTTCACCGGTGGTCATCCGCGAGAAGAAGCACTCCGCAACACCCATGAGCATTGATGACGCGCTCTATCGGATGGAGCTCGTGGGCCATGACTTCTTCCTCTTCGTCGACGCCGAGACCGGCCACCCGAAAGTGGTCTACCGCCGCAAGGGCTGGAACTACGGTGTCATCGAGCTCGACGCAGAGCTGACAGCCTGACCTCTCTTCACGACGGCCGGGCGGGAGGAGCTGCACAGCTTCCTCCCGCCCCTTGTCGTGCCGACCATGCAGGAGCACCCCGCTGATGAGCTCGACCCTCACGTGGACCCGTGCACGCCGGATCGCCCTGCGGGCACAAGGCATGGGGCGAGCCCGCCGCAACGATATGCCGGCCATGGCGACCAGCCGACGTGCGCTCGCACGCACCCTCGAGCGGACCCACCTGCTCCAGATCGATTCGGTGAGCGTGTTCGCGCGCGCCCATCACCTCCCCGTCTTCACCCGCAGCGGGCCCTGGGACCCCTCCGTGCTCGAGGACTCCGTCCGTCCCGGGCCGCGACGCACTCTGCGGGAGAGCCTGGCGCATGAGGCCACCTACACCTCTCCCGAGATTCACCGCCTGCTGGCCTTCCGTCGCCGGGCCACCTCCGAGAAGGACTGGGGAGTGCTGCGGGACATCGCTGTGACCTCACCCCATCTGTTCCCGCAGATCCGGGAGGTGCTGGAGGAGATCGGGCCCGCCAGCGCGGCCACCGTCTCGAAGCACCTGGGCGACACCGAGCGCGGAGAGGGCTGGGGGTGGCGCCGCACCGCCACCCAATGGGCGGTGGAGTATCTGTTCCGCACCGGAGACCTCGACTGCGTGGGCCGCTCGTCGCAGTTCGAGCGGCTGTACTCCCTCGCAGGGGAGGACTCCCCACCGCCTCAGGAGGAGCTAGGGGAGGACACAGCATCGATCGAAGAGCTCACCTCGAGAGCGGCCTGCTCGCTGGGCATCGCCGAGGTCGGCTCGCTGGCGGACTACTTCCGCCTTCGCACGCGGGAAGTCATTCCCGCCGTCGAGCGTCTGATCGTCCAGGGCGAGCTGCAGGAGGTCGAGGTCTCCCACCCCGCCGGCAGCCGGAGGATGCTGCTGCACCGGGATGCCCCGGCCCCCGCCCCGTTGCGCGTCGCCGCACTGGTCAGCCCGTTCGACCCGATCGTGTTCCATCGCCCACGACTCGCGCATCTCTTCGATGTGGAGTACCGCATCGGGATCTACACCCCTGCCGCACGGCGCACCACCGGCTACTACTCGCTGCTCTTCCTGCTCGATGACGTCATCCCGGCGCGCGTGGATCTGCGGGCGGATCGCGCCCGGGACGTGCTCGAGGTGCGGGGCACCTACCGTGAACCGCTGCCCAACCTGCCCACCGGGCAGCGGCCGGAGGACCACCTGATCGTCGCGGCGCTCGCCGAGGAGCTCCGGCGCGCCGCCCGCTGGCAGGGCCTTGAGACGATCGAGGTCCTCACCGGGCCCGGGACCGGGGAGCTCTCGCCCGAGCTCGCGGCGGCCGTCCACGGGTGAACCGGCTTCGGGTGATGATGCGCGCAGGTGGTCACCTTCCTGGGCGGTGACGCATACGATGGGGCAGGCATCAGCCGCCCCACGGGGTGTACACGAGATCTACGGGAGCACGAGTGGTCAACCTCTTCGACAAGATCCTGCGCGCCGGCGAAGGCCGGGAAGTGCGCAGGCTCGAAGCCATCGCCCAGCGAGTGGGAGAGGCGGGGGACGTCTTCAGCGAGCTCAGCGATGACGAGCTCCGTGCCGAGACCGACCACTTCAAGGAACGGCTCGAGGACGGCGAGACCCTAGACGATGTGATGGTCGAGGCGTTCGCCGCGGTGCGCGAAGCGGCTCACCGCACGCTCGGCCAGCGTCCGTACGACGTGCAGATCATGGGTGGCGCGGCCCTGCACCGGGGCCGCATCGCCGAGATGAAGACCGGTGAGGGCAAGACTCTCGTGGCGACGCTCCCCGCGTACCTCAACGCGCTCTCCGGCAAGGGCGTGCACGTGATCACCGTGAACGACTACCTCGCCGGCTACCAGAGCGACCTGATGGGCCGCGTGTTCCGCGCGCTGGGACTGACCACCGGGGTGATCAAATCCGGGATGACCCCTGCCGTGCGTCGCGAGCAGTACAACGCCGACATCACCTACGGCACGAACAACGAGTTCGGCTTCGACTACCTGCGCGACAACATGTCCCTCAAGCCCGAGGACAGGGTCCAGCGAGGGCACAGCTTCGCGATCGTCGATGAGGTCGACTCGATCCTGATCGATGAGGCGCGCACCCCGCTGATCATCTCCGGGCCCGGCTCCGGGGACGCGAACAAGTGGTTCAGCGAATTCGCGAAGGTCGTCAAGCTGCTGCGCCAGGATCGTGACTACGAGGTCGACGAGAAGAAGCGCACCGTCGGCGTGCTCGAGGCCGGGATCGACAAGGTCGAGGACCATCTCGGGATCGACAACCTCTACGAATCGCTGAACACCCCGCTGATCGGCTTCCTCAACAACGCCATCAAGGCCAAGGAGCTGTTCAAGAAGGACAAGGACTATGTGGTCCTCAACGGCGAGGTGATGATCGTCGATGAGCACACCGGTCGCATCCTCGCCGGTCGCCGCTACAACGAGGGCATGCATCAGGCGATCGAGGCGAAAGAGGGCGTGAAGATCAAGGCGGAGAATCAGACTCTCGCCACGATCACCCTCCAGAACTACTTCAAGCTCTACGAGAAGCTTGCGGGCATGACCGGCACGGCCGAGACCGAGGCCGCCGAGTTCATGAACACCTACAACCTGGGTGTGGTGCCGATCCCCACGCACCGTCCGATGCAGCGTGCGGACGAAGCCGATCGCATCTACCGCACCGAGAAGGCGAAGTTCGAAGCGGTCGTCGAGGACATCGTCGAGCGCCACGACAAGGGCCAGCCAGTGCTCGTGGGCACCACCAGCGTCGAGAAGTCTGAGTACCTCTCCAAGCTGCTCACCGCCCAGGGCGTCGAGCATGAGGTGCTCAACGCGAAGAACCACGCGGGAGAAGCCGCGATCGTCGCCATGGCCGGCGCCAAGGGCTCCGTCACCGTGGCCACCAACATGGCAGGTCGCGGCACCGACATCATGCTCGGTGGCAACGTCGAGTTCATGGCCCACGCCGAGCTCGAGAAGCGCGGCATGGATCCGGAGGAGGACCGGGACGCGTACGAGAAGGCCTGGGACGAGGAGCTCGAGCGGGCCAAGGCGGCCGTCGCCGAGCAGCACGACGAGGTCGTCGAGATCGGTGGCCTGTACGTGCTGGGCACCGAACGGCACGAGTCCCGCCGCATCGACAATCAGCTGCGCGGCCGCTCCGGCCGACAGGGAGACCCGGGGGAGTCCCGCTTCTACCTCTCCCTCCAGGACGACCTGATGCGGCTGTTCAACTCCGGAGCGGCAGAGTCCCTGCTGGCCCGCGGCGGTGTCGACGAATCGATCCCGCTGACCGGACGCATGGTCTCCGGCGCGATCCAGCGCGCGCAGAACTCGATCGAGTCGCGCAACGCCGAGATCCGCAAGAACGTCCTGAAGTACGACGATGTGCTGACCAAGCAGCGCAAGAAGTTCTACGAGGAGCGTTCGCGGATCCTCGAGGGTGAAGACCTCGACGAGCACGTCGAACGCTTCATCGAAGAGGTCATCGGAGGCACCGTCGACGCCCACACCCGCGGCAAGCCTGCGGAGGATGTCGATCTGGAGGAGCTGTGGGGCGCCCTGCGACCCGCATATCCGGTCTCCCTCACGGCCGAGGAGCTCATCGAGGAGGTGGGCGGGAAGGAGAACCTCGAGGCGAAGGTGCTGAAGGAGGAGATCCTGGCCGATGCCCGTGTCGCCTACGAGAAGCGCGAGGACGAGCTGGGCGCCGAGGGACTGCGGCAGCTGCAGCGCCGCGTGCTGCTGTCCGTGATGGATCGACGCTGGCGTGAGCACCTCTACGAGATGGACTACCTCAAGGAGGGCATCGGCCTGCGGGCGATGGCCCAGCGTGATCCGCTCATCGAGTACGAGCGCGAGGGCCACCTCATGTTCAACGACATGATGGCTGGCGTGAAGGAGGACGTGGTCGGCTACGTCTACAACCTCGAGGTCCAGGTCGAGAAGGTCGAGCCCGTGGTGCCCAAGGCTGTCAGCGACCTGCTGCGCAGTGCCTCGAAGGTCGCTGCTGCAGCTGCCGCGACCGGCGCGGCGGCGAGTGCCGGTGCCGGCAGCGAGCGCGCCCCGGCCGTGAAGTCTGTGAAGTCCGAGGAGGCTGCTGCAGAGCCGGCGGAGTCGTCGAGCTCGGAGGGGGCCGACGACGCCGAGACTGACAGCGACGACAGCGGGAGCGACGCACCCGCTGAGGAGAAGCTGGCGCAGGAAGGTCGCGTCGTGCTGCGTGCCAAGGGCCTGGATGATGGCCCGGGAGAGCGCCAGCTGCGATACACCTCTGCCGAGGGCAGTGGCGTCCAAGACTCCTCGACTCTTTCTCGGGCGCAGCGCCGCAGGCAGGCGCGCCAGGCCCAGAACGGCGAGGCGAGCCCCGTCGCGAGCGACAAGGTGCAGGACAAGCCCGAGGGCGCGCCGCAGGGAGAGGGCCAGAACCGGGCTCAGCGGAGGATGAGGCGTCGCCGCCGCTGACTCAGCCGATCTCCAGCACCGTCACGCGCCACCCCGTGTGCCGCAGCTCCCAGCGCATGGCCATGAATCGTGCGCGGTCGGGCTCTCTGAGCACGCAGCTGGCTTCGACGGTGTGATCGTTGACCACGCAGATCCGCACCCCGGTCACCATCAGCTGTCGTGCAGGCGCGAAGCCGGTGGTGGCCCGGAGCCGACGGGTCAGTGCGGCGCGCCGCGCGAGCTGCTGGCTGATCTCAGGGGTGACCAGGCGGGTCAGTGAGTTCTCCGGCCGCATGTCGCGCACGATCTCGACAGCGCGCCGAGCCACCGGCACGACCAGATGCTCTATCGCCCGCGGATCGTCAGGGGCGTAGGTCTCGGCATTGGCGGCCTGGGCGGCGGGGCGCTGATCTGTGGCACTCATGGCATGTCCTTGGTGGTCAGTGCGTGGGGGACGGTGAGTTCCATCCCGGGGACCAGGTGATCCGGGTCTGCCCCGATCACCTCGTAGTTGGCCTCATGCAGCAGCGGCCATGAGGCGGAGATCTCCGCGGCAGCGGTCGCTCTGGGAGAGAGCAGGTCGTCCGTGATGCTCCACAGGCTGTCTCCGCTGCGCACGATCACGATGTGCGGGCTGGACATTGTCGTCTCGTCCGTCGTCTCGTCCTCTGCGGGTGCCGCTGTGGGTGCCGCAGAGGCCGGGGAGACGGTCGAGGCTGACCCGTCGGGAGCCGGCTGGGTGGCGGAGGGCTCCTCGGCCCAGTCCAGCGGGGGCAGCAGCGCTCTGCTCTCGGCGGCGTCACTTCCGGCAGCAGAGCCTGATGCCGCGGGCTCCGGTGAGGGAGCCGCAAGCGGGCCGTCTGTGGGCAGCAGCTGGGCGGTCTGGGCGGGAGCCCGCTCGCTCAGAGCCGAGGAGGCGGGATGTCCTTCGCTCGCCGTCGCAGGGGCGAGCACGAGGGCGGTCGCCGTCGTCGCGACTGCGGCCCCGGTGGCCACTCGCTGGGCGAGCCGTGGTGCGAGCAGTCGCAGCGCAGCCAGTGAGGCGGTGCCGATGCGGGTAGCGGGCCCAGCCAGGAGCACGGCAGTGGCGAGCCCCCAGACGACCGTGAGATAGAGGCAGAGCAGAGCGCCCAGTGCGGCGAGCACGACCAGCACCCAGCCGATCAGTGCCTGGTCCGCGTGGGAGGTCTCTGCTGTTCTGCGCAGCGAGTCGGTTGCGGCTGTCATACCGGCGGTACCGCTCGCCGCGAGCAGCATGCACAGGAACGTGGTCCCTGTGTGTCCCGGCGTCGTCGCCGTGGTGTCGTCCTTCATGGAAGCCCCTGGCTGTGATGGGCCGTCGCTGCAGGGAGCGACGCCGTCCCGTTGGTGTCGTTTGGTGCAGTTTGATGCATCTAGTGCTTCTTGGGAGCAATTTATCGTGTTGTGATGCAGGACGCAATGGCGTCGCCGTGAGATGTGGAAGATCGGCAGCTGGGGAGGAACGATCCCCGGCGGCCGCTGAGAGACCCAGGGTCGGCGCAGAGAAGCTTCGGGCCAGGGTGCGGAACCGGGCAGGGCCTAGAGTGGCGCCATGCGATTCGAGCGGATCTTCGAAGACCTCGAGGGACGGTTCGCCCACCATGAGCAGCAGGAGATGCGTGCAGTCTCAGAGGACCTGGCCCGGGCTGAGCGTGCCCAGCTCACACTGGCCGACCGGCTGCGGGGAGCGGGGACGCAGCGGCTGACGCTCCACGTCGGTACCGGGCTGCGTCTCGATGGCACCGTCGAAGGGGTGGGGTCGGACTGGGTTGCACTGCGTGACAGCGCGGGCGGTCAGCGCATCCTGGTCCCGCTCGGAGCGATCGCGCTCGTGCACGGGCTGCCCACAAGGGCGCGGCTGCCCGAGGAGTCGCTACGATCGCCGCTCGGTCTGGGCTCCGTCCTGCGAGAGATCGCAAGGGATCGCAGCATCGTGCGGCTGGAGACCACTGCCGGCGGAGTGATCGGTCGGATCGCGGCGGTGGGTGCTGACACGCTGGATCTCCATGCGCTGCCTACCGGGGAATCGGTGCTGGTCCCCGGATCAGAACGGCTCACCGTGGCGATCGCCGCGCTGCAGGCCGTGCTGCCGCGCTGAACTCCGTGCGTCGCAGGACCGACCTGCAAGGAGCTGTGCGGTCAGCTCTTCCCGCCAGCCTTCAGCTGCTCCCGCTGGCGCTCCTCCTCGAGGATGCTCGCGGTCGCCTCGTAGCTGCGCTGGATGTATGACTCGATCTCCGTGACCTCGACCCGCCACTGACCCCGCCCGCCGACCTTGATCGCCCGCAGTTCCCCGGAGCGCACCAGAGCGTACGCCTGCGACGCGGAGATGGAGAGCATCTCCGCGACATCAGACAGCGGGACGAAACGTGGCGACATCGACGATCCTTCCGAGCGGAGCACCTGGAGGTGAGGCCCGGCCATTCTCTCATCCTCGGCACTGACCGCCCTCCCCGCTGTGGACAGCCGCCATCCATCTGCCTCGGCGGCCCGGATATCCACAAAGCTCCCGCATCGGCCCCATCGGAGCCCCTGCTGTCGTAACCTCCCGGGAGGTCCCGGTACCCCGGGATCCCAGCGAGGGGGCAGGAGAGGGCAGTGGGGGCTACCGCACCGATGATGAGGCTGCGCCGACCACGATGGAAGGATCCGCGTCTGATCGTAGGGATCGTCCTGGTCGTCGCCAGCGTGCTGATGGGAGCCCTGCTGGTCTCTCGACTCTCCGAGACGACGCCGGTCCTGGTCACCCGCTCTCCGATCGTGCCCGGGGACCCGATCGACTCCGCGGACCTGGTGGTCGTGGAGATGAGGCTCGGGGACCAGACGGCTCTCTACGCCGGGAACGTGGAGTCGATCCCCGCCGGCGCGGTCGCCACCCGCACCGTGCATGAGGGGGAATTGCTCCCGATGTCGGCGATCGGGCAGGCAGCTGACGTGACGCTGAGACCCGTGGTGATCCCGGTCGACGCGACCGTGGCAGAGTCCGTCGTCCCCGGTGCGACCGTGGAGCTCTGGCATACCGCTCCCACGAGTGCTGACTCCGAGGACGCACAGGCAGTGCTGCTGGTTCCCGACGCCGTGGTCCGCCGCATCGATGAGGGCAGCTCGCTGGGCATGCGGTCGATGGCCGTCGAGGTGCTGGTGCCCAGTGGCAGCGTCGGAGCGGTGCTCGAGGTGCTCTCGAAAGATGAACGGCTGGACGTGATCGGCGTCCCCGGCGCCCATGGACTCGCGCCATGATCGACATCGTGCTCTGCGCCTCGGGCAGCGATGAGGTACGCATCGTGCACGACCTGGCGGTGGACCGTGACCGCACGGCCCGGGTGGTGCGCCGATGCGCGGATCTCGCCGAGACCCTCGCGGTGACTGCAGCGGGGATCGGTGACGTGGTGCTCATCGACGTGTCGGTCCGCGGTTTGGGACGCGATGCGATCGCTGCGATGATGCGGGACGCCACGGTGGTGGGACTGCAATCCGAGGAGGCTGCGGAGAAGACCGGGCTCGGACTGCGTCATGTGCTCCCCGCCCATTCCTCGATCGACGAGATCCTGGCCGCGGTCTCCGCGGCAGTCTCGGGGGAGCAGGAGCAGGCGGACTCCTGGGTGCAGGAGGCGTCGGACCTCGAGGATGTGCCGACAGGTCGGCTGGTGGCGGTGTGGGGGCCGACGGGGTCCCCCGGCCGATCCCTGATCGCGGTCAACCTGGCCGCCGAGGCTGCAGCGAGCGGGGAGGACACGGTCCTGGTCGACGCAGACACCTATGGCCCCTCGCAGAGCCAGCTGCTCGGAGTGCTGGATGAGGCGCCCGGTCTGGTGGCCGCGGCACGTGCCCATGACCGCGACACCCTGGACGAGGAGACCCTGGAGTCCTTGCTGCCGCTGGTCCAGCCCCACCTGCACCTGCTCAGCGGGATCGGGGTCCCCGGCCGCTGGGCAGAGCTGCGCCGAACCTCGATGGAAGGCGTCTGGGGAGCGCTGGCGAGACGAGGCGGGCTCGTGCTCGCCGATATCGGTCCGGTGCTGGAGGAGGACGAGGAGCTCAGCTACGACACCGCCGCACCGCAGCGCAACGCCGCGGCGATCAGCGCGATCGAGGCGGCCGACGCGGTGATCGCGGTGGTCACCGCCGATCCCATCAGCATCACCCGATTGCTCCGCGAGCACACCAGGCTGGAGGAGCTGGGGGTGAGAGAGCTCCATGTCGTGGTCAACCGGGTGGGGGCGCCGGTTCCGGGTGACCGGGTGCGGGACCTGATCGCCTCGCGGATCCCGGTCGCCTCCCTGAACCTGCTGCCCGATGATCCGATCGCCTGCCGGACCGCGGGCTGGGACGGGGCTCTGCTCGCCGAGATTGCTCCACGTTCGGCGCTGCGCAAGGGGCTGCGGGATATCGCGGCCTCTCCTGTTCTGCGCGGCCAGGGTGTTCCGGCACGAGGCTGAGGGAGCCGGTGAGAAGATGACCTCCATGAGGATCTACCTGCCGCTGACCGACCAGGACCGACGCACGCTCGAGGGCGCAGGCGCCCGACTCGATCTCGAGGCGGGCCGCACCGCCTGGGCGGTCACCGTCGAAGCGCGTGCAGACCGCTCCGGCGAGGACGAGGAGGACCTCGAGTACGACGCTCTCCAGGACGCGGTCCATGTCGCCTTCAGCACGGGACGGAGCAGCGCGAGGGCGCTCGTGATCGCCGCAGATGTGCCCGACGGCGCATTGTCGCCCGGAGCCGAGGACAGTGGAGTCTTCGGAGTCGTCCTGAGGGAAGCGACCTCTGCCAGGATCGCGAGCCTTCATGTCACCGAGCAGGATGCGGCGGCTGCGCATGCTGACGACACGGATCCCGCCCTGCTGTGGTTCGACACCAGCGAGGCGACCGACGCCCTGGACTATCTGGACGCCGCCGCCTCGGACGTCGCAGCTACAGACGCCGCAACGAAGAGCTGACCGTCCTTGGAGGGGTCGTTCAGCGGGTCGTCGACTCGAGATAGGTCGACGCTGAGCGCTCTTCGGCGCGGAGCACTGTAGAGACGTAGGGGATCGCCGCCTTCTCCAGGCGCGGCCCCAGCAGCGGGACCTTCGCGACCAGATCGCCGTCGATTTCGACCGTGCTGGTCGATTCTCCGGTGGGGGTGAGGCGCAGCGTCGCGGTGAGTCCGGCGGGAGTGCCGACGACGTCTAGGTGCATGGTGCCTCGGCGGCTGCCGTCCTGCTCGGGCGCGGACCAGGACTGCTCCTCACGAATGGTGACCGAGGAGCCGACGAAGGGCCGCACCATGTCCGGCACCCGGTCGGTCGGCATCGACAGCTCGGTGCGCACGGTGAAGGAACCGGTAGGGTCCCCCTCCAGGGTGGATTCCGCCTGTGCGGCGCCGAGCGTGCGCCGGCGGATCTCGGTGTACTCCGGATCGGCGTACATCTCCGCAGCGGCGCGTGCGGACAGCGGGAGGTTCAAAGTCTCGCGAAGCTTCATCCTGGTCCTTCCTCGGAACGGTTCGGGCCCAGCCTAGAACAGTGCGGAGGAGCCGCTCGCCGGTGGGACGGTCACCGGCCAGGTGACGCGGACGCCTATCCTGTTCCCATGCCGAGCCTGTCCAAGTTCCTCGCCGACAACCGTGGTCTCTCCGAGAAGGAAGCGGACTGGTTGCAGCACCTGGTCGGTGACTGGAACCTGCTGTCCGACCTTCTGCGTGCCGACCTCGTGCTGTGGATCCAGGAGGATGACGGTCCGCTGGCTGTCGCGCACTGCCGTCCTGCCACCGGTCCGACCGTCTACTACGAGGATCCCGTCGGCACCACGAGCGACGGCGGTGAACAGGGCACCGAGATCGCGCGGCTGCTGGCCGGAGGGGACCCGCTCCGTGTCACCACCGAGATCGAACGAGAAGGGCGTCGGGCGATGGGGACCCTGGTCCCGGTGCGCAAGAACGGCCGCACCCTCGCCGCGCTGGCCGCCGAGGTCCCCGAGGCGGACCATCAGCCGTCCGACAACGAGATCCACCAGCGTGCGCTGGGCCACCGCCTGCTGCGGATGCTCGAGAACGGTGCCTTCCCGATCGCGGGTGCACCGATCCCGCCCCGGCGCGGTGCGCCCCGGGTCGGGGACGGGGTGGTCGAGCTCGATGAGTCCGGGATCGTCCAGTGGACCTCACCGAATGCACGCTCGGCCTTCCATCGTTTCGGCATCGCAGGGGACATGGAGGGCATCACGCTCGCCGAACTGTCCACCGAGATGCTCCAGTCCCGTTCCCCGGTCGATGAATCCCTGCCGCTGGTGCTGATGGGTCGCGCCGCCTGGCGCTCCGACATGGAAGCGCGCGGGGGGACCCTCTCCCTGCGAGCAGTGCCGCTGACCGAGCAGGGCCGCCGCACCGGTGCGGTGATCCTGGTGCGGGACGTGACCGAGCTGCGTCGCCGCGAGCGTGAGCTGATCACCAAGGACGCGACCATCCGCGAGGTGCACCACCGGGTGAAGAACAATCTGCAGACGGTGGCTGCGCTGCTGCGGATGCAGTCACGACGTATGAAGACGGATGAGGCGCGGGAGGCGCTGGCCGAAGCGATGCGCCGAGTCTCGACCATCGCCCTGGTCCATGAGTCCCTGCTCCAGGGATCTCAGGAGGCCGTCCACTTCGACGAGGTCATCGACCGCTGCCTGCGGCTGGCAGTGGATGCAGCGAGCGCATCCGTCCATCGCGCGGGGACCCCGCAGCTGACCGACAGCCAGGTCGAGGTGCGCACGCAGAAGATCGGCCGGGTGGGGTCCATCCGGGCGGAGGAGGCGACGCCGTTGGCTCTGGTGGTCACCGAGCTTGCGACCAATGCGGTCGAGCATGGGCTCTCCGAGACCGGGGGGACGCTCACCATCCGCAGCGATCGCACCGGATCCCATCTCGTCATCTCCATCGAGGATGACGGTATGGGCATGGGGGCTGCGAAGCCGACGGGGCTGGGCACGAACATCGCCCTGACCCTGGTGCAGGGCCAGCTCGGCGGGACGCTCACCTGGGAGGACCGCCCGGAAGGCGGGACCAGGGCGATGGTCGAGGTCTACCTGGATCCGCTCACGATCTGAGCGGGGACCGCTCACGAGCCGAGGAGCGGGCAGGAGCCAGCCGGGGGCGTCGGTCAGGAAGCGCAACTGGGTCCTGCGGCGCCACGCTCAGAGGGGGGCGCCGCAGGACGGAGAAATCAGCTTGCGCGTCGGGCGCGGGCGTTCCGGCGCTTCAGGGAACGGCGCTCATCCTCGGAGAGTCCGCCCCAGACGCCAGAATCCTGGCCGGTCTCGAGCGCGAACTTGAGGCAGGCTGTCATGACGTCACAGCCCTGGCACACCGCCTTCGCTTCCTGGATCTGGGTGATCGCCGGTCCGGTGTTCCCGATCGGGAAGAACAGCTCGGGATCATGCTTGAGGCACTCGGCACGGTGGCGCCAGTCCATCGTCACTCTCTCTTTCCAGGACGCCCCGCCCCGCCCCGTGGGGCGTGGCGCGGCGAGGGTCACCCTCAACGGGGCGTTCTCGGGTCTCTGGCTCTTCGGGGCAGGACGGGGAGCGGATGCTCCCGCGATGTCCATCAGCCCGACGAGCCGATCTCCATTCTCTGGGGCGGTCGGGAACTCGACAAGGGCCAGGATGGGCAAGCCTGGTGGCACTTCCCACACCGTCTGAGTCCGGGCCGCAGCAGGCGTGATGCCGGGCACGAAGGCGTTGCATCCGGGTGCGGAAGGTGCTTCAGAAGCTGCCTGTGCGGGCGTCGGCGGGCTCGAGGAATGACGAGGCCGGGGAGGTGACGTCCCGGCACAGGCGCGGAGATTACAGTGCCCTCATGCCCACCGAATCCCATACCTCCACGCGCGGAGGCTCTCGAGACGACCGCGCTCGCGGATCTGAGGACGGCCCGGATCCGAGCCCTCGCAGCCGCCCGATCGTCGCCCTGCTGCTGGGCATCGAGGCGCTGCTGCTCGCATCGGCCGCCACCTACTGCCTCGTCGTGGTCGCCGGCGGCGGCCTGCACACCCGCCTCGGGATAGGCCTCGGGGTCTTCCTGCTCCTGTTCGCGCTGCTGCTCGCACTGGCCGCGCGCTCGATCCTCCTCAGGGGCCGCTTCGGACTCGGATGGGGCATCACCTGGCAGCTCTTCCAGGCCCTGGTGGGGGCGAGCATGCTCAACGCCTCCATGTACTGGCAGGGCACCCTCGCACTGATCCTCGCGATCACGCT
This sequence comes from Brachybacterium sp. AOP24-D1-21, assembly GCF_052378665.1. Classification (NCBI taxonomy): domain Bacteria; kingdom Bacillati; phylum Actinomycetota; class Actinomycetes; order Micrococcales; family Dermabacteraceae; genus Brachybacterium; species Brachybacterium sp. AOP24-D1-21. The sequence goes on from NZ_JBQSXX010000002.1 coordinate 386,457, forward strand.
GTTCGTGCTGCTGACTCGACTGGTCCACTCCACACCCCTGCCGCACCGCGGCGACTGAGGACTGGCCGCTGCGCCGCGCAGCCGTGAGCGGTGGCGGCGAGCCTCCGAAGCGAGCAGCGGCCGACCCTCGAGGAGAGAACGACGACGCGCGGTGAACGGCGACCCGCGGCGAACGACGACCCGCGGTGAGAGAACAGAGGGGCACAGCCCAGACACAGCCCAGGCCCTGCCCCGGAGCACTCCGGAGCAGGGCCTGGACTGTGCAGGGACCTCAGCGTAGGGACCTCTGCAGCCCCCTCAGCGGCTCATTCGTTGTCCGCGAGGGCCGCGGCGGGTGCCGTCCGGGCGGCGGTGCGCCCGGGGAGAACCGAGGCGAGAGCACCGGCGATGATGGCCAGCAGCAGCACCAGGCCGACCTGCCCCCACGGGATCGTCATCGTGACGGGATACGCGGACCCCAGCAGGGCGTTGATACCCAGGATCCCGTAGGCGCTGCCGATCACGATGCCCAGCACCGCACCGACCAGCGCCAGCAGCACACCCTCCCAGCCGAGCATCGCGCGCATCTGGCCGCGAGTGGTGCCCAGCGCTCGCAGCAGGGCGTTCTCCCCGGTGCGCTCGATGACGCCGAGGCTCAGCGTGTTGGCGACACCCACCAGGGCCACGAGCACGGCGACTGCGAGCAGGCCGACGGTGATCCCCAGCAGGATGGTGAGGATCTTGCCGTAGGCCTCCCGTTCCATCCCGCCGAAGTCGGCGGAGGCCTCCGAGAAGCCCTCGCCCATCAGCACCTCGTCGACAGCTCCCACCAGGTCGAGAGCCTCCACGCCCTCCCGCTCGGGCGTGCCGGGATCGGCGAAGTCGCCGAAGATCGCCGTCGTGGCCTCGTCCCCCACGATCTCCTCGAACGTCGCCGGGCTCACGAAGGACAGCTGCAGGTTGGCATCGATCTGGACCCGCAGCTCGTGCACAGCGCCGTCGGCGCCCTCGACCTGAAGAATCTGACCATCGGTGACGCCGAAGCGCTCGGAGCGCTCCTGACCCAGCAGCACCACGCCGTCCACGAGCTCATCGGCCATGCCCGGTCGGTGCGAGGTCTCCCGCACCGCATCGGGGGAGATGCCATAGAGGGTCATCGGCTCGGGGACGCCCACCTGGATGTCCCCGCGGCTCCCCTCATGGGCGGTGTCGATGCCATCCAGGGCGAGGACCTGCTCCAAGGCATCATCGGGCACCTCCTCGGCGGAGATGACCATGTCGATCGGGCGCCGTGAATCGAGCTCCGAGATGAGCGTCGCTTCGGCGGTGCGGGCTCCGACGGCCATCATCGTCATGAGCGTGGTGCCGATCAGGAGAGCGGCGATCGTGGCTGCGCTGCGCCGCGGATTGCGGGCGACGTTCGCGCTCGCGATCCGCGCCGGGAGTCCGCCGACCCTGCCCATGATGCGGCCGACGAGGGCCGAGAGGGGCCGGGTGAGGACGACCAGCGAGAGCAGGATCCCGGTGAAGCTGACCACGCCGCCGAGCATCGCCAGCAGGATGCCGATCGTGGCGTTGCCGTTCATGGCCAGGGCGGTGCCTCCGGCCATGACGGCGATGCCGAGGATGACGGCGCCCAGGCCGAGGGCACCTCGCAGGCCGATGCCGTGATGTATCGCGGGAGGGACCGGGCGCAGCGCCTGCAGGGGTGCCACCCTGGTGGCCGACCGCATGGGGGCGAGGCTCGCGAGCAGCGTGATCGCCACGCCGGCGAGCAACGGCAGCAGGAGGGACCAGAGGCTGAAGGGCACCAGCATCACGCCGTCCAGCCAGCCGACGCCGGCGGATATCGCCAGTGCGAGCTGCACCAGGAGATGCCCGCCGATCATGCCCGCCGCGGCACCGATCAGGCCGACGCTCAGCGACTCCCGCAGCACGACGCCGCGCACCTGCGAGCGCGTCGCCCCGAGGGTGCGCAGCAGCGCCAGGCTCCTGGTGCGCTGGGCGATGGTCACGGCGAAGGTGTTCGCGATGACCACGGCGCTGGTGAACAGGGCGATCACCACGAAGACGGCGAGCACCATCCCCAGGGCCGCGAAGTCGCCCAGGAACTGCCCGGCGGCCGCGTCCTCGGCCTCCTCGACGGTGCGCACGCTCTGGTCGTCCGTCGTCGCCGCGGATGCGACAGCGGCAGGGTCCGTGCCCTCGGCCACGGTGGCGAGCCAGGTCTCGGTGATGGTGCCGGCATTCGGCCCGAGCAGGTCGACAGCAGTGGCCTCGGAGATCAGCACCCGTGGCGTGCCGCCGAAGACGGCACCCTGCGGGGCGGAGGCGATGCCGACGACCGTCAGCGGGAGCTCCTGGTTGCTCGGAGTCCACTCGGCCGGCACCGTGACGGTGTCCCCGAGGTCGACGCCGAGCTGTTCCACCGCGGCGGTGTCGAGCACGATCTCGGTGCTCGAGGCGGGCAGGACGCCCTCCTGCATGGAGTCTGCCTCCGGCTGCCCCGGCGGCAGCAGGGAGAGCGAGAGGAAACTGCTGTCACCCTCCGCGGAGGTGAGCTCGAGGTACTCCTGCAGCTGGGGCCACACGGCGTCGGCTCCCTCGACCTGCGGTGCCTCGAGCGGCGCCTCGGTCATCCACTGCTCATCGGTCAGCGGGCGAACGATCTCGAGGTCCGCGCCCTCGTACTGCTGGGAGGCCTGTGAGCGCAACGAGGCCTGCATGAGGTTCCCGGCCAGCACCATCACGGCGACGAAAGCACAGGACAGGGCGATGGTGACGACGGCCGCGAGGTGCCTTCGCAGCGGAGTGAGCTTCACCGGAGTGCGCAGGGCCATCAGCGCTCGCCCCGCAGATCCTCGTCACGGGCGATCCGGCCGTCGGCCAGCGTGATGATGCGGTCCGCGCGCTCGGCGGCGTCCCGCTCATGGGTGACCATGACGACCGTCTGGCCGAACTGGTCCACCGAGAGCCGCAGGAACTCCAGGACCTCCTCGGTGGTGCGGGAGTCGAGGTTGCCGGTGGGCTCATCGGCGAAGACCACGGCGGGGGAGGTGACCAGGGCGCGGGCGATGGCGACGCGCTGCACCTGACCGCCGGAGAGCTGCGAGGGCAGATGGGAGAGCCGGTCGGTGATCCCGAAGGCGGAGGTAATGGTTTCCAACCAGGTGCGGTCCACGCGCTTCCCGGCCAGCTCCAGGGGCAGCAGGATGTTCTGCTCGGCGGTGAGCATCGGAAGCAGGTTGAAGGACTGGAACACGAAGCCGATGCGTTCCCGGCGGAGCTTGGTGAGGGCGTCATCGCCGAGCGCGGTGATCTCGGTGCCATCGATGCTGATGGATCCGTGGTCGACGTCGTCGAGTCCCGCCAGGGTGTGCAGCAGCGTGGACTTCCCAGACCCGGAGGGGCCCATGATGGCGGTGAACTCCGCGCGGGCTATTTCGAGGTCCACGGCATCCAGAGCGGTCACGATCCCGGCCCCGGTGCCGTAGGTGCGGGTGACGGCGCGGGCGGTGATGGCGGGCGGTGCAGGGGCCGCAGCGGCGGTGCCGCCGGAGGAGGGCACGGCGAGTGGCTGGGAAGTCATCGGAGTCCTTCACGAGGAGGTAAGCGGTCGTGATCGATGATCCCGTGGCGGGGGATGCTGCCGCGTCAGCCTGTGGTCGCGCTGTCGAAGGTCTGGAACGACCTGGAGCGCTGATGCCGTCATACCGGGGTCTGATGCCGCGACGCAGCGGGCTGATACCGACGGTTGGAGCGGCGGCGGTGGGAGGGGCGGGGTCAGCTGGCGCCGGGGGCGACCAGCCCGGTCTCGAAGGCGATGATCACGGCCTGGACCCGGTCCCGGGCGCCGAGCTTGGCGAGAACGCGGCCCACGTGGGTCTTCACGGTCGCCTCGGCGACGAAGAGCTCCGCCCCGATCTCGCGGTTGGAGAAGCCTCGACCCATCAGGGTGAGCACCTCTCGCTCCCGCTCGGTGAGCGGCTCCAGGACCGCCGTGTCCTTCTCCTGCGGATCGGGAGCGCGGACCACGCGCTCCAGCAGGCGGCGAGTTGCCGACGGGGCGATCACGGCGTCCCCGCGGTGGACGGTGCGGATCGCTCCCAGGAGGTCCTCGGGCTGGGCGTCCTTGAGCAGGAAGCCGCTGGCACCGGCCCGGATCGCAGAGACGACGTACTCGTCGAGATCGAAGGTGGTCAGCACGATGATCTTCGGGGAGCGGTCCGCCGGAGCCTGCTCGAGGATTTGGGCAGTGGCCTCGATGCCGTCCATCCGCGGCATGCGCACATCCATGAGGACCACGTCGACGGTGCGGCCGCGCAGCGCCTCGACGGCGTCGACCCCGTCGGAGGCCTGGGCGACGACCTCCATGTCGTCCTGCGAGTCGATCACCATCGTGAAGCCGGCGCGTACCAGCGGCTGGTCATCGACCAGGGCGATGCGCAGCGGTCGGTCGAGGGGATCATTCATCGGGGCTCTCCTGGGAACTCGCAGAGGGGACGGGCGGGGTTGAGGGAGGACATGGTGAAGGGACGGGGACCGACGCGGTCACCAGGCGGTGCGGGCGGCCAGCGGCTCCAAGGATCCGGCCAGCGGCACGGTGGCACGGACCCGGTAGCCGCGAGAGGGGAGCGGACCGGCCTGCAGGGTGCCCCCGAACACCGACATCCTCTCCCGCATCCCGGTCAGGCCGTGCCCTTGGCCGTCGGAGGATGGGTCGGTGCCCTGGCCGTCGTCGAGCACCTCGATGATGAGCTGCTGAGGGGCGCGGGTGATCCGCACGGCGGCGCTGGCGCCGGGGCCTGCGTGTTTGAGGACGTTGGTCAGCGATTCCTGGACCAGACGGAACACGGACACGCCGAGCGCATGGGGAAGGCCGTCCAGCGATCCGTTGATCTCCAGAGCGACGGGAAGCCCCGCCGCGATCACCCGGTCCGTCAGGTCGCCCAGCATCTCCGTGCCCGGCTGCGGGCCGAAGCTGGTCTCATCTTCTTGGCGCAGCACGCCGAGCAGGGAGCGCATGTCGGCCAGCGCCGCTCGACCGGTCTCCCCGATGGTGGCCAGCACCTCGGCGGCCTTCTCCGGCTTCTGTGCGGCGACGAAACGGCCGCCGTCCGCCTGCGCGATGATCACCGAGAGGGAGTGGGCGACCACATCGTGCATCTCACGGGCGATGCGGGCGCGCTCGGCGGCCACCGCGAGGGCGGTGCGCTGCTCTCGCTCGCGGAGGGCCTGCTCGGCCCGGTCACGGGTGAGGGCGAGCTGTCGCACCCGAGCCCGCTGCAGGTTGGCCAGCGCCCAGACCGCGACGATGGTGATGGTGCCGACGAGGCCGAGGCCGAAGAAGCTGATCAGTGCCTCGATCGGCCCGCCGTACTCGCTGCGCAGGGCGTCGATCGCCCAGAACGTGGCCTGTGCGAAGACGCCGAGCATGCCTGCGGCCACGCCGACGCCGTGCACGACGGGCCTGCCGTAGGCGACGGCGCAGAACATCGCGTAGAAGGTCATGATGTCGCCCATGACCACCGGGACGTTCACCAGCAGATGGAGCACTGCGAGCCCGCCGATCAGCAGCACGCCGAGCAGCGGCCGCACCCGGCACAGCGCTCCGGCGGCGATCATCGGCACGGTGAACAGGGTCCACCAGCCGATGGATCCGGTCCACAGTGAGAAGAGCAGGGCCAGGAATGAGGCGCCGCCGAAGCCGATCAGGTCGACGGTGCCGGGATTCTCGATGATCCAGCGGAACGGGTCGCGGAAGCGGACGCGCCCGCCGGGTGCGTCCGTCCGATGCTCGGAACCGTTGGTCATGGCCTTGAGGGTACGGGCGCTGCGGTGCCCGGCGCGTCAGACCGCGGTCGGATCTGCGCCGGTGGTCGTCGCACCAGGGGTGGTGATGTGAGGCCATGGTCGGAGCCGTGCGGAAACCGTGCAGAAACAGCCCAGTGCAGTGCAGTGCAGTGCAGTGCAGAGCGGAGCGGAGCGGAACGGAGCGGCGCGGTGCGTTGCGCGGTGGTGAAGTGTGAGTCGAGACGCTGCTCAGAGCAGGGTCTGCGGCGGATCCAGCAGTTCGGGGCCCTCATTGCCGACCTTGCCGATGCCTGGATCCACCTCGCGGACGGCGAGAGTGGCGTCGACCAGCAGGTGAGTGTCGTCCAGGATCCATTCCTGGGCGGCGTGGCGGTCGTCCATCGCCGTGTCGAGCCAGGGATCGAGCTGATCACGTCGCAGCATCACCGGGGTGCGGTCGTGGATCTCGGCGAGCTCCCCGGTCGCCTCCCGGGTGATGATCGTGGCGCTGAGCAGGAAGCGGCCGTCCTCGCTCGCGGCGGGGCCTTCGTGAGATCCCGGACCCTTCCACCAGGAGATCAGGGCTGCCATGTACAGCGCGGAGCCATCCGCCGGGGCGATGAAGTACGGCTGCTTCCGGGTGCCCTTCTCCCCGCGCACCCATTCGTAGTAGCCGTCCATCGGGACGATCGCGCGGTATCGCCCCAGACTCCCGCGGAAGCTCGGCTTCTCCGCCAGGGTCTCGCGACGGGCGTTGAAGGTGCGGGAGGAGAACGACGCCTCCTTCGCGAACGGGGGCAGCAGCCCCCAGCGCGCCACCCGCAGGGCCCGCAGCACGTGGCCGGTCTCCTGGTCCACCGACTCGGTGACCACATGGATCGGCGCGGTGGGAGGGATGTTCCAGCGGCTGCGCAGGTGCGGATCGGTGAGGTCCACGGCGCCGAGGTCAGCCACCAGCGGCTCGATCTCCTGGAAGAAGGCGAAGCGACCGCACATCTCAGGAGTCCTTCGAGGGGGCACCGGCGCTGTCGGTCTCGGGATCGACGGCGGGCACGCCGTGGCGCGGGGTGAGGCGGGCATCCTCACCGGTGTACGCCTCGGAGTCGTGGTGGAGGTTCTGCAAACGGATGTCGCGGCCCTCGTCGACGATCTTCTCGTGCTTGGCCTCTGCCTTCTCCGCGCCGGCGGTCTCGCGCATCGGCAGGGCCAGGGAGTCCTCGGCGGGCTTGCCGGCCGCTAGCTCGCGCGCGCGCTCGTACTCGGCGTCGACCTCCGCCCCCATGATGATCACGATGTTGATGACCCACAGCGCGAACAGCACCGCCATGATGCCGCCGATGGCGCCGTAGCTGGAGTAGCCGGCGACGGTGCTCATATAGATCGACAGCGCCACCGCGGCGACGGCGATGCCGAGGATCGCGAAGACCCCGCCGGGGGAGATGAAGCGGAAGGGCTTCTTGATGTTGGGCGCTGCCCAGTACAGGAGCGAGATCAGGGCGAAGGCGATCACCAGGATCACCGGCCACTTGGCCCACGCCCAGATCGGCAGGAACGAGCCCAAGAGGAAGGTCAGCACGCCCTCCGCCCCGATGCTGGAGGCGATCGGGCCCAGCAGGCTCTGCACGATCGCCTCGTTCAGGAGCAAGGAGATCATCACCAGCAGGATGCCGAGGATCATCGCGATCGTGAGCAGCAGCATGGTGCCGTTCATGCGGACCGGACCGCGACCCTCGGGCACCTCATAGATGTGGTTCGCGACCCGGCCGTAGGCCTTGATGTACGCCGAGGCGGACCACAGCGCCGTGGCGATACCGATGATCAGGGCGACCGTGCCGCCGGTCGAGGAGCCCAGCAACGAGTCGAGCGTGGAGTCGACGGCGCCGCCGACCTCCATCCCGCTGCCGCCTGCCCCCGAAGAGATCGCATCCTTGATGAGCTGCGCGATCTGGTCCTTGATCCCGGAGAGCAGCAGTGTGGCCAGGGAGAACAGCGCCAGGAGCGTGGGCGCTATCGAGAGCACCATGAAGTAGGTGAGCTTCGCGGCCTGGTCGGTGCCGCCATCGCGGGTGAACTCTGAGAGCACGCGCTTGGCCATGTATTTCACGGTGGTGCCGGACATCGATGGGGCGCCATCGCCCTTGGCTGCGGAGTCGGCCATGGGGAGCTCCTGGGATCGGTTGACTCGCGGACAGCTGTCATCCTGCCATGAGCGCGAGCAGGGAGAGTTGTCCACAATCGCTGAGAGTCACGAGCGGTGGCGGCTGGTTCCCCCTACAGTGGCGGAGACGACGCGACGTGCGTCACCTCACATTCGTGAGGCAACCGGTCGGTCGGAGCCGGGAGGGGAATGGATGGACGCCGCCACCATCATCGAGAGCGAATCGCGCGAGCTGATACGCCGCCGCGGGCTCGATGTGCATGCTGATCAGCTGGAGCCCTTCATTCGTGAGGTGGTCGCTGACTACGATCGCCGCGCTTCGTCGGGTGAGGTCCCGGTGCTGCGCGACGACGACACGATGGTCGCGACGATCGCTGCCCGGATCGGCGGCTTCGGCCCGCTGCAGGAGATGCTCGACGACCCGGGCATCGAGGAAATCTGGTTGAACTCGCCCTCGCAGGTCTTCGTCGCGCGGAACGGGCGCAGCGAGCTGACCACCGTCGTGCTGAGCGATACCGAGGTGCGCGGCATCGTCGAGCGGATGCTGGTCAGCAGCGGCCGCCGGCTCGACATGAGCACACCCTTCGTGGATGCGCTGCTGCCCGACGGGTCGCGATTGCATGTCGTGATCCCCAGCGTGACTCGGGCCCATTGGGCGATCAACATCCGAAAGTTCGTGGCGAAGGCATATGACCTGCAGGGTCTGGTGGCCCTCGGCTCCCTTCCGCAGCAGGCTGCGGATTTCCTCGACGCCGCGATCGCCTCCGGGCTCAACGTGATCGCGTCAGGGGCGACAGGCGCCGGAAAAACCACCTTCCTGCGCTGCTTGGCACAATCCGTCGGTGCTCGGGAGCGAGTGGTGACGATCGAGGAGGTCTTCGAGCTGAACCTCGCGTTGCGGGATGTGGTGGCGATGCAGACCCGTCAGGCGAACCTCGAAGGCACCGGGGAGATCTCGATGCGAAGGCTCGTGAAGGAAGCGCTCCGCATGCGCCCCAGCCGGATCATCGTCGGTGAGGTCCGTGAGGCGGAGAGCCTCGACATGTTGATCGCGTTGAACAGCGGGTTGCCCGGCCTCGCCTCGATCCACGCGAACTCGGCACGCGATGCCGTCACGAAGCTGTGCACGCTGCCTTTGCTCGCCGGGGAGAACGTGTCGAGCAGGTTCGTGGTCCCCACGGTGGCGAGCGCCATCGACCTGGTGGTCCACCTCGACATCTTCGCGGATGGTCGTCGCCGGGTGCGGGAGATCGTCGGGCTCAGCGGTCGGGTGGAGGACGAGACGATCGAGATCTCCGATGTCTTCTCGCAGCGCGGGGATCGGCTGGTGCGGGGTGACGGTCATCCGCCTCATCCAGAGCGTTTCGCCCGTGCCGGATTCGACCTGACGGCACTGCTGGGGCAGGCGCTGGCGGCATGAGTGATGGAGCTTTCCTGGGACTGATCGCGGGACTCGGCCTGCTTGCGATCTGGTGGTCGATGTGGGAACAGGAGGGCAGCACGAGCCGCCGAGGGGTCGTCGCCCGGGCGATGGATCGACTTCGCGATGATCTGATCAAGGTCGGGCTCGATACGGTTCCGCCCGCCTCGGTGCCGGCACTCAGTGCCGGTCTGGGAGTGGTGGTGGCGGCAGTCCTCTGGGCGATCTCCAGCGCGGTAGTCCCGTCGCTGACGATCGGAGTGGTCGTCTCCGCGCTTCCGGTGCTCGTGCTGCGCTCGGCGGCGCGCCGTCGCACCACCGCCATGCGCGAGGTCTGGCCGGAGGCAGTCGACCACATCAACTCAGCGGTCCGTGCCGGACTGTCGCTCCCGGAAGCTCTCGTCCAGCTCAGCCGTAAGGGGCCTGAGGAGCTGCAACCAGCTTTCGCGGAGTTCGCCCTCGACTACCAGGCCAGCGGTGATTTCGCATCCTGCCTCGATCGGCTCAAGATTCGCCTTGCGGATCCCGTGGGGGACCGGATCGTCGAGGCGCTGCGGATCACCCGGGATGTCGGCGGCACAGATCTCGGCGGCCTGCTCCGCACGCTGTCCGCGTTCCTCCGTGAAGACTCCCGAACCCGCGCGGAGCTGGAGGCCAGGCAGTCCTGGACCGTCAATGCGGCGCGGCTTGCGCTCGGCGCGCCCTGGATAGTGCTGGGTCTGATGGCGACGCGTCCCGAGGCGGCCCAGGCCTACGACTCGGGGACGGGACTCATCGTGATCATGGTCGGAGCGGCCGTCTCCCTGGTCGCGTATCGCATCATGCTGCTGATCGCCAGGCTTCCTCAGGACGAGCGAGTGCTGCGATGAACGGCTCCGTCACCGCGATCTCGGGAATCGTGCTCGGCCTCCTGTTCGGGGTGGGGATCACCCTCCTCGCCTGGCAGCTGCCATGGCTACGCTCGCGGGACCTCGCCGCACGGGTCGATCCATATCTCCGTCGTTCCCGGTCGGCATCGCTGTTCGCCGCGCCGCGAGCGACCAGCCAGGCACGAATCGTGCTGGAAAGATTGATGGGACCAGTCGCGGTTCAAGGGTTGAGCGTGCTCGAACGGCTCACCGGTGGTCCCGAGCAGCTCGAGCGTCGCCTGCGTCTCGCAGGTCGGCGCACCTCGGCAGATTCCTTCCGCATCGAACAGGTGATCTTCGGTGCCGCCGGAATGGTGATCGGTGTCGTCCTGGCCGTCCTGGCGATCGGGCTGCGTGGCACGAGCCCGCTGCTCGGCTTCACGATCGTGGTTCTCGGCACGCTGCTCGGAGTGCTGCTGCGCGATTACCTGCTGGGGGTGGAGATCAAGCATCGGGCAGCTCGGATGGCGCGCGAGTTCCCGACCGTCGCGGATCTGCTGGCCCTGGCGGTTGCCGCGGGCGAGAGCCCGATCACCGCCATGGAGCGCGTGGCCCGTACCTCTTCGGGAGCGCTGCCCGATGAATTCGCAGCGACCGTCGCCGACATCCGTGCCGGCACCAGCGTCTCCCAGGCGCTCGCTTCCCTGGGCTCTCGCACACCTCTGGACTCCCTGAGCCGCTTCGGCGAAGGGGTCTCGATCGCCATCGAGCGCGGCACTCCGCTCGCCGAGGTGCTGCGTGCACAGGCCCAGGATGCCCGCGAAGGATCGAAGCGAGACCTCATGGAGACGGCCGGACAGCGCGAGATCATGATGCTCGTTCCGGTCGTCTTCTTCGTGCTGCCGCTGGTCATCATCTTCGCCATCTTCCCCGGCCTCGCCGTCCTGGAGATCAGCCTCTGACCAGTCCACCCGCCCATTCCGTCGTTCCCGGTCGGGCTCGACGCGACCCGACCAGACCCGACCAGACCCGACCCGACCCGACCAGACCCGACCAGACCTGCACGCCGGAGTTCGCTCCGCACCATCTGCCGAGGAGGCCGATATGACTGTCCACCGCACCACACTCCATCGCACCCGCCGCGCCTCGCGAACTGGTGCCCAGATGCCGGAACAGGCGCCTCGGCGGTCTCTCCGCCAGCGGCTGATGGCGCGCCTCGGCTCCGACCGGGGCGACGTCCCCGGGTGGGTGCTGATCACCTTGATGACCGCCGGGATCGTCGTCGCACTCTGGGCCGTCGCCTCAGACCAGATCGTGCAGATCTTCGAGAATGCGATGGCGCCGTTCCTCGGCGGCAGCCTCTGATCCGACCAGCACTTCGAGAGTCATCCTCATGAGGAGCATCAGAGAGGGTCCCCGAGCATCGGGAGCGGAGTACACAGCACGCCGCCGACCGAAGCACCGCCCGGGTGGCCTGCGCCACCTCGAGCGCAAGCTGCGAGCAGACGATGGGGCCGCAGTGGCGGAGTTCCCCATGGTCGCCGTGCTGATCGTGGTGATCGGGCTGTTGATCATCCAGGCGGCGCTGATCGTCCACACCCGGAACACTCTGGTCGATGCTGCAGTCCAGGGCGCTCACCACGCAGCCCTGGTGGGTTCGACGCCGCAGGACGGGGCCGACCGTGCTGAACGGCTGATCGCAGAGCGCTTCGGCGACGGGCTCGATGCCGCGGCGACCGCGAGCCAGGAACCCGACGGAACCATCCACGTCCACGTCTCGGCAACTCTGCCACTGGTCGGGCTGTTCGGTCCCGGAGGGATGCTGTCCGTCGAAGGACGGGCCCTGGATGAGGACTCGATATGACGATCCCGCGCCGAGCTCCGGGCCGAGCTCCGCGCCGAGCTCCGGGCCGAGCTCCGATCCGCGATGCGCTCGGCCAGGAGGAAGGCAATGCACTGGTGGAATTCGTCGTGCTCTCGGCAGCTCTGCTGATCCCGACCCTCTATCTCGTGCTCACCCTCGGCAATGTCCAAGCCGCTGTCTTCGCGGCGGACACGATCTCCCGTGACGTGGCACGGATCCACGCGACCGACACCGATCCCGAGCGAGCAGCCCAGCGCGCCGCCCGCCATACCGAGATGATCCTCGAGGATCATGGCCTGCCCGCGACGGAGGTGGCGACGATCAGCTGCAGCGAGGATCCCTGCGCCTCCCCGGGAGGAACGGTGAGCGTGCGAGTGCGTATCCCGGTCCCGGTCCCCGGGCTCGGTCCGATCCTCGGCGAGACCGGGCCGGTCGCCGTCGGGGCCTCGCATGCGGTGCCGGTCGATCAGCACCGGGCAGGCAGCTGATGCGCCATCAGTTCGACGTCCTCCGGGATCGCCTGCGGGATGCCCGCGGATCGATGACGATCCTGACGACCGGAGTGCTGGTCGTGGTGCTCATGGTGATCGCCGTCGGCACCGCGATCACCGGCGTGCAGCTCGAGCGCAACGGGCTCCAGCACGCTGCAGACAGCGCAGCGCTCGCCGCAGCCCAGGCCGTCGACCCCGCACGCCTCTACGTCGCCGGTGACGGGGCCGCGATCCATCGCAGCACCGCGCGCGCCGCCGCCGAGGCGCACCTGCGCGACTACCCGCACGAGACCGCCAGCACCGAGAGCATCCAGCTTGCGGAGGTCTCCGTGGACGCAGATGGCACCGTCCACGTGGTCATCTCCGCCCGCACCCACCCGCCCCTGGCAGGATGGTTCACGCGAGGGACCGGCACCGCCATCCCACTGACCGTCGAAGGAGAGGCTCGCGCCCGATGACCACCACCCGCACCGTGCTGCTCGCCCCGGACAAGTTCAAGGGCACTCTCAGCGCCGCTCAGGTGGTGGTCGCGCTGCGCCGCGGCATCACCGAGACAGCCCCGCAGCTCCGCGTGCTCTCCTGCCCCATCGCCGACGGCGGCGACGGCACCGTCGATGCCGCGCTCGCCGCCGGAGCCACCGAGCACACCACCTCCATCACCGGCCCCACGAGACGGCCCCGCATCACCCGCTGGGCCCTCCAGGACGACGTCGCGGTGCTCGAGCTCGCCGAGACCGTCGGCCTGCAGGCGCTCCCTGACGGTGAGCTCGCACCGCACACCGCCTCCACCCGAGGCCTCGGCGAGCTGATCCGTGCCGCGATCACCGCAGGCGCCCGCACCATCCTGGTCGGCCTGGGCGGAAGCTCCTCCACCGACGGCGGTGCCGGTCTGCTGCAGGGCCTGGGTGCTCATCTCCTCCAGGCGGACGGCACCGACATCGGTGCCGGACTCGCCGGCGTGAGAACCCTCGCCTCTGCGGATCTCGCCCCGGCACTCGAAGCCCTCGAGGGCGTGACCCTCGTCGCCGCGAACGACGTCACCAACCCGCTGCTCGGTCCCGACGGAGCGGCTGCCGTCTACGGCCCCCAGAAAGGTCTCGACCCCGAGGACGTCGGCCGGGCGGACGCGACGCTCACCGCCGCAGCCCAGATCCTCGACCCGGCCCGTATCCACCGCGATCAGCCCGGGGCCGGAGCCGCCGGCGGGACCGGCTTCGCCCTGTTCCTGCTGGGCGCCGTCCAGCGCTCAGGAGCCGATGCCGTCTTCGAGCTGGTCGGCGTCGACGCACTGCTCGACCAGGCGGACGTGGTGGTCACCGGCGAGGGGAAGCTCGATGCCCAGACGCTGCACGGCAAGGGCCCGGCCGAGGTCGCCCGCCGTGCCCGGGAGCGCGGCCTCGACGTCGCCGCGGTGGCCGGCGCGATCACCCTCAGCCCGGAGCAGCTCCGCGACGCCGGAATCCTCGAGGCGTGGGATCTCACGTCGCGGGCCGGCTCGCTCCAGCGTGCTCTCGAGGACGGTGAAGAGCTGCTTGCCGAGGTGGGGCGCGACCTCGGCATCTGGCTGGCAGGGGCGGGGGAGCGAACCTCGTCGTCCCGCGACTGAGCGTCCCCAGGCGCCGGGCCGCCGCCATATAGCAAGCACCATCTGCCGCACATCGGGCAGCATGTCCAGCCCCCTGCCGTAGACTCCGACGTCGTGGCTTCCATCGACTTCTCCGTAGAGATCCCCCAGCTCCGCTCGACCCTGTCCTCCATCGAGCAGGTGACGGACATCGACGCGCTCGACGCGAAGATCGTCGACCTCGAGCAGCAGGCGTCCGCGCAGGACCTGTGGGACGACGTCGACAATGCCCAGAAGGTCAGCTCCGCGCTCTCGCACGCGCAGTCCGAGCGGCGCCGCATCAGCGAGCTCTCCTCCCGCATCGAGGACCTCGAGGTGATGGTGGAGCTCGCCGCTGAGGAGGACGACGCCGACACCCTCCACGAGGCGGAGAACGAGCTGGTCAGCATTCACAAGACCCTCGACGAGCTCGAGGTCCGCACGCTGCTCGCCGGCGAGTACGACGAGCGGGACGCGGTGGTCACCATCCGCGCCGGCGCCGGCGGTGTCGACGCCGCGGACTTCGCCGAGATGCTCATGCGCATGTACCTGCGCTGGGCAGAGCGCCACGGCCATGCCTCCAAGGTCATGGACACCTCCTACGCGGAGGAGGCCGGGCTGAAGTCGGTCACCTTCCAGATCTCCGCGCCCTACGCCTATGGCACCCTCTCGGTCGAGGGCGGCACCCACCGCCTGGTGCGCATCAGCCCCTTCGACAACCAGGGCCGCCGCCAGACCTCCTTCGCCGCGGTCGAGGTGATCCCGCTGATCGAGTCCACCGACGCGATCGAGATCCCTGAGAACGACCTCAAGGTCGACGTGTTCCGCTCCTCCGGCCCCGGCGGCCAGTCCGTGAACACCACGGACTCCGCTGTGCGCATGACCCACCTGCCCACCGGCACCGTGGTCTCCATGCAGGACGAGAAGTCGCAGATCCAGAACCGAGCTGCGGCGCTGCGCGTCATGCAGTCCCGCCTCCTGCTGCTCAAGAAGGCCGAGGAGGCCGCCGAGCGCAAGGAGCTCGCGGGCGATGTGAAGGCGAGCTGGGGCGACCAGATGCGCTCCTACGTGCTGAACCCGTATCAGATGGTCAAGGACCTTCGCACCGAATACCAGGAGGGCAACCCCTCCTCCGTGTTCGACGGCGAGATCGATGAGTTCATCGATGCCGGCATCCGCTGGCGTGCCGAGCAGAACAAGTCCCACAGCTGAGCGCCTGAGCGAACGGATGCCACGCGCTCCGGCGCCGGGACGATCGAGCGCCTGCGCCTGAGTGCTCCGGCACCGGGACGATTGAGCGCCTGAGTGCTCGGGCACAGGGGCGATCGAGTCCCTGAGCGATCAAGCACCGGAATGATCGAATGCCCGAGCGTGACCAGAGGCACCCACACTTGACCAGGTTTTGACCAGGATGCTGTCCGCACCTTCGTCGATTCCGGTCCCTGCGCCCCTACGCTGGAGGAGCACGACTTCCCCCAGATGTGACAGGCACCAGTGATCCGCTTCGACGACGTCACCAAGACGTACATGCGTGGACAGCACCCCGCCGTGGAGAATCTCGACATCGAATTCACCCGCGGGGAATTCGTGTTCCTCGTGGGAGCTTCCGGCTCCGGGAAATCCACTCTGATGCGCATGGTGCTCAAAGAGGTCGCACCGACCCGCGGCACGGTCTACGTGGCGGGCAAGGACCTCTCCCGCATCCCATCGTGGAAGGTCCCCTCGCTGCGCCGCGACATCGGCATGGTGTTCCAGGACTTCCGCCTGCTGCCCTCCAAGACGGCCTACCAGAACATCGAGTTCGCGCTCGCCGTGATCGGCACGCCCCGCAAGGTGGTGCGCCGCCTGGTGCCCGAGATGCTCGAGATGGTGGGCCTGGAGGACAAGGGCAGGCGACTGCCTCATGAGCTCTCCGGCGGTGAGCAGCAGCGCGTCGCGATCGCGCGGGCCTACGTCAACCGGCCCTCGATCCTGCTGGCCGACGAACCCACCGGCAACCTCGACCCCTCCACCGCCGAGGGGATCCTGGACCTCCTGGCCGAGATCAACGAGCGCGGCACCACAGTGGTGATGGCCACCCACGACCGGACAGCCGTGGACCGGATGCAGCGCCGAGTGGTCGAGATGGTCGGCGGCCAGGTAGTGCGTGACGAGGAAGGCGGAGGGTACGAGACCCCGGCGCCGGTGAGCGTCATCTCGGGGAATCTTCCCGACGACTCGTCCTACCGCGAGGAGCATCCGCTGGAGGACGCCGACCTGGTGGCCGACTGGGACGGGGCCCCGGAACAGACTCCTGCGACTCAGACCGTCGCGGAGAGTGACACCCCCGAGACGCAGACCCCTGCCGAGGACATCCTCGAGGAGGAGCTGATCGACGAGCGCGAAGCACTGCGGGCCCAGGACGAGGACCCCTTCGCCGAGGACGACGAGGAGGACCTCCGATGAGGGCGCGGTACATCCTCGGGGAGATCCTCACCGGTCTGTGGCGGAACATCGCCATGGTCATCTCCGTCGTGATCGTCACCGCGGTCTCGCTGACCTTCGTCGGCACCGGCGCGCTGATGCAGAAGCAGATCATGGACATGAAGTCGACCCTGGTCGAGCAGTCCCAGGTGACGATCTTCCTATGCTCCCCCCATTCCACTGCTGCCTCCTGTGCCGGCGGTGCGGCGACCGATGCCCAGATCGACTCCGTGCGCGAGGCGCTCGAGGGCGATGTGCTCTCCCCGTATGTCGCCTCCTATACCGAGCGCTCCCAGGACGAAGCCCTCGCGATCTACCAGGAGCAGTTCGCCGGGGAGAGCTTCGTCTCGAACTTCACCGCCGCGGACATGCCGGTCTCCTTCCACATCACCCTCGAGAACGCCGACGACTCCGCGGCCGTGGTCGAGTTCTTCCAAGGCCGGGACGGGGTGGACGAGGTCACGGATCTGCTCGGGGCCTTCGCGCCCTTCATCGACGTGCTGAACCAGTCCACGATGTTCGCCCTTGGCCTCGCCGTGCTGATGCTGATCGCGGCCCTGCTGCTGGTCGCGACCACGATCCGGATGTCCGTCGCGGGCCGCCGTCGAGAGATCGCGATCATGCGCCTGGTCGGTGCCTCGAACCTCTTCATCCGCCTCCCATTCCTGCTCGAAGGCGCGGTCGCGGCGATCATCGGTGGCGTCATCGCCTCCGGCATGCTCTGGTTGGGATTGCACTACATCGTCCAGGGCTGGCTCGCACCCACCCTCGGCGAGCAGCTCATCACCGTCGGCCCCGCCGATCTGGTCTGGGCCGCGCCTCTCCTGATCGTGCTGGGAGCCGCGCTCTCGATCGCCTCCTCGGTGGTCTCCCTCAATCGCTATCTGAAGGTGTGAGCATGTCCCAGAGCATCCTGCGCCGCCCCCTCTGCATGCTCGCCGCAGCCCTGATGGTGCTGCCGATGCTGATGATGCCGGTCTCCCCAGCCTCGGCCGAGGGCACCAAGGAAGACAAGATCGCCGAGCGCTCCGTGATCGATCAGAAGCTCGAGGACCTCCGGATCGAGCTGAACGATGTCAACACCGAGCTCGCCGAGACCTACCTCGCGCTCGCCGAGACCGAGCTGCTGATCCCGCAGGCGCAGGAAGACCTCGAGCTCGCCCAGGCCGAGCTCGAGGAAGCGCGCGAGGATGACCGCATCATCGGGGAACGCCTGACCACCGCGCAGAAGGAGGAGCAGCGCCTCTCGGGAGAGGTCGAGGAAGGGAAAGAGGAGGTGGAGCGCAGCGGCGGCGAGCTCGCCACCGTGGCGCTGACCGCCTACAAGGGCGGCGGCATACCGAACCCCTCCACGATCTACCTCGGCAACCAGTCCCCGCAGGATGCCGTGGACCGGTCGATGAACTACCGGATCACCATGGCCTCCCAGGGCACCCGGCTCGACACCCTCCGCACGGATCAGGTGGTGACGGAGAACTCCGCCGAGCGCCTCACCGCTGTGCGCGAGGAGATCAAGCAGCTCAAGATCGACGCCGAGAAAGCCGTCGAACGGACCAAGACCGCCGAGGAAGTGGCGTCTCAGGCGAAGATCGATCTCGATGCGCTCTATGAGACGCAGAAGACCCAGCGGGACACCCTCGAGGAGCAGAAGACGAAGTATGAGGGTGACACCACCACCCTGGAGACCCGCAGCACCACCCTGGACGGGGAGATCGAGAAGCTCGCCCAGCAGGAGCGGGAGAAGGAGGAGCGGGCCCAGCGGGAGCGCGAGAAGCAGAGCAGCAGCGGTAGCGGCAGCAGCGGCGGGGGAGGCTCCTCGAGCAGCTCGGCGGACACCGGCGGCGGCTGGATCTATCCCGTCAACGCCCGGCTGAACTCGAACTTCGGCTGGCGCGTGCACCCGATCTACGGCACCCGGAAACTCCATGCCGGGGTCGACTTCCCGGCGGCCTGCGGAGTCCCGGTGGGAGCAACTCACTCCGGCCGCGTCATCGCCAGGACCTACAACAGCGGCGCCGGCAACAAGATCATCCTCAGCCATGGCATCCACAACGGGCGCCTGATCACCAGCTCCTACCACCATCTGCAGGGCTACGCCCAGCCGGTCGGTGCGCAGGTCTCTGCCGGGACCACCGTCGGCTATGTGGGCAACAGCGGCTCCTCGACCGGCTGCCACCTCCACTTCGAGATCCACGAGGACGGGAACGCCGTCAACCCCGGCAAGTACCTCTGAGCCCCGGCGCCCGCTCACGGGCTCACGGGCTCACGGGCTCACGGGAGGGCCACGGACGGTGTCAGCGGTGTCCGCTGCCTGCGAAAAGCGTTCGCGACCGGCGATGACCACCGCGTAAGCTGGGGTGTCCGGTCGCCAGGGGTGGCCGGAGCACGCACAGACCACGACGAATGGCAGGAGGGACCCCCCGATGGCGGCGAAGAAGGCTGCGGCGAAGAAGGCCGCTGCGGAGGAAGGCCCCCCGAAGAAGCGCATCGCCTCGAACAAGCGGGCCACCCACGACTACTACATCGACCAGACCTGGGAAGCAGGCATCGTCCTGACCGGTACCGAGGTGAAGTCGCTGCGCGATCGTGGAGCATCCCTGATCGATGGCTACTGCTACATCGAGGGCGGTGAGGTGTGGATGGACAACGCCCACATCGCTCCCTACGTCAAGGGCACCTGGACCAACCATGCCGCCCGCCGCAAGCGCAAGCTCCTGCTCCACAAGCAGGAGATCGAGAAGCTCGCCAGCAAGTCACGGGAGAAGGGCTTCACCATCGTTCCGATGGAGATGTACTTCCTGGGCTCGCATGCGAAGGTCGTGATCGGCCTGGGCCGCGGCAAGAAGGAATGGGACAAGCGCCAGACCCTGCGGGAGAAGCAGGATCTGCGCGAGGCACAGCGCGCCATGCGCCAGCGCGAGATCGCCTGAACCGAGCAGCCGCAGAGCCGCAACCAGACTCGAGCGGTGCGGGCCGGCGGTGCTGTCAGCTCGGCTGGGCGGTCAGCCCTCCAGATCCTGTCAGCTGTCCAAGTCCCGTCGCTCCAGCCGGGCGACCGTCTGCCTGCTCGAGCTGATGACACCCTCGTCAGCGACTCCCAGGTGCTCGCGCATGTACAGCGCTCGCCGTGCATCCTCCAGGGCGAGGTCCCACGTCCGTGCGGCGGCCTGGGTGCGTCCGGCGCCATGCTCCGCCAGCGCGTGCTCGAACCGGCACTTCGCACGATGCTGGAAGACGGCGGCCAGCACCGACAGGGATGACGGTGACGTGGGATCCTCGAGCCCGGTCTCCTCCGCGGCCAGATCCAGCTGTTCCTCGGCGGCGAGGAACGCCCCCTGCCACTGCAGCACATGGGCGTAGCGCGCCCGGCGCACGGCCCGCATCACCGGTGAGAGACCGCTGTCCTCGAGGGCTGCGCGGCCGGCGATCGCGGCCTCGTCAAGCCGTCCGAGCATCCTCAGATAGGCGACGGTACGAGGATCCCGCGGATGGACCGCACACCACTCGGCCAGCGTCGCCGGATCGGAGACCACCTCCCGCAGGCTGTCGTCATCGATCCGGACCTGGACGTCTGCTGCCTCGAAACCGCTCACCGCCCCATCATCGCGGCCGGGACCGTACGGGGTCCAGGCCGACGGGCTTCGCCGTGAGCTGAGGGATATTCGCTTCAGAACCACGGCCGGGCGCGGTAGAGTGGGACCACGACGCACGGGGAGACCCGTCGTCAGTGGGTGTTTGACAACAGAAGAGTGAGTGCAAGGACGGCCCTGAGGGGCCGTCGATATCTGTGCTGCATACCCACGCTGGGGGCCGATCGGTTTCGACGGTAGTTGTCCAGCAAGGGGAAGCGGGCCGAGAAGCCAGAGTCATCTCGTAAACGTTCTCTGGAAACCAATAAGTGCCGAACCTAAGCGCACTGACTTCGCTCTCGCTGCCTGATCAGCGTTAGCAGTCTGGAACCCCGGGCGTGCTTCTGACCCGGATCGTTCCATCATCTAAGAAGCCACTGCTGCCGACCCTCGTCATCGGGGAAGGATGAACACCTCAGAGTGACTGAGTCTGTCGACGTCGTGTCCGTGCGAACGTCGGGACTGAGAAAACGTCAATACGGACTGCGCCCGGAGAAGCCCTGGCTCCGCACTATCGGACGCGGGTTCGATTCCCGCCGGCTCCACCATTGCACTCACTACGAAAGGCCCCCTCACCTGCGCGAGAGCGCGGGGGAGGGGGCCTTTTTCTGTTGCCGTCCGAGCGGACCGCGGGCCGACGACCGGGGCATGCTGTCGGCCCCCGGGGGCGCGGTCTGCGCACCGGAGCGCCGCCGGCCATGGTGTGCGCCACCGGCCATGCTGCTCGCCACCGGCCATGGTGCGCGCCACCAGCGATGGTGCGCACCGTCGGCCCTGCCAGCGCGCACCATCTGCTCAGCCGCTGTACGTCAGGCCGTGTCCGAGCTCGTAGCGGTTGCCGTCGGCATCGACGTACACATACGGACGCCCGTCCATGTGCTGCTCCTTGGCGAAACCCGGGACGTCATTCGGTGAGGCGCAATGACCGTTCTCGTCGACCGCGATCGCGGCGGCGTCGATCGGGAAGGTGATCGGCAGCTTCCCGGTGGGGGAGAACCCGCCGAGGATCGCCTCGACCATGATCCCGTAGTCGGTCTCGAAGCCCATCAGCAGGCCGTCGGCGAGCGGCTCGATGCCGTCGAGCAGCCAGGGGAACAGGGTGTTCAGGCCCACCACCATCGTGTCCACGTGCTTGCGGATGTCACGGACCTTCTCGATGTCCACATGCGAGTGGTCATCGATGCCGAGGTCGCCGATCCCCACGAACTCGAAGTACGAGCCGATGAACGGGCGCAGCAGCAGGATCGCCACGTCCGCGTCGTGGTAGTCGGTGGTGAAGGAGATCCCGGGATGCGCGGCGGCGAGGCGGCGGCGCAGCGCGTCGAGCTCCTTGACGGTCAGGCGGGTCGCGAACAGCTCCACATACACTCGCTTGCCGGCCAGGGTCTCCTCGGTCAGCGGCAGCGCCCCGTCATGGTTCTTGGCGAGCACCACGGACCTGCGGTGCGCGTCCTCGGCCGCGGCGCGGGCCTCGGCATTCTGCACCACCCGATCCGCTTCCTCGGGGTCCACGTACGGGTTCTCGAACAGGCCCAGGGCGAACAGCTCCTCGAGCAGCAGGGCCGCGGCCTCGTCGAGCCGTTCCGAGGTGAACAGCCCCTTGACGTATGCCCCGCGCACGGCGGCGACATCATTGGTGTCGGCGAACATATCGGTGCCGGCCATGACGGCGGCGCCCACCCGTTCCGCAGTGGTGAGCTCCTCGACGCCCCAGGCCATCTTCGAGAGCACGCCCGAATCGGAGTTGATGTAGCCGCGATGACCCATCTCGCGCAGCAGGTTCAGGATCTCGTGGTTGAACGCGAAGCCGACCTGCTCGAACTCCGTGACCCGTCCCTGCGGGGTCGAGGACTTCTCCTCCGACGGGATCGCGTAGTACGGCATGATCGAGGAGGTCCCGGCGTCGAGCGCCGCCTGGAACGGCGGCAGGTGGTATTCCTCGAGCGACCCGGGCGTGGGGTAGATGTTGAACCGGCCCTCCGCATAGTGCGGATCGGTACCGTTCTCGCGAGAGCCGCCGCCGGGGAAGTGCTTGGTGGTCAGCGCCACCCCATTGGCCGAGAGCCCGTCCTTGCCCTGGAATCCACGCACCAGCGCCCCGATCGCCTGGCCGACGAACTCGGGGTCCTCGCCGAGGGTGCCCTGGCCGCGGAACCAGCGCGGGTCGGTGAACACATCGGCCATGTACATATAGCCCTTGCGCAGGCCTGAGGCGCGCCACTCGGCGCGGGAATGCTCCGCGAAGGACTCGATCACCTCGAGCGAGCCGGTCGCTGCCAGGCCCAGGGTGCCCGGCCACTCCGTGAACGGCTGGTCCTCGGGAGTGCCGCCCATCTTGAAGGCGCCGGCCTCGTTCTTCGAGTTCGCAGCGACGATCACCGGGATGCCCCAGCGGGACTCCTCCGCCACCTCGTTCATGGTGTTGATCCAGGTCGCGATGCGGGATCCGGTGGGCTCCTCGCGCATGATGAAGTGACGGATGTTCAGCTCCGCGATCATCTGCGTGGTCCCCTCGAAGGGGATGCCGGCGCTGGTGTGAGGGTCGACTTTGATCGGCAGGTACTGCTCATCGAGCACGCCGTCGTGGCTGGTGAAGTCCTTGTTGTGCTGAGAGATGCCCATCGGCCGGGAAGTGATGACCATCAGGCCGAGCTTCTCGTCCGGGGACATCCGCGCCGCGAGGTCCTTGGCGCGCTCAGCGGGGCTCAGCCGCCAGTCCTCGAAGGGGGTGAGTGCGCCGTCGCCGTCGAGGTCGCGGAACTGCAGCCCGTCGACCTCGATGATCTGCTTGACCCTGCTCGAGAGTGGAACCTGCTCGGTCATCGCTGTCCTCCTGTGGTGATGAGTGATTCGAAGCCCAGCGAGACCAGGTGTCGCCGGCTCATCGCCAGTGACTCCCAGATATCGCGCCCGTAGGTCTGGTCCTGCTCGATGAGCAGATGCTGTGCGCCGGAGGCGATGGCCTGCTCGATGACCGGTGTCCAGTCCAGGGTGCCCTCACCGACCTCGGCGTACTGCACGATGTCCCCGAGCCAGAAGCGGGAGAAGGTCTCGGCGTCTCCGGACTCTCGGGCATCGAGGATCTCCGCCGACGGCATCGCGATGCGGTAGTCCTTGAGATGCACCAGATCCAGCACCCCGGCGAAAGCCCGCAAGGTGCGCTCGGGATCCTGCCCACCGCGCTGGACCCAGTGACAGTCGATCTCGAAGCGCAGATGGGGAGCGCGCTGGCGCAGCCGGTCCAGGAGGGTGATGCCCTCACGCTTCGCGAACTCGATGTGGTGGTTGTGGTAGCTGAGGCTGATCCCGTGCTCGGCGAGGCGCTGGGCATAGCCGTCGACCTCGGCGGCGAAGTCATCGAACGCCTCCGGCGAGCGCAGCGCCGTCATCGGCATCATGCCGATCCGGATCATCGTGGTGCGCAGGCGCCGGGCATGCTCGACATGGAGGTCGAAATCCTCTGCGAGGCTGAGCTCGTCGCTGCCCGACGGGACCGTGGTCTTGGCGGAGATCGCGGCGACCTCGATGCCCAGGCGCGCCCGCGCGGCTTCCATGCCGGCGACGTTCTCCTCGGTCATCGGGATCTGGGAGACCTCCACCACCTCGAAGCCGGTCTCCTTCACACGCTCCAGGACCGGGCCGATGCCCTGGTCACGGACGTGGTCCTTGAGCATCATCAGCTGGATTCCGATTCGGGCCACGAGGGGACCTCCGGGTCGTTGCAGGGATGTGGCGGTCGATGGCGGATGCCGAACGGCCGCAGGAGGCCCACGGTAGCCATCGAACCGTTCGACCTGCAGCAGTTGTCTGGGATTGCCCCGGAGGCAGGCGCGCCCCGCCGGAGAGGTCGAGATCGTTGCCGACGATGCCTGGCCACCGTACGGTGGCCGGATGACCAGCCTGCCGCGTACGGCTCCCTTCCTGCCACCAGCCGACCTGCCCGTGGATCTGCGGCGCGTCGAGCTGCTGTGCGCGCGGCTGCGCCCCGAAGAGGGGTTCCAGCTCGAGCGGATCGACTGGACGATCGGGCGTGCCCCGCGGGGCGAGGGCTGGGACAACGCGCTGTGGCCGGTGGGTCAGCTGGAGGGTCGTCCGCTGGTGCTGAGAGTCGCACGGCGGGAGTCCGCTCGGGCGCTGCTGGGCCGCGAGGTGACGGTGCTGCGACGCCTGCGCGGGCTCGGGATCCCGCTGCCGATGGGGCTGCCGATCATCCTGGCCACTGCCGACGATGCCGTGCTGGCGCTGTGGATCGACGGCAGCACCGCGGATGAGGCGCCCCAGATGATCCGCGAACTGGTCGCACAGGACCTCGCTCGGATGCTCGCCACGATCCATTCCGGGCCCGCGCCGGAGGTCGGTCGGAACCCGGCGCGAGGCGTCCCGCTCGCGGAACGGATCACGGCGTTCGCCGCTGATCTCGACCGTGCAGACCTGCCGGACGCCGTGCGTGAGCGGGCAGAGGTTCGGTGGAGCACCGGACTGGCCGCAGCTCCCTGGGAAGGCCGGGAGCTGCTGCTGCACGGGGACCCGCACCCCGGGAACGTCGTCGTCCCCCTGCCTGGAACAGGAGGACGGGCCTCACTGATCGACTGGGGCGATACCACCCGCGGTGATCCGGCGAGCGACCTGGGAGGCCTGCTGCTGCACGTGCCGTCGACCACGGTGCTGGAGGATTACCGCGAGACGGCCGCCTGGACCGGGATCGACGATGATGCGATCTGGGATGCGCTGGTGTCCAGGGCGTGGGCGTGGGGGACCCGGATGGCTCTCGCACTGGTCAGCGCCTATCCGCCGACGCACAGCCTGGGCGCCGCCGGGCACAGTTTGCTATCACGCTGAGGCCGGGCGCCGTCAGCTTCCCGAATATTTCTGGCCCGCGTTCGGCGCACCTCACCGCCACACGTCGTCCTCCGCGGTCGCATGGATCAGCTCCTCGAGTCGCTCCTTGAGGTCCTCCAGGTCATAGCACCCGAGCAGGTCCAGGACCTCCTCGAAGACTTCGAGCTCCTCCTGGATCGGTGTCACCAGGGAGGGATCCACCGGCAAGGTGCAGTTCATCAGCTCCGACCCGAGCACTCGCAGTTCATCGACGCACCTCCAGCGCTGTCTGCACTCCATCATCAGCTCGAAGAAGGACCTGGGCGCAGCGGCGGGGATCATCGGCACGCCGAAGGTGGTCGTGATATCCGCAGTGGTCAGCACCCGGTGTGCAGGCAGATCGAAGAGGACCAGCCCGTGCTCGTGGGCGAGGCGCGCCACTGTGGCGACAGCCGCCGGCTGCGGACCATCGAACTCGACGGTGAGGACCTCACCCCAGAGCGTCCCGTACTCCCCGGGCACCTCCCAGGGGCTCTCCCGGCCGGCCGACGACGCCCTGAGACTCTTCACCGCCGCCCGACAGAAATCCAAGACCTCGGGGTCCTGGCTCGGAAGGGTGCCATGGCGGTACCAGGAGATGCCATGGCTGATCATCTTGGAGGAATACTCGTGGCACGCGGAGGCAGAGTCTGCCGGGGAGGGACCGGGCCAGAGAACGAGTGTGCGGATCATCGCGCGTCGCTTCCGCAGCGCGATCGGTGTGGTGCCCGCCCCTGGCAGAAGGGCCCGTGCGGGGGAGGGGCTGTGCTCGTGGCGCTCATGGGCGGAGCATGCCTCTTACGATGCGAGCGCCGTCCTGTCCATGCACATCCTGCTGGTCAACGGCCTGGAGAACGTTTCCTCCACAACGCTGTGCCCCGAGCTGTGCCCCGACTGAATCGTGGGGGTGGGAGCCACGACTGAATCGTGGGGGTGGGACGTCGTGGTTCTCCTGGCCGCGGATCGCGGCCGCATCTTGTGAGGGAGTCGGCCCCGAATCAGGGAGTCTGCAGAGGGGCCACCGGGTGCGTGACGCCGTCGACGATCAACTGGCCGGTGAGGTTCGGTGCGCTGTCAGGCCCGAACAGATCGAGGCTGTGGCCGCTCTGAAGCAGCACCGTAGACGGGATGGTCAGCCTTGGGACTGCTGGGATCCCTGCGAGCGTCCCTGACTCGATCCTGCAACCTGCTGTGCTGATGTTGAGGACGGTGAACGGCGTGGGATCAGGGAGCCCGTCCTCGTCTCCGCTTGAGGAGGACCGGGGACGGGCCGTCACCGCCAGCTGCTCCGGAGCGCAGGGCGGTGCGATGTCCAGGTCCTCACGCCAGTTCTCATCGGTCCCCAGGAGCACCCCGTATCCCGCGTGCTGCCAGGGCGAGGCTGTCATCTCATCGCCGTCGCGCACCCGGAGGGTCAGGTCACTCGGATCTGCGAGCGCTACCCAGTTGCCACCGAGCATGAGGGTGAGGGCGTCACCGTCGGGGCTGATCTGATGAGGACGGAACGAGAGGAAGGTGGCGGCAGATTCCCAGGCAGCGAGGTCGAGGGGTGCCCCAGCCTGGGTCAGGAAGGGGACGACGGGCTCGCCCTGACGGTCGACTCTCAGTCCGGAGAGCGTCGGCACGGTGCAGGAGCTCGGTGAGACGTTCTGGATCCGCAGGATGACGCTGTCCTCAGGGCCGGCGCCGCTGGCGGAGTCGAGCACCGCGTCCAGGGCCTCCGGTCCGCAGTCGCCCGTCGTCGGCGGCCGATCGGTCGGCACGAGCCCGCTGGCCGGAAAACCGCGCTGGATGGGGTCGCTGCTCGAGCCGTGAGAAGTGTTGTCGGCGGAGCGGAACGCTGTGCCCGTTCGCAGCTCCGGCCGCTCCAGGGTGGCGGCGGGGTCGTCCGGAGAGCTCTCGGACGGAGGCTGTTCGGGGGTCTCCTGCGGGCACTGGACCTCCTGCCAGGCGATCCGGGCTTCCTGCTGATCGATCTGCAGGAATACGCAGTGCGCGGACCATGACCGGTCCGCGTCGTCTTGGGCCGGGGAGGATGACGACCAGACGATCGCTCCGAGCGCCGGTTCCTCGGGCCCCTCCGAGTCCTCGGGAGAGAACAGCGCATAGTCGGCATCTGGCCACGCGGGATGGGCGAGGGCAACCGGACGGATCGAGCCCAGCTTGGCGGCGAGATGTGCGGGGGAGCGCACGCCCATCGCCCCCAGGAGCTCTCCGAGCACCGGGACCATGCGGTCCATCGTGGCGCTGAACTGCGTGGTCGAGGTGATGGGAGATGCGTCATGGGAAGCTCGTCTCGCCCCGAAGACGACGCTCGCAACCACGACCGCCACGACCAGCAGCACGAGCAGGAGTGCGCGCGCGAGGCCACGGGCGGAGCGACGTCCACGGATGATCGACATGCGCTGTGTCTACCTTGCGCGGAGCCCTGCCGGGGCCAAGTCCTCGGCACATCCGCCACCTGCGCGCAGGATCACCACTCTTGAGCGGTCCACGAGATATCGGTCGGCGCCCGGTCGAGGGAAATCACCGGGACCCGCAGCGGCCGAGCCACGTAGAGTGGGCCCGCCATGACCACGCCTTCTTCGACGCCTGCCTCCGCGCCTGCCACTGAGCCCGCCTCCACGCCAGCCTCTGCCTCCGACACCGGGCTGCGCCTGAACTATCCCGCGGAGCTCCCGGTCTCCCAGCAGCGCGAAGACATCCTGGACGCGCTGCGCGAGCACCAGGTGGTCGTGGTCGCCGGCGCCACCGGCTCCGGCAAGACCACTCAGATCCCCAAGATGCTGCTCGAGCTCGGCTACGGCAAGCGCGGGAAGCTCATCGGCCACACCCAGCCGCGCCGGATCGCCGCCCGCTCGGTCGCCCAGCGCATCGCGAGCGAGCTCGGTGAGAAGCTGGGGGAGGGGACCGTCGGCTTCCAGGTCCGCTTCACGCGCGAGACCAGCCGCAATGCCCGGCTGAAGCTCATGACCGATGGCATCCTGCTGGCGGAGATCGGCCGTGACCGGCTGCTGAAGCGCTATGACGCGATCATCATCGATGAGGCCCACGAGCGGTCCCTGAACATCGACGTGATCCTCGGCTATCTGCGCCAGATCCTGCCCCAGCGGCCGGATCTGAAGGTCGTCATCACCTCGGCCACGATCGACCCCGAACGCTTCGCCGAGCATTTCGCGAGCACCTCGCCCTCGGGTGAGAAGCGGCCAGCCCCGATCATCGAGGTCTCCGGGCGCACCTACCCCGTCGAGATCCGTTATCGACCCCTGGTGCTCGAGCCGGAGGTCGAGGAGGACGACGAGCTCGAGGACATCCACTCCGTCGAACGTGACCTCACCCAGGCGATCACCGACGCGGTCGACGAGCTCGCGGCCGAGGGCCCCGGTGACATGCTCGTCTTCCTCCCCGGCGAGCGCGAGATCCGTGAGATCTCCGAGGCGTTGACCGCCCATCTCAATCGCGGCACCCGGGGTCGTTCCGCGCTGCCGGTCGAGGTGCTCCCGCTGTTCGGGCGGCTCTCCGCCCAGGACCAGCAGAGGATCTTCTCCCCGCCGAAGGCCGGCACCTACCGCCGCCTCATCCTGTCCACGAACGTCGCCGAGACCTCGCTGACAGTCCCCGGCATCACCTATGTGATCGACTCCGGCCTGGCGCGCATCTCCCGCTACTCCCAGCGCACCAAGGTGCAGCGCCTCCCCATCGAGCCCATCTCCCAGGCCAGCGCCGACCAGCGCTCCGGCCGCTCGGGCCGCACCGCCCCGGGCATCGCGATCCGGCTGTTCTCCGAGGAGGATTTCGAGGGGCGCGAGGAGTTCACCGAACCCGAGATCCTGCGCACCTCGCTCGCCTCCGTGGTGCTGCTGATGACCTCGCTGGGGCTCGGGGACGTGGAGTCCTTCCCCTTCGTCGAACCGCCCGCCTCCCGCGCGATCACCGACGGGGTGCGGCTGCTGGACGAGCTGGGCGCGATCGAGGACGCCCCGGGCGAGCCCGGCGGCCGCCGACTCACGCCCGTGGGGCGCACGCTCGCCCGCTTCCCGCTGGATCCGCGGATGGCGCGCATGCTGATCGAGGCGCACCGTCTTGGTGCGCTGCGGGAGGTGCTGATCATCGTCGCCGCGATGTCGATCCAGGACCCGCGTGAGCGACCGCTGGGCCAGGAGCAGCAGGCCAAGGAGAAGCACAAGCGCTTCGAGGACGAGACCAGCGACTTCCTCGCCTACCTCAACCTCTGGAACCACCTCCAGGAACGGCGCAAGTCCTTGTCGAACTCCGCCTTCCGCCGCGAGGTGCGCTCCGAGCACCTGCACTACCTGCGGATCCGCGAATGGTGGGACCTGCACAGCCAGCTCAAGGACATGGCCAAAGACGCTGAGCTCTCCCGCAACGACAACGACGCCTCCCCGCAGGCGATCCACCAGTCGCTGCTCGCCGGGCTCCTCAGCCACGTCGGCCTGCTGGATGACCGCACCCGGGAGTATGCCGGCGCCCGCGGCGCCCGCTTCGCGCTCTGGCCCGGCTCGGCACTGTCCAAGAAACGGCCCGACTACGTGATGGTCGCCGAGCTCGTGGAGACCTCCCGGCTCTGGGGCCGTACCGCCGCCCGGATCGACCCGGCCTGGGCGGAGGAGACCGGCTCCCATGTGGTCAAGCGCTCACACTCCGCCCCGCACTGGTCCTCGAAGCAGGCCTCCGCGATGGCGCACGAGAAGGTCTCCCTGTTCGGGGTGCCGATCGTGGCCGACCGCGTCGTGGGCTACGGGCGCATCGATCCCGAGGCCGCCCGGGAGATCTTCCTCCAGAACGCCCTGATCGAAGGGGACTGGCGCACCCGCCACCACTTCTTCCGCGACAACCGGTCCCTGATCAAGGAGCTCGAGGAGCTCGAGGCGAAGACCCGTCGCCGCGATCTGCTGATCTCCGACGAGCAGCTGTTCAGCTTCTACGACCAGCGAATCCCTGCCACCGTGGTCTCCGGTCGACACTTCGACACCTGGTGGAAGACGCAGCGCCACGAGACCCCGGACCTGCTCACCCTCACCGAGCAGGATCTGCTCGCGGCCGACGAGAGCGTGGCGGAGGCGATCGCCGCAGACTTCCCCGACACCTGGGTGCAGGGAGACATCACCCTGCCGCTGAGCTACTCCTTCGGCGACGTGGGAGCGAAGGGCATCGACGGCGTCACCGCGACCGTGCCGCTGGCCGTGCTGAACCGCCTTCAGAAGCGCGGCTTCGACTGGCTCGTGCCCGGCATGCGCGAGGAACTGGTCACCGAGCTGATCCGCTCCCTGCCCAAGCCCATCCGCCGCCACCTGGTCCCCGCCCCGGAACGAGCCAAGACGGTCGCCGTGACGCTCCACGACGAGGATCCGGACGCCGGAGAGATCTTCCTCGAAGCCGTCGCCGACGAGCTGGTCGCCCTGCCGGGGGTCCCCGACGACCTCCCGCTGTACGGCCCCGAGTTCGACCTCGCGAAGCTGCCCCCGCATCTGCGGATGCATTTCCGCGTGGTCGACGACAAGGGCCGACAGATCGGCACCGGCGACGACCTCGAGACGCTCAAGGGGCGGCTCAAGCAGCGCGTCGACGCCTCGGTCTCCGCGCAAGCAGATGACCTGGCCCAGAAGGATCTGCCGAGCTTCCCCGCCGAGGGCGTGCCGGCGCTGCGGGAATCCACCGTCGGCGGGCTGAAGGTCACCGGCTACCCGGCGCTGGTGGCGCGCCGCGGTGAGGACGGCCGCCTGCGGCAGGTGGACCTCGCCGTGCTCGCCACCGCTGATGAGCAGGCACTCGCCCACCGTGAGGGCGTCATCGCCCTGTTGGACCGCGATCTCGGGGCCGACCTCGGCGCGGTCCTGAACGCGCTGCCGAATCCGACGAAGCTCGCCGTCGCGGGCTCGGACTACGCCTCCACCGCCGCGCTGCTCGCGGATGCCTCGACGGCGGCGACCGTGCACCTTGCGGGCACGGCGGTGGTGCGCACGCGGGCGGAGTACGACGCCCTCCTGGATCGTGTGCGCACTCAGCACGTCACCCTCGCCGCCCAGGCGGTGAAGGATGCGGCGGCGGCGCTCGCCACCGCTGGGAAGCTGCACAAGGAGCTCTCGCGGGCACCATCGCTGGCTGTGCTCTCCCACCTCACCCAGATCCGGGAGCACGCCGCCTCGCTGCTGGGTGACGGGTTCATCGCCCGCACCGGCATCACGCACCTCCCGGACCTGCGCCGGTACCTCGAAGCCGATGCGATCCGGCTGGACAAGCTGCCCGGCAACCCACGACGCGATGAGCAGCTCGCCTGGCAGATCGGAGATCTCCAGCAGCACTGGGCGACGCAGCGGGCGAAGCTCTCCGCCCGCCGCCGCGCCGAACCCGCCGCCCGCGAGATCGACTGGCTGCTCGAGGAATTCCGGGTGAGCCTGTTCGCCCAGACGCTCGGCACGAAGCAGACGGTCTCGGACAAGCGGATCCGCAAGGCGATCGCCGAGCTCTCCTGAGGTCGGTCAGGGGTGTCATGGGCATAGCGCCGGCTCGGCGGTAGCCGAGCAGGTCAAGAGCCGAGCAGGTCAAGAGCCGAGCAGGTCAAGAGCCGAGCCGGACAAGAGCAGAGCCTGCCGGGCACGGTGGCTGGCGTGGCGCACGGCACCCGGAGCGTGTCTGCGCGGTCACGTGACGAAGTTTTTACCCGCGCCGGCTGCGGGAGCCGACGGCGTGCGCGCCGGAATGAGGCTGGCTCCCTTTCGTGGCGTGATGACCGGCGGTGACGCCCGCAGCTCGCACCTCTGGCCCCGGGCGTGCTTCGGTCATGGCTCGCACAAGTCGGGACGCTCCGCGTCCCCGGAGGCAAGGGGAGACGTGACCTGCCTCCTTCCCTCGCCGTGATCGCTTCGTTACCTTGGCACAGCTCGGGATGACCGGGCATCGCCCACCGTCTCGGAACGAAGGACCCCCATCCTCATGGCATCTGCCACCACCGTCCGTACCGCCGCCCCGTTCTCTCGCCGCAGCCTCATCGCCGCCGGCACCCTCGGCCTCGCCTCCACGACAGGCCTCGGTGTCCTCGCTCCTGCCTCCGCGGTCGAGCCCGGTGCGGAGAAGGCGATCGGCGCCGACGAGTGGACCGAGGAGTTCCTCACCCGACCTGAGACCCGTGAGGGCTTCCTCGTGGACGCGATGGACGACTGGCAGCTCGCCAACGCGAAGTTCATCATCGCCGCGGTGAAGGGTCACGAACTGGGTGAGGAGGTCGCCGTCATCGCGCTGATCACGGCGATCGTCGAGTCATGGCTGTACAACTATGAGCCGGCCGTGGACGCGGATTCCGGCGGCCTGTTCCAGCAGCGTCCCTCGATGGGCTGGGGAACCTATGACCAGGTGCGTCACAAGCAGCACGCCCTGGACGCCTTCCTCGGGCTCGCGGAGGACACCGACGCGCCGGGCCTGCTCCAGGTCATCCCTGACGTCACGCGCTGGGAACCGGGCGCCGCCGCACAGACGGTGCAGTCCTCCGCGCACCCTGAGCGCTATGCGGAGCAGGTCACCGCGGCGCGCCAGATCTGGGAGCGTTACGCCTCCGAGGTCACGCCCTTCACCGCCTGAGGCGCGGCGGGTGGAGACGCCGGTGCCCCGCGCCACCGCAGGTGGAGATGACCGGCACACGGTGTTCTCACCGGCCTCGGTCACAGGCCCAGGGGCACCAGCCGTGGTCACAGGCCCAGGGTGGCGTCCTCGCATGGCTCGGCATCGACCCGGACATCGGTGATGCGCAGCTCTCCGTCGATGTAGAGCTGCAGCCGCGACCCGTTCGGTCCCTGGCTCTCCAGCCAATAGGCGCTGCCGGAGCTCTGCTCGCGCCCGAGGGCCTCGAATCCATGCTCCTCCAGCACCGGGTCGAGCGCCTCACGCCAGGGGTCCCAGTCCCGGCCCTGGCCGGGCTCCGGGTAGAGGACGTCGTCCGCTTTCCATATCCCTGGCCGATAGCGGCAGTCCTGTGCGCCGGGTTCGATGATCTCCTGTGAGCCACGCTCCCAGGCCAGCGGCCGCACTGTGGTGAGCGCCTCGAGGACGTCCTCCGCTACGACCTCGTACTGCGCCACCGCCTCCTCCGCAGGCATCGCGTCGCCACCGCCACCGCCACCGCATCCCGAGATCACGAGCAGCACCGCTGCGAGCAGGGTGGCGCGGCGGGGGAGGAGCCGGCTGCATGTCGACCGCTGCTCACCCATGGGCGGCACCGTCGTCGGTTCTGGTTCTGGTTCCGGTTTCTGTTCCGGTGCGGGCGCTCGCCAGTGCCAGGCGCACCGATCCGCGGCGCTCCCGAGTCGAGGGCTCGGCCACCAGCAGCAGCAGATCACCGATCCCCTCCAGCTCGGTCGCGTCACCGGGACGCATCGTCAGC
Source organism: Brachybacterium sp. AOP24-D1-21 (assembly GCF_052378665.1). Lineage (NCBI taxonomy): Bacteria > Bacillati > Actinomycetota > Actinomycetes > Micrococcales > Dermabacteraceae > Brachybacterium > Brachybacterium sp. AOP24-D1-21. The sequence continues at coordinate 419,957 of NZ_JBQSXX010000002.1, forward strand.
TCCTGGACGTGCTCTGCGCCGGATACGGACAGGCGCAGCACCGCGTACGGCCCGTCCTCGTCGGCAAGAGTGCGGAAGACCCCTACCCGGAGCGTGCCGAGCGTGAGCTGGCCCGACTGCTGGATGAGATGCTGCGTCCACATCGGCTCACTCACCGATCCCGGTCATGAAGATCGAGGTGGCATACATCGGATCGTCAGGGTCGATCCTCACCTCGTAGGTGGTCGAGCCGTTCGGCCCGTGAGGGTTGGTCAGGATGATCTCGCCGGTCTCCTCGTCGTATCCGGAGACCTGGTAGACGTGCGCGGCCACCAGGTCGTCGCGGGCCGGCCCGATCGGCTTCATCGGATCGGTCATCACCGTGATCGGGCGGCCCTCATCGATCGCCTGCTTGTACTCGTCGAAGGAGGGCTGCCCGATGGAGTCTGACTCCCGTGCGGACTCGCCGGTGATCATCTCCAGGCCGGCGGCAGGGGTGTCCGCGGAGACGGCCGAGGCCCGGCCATCATTCGCGTTGATCATCGCCATCTCATAGATGGTCGCCCAGCTGGGGTCGCCGGTTCCATCATCCATGGTGCCGTTGACGCCGAGATCCTCGGGGCTGACGGGGACGTCCTGCCACTCGCCGTCGAGGAAGAGCTGCACCTCCCAGCCGTCGGCACCCGGTGGCTCACCGACGCCGCTGATGTTCTCGGCCAGGAGGCCCGGGTCCGTCTGCTGCACTGCCATCAGTGCTGCGAGATACCAGCAGTCGCCGAGGGATCCCTGGTTCACGAGCGAGGATTCGATGCCGTTCTGATCGATGTCGACATCGGCAGGATCCCACTGGGGATTCTCCTCGGTGTACCGCGACCCGAGAGAGCTCTCGGGATCGCCCGCCTCGATGCGGTCGCGCCATATGTCACCGACGCGCTCACCGGCGTTGATCAGGTCCGACCAGTCCAGGAACTCGCCTCCGAGCATCCCGCCGTAGTCCCCGGCATCGATACGGCCCTCGGGATCGGAGGCGGCGTCCTGCTGCGCTGCCTGGAGTGCGAGATGCTCGGCCGCGCTGCCCAGATGGCCTGCCGTCAGCGACAGCTTCTGACGGCACTGCTCCCAGCGCTCACGGAAGTCGGTGGCGTCAGGTCCCTCCCAGCCGACGACGGCGACAGCACTCTGCAGCGCCTCCGCAGTCCCCGTGAGCTGCCCGTCGTGATCCCTGAACCGGCGTGCGAGCGCCACCAGTTCTGCCGTATCGGCCCCCCAGAACGTCATGCCCGAGGGTCCCACGGATGTTGTGACGCACGCAACGCAGGGCCAGTGCGGGTCATCTGCGGGTACTGATCAGGACGGCTGTGGGGTCGCGGCGCTCCATCGTGCGACTGCACGACGCTCCGCTTTCTTCTGATGCCGCGTGCTGTCCCTACGGAGCCGCTGATCTCGTTAGGCTGTGCCTCATGTCACCGTCGCCATCCGTGAGTTACTCCATCACGATCCGTCTCGAGTTCGCCGCCCGCTCTGCCGCCGTCAGCGACATCACCAGTCGCATCGAGAGACGCGGCGGGACCGTCACGGCCCTTGACGTCTCCGCCTCCGGGCCGGAGCGGATGCGCGCGGACATCACCGTGCTCACCGCGGGCCATGACCATGCCATGGAGGTCGTGGACGAGCTGCGCGGGATCGAGGGGGTCGAGCTCGGCAAGGTCTCCGATCGGACCTTCCTCGCCCATCTCGGCGGGAAGCTCACCGTCGAGTCCAAGCTCCCGATCCGTCACCGTGACGACCTCTCGATGATCTATACCCCGGGTGTGGCACGCGTGGTCAAGGCGATCGCCGAGAATCCCGAGGATGCACGGCGCCTGACCATCAAGCGCAACACCGTCGCCGTGGTCACCGACGGCTCCGCCATCCTGGGGCTCGGGGACCTCGGCCCGCTCGCCGCGATGCCGGTGATGGAGGGCAAGGCCGCGCTGTTCAAGCGCTTCGCCGGCATCGACGCGTTCCCGATCTGCCTGGACGCCCATTCGGTGGACGACATCGTCTCCCATGTGAAGGCGATCGCGCCGGTCTTCGCCGGCATCAACCTCGAGGACATCTCCGCCCCGCGCTGCTTCGAGATCGAGGATCGGCTGCGCGCCGAGCTCGACATCCCCGTCTTCCACGACGACCAGCACGGCACCGCGATCGTGGTGGTCGCCGCGCTGCGCAACGCGCTGCGCGTGGTCGAGAAGGACATCTCCACGGCCCGCATCGTGCTCTCCGGAGCGGGAGCGGCCGGCACCGCCATCCTTCGCCTCCTGCGTGCGGCCGGTGCTCGTGACGTCGTGGTCACCGACATCGACGGCATCGTCCATGAAGGCCGCGAGCAGCTCGAAGGGCGCCTGCCCTGGATCGCCGAGGTCACCAACCCGCGAGAGCTCACCGGCACCCTCCGGGATGCGGTGGTCGACGCGGATGTGTTCATCGGCGTCAGTGCCGGGAATATCCTCACCGCCGAGGACGTCGCCACCATGGCCGAGCGCTCGATCGTGTTCGCGATGGCGAATCCGACCCCCGAGATCGATCCGGCCGAGGCGGTCAAGCACGCCGAGGTGGTCGCGACCGGTCGCAGCGACTTCGCGAACCAGATCAACAATGTCCTCGCCTTCCCCGGCGTGTTCCGAGGGCTGCTGGACGCCCATGCCACCCGGGTCAGCGACCGGATGCTGCTGGCGGCGGCCAAGGCCCTCGCCGACGTCGTCTCCGCCGACGAGCTCAACCCCACTTACATCGTGCCCAGCGTCTTCCACGAGGGCGTGACCAAGGCGGTGGCGAGCGCCGTTGAGACGGTGGCCCGCGAGGAGGCCGGAACGGTCGACACCATCACCGGCGCGATGACGGCCGTCTACGCCGACGAGATCACGCTCGAAGGCTGAGCGACGTGCTGCGAGCATGCGAGCGGGAGGAGCTCAGTGAAGGGCACAGAGGCTGAGCGACGTGCTGCGAGCGTGCGAGCGGGAGGAGCTCAGCGAAGAGCACAGAGGCTGAGAGCAGGACCTGAGCAGCAAGAACGGCGCGCACCGGACGGTGCGCGCCGTTCTTGCTGTTCGACCTCTGCGGGTCAGCGCGTGCTGAGCTCCGCAGGCTCGTCCTCTGGGTCCACCTGGTGCTGGGCGGCAGCTCGTCGCAGCACCCGTTCCCCCACCCAGACGGCGAGCCCGAGCGCGATGCCGACCACATCGAACAGGACGTCCGCGGCGTCGCCGCTGCGCGCCGGCATCGCCACCAGCTGCACGAGCTCGATCAGCACCGCATGCGCGAGGGCGACGATCACCACCCAGCCCATCGGGAACCGCTTCCGCGGTGCCAGCACCCGGCCCGCGGCGAAGACGGTCAGCGCGAACACCAGCAGATGCACGGCCTTGTCGAGGCCGGGCATGTCGGTGCCCGGGGTTCCCTCCGGGAGCGAGGGCAGATAGAAGCCGATGTTCAGCAGCAGTGCCAGGGCCAGCAGGCCCAGCCGCCACACCAGCGAGCCACCCACCCGTCGGATCTCCGAGGGCAGGCGGCGGATGAAATCGACGGCGACGTCCATGGCCAGCATTCTTCCAGCCCCGTGGCCAGCGATCGGGGAGGCGAGGCCGTCACGCCGTCGCGGAGCATCGAGGGGACGGCGGGAGGGCAACGGGGACCCGAGTGGGACCGGCCCGTCGGGAAGGGTGCCGGTACGATCGAGGCATCACGTCACCTAGCCAGGGAGCAGTCATGTCCTCCACCTCCGACCCGTCCCGGATGGACCCCTACAGCGACGATCCGGGCGCGGCGCCCGGCAGCACCGCGGTGCTGGACCGACAGCTGCAGGAACAGGACCAGAAGACCGACGACGGCGATCATGACCGGTTCGCGCACTATGTGCGCAAGGACAAGGTCACCCAGGCCGCCCTCGGCGGCACGCCCGTGATCGCGCTGTGCGGAAAGGTGTGGGTGCCCGGCCGGGACCCCCAGAAGTACCCGGTGTGCCCGGAGTGCAAGGAGATCTACGAGGGGATGCGCGAGCCGAACGACGGCGGCGACGGCAAGGGCGGCTCCGGCAAGGGCGGCGGCTTCCGCGGCTTCTTCGGCGGGCGGCGCTGACCCGCCAGGCGCTGCTGACCAGGCGCGCTCTTCAGAGCCCGGGGGCGCGCCGGACCTTCCTCACACCGCGTCCGTCGGCGGGTCGTCACCCGTCGGCGGTACGGTGGTCCACGCTGTGAGTACCCCTTCTCTTTTCTCCACGAGCGATCCCCGCCAGCCCTCCGAGGCGGCCGCGCGATCGCTGCCCGTCGCGTACCCCGAACGTGCCGCCTGGGGCACCGTCCCCAAGCTGCGTGCCTGGCAGGCCGAGGCGCTCGAGCTGTACCGCGCCCGCGCCCCCAAGGATTTCCTGGCCGTCGCGACACCCGGCGCCGGCAAGACCACCTTCGCACTGCAGATCGCGGCCGCTCTCCTCGCCGAGGGCACCGTTCGCCGCATCACGGTGGTCGCGCCGACCGAGCACCTGAAGACCCAGTGGGCTGATGCCGCCGCCCGCGTGGGCATCTCGCTGGACCCGAACTTCTCCAACGCCCAGGGCGCCCACGGCAGCCACTACCAGGGCGTCGCGGTGACCTATGCGCAGATCGGCATGCACCCGGCACTGCATCGTGCCCGCACGGAAGCCGACCGCACCCTGGTGATCCTCGACGAGATCCACCACGCGGGCGACGCCCGCACCTGGGGCGACGGCGTGCGGGATGCGTTCGATCCGGCCACCCGCCGGCTCGCGCTGACGGGAACCCCCTTCCGCTCGGACGATTCACAGATCCCCTTCGTCACCTACGAGCAGGACGGCGAGGGCTTCCTGCGCTCCAAGGCCGACTACACCTACGGCTACGGCGAGGCGCTGCGCGACCATGTGGTGCGCCCGGTGCTGTTCATGACCTATTCGGGGCGGATGCACTGGCGCACCAAGACCGGTGACGAGGTCTCCGCCCAGCTCGGCGCGCTCGAGACCAAGGACATCACCCAGCAGGCCTGGCGCACAGCGCTGGACCCCAAGGGGGAGTGGATCCAGTCGGTGCTCTCCGCGGCCGATCGCCGCCTCACCGAGGTGCGGCGCCATGTGCCCGACGCCGGTGGACTCGTGATCGCCACTGACCAGAAGGCCGCGCGCTCCTATGCCGCGACGCTCCAGGACATCACCGGGCAGGCGCCCACCGTGGTCCTCTCCGACGACGTCGGCGCCGGGAAGCGCATCGAGGACTTCTCCACCTCCGAGGACCGGTGGATGGTCGCGGTGCGCATGGTCTCCGAAGGCGTGGACGTGCCGCGCCTGGCCGTGGGCGTCTACGCCACCTCGACCTCCACTCCGATGTTCTTCGCCCAGGCCGTGGGCCGCTTCGTGCGCTCGCGGACCCGTGGCGAGACGGCCAGCGTCTTCCTGCCCACGGTCCCGATCCTGATGGGCCACGCCGCCGAGATGGAGGCCGAGCGCGACCACGTCCTCGATCGTCGGCCCAAGGGCGGCGATGAGGAGACCGGCCTCGACGAGAGCCTCATCGAGCAGGCGAACCGTCCCGAGCAGACGAGCGATCAGCTGGAGATGACCTTCGAGGCGCTCGAGTCCGAGGCCTCCTTCGACCGGGTGCTGTTCGACGGCGGCGAATACGGTGCCGGCGGCATGATCGGCTCCGAGGACGAGCAGGAGTTCCTGGGCATCCCGGGCCTGCTCGACGCCGATCAGATGCGTGAGGTGCTCCAGCAGCAGCAGGCCCAGCAGCAGGCGCGCCGGCAGAAGAACGGGACGGCGAACACCCCGGTCACTCCCGGCGTGGTCGACCACCGGCAGCTGATGGAGCTGCGCAAGGAGCTCAGCGCCCTGGTCTCCGCCTGGGCGAAGAAGTCCGGCACCCCGCACGGCTCGGTCCACAACACGCTGCGCAGCCGCAGCGGCGGGCCAGCCGTCGCCCAGGCCAGCGCCGAACAGATCCAGGAACGGATCGGGATCGTGCGCGGCTGGTTCGTCGGCCGCCGCTGAGCCGCTCGACCCGCACGGCGCTGGATCTGCTCAGCGCTGGATCTGCTCAGCGCAGGATCCGCGCGGACTCCGTGCCATCGGTGAGGGTCGGGATCGCGACCGGTCCGTCGGGCCCGTCGTCGGCGGAGAATCCGAGCTCGGCGACGGAGGTGGCGTGGCGCGCCCGCGCCGCCTGGACCCGATCGGGCGCCCTCGCGGCGTCCACCGGCTCGCCGCCCAGGAGCAGCGGCTTCTGCAGCGGTCGCAGCGAGGTGCGGGCCCAGTCCGGATTCGCTGACTCCGAGGTCAGCTCCGCAGTGAGTTCGCGTTCGAACTCGGCGACCTCCGCCTCACCGGGCAGGACCAGCTCGGCGTGGGCGCGCTCGCCCACCAGCATCCGGTATGCGGCCTTGCCGGCGCCGAGGGTGGCTTTGCCGCTGGATCGCTTCCCGACGGGCTGCATCTGCCCCTCGGCATCTTCCCGTTCGACCAGCTTGTAGACGAAGCCGGGAGCGGGGTGCCCGCCACCGGTGACCAGGCGGGTGCCGATGCCGTAGCCGTCCAGTGGGGCGTCCTTCAGCTCCTCGACCCGGTATTCGTCGAGATCGCCGGTCGCGGTGATGCGGGTGCCGGTCGCGCCGAGGGAATCCAGCAGCGCACGTACCTGCACCGCCTGCTCGCCGAGGTCGCCGGAATCCAGACGCACGGCACCGAGCTGCGGCCCGGCCAGCTCGACCGCGGTGCGCACCGCGGTCTCCACGTCATAGGTGTCCACGAGCACCGTCGTCCCCACGCCCTGGGAGGCGAGCTGGGCACGGAACGCCTCCTCCTCGGTGTCGAACAGGAGTGTGAAGGCATGAGCGGCGGTGCCGGCGACGGGGATCCGGTAGTGGGCGCCTGCGGCGAGGTTCGAGGTGGAGGCGAAGCCGACGACGTACGCGGCGCGGGCCGCGGCGATCGCCCCGTCCTCATGCACTCGGCGCCCGCCCATCTCGATGCAGGGCCGGCCACGGGCGGCGGTGGTCATGCGGGAGCCGGCGGAGGCGACCCCGCTGTCATGGTTGAGGATCGAGAGCACCACGGTCTCGAGCAGCACCGCGTTCTCGAAGCTGCCCTCGATGCGCAGCACGGGCGAGCCAGGAAAGTAGAGCTCGCCCTCCTCATAGCCGTGGACATCACCGGTGAACCGGTAGTCCGACAGGTGTGCGAGCGTCTCCTCCTTCAGCACGCCGGCCTTGCGCAGATAGCGCAGGTCGGAATCATCGAAGCGGAAGTCGGCGATCGCGTCGAGCACGCGCCCGGTGCCCGCGAGCGCGCCGTAGCGGCGCCCGTCAGGGAGCGAACGGGTGAACACCTCGAAGACGCAGCGCCGCGAGGCGGTGCCGGCCTCACGGGCGGCCTCCAGCATCGTCAGCTCGTAGAGGTCGGTGAGCAGGGCAGAAGTCACGGTGTCCACGGTAATGCGTGCCGCGTCTGCGAGAGGCGGGGCGCGCCCCGTAGACTCGTCCTGTTGTGTCTCGATCTCAGCAGGCACGACGGAGCTCAGGAGGAATGTGCATGCCGGTGGAGATGCCGAGGGCGGACCCGGCGACGGGGACGCGCACCGCTCTTTCTCCCGGCGTGGAGGTGATGAGCGAGGCGGATGGCCCCTGGCGCACCGTGGTCTGGAACGATCCCGTGAACCTCATGAGCTACGTGGTCTTCGTGTTCCGTCGCTACTTCGGATACTCGCGCCTGGTGGCGGAGCAGCTGATGATGCAGGTCCATGAGGAGGGCCGCGCGGTCGTCTCGCACGGCTCCCGGGAGCGGGTGGAGACCGACGTCCAGGCCATGCATTCCTTCGGTCTGCGGGCCACGCTCGAGAAGGCGGGGGAGGACTGATGGCGCACGCATTCCGGCGCCGGGCCGACGGCAGTCTGGCCTGCAGGCTCGACGGCGAGGAGAAGGCGATCCTCACCCAGGTCGCCCAGGAGACGGCGGACCTGATCCGTGCCGATCTCGGAATCGATACCGGGCGTGACGTGCTGCGCCGAGCCGCCGAGAGCGAGGACCCGCTGCGCCGGCTCGAAGCGGAGTTCGCCGGCCGGGACGCCCGAGAACCGTCGGACTCAGCGGTCAAGCGGCTGTTCCCCGCAGCCTCGGAGGATCCGGAGCTCGCGGCGGAATACCGCCGACTGGGGCAGCAGGACCTCGCCGACGGGAAGCTCGCGGATCTCCGCACGGTGATGCAGGTGCTGGATGCGACCGGCGGCGGGCACAGCGAGATCGTGCTCGACGACGCAGGGGCGATGGCGATGCTGCGCGCCCTGAACGACGTGAGGATCGTCCTCGCCGATCGCCTGGATCTCCAGCGCGACGGGGACTTCGACACCGTACGGATGCTGCAGCAGATCGGAGAACGGGTCGAGGGGGCGGATCGCTCCGGCGACGAGGAGCATGTCAGCTCCGACATCGTGATCGCCGTCTACGAACTGCTCTCCTGGCTGCAGGAGAGCCTGCTGCGCGCCCTGGACTGACGGCGCTCCGCGCCCTGGGCTGACAGTGCGCGAATTGTGAAACCGCACGCAGTGAGCGTGCCGTCACTGCTATGGACGGCTGTCGAGATTAGCCTTGCCCGGATGAACAACGCGCCGATCGGGATCTTCGACTCCGGGGTGGGCGGGCTGACCGTCGCCCGCGCCGTCCTCGACCAGCTGCCACAGGAGGAGCTGGTCTACATCGGCGACACCGCGCACGGCCCGTACGGGCCGCGGCCCATCGCGGAGGTCCGGTCACTCGCGCTGGAGATCATGGACGAGCTCGTGGGCCATGGCGTGAAGATGCTCGTCATCGCCTGCAACACCGCCTCCGCCGCCGTGCTGCGCGATGCCCGAGAGCGGTACGACGTGCCCGTGGTCGAGGTCATCCAGCCGGCCGTGCGCCGCGCCGTCGCCGCGACCCGCAACCGACGGGTCGGGGTGATCGCCACCCAGGGCACCGTCACCTCCCGTGCCTACGGGGACGCCTTCGCGGCCGCCCCCGATCTCACCCTCACAGCGCAGGCCTGCCCGCGCTTCGTCGAGTTCGTCGAGAACGGCGTGGTCAGCGGCAAAGAGGTGATCGAGGTCGCCGAGCGGTACCTGGCCCCGGTGCGAGAGGCCGGCGTGGACACCCTGGTGCTTGGATGCACCCACTATCCGATGCTCGCCGGCCCGATCAGCTACGTCATGGGGCCGGACGTCACCCTGGTCTCCTCCGCGGAGGAGACCGCGCTGGATGTGTACCGGCAGCTGCGTGCCTCGGACCAGCTGCGGGAGACCGAGCGCGCGCCCCGCCACGTGTTCTCCCAGACGGCAGCGGGGGACGGCAGCGCCCACTTCGCCCGCCTCTCGCGCCGGTTCCTGGGCCCCACCTTCGACGTGACCGCCTCCTTGCCGGTGGTGCAGGCATGAGGGTCCACATCATCGGCTGCAGCGGCAGCTTCGCCGGGCCCGACGGGGCGGCGTCCAGCTACCTGATCGAGCAGGAGGACGCACAGGGCCGTCTCTGGCGGGTGCTGATGGACCTTGGCTCCGGCGCCTTCGGCCCTCTGCAGAGCGTCATCGACCCCGCCGAACTGGACGCGGTCGTCGTCTCCCACCTGCATCCCGACCACTATCTCGACCTCACCGGCCTCGAGGTGTTCTGGGCCTATCACGAGCGGAACGACCTGGGGAAGCTGCCGATCTTCGCCCCGGCGCCGCTGCCCGAGCGGATCTCCGCAGTGCTGGGTCGCGACGGTGACATCCCCGACGGCGTGGACTGTGCACCCTTCGAGCACCATGTGCTCACGGACCACCATCGCTTCACCATCGGCCCGCTGGAGTTCGAGACCCGCGCCGTCCTCCACCCGGTCGAGGCCTACGGCTTCCGGGTCACGGGCGGCGGCAGCACGCTCGTTTACTCGGGCGACACCGACGCCTGCGACGCGCTCGACGAGCTCGCGCACGGCGCGGACCTCTTCCTGTGCGAGGCCGGGTACATCGAGGGACGAGATGACCGCTTCACCGGTGTGCACCTGACCGGCCGTCGCGCCGGGGAGAGCGCGGCTCGAGCGGGGGTGCGGCATCTCGCCCTGACCCACATCCCCGCGTGGACGGATCCTGAGATCCCGCTCGCGGAGGCGCGCGCGGTGCACTCCGGTCCGATCACGGTGGTCCGTCCGATGGATATCCTCGAGGTGCATCCCTGATCGACGTGCTGTGAAGGACGAGCGACTGTCGATGGCTGTTGATCAGGCTGATTCTCTCTCCCCACTTCGAGGAAGGAGCTCCATGAGCTCTACGAACCAGACCCCTGCCGGCGATCGTGTCGACGGCCGCACCCCCGACCAGCTGCGCGAGGTGCGCATCACCCGCGGCTGGCTGGACCAGGCCGAGGGCAGCGCCCTGATCGAGTTCGGCCGCACCCGCGTGCTGTGCACCGCCTCCTTCAGCGCCGGTGTGCCGCGCTGGAAGCAGGGCTCCGGATCCGGCTGGGTCACCGCCGAGTACGCGATGCTGCCCCGCGCGACCAACACCAGGTCCCCCCGCGAATCCGTCAAGGGCAAGATCGGCGGCCGCACCCACGAGATCTCCCGCCTGATCGGGCGCTCGCTGCGCGCGATCATCGACCTCGACGCCCTGGGGGAGAACACCATCCAGCTGGACTGCGATGTGCTCCAGGCCGACGGCGGCACCCGCACTGCCGCGATCACCGGTGCGTATGTCGCGCTCGCCGATGCGATCACGTGGGGCAAGCAGCACACCGCATTGCCGGCGGCGAAGCAGGTTCTCACCGACTCGGTGAGCGCGATCAGCGTCGGCATCGTCGAGGGACGACCGCTGCTGGACCTCGAGTACCGCGAGGATGTCACCGCGCAGACCGACATGAACGTCGTGGTCACCGGCTCCGGTTCCTTCGTGGAGGTGCAGGGCACCGCCGAGGGCGCACCCTTCGACCGCACCGAGCTGGGAGCACTGCTGGATCTCGCCACGGACGGCTGCGCGCAGCTTGCACAGATCCAGCGCGACGTCCTCGCCGAGCAGCGATGAGCGGACCGCACGCTGCGATCCCTGACGGGTCGCGGGTCATCCTCGCCTCGCACAACGCGAAGAAGCTGGCCGAGCTGCAGCGGATCCTCGCCGCAGCGGTACCCGGTCTCGCTCCCGAGCAGATCATCTCCTCGGCCGGCATCGATCTTCCCGATGTGGTCGAGGACGCGGTGACCTTCGAGGGCAACGCTCTGCTGAAGGCCCGCTCCGCAGCGGCGGCCACCGGGCTGCTCGCGGTCGCCGACGACTCCGGACTCGCAGTTGACGTGCTCGGCGGAGCCCCCGGCATCTTCTCCGCCCGCTGGAGCGGCCGGCACGGAGACGACGAGGCGAACAACGACCTGCTCCTCGCGCAGCTCGGTGATGTCCCCGAGCAGCATCGGGGGGCACGGTTCGTCTGCGCGGCCGCGCTGGTGGCGCCGGACGGCACCGAGAGCGTCGAGCTCGGCGAGATGCGCGGGACTCTGCTGGGGCAGCGTCATGGCGAGGGCGGCTTCGGCTACGACCCGCTGTTCCTGCCCGAGGGTGAGACGCGCTCGTCGGCGCAGCTGAGCCCGGCGGAGAAGGACGCGATCTCCCATCGCGGGAAGGCCTTCCGAGCCCTCGCGAGCCACGTCGCCCAGCTGCTGGGCTGAGCAGCCACGCCGACGAGATGACGACGGCCCCGGCCCGGAGAGGAACCTCCGAGCCGGGGCCGCCGGCGTCTTGCAGCCCGCTCAGGCGGCGCCGACGTGGGCGAGCGCACGCCGGATCAGCAGATCCCGGCCCCCGTTCATCTCCTCCAGCGGCGAGGACTCCGAGAGCAGCTCGTCGACCCCGAACCAGGCCAGCTCGAGCGCGTCCTCCTGAGGAGCGGTCTCCCCATCGATCGGCACGACGTAGGCCAGCGAGATCGCATGCTGACGCGGATCATGGAAGGGCGATACCCCGGGGGTGGGGAAGTACTCGGCGACCGTGAAGGGCACGGGGGAGACCGGGATCCGCGGCATCGCCATCGGACCGAGGTCCTTCTCGATGTGTCGGGCGATCGCTTCACGGATCGTCTCGTGCACGAGCACCCGCCCGGAGACGATCGCGCGCACGATCTGCCCGGCGCCGGAGGCACGCAGCAGCAGGCCGATCTCCTCGACGGAGCCGTCCACATCGGTGCGCACCGGGATGATGTCGACGTAGGGGATCGGCAGGCGGCGACGCAGCTCGCTCACCTGCTCGGGCTCGAACCAGGACCCCTCGGAATCGACGGCGGTGCGGCTGTTCATGCGGGGTCTCCTTCTGCGGTGGTGCTCCGGGATGCGGCAGCGGCGATCTGCGCCGGCGCCAGCTGGGACTTCTCGACGAAGAAGCGGGGATTCTGCTCCCGGGAGACCACCTTGACGGCGTGATCGACCTCCGCGCCGGCGATCATCCTCACCCGCCAGGTCGTGTCCTCGAGCTCGACCAGGGAGAGCGTCGCGTTGGGGATCGAGGGCAGCGGCTGCTCGATGATCCCCGAGAGCAGGAAGCGGATCAGCGTGCCATGGGCGACGATCAGCACCTGCTGGCCCGGGTAGCGCTCCTCGAGGGCCTCCAGGGCGTCGTATCCGCGGTCGGCGACCGCCTGGTGGTCCTCACGCCCGGGAAAGGAGCGATCCGGATAGGTCGCTTCCATCTCCTCGACGGGATGGCCCTCGGCGGCGCCCCAGTCGATCTCCACCAGGCGGGCGTCGGTGCCGCCGAAGGGGATGTGATGGTCCTCGCCGATGATCCGCCCGGTCTGCTCGGCGCGCTGCAGCGGTGAGGTGATCACCACGTCCCAGTCCACCGCCGGGAGCTCGTCGAAGGCGGCGTGCGCCTGCGCGATCCCGGTCGCATTCAGGGGGATGTCGGAGGATCCCTGGAACCGGTTCTCCAGGTTGTAGTCCGTCTGCCCATGGCGGACGAGTCCGAACAGGGTCATGAAGCTGTCTCCTCATCACGGGGCTGATACGTGCGCGAGAAGGGACTCGAACCCTCACGCCCTGGGGCACTGGAACCTAAATCCAGCGCGTCTGCCAATTCCGCCACTCGCGCGCGGACCCAGCCTAACGGTCCCTCGGGGATGCTCCGGTAGGCTCGGATGGTCTTCCAGACCTCGACATCCCAGGAGCATCCATGAGCGCCCTCGCAGGCAAGACCGCCGTCGTCACCGGTTCGTCACGAGGAGTCGGCGCTGCCACCGCGAAGCTGCTCGCCGCCGACGGTGCGAACGTCGTCATCAACTACCGCCAGAAGGCACCGCGCGCCCACAAGGTGGTGGCCGAGATCGAAGCCGCCGGCGGGAAGGCGGTCGCCGTCGGCGCGGATCTCACCGAGGCCGAGGGCCTGCGCACCCTGATGCAGACCGCTGTGGACACCTTCGGCGGCTTGGACCTGCTGGTCCTGAACGCCTCCGGCGGGATGGAGAAGGACCTCGGCGAGGACTACGCGATGCGGCTGAACCGTGACGCCCAGTCCGCCGCGCTCACCGCCGGGCTCGAGCACCTTCCCGAGGGAGGCCGGGTGGTCTTCGTGACCAGCCACCAGGCGCACTTCATCGACGAGGTCGAGACCATGCCCGAATACGAGCAGGTCGCGAAGTCCAAGCGGGCGGGTGAGACCGCACTGACCGAGCGGTTGCCGGAGATGCGCGAGAAGGGCGTCTCCTTCGTGGTCGTCTCCGCCGACATGATCGAGGGCACCGTCACCGCGACCCTGCTGGACCGTGCGCGTCCTGGAGCTCTCGAGGCGCGCCGCGAGGCGGCCGGGAAGCTCTATTCCGTCGAGGAGTTCGCCGCGGAGATCGCGAAGATGGCGAGCGCGGACGTCGAGACCGGGCACATCGAGCTGGTCGGCGGCGCCGACGACTTCCTGGCCCGCACCAGGGGCTGACGGCGCCTGCGACGTCTCGACCACGATACGATCTGCACAGCAGACCCTGACGACCCCGGAGGCAGTGGTGGCCAAGAAGAAGAACCTGGACGAGATGCGCGATGAGGCATATCGCCGGCAGGACAATCTCGCATCCGACATCGACGAGCTGATCAATCGCGTGAACCCGAAGAACGCGGCCACGCGCTGGAAGAACGAGATCACCGGTGCGGTGAAGGGTTTTTCCGCGGCCGGTGACGGGAAGTCCCCTGCAACGCTCCCGGTAGCGATCGCAGGCGGCGTCATCGGCGTGGTCCTCATCGGTGCAGGCATCGCTGCGGCGATCGTGCTCTCCGGTGGCGACGACAGGTCAGCGAAGGCCGCGCAGAAGGCGGGCGAGAAGGCCCGGAAGGATCACGAGATCGAGAAGGCGAAGGCCGCGAAGCAGAAGGCCAAGGAGAAGGCCCGCGCCGCGAAGGACTGACCCTCGCGCGGGCGCTCAGCCCCGTGCACTGATCGGCGCCGGTCGCGAAGGCGACCGGCGCCGACTGCGTCGTCTGCCGCGTCGGTGGGACGGAGCTCCGCGCCGCCCGGCGACCGCTCGGCGGTGCGCACGCCGCAGCGAGAGCGGCGGAGTTGGCGGGCGACCGCCGGCTCAGACCTCGCCGTCGAGGTAGTACCAGCTGCCACCCTCCCGCACGAAGCGTGAGACCTCGTGCTGCTCCTGACGCCCCTGCGGCCCTTTCGAGATCGCCACGAACTCCACGGTGCCGACGTCGTCGAACGGCCCGCCCTCGTGCGTGGCGAGCACGTCCAGCCGCAGCCAGCGCAGCTCCTGGTCGAGAGACTGCGCGAGCTCCTCCCGCGAGGGTCGGGTGCGCGCATGCCAGGAGCGCAGCAGATGCTCGAGATCGCGCAGCGCGAAGGCGGTGTAGCGCGAGCGCATCAGCGCGGCCGCGGTGCCGGCACGACGGTCCTGCCTCAGCACCGGTCCGCAGCAGTCACCGAAGGTGTCGCCGCTCCCGCATGGGCATCGGGAGCTGTCGGGCGGGGGAGTGGAGGGCGTGCTCATCCCTCGAGTATCCCGCTCTTCGCCGAGCAGGGATGACAGGATCGGTCCATGCCTGAGAACCCTTCGTCCCCCGGCGCCGAGGAGCGTCTCGCCCCGACGTCGCTGCCCGCCGGCTACCGGCTGCTCGAGGAGCCGCCCACGAACGCGGAGTACGTGCAGCTGCGCCGCGACTCCGGCCTGAGCCTCCGCACCCCGGCGCAGGCCGCCGGTGCCCTCAGCGCCAGCTGGGCCTGGGTCTCGGTCCGCACCGCGGACGGCGCCCTCGCCGCGATGGGGCGCGTGGTCGGGGACGGCACCTGGTACTTCCACCTCGCGGACATCGCCACCGCCCCCGCCCATCAGCGCCGCGGGCTGGGACGTGTCGTGATGGAGCAGCTGATCGCGCGGATCGATCAGGCCGCTCCGCCGCACCCCTACATCACCCTCCTCGCCGATCCGCCCGGGCAGAGTCTGTATCGCTCCCTGGGCTTCGTCGACTCGGCGCCGAGTCTGGGGATGCGGCTGCCGCGGTGACGTGGCGGTCCTGCCTTGCGGTCCACTCCAGAGCCCGGGGTGCGAACCACCGGGCACGCCACCTAGGCTCGTCACCATGAAGAGCTTCCACATCGATGAGAACGATCCCCGCAGGTCCTGGGAGAAGATGGTCGCGGGAGACTGGTACATCGCCGACGACCCGGAGATCCAGCGGGCCTTCCGCCACGCACTGGTCGAGACCGAGCGCTTCGCCGATGAATACGTCGCAGATCCCGAGACCGCCCAGGAGATCCTGCGCGGGCTGCTGGGCAGCATCGGGGAGGGAGCACATGTGCGGGCCCCGCTGCGGGTGGACTACGGCACCCAGCTGCACATCGGTGCGGGAACGTTCGTGAACTTCCAGCTCACCGCCCTCGATGTGGTCGAGATCAGGATCGGGAAGAACTGTCAGCTGGGCCCGAACATCCAGCTGCTCACCCCGATCCATCCGCTCGAGCTCGAGCCGCGCCGTCAGGGCTGGGAGGCCGCAGAGCCGATCACCATCGGCGATGACGTCTGGATCGGTGGGGGAGTGACCGTGCTGCCCGGCGTGAGCATCGGCGACGGAGCCGTGATCGGCGCGGGCAGCGTGGTCACGAAGGACGTGCCCCCGCGCAGCCTGGCGGTCGGGAACCCGGCGCGGGTGATCCGCGAGCTCTGAACGGCGCCCCGGAATGTCAGAGCGCCGGACGCAGAGTCAGCGGCGCAGAGCAGCTCTGTGGCGATGAGCGCCGGCAGGGTCAGCGGCGGGACCAGCCCGGGGTGGAGGGGCCGACGGTGGGCCGCCACCCGGTCTCTGACATGAACCGCACCGAGGAGACCCGCAGCGAGCGGCGCTGCACGTCGAGCCGCGTACCGACGATCGCCTGGGTGATCTCCGGGTAGAACTTCGCGGGGTTCTCGGTCCCGGCTTCGGTCGAGAGGTCCTTCGCCCAGCGCTTCTTGGTGATCGGCTCGCCGCCGACGTTGTAGAAGCCGCTGTTCGCGCGCAGAGCCGCGACGAAGGCGCGGCCAGCATCGGAATGGTGCAGGAGGGTGACGTAGTGATCCGGCTTGCCGAGCAGGATCGGATTGCCGTCGCGTGTCGCCTTCAGCGCATGGGTGGTGTGCTGGTCTCGGCCGAACAGCTGCCCCAGGCGCAGGATCACGGCACTGCGACCCGAGGTCGCGAAATCGACCGCTGCCCGCATCTCCTTCACACGGGGGCGGAACGCCTGGTTCCGGACGCTGAGCGCGAGGTCCTCGCTGATCCACTCCGCACCGTTGTCCGGGTACAGGAAGATCGTCGACTCCTGGATCAGGCGCCGTGCTCCGGCCTGCGCTGCGGCCTTCGCGATCGCGACGGAGGCCTCGAGGTGAAGGCGGTCATCCTCGCGCCAGGCTAGGGGTCGCAGCCCTGACATGCCGACCGGGACATGTGCGAGCGTGTTGATCACGACGTCATGGCCACGGAAGGCGCGGGTCAGATCTCCGGCATCGAAGACATCGGCGACGATGGCGCTGCCGCCACGGCCCTCGACGATCGGGACTCCGGAATCGCGGCGGGTGATGCCGGTGACCTCATGACCGGCGGCGACCAGCGCCTCCACGGCCTCCTGGCCGAGCACACCTGTGGCACCGGTGATCGCGATCCGCACTCTGACCTCCTCTGGCGAGCGACCTGCTGGGGCCCTCGCGCGCCGAGCTTCCTGTGGAGATCGAGTCTAGGGGATTGTGGCAGGTCCCCGTGCCGCCGGGAGTCCTGGTGGATACCGGGGCTCGCTGATGGCGAGCAGGGGCCTGTCGCTGTTCGCTCGCTCACACAGTGGCCTCTCGAGTTGGACGCTCGGCGACATGGGGGTAAAGTTCTTTTCTGTTCGCGCCATTAGCTCAGTTGGTTAGAGCGGCTGACTCTTAATCAGTAGGTCCGGGGTTCGAGTCCCTGATGGCGCACCAACAGTCGAAGCCCCACCGGTCATCCGGTGGGGCTTCTTCGTGTCCCGGAACAGCCCGAGGCCCGGAACCGTCCGTATCCCGGAACAGTCCGGGGACGATGTGCACGCCCTCGACATTCCCGCTTCGGACCGCACCGGAGCGGGAATCCGGGGACTACGGGCATGGCGGTCCCAGCGATGGCGCGCCGACCAGAACTGCGCTCTGAGCTGCTTCCGCGACGGGGCCTATCCGTTCTGCCGGTTAGAGCAGCTCTTCTCATCGCTGCGAGTCCGTGTCAGGCCGGGACGCAGGACCGGCGCGCTCGCCGGACTGCCCTCAGCGGAAGCGCTGCACCGCGACTGGGTTCGCCTCGACCAGCTCCCGGATCGGCTCGTGCTCGGTCTGGGCGAGCACCTCGGAGAGCGTGCCGCGGGCCAGCAGCTTCCCGTCTCCGAGGAACACGATCTGCGGGCACAGCCGCTGCAGGAGCTCGACGTCGTGGGAGGCGATCAGGGTGCCGATGCCGAGGCGCTGGATGGTGGCGGCGAGGGTGGTGGCGATCCGGGCCCTGGTGTTCGGATCCACTGCGGTGAGCGGCTCGTCGAGCACGAGGAGCTCGGGGCGGGTGGCGAGGGCTGTCGCAAGCGCGACCCGCTGGATCTCCCCGCCGGAGAGGGTGCGCATGGTGCGGGGCAGGAAGTGCTCGGCGAGGCCGACGGACTCGAGCATCTCCGCAGCAGAGACGGCGTGGGTGCGGCCACCCTTGCGTGCCACCTTCGCGGCCAGCTCGAGTCGGGAGCGGACGGTCTCGCGGGGATCCGAGATGGTCATCGCGTACTGAGAGACGAAACGGACCGCGGCCCGGAACGTCTTGCGGTCCTTCCCGCGCAGCTTCGAGACTCGGCGCCCGTTCCAGGTGACCTCGCCGGCGTCGGGGATGTGCTCTCCGCTCAGCGAGGCGAGCAAGGTGGTCTTCCCGGCGCCCGACGGGCCCAGCAGGCCCAGCGGCGGGTCTCCGGCGCTGAGGGTGAGGTCGATGCCCTGGAGCACCTGCTCACCGGGATATCCGGCATGCAGAGAGGTGGCGGTGAGCATGGTCGAAGCTGGCATCAGGGTCTTCCTCGCGGGGGATGGATCAGAGGCACTCTAGCCAGGGGGCCTGGGCACTCCCTCCGATGGCTCGCGCGGGGAGAGCACGACGTCAGTCGATGTCAGTCCGTGGTGTCCGTCCGCAGGAACGAGCGTGCCAACCGTGCCATCTCCTCAACAGGGGCGTCGTCATGGGTTCCGGTCTGCATGGTGCGCACCGTCCTCTCGCGTACTGCGAGGTTCAGCACGAGACCGAGCATCGCACGGCTCGCGAAGCTGGGATCGACCCCTTGGCGGAGCATTCCCAGCTTCTCGAACTCCGTGAAGCAGCCCTCGAAGACGTGCTCGTGGACACGGCGAAGTCTCGCGAGCCGGAACCGTCCGGGGTGGTCCCCGCTGACGGACTCCGCGCCGAGGGTGGCCAGCAGCTGCGTCGGCAGCGCGGTGGGGCTCCAGTGCACCGCCAGCGCTCTCTGCATCGTCTCGGGGTCTGCGCGCATCGCGTCGGCCTGGTCGAGGATCCTCTGTGCATGGGCCTCGAGAAGGTCGATGACACTGTCCAGCAGGATCTCCTTGGAGGGGAAGTGGTGCATCAGTCCCGGGTGGGAGATCCCGATATGACGGCTGATATCGCGCAGACTCGCGCCGCGGTACCCGTATTCGGCGAACATCTCTGCGGCACCTTCGAGGATCTCCTCCCGTCGCGTGCGGGCGCCGGACGCGCGAGCTCGGTCGGGAGCCGGCTCCGTTACCGGCACCGAAGGCATGGGGGAGGGGCCCTTGCGCTCGCGCACGAGGGCAAGGGGTGGAACCCGGTTCGCGCGCTGGAGGATCAGGTCGTCGGCGGTGCCAGACAGACGCGGAGCCACGACGGTGCGCTGGCATGTCGGCAGTGGATCGGGGAGGCGATAGTCCACCGTGCCGGCGCCGTCGACGGGCTCATGAGCGATCGTGTGCTGCAGTGGAATGAGCCCGTCGAGATCGATGTGCTCCGCTGCTGTGAGATCGAGCGTGAGGCGGGGAGCCGGTTCGAGCCCGCGCGCCTGGCGGACTATCGGCAGCAGGGCGACGTAGGTGTCGGCGGTGAGGCACCCGGCGACGGCGAGCTGGATCTCCCGCAGGTCGAGATCGACATGCACGGTCACCGAGAGTGTGTGGGGCATGAGCGGAGGCCATTTCGTGCAGCATGAACAGAAGGCCCCCTGCTAGACCTCCCCGGGAGAATACCCGCGCGCCGACCAGCGCACAATCAGCTCTCGAACGCCGTGCGCGTCGGCATCGAGCTCACCGACGCCACCAGCTCCGTCGCGAGCTCTCGCAACTTGACATTGCGGTGATTGGACGCCGTTTTGAGGATCGAGACCGCTTCCTCCTGGCTGCACCGGTTCTGTCCCATGATGATGCCTACCGCCAGGTCGATCACGGTCCGGGATTCCATCGCCGCCCGCAGGTCGCTCTCCGACTCGCGCTGGCCCGCCATCCGCACCGCGAGGCGCAGCGCATCGGCAGCGAGATTCTTCTCGAATTCGATGGTGGCGATCATCTCGGGGTCGAAGTCGTGCGGGATGTCGGAGTAGATGTTCAGTCCTGCTCTGGCGTCGTCATCCAGGTCGAAGGGCATCCCGAGCACGGAGCGTACGCCCTGGGCCACAGCAGCTGCCTGGTATTGGGGCCAGCGTCCATCGGTACGCAGGTCTCCGGCCCGGATCACCGTGTTCTCACGTATCGCGGTCATGCACGGTCCATGGGTGAAGGAGTTCTGGAGCGCGTCGAGTTCCCGGGCCGCGGGCCCGGAGCTGACGGCGGTGACGGCCTTGCGGTCACGGAGCAGCGTGATCGCGCACCAGCGATGCCCGTCGGCGACGGTCAGCCGGCCGGTGAGGAGCTCCGTGAAGTCCTGGAGGAACGAGGCGATGTCCTCGCTCTCCAGCAGCAGCGCCTGCATCGTGCTCAGGTGCTGGTGCGTTCCGTTGTCGACGTCATCGAGTATGTCGGGCCCCCCTCTGTTCACGAGACTATTTCACGAACGCGATGCTCTCGGGGCGGTGTGGACGTCGTCGAACGGACAGCGCCCCAGTGTCACCGGTGCAGGGTGCCACCGGGGCGCCGCGGGTCTGGGGCCATGATCCGCTCAGCTCTGGTTCAGGCGGCGCGCCAGCAGGCCCTTCGCCAGCTCGGCACCTTTGGCGCTCTCGTGCTGAGCCTTGCTGAACAGCTCGGCGAGTTCCTGGTCGCCTGCGCTCTCGGCATCGGACCGATAGGTCTCCATGCGCAGCGCATTGGACAGGCACTGCTCGGTGAACCAGATCAGGTCATAGTTCTTGTCCTTGGTGCCGGTGACCTCTCCGCCTTCTGCGACGTTCATCATGATCGCCCTCTTCTTCGTATCTTCTTCGTGTCTTCTTCGTGGGGTGCTGTCGTTCCCTTTGTGGTGTGGACCACGGAGTCATCACACGCGCTGCATGGGAAGGGGTCGACAAGGGACTGCAACCTTTGCAGGTCCCGGCCCTCGACCGATCGGACGGAACCTGGCAGCGGAGACTGCCTACAGTGAGCCAGCACGAGAATCATGGCGTTGCGGCGCCTCGTGGAAAGCACGGTGAAGAGGATGCGCATGGGGGTCATGGAACGGGTGTGGCGCCTGATCCTGCTGGGAGCCCTCCTGCTGGCGGCCGCGGGCTGCCAGGGGAGCTTCCCCGCCGACACACAGGGCACCCTGGACCGGGTGACAGGGGGCGAGCTCCGCGTCGGGATCGCCGAGAACCCGCCCTGGACAGAGGTCGCTCCCGACGGTGCGGTCAGCGGCAGCGAGGTCGATCTGCTGAGCGACTACGCCGAGACGATCGATGCCGAGATCCGTTGGGTCCCCGGGGGAGAGAACGTGCTGGCTGCCGAGATGAAGGAGGGGAACCTCGATCTGGTGGTCGGCGGCCTCGCCTCGGATGTCCCCTGGACGTCGGAGATCGCGCTGACGCGGCCCTACACCACCACACAGGGTCCGGATGGGAAGCCCGTCGACATCGTGATGGGAGTGCGGCCGGGAGAGAACGCGCTGCTGGTGGACCTCGAGCGATACCTCGCCGAACGGGGTGGTGAGCTGTGAACGGCACCAAGTCGGAGGGTGGCGAGGAGGACACCGGATCGGGGCACGACGCCTTCGGTGATGCACAGCGCGAGGCACTGCAGCGAGCGATCCGGCTGGAATGGATCACGCTTGGTTGGATGACGGGCACCGTCGTGCTGGTCGCACTGGTCGCCGGGCAGTCGCAGGCGATGCAGGCGGCCTGGGCCGAGGACATGCTCTCCCTCCTTCCCCCGATCGCCTTCCTCGTCGCGACCCGGCGGATCCGCAAGACGCCGAATCGCAGCCACCCCTACGGCTATCACCGGTCCATCGGTGTCGCCCACCTGGTCGCCGCGATCGCGCTGCTGACCATGGGCGGCTATCTGGTGTTCGACTCCGTGATGGGTCTGGTCAAGGTCGAACGCCCCCCGATCGGGCTCACGGTGCTGTTCGGGCAGGGGATCTGGGCCGGCTGGCTGATGGTCGCGGTCATGGTGGTCACGAGCATCGGTCCGGTGATCCTGGGGCTGAAGAAGCTCAAACTCTCCGAGCAGCTGCACGACAAGGTCCTGTTCGCGGACGCCGACATGAGCAAGGCCGACTGGACCACCGCGATCGCGACCATAGCCGGCGTGCTCGGTGTGGGGCTCGGGCTGTGGTGGGCGGACGCCACCGCGGCGCTGCTCGTGTCCGTCTCGATCCTCCGCGACGGCCTGAAGAATCTGCGCGGCTCCATCGGTGGTCTCACCGATGCCGAGGCCCGCACCTATGACGATTCCGAGCCCCACCCGCTGACCCGCAAGATCGAGGTGCGGGCGGGGCAGGAGCCGTGGGTGGGCGAGGCCGCAGCTCGCGTCCGCGACCAGGGACACGTCTTCCACGCAGAGGTGTTCGTCGTTCCCCGGCCGGGAATCGAGCCGTCGGTTCGACAGGTCGCAGATCTGCGAGACCGGATCCACGAGCTCGACTGGAAGGTCCATGACGTGGTCGTGGCCCCAGTGCCTGAGCTGCCCCCGAGGCAGACCTTTCGGTCGACATTGAGGACATGAGCGGCGACCGCCCATAGCGTGGAGAGACGATCGCGATCACCACCGGAAGGCAGGATGATGAGAGCAGTGACCTGGCAGGGCACCGAGCGCGTGAGCGTGGAGACCGTGCCCGACCCGATACTCCGAGACCCCACTGATGCGATCATCCGCGTCACGTCGACGGCGATCTGCGGTTCGGACCTGCATCTCTACGAGGTGCTCGGCCCCTTCATGACCGCCGGCGACATCATCGGCCATGAACCGATGGGCATCGTCGAGGAGGTCGGAGCGGGCGTCACCCATGTGCGGCCCGGCGACCGCGTCGTCGTGCCCTTCACCATCTCCTGCGGCCACTGCGTCATGTGCTCCCAGGGACTGCCCTCGCAGTGCGAGACCACCCAGGTCACCGAGCACGGCTCAGGCGCCGCACTGCTCGGCTATTCGAAGCTGTACGGCCAGGTGCCCGGCGGTCAGGCCGAGTTCCTCAGGGTGCCGCATGCGGACTACGGGCTGATGAAGGTCGGCACCGAGCTCCCGGATGAGAACTACCTCTTCCTCAGCGACATCCTCCCCACCGCCTGGCAGGCAGTGCAGTACGCCGGGGTCCCCGCTCATCGCACCCTCACGGTGATCGGTCTCGGCCCCGTGGGCCAGCTGTGCGCGAGGATCGGTCGTCACCTGGGGGCGAGGGTCTTCGGCATCGATCCCGTGCCCGAGCGACGAGCCATGGCTGAACGCCACGGCGTCGAGGTGTTCGACCTCGCGGAGGATACCGTCGGTGAGATTCGCGAGCGCACCCAGGGGCGCGGCCCGGACGCCGTCATCGACGCGGTGGGAATGGAAGCGGAGGGCAGCCCCGTCGCGGGCCTCGCCCAGACCATCGCAGGCAAACTGCCTGACGCCGTGGCCCGGCCACTCATGGAGCGTGCCGGAGTGGACCGGCTCGCGGCCCTCCACACCGCCATCGATCTCGTCCGCCGCGGCGGGACCGTCTCGCTGTCCGGCGTCTACGGCGGAGCAGCGAGCCCGATGCCGCTGCTGACGATGTTCGACAAGCAGCTCCAGATGCGGATGGGCCAATGCAACGTGCGCGCCTGGACCGACGACCTCCTGCCGCTGGTCGAAGACCCCGCCGACCCGCTCGGGGTCGGGGACCTCGTCACCCACCGGCTGCCCCTCGAGGAAGCTGCCGTTGGCTACGACCTGTTCCAGAAGAAGCACGACGGCTGCATCAAGGTCGTCCTCGATCCCACGATCGCCCCCGCTCCGACGCAGATCCCCTGAACCCGGCGCAGGCGCCCCACTCGCGCCTGTGACCCCGACGACCCTGACCCTGAACGTGCCCTGTCTCCCGGCCCCGCCCGAGAGCGTTGACCGAGACCGCCCAGTCCCAGGAGGAACCCCATGGCCGACCAGCTCACCTTCACCGATCCCGTCACCCGCTTCCCCGACATCACCCCGCCGAAGCAGGACCAGCCCGAGCCCGGACTGGATGCGGAGCTGATCCCCGGCACGGACCGAGGCGAGGAGTCCTATCGCGGCACCGGCCGGCTGAAGGGGCGGAAGGCGCTCATCACCGGCGCTGACTCCGGCATCGGAGCCGCAGTGGCGATCGCCTTCGCCCGCGAGGGCGCGGACGTCGCCCTGAACTACCTGCCGCAGGAAGAGCAGGATGCCCAGCACATCGCGGAGGTGATCCGCAAGGAGGGTCGCAAGGCTGTGCTCCTGCCCGGGGACCTGATCGACGCGGACTTCTGTCGCAGCCTGGTCGCGGATGCGGTGCGCGAGCTCGGCGGCCTCGACGCGCTGGTCAACAACGCTGGCCGGCAGATCGCGGTGGAGACCCTTGAGGAGATCGAGGACCAGCAGTGGGTGGATACCTTCGCCGTGAACATCCACGCGATGTTCCGCATCACCCAGGCCGCGCTCCCGCACCTGCCCGCCGGCTCCACGATTGTGAACACCACCTCGATCCAGGCGTACCAGCCCTCGCCGACGCTCGTGGACTACGCCTCGACCAAGGCGGCGATCAACAACTTCACCAAGGGGCTCGCACAGCAGGTCGCCTCTCGTGGCATCCGGGTGAACGCCGTGGCTCCAGGCCCGATCTGGACGCCGCTGCAGGTCTCGGACGGCCAGCCGAAGGAGGCCCTGCCCGAGTTCGGGAAGAACACGCCGCTCGGCCGGGCCGGCCAACCCACCGAGCTCGCTCCGGCGTACGTCTTCCTCACCTCTCCCGAGTCGAGCTATGTGCTCGGCGAGACCCTCGCCGTCACCGGGGGGAGCCCCACTCCGTGAGCGGCCAGGGCAGTGCGCTGCTGCTGATCGATCTGCAGGAGTCCTTCTTCGAGGAGCCTGCGCTGGCGGAGGCCCGCGCCGAGGTGATCCGTGCGGTCACCACGCTCGCCGAGGCCGCGCGCCGCGCCGAGGTGCCGATCCTCCTGATCACGACCGAGCACAGCCGCGACCGCTCGACGTGGACGTTGAGCATGCTCGACGACGATCAGGGCTTTCTGTTCCACGGGGATCCCGGCACCGAGGTGGTCCACGAGCTCGACACCACCGGGATGACGCGAATCGAGAAGACCCGCGACAGCGCCTGGTTCGGCACCGATCTGCTGCTGCGAATGCGCAACCTGCAGGTGGAACGGGTGGTGATGGCCGGGGTCTCCACGCATGCCTGCATCGCCCAGACCGCCCGTGACGCCTATGCGAACAATGTCCGCGCCGTGATCGTCACCGATGCGGTGGCTGACGAGAGAGCCGCCCACAAGGAGAGGGTGCTCGACCAGCTCGCCGCAGACCGCCAGGCCGAGCTCGTGACGGTCGACGAACTCCTGGGGCGGTGGGCATGGTGACCCCGCGAAGCGGATCGGACCTCGCCGCAGCGGCTGTCGCCGATGACGAGCGAGGCGAGCGGTCAGCGCTGCGGCGTCGAGTCCTCCGGTGCATCGAGGAAGGCCTCGACCTGCTTGGCCAGATCTTCCAGCGGGGCATCGCCGTAGCCCCGATGCTGGAGCGTGCGGACCGTCTTCTCGCGGACGGCGAGGTTCAGCACCGCCCCCAGCAGTGCACGTCCCGCGAAGGCGGGGTCGGTGTCCGTGCGCAGCAGGCCCTTCTCGCCCATCGTCGTGAAACACGTCTCGAGCAGGTGCTCGTGGACGCGCCGCAGTCGCGCGAGCCGATAGCGGCCGGGATGGTCCTCGCTGACGCTCTCTGCATCGAGGGTGGCCAGGAGCCTGATCGGAAGCGACGCAGGATGCCACACCTCAGCGAGCCCGCGCAGCAGGACCTCGCGCCCGCCGCCCATCTCATGGATCCGGTCCAGTGCCGCCTGCGCGTGCTCTTCCATCCGGTCGATCACGCCGTCGAGCAGAGCGTCCTTCGACCCGAAGTGGTGCAGCATCCCGGAATGGGAGATGCCGATGTGGCTCGAGATGTCCCGCAGGCTCGAGCCGTGGTACCCGTGCTCCGCGAACATCTCCGCTGCGCCGTCGAGGATCTCCTCGCGCCGTCCGGTGCGCGCGGGAGCGGATTCGCCGGCATCGCTGGAGAGACCGGCCGGAGGCAGGCTCGGAATGGCCCTGGACTCATCCAAGGCGGGCTCGGCGCGCGGAACTCCCTGTGGCCAGGGCGCCTCCGCGACATTTCCGTGCTCTGCCTCTGAGTGCGGCGGCGCAGTCTTGTCGGTCATCCGTCTCCTCGATTCCGCGTTCGTATCACCCTGCGTCTGGTCGGAGCCGTCGCACTGCGCGTGCGGCGAGATGGACTGGTTGACCGGTCATACAGATCACTTGGGACTCTAATGCGTGCAGGAGGGAATCGTCATGGGTGAGATGCGCTCCCACCTCGGCAGATGATGCGTGCCGGTAGAGCTCCGGGTGTGACCCAACGGGTCACGAGCGTACGAGACGAGCGATCGCCGCCGAGGCTTCTTTCAGCTTCTGCTCGGCCTCGTCGCCACCGGTGCGGGCGGCGTCGAGCACGCAGTGCTGAAGGTGGTCGTCCAGCAGCCCCATCGCCACCCCGTCCAGGGCGCTCTTCAGCGCGCTGATCTGGGTGAGGATGTCGATGCAGTACTTCTCCTCGTCGACCATGCGGTGCAGGCCGCGAGCCTGTCCTTCGATGCGCTTGAGACGCGCGAGATAGCGGGCCCGGTCGGAGATATAGCCATGATGGTGCTCATGCCCCTCCGGGACGGGAGCGGGACTGGGCGTGGCATCGGTGGTGGTCATGAGGTCCTCCAGCGGAGAGAGCGGGGCGGGTCTGCTATACGGGCATGCAACGGATCTTCGGCGGCGGACATTCAGGCTCCCGCGGCGGGTGGCTCTGCCGGCGCGGTGGAGGTGACCGGGGTGGTGGAGGTGACCGGGGTGGAGGCAGCCGGGACTGAGCCAGCCAGGGCGGGGGCACCCGCCGGGGCGGTGAGCGCACGGCTGCGGAACGAACGCAGCCGCAGGCTGTTGCCCACCACGAACACGCTCGAGAACGCCATCGCGGCGCCGGCCAGCATCGGGTTCAGCAGCCCCAGCGCGGCCAGCGGGATCGCCGCGATGTTGTAGGCGAAGGCCCAGAACAGGTTGCCCTTGATGGTGCCGAGAGTACGGCGTGACAACCGGATCGCGTCGGTCACGCTGCGCAGATCGCCGCGCACCAGGGTGATGTCCGATGCCTCGATGGCGACATCGGTGCCGGTGCCCATGGCCAGGCCCAGATCGGCCTGGGCGAGCGCGGCGGCGTCGTTCACACCGTCACCGACCATCGCCACCACCTTGCCGTCGGCCTGCAGGCGGCGGACGACATCGATCTTGTCTTGCGGGAGGACCTCGGCGATGACCTGGTCGATGCCGACCTCCGAGGCGATCTGCTCGGCGGCGGCACGGTTGTCACCGGTCAGCAGGATCGGGTTGAGCCCCAGACCCTTCAGCTGCGCGATCGCCTCGGCGCTGGTGGGCTTGACGGTGTCGGAGACGACCAGCACGCCGCGGGCCCGGCCGTCCCAGAAGACGACGACCGCCGTCTGCCCGCGGGACTCCGCAGCGGCCTTCGCCTCGGCCAGCAGCGGGGGCAGCTCCTGCCCCGGGACCAGCGTCGTGCGGCCGACGAGGACTGAGCGCCCCTCGACCGTGCCGCGCACGCCCCGACCTTCGAGGTTCTCGAACTCGTCGACGCCGGGCAGGGCACCGATCTCCTCGGTGACGCCCTTCGCGATCGCCTGAGCGATCGGATGCTCGGAGGCATCCTCGACCGCGCCCGCGAGACGCAGCAGCTCGCTGCGCTCCACACCCTCGGCTGTGACCACGTCGGCCAGCGTCATCTTTCCGGTGGTGACGGTGCCGGTCTTGTCGAGCACCACGGTGTCGATCTTCCGGGTGGACTCGAGCACCTCGGGTCCCTTGATGAGGATGCCCAGCTGAGCACCGCGGCCGGTGCCGACCAGCAGCGCCGTGGGAGTCGCGAGCCCCAGCGCGCACGGGCAGGCGATGATCAGCACCGCGACCGCCGCTGTGAATGCCGCCTCGAGCGGGAACCCGGCACCGATCCAGGCGCCGAGCACCACCACTGCGAAGGCGATCACGATCGGTACGAAGATCCCTGAGACCCGATCAGCGAGGCGCTGGATCTCGGCCTTGCCCGACTGGGCGTCCTCGACCATCTTCGCCATCTGGGCGAGCTGGGTGTCGCCGCCCACGCGGGTCGCCCGCACCAGGAGGCGGCCGCCCGCGTTGACGGTCGCGCCGGTGACTGCGTCGCCCACCCCGACCTCGACCGGGACGGACTCGCCGGTCAGCATCGAGGCGTCCACCGCCGAGGTGCCGGAGGCGACCACGCCGTCGGTCGCGATCTTCTCGCCGGGCCTCACCACGAAGGTGTCGCCGACGGCGAGGTCAGCCACCGCGAGACGGGTCTCGACCCCGTCGCGCATCACGGCGACGTCCTTCGCGCCCATGTCCAGCAGGGCGCGCAGCGCGGCTCCGGCCTGTCGCTTCGAGCGCTTCTCGAAGTAGCGGCCCAGCAGGATGAACATGGTCACCCCGGCCGCGACCTCGAGATAGATGTTCGCCGCCCCGTCAGACGGTCCGATGGTCAGCGAGAACTCATGCGTCATGCCGGGCACGCCGGCCGTGCCCAGGAACAGGGCGTACAGCGACCACAGGAAGGCGGCGATGGTGCCCACCGAGATCAGGGTGTCCATCGTGGCCCCGCCATGGCGCAGGTTGACGGCCGCCGCACGATGGAAGGGCCAGGCGGCCCAGACGATCACGGGAGCGGTGAGCGTGAGGACCGCCCACTGCCAGTAGGTGAACTGCAGCGCCGGGATCATCGAGATCAGGATCACCGGAACCGACAGCAGCACCGAGCCGATCAGGCGGTGGCGGAGCGAGGTCAGCTCCGGGTCCTCACGCTCGTGCGCTCCTGACGTCTCCTGCTCCGCCTCGGGCGGGGTGGGGAGGGCGGCGGTGTAGCCGGTCTGCTCGACCACCGTGACCAGATCCCGCGGGTCATAGTCCTCGGGCACGGTGACCCGCGCCTTCTCCGTCGCGTAGTTGACCGCAGCGGTGACCCCGTCGAGCTTGTTCAGCTTCCGCTCGATCCGATTCGCGCACGAGGCGCAGGTCATCCCACCGATCTCGAGTTCGATATCGGTGGTGATCACCTGCAGCGGGGACGGGGGAGTGGTCATGATGGGCCTTTTCTCTCTCGCGAATCCGAGGAATCGCGCACGGACGGGACTGGAGTGGCAGAGCTCGGCGGAGGGGAGCAGCCGGTCAGTGGCCGGAGCCACCGGAATTCGACCAGCTGTCCACCCACTCCGAGGGGACCAGCACCCCGGCCAGCAGGTACGACGCGAAGAACAGCGCCACCAGCAGCAGGCCGTACAGTGCGACGGTGGTGCCGGCCTTCATCAGGCGCGCACCGCTGAATAGCCGGCCTCGGTGACAGCTGCGAGCACCGCGGCCTCATCCACGGGCTGCTCGGAGGAGACGCTCAGCAGACCGGTCTCGTGGCTGACCTCGACGCCCTGGACCCCGGCCAGCTCGCTGACCTCTTCGCGCACGGACATCTCGCAGTGGCCGCAGGTCATGCCGGTCACCTGGAACTGGGTGGTGGTTGCGCTCATGGGGTTCTCCTTGCTCTCGGGATACCCCGGCGGGGTATCGGCTCCTCCTATTTATACCCCCAAGGGGTATGAGGGGCAAGGATGATCGATTCTCGCGGGGGTGTCGCCCGTCACTCCCAGGTGCTTCGATGGGGTCATGAGCATCGACTCCCTGACCATCATCCAGCAGGAAGCGGACCGACTGGCCACCGTCCTCGCGGCCACCGATCCCGCACAGCGGGTCCCCACCTGCCCCGACTGGACCGCAGCGGACCTCCTGTGGCATCTCACCGAGGTCCATGAGTTCTGGGCGGCGATCCTCGCCTCCCGAGCCACCACCGAGCAGGAGGTGATGGCGATCGAGGAGGCGAAGGCCCCGCGCCCCGCTGAGCAGGACGTGCTGAGTGCCCGCCGCGAGGCCGCGACGAAGTCCCTCCTCGCCCAGCTCACTGCGCGCAGCGACGAGGAGGCCGCCTGGTTCTGGTTCTCCCAGGAGCAGACCGTCGGCGTCACCCGCCGGATGCAGACCCACGAGGCGACCATCCACCGGGTGGATGCCGAGCTCACCGCCGGTCGCCCGGTCACCTCGATCAGTCCCGAGGTGGCTGCGGCAGGACTGGACCATGTCCTGCGCGTGATGTGGCCGGCCGGCCATGAATGGATCCCCGACTGGGCGAGCACGACGCCGGTCGCCGCGATCGAGATCCGTCCCGACGGTGGCGCACCCCAGCTGCTGGGCATCAGCCGCTGGTCCGGCACGAGACCACGGGATGGGCAGGAGTTCGACGCGCCCGTCGGCCGGCTGCTCGAGGAGCCCGCTGACGCCGAGGGCCTCCCGCGGGCCACCGTCTCCGGCAGCGCGATCAGCGCGAACCTCTGGGCCTGGGGACGCGCCCAGGCGCTCGACCACCTCGCGGACGGCCCGGACGCCGTCGAGATCCACGGGGACCCCGAGGCCATCAGGCAGCTCGAGGCGCTGATCGCCGAGGGGCACGACTGAGCCCTCACGACTGAGCCCCCACGACTGAGCCCCCACGACTGAGCCCCCACGGCAGTGGCACTCCACCCCCGCGGTGCAGGAGCGCCGCGGTTCCCCTGCGCCGGGGTCAGCTGCGTGGGGTGAGAACCACCGGGGCATGCGCCCAGCCGCCCACCGGAGCGACCTCGCGCTCTCCCACAGTCTCTGCGGCGTGCACATCGGCCACCGCGAGCAGCTCCTGGAGCACGACCACCAGCTCGAGCGTGGCCAGCGGACGACCCGGACAGACGTGCGTGCCGATGCCGTAGACCAGGTTCTGCGCGCCATGCGCCTGCTCATCGAAGCGGTTCGGGTCCGCGAAGACCCGCTCGTCGCGGTTCGCGGAGGTCCAGTGGATCAGCACCCGCTCACCCGCCCCGATCTGGTGCCCGGCGAGCGAGACCGGGCAGGTGGTCACGCGGCGATTGGAGACGAAGGGGTCATCGATCCGCAGCAGTTCGTCGACGATCGCCGCCGCCTCGGTGAAGGTCCCGTGGCGCAGGCGCTCGGTGAGCGCGGGAGCGTCCGCAAGCGCGGTCAGCAGCACCCCCGTGCACAGGGCGATCGAGCCGAGGTCGCCTCCGGTCCAGTTGCGCAGGATCGAGACGATCTCCTCCTCGCGCAGCGCGCGCTGCGTCGACCCTGGGATCTCAGGATCCGGCAGCTTCACCTGCACCCGCATCAGCTCCGTGGTCAGGTCTTCCGGGGCGTCCGCGCCGAGCGCCCTCCGCGGTGCCACGACGGAGCGGATCAGGGTGTCGAAGCGTTCGGCGACCTCTGTGGTGCGGGAGAGTTCTCGGGAGCGGGAGGCTTCATGGTTGTCGCTCATCCATTGCAGCAGCTCGGG
The DNA here is from genome assembly GCF_052378665.1 of Brachybacterium sp. AOP24-D1-21. Taxonomy (NCBI): domain Bacteria; kingdom Bacillati; phylum Actinomycetota; class Actinomycetes; order Micrococcales; family Dermabacteraceae; genus Brachybacterium; species Brachybacterium sp. AOP24-D1-21. Next base: position 451,515 of record NZ_JBQSXX010000002.1, read on the forward strand.
CTCCAGCGCGGTGGGCCAGCCGAGCCAGGCGGTCTGGGCGCGCACCGCGAACACCGCGCCGAGCGCCGCGACGGCATCGATCTCGGTACCGGTCGCGTCGACATCCGCCATCAGCTCCTCGACCAGCTCTGCCGCGACAGCGCGGACCGTCGGCTCTAGGGCCTCCATTAGCTCGGGAGCGAAGAACGGATCGGTCGCCTCCCGGAATGCGGCATGCTCCTCGCCGTCCATTCCGTTGGGCACCTGCAGGAAGCGGGAGACGGCGGAGGAGAAGGTCTCGTGATCGGTGGCGACAGCGACGGCCTCCGGATGCCCGAGCACCACCCAGGTGCCGTCGGGGGTGCGTGCGAGCGGTGCCTCGGAGCGCTGCTCGTCGGTGGCGGTGAGGGGTTCGAGTCCCGTCGGATCGAAGGTGTGAGCGCTCATCTGATCACCGTACTGCGAGTTCGGCCTCCCGGGCTGGGACTCTGGCAGTTCGCAGTCGTCCCTCGAGCAGATGCACCGCGGTGGCGACCGCGAAGAACGCCGCCAGCACCACTGCTGTGGTGGCCAGCACCTGGCTCCACGAGCTCGCCGTGGGATCCAGGAACTCGTAGGGGTACCAGCCCGTCAGTCCGCCGCGCACCCAGGTGCCCGCCAGGAACACCACCGGGAACAGCTGCCACCACAGGATGCGACGTGCCGACGGTGCGCGGCGGCGCGCCGTCAGCAGCCAGTCCACCAGCGCTGCGACCGGGGCCAGACGGTGCAGCACGGTCCCCGTCCATCCGATATCCCACCGCAGCAGCTCGTCCAGCGGCGCGACCAGCAGGGCATAGATGATCCCGGTCATCACCAGGTAGAACGCGACCGCCCCGCGCACCTCGTCGAACCACGGAGGCCGGCGCGCGCCCAGCGTCATCCCGGCGAGGATCAGCGCCACGAAGAACAGGTTCGACTGGTTGGTGAAGTAGGAGACGTTCTGTGCGAGCAGACCGTCCTGGGCCGCGCCCACTGCATTGGTGAGCAGGGCGGCGAGGATCAGCAGCGCGACCAGCAGCCGCGCCGCCCGGGCGGCTGCGGTCATGAGCCGCGGGGCCAGTTGTCCCGCACCTCGGCGCCGCCCTCGACGACGTGCTCCACGGCTCCGGGGAGGCTCGTCCAGGAGTCCTGCGGCCGATAGCCGAGCTCGAGCTGGGTATTGGTGAGCGCCCAGCGCCGGTTGGGGTTGTCGGAGATCGCGTAGTAGAGGCCGAAGGCCACCTCGGCCTCGATCGCGCAGCGGACCACCTGCGTGCAGTCCGCCGGGCTGAGCCACATCGCGCGCAGGATGTCCTCCTTCGCGGCGAGCGGGTCCTCGGAGAACCAGCCGATGCGAAGGTTGATCACATCCAGCCCGTGCTCATCGTGGTAGAACCGTCCGAGCGATTCGCCGAAGATCTTCGAGACGCCGTAGAGCGAGTCACCGCGGGGCAGCTGGTGCGGGTAGACGGGCCATTCCTCGTGGCGGTCGTACATGCCCATCGCATGGTTGGAGGAGGCGAGCACCACGCGGCGCACGCCCGCCTCACGCGCGGCCTCCAGCACGTTGCGGACCCCGATGAGGTTCGCCTCGAGCACGGCCTCCCAGCTGGACTCCGGCGAGGCGGCGCCGGCCATGTGCACGACGGTGTCGATCCCCTCCATCAGGGATAGCACTTCGTCGTACTCGCTGAGCTCGGCGAGCTTGAGCGTGATCCCTTCCGGGGCCTTGTCCTGGCTGCGGCCGTGGAGGACGAGGTCGTAGTGATCAGCCAAGGTGGTGGCCAGATGGGAGCCGACGCCCCCGGTCGCTCCGGTGATCAGCACACGTCTGGTTCGCGTCGAATCCGTCATGCCCGCCATTATGGGCCGCGCTGTGCCTGGAGTCACGGCGTCGGCGGGACGACCGGTCATGAGGGGAAGCCGTCGGTGGTGGGGGCGCCCGCGGGCCGTGGTCGGATCTCGGCGCGGAGGCTCTCCATGCGCTGATCGAGGTCGGTGGCGACTCTGGCCGCGTCATCGAGCTCGGCCTGCAGACGGGCGGGGAGGTTCTTGCGGTACTTGTAGGACAGCTTGTGCTCGGTGCTGGCCCAGAAGTCCATCGCAATGGTGCGCAGCTGCAGCTCGACCGGCACCAGTTCGGTGTGCTCGGAGAGGTAGACGGGCACCTGCACGATCAGGTGCAGCGAGCGGTACCCATTGGGCTTCGGGGCGGCGATGTAATCCTTCACCGCGAGCACCTCGAGATCCTGATGGCGGCTGAGCATGTCCGCGATCCAGTAGACGTCCGACACGAAGCTGCAGGTGATCCTGATCCCGGCGATGTCCATCACCCGTGCGCGGATGGCGGGGATCGACATCTCGCCCCCGGTGCGCACGGCTTTCTCGATCAGGCTCTCGGTGGACTTGAGCCGCGAGCGGACGTGCTCGATGGGGCTGTACTCGTGGATCTGCTCGAACTCCTGGCGCAGGATGTTCACCTTCGTCTGCACCTCGTCGATCCCGAACTGGTAATGCATCCGCAGAGTGGTGAGCTCTGCGTGCACCTGGCGCAGCCTCGCTGCGATCTGTTCGGAATCCGCGTCGGAGCGCAGCAGGAGCTCCTGCTGGGCGGCGACCAGCGCACCCACCTCAGCAGAGACCTCGGTGTCACTCGGAGCTGTGTCGTCCATGGTGCAGGGTTCCTTCCGGGACGGATCGGTACCCCGACGATGCCAGACCTGCCTGGGCAGGTGGTGGAACCGCGACGAACGGGAGCGGACATGTCGAGGAGCACCAGATCAGTCGAGGAGCACCTGATCAGCGGCGTGCAGTGACCCTTCGGGCGGCGCGGAGATCATTGAAGGTGTACACGTGGGGCCCCAGCAGCGCGAGGCCCGGTTCCTCCGCGGTCGCCGTGCTGAGCTCCTCGAGCAGGGGGCCGGGCTCCCACCGACCGGGGGAGAGCAACCGGCGCATCCCGGGGTCCTCCCCGCCGAGCAAGCGCAGGGAACGGCCCACGCCGATCCGGGTGCCGATCCGCAGCAGCCGGGCGGTGCCCACGGCGGCGGCGACTCCGGGGCGCACCGGCAGGGTGATGCCGGCATCCCGGAGCCGTCGGGTCCACTCCAGCAGCGGCGCGGCCGCGAAGCACATCTGGGTGACCGCATAGGAGGCGTACACCGCCTTCCTTCCCAGCAATTGCGTCGCCTCGGCGTCCGCGAGATGGGGGTGGCCCTCGGGGTGGGCGCCGACGCCCACCGTCATCGCTGATCCGGCGGAGGAGATGGCCTCGAGCAGCTCCAGGGCGCCGGGGAAGTCGCCTGCCTGCGGTGACGCGTCGCCGGCGATGACGAACACCTCGGCCACCCCCGCGTCGGCGAGGCGCTCCAGCAGCTCCGCCACCTCGTCGCGGCAGCGGAGCATGCGGGCGGCGAGGTGGGGGATCGCACGGAATCCCTGCTGGGCCAGCTCGCATGCCGTTCCGATCGTCGCCGGCAGTCCCTGGCCCGGGGATGCGGTGACCGTCACCCGCGAGCCGGGCGGCAGCTGCGCGGCGACCTCATGGGCGATGCCGCGCAGCGGGATCACCTCGTACTGCGGTTCCGGGCCCAGCGCCTCGGCGACAGGCGGGGGAGGGGCCATCTCAGGTCCCGGTGCCGCTGCTCGCGGGGTCCGTTCCAAGGGAGGTGACGTCGCTCTTGGGCTGCTCCTTCGAGGGATCGATGAACGGCTTGGGCACGACTTCCGCCTTCACGAGCTCCTTTCCGGAGGGCTCCTGCGCGCCGGGGCGCTCCCCGGTGTCGACCAGGAACCGGGTCCCGATGTCGGACAGTGCGGCCGGGACCAGGGCGAGGCCGATGTTCTTCTCGAGCCTCGGCGAGTAGCAGGCAGAGGTGACCCGGCCGACCACCTCGCCCTCGTGGTGCACGGGGAAGGCGTCGATCATGGAGCCGTCGTTGTAGCTCCCGAGGGGTTCTCCGCCGAGCTCCAGGCCCACCAGCTTCCGGGCCGGGCCCTCCTGCTTGATCCGGCGCAGGGCATCCTTGCCGATGAAGTCGGCCTCCTGCTCGAGGTCGACCATCCAGTCGTAGCCCATGCCGACCTCGAAGGGATTGGTGTCCACCGTGATGTCGGCGCCGTGGGCGAGCATGCCGCCCTCGATGCGGCGGATGTGGCAGGGGCCTATGACTCGCAGGTCGTGGGGTTTCCCGGCCTCGAGCACCAGCTCCCACAGGCGCTCGGCGTCCCGCGAGGCGTGGTGGACGTAGATCTCATAGCCGATCTCCCCGGTGTATCCGGTGCGCGAGACGGTCACCTCGATCCCGTCGATGGTGTAATCGTGCAGGTAGTAGTAGCGGATGTCCGCCACGGAGTCGCCCAGCAGATCACGCATCAGGGCGAAGGACTTCGGGCCCTGCACCTGCACGGGGCCCACATCGATCTCCTCGATGCGCACGTCCATCCCGGCGTGGGTGGCGACGCCGCGGGCCCACAGCAGGATGTCGGAATCGGCCAGGGACAGCCAGAAGCGGTTCTCCTCGAGGCGCAGCAGGATCGGGTCGTTGAGGATCCCTCCGTGCTGGTCGGTGAGGAACACGTACTTGCACTGGCCGACCGCACATTTCGAAAGATCACGGGTGACGAGCAGGTTCGTGAAGTCGAAGGCGTCCGGGCCGGAGATCTCGATCTGCCGCTCGACGCCGACGTCCCAGAGGGTGACGCCCTCCAGCAGCGCCCAGTACTCGGCGACGGGGTCGCCGTAGTGCCGGGGGTGGTAGGTGCGGTTGTACACGCTGTACATCTCGACCCCGTGACGCCGCGAGGCGTAGAAGAACGGGGACTTGCGGATGCGCGGGTACAGCAGCACTTGGGGATTCGGGTTCACGGTCATCGTGGCCTCCAGGAATCGTGTCCGTCCCTTACTGTGGCATCAAGGTGCGCTCTGCGCAATGGCATGCGCACTGCGCATAGTGGTGAGGGGGAGTCATGAGGATGACGGCCGGACGCAGCTCGGGCATCGGAGCAGAGCAGCCGCAGCATGCGGTCACCCGGGCGGGCGGCGTGCAGTCTGTGGACCGTGCGGCGCAGGTGATGGAGATCCTCGCCCGGGACGGGCGCTCCGGGGTGGGCCGGATCGCGAAGGAGCTGGGGGTCCACCAGTCCACGGTCTCCCGCCTGGTCGCCGCTCTCCAGGCCCATGACCTCGTCGAGCGGCGGGTCGAGGGAGGGCCGGTGCAGCTCGGGGTCGGCATCCTCCGGCTCGCCGCCGCCACCCGTTCCCGGCAGGATCTCACCGCTGTGGGCGGCACGGTCTGCGACGCGCTCGCCGAGCAGCTCGGGGAGACGGTGAACCTCGCTGTCTACCGCTCCGGCGCGGCGGTGAACCTGTACCAGGCCCAGGGTGCCCGCACCGTCGCCCTGCACAACTGGGTGGGGGATGCGACCGTCCTGCACGCGACCTCGAGCGGGAAGGTGCTGCTGGCGCATCTCCCGCTCGCGCAGAGCGAGGCGGTTCTCGCCGGCGATCTCGAGCGGTTCACCGCCCAGACGATCGTCGAGGCCGATGTTCTGCGCGCACAGCTGCAGGAGGCGGCCGTACGCGGCTGGGCGGTCGCCGAGGAGGAGTTCGAGGAGGGCCTGAACGCGGTGGCCGCGGCGATCTATGGGCCGGAGGGGAGCGTCATCGCGGCCCTGTCCGCAGCAGGGCCGGCCTACCGTCTCGGTCGAGGCAGGCTCCCCGAGGTCGCAGAGCAGGTGCAGCAGGCGGCCGCGGAGATCTCCCGACGCCTGGGGCACCGTCCCGAGATGACCGGCTGAGCCGGGGCGCCCGGCAGCGGCCCGGCTCAGCCCTTCATCCGGGCATCCTCCGGGTCGAACGCCGGGGTGCGGCCGACGGTGAGCACCTTAGCCGGCAGCCGCGCCCCGAGGTGCTCGACCTGCAGCGCGGTGCCCTCCACCGCCTGTGCGAGGGGAAGGTAGGCCAGCAGCAGGTAGCGACCCAGAGACGGGGCGGGCCCCGCGGAGGTCACGAAGGAACGCCGGCCGCGAGCATCGACGAGGACCTCGCCGTCCGTGGAGAGCACCGGCTCACCGCCTGTCGGACACCGTGCGATCTCCGGGTTCGACGGGGGATCTGTGAGCGCGAGCGTGCACAGCATCGCCGCCGGGCCCTGCTCGCGGGAGGCGAGGTAGGCGGGCTTGCCCACGAAGTCCGCGCGCTTGACCTTGGGCAGGGCGAGATCCGCCTCGATGGGGTTGTACTCGCCGGTGAGCTCGGCACCCATCAGCCGGTAGCCCTTCTCGAGCCGGCCCGTGGTGCCGTACACGCCGATCCCGGCCGCGATCGCGCCGTGCCCCTGCCCGGCCTCCCACAGCCGGTCCCACAGGCGTGGCGCGAGCTCGGCCGCGACGTGCAGCTCCCAGCCCAGCTCACCTACGTAGCTGATCCGCAGCATCGACACCGGCACTCCGCCGATCACCGCGTTGCGGGCGGTGCCGAAGGTGAAGGCGGCATCGGAGAGATCCTCCGCGGTGAGCGGCTGGACGAGGTCGCGGGCTCGTGGGCCCCATACCCCGATCGTGGTCACCGCTGAGGACGAGTCCGTCAGCTGCACCGAACCGTCGGCCGGCAGGTGGGTTCGCAGCCACGCGAGGTCCCGGCCGCCCTCGGCGCCGCCGGTGATCACGCGGAACTCGGTCTCGCCGCGGCGGACGATCGTGAGGTCGCTGCGGAAGGTGCCGGCCGGGGTGAGCAGCGGGGTGTACACGACCCGGCCGACGGGCACGTCGATGCGCGCCACCGCGAGGTGCTCGAGGAACTCCAGCGCGCCGGGGCCGGAGACGTCGAGGATCGCGAAGGCGGCAAGGTCCACCAGTGCTACGCGCTCGCGCATCGCGAGGTGCTCGGCCTCGATGAGCGGCGACCACCAACGGGCATCCCACTCGTGGGTGCGGCGGTCCACGCCGTCCGCGAATTTCTCGAGCAGAGGCCGGTTCGCGGAGTACCACTGGGGCCGCTCCCAGCCTGCCGCCTCGTAGAACTCCGCCCCGAGCGCTTCGGTGCGGACGTGCAGGGGACTGGTCCGCAGCGGCCGGTTCGAGAGCCACTGCTCGCGCGGATGGCTGATCCCGTACACCTTGGGGAAGCCCTCGGCCGCGCGCGCCCGCACGTGCTCCCGGGTGCGCTGGGAGGGATGGAAGCGCGCGATGTCGGAGCCGTGCGCGTCGATCTCGCTGCTGCCCTCGGTGAGCAGCTCGGCGACCATGCGCCCCACCCCGGCGGCCTCCTTGATCCACACCGCGGCAGCGGACCACAGCCCGGCCACCTCGGGCGTCTCACCCACCAGGGCGCCCCCGTCGGGGGTGAGGGAGAGCAGCCCGTTGATCGCCGCCTTCCGCGGCGGCTCCGGATCCGTGAGCAGGCTCGGGAAGAGCTCGCGGGCATGGGCCAGCTGCGCGGTGAAGTCCTCCTCGGTGAAGGGGAAGCTGGTGGGGCTCGCCTGCCCGGGGTGGTCCCCGACCGGCGGGATCTCGCTCGGATCGTGCAGCAGCGGGCGGTGCGCGTAGGAGCCGATCTCGAGGTCCGCGCCGCGCTGGCGCTCGTACATCAGGTTGTCCATGTCGCGCAGCAGCGGGAAGCTCACCCACTCGTCGGTCTCGGCGAGCGCGGGGATCGGGCCCACGTCGAGCATCTGGTGCACCGCCGGGGTGAGCGGGATCGCGGCCCCGGCGAGCGCCGCGACCTGTGGGCTCCAGACACCGCAGGCGATGAGCACGAGCTCGGTCTCGATCTCGCCTCGGTCGGTGAGCACGCGGCGCACCCGCCCGGAGGTGACGTCGATGCCGGTCACCTCGGTCTCGGCGACGGTGGTGAGAGCGCCGGCGGCCTCGGCCCGTTCGCGGAAGAGCTCCCCGGCGCGCAACGGATCGACGATCGCGCCGGTGGGGGTGTAGAAGCCGCCGATCAGCAGGCTCGAGTCGCAGTGCGGCACGAGCTCCTGGATCTCGGCAGGGGAGAGCAGTTGGGCCTCGACGCCCCAGGCCCGGGCCGAGGTCATGCGCCGGGTGAGCTCCTGCATGCGCTCGGCGCTGCGGGCGGCCTCGATGCCGCCGCAGCGGGTCAGCACCCCGAGCTCGCCGTACTGGCGCAGCGAGTCCACGGTGAGATCGGTGATCTCCTTGGAGTGGTCGACGGGGAACACGAAGTTCGACGCGTGACCTGTGGATCCGCCCGGATCGGGCAGGGGGCCCTTGTCGATCTGGACGATGCGGCGCCAGCCATGGTCCGCGAGATGGGCGACGGCGGCGTTGCCCACCACCCCGGCTCCGATGACGACGATGTCTGCACGATCTGGCAGCTGTGCCATGGCGACCTCCCGACCTGCCTGTGGCCCCCTTACGGTAGCCCTGCGGTGGCGGTTTGCCCAGGGGCGGGCAGCTCCCCTCTACGCGGTGGCGGACCAGCACTGTGGCCGAACAGCACGGTGGTGTGACTGCCCGGGGGCGGAACTGCTCGGAGCGGAGCTCGGGGATGGTCAGTCGGGGGCGGGCCGGGCCACCTGCTCGGTGAGGAAGTGCTCGATGCCGTCCACCACGGCCCGGCACCGTGGGGAGGCGAACACGTCGAAGCCGTGCTGCGCCCCGGGGAGCTCGGCATAGGCGACAGCGCACGGTGATCTGGAGCGCAGATGGGAGACCAGGTCGCGGGCCTGCTGAACCGGGACCCGGTTGTCCTGGTCCCCGTGGAAAGCCACGATCGGCGGGGCGGCGCCGACGGGCAGATCCAGGGGATGGGAGGTGGGCTGTTCGTGCGCATCTCGGCCGTAGTACCCGCCGAAGTACCCGTAGAGCAGCACGGCCGCGGCGAGGCGGGTGTCGGTCGTCTCGAAGCCGGGCTGCAGTGCGGGGTCGTTCGCCGTCAGGGCGCAGTGGATCGACAGATGAGCTCCCGCGGAGCTGCCGGACATGACGATCCGGCGGGGATCCATCCCGTGCTGAGCGGCGTTCTCGTGGACCCAGGCGATCACGCGCTTCGCATCGATGAGGTGCTCAGGCCAGGTGGCCCGCGGGCGCAGGCCGTAGTTCGCGCTCAGCACCACCCAGCCACGCTGGGCCATCCGGTGCCTCAGATGGGCGGACTCGAAGTGCTTACCGCCGCTGCGGTATCCGCCGCCGTGGAAGTAGATGAGCACCGGCGCGGGGCTGCGGTTCCCGGGCCCGCTGCCCTCGGAGCGTCTGCCCTCGGAGCGTCTGCCCTCGGAGCCGCTGCCCTCGGAGCGGCCGTCGCCGGGGCGGTGCTGCGCGGCCTGGTCACGCGGGCGGTAGAGATCCAGGAGGTGCTCGGTCCCGCCGCGACCGTAGCGGAGGTTCGCGAGCCGCTCGACGCCGCGCGGGCGGAGTGGGAGGGGCAGCAGCCACGCCCACCGCACGGCGTGCGAGTCGAGGGGCAGGCCCACCTCCCGCGCGATGATGCCGCGGGCCCGGCCCACCCGTCGTTGCAGCACGAGCAGACCTGCCGCGACGAATGTGCCCAGCACCAGGGCGAGCAGGCCGGAGACATCGGCCCTCGGACTCCGCGAGCTGAGCGTGCTCACAGTGCTCAGCCCCAGCAGGAGCAGCACGAGCAGGGGCAGCTCGTTCGCGGCGACGCTGAGGAAGTAGACGACGCGGGCGAGCAGCATCGGGCGATGCGGTGGGCGGAGCATCGCCGCGGTGACGAGAGCCCAGACCAGGAGCGTGGCGACATATCCGTACGGCATTGCGGGCTCACCCCGGATCCGGCACGGAGCGGGGGAGGTCGTTCTCACGCAGGATCCGGAGCAGGGATCCGCTGCAGACGATGACCGCCGTCATGCTCCGACCCTATCGACCGCCCCCAGTGGAAGCCAGAGAATTCTCCCGGTCCCGCAGGCGCAATGTCGGCCCCAGGCGTGAGCAGAAATAAAGAAACGCCCTGTCACCAGGGCGTTTCTTGGGGTGATCGACGGGATTTGAACCCGCGACCGCCTGGACCACAACCAGGAGCTCTACCAACTGAGCTACGACCACCATGTGCGATGTAGAACCCGCAACGAGTGACAACCATACCGTCTTCCCGAGGGCTTCGCGCCCCAGAAGGGCTGGCAGGAGTGTGACTCGCATTGCATCGAGACAGGCATCAGGTGAAGATACGGCCATGACCCTCCCCTGCACGCCCTCTCGTCTCGGTGTGCCTACGCTTCCGGGCGCCGTGTGGGCCGGGACTGGCGCATGAGCTCCACTCCATCCAGGGGTGGGTCCTCCCAGGTTCCCGCAGGATTCAGCGAGGGCTTCTCTTCCGCTGATTTTGGGCCGCGGTCCGCGAGGCTCTACCTGGGGTTGTCCGACGAAGAGGTGCGGGACTGGCAGGGCTACTTCCTCGCAGGCAACGCCTATCGAGCGCCGATCGATCGCGCAGCTGTCGCTCGCCTGCGGTACACCAGCGCGGCGGTGCTCGCGGGCTTCCTGCTGGCTTTCGTAGGGGTCGGCGTGGGGCTGTTCTATCTCCTCCTTGAGCAGGACCTGCCGTGGATGGTGCTCCTGATGATGGTGTTCCTGATGGTCCTCACCTCGTTGGGCGCCGTACGGATCGCGTTGTCCCGGCGACGAGCACTCATAGGCCTGCGATCCCCCGAACATTCGGTGGTCATCACGTCCCAGGGGATCACGATCCTCGGGATGCCCCAGATCCCCTGGGCCGAGGTGACCATGGGGCTGGGATGGGACGAGCGAAACACCCCTCAGACAGCGAAGCTGGGCGTAGTCACCCTCGCGCGCCTCAGCGGCATCCAGCGGGCGGAGCTGTTGATCGGAGTGCGGGATGCGCGCGCCCTCCGCGATGCCGCACCGCGGTGGACGAGGCCCCTCTTCGAGCTGGTCAAGAATGACGGCGGGGTGCGCATCCCACTCGAGGCCCTGGTGGCATCCGACGAGGTCCGGCGCACCCTCGCGGCGGCTCTCTTCGCCGCCCATCACTCCGGCGTCGAGATCATCCTCACCGAGGACAAGTGGGACCTCGTCGATGAGTCCATGCGGCTCTATGGACTGCCGGACTCGGAGGCGCCTGAGGAGCAGGGGCAGGAGCTAGCCGCTCACGGAGTCTCGTCGACATCGATATCGACATCGACATCGACGATCGTGCCGCAAGTGGTGGTCCGGGAAGTCTCGCCGACACTGCCGGAAGCGGCTCATGAGCTGGCTCTGGAGCCCGCAGCGGCGGTACAGCAGCCCGCCTCGGAGCGCGCCCCGGATCCCGCCCCGGAGCCGGAGGGTGTCCAGCTCGGTCCGTTCGCGGAGGTCCTCACAGAGCTGCGAGAGGCCCACGGCGTACCCCACGTGCTCGGCAATGGTCCCTGGGTGCGATGGATGGGTGGACCGGAGTGGATCACCCTTCGACGCGACTATGACGGTGCGGGGTGGCTCTGCATGCAGGACGCTCACGAGGCCGCCGATGCAGAGGAGCGCGCGTTCCAGAACCCGGCCCGCGATGAACTCCCCGACCGCTGGGTCGCTTACTCACCGCAGAACCTCTCGAGCGGGGCATTCCGGCCGCGCCATCACCTCGCGGAGGACGCCGGGCAGCTCGAGCAGTGGCTGGGCGAGATGCTCGAAGAAGTCCACACCACGCTCCTGGCCGCGCCGAGCGAACTCGTCGAGTCCTTCGCCCTGACGATCTGGCATGACGATCCCGCGCTGCGACTCTTCCCGCGGTTCGAGCGGTGGGAGCTGCGCCAGCTCATCAACTGGACAGTCAGCGTCGCCGAGGGCGACGAGCGGATCCGGGTGAGAGGGAGGGGCCCCGGTGCAGAGGCAGGGGAGGGATTCCCAGTCGATGCCGAGGGCTGCGCCGCCGCGCGCGAGGCGTTCCTGCATGAGCTGCGGTCATGGGAGGTGCCCTCCCTCGCCCAGCTGCACTACAGCGCGAGCTTCGGGCAAGGAAAGGGGAGCTCGTGGACTGCGTGGCTCCACGGCGTCGGGATCGAGCAGAGCACTCCGTGGAGCTGAGCGGGGCGAGCGCCCCGCACGCTCACAGCAGCTCAGCGCGCAGCTGCTCGGGAGTCTTCGGGGACAGGAGACCCGGTGCCACATCGAAGGGGGTCTTCGCCCCATGCTCCCCGGCGGTGGCCATCCGGCCTGCGGCGCGGGCATAGGCGACCAGCACACTCGCGGTGAACTCCGGGTTCGAGTCCTCCTGCAGGCGGTACTCGATGGTCTGTGTGGTGCCGGGGGAGGACTCCGCGGAACGGATCACGAAGCCGCCATGGGGCATGCTGCGGTGGTCGCGGGCGAGCTCCTCGGCGCTGAGGAAGGTCACCGCCGTCTCGTAGGGCTCGAAGTAATGCGGCATCGTCACGATCTCATGGCGCACGGCTTCGGCGTCGGCGCCCTCCTCGAGCACCACGAAGCACTCGCGAGTGTGCTTCTCCCGGTTGCTCAGCTCGGGCCGCTCACCGGCGCGCACCCGGGCGATCGCGTCCTCCGACGGGATCGTGTACTGGACGGCGCCAGCGACCCCGTCGATGCGGCGCAGCGCATCGGAGTGGCCCTGGGACAGCCCGCGGCCCCAGAAGGTATAGGTGGAGCCGACGGGGAGGATGGCTTCCCCGTACACCCGGTTGATCGAGAACAGGCCCGGGTCCCACCCGGTGGAGATGATCGCCGTGGTGCCGGCCTCACGCGCGACGGCATCGACGTTCGCGAAGTGCTCGGGGATCCTGGCATGCGTGTCGAAGCTGTCCACGACGGTGAACCGCTCGGCGAGCAGCGGGGTCTGCTCGGGGAGATCGGACTTCGATCCGCCGCAGAGCACGAGTACATCGACCTCGCCCTGCATCGCCTCGAGCGCCTCCATCGACAGCACGGGAGTCTGCTCGTGAACGGTGCTGACGGCGGCCGGCTCGCGGCGTGTGAACACGCCCACCAGCTCCATGTCCTCCTGGAGGGAGACGGCGATCTCGACGCCTCGTCCCAGGTTCCCGTAGCCGACGATGCCGATGCGGAGCGCAGTCATGGTCCTCGTTCTTCTTGATGGAGAGCACGGCCCCGACCAGGGACGCCGTGACCGATCCTATCGAAGGACCTCGCCGGGGCCACGCGCGCTCGCCGAGGTCACCGTCGCTTCGCACCCCGCAACCCGCGACCCGCGCCCCGTGCCCCGCACCCCTGACCGTGCCGGTGCTGGTGCCTGTGCGCCCCGTGCGCCCTTCGCATTGCACCGTCCGTGACACAGGGGGAGACTGGCGGCATGATCGTTGCCTTCTCCGTCCAGCCCACCGGTGAGCCCTCAGACTCGTCTCTCACCCGCCATCTCGGGGAGGGCGCCGATGGCGCGAGCGTGCACGACGCAGTTGCCGCTGCGGTCCGCATCGTGCGGGCCTCGGGCCTACCCACCCGCACCAGCTCGATGTTCACCGAGATCGAGGGCGACTGGGAAGAGGTGATGGACGTGGTCCGCCGCGCCACGGCGGAAGCCGGGCGCTATGGCTCCCGGGTCTCCCTCGTGCTGAAGGCCGACATCCGCCCCGGCCATGAGGGCGAGCTCGAGGGAAAGATCACCCGCATGGAGCAGTCTCTGGGCGAGCTCGACAGCTGACTCCCGCCTGCGTCGAGCAGGTTGCGCGCGGGCGTGTGTGAGGACCTCATGCCGTCGGCGCCATCGCGTCATACTCGCGGAATCGTGGGACGCGGCGCAGCAGCAGCGTGATCAGCACGATCACCACGATCCCGCCCAGCAGCGGCGGGAGCCACAGCGCGGTCACAGAGGCGAGGGCGCCCGCGTAGAGCGCACCGAGCCGGGGCCCGCCCGCGACCACCACGATGAAGATGCCCTGGAGCCGGCCGCGCATCGCATCGGGCACCGCGGACTGCATCATCGTGTTGCGATAGATCGAGGAGATGTTGTCCGCCCCGCCGGAGACGGCGAGCGCCAGGCAGGCCGCCACGATCAGCGCCAGGTGCGGGTTCTGCTCATCGGCACCCGGGAAGAGCACCGCCACCAGCAGCACCGCGCCGAAGAGCAAGATCGCCGCCCCGTACACCTGGATCGCACGCGCGATCCCACGCCCGTGCCAGCGATACCGCGCCGCCCGCCCGGAGAACAGGCTCGAGAGGAAGGTGCCCGCGGCGACGGCGGCCGTCAGCGCGCCGGTGGTGATCGCCCCGCCGCCCAGCAGCACTGTGCCCAGCGCCGGGAACAGCGTCAGCGGATTCCCGAAAGTCATCGCGATGATGTCCATGAGGTACTGGGTGCGGATGTTCGCCGAGCGGCGCAGGTATCGCCAGCCGTCCACGAGGGAAGCGAGGCCAGGTCGCACGATCTCGCCCTCGGGTCGCAGCGGGGGCAGGCTCCACAGGCCCAGGAACATCGCCAGCATGAGCACGACGTCGATGCTGTAGGTGAGCCCGTACCCGGTCAGCGCCACGAGCACGCCCGCGAGCGCCGGGCCCGCCATCACCATCACGCCGATGGTGATGCCGTTGAGAGCCGAGGCGGCGGCCAGCAGCTCCGTGGGCAGCAGTCGCGGCACGATCGCGGTGCGCGTGGCCATGCCCACCGAGTTCGCGGCCGCGTTGAGCACGCTGAGCAGGTATAGCCAGCCGATGCTCTCCAGGCCGGCCCAGGTCAGGGCGGCCAGCAGCGCGGTGGAGAGGAACGTGATGACCGCGGCGGCGAGCGCGACGCGACGGCGGTCGAAGGCGTCAGCGAGCATCCCGCCGTAGAGCCCGGCGATGATCATCGGCACCAGGCCGGCCACCGCGACCATCGAGACCGCGAAGGTGCTGCCGGTCAGAGTGAACACGTGCAGCATCACCGTGACGATCGTGAGCTGCCCACCGAGACCTGCGAGGGTCGAGCCGATCCACAATTTCGTGAAGGCGCCGCTGGCCCGGAACGGCCGCAGGTCGAGGAATGCGGAGTCTGCGGAGCGGGGCACCCGAGGAGCATAAGCCGCGCGGAGCCCCGGCCCTGCCTCATCGCGAGGTCGGGCCGGGGCTCCGGTGGAGATGCGCCGTCGGCGCGGATCTCTCAGCTGCGCAGGTCGTGGTCCAGCTGTCCGTCGCGCAGGGCGGCGGCGAGCGTGGGAGTCACCGGCAGGCGGGGGATGAGAGTGGCCTGGAGGGCGTGGTAGATGTCCGGCTTGCCCGGCCAGGTCTTCCCCTGCGGCTCGTTGTCCGCATCCAGCTCGTGGAACCAGGAGCCGTTCTCGGCGTCGAGCAGGTAGGTCGAGATGTACTCCCACCACTGCTCGTAGCGTTCGGCCCACACTCGGTCCCCGGTGACCTGGTACAGCACCGCGGCGGCGCCGACGGCCTCGGCGGCGACCCAGTGCATGCGCTCGCCGGCAACCGGGGAGCCGTCCCAGTCCACGGTGTACACCCAGCCCGGCGCCCCGTCGGCCCCGAAGGCCGCGGCGGACTTCTCCATCAGGGCGGTCGCGGCCTCGAGCATCCACTCCGGTGCCTCGCCGTCGGCCGCGATCAGCGCGGCGCGTGCGTGCAGCACCAGACGCGACCATTCGATCCAGTGGCCGATCGTCGCGCCGTAGGGGCGGAAGGGATGCGCGGGCTGATCCTGGTTGTAGTCCAGCAGCGGGTTCCAGTCGACGTCGAAGTGCTCGGGCAGCGCCCAGTCGTTCAGCCGCGCGAACTCGTCGATCGCGCGGGTGGCGATGGCGACGGCGCGATCGAGCCAGCGGCGCTCGCCGGTGACGTCGGCCGCGGCCAGCAGCGCCTCGACGGTGTGCATGTTCGCGTTGATCCCGCGGTATTCCTCGCAATCGGCGAAGGTGCGGTCGAAGGTATCCACGCTCATGCCTGCGGTCTCGTCGAAGAACTTCTCATCGAGCACCGAGAGTGCTTCGTCCAGCAGCTCCTTCGCGCCGGGGCGACCGGCGGCGAGCGCCGAGGAGGCCGCGAGCACCACGAAGGCGTGGGCGTAGGCCTGCTTCGAGTCGTCGACCGCCTTGCCGCCAGCCACGGAGGAGTACCAGCCGCCGTGCTCGTCGTCATGGAAGACTCCGCGCAGGGAGGCCAGCCCATGGTCGGCGAAGCGGCCGAAGTCCGGGCGTCCCAGCAGGTGCCCGAGGGCGAAGCTGTGCGTCATCCGGCAGGTGAGCCACAGCTCCGAGGGGCGGGAGAGATCCGGAGCGCCCTGCTCGTCGAGCCAGGCGAAGCCGCCGTCCTCACGCACCGACTCCGAGCCGAACACCAGCAGCTCATCGCTCTCGCCCTCGAGCCAGCTGCGGTGAGAGGCGCGGTCCAGCCAGGGCACGTGCGGAGCAGGAGCCGGGAGGGCAGGGACGGTGTCGCTCCCTTCCCGCAGCTCGAAGGTGCGGGAGATGGCCTGGGCCTGGGCGGTGGTGGGCCCCGGCTCATCCACCAGCAGCACCTCGCGGTAGTACTTCAGCTCCTGGATCGACTCGCGGATGTCGGCGAGCGCTCGATGGCCGCCGTGCTTGGCGGGGATGTTGTAGTAGACGCGGGGGAACCAGCGCTTGGCGAGCTCCTTGAGACTGGAGACGTCGATCGTGCGGTAGGAGAGCCACTGGGCGAACTCGGGCACGTCGCGGTCCAGGAACACGCGGTCGGTGCCGACGCTGTTGCCTGCCAGCGGCGCCTTGCCGGGCTCGGGGCAGTACTGGCGCACATACTCCAGGCACTGCGCCTGCGCCTCCTCGAGCGTCATCCCGCCGTCGAGCTCCTCGAGCAGGCCGGAGACGGTGTGCATGTTCACCACGAAGGGATCCATGCCCGTCAGCGACTCGGCCGGGGGCTTGATGACGACGTCGACACCTTCCCCGAGGATGTTCAGATCGGCGTCGGTCACGAGGACGGCGATCTCGACGAGCGCATCGCGCTGCTTGTCGAGGCCGGTCATCTCGCAATCGACCCAGATGATGCGGTCATTGATGGCACGGGAGGAGCTGGAAGTCACCGCACCACAGTAGCGTGGGCACGCCTCACGAGCTCGATGGGTCGATGGGTCGATGGAGGACCGAACGTCGGACCGTCACGTCAGACAGTTACTGTGTGGTCAGCTGCGCTCATCGACGAGCCGTTTGCGAGCCCTTGGAGGATTCTCTGTGAACCTGTACTTCCGCCTGCTGCTGTTCATGCTCCGCGTGCGCTTCCGCAGCAGCCTCAGCATGTGGGACACCTCCCACGTGAAGTTCAGGGTGAATCCTGCGGATCTCGACGTGCAACGACACATGAACAACGGTCGGTATCTCACGCTGATGGATCTGGGGCGCATGGATCTCATGGTCCGCTCAGGATTCTGGAAGCGCATCTCCGACCAGGGCTGGTATCCGGTGGTGGCCGGGCAGACCATCACCTATCGCAAGTCCCTGATGCTGTGGGAGCAGTTCGATCTCGCCTCCCGGGTGATCGGCCACGATGGCCGCTGGATCTATATGGAGCAGGTCTTCCGTCGCGACGGAAAGGTGATCGCCGACGCGATCGTGCGCGCCCGCTTCCTGCGCAGGACCGGCGGCTCGGTGCCGATGGGCGAGGTGCTCGACCTGGTGAAGCCGCTGCCCGATCACCTCGACGTCCCGACCTGGGTCACACAGTGGAACGAGGGCGCCTCGCAGCACGGCCGCGAACTCTGAGGCCATCGGCTGGCTGCCCGAGGTCAGCGCCGCAGGGAACCGGTGGCTGAGCGACGGGACGTAGGATTCGGGCGCTTCGCCGTACGACGCCTCAGCTCCTCGATCGCGCTGAGCACCAGCAATATCACGACCACGACCAGCAGGATCCACTGCTCGAACACCACCGCGAGAACCCCGGCGAGCAGCAGCGCGACCAGGAACACGATCTCCAGCACCCTCTGCGGCACGCCGAGCAGCCGGGCCCCGAATCGGGTGCGGGCCAGGCGCAGCAGGAGCAGCAGGGCGATCGCCCCGAAGGTGAGGATCTTCAGGATCATCGGAGGCTCCTAGAGCGTTGACACGTGACAGTGCCCCCAGCAGGACTCGAACCTGCAACCTACGGATTAGAAGGCCGTTGCTCTATCCATTGAGCTATGGAGGCTGACGGCGGATGAGTCTACCGAGGATCCGGCCCTCCCATCGTGCGGACCGGCCCCCGGCACCGATGGAGGTGATGCTTCTCTGAGTCCATGGTTCCTGACTCCGCCCGTTCCCGTCATCGTCAGCTGCGCGCCGCTGCGGTCCTGATCCTGATGCAGGGCATCCTCATGGAGGCCACGGTGTTCCTCGGAGTCCTGTGCCTGCTCGCACTCGACATCCCCCCGGAGGTGATCACCGAGCGTACTGAGATCTTCGCCCTCGGCTACCTCCAGGAGAATCTCTACCCGATGATGCTGCTCAGCGGCGTGTTCGCGGTGCTGCGGATCCTCGGCGCGGTAGCGCTGTGGCGGAACCGGCTTTGGGGCCTCGCTCTGTCACTCATGATGTGCCTGGTCACCTTGGTGCTGATGGTCTTCCTGCTGCCCCCGGGGATCGACGATGGGATTCTCTCGGGTGCGGCGCTGGTGCTGATCCTGCGCGGCTGGCTCGGGACGGACGGGGCGGGGCAGCCTCGGCGGATCCTCTCCTGAGCGGCGAGGGCTACCTGCTACTCGCTACTCGCTACTCGCTACCCGCCCACCGGCGCCGACCGCCCCGAGCGCCGGTGTCCTGCCGCCGCCCTCCCGGTAGACGCCCTCCCGGTAGCGGAGCGCCGGGACCGGCCTGGCACCGCGGGCAGAACCACAGCACCCGCGCCTCCGCCCCCTCCAGCCTCGGGTCAGCGAGGTCCCCTCGCTCGATCCGGGCGCGGCAGCGGCGGCACTGCTTCCCGCCGCGTCCGTAGACCCACAGGTCCCCGTCCCGGCCCAGCATCCCGCCGGTGGTGACCCGCACCGAACGGGCCTGGTTCAGCACCAGGAGCCGACGTGCGAGATCAACGAACTCGCCGAGGTCGCCCGCGGCACCGGTCGGGGCGGCGGGGTGGACACGGCGCAGGAAGCAAAGCTCGCTGCGGTAGATGTTGCCGATGCCGGCGAGGTTGCGCTGATCGAGCAGCCCGAGCCCGATCGGGCGTTCGGGGTCCGCAGCCAGGTTCACGATGGCGCGGTCGCGCAGCCCTGCGTCCTCGTCCCACGTGGGATCCAGGAGATCCGGGCCGAGATGGCCCACGAGCGAATCCTCGTCGGCGGTGCGCACCAGGCGCACCTGCTTGACGTCGTAGGCGATCGCACGGGCCTCGCGGCCGTCCTCGTGCTGGGCGGTGAGCAGCACGCGGATCGTGTCCGCAGGTCGGGGCCCGGCACTGGTGTCGCTCGAGCGCAGGGCTTTCCCGTTCACGTGCCAGATCCCGTCCATCATGAGGTGGGTGTGCAGGGTCAGCGGCGCCGGTCCCGGGACCGGTGGCAGCAGCCGCATCAGCAGGTGCTTGCCACGTGGCCGCACCTCGTGCACACGCCAGCCGACGAGGTCGGCGGTCGCGGAGCGCGGGACCCGGAGATCACATGTGGTCAGGACCGCCCCGGCGAGGGCGTCATGCAGAATCCGGCACTGCCGGGCGACGGTGTCACCTTCGGGCATCAGCAGTCCCTCTCAGGCATCAGCAGATGTCCTACCATCAGCAGACTTCCCGGCATCAGCGATCGCCCGCCCTGAGCCGGATCGAGCGCGGCGAGCGGTAGCTGCCGCCCGCCACGAGCGCCTCACCGATCGAGGTGACCGCGGCGGCGTCGATCGGGTGGCCGTTGATCCGTTCGAGCCGCAGCTGCGGCAGGCGGGAGTCCTCGGCGATCGCCCGCACCAGCTGTGCGGCGAGCCCCTGGGTCGCCGAGTCGTCGGCCCACCACAGCAGGTGCTTGCCGCCCTTGTCGACGAAGGCTGCTACCTGCCCGTCGGCCAGCAGCACGAGCGCCCCGGCGCGACGGGCGGGGCGGGCGGTCGCGCCATCGGGCGGCGGGATCGTGAGCGGAGGCCAGGGGAGCGCCGCACCGTAGGGGTTCGCGGGGTCGGTCGCGGCGAGTGCGACGCAGAGGGCGTCGGCCGACGGGCCGCTCTCTCCTTCCTCGCCGCCTCGTCCCGTCTCCGCCTCTCGGTCCCGGTCGCGCAGACGGTCCACCGCCTCGACAGGCGCGAACTGCGAGGCGCCGAGCCCGTCGATGAAGTAGCCGCGGCGGCAGGCACCGTTCTCCTCGAGCGCTCCGAGCACGCGGTACACCGCGGCGAAACCGCCGGGGACGTCCTCGACGTCCATCGCCCCGCGGGTGACCACCCCGTGCCGGTCCAGCAGCAGCGTCGCGATCGCCGCGGCCCGAGCTGAGGGGTCCACGCCCTCGACCCGCACGGCGGACCAGCGCCCCGCGCCGACGGGACCGGCCACGAGCTCGGAGACCGAGCTAGCGCCCTGACGCAGCATCGCGGCCGACAGCCGTGCCGCCCCGCGCCGGGTGAGCGGACGGGAGCGTCCCGCGCCGCGCGCCGCGGACTTCGGGGCCGAGCCGCGGCCATAGCTGCGCAGCGCCTCGAAGGAATCGTTGGTGATCAGGGCACGGAAGGCCAGGTCCCACAGCGCTTCGTGCACCGCGGCGGGCTCGAGCGCCTGGCCCTGGTCCGCGAGCGCGGTGAGGATCTCCCCGTGCCGCAGCGCCCCGGGTGTGCCGCGCAGCAGCGCGAGGATCCGGGCTGCGGGGGAGCCGTCTGCGAGATCCGCCGCGGCCTCCTCGAGCGCGGTCGCGTCCAGGCCCAGCGGCAGAGCGTCAGCGAGATGGAGCCGGATCCAGGCGTCGTCCCCGCCGAGTCGGCCGTGCCCGGTCCACACCAGCTCTCCGGAGGCGAAGGCCGCGTCGAGCATCGCGGGGGTGATCTCCGGCAGCCGCGCCGGCAGCACCTGGGACTCCCAGGCCGACAGCGGCAGGGACACCCCGGTGAGCTGGTCGATCACCGAGAGCAGGCCGTCCCGGCCGCGCCAGTGCGCACTCTCCCGTCGGCCGTCGGGCCGTCGACCCGCCAGGTGCTGCCACTGCCCGAGGAACTGTGCGTAGACGGGACCGGGCACCGGCGCGATCTCGCGCCGCGAGGCGGCGAGGCTCGCCCGACGGATGCGCCGCAGCACCTCCGCATCGACCCATTCCTCGCCCTCGCGGCCAGGCGTGAACTCGCCCTGCTGCAGCGCCCGTTCGGAGGCGAGCTGCTCGAGGGCGCTGCGCGCGACACCAGGAGCCAGGCCGAAGACGTCAACCGGCTCGCCGGCGAGGAACGGCCCGCGGCCGCGCGCCCAGCGGGAGAGCAGCTGCGCGACGGCCCGATCCACGGGGGCGAGATGGGCCTGCGGAATGCCAGGCGGCAGCGCGGTGCCGAGCGCGTCACGCAGCAGCCCTGCGTCCTCGACCGCGGCGAGATGCTCCGCCCCGGCCAGGCGCACCGTGATGATCCGCCGGGCATCCCGCAGCTCGTCGAGCGCGGCCCCCAGATCGAGGCCCTCGGCGCTGCGCTCGGCGAGCTGGGTGCGGGTGAGCGGGCCGAGGCGCCGCAGCGTGTCGGCGATCTGCTCGGTGCCATGGAGGGCACGCTCGGCGGTGAGGCCCTGCAGGCGCTGCTCCACCTCGGCGATCACCTCGGCATCCAGCAGCTCGCGCAGGCTCACCGTGCCCAGCAGCTCCGCGAGCAGCGACTGGTCCAGGGCGAGTGCGGCGGTGCGGCGCTCGGCCAGCGGTGCGTCGGCGTCGTAGATGAACTGGGCGAGATAGCCGAACAGGAGCGAGCGCGCGAAGGGCGAGGGGGAGGGGGTCTCGACCTCGCGCACCTCCACCCGGCGCCCGCCGATCTGCCCCATGAGCTCCACCAGGGCGGGCAGGTCGTAGACGTCCTGCAGGCACTCGCGCGCCGCCTCGAGCATAATCGGGAAGTCCGGGTGCGGCCGCGCCACCTCGAGCAGGTGGGCGGAGCGCTGCCGCTGCTGCCACAGCGGCGCGCGCTGGTTCGGATCCCGCCGCGGCAACAGCAGGGCACGGGCCGCGCACTCGCGGAACCGGGCCGCGAACAGGGCGGAGGAGCCCACCAGACGGCGCACCTCCTCCTCGATCTCCTCCGGAGTGAACACGAACAGGTCCGCGCCGGGCGGCTCCTCACCGTGGGGAATGCGCAGCACGATCCCGTCATCGGCCGCCATCACCTGGCCGTCCAGGCCGTACCGCTCCTCCACCCGGGCACCGACCGCGAGCGCCCAGGGACCGGTGATCCGCTGCCCGTAGGCGCAGTGCAGCACCACCCGCCAGTCGCCGAGCTCGTCGAGGAACCGCTCGACGACGAGCTGCTGCGGCCCGGGAACCACGCCGGTGACCTGCTGCTGCTCGGCCAGGTGGTCCAGCAGCACGGTGCGGGCGTTCTCATCGAGGCCGAGCGCGGCCAGGCGGGCAGCGGCGTCGGTGCGGTCGGCTCCGGCGAGCTCCGCCTGCGCCGTCGCGATCGCTCGGCCGAGGCTCGCCGGGCGCCCGTCGCCGTCGCCATGCCAGAAGGGGATCCGCCCGCTCATGCCGAAGGCGGGGGAGACGGTGACGCGCGAAGCGGTGATCTCCTCGATCCGCCAGCTCGTGGTGCCCAGCGTGATCACATCCCCGCGACGGGACTCGTAGACCATCTCCTCGTCCAGCTCGCCCACCCGCCGCGGCTGCGAATCGTCCTCGCTCGCGACCAGATGCACCGGGTACAGGCCGCGGTCGGGGATCGTGCCGCCGCTGGTGACCGCGAGGCGCTGGGCGCCGGGACGGCCCGACAGGGTCCCGGTCTCGTGGTCGTGCACGAGCCGCGGCCGGAGCTCGGAGAAGTCGGTGGAGGGATAGCGGCCGGCCAGCAGATCGATGGTCTGGTCGAAGGCGGAGCGGGGCAGCGCCCGGTAGGGATGCGCGGTGCGGATCAGGTCGAACCAGTCCTCGACCTGCAGATCATCCATCGCGGCGGCCGAGACGGTGTGCTGGGCGAGCACGTCCAGAGCGTTGCGCGGCACGGAGAGCGGCTCGATCCTGCCCGCGACCGCCTCCTGCACCGCGACGGCGGAGCGCAGCACATCTGCGGCGTGCAACGGATGCAGGGAACCGTGGGAGACCGCACCGACGTCATGTCCCGCGCGACCCACCCGCTGCAGCAGGCTCGAGACGGACATCGGCGCGGCGACCTGCAGGACCAGGTCCACCGCGCCCATGTCGATCCCGAGCTCGAGCGACGAGGTCGCGACCACGCAGCGCAGCGTCCCGGACTTCAGCTGCTCCTCGATCCCAGCGCGCACCTCCTTGGACATCGAGCCGTGATGGGCGCGGGCGATGTCCTCGAGCTCATCTCCAGCAGGCTCCGGGGCTCCATCGGCGGCGGACCGCCGCGCGTGCAGGCGGTTGAGCTTGCCGGTCAGGCGCTCAGCCTGGCTGCGGGAGTTCGTGAAGACGATGGTCGAACGATGTGCGAGGACCTCCTCGAGCACGGCACGTTCGACATGCGGCCAGATGGTGCCGGACACGTCCTCGTCGTCGACCGCATCGGCGGGAGGCTCGATCGCCTGCAGATCGCGCACCGGGAGCGTCACGGTGATGTCCCAGCGCTTGGTCGACTCCGGTCTCACCACGGTCACCTCGCGGACACGGCCGGAGCCGGTGAGGAAATCGGCGACCTCCTGGACCGGTTCGACGGTGGCGGAGAGCCCGATGCGCTGGGCAGGCGCCTCGAGCAGCGCATCGAGCCGGGCCAGCGACAGTGCGAGGTGCACGCCCCGCTTCGTCCCCGCGACCGCATGCACCTCGTCGAGGATCACCGTGTCCACCCCGCGGAGCGTCTCGCGCGCCTGGGAGGTGAGCATCAGGAACAGTGACTCGGGAGTGGTGATCAGGATCTCCGGGGGATGGGAGATCAGCCGCCGACGCTCGGCGGCCGGCGTGTCCCCGGTGCGCACGCCCACGTTGATCGCGGAGCGGGGCGTTCCCAGCCGCTCCGCCGCCCGTGCCGTGCCCACCAGGGGCGAGGTCAGGTTCCGCTCGACATCGACGCCGAGGGCCTTCAAGGGGGAGAGGTACAGGACCCGGGTGAGGCCGCGCCCGGATCCGGTATTCGCAGCAATGGTCGGCTGCCGTTCGGCGCGTGACGTCGCCAGGCGATCGATCGCGGTGAGGAAGGCGGCGAGAGTCTTGCCCGAGCCGGTCGGTGCGACGACCAGCGTGTCATCACCGCGCTCGATCGCCTCCCACGCAGCCGACTGCGCTGGGGTGGGCGACTCGAACGACTCGGCGAACCACGTCGCGGTGGCAGCAGAGAAGAACGAGGGGAGAGCGCGGCGAGACAGGGCCATTGACCCATTGTGGCCCGCAGGGCCCACACGCCGCCGCGCGTCGGCCGTACTCCGTGCTGGGGAAGAGGCGGATGCTGGCGACCCTGCCAACTCGCAGTCCATCGTGGCAGGATGGATGGCACGGCGGGTCCCGCACCAGCTGGCCCCGCGCACCACACGACGAAGGGATGATCCACATGGCGGAGTACACGCTTCCTGATCTCGATTACGACTACGGCGCGCTGGATCCCTCGATTTCGGGCAGGATCATGGAGCTGCACCACTCCAAGCACCACGCGACCTACGTCAAGGGCGCGAACACGGCGCTGGAGAAGCTTGCCGCGGCTCGCGAGGCGAATGATTTCGGGACCGTGAACCAGTTCTCGAAGGACCTCGCGTTCAACCTCGGTGGTCACACGAACCACTCGATCTTCTGGAAGAACCTCTCGCCCGAGGGTGGCGACAAGCCCACCGGTGAGCTCGCGCAGGCGATCGATGAGTTCTTCGGCTCGTTCGATGCGTTCCGTGCGCACTTCACCGCGGCGGCGCTGGGCATCCAGGGCTCGGGGTGGGCTGTGCTGGCATACGAGCCGCTCGGCGGGAACCTCGTGATCGAGCAGTTCTACGATCAGCAGAACGGTGTGCCGGTCGCAACGATCCCGCTGTTCCAGCTCGATATGTGGGAGCACGCCTTCTACCTGGACTACCAGAACGTGAAGGCTGACTACGTCAAGGCGGTCTGGAACATCGTGAACTGGGCCGATGTTCAGGCGCGGTTCGAGAACGCGACGAGCAACGCCTCCGGCCTGGTCATCCCCAAGGCCTGACCTGCTCCGGCGCATGATCAGCACCAGCGCCTGATCCGGCTCGGCGTCGGATCCGACTCAGTGCCGGATCCGATTCAGCGTCTGATCCACCTCGTTGCGCGGGCCGTCACCGGCCCGTGTCCGGGATGACAGCGGCCGGTCCCTCCACGGAGGGGCCGGCCGCTGCGCTGTCCGCACCTCACTCCCGCCCGACCGTTCCTCCACAGAGCCGCTTCGTCCACAGGAATCGCTCTGCACTGGAAGCGACGGGGCGCGACCGCGACGCTGAGGGCATCGGCAGGGAGCCGAGGCCGGGAAAGTCCCGGTACCTGAGGAAGGACACCGCCATGCGGGATATCCAGACCACCATCATGGGCAACGCCACCGCCGACCCCACCTCACATCCGCAGGACGACGGATCCGTCACCGCCAAGGTGCGGGTCGCGGTCACCGGGCGTTACTACAACTCGTCCGCGCAGGACTTCACCGACCGCAAGACCGAATTCGTCACCGTGTTCGCTCGGAAACAGCTGGCGCGCAACCTGCTCGCCTCGGTGCGCAAGGGTCAGCCGCTCATCGTCACCGGCCGGCTGAACACCTCCGAGTGGACCGGTGAGGACAACACCGCCCGCCACTCTCTGAACATCCAGGCAGAGGCAATCGGCCACGACCTCACCTTCGGCAGCACCAGCTTCGCCCGCCCTCTGCGGTCGGTGGATGTGCCCGATATGGATCCGAACACCGGGGAGGTCCTGCCCGCGGGAACGGCAGTCGAGGCTGACACATCGACCGGAGACGACGAGGCGACGACCGTGGAGGAGGGGTCGAACGACGACTCCTATGCGTCGGTCTTCTGAGCTCGACTCACCACCGGTCTCAGTCGGCGGCCTGCAGGGTCTGGACGAGAGCCTGGGAGATCTCCGGCAGCAGCGCGGCGCCGAGGACGTAGTCGTCCTTGTCGCTGCGCTGCACCGCAGACCAGGTGGTGCCGTCGGCCAGCGCAGCCACGACCACTCGCAAGGAGCTGCCGCTGGGCAGCTTCTGGTCCTTCTCGTCATCGCGGGCGCTCCACGCGGACGGTGCGAGGTCGCAGACGATCGCCCCGCCCGCAGCCAGCTCCGGCCACTGCGCCGACTCGAGCACGGCGAGCGGATCAGCCGCGGTGGGGGAGCCGTCGTCGAGATCGATCGGCGTGAGATGGAGATCGTCGGGGGCGCCGGCTTCGCCGTCTGCCGCGCCGAGCAGCGCGGCGAGCGACGGGGAGGCTGCCATCAGCTCCGCGCTGCGGGCCAGGGCGAACAGGCGTGGTGCGGGCAGAACGCTGCCCTCCACATGGCGGGCGACCTCGAGAACCGCAGCGGCAAGCGCGGCGGTGGAGGCGTCGAGTGGGTCCGGGGCCGGAGTCGTCATCGGATCGAGAGGTCCCTCACAGGTTCGGCCTGACAGAATGGGTGGACCGTCGCGTCTCGCGGCGGCACCACACTGTACCCGGATACCGGAGTCTCGTCCCCTGCCCAGCAGGCGATGTGATCACGGGCTCCGGCACCGAGGCACCTGAGGTTATCTGTGAGTTTCTCCGCCCCGTTCGGCGACATGCCACGGCCGCGCCCACGACCGGCCCCTGACGCGAGCTCTGGCGGTCCCCGGCGGATCTCGCCGCTGGCGATCACCATCGGCATCCTCGCGCTGCTGATCGTCCTGCTGGTCCTCGCCTCCGAGATCTGGACCAAGTACCTCTGGATGGACCAGCTCGAGTTCACCGATGTGCTCATGACCCGCTGGATCACCCAGGCGCTCCTGTTCCTGGTCGGCTTCATCGTGTTCGCAGTCCCGCTGTTCCTCAGCCTGCGCATGGCCTACACCAGGCGTCCCGTGTACCCGCCGGTCACTCGTGAGCAGGAGGCGCTCGAGCAGTTCCGCGCCGCCGTGGATCCGCTGCGCCGTGGGCTCACCTACGGTGCTCCGGTCGTGATCGGTGCCTTCGGCGGGCTGGCTCTGTCACGGGGCTGGAAGGACGTGCAGCTTTTCCTGCACCCCCAGGACTTCGGCCAGGTCGATCCGATCTTCGAGAATGACATCTCGTTCTACGTCTTCACCTTGCCACTCATCGACATGCTGATCTCCTTCGGGCAGTTCGTGCTGCTGGTCTCGATCGTCGGCGCCGTGATCGGTCACTTCATCTATGGCGGCGTCAGCTGGGGTCAGGACAGCGGGCTCGAGGTCACCCGGTCCGCACGGCGGCATCTCGGAGTGCTGGCCACGATCTATGTGCTGCTGCTCGGCGCTGGCCACTGGTTCCAGCGCTATGACCTGCTCACTGCCGTCCATACACGCTTCGAAGGCGCCTCCTACGCGGACCACAACGCCATCCTGCCCGCGCAGACCATCCTCGCGATCGCCTCGATCGTGGTGGCGGCGATGTTCGTGGTGTGGATCTTCCGCTCCGACTGGCGCATCCCCGCGATCGGCGCGGGCCTGATGATCCTCTCCACCTTGGTGGTCGGGAACCTCTACCCGTGGGCCATCCAACAGTTCCAGGTCCAGCCCAACGAGCGTGCGCTCGAGCAGCCCTACATCCAGAACAACATCGACGCCACTCGCACCGCGTTCAACCTCGACGATGTCAACGAGGTCCCGTACACGGCCACTACCGATGCTGAGCCGGGGGCGCTGCGTGAGGATGCTTCGACCACCGCGCAGATCCGACTGATGGATCCCAACATCATCTCGCCGACCTTCGAGCAGCGTGAGGCGAACCGCCAGTACTGGGGCTTCGACGAGGTGCTCAGCGTGGACCGTTACGAGATCGACGGCGAGCTGCAGGACACCGTGATCGGCGTTCGTGAGCTGCGGCCGGACAAGTTCGGTCTCGCCGATCGTTCCTGGGTGGATCAGCACGTCATCTACACCCACGGCTACGGCACCGCCGCCGCCTACGGCAACCGTCGCAACGCCGATGGCGAGCCGAGCTTCCTGCAGTCCGGCGTGCCGGGCAGCGGCGCGTTCAGCGAGCACGAGGAGCGCGTCTACTTCGGTCGCCATTCCCCGGACTATTCGGTCGTCGGCGCTCCTGAGGGCAGCGAGCCCGAGGAGTTCGACTACCAGCGTGGCAGCACCGATGACGAGGAGGGCGGGGACCAGGTCTACAACACCTTCCAGGGTGATGGTGGGCCCGCGGTGGGCAGCTTCTTCAACCAGCTGCTGTACGCGATCAAGTTCCGCGATCCCAACATTCTGATCTCCAACTACCTCAACGAGGAGTCACAGATCCTCTATGACCGCGACCCTCAGCATCGGGTCCGTGAGGTCGCACCGTTCCTCTCGCTGGACTCCGAGATGTATCCGGCCGTGGTCGATGATCAGCTGGTGTGGGTGGTCGACGGCTACACCACCACCACGGAATATCCGTACGCCCAGTCTGTGGATCTGGACCAGACGGTCAACGACTCCCAGACCAATCCGAACAACACGGCCGCCAACCGTGAACGCTCGGCGAATTACATGCGCAACTCCGTCAAGGCGGTCGTGAACGCCTTCGACGGCTCGGTGACCCTCTACACGTGGGACACCGAGGACCCGATCCTGAAGGCCTGGGCTGAGGTGTTCCCGGAGGCGCTGCGCCCGGCCTCCGAGATCAGCGGCGATCTGATGTCGCACCTGCGCTATCCCGCGGACTACTTCAAGTCCCAGCGCGAGATCCTGTCGACGTACCACGTCACCGACGCGGATGACTTCTTCACCCAGCAGGACTTCTGGCAGGTGCCGCCGGATCCCACCGTCCCGGCGCCGACCAACACCGATGGCACCACGGGCCAGCAGGCCCCGCAGCCGCCGATGTACCTCACGATGCAGATGCCTGACGCGGAGAACCCGCGGTTCATGCTCTCCTCGAGCTTCATCCCCTCCGACGGCCAGAACGTGCTCACGGGCTATCTCGCCGTGGACTCGGAGACCGGGAACGCCGAAGGGAACCCCGCCGACAGCTTCGGTGACATGACGCTGCTCGTGCTGCCGGCCTCGAACCCGGTCAACGGCCCTGGCCAGGTGCAGGCCACCTTCAACGCGGAGCCGAACGTCTCCCAGGCGCTGAACCTGCTGAAGTCCGGAAACTCCGAGGTCATCAACGGCAACCTGCTCACCCTCCCGGTGGGCGGCGGCCTGCTCTACGTGCAGCCCGTCTATCTGCAGTCCTCGCAGACCGGCGGCGGTACCCAGTACCCGTTGCTGCAGATGGTGCTGGTCTCCTTCGGCGAGAAGATCGGCTTCGCGCCGACGCTCGACGAGGCGCTGGACCTCGTCTTCGGCGGTGACTCGGGCGCCGACGCCGGTGATGCCGAGGTCGTCGACCCTG
Source organism: Brachybacterium sp. AOP24-D1-21 (assembly GCF_052378665.1). NCBI lineage: Bacteria > Bacillati > Actinomycetota > Actinomycetes > Micrococcales > Dermabacteraceae > Brachybacterium > Brachybacterium sp. AOP24-D1-21. Next base: position 480,942 of record NZ_JBQSXX010000002.1, read on the forward strand.
ACGCACCCTCCGGCACTGCTGACACCGAGACGGGTGACGGCACTGTCGATGAGGGCGAGCAGGCTCCGGCCGAGGGTGAGGAAGGGCAGCAGGCCCCGCCGCCCGCTGCCGGGACCGCTCAGGAGCGCCTGGACCAAGCCCTCACGGATATGGACACCGCGGTCACGGATGCCGAGACTGCGATGGCCAGTGGGAACTGGGCCGCCTATGGCGACGCGCAGACACGTCTCAGTGATGCGCTGAACCGTGCGATCGAGGCGAACAAGGAGCTCGGCGGCACCGGAGTGCCGGCCCAGCCCTCCGATGGCGGGGGCGGCTGATCCGTCGCTGACCATCCCTCCCAGGACGCCCGACCGGCGCCGGCCCACGCCGGATCCGGCCGGGCGTTCCGGCGTCCAGGCAGGTGAACGGCCTATGAACGTGTCATGGCACACGTTCGACCACTCTCGGTTGGACGTGGGGGCGAGGGGGTCGTAGAGTTACACATGTCGACGCGGGGTGGAGCAGTTCGGTAGCTCGCCGGGCTCATAACCCGGAGGTCGTAGGTTCAAATCCTGCCCCCGCTACGAGATAGGGCCCCTGGCCAGCAGAAATGCTGATCAGGGGCCCTAGTTTTATGCTCGATCGCGGGGACCGCCTTCGCACGGTCTGACCTTCCTGTCCACCGGCTGACCCAGGCCAGGCTCTCGGTGTCGACCGGGGCGACGAGCGGCCAAGTGCGGTGAGAGCAGATGGGTTCGGCTCTGCAGACGCAGCTCGGCCTGGCAGAGTCCGTTCGGCACGAGGACTTGGACCCTTCGCACCTCGCCGATCAGCACCTCGTCACGGCCACCCCCAGGCAGAGGCTGGGCGATGCTCTGCGGCTCGATAGACGCAGGAGGTGCGGAGCCCGGGGCCCGTCGCGCTGAGGACGCTGCAGCGGGCCTCAGCAAGCCCCGGCCGGCTCAGAGACCTGGCTGCATGTTGCCGGGCGCGCTCAGGAGCCGTCGCGCTGATCCTCCAGGCGCGTTGCGGTGAAAGAGATCTGGTCGAAGACGACGTCGCAGCCCTCGCCGGTCGGCGACTGCACTTCGAAGCCGATCTGCAGAGAAGCGGGGGAGTCGAGGGCGAAGAGACGCACCATGTCCCACCGCAGACCGTCGAACGAGCTGTGGAACGCGTAGATGCCATCGATCCGGCTGATCCGCAACCACACCTGCTCGCCCTCGACGATCATCGCGTTCGCGTCATCGGAGACCTTGCGGTTGACCACCGACACCACGGTCGTGCTGCCGTCCGGGGCGGCCTCGAAGCACAGCTTCGCCCAGTGCTCCTCGTCGTGCCAGAGCATCAGCACCCCGGCATCGAACTTCGAGTGGAAGCCGACCGTGACCCGTGCGCTGAGCTGGAAGTCGCCCTCCGGCGCTGTACCGAACAGCGTCCCCGCATCGAGCGTGGGCTCCGCGCCGGGGAACGGCGCGATGAAGATGTCGGTTCTGGCCTCGGAGGTGGCCCGCAGCTCGTCCTCTCCGACAACTTCCCATGGCACCCGCGACGGTTCGAGCGGGAACGGGAGCGCGGGCAGGGTGAGGGCAGACATCACAGAACTCCTACGAGTCGTCCGGGACTCCTACGAGTCATCCGGGGCGGAACAGTCGTGAGCCGGGATCGGCATCGGACGCGCAAGCGGTCGAAGGCGAGTCTACGGTGGGGTGTTCGGCGGCATCGCTATCGGCATCGGCATCGGCATCGCCTTCGGCATCGTTATCGCCCTCGTCAGAGCCGTCGCTGAAGACCCCGAACGCCACCGATCCGGGTATCGACGTCGCGATAGCACCAGCCGTTGCACTGCGCGACCCGCACAGTGCTGGACGTGTCGCGGCGAGTGGTCGCAGATCATTCGAGCATCCGAATCGCATTTCTGGCACGATGTCCGCCATGACCGCGCCCACCGCCCCCGCATCCCGCACCCTGCTCTTCATCGGCGATTCGATCACCGATGCCGGCCGTCGAGAAGACCCCGAGGAGCTCGGCCACGGCTACGTCCGTCTGCTCGCGGAGCACTTCGCGGCCCACGAGCCCACCTCCACGGTGATCAACCGCGGGATCGGCGGGGACAAGGTCGCCGACCTCGAGGCTCGATTCGGCCCCGACTGCCTGGACCTCACCCCCGACCTGGTGACGATCTACGTGGGCGTCAACGACTCCTGGCACCGCTTCACCCGGGGTGAGCATGTTACCGAGGAATCGTTCGAGCAGGGCTACCGCCACCTCCTCGCGCAGCTCGCCGCCTCGGTGCCGGAGGCACCGGTGCTGATGATCATCCCGTTCGTCGCGGATATCGACGAGGAGCGCACGCGGATCCACAGCGACCTCGACGGCAAGGTGGCGATCATCCGCCGGCTCGCGCAGGAGCACGGCCACCGCATCGTGGATCTCGAGCAGGTGCTCGCCACGGCCCTCGCGGCAGGTCACACCCCGCAGAGCATCGCCGAGGACGGCGTGCACCCCACCCCGCCGGGGCACCGCCTGATCGCCGACGCCTGGCTCGACGCAGCAGGACGCTGAACGGCTCCTCACGCTGCGCCGTGGAGGTGACGGGTTCAGATCCCGCCGGTCATCCGTCCGATTCCGGCACCCCGTGGAGCCTCACCGCAGCGGCGCGGTCACATCCACCGAGAGGAACCCGCGGCGGAAGCTGCGGGCATCGAGCACCAGCAGCTGATCAGGGCGCCAGGGATTCCGCAGGTGCACATGACCGCTGCGCGCATCCGCGCCGACCACCGCGAACACATGGTTGCGGGGCAACGGGCCGGCGGCGGTGGGAACACGCGAGCTGAGCGGATGGGTGGAGGCGGCGATCGCCCGCCCCTCGTCGCGCCAGGTGATGATCTGCGCGGCGCTCGGCATCCGCAGCTGGGAGTGGACCCGCTCGCCCAGCAGCAGCTCGAAGCCGAAACGGGCGAAGCCGCGCTGCAGGAAGCGGTAGTCCCCGGCCACATGGGCGGCGATCGCCTTCTCGAGCACGCCCACCCAGCCCGGGTTCGCGCCGTCCCGTCGGCCGTACTGGAAGATCCCCTGCTCATCGACCGGCAGCATCCGATCCACGCGGATCGGGACCGACACCGCGGGCAGCCGCACCGTGACGATGCCCTCCTCCTCGGCAGAGAGGAGAGCACGCAGACGCTCCGGAGCCGTCTCATGGATCGCGAGCATCGAGGCCATCACCCAGCAGTCGCCGAGCCGCCCCTGACTGGGCCTCAGCAGCTGCGGTGGGGCGAGCGGGCCGTGGTCCGCCTTGAGCGCGGTGGCGCCCGGTCCGGGCCCGAGGTGATGGACAGTCGGGTCGGGGGAGCCCGTCTCCGGACCGGACCAGGCGGGTTCAGTGGCCCCGAGACGCGCATCGCGCGCCCGCCCGGTCAGGGCGAGCGCGCGAAGGGTGCGGCGCCAGGTGCGCACGCGCGGGCGGGAGCTGCTCATGAGGATCTCCGCCCGGACATCATGGAGAGGCTCAGTGCTTCTCAGCCGCGACGATCTTCTGGCCGGTGCGCTCCATGACCTCATGGAACCAGGGCTGGGAGATGTCGAAGGCCTTGTGCCCGGCGACCCGCTCGAACTCGACGGCGCGCAGCACATCCCCGCGCTCCTCATCGTGCCCGATCAGTCCCGAGCCACCCTCGAGAGCGACCTGGACCGCGTAGTCGGTCATCGACTTGATCAGGCGGATGTCCTCGGGGTTCGCCTTCGCGGAGCGGGAGAAGTAGCCGGACTTCTGGACCATGACCTTCTCGGCGCCGAGCTTCTCGGCGAACTGCTTCGCGAACCACTGGCCGGGGTTGATGGTGTCGATCTTGACGTGGCCGAAGGGGTCCTTCTCGGGCTCCTCGCCGCGCGCCTGCATCTCGGCGACGATCTCGGGGATGCCCGCACCCTCGGAGAGGAAGATGTTCACGCAGCCGGCCTCGTCCATGACCACCTTGAGGCGCTCGGCCTCGGCCTCGATGTCGAGCTTCAGCTCGGGCAGGAACACGGCGTGCACGTCCCAGCGCTCGGCGCGGTGCCCGATCCCGGGCAGCCACTCCTGCTGGGAGTGCCAGGTCTGGTAGTACTCGGCCGCCTGTGCGGTGAGGTAGCCGCAGGCACGGCCCATGACCTCATGGATGATCAGCATCTTCGGGTTCGAGCCGTGCTCGGCGATGATGTTCTGCGCGAAGATGCTCGACTGCTCTGCGGCGGACTTCGCACCGAGCGACTGCTTGATCGGCACGATGTCGTTGTCGATGGTCTTGGGCAGGCCCACGACCTGCATCTCGTGACCGTTCTCGTGCAGGAACTTCGCGAGATCCGCGGCCGTGGTGTTGGTGTCGTCGCCGCCGATGGTGTGGAGCACGTCCACGCCGTCGGCCTTGAGCTTGTTCGCCGCGACCTCGAGGGCGTTCTCGCCCTCCTGGATCAGGCCGCGCTTGACCAGATCCGCGGTGTTGGTGAGCTTCACGCGGGAGTTGCCGATGGGGGAGCCGCCGTAGTTGTGCAGCAGGCCGGCCTTCGCACGCACCTCGTCGTCCACCACGATCTTCTCGCCGGAGAGCAGGCCCCAGTAGCCGTGCTTGTAGGCGATGATCTCGACGTCGGGCACGAGCTCGGTGTACCGCTCGATGAGACCGCCGACGGCGGAGGACAGGCAGGGGGCATAGCCACCTGCGGTCAGGAGGGCGACGCGCTTGACGGTCATGGAGAAGGATTCCCTTCACAGTTCGGGGGCACAGTGCCCCGAGTCTACCGAGACGGCCTGGGGCCCGATGACGAAGGTCCCCGCGTGGACGCCGCGGTCGCCGCGACGAGGTTGACTCCGTGGGCGCCCGTTCGGATCTCCCGCCCGGACCAGGAGCGGAAAACTCAGTATTCGCGTCCTCAGGAGTCGCGGGCCGCGAGCGCCTCGAGGATCTCCTCATGCAGGCGACCGTTGGTCGCCACCGCACTGCCGCCGAAGGGGCCGTCCTCACCCTCGAGCGAGGTGAAGCGGCCGCCGGCCTCGGTGAGGATCGGGACCAGCGCGACCATGTCGTGCAGGGCGAGCTGCGGTTCGCAGGCCGCATCCACCGCGCCCTCCGCCACGAGCATGTAGGACCAGAAATCACCATAGGCGCGCGTGCGCCAGAAGCGCTGCATGAGGTTCAGCATCTGCGGGAGCCGGTCCTGATCCGCCCAGCCGTGCAGGGAGGAGTAGGACAGCGAGGCCTCTTCGATCGAGTCGACGGAGGAGACCTGAAGGCGAGAGGCGCTGTTGATCCGCGAGCCCGTCCACGCCCCTGCGCCCTCGCCGCCCCACCAGCGCCGGTTCAACGCTGGCGCAGAGACCAGGCCCACCACGGGGCGGCCATCCTCGATGAGGCCAATCAGCGTGCCCCAGACGGGCACGCCGCGCACGAAGTTGCTGGTCCCGTCGATGGGGTCGATGACCCACTGACGCGGCGACGCACCGGTGGAGCCGAACTCCTCACCGATCACCTGATCCCGGGAGCGTGAGCGCGAGAGCTGAGAGCGCACCAGCTGCTCGGCGGCGCGGTCGGCATCGGTGACCTCGGTGAGGTCCGGCTTGGTGGAGACCTCGAGGTCCTGTGCCTTGAAGCGGGACATGGTCAGCTGGTCCACGGCATCGGCGAGCACATGGGCCAGGCGCAGGTCATCGGCGAATCGACTCGACATGCGCCCACACTACGACCCGTGCCCGCCTGCTTCCCGCAGCGACGCGGACCCTCGGGAAGCCACCTGCGCGGCGCAGCGGCGGCTTCTCCGCGCTGCGTTCACAGCTCCCAGGGATCGTTCTTGCGCAGCGCGGTGGCCAGGCGCCGGTAGGAGAGCAGACGGGCAGGACCGGCGGTTCCCGCCTTGCCGCCTTCGACCAGCGCATCCAGAGCACAGTCCGGCGCGTCCTCGAGATGGGTGCAGCCACGGGGGCAGCATTCGGCGAGCTCCGCGAGGTCTGTGAAGGCTTCCAGCAGCTCTTCGGGGTCCACATGGCCCAGCCCGAAGGAGCGCACGCCGGGAGTGTCGATCACCCAGCCGTCGTCCTCCGGCAGCGCCATCGCGAGCGCTGAGGAGGAGGTGTGGCGGCCCCGGCCGGTGACGTCGTTGACCACTCCGATCGCCCGGTCGGTACCGGGGACCAGGGCATTCAGTAGCGTCGACTTGCCCACGCCCGAGTGCCCGATCAGCACGCTGACCCGCCCGGAGAGCCGCTCGCGCAGCTCCTCCAGGCCCACGATCCCGGGTTGCCCGGGACGCCCGGATTCGGCCGCCTCCTCGGGCAACTCCCGTCGCGTCCGCACATGATCGAGCCCCAGCGGCGCATAGGCGGTGAGGAACGAGTCGGGGGAGCGCAGATCGGTCTTGGTGAGCACCAGCAGGGCATCGACGCCGGCGACATAAGCCGCGACCAGGCAGCGGTCGACCATGCCGCCGCGCGGTTCGGGATCGGCGACAGCGGTCACCATCACCATCAGATCGACGTTCGCGACCAGCGGGCGCTCGGTCGGGTCGTCGTCATCGGCGCTGCGGCGCAGGAAGGAGCTGCGCTCCTGGATGCGCACGATGCGGGCCAGCGACCCATCACGCCCAGAGATGTCCCCGACCAGGCCGACCAGGTCGCCGGGAACGATGGGGGAGCGGCCGAGCTCACGGGCACGCATCGCGGTGACCGCGCGCTCCGCTCCGGTGCCCTCCTCGACGATCGTCCGCCACCGCCCGCGGTCCACGGAGACCACGCGGGCGGTGACGGCGTCCTCATGCTTGGGCCGGTCCTTGGTACGAGGCCGCGAGCCGCGCCTGCTGGGGCGGACGCGGATATCGCTCTCGTCGTACTCGCGGGCCGAGCGGCTCACGCGTCGTCCACCGCCGGTTCCGGGTGGAGCATCGCCAGCCACATCCCGACGAAGTCGGGGAGGGTCTTCTGGGTGGTGCCGATGTTGACCACCCGCAGGTCCGGAACCCTGAGCCCGATGATCGCGCCGGCAGTGGCCATGCGGTGATCCTCGTAGCTCTCGAACACCTCGCCATGCAGCGGCCCCGGGTGGATCTCCAGCCCGTCCTCCAGCTCGACGGTGCGTGCCCCGATCTTCGACAGCTCAGTGGCCAGGGCCTTCAACCGATCGGTCTCGTGGCCGCGCAGATGCGCGACTCCGGTCAGCCGGGACGGAGAGTCCGCGAGAGCGCAGAGCGCCGCCATGGTGGGCACCAGCTCGCCGACCGCGGACATATCCGCGTCGATGCCACGGATCTTCCCGGTGCCCTTCACGCAGAGCGTCTCGTCCTCACGCCAGATCTCACCGCCCATCCGGCTCAGCAGCTCCCGGTAGGCATCCCCCGGCTGGGTCGTGGTCTCGGGCCAGTCGTCAACCGCGATCGTGCCGCCGGTGACCATCGCCGCGGCCAGGAAGGGGCCGGAGTTCGACAGGTCCGGCTCGATGGAGACCTGCACCGGTCGGATAGGCCCGGCGCTCACGCTCCAGCTGTGCCGACCCTGGTCGTCGATGCGATGAGAGGCCTGGATCCCGGCCTGACGCATCGTCTCCAGCGTCATCTCGATGTGCGGCAGCGAGGGCAGCACCTGGCCCACGTGCACCAGCTCCACATCCGTCTCGGCACGCGCGGCGACCAGCAGCACGTTGGAGACGAACTGGCTGGAGGCAGAGGCGTCGACCTCGATCCGGCCGCCGCGCAGGCGCCCGGTGCCGTGCACGGTCAGAGGCAGATGCCCGGGCTGTCCGTGCTCGGTGATCTCGACGCCCTGCTGCCGCAGGGCGTCGATGACCGCATCCATCGGACGCTGCAGCGCGGCGTCGTCCCCGGTGAAGCGGACGTCTCCGTGATGGAGGGCTGCGAGCATCGGCACGAACCGCATCACCGTCCCCGCCAGACCCGTGTGGATCTCGATCGGGTCGGCAGGATGCTCGGCAGGGGGCGGAAGCGGTGTCACCTGCAGGGAGCCGTCCTGCACCACCAGCACCGCGCCGAGTCGCTCGAGCGCATCGCGCATCAGCCGGGTGTCGCGGGAGACCAGGGCGCCACGCAGCGTCGAGGGTTCGTCCGCGGCGGCCGCCAGCAGCATCCAGCGCGCGGTCAGGGACTTCGATCCCGGGACCCGCACCAGCGCGTCGACGGGTTCGTCAGCAACAGGTGCGTTCCACAGCACCTCGGAAGCCATCAAGGTCAACCCTGCTGGACGGAGAGCTGCTTCTGTGCTGTCTGCACTGCGCCCTTCGCCTTCTTCTCCAGCTTGTCGGCCTTCTTCTCGAGCTCACGCTGCGTCGCAGCGGCCTTCTTCTGGCTGCGCTCGACGAACTTGTTCGCGCGGTAGCCCAGCGAAGGACGACCATCGTGATCCACCACTGCCAGCAGCACGCCGCCGAGCAGCCCGGCGTCGGTGAGGATCGACTGGACCTCATGGGTCAGCTCCTCGCCCCGCAGCTCCCAGACCTTCTTGCGTCCGGCCCAGCCGATCGAGGTGGTCAACAGCAGCGTCGCCGCCGCGGCGCGCGGGTAACGGTTGGTGGCGTACAGGACGCCGGCGCCGGCCGCGACCGCGCCGGCAGCGCGGATCACGGTGCGCGCATCGACGAAGCCGGGCGCTGAGCTCTTGGCGATCGCAGAATCGACCGCGTCGAAGGCCTGCGGGTAGACATCGATCTCCCGCTCGGGGTGGAGTGCGGTGCGCACACCTTCGAAGATGAAGGGAGCGGCGAGCAGCGGTCGTGCGATGCGGCGGACCAGGGCCATGGTGTCCTCACGTTCTTGACGGGTGTCAGCAGGTCCGGTGAGCCGGCCGTGTCGGGCAGCTCACCGGCGTCCAGACTACAGCGGAGGGAACATCCGCCGGGCCTCTTGCGTTGCACCGGGTGCATGGAGGGGACGGACTTGGCCGCCCCTGACGATCCCGCGAGACTCCGGCGGATGCCGGGAGAGGAGACGATGTATGTCCGTGACTGTGCTCGAGCACGCTCCGACCCGGCCCCGTGGCGTAGGTTGGAGGACGATGATCCAGACTGATGCCACCCCGAGCCCTGAGGCCGGCCCGCCCGAGGCAGGCCCCCCTGAGGCTGACCGGGCGCCGACGATCCCAGCCCCTGACGACGTGCAGGATTTCGACTTCGAGACCGAGGCGCTGTCGCACCTGGACTCCCTTTATGGCGGCGCCTTGCGGATGACTCGCAACCCGCATGACGCGGAGGATCTGGTCCAGGACACCTTCGTCAAGGCCTTCCGTGCTCGTGATCGGTTCACCCCGGGCACCAACATGCGCGCCTGGCTGTACCGGATCATGACCAACGGCTACATCTCGATCTACCGCAAGAAGCAGCGCAGGCCGAAGGAGGCCTGGACCGACACGGTCGAGGATTGGCAGCTGGCGGAGGTCGCGGGCCACACCAGCAGCGGTCTCCGCTCGGCGGAGACCGAGGTGCTCGACAGCCTCCCCGACTCGGCGGTCAAAGATGCGCTGGGCGAGCTGCGGGAGGACTACCGCATCGCCGTCTATCTCGCCGACGTGGAGGGCTTCGCGTACAAGGAGATCGCCGAGATCATGGACACCCCGATCGGCACGGTCATGTCGCGCCTGCACCGCGGGCGCCGACAGCTGCGCGAGCAGCTCTCCGACTATGCCTACCGCAGCGGCTTCCTGCGAGAGGACCCCACGGAGACCGGGTCGGACACAAGGTCGAGCACCGGGTCGGATACAGGGGCAGGTTCCGGGCCGGGCGCCACGACGGAAGCCGAGACGGATGTGCGGGACCAGACGATCACCTCGTCGGACGATCGGGAGGAGGAACGATGAGCGACAGCGACTACGCAGGGCGTGACAGCGACGACGCAGGGCGTGAGGATGCCGGGCAGCGGCCGCGACGGGATCTTCGCTACGGGCTCGAAGAGGCGCTCGACGGTGAGCTTCCCCGGGAGATGGTGGAGAAGATGCAGCGCCACACCGTGGACTGCCCGGAATGCGCCGATGAGTGGGAGCAGGTGCGCCGGGTGAAGGAGCTGGTGCGCCGCAGCTGTGCGGATCGCGCACCCTCCGAGCTCCGCGAGCGCATCGCCGTGCAGTGCCGGACCGTCTCGGTGACCCGCACCGAGGTCGACGGCAGCACAGTGCGCATCACCACCAGCTCGACCACCACCCGTCGCACGTATCCCGACTCCGACTGACGGAGAGTGGCGCCGCCGCGAAGAGACTGCCTTCGGGCGCCGACGCAGGCATGACGAGCGCAGGCATGACGAAGGGCCCCTCCCGCGATGGGAGGGGCCCTTCGTCATGTCGCTCGTGGCGACGTCACGGTCAGCTGTTGGGGCGCTTGCCGTGATTCGCGCCGCTCTTGCGGCGAGCCTTGCGCTTGCGTCCTCGCTTGCTCATCACGATCTCCTTTCTTCGCCCGGGGGAACCCGACGATTGTGCCACATCACGCCGCCCCTGGAGTCTCCCGGAGGGGGCGCATGAACTTTGCTGAGTCCGAGGTCACTCGGCCTCGTCCCTGCTCAGGGGCGGGTGAGTCAGGATGAGGTGCCCAGCCAGGAGCCGAAGCCGGCGTGCAGCACCAGCCAGGCCATCAGCCCGTAGCCGGTCTGCCCCGGATGGTCGCCCGGTGAGCGGGACAGGTCGCTCTCCCACTGGTCGTGACCCGTCAGACCGCCGACGGTGTCGACGAAGGGGATCCGACGACGGGAGCAGACGTCCTCGAAGGCTGCGGAGAGCTCACGGACGGAGCTCGTGGTCCCCGGGTCGCGGCTGGGCGGCGGGCCGACCACGAACGCGGGGATCCGCAGACGCTCCAGCCCGTCGAGGATCTTGGCGAGGTTCAGGCGCGAGCGGGCCAGGGAGATCCCCGCCTCGACGTCGCCGCGTCCCATGGCCACCACCACCCGATGATCGATCGATCCGTCGGCCTGCCCCTGGGTCGAGAAGCGACGCTGCACCTCTTCGTCCCAGCGCTCGGCCAGGTCCGCGGAGCTCTGCGCGGGCAGTGCCGCGGTGAAGACGTCGATGCGGCTGTCCGCACCCTGCTCGCTGGCCACCGCTCGTCCGAGCCAGCCCAGTGCGCGGGCGTCACCGACCCCGGCGAGGAGCTCGTCTCCGAGCGCGATGATGCGGATCCGGGGTTCCGGATGCGGGGCGAGCGTCATGGGCACGGTGGGCACCGGGACCTCCTGGACGGGGACGGGGACCTCAACACTAACGGCGTCAACACTAACCGCGTCGCGGGCCACGGGCGAACCCGTGACCCGCGAGGAATCAGGCGTCGAAGGCCCGATCGAGCAGATCCTCCTGCTCGACCTTGTGGGTCGCGTTCGAGCCGGTGGCGGGGGAGGCGGAGGCCGCTCGGGCGACGACCCGCAGCGTGCGACCGACCTCGACCGCGAAGTTCATCGCCATGAAGCTCCAGGCGCCCTGGTTCTGCGGCTCCTCCTGGACCCACACCAGGTGGGCGTCGGGGTAGCCGTCCAGCGCCTTCTTCAGCTGCTCGCTGGGCAGCGGGTAGAGCTGCTCGACGCGGACGATCGCAGTGTCGGTAGTGCCCATCTTTTCGCGGCGGGCGGCCAGGTCCCAGTAGACCTTGCCGGAGGCGATCAGCACGCGACGCACCCCGGCCGGGTCCACGGTGGTGTCCGGCAGGACAGGCTCGAAGGTCCCGGTCGTGAAGTCCTCCACGCCGCTCACCGCTGCCTTGTTGCGCAGCATCGACTTCGGGGTGAAGACCACCAGCGGCTTCTTGGGCTCTGCGAGCGCCTGCTTGCGCAGCAGGTGGAAGTAGCTCGCAGGGGTCGACGGGGCCGCCACCCGCATGTTCTCCTCCGCGCACAGCTGCAGGAAGCGCTCGATGCGGGCGGAGGAGTGGTCCGGTCCCTGGCCCTCGTAGCCGTGCGGGAGCAGCATCACCACGCTCGAGTTCTGGCCCCACTTCTGCTCGGAGGCGGAGATGAACTCGTCGATGATGGTCTGCGCGCCGTTGACGAAGTCGCCGAACTGCGCTTCCCACAGCACCAGGGAGTTCGGGCTCTCGACCGAGTAGCCGTACTCGAAGCCCAGTGCCGCGAACTCCGAGAGCGAGGAGTCGTAGACATTGAAGCGAGCCTGGTCGTCAGAGAGGTAGGACAGCGGGGTCCAGGTGTCACCGTTCTCATGGTCGATGAGCACGCTGTGGCGCTGCACGAAGGTGCCGCGTCGGGAGTCCTGGCCCGCCAGTCGCACCCGATGCCCCTGGAGCAGCAGCGAGCCGAAGGCGATCAGCTCGCCGAAGGCCCAGTCGATCTTGCCGGAGGTGGACATCTGCGTGCGGCGCTGGAGCACCGTCATCAGCTTGGGGTGGACGGTGAACGAACCCGGGATGTCGGTGTGCGCCTTGCCGATCTGCTCGAGCACGGCGGGATCGAGGGCGGTGCGCACCTCCTCGGGCTCCGCAGCGTCCTGCTGAGCGTCCGGCAGCTCCAGGCCATTGACCGTGTCCGTGTCCGAAGAGCTCGCAGCGCCCCCGCGCGTGGAGGCGAACGCCTCATCCAGGTGATCCTGGAAGTTGCGAACCAGCCCTTCGGTCTCCTCTTCGGTGAGGTCTCCGCGCTCGATCAGCGCCTCCATGTACAGCTTGCGCGTGGAGGGCTTCTCCGAGATCAGCTTGTACATCTCGGGCTGGGTCATCGAGGGATCGTCCCCCTCGTTGTGCCCGCGGCGGCGGTAGCAGACCATGTCGATGACGACATCGCGCTGGAACTTCTGACGGAACTCGAAGGCGATCTCGGCGACCCGCACGCAGGCCTCCGGATCGTCGCCGTTGACGTGGAAGATCGGCAGCTGCGTGGACTTGGCGACATCCGTGGAGTAGTACGAGGAGCGCGAGGAGTCCGGCAGCGTGGTGAAACCGATCTGGTTGTTGATGATCACGTGGATGGTGCCGCCCGTGCGGTAACCGCGCAGCTCCGAGAGGTTGAGGGTCTCGGTGACCACTCCCTGGCCAGCGAACGACGCATCACCGTGCACGAGGACCGGGAGCACCGGGAACTCCTCGGGCCGCTCGAGACGGTCCTGCTTGGCGCGGACGATGCCCTCGAGGACCGGGTTCACGGCCTCCAGGTGAGAGGGGTTCGCTGCGAGGTACACCTTGGTGGACTCGCCGTCATGCGAGGTGTAGGTACCCTCGGTGCCCAGGTGGTACTTGACGTCGCCGGAGCCGAGCTTCTTGCCGTAGTTGCCCTCGAACTCCTGGAAGATCTGACCGTAGCTCTTCCCGGCGAGGTTCGAGAGCACGTTGAGGCGGCCTCGGTGGGACATGCCGATGCAGACCTCTTCGAGACCGTTGTGCGCGGCGCCATGCAGGACGGCATCCAGCATCGGGATGACGGCTTCGCCGCCCTCCAGCGAGAAGCGCTTCTGGCCCACGAACTTGGTCTGCAGGAAGGTCTCGAAGGCCTCCGCCGCATTGAGCCGATCCATGATGTGGGTCAGCTCGGTCTTGTCGAAGGGCTTGCGCGGAGTCTCCATCTGCTGCTGGATCCAGTCACGCTCCTCCGGGTCGGAGATGTGCATGTACTCCACACCGATGGTGCGGCAGTACGCATTGCGCAGTACCCCGAGGATGTCCCGCAGCGACATCTCGTCCTTGCCGCCCAGCCCACGGGTGGGGAAGGTGCGGTCCAGGTCCCACAGGGTCAGGCCATAGGTCTCGACATCGAGATCCGGGTGGGTGCGCACCTTGTACTGGAGGGGATCGGTGTCCGCCATCAGGTGCCCGCGCACGCGGTAGGCATGGATCATGTCCATCACCCGGGCCAGGCGCTCCGAGGTGGTGTGCTTGAAGGGGTTGTCCGGCACCCAGCGCACCGGCTGGTACGGAAGCCGCAGCGAGACGAAGACACGGTCGTAGAAGCCGTCCTTGCCCAGCAGCTTGTCGCCCATCCGCTTGAGGAACTCGCCCGAGGCGGCGCCCTGGATGATGCGGTGGTCGTAGGTCGAGGTCAGCGTCATGACCTTCGAGATCGCGAGCTCCGCGAGGGTGGCGGGGTTCGCGCCCTGGAACTGGGCGGGGTAGTCCATCGCCCCGACGCCCACGATCACGCCCTGGCCCTGCATGAGCCGCGGGATCGAATGGACGGTGCCGATGCCTCCCGGGTTGGTGAGCGACACCGTGGTGTGCGCGAAATCGTCCATGGTGAGCTTGCCGGCGCGGGCCTTCTTGACGACCTCCTCATAGGCCTTCCAGAAGCCGCGGAAGTCGAAGCGCTGGGCTGCCTTGATGCTCGGCACCACCAGGCCGCGCGAGCCGTCGGGCCGTGGCATGTCGATGGCGAGGCCGAAGTTGATGTCTTCCCGCTTGAGGAGGAGCGGCTTGCCCTTCTCGTCGACATCGAAGCCGTTGTTCATGTCGTTGATCTCGGTGATCGCCTCGATCATCGCCCAGCCGATGAGGTGGGTGAAGGAGACCTTGCCGGCGCGGTGGCGCTTGAGATGGTTGTTGATGACGATGCGGTTGTCGAACAGCAGCTTCACCGGCACGTCACGCACCGAGGTGGCCGTGGGCACCTCGAGGGACTCGGCCATGTTGCGCACGATCGCCGCGGCAGGGCCGCGCAGCTTGACGACCTCGGGCTCGCGCAGCTCGACGGCAGGGATCTGCGACGTGGTGGTGGGGACCTTCGCGGGACGGTCCGAGGTGGTGGAGACCGCCGGTGCCTTGGAGGCTGACTTCGCGGGATGGTCGTTCACGGCAGGGGATTCCTTCGCGGGCTGGGAGGCGGACGCTGGAGCTGCGGCCGACGAGGAGGACGGGGAGGACGGGGAGGACTGGGCAGGGGAGGCCGCTGCAGACGCCGCCTCGGCGGGCTGCGCCGGCGGGGGATCGGCCTTAGCGGCGGATGCCTTCGCGGCAGAAGCGTCCTGCTCCTGGGCGACGGGCGAGCTCTCGGAGCTCTTCGGAGGCGTCGTCGTCGACGTCTCGGAGGAGCTCGAGGGGGAGTCGGTACTCGAGGAGGACTCGGGAGGGGCCGAGGGCTCGGCGTTCACCGTGTGGGTGGAGAAGTACTCCGCCCAGCTCGGGTCGACGCTCGAGGGATCCTCACGCCACTGCTCGCGGAGCGCGTCCACGAGCCACTGATTCGGGCCGAACTCCGCAGAATCGGAGTCCTGTGTCTGCTGTGACACTCTGAGATCGCCAGCCTTCTCACGGTCGAGAGATACGGATGGGCTCAGCCTAACGGCAGACGGTGCCCGACGTGCGCGGACGCCGCCTCCTCGGCAGGAACAGAGGGGGTGAGGTGCCTGACATCACCCTGTCAGGCCAGGATCACCCTGTCAGACCAGGGGCGCGTCCCCCGGGAGCACAACTCGGATCAGCGAGGAGCGGCCGTCCTGGTCGTCCCGGCTGCGGGGGTCGTCGAGCACCTCGATCGTGCCGCCATGCAGGCCCACCGCCCATCGGGCGATCGCCAGGCCCAGGCCGGTGCCTCCCGAGGAGTCGGCGTAGCCCCCTCGCTGGAATCGTTCGAACACGCGGGAGCGGTCCTCGCGCGCGATGCCCGGGCCCTCATCGTGCACGTCGATCCGCACCCCTCGGTCCGTTCCCGTGCGCACCGCGGAGATATGTATCCGACCGCCGACGGGGGAGTGCCGGGCGGCGTTCTCGAGCAGGTTGTGGATGACCTGATGCAAGCGGGCCGCATCCGCCGCGACCGACAGGTCGGGAGGATCGACCTCGACGATCCACCTCACGTCGCGGCCGCCCGAGGCCAGGGACGCGGCGTCCACCACCTCGTGGAGGAACGGAGTGAGCTCGACGGCCTCGAGATCCAGCTCGACCACCCCGGCATCCAGACGGGAGAGATCCAGCAGGTGGCCCACCAGCTGGGAGAGCCGCTCGGTCTCGTTCAGCGCCACCTCGAGAGCGGCGGGGTCGGGCTCGGTGACCCCGTCCACGAGATTCTCCAGCTGCGCGCGCAGCCCGGCGACCGGGGTGCGCAGCTCATGGGAGACGTTGGCGACCAGGTCCCGGCGCATCCGGTCGGTCTGCTCGAGCTCAGAGGCCATCGTGGAGAACGCTGCGGCCAGCTGACCCACCTCGTCGCGGCTGCTGGTGCGCACCTCTCGGCTGTAGTCGCCGCGGGCCATGGCCTGGGCGGCGCCGGTCATCTCGCGCAGCGGCGAGGTCATGCCGCGGGCCAGCAGCTGGGTGAAGACCAGCGCGGCGATCACCACCAGGGGCAGCGCGAGCAGCGGTTCGATGCCGGCACGGATGCTCACCTGCGTGAGCAGCGCTGCGACGCTCACGCTCGCCGCGACCAGGATGCCGAGCTTGACCTTGAAGGAGCGGAAACGATCCAGGGGGCGCACGTCGAGCCGCTCGGGGACGCGGCGCCGAGAAGAGCCGGGCACCCCGCCCCGGGGGGAGCTCACGAGCCGTCGGTGGGAAGGTTGGGGGTCGCCATCGAGGAGAGGTCCGGTGTGGTCCCTGCACTCGTGCCCGGAGCCTCCGCGCCCGCCTCCGGGTCCTCGGGGATCTCCAGGGCGTAGCCGACTCCGTGGACCGTGCGCACCAGGTCGGCGCCGAGCTTGCGGCGCAGCGCCTTGACGTGGGAGTCCACGGTGCGGGTTCCGGTCGCGTCCACCCAGTCCCAGACATCCGCCAGCAGCTGCTCGCGAGTCAGGACGGTGCCGGGCGCTCCAGCCAGGCACAGCAGCAGATCGAACTCGGTGGGCGTCAGATGGGCGGGGGCCCCAGCGCGCATCACCCTGCGGCCGGCCCGGTCGATGACCAGGTCCCCGAACTCAAGAGCCTCCTGCTTCTCCGCCTCGGTGGGGGCCGGTGCACCGGCGCGCCTCACCCGTCGCAGCAGCGCCTTGAGGCGGGCGACGAGCTCGCGCATCGAGAAGGGCTTGGTCATGTAGTCATCCGCGCCCACGCCGAGGCCCACCAGCATGTCGGTCTCGTCGTCGCGCGCGGTGAGCATGAGCACCGGGACCGGCTCGTCGGCCTGGATCCGGCGGCACACCTCGAGCCCGTCGAAGCCCGGGAGCATCACATCCAGCACCACCACATCGGGTCGCACCTCGGCCACCGTCCGCACTCCGGACGGACCGTCCAGGGCGGTGGAGACCTCCCACCCTTCGGCGGTGAGCCGGTCGGCGATCGCACGGGTGATCGTGGGCTCGTCCTCGATCACCACCACGCGCACGGGGGCGTTTCCGGTGGCTGCTGTCTTGTCCGGGGTCGGCATGGGGACACTCTAGACGGCGCTGCCTGGATCCCTCCGGGTAACGGCCGGGCAGGTGGGGACCTGCGACCGGCCCGGCACCCGGCGCGTGACGGCGGGTATCGCAGCGGCAGGAACCGCAGCGACGGGTGCCGCGCCGGAATGTGACGCACGGGGCACTCCCGAGCCTCCGGACGTGATGCGAACCCCTGGCTGGGCGCCCTCGCGTCAAGATCGGGCAACCTTTATGGCATCTCGGCAAAAACTTGGCAATGACCCGGTTGACCTGCTCGTCGGGCGCCCCGAGCGGCACGTAGTTTGGTCGAGGTTGTTCGGCGACGCGTACTTCCCCTGTCCGGCGTCGCGTTCGGACAGAGGCTTGAACGGGAACTACGCAGTCGCAATGGAAGAGGTCAACACGTGGCGAATCATCGCGCCGACGGACGCGCAGCAGTGCGCAAGCACCGCGCAGTCGGAGGGACCCATCGCGATTCTGCACTCTCTTCGGGTGCCTTGAAGGCGGGTGTCCTGGGAGTCCTGGCCACCGCCACCATCGCCGCTCCGCTGGCTGCCGCCGCGGCCGGGATCGATGAGGCCGCCCCGCAGGGCGAGACCGTGGCGCAGGCTCAGCCCGCTGCCGTCGCCGCGCAGCCCGCTGCCGCCATCGCCCCGGTGGCGCTGCCCGCCGCCGAGGCCGCCGCGACCGTCGATGCTGCGGTCGAGACCCGCACCGAGGAGGACGGCGCCAGCCGCTCCGAGGAGCGCACCGCTCCCGCGTCCGACGAGGCCGCCGCCGAGGAGCCTGCAGAGCAGGGCACCGGCATCGAGGTCTCCCTCCCTGAGCCCGAACCCGAACCCGAGGCGGTCGAGGTCGACGGC
This sequence comes from Brachybacterium sp. AOP24-D1-21, assembly GCF_052378665.1. Lineage (NCBI taxonomy): Bacteria > Bacillati > Actinomycetota > Actinomycetes > Micrococcales > Dermabacteraceae > Brachybacterium > Brachybacterium sp. AOP24-D1-21. The sequence goes on from NZ_JBQSXX010000002.1 coordinate 499,020, forward strand.
TCCGGCGCGGCGGCTCCCATCGGCGGCTCCGGCTACGTCCGTCCCGTCAACGGCACGATCACCTCCGGCTACGGCGGCCGCGTCCACCCCGTTCTCGGCTATTACAAGGGCCATGACGGCGTCGACTTCGGTGCCTCCTGCGGTACCCCGGTGCACGCGGCCAAGTCCGGCACCGTCGTCGCGGTCGAGTACCACCACGCCTCCGGCAACCGGGTCAAGATCGACCACGGCAACGGGGTCGTCACCGGCTACTACCACCTGCAGGGGTTCAACACCTCGGTGGGTGCGACCGTAGGCGCAGGCGACACCATCGGCTACGTCGGCTCGACCGGCCGCTCCACCGGCTGCCACCTGCACTTCGCGAAGATGGACGAGGCGGGCAACTACTCCAACCCGATGTCGATCCTGCGGTGACGACCTCCGGGTCCCCGATCGTCCTCGGGATCGAGTCCTCGTGCGACGAGACCGGGTTCGGCCTCGTCTCCGACGGAGTCCTCCTGGGGCAGGGTCTCGCCTCGAGCGCCGCCCAGCATGCTGACTTCGGGGGAGTGGTCCCCGAGATCGCCGCCCGTGCCCACGTCGAGGCGGTGGTCCCCACCCTGCGAATCGCCGTCGAGGACGCCGGCATCCAGCTGTCGGACATCACCCACGTCGCTGTGACCTCCGGTCCGGGCCTCGCCACTGCAGTTCATGTGGGCCTCGCCGCCGCGAAGTCGATCGCATGGTCGCTCGGCAAGCCCCTGTACGGCGTCCACCACCTGGCCGGACACGCCGCCGCCGACACCCTCGAGCACGGCCCGCTGCCCGAGCGCAGCATCGTGCTGATCGTCTCCGGTGGTCACACCTCGATCCTCGCCGTCGGGGATCTGGTGCGCGATCCCATCGAGCACCTCGGCGACACCCTCGACGACGCTGCCGGCGAGGCCTTCGACAAGGTCTCGCGTCTGCTGGGACTCGGCTATCCCGGTGGCCCGGCGATCTCCCGTGCCGCGGTCGAGGGGGACCCCACCGCGTTCTCCTTCCCCCGCGCGATGCTGCGGCCGAAGGACGCGCCGTTCACCTTCTCCTTCTCCGGGCTGAAGACTGCGGTGGCTCGGACCGTCGAGACCCTCGAACGGGCGGGAGAGCCGGTGCCGGTCGCAGACATCGCAGCCTCCTTCGAACAGGCCGTGGTCGACGTGCTGGTCAAGAAGGCGCTCCGGGCCGTGAAGGAACGGAATCTGGACACCCTGATCATCGTCGGCGGCGTCGCCGCGAATGCTCGGCTGCGCGCCGTGGCGCAGGAGAAGTGCGACGCGGCGGGCATCGAGCTGCGGATCCCACCGCCGGCGCTGTGCACCGACAACGGGGCGATGATCGCCGCTGTCGGCGACCTCCTGGTACGCTCCGGCGCCGCTCCGAGCGGGCTGCGCATCGCCGCGGATCCCTCCGCCGTTCTGCACGGGGCCCAGCTGCCGCTGCTGCGGTGAGGTCCCGCTCACACCGACCGTCTGCGGAGTGTCCGAGGACGACCCCGGGCGAGAGGTGTTGCTAGACTTCCGTGGTCGGCCCGCGTAGCTCAGTGGATAGAGCGTCTGCCTCCGGAGCAGAAGGTCGTAGGTTCGAATCCTGTCGCGGGCACCAGAATGAAGAGCCGGGACGTCGTCAGCAGACGGCGTCCCGGCTCTTCTCTGTTCCGCTGAGGATCAGCTCTGCTCGCCCCGCAGCGCGAGCAGCCGCTGCAGCACGCCCCGCACCGCCTCGGTGTCCGAGATCCGCAACGTGGCCGCGGTGTCTCCGCCGCCCACCTTGAGCCCCACATCATGGGCGCCGAGCTGGGCGAAGACGGATTCGTCGGTGACGTCGTCACCCAGGTAGAGCCACGCGTCGGCGGCGCTCGCCCGGGCCAGGGCATCGATGGCCACCCCCTTCGAGGTGTGGACGACGGCGAACTCCACCACCTCCTTGCCCGGCGTCACGGTGACATCCGGCAGGGTCGTCGCGTATTCGAGCGCGGACTCCGTGGCGTTGATCGCGCCGCGGCCCTTGGCATTGCGGGTGTGCAGCACCGCAGCCGTCGGCTTGGTCTCGACCTCCGTGCCCGGATGGGCACGGGCGATCCTGCGCAGGGTTGCCGTGATCGATGCGAGCAGGTCCTCCTTCTCCGGAGTCATCGCCAGCGCCGTCTTGTCGACCACCTCAGCCTGCATCCACGGCGGCAGCGCCCCCACCTCCGCACCGTGGGATCCCACCAGCACCACCGAGCTGGGCATGTTGGTGAGCGCGTCCAGGTCGGCCAGCGCCCGCCCCGAGACCAGGGCGACCGCGACGCCGGGCAGCTCCGAGAGCTCGCGCAGCGCGGTGAGCGAAGGGAAGTCGGGCTGGACCGCATCGCGATCGGCGACGATCGGTGCGAGCACCCCATCGAAGTCCGAGGCGATCAGCAGCCGCGGCACCTCGGTGAAGTCCTTCAGCGCCGTCTCGATCTCTGCGTCCGCGCTGGTCTTGTCCCCTCTCAGGTGCACCACCGGGGTGGTCTTCTGCTCCGGGGTCCGGGACTCTTCGAGCTGCTGCAGGAAGCTGTGCGCCCAGGCCTGCACATCCTGCTCCATCACCTGATGGCGCAGGGAGCGCATCGCCTCCTCCTGCTCCTCGGGCGGCATCGCCAGCGCCCGCAGCGTCGCCGCCTTCAGCTCGTCGATGTCATGCGGGTTCACCAGCACCGCGGCACGCAGCTCGTCGGCGGCGCCGGCGAACTCGCTGAGCACCAGCACCCCCTGGAGGTCGGGCCGGGAGGCGACGTACTCCTTGGCCACCAGGTTCATGCCGTCGCGCAACGCCGTCACCAGCACCACGTCCGCAGCCATGAACAGCGCGGTCATGTCGCGGCGATCGAAGGAGTGGTGCTGATAGGAGACGGCGGGGCGGCCGATGGGGGCATGCTCGCCGTTGATCCTGCCCACGATCAGCTCGATCTCGTCGCGCAGCTGGCGGTAAGCCTCCACCCGTTCCCGGGACGGAGTGGCGACCTGGATCATGACCGTCTCGTGCGGATCGATAGACCCGTCATCGAGCAGCTCGCCGTAGGCCTTGAGGCGGTGGCGGATGCCCTTGGTGTAGTCGAGGCGGTCCACTCCCAGCACGATCTTCTCGGGCTCGCCGAGGTCTCGGCGCAGCTGCGCGGCACGCTCCCGGATCTCCGGGTCCTCGGTGAGGGCGGAGACGGCGGCGGAGTCGATCGAGATCGGGAAGGTCTGCACCTGTACCTCGCGCACAGGAGCGGCGCCGAGGCCGGGCACGAAGATCGTCTTCCCCTCGACGTGGTAGCCCAGGAGCTTGCGCACCGCCGCCACGAAGTTCAGCGAATCGCTCTCGCGCTGGAAGCCCAGCAGGTCGGCGCCCAGCAGCCCGCGCAGCACCGAGTTCCGCTTGGGCAGCTGGGAGAACAGCTCCACGGCGGGGAAGGGGATGTGGTTGAAGAATCCGATCCGCACGTCGCTGCGCGAGGCCCGGATCATCTGCGGCACGAGCTGGAGCTGGTAGTCGTGCACCCAGATCATCCCGCCCTCGGCCGCCACCTGGGCCGCGGTCTGCGCGAAGCGCCGGTTCGCCGAGAGATAGGTGTCCCACCAGCCGCGATGGAACTCCGGCTCGACGATGACGTCGTGATAGAGCGGCCAGAGGGTGCCATTGGAGAACCCCTCGTAGTACCGCTCGATGTCCTGCTGGTCCAGCCGTACGGGGTACAGGCTCATCCCATCCGCGTCGAACGGGTCCGGAGCGTCTCCCGGGGAGCCGCCCCATCCCACCCAGGCCCCCGAGTCGACGTTGCGCATCACCGACTCCATGGCCGTGACCAGGCCGCCGGGGCTGGTCACCCACTCGGTGGCACCATCGGGAAGCGTGCGTGAATCCACCGGCAGCCGGTTGGCGACCACCACCAGCTGGTGGTGCCCGCCCTGAGTCGAGGATGCTGAGGGCATCGGGTCTCCTTCGCGTCGAGTCGGGTGAGGAGGCGAGGGGGCTGTCGTCGCCCGAGAGCGACGGACAGGGCTCCCGCGCCGATATCTCGACACTATCAAGTGCGCTCACTCACCCCGTCGCGCCGGAAGGCCCTGAGCCTGCCGGTGAGCTGGGGTTCTGACCGGCGTGGAGGATCCCGGCCGGCTGGATGGGCACAGCTCTGAGCCGGCTGGACGGGCACAGCCCGGAGGGGCGTTCGCGGACCGGACGCGCCTGCGCCGTGCGCGGTGGCGCGCCTACCCTCGGCAGGGCGCCGATGGCGCGACCCTTCGGCACGTCCGCCGGGGCGGGAGAGTGCGAGACCAGGAGCAGATATGCGCGCCCACGAAGCCGGAGCCCTTCATGGCAACGATGCCGCCCCCACCTGGCTGCCCTATCCGACCGATGTCAACACCCTGATCGATGGGCTGTGGTCGCGCAACACCTCCAGGAATGCACAGGGCGCGGTCGAGGTGGGCGGGGTCGACGTCCACCGCATCGCCGAAGAGGTGGGCACCCCTGCGTTCGTGCTCGACGAGGAGGACTTCCGCCACCGGGCCCGGGCCTTCCGCGATGCCTTCGCCGAGGCGTTCCACGCGCATGCCGGGGCCGATGTCTACTACGCGGGCAAGGCCTTCCTGTGCGGGGCGGTGGCCCGCTGGGTCCAGGAGGACGGGCTGGGCCTCGATGTCTGCACCGGCGGCGAGCTCGCCGTGGCGCTGCGTGCTGGATTCCCCGCTGCCCGTATCGCGCTGCACGGCAACAACAAGTCCGAGGGCGAGATCCGCCGCGCCCTCGAGGCAGGGGTAGGCCGTATCGTCATCGACTCGCTCGAAGAGATCGAGCTCGTCAACGCGCTCGCCGAGCAGCTCGGCGTGCGCACTGCCGTCATGCTGCGGGTGACCACCGGTGTGGAGGCGCACACCCACGAGTTCATCGCCACCGCGCACGAGGACCAGAAGTTCGGTCTCTCCCTCTCCGGAGGCGCCGCCCTGGAATCGGTGCGTCGCGTGCTCGAGGCACCCCAGCTGGACCTGATCGGCCTGCACTCCCACATCGGTTCCCAGATCTTCGACACCGGCGGCTTCGAGGTCGCCGCACGCCGCGTGCTCGGGCTGGTCGCCGAGGTCCGGGACGAGCTCGGTCACACCATCAAGAACCTCGACCTCGGCGGCGGCTTCGGCGTCATGTACAACACCCAGCACACGCCGGCCACGCCGGAAGCGCTCGCGAACGGCATCGCCCGGATCGTCGAGAAGCAGTGCCTCGAGCTCGAGCTCGACGTGCCCCACGTGTCCTTCGAACCCGGCCGCGCGATCGCCGGCCCCTCCACACAGACGCTCTACTCCGTGGGCACCATCAAGGACGTGCGCCTCGGCGGCCCTCATCACCGCCTCTACGTCTCGGTCGACGGTGGTATGAGCGACAACGTGCGCACCGCCCTCTACGACGCCGACTACTCGTGCCTGCTCACCGGTCGGGTCTCCGACGTCACCCCCGAGGTGGTCCGCGTGGTCGGCAAGCACTGCGAGAGCGGCGACATCGTGGTCAAGGACGAGTACCTGCCCGGCGACGTCCGCCGCGGCGACCTGATCTCGGTCCCCGTCACCGGTGCCTACTGCTATTCACTGGCCTCGAACTACAACCATGTCCCGCGACCGCCGGTGGTCGCGGTCCGTGATGGTGAGATCCGCACCCTCATCCGTCGCGAGACGGAGGAGGACCTGCTGGGCCTCGACGTCGGCTGAGCTTCCGGCGGCTGTCGCAATCGTTCATGCAGGGTCACGGAGCGCCCTCCCCCTCGGATACAGTGCGGGGGCCCGCCTCCGCCGATCCGTCGGACCCCGTGGAAGGACCACCTCGCAGATGTCATTGCACCATTCAGGCAGCCCGGTGTCCCCGGATCTGCCGACGCTCCGAGTCGCCGTCCTCGGCGCCGGGACCGTCGGCTCTGAGGTGCTGCGCCTGCTCTCCCAGCAGGGCAGCGAGTTCACCCACCGGATCGGGGCTCGGCTCGAGGTGATCGGCGTCGCCGTGCGCGATCTCGGCCGGGACCGCGGAGAGCACGTGCCCGCGGCCCTCCTCACCGACGACGCGACCCGCTTGGTGCGGGAGGCGGATCTGGTGGTCGAGGTGATGGGCGGCATCGAGCCGGCCCGCACGCTGCTGCTGGACGCGATGATCCACGGAGCCAGCGTGGTGACCGCCAACAAGGCGCTGCTGGCCCAGGACGGTGCCTCGCTCTACGAAGCGGCCGACGCCCATGGCGTGGACCTCTACTTCGAAGCAGCGGTCGCCGGCGCGATCCCGCTGGTGCGCCCGGTGCGCGAGTCCCTCGCGGGGGACCGCATCCAGCGCGTGCTCGGGATCGTCAACGGCACCACCAACTTCATCCTCGACGCCATGACGCGCACCGGGGCGAGCTTCGAGGACGCCCTGGCCGACGCCCAGGAGCTCGGCTATGCGGAAGCTGATCCGACGGCGGACGTCGAGGGCCACGACGCGGCGGCGAAGGCGTCCATCCTCGCCTCGCTCGCCTTCCACAGCCGGGTCCGGCTCGCGGACGTGCACTGCGAGGGCATCACCGCCGTCTCCGCGCAGGACATCACCGCAGCCGCCCGCATGGGACGCACCATCAAGCTGCTCTCGATCGTCGAGCGGATCGAGGAGGAGGGCGGCGAGCGGATCTCAGCCCGTGTCTACCCGGCACTGATCCCCGACCACCACCCCCTGGCCTCGGTCTCCGAGGCGTACAACGCGGTGTTCATCGAGGCAGAGGCCGCCGGCTCCCTGATGTTCTACGGACAGGGTGCAGGCGGTGCACCGACCGCCTCCGCGATTCTCGGCGACGTCGTCTCCGCTGCCCGCGCCCGGGTCCATGGGGGAGTGGGACCGCGGGAGTCCCGCTACGCCGAGCTCGAGTCGATCCCGCTCGAGGAGTTGCGCAGTGCGTTCTACGTCTCCCTGACCGTGCAGGACCGCCCCGGTGTGCTCGCTGAGATCGCCGGCACCCTCTCGGGCTACGGGATCTCGATCTCGACCATCCACCAGGAGCTGCTGGACGAACGCGGAGAGGAGGGGGAGCAGGCCCGTGCCCACATCGGCATCAGCACCCATCGTGCGCTCGAGTCCGCGATGACCGCCTCTCTGGATGTGTTCTCCTCCACTGCCACGGTGCTCAGCATCGATTCCGTCCTGCGCATCGAAGGAGAATGACCCAATGGCACACCAGTGGCGCGGCGTCCTCGCCGAATATCTCGAGCACCTCCCGTTCACCGCGAACGACACCCTGCTGACCCTCGGGGAGGGAGGCACCCCGCTGCTGCACGCGCCCACCCTGTCGAAGACCGTGGGCGCGGACGTGCACATCAAGGTCGAGGGGATGAACCCGACGGGCTCCTTCAAAGACCGGGGAATGGTCTCCGCGATGACGAAGGCGCTGAACGACGGTGCGACCGCTGTCGTGTGCGCCTCCACCGGGAACACCAGCGCGTCGGCCGCCGCCTACGCCACCGCCGCGGGCCTGACCTGTGCGGTGCTCCTGCCGCAGGGCAAGATCGCTGCTGGCAAGCTGGCCCAGGCAGTGGTCCACGGTGCCAAGCTCATCCAGGTCGACGGCAACTTCGACGACTGCCTCGAGATCGCCCGCAAGCTGGACGCAGAGCATCCGATCGAGCTCGTGAACTCCGTGAACCCCTATCGGCTCCAGGGCCAGAAGACCGCCGCTTTCGAGGTCGGCGATGCCCTGGGCAGGGCTCCGGACATCCACATCCTCCCGGTCGGCAACGCGGGGAACATCTCCGCCTACTGGATGGGCTATCGCGAGTACCGCGAGGCAGGCATCACGCAGTCGCTGCCGCAGATGTGGGGTTTCCAGGCCGCCGGCTCCGCACCGTTCGTGGCGGGCCACCCGATCAGCGACCCCGAGACGATCGCCACCGCGATCCGGATCGGCGCGCCGGCCTCGTGGGACCTCGCCGTGACCGCGCGCGACGATTCCGGTGGTCTCATCGATGCCGTCACCGACCAGCAGATCCTCGATGCGCAGAAGCTCCTCGCCGGCGAGGTCGGTATCTTCGTCGAGCCAGCTTCTGCGGCCGGCGTCGCCGGCCTGCTGCAGCAGGCCGAGCGAGGGCTGGTCCCGGCCGGGGCGACGATCGCGATCACGGTCACCGGCAACGGACTCAAGGACACCGACACCGCCCTGACCCAGCACGACCTGACGCCGACCGTCGTGCCGGTCGACATCGCCGCCGCAGCGGAGGCCATCGGCCTGTGAGGATCCAGAACACGCGAGTGTCCGTGCAGGTCCCCGCGACCTCCGCGAACCTCGGGCCCGGTTTCGACACCCTGGGGCTCGCGCTGGACCTCTGTGACGAGCTGACGGTCGAGGCGACCACCGGTTCGATCGAGATCGAGGTCGAGGGAGAGGGCGCCGGTGCGGTCCCCGCAGGGGAGGACCATCTGGTCGTGCGTGCTCTGCGCCGCGGTCTGGATCATGCCGGTGCTCCCCAGACCGGACTGCGGTTGCGCGCGCTGAACCGGATCCCGCATGGCCGTGGCCTGGGCTCGAGCGCCGCGGCGACGATCGCCGGCCTGCTGCTCGCGCGGGGGATGATCTCTGATCCGCGGGCTCTGGATGACCAGGCTGTCCTGCAGCTGGCCACTGAGTTCGAGGGGCATCCCGACAATGCCGCCCCGGCGCTCCTGGGTGGCGTGGTGCTCTCCTGGATGCACGGCGACACGGCCCGGGCAGTGTCCCTGGCCTGTGCTGAAGGAGTGCTGCACCCTGTGGTGCTGCTGCCGCGCACGACGCTCTCCACCGATCAGGCCCGCGGTCTGCTCCCCGAGCACGTCCCTCACCAGGATGCCGTCCACAACGCCTCCCGTGCCGCGCTGCTCGTGCACGCGCTCAGCGGCGCTCCCGAGCTGCTGCTGGACGCGACGGAGGACCGCCTCCACCAGGAGCAGCGCTCCGCAGGTATGCCCGAGAGCATTGAGCTGATGAAGGTGCTGCGCCGTGAGGGCCACCCTGCAGTGGTCTCCGGCGCGGGCCCTTCGGTGCTGGTGCTGTCGGGACATCGCAGAGAGCTCGCCCCCTTGGTGCGTCGCTTCGTCACGGACCCCGAAGCCTGGCGGATCGCTGAGGTGCGGCTGCGAGAGATCCCTTCCGCCCCTGTGGTAGGTTGAGCCTGCGTCCAGGCGATATCGCACGGCGCTGAACCCTGCAGCAGATCCCCGGTGGATGCTGTGCGCAGAACTCCGCGCCTCGATGTGTCCCCTGATCAGTGCTTCGCACGGTCCTCGCGCACCCTTCATGATGTGCCCCGCAGGTCCGTGCACCTCCGCTGACGCACCCAGAACCACACCGGCAGGCCGACCACAGATGCCTTGCATCCTGGGGGAACAACCCTGCTCGGACCAGTCGCTGCAGCACCCGGAGCCCGAGAGCTCCCGGCGTTGCGCGGCATCCAGACCAGAACAGAGCCGGCGAGAACGGCTCGACAGGAAGGAACCCGGGTGAACGACACCACTTCCGGCGCAGACCTTGCGGCGAAGAAGCTTCCCGAACTGCAGGCCATGGCCGCCGAGCGCGGCATCAAGGGCGCTCGTCGGCTGCGCAAGAGCGAATTGATCGACGCGATCCGCGGGGGTGGATCGACCTCAGCAGCACCCGCTTCCGCCGCAGCGCCCGCCGCTGCCGCCCCTGCCGCAGAGGCCCCCGCCCAGCAGGCAGCTCCGGCGCGGAGCGAGGCTCCCGCCGAACAGGCTCAGCAGAACCCGCTGGGCGAGTCCGGCGATGACCGGGCCGAACAGGGCACCCGCAGCCGGTCCCGTTCCCGTCGCGGCAGCCAGGCTGCCGCACGACAGGACGAGGGCGCCCCTGCACTGGGCATCGAGCTGCCGAGCAGCTCCGCCTCGCGCGGGCAGCAGGACGAGCGTGCAGAGGACGCTGCAGAACGTCACGAGGACCGCAGCCAGCAGGACCGCGGCCAGCAGGATCGCAGCCAGCAGGACGACGGCCGCGAAAGCGGCGGTCAGCAGCGTGGTGGACGCGACCAGCAGCGCGGTTCGCGCAGCGGCAACCAGCAGGGCGGCGGCCAGCAGAGCGGTGGCCAGCAGGACAGCACTCAGCAGAGCGGCGGCCAGCAGGGTGGCAACCAGCAGGGTGGCAACCAGCGCCGCCGGCTCGAAGACATCGAGCTGCCGGATCGCTCCGGCGAGCAGGATGACGATCGCCAGGGCGGGGATGACTACGACGACGACCGTCGCGGTCGGTCCCGCAGCCGGAACCGTTCCCGCGACCGAAAGCGTCGCGGCCGTGGCGCTGCGAACGAGCAGGACGGTCAGGGCAGCCAGGGTGGTCAGGGTGGCCAGGGCGGTCAGCAGGGCCAGCACCACCAGGGCGGCCAGCGGAGCCAGGGCGGCTCGTCGACCCAGGGCGGCCAGCAGGACGGCGGTGACTCCCGCGACGGCGATGAGCTGATGTCGATCGCCGGCATCCTGGACATCCGCGACAACAACGCCTACGTGCGCACCACCGGCTACCTGCCCGGTGCGAGCGACGTGTACGTGACGATGAATCAGGTCAAGCGCGCAGGTCTGCGCAAGGGCGATGCGATCACCGGGCAGGTCAAGGCGCCGCGCGACGGCGAGGACCACTATGTCGAGCAGCCGCAGCAGCACCATGGCGGTGGCCGGAACCGCCGCGGCAAGAGCGGCGGCGGTGGCGGGAACCAGAGCAAGTACGCGGCGCTGGTGCAGGTCGACACCATCAACGGGATGCCTCCTGAGCGTGCGCGCCAGAGGGTGGACTTCAGCAAGCTCACTCCGCTGTACCCGGACGAGCGGCTGCGACTGGAGACCGATCCCAAGAGCGTCGCTCCCCGGCTGATCGATCTGGTCTCGCCCGTCGGCAAGGGCCAGCGTGGACTCATCGTCGCGCCCCCGAAGGCCGGCAAGACGATCATCATGCAGCAGATCGCGAACGCCATCACGACCAACAACCCTGAGGTCCACCTCATGGTTGTGCTCGTCGACGAGCGTCCCGAAGAGGTCACCGACATGCAGCGCACCGTCAAGGGGGAGGTCATCGCCTCCACCTTCGACCGCCCTGCCTCGGATCATACGATCGTGGCCGAGCTCGCCATCGAGCGCGCCAAGCGCCTGGTGGAGATGGGCCGCGACGTGGTCGTGCTGCTGGACTCGCTCACCCGCCTGTCCCGCGCGTACAACCTCGCCGCCCCGGCCTCCGGCCGCATCCTCTCCGGTGGTGTGGACGCCTCGGCGCTGTACCCGCCGAAGCGATTCTTCGGCGCGGCGCGGAACATCGAGCACGGCGGCTCGCTGACCATCCTGGCCTCGGCCCTGGTGGAGACCGGCTCCAAGATGGACGAGGTCATCTTCGAGGAGTTCAAGGGCACCGGCAACATGGAGCTGCGACTGTCCCGCCATCTGGCGGACAAGCGCATCTTCCCGGCAGTGGATGTCAACGCCTCCGGCACCCGCCGCGAGGAGGCGCTGATGGGCAAGGAGGAGCTGGCCATCATGTGGAAGCTCCGTCGTGTCCTGGGCTCGCTCGAGCAGCAGCAGGCGCTCGAGATACTCATGGAGCGGGTCAAGAAGACTCAGTCGAACACCGAGTTCCTCGTGACGGTCCAGAAGAACACCCCGAGCGTGAACGGGCGCAGCGGCGACTGACCCGGCGTCACCCGTCACTGCGCAGGTCGCAGACGCCGCAGGGCCTGCCCACCGACCATGGTGGGCAGGCCCTGCGGCGTCTGCGGCCGGGAGCTTCCGGGCCTGCTTCCCGGCAACGCTTGTGAGGACGGGGAAGAGGGGATAGCGTGATCCCTCGTGAACGTTCACGTCCAGTGTCGGACCCCTTCAGAAGGATGAACCCCTCCATGCATCGCGATTCCTCCCCTTTCCGCTGGGCTGTTCTCGGCCCCGGCTCGATCGCTCGTCGCTTCGCCTCCCAGCTGCCCGCCTCCCAGGACGGTGTCCTGGTCGCCGTCGGCAGCAGCTCCAAGGAGCGGGCGCAGAGCTTCGCCGACGAGTTCCCCCTCGCGGAGCCCGCGCTGATCGGTGACTACGCCGAGGTGCTCGCCTCCGAACAGGTCGATGCCGTGTACATCTCGACCGTGCATACCGGTCACGCCCGGCTGGCCGCGATGGCCCTGGAAGCGGGCAAGCACGTGCTGTGCGAGAAGCCGCTCACCCCGAACGCCGCCACCTCGATGGCCCTCCTCGATCTGGCCGCACGCACCGGCCGGGTGCTGCTGGAGGCATACATGTACCGCTTCCACCCCCAGACCCAGCGCGTGCTCGACCTCGTCGCCGAGGGCGCGATCGGCGATGTCGCCCATGTCGATGCGTCCTTCGCCTTCGACACCGGCGGCCGCAGCGGGCGCCTGTTCGACCCGGCCATCGCCGGAGGCGGCATCCTCGACGTGGGCTGCTACCCGATGTCCCTGGCCCGTTTCGTCGCCGGAGCCGCACAGGGCCGAGCCTTCGCCGATCCGCTCACCGTCACCGGCCGCGGGACCATCGGCCAGACGGGGGTGGACGAATGGGCCACCGCCGAGCTCACCCTGCCCGGCGACATCACCGCGAGCCTGCGCACCGGGGTGCGTCTGGCCGATCCGCAGTCCGCGACCATCACGGGCTCCCGCGGCGTGATCCGGCTGTCCGATCCCTGGGCTCTCGGGCAGGAGCCGACGGTGATCGAGCTCGACGTGGTCGGGGAGCAGCCGCAGCGGATCGAGGTGCCGGCCGCCGCTCCATATGCCCTCGAGGCCGATGCGCTCGCCGCGGCAGCACGCGGAGCAGGAGAGGTTCCCGAGCTCACCGCGGATAACTCGCTAGGCCAGGCACGGGCGCTGGACTCCTGGCGCGAGCAGATCGGGCTGCAGTACCCCTTCGAAGCGGAGGACGCGGATATCCCGACCCTCACCGGACGCCCGATCGAGCACGGCTCGGCCCAGACGGGCCCGGCCATGACCTACGGCAGAATCCCGGGGATCGAGAAGCAGATCTCCCGCCTGGTGATGGGCTGTGACAACCAGATGACCCTGCCCCAGGCATCGGCGATGTTCGACGCCTTCTACGAGATCGGCGGAACGACCTTCGACACCGCCTACATCTACGGCGGCGGATACATCGAGAAGCTCTTCGGCCAGTGGGTGCGCAACCGCGGGGTCCGCGAGGACGTCGTCGTGATCACGAAGGGAGCGCACACCCCTCACTGCGACCCGGAGTCGATCACGCGCCAGCTCGAGGAGTCCCTCGAGCGTCAGGGCACGGACTATGCGGACCTCTACATGATGCACCGCGACAATCCCGAGATCCCCGTCGGGGAGTTCGTGGACGCGATGGACGAGCACCTGCGCGCCGGCCGGATCCGCGCCTACGGCGGATCCAACTGGACCCCGGCCCGCGTGGACGAGGCCAACGAGTACGCCCGTGCCAACGGACGCACCGGGTTCGTCGGCGTCTCCAACCACTTCGGCCTCGCCGAGGCGCTGGACGTGCCGTGGGCAGGCTGCGTCCACGCCACCGACCCCGAGTCCAAGGCCTGGTTCGAGGAGCGCGGCATCGCCCTGCTGCCGTGGTCCTCGCAGGCACGCGGCTTCTTCACCGGCCGCGCCCATCCGGAGGACCGCTCGGATGCAGAGCTGGTGCGCTGCTATTACAGCGACGAGAACTTCGAACGCCTCGCCCGCGCAGAGCAGCTCGGCGCCGAGCGGGGGGTTCCGGCCACGGCGATCGCGCTGGCCTTCGTGCTGCACCAGAAGTTCCCGACCTTCGCCCTGTTCGGCCCCCGCAGCATCGCCGAGATGCGCTCGTCCACCCTGGGACTGGGCGTCGAGCTGACCACGGAGGAGATGGCCTGGTTGGATCTCAAGTCGCCGGTACGATGAGCGGCATGCCACGCCGGGCCACGATCGTCGACGTCGCCGAGCGGGCCGGGGTCTCCCGGCAGACCGTCTCGCGCGCGATGAACGATCTGCCCGGCATCAGCGCGGGGACCCGGGAGCGGGTGCTCGCGGCCGCGAAGGAGCTGAGCTACCGGCCCTCGCGGTTCGGCCGCGGACTCGTCGAGCAGGGCCCGATCACTCTCGGCCTGGTGGTGGAGGATCTCTCGAACTCGTACTTCGCAGAGCTCGGCGCCGCAGTGGTCCGCGCCTGCGCACCCCATGGCTGGAACGTGGTGCTCGCCGAGGCGATGAACGCCCCGAACCCTCAGCAGGTGGCAGGGGACCTGGCGCGACGGGTCGACGCGCTCGTCGGCTACGGGGTGCTCACCGACGACATCCGTGGCCGGGGCGGGATGCCGGTGGTCCAGCTGGATTCTCATCGCTCCCATCTCGATGAGGGTGGGGTGGTCGAGCTGGCGCAGGGCACCGCCATGGCGGAGCTTGCCGAGCACCTGGGCCGGTCCGGTGCTCGCCGACCCCTGGTGCTCGACCTCACCGGCGGGCTCGGCCGCTCACGCTGCCTCGCGCTCGCCGCCGCACTCTCGCCGCTGGTCCCAGAGGGCGAGGTGCCGGTGCGCGAGGTGGATGCGAGGGAGGGACACAGGGAGCTCCTCGAGGAGGTCCTCGCCGACGGGGTCGATACGCTCGTCGCCTTCAACGACGAACTCGCCGTCCGTCTGCTGCGGGCCCTGCGCGAGCTCGGGATCACCGTGCCGGACCAGGTGCGCCTGGTGGGCATCGACGGCCTCGAGATCGGCTCGCTGGTCACCCCCGAGCTGACCACCTTGAGCATCGACATCGAGGCGGTGGCCCGGGAGACGGTCTCGCTCGTCGCCGGGATGCTCGACGGCTCCGTCCCGCTGCAGGGGGAGGGCGCCCACCGGGTGGTGCCGTACCGCCTGGAGGTGCGTGCCTCCACCTGAGCAACGCGATGTTGCGCACGCCGCACCCACAGCCCTCGCCCGGGAGGGGCTGGTCGTGGCAGACTGTGACGTCGGTTCTGGTTCACGGTGCCCGCCGGGCGCCGACCCAGCGACCCCGAGCAAGGAGAGTCATGAAGGCTGATATCCACCCCGCTTACGGCGAGACCACGGTGACCTGCACCTGCGGTAACTCGTTCACCACCCGCAGCACCAAGAGCAACGGTGCCATCAGCACCGAGGTCTGCTCCGAGTGCCACCCGTTCTACACCGGCAAGCAGAAGATCCTGGACACCGGCGGCCGCGTCGCTCGCTTCCAGGCCCGCTACGGCAAGAAGAACTGATCGACGTCTCCGACGCCGGTGCGCGCCTGCGGGCGTGCACCGGCGTCGTCGCATGTGAGGGTTCGGAGCCCGGGCCGCAGAGGAAGATGCACCGATGAGCGAGCAAGACGCTGCAGATCGCCTCGCTCCGCTGCGCCTCGAGCATGCCCGACTCCAGGAGTCGATGGCCGATCCCGCCCTGCATGATGACCCGGCCCGTGCCCGACGAGTCGGTCGGCGCTATGCGGAGCTGGAGAGCGTGCTCGCCGCCTCCGCGCGGATGGAGAGCACTGCCGCGGATCTCGCGACCGCCCGCGAGCTCATCGCCCTGGAGGACGGGGACGAGGAGCTGATCGCAGAGGCCGAGCAGCTCGCCGCCCGCCTCGAGCACGAGCACGAGCATCTCGACGACCTGCTCGCCCCTCGCGATCCCGACGACGCACGCGACGTGATCCTCGAGATCAAGGCAGGAGCGGGCGGCGAGGAGTCCGCTCTGTTCGCCACCGAGATGCTGCGCATGTACCGCGCCTATGCCGAGTCCAAGGGATGGCGCCTGGAGGTGCTGACCTCCGCGGAGTCCGACCTTGGAGGCCTCAAGGACGTCACCGTCGCGATCACGGCTCGCACGGCGACCGGGCCGGGTGACGGCGTCTACGCGCATCTCAAGCATGAGGCGGGCGTGCACCGCGTCCAGCGGGTTCCGGTCACGGAGTCCCAGGGGCGGATCCATACCTCCGCCGTCGGCGTGCTGGTGCTGCCCGAAGCGGACGAGGCCGATGAATCGGAGCTGCTGGCCGAGGCGATGGCCCCCGCGAACCTCCGCATCGATGTCTTCCGCTCGAGCGGCCCGGGCGGGCAGAGCGTCAACACCACCGACTCCGCAGTGCGGATCACCCACCTGCCCACCGGAGTGGTGGTCTCCTGCCAGGACCAGAAGAGCCAGCTGCAGAACCGCGATCAGGCGCTGCGGATCCTCCGCACCCGCCTGCTGGACGCCCGCCGCGCCGAGCAGGAGGCGCAGTCCTCGGCGACCCGCCGCCTGCAGGTCCGCAGCGTTGACCGCAGCGAGCGCATCCGCACCTACAACTTCCCCGAATCCCGGGTCGCGGATCACCGCACCGGGTACAAGGCCGGCAACCTCTCCCAGGTCCTCGCCGGGGACCTCGACGACCTGATCGCCTCTTCCCGGACCGCCGAGCGGGACGCCCGCCTGGCCGATGCCCGCGCGGGCACCCCCGAGGAACGGCTCTGATGGACGCCCGAGACCTGCGCGCCCGGCTGCGCACTGCACTGGCCGAGACCACCCAGCGGCTCGGAGCGGCCGGGGTGCCTTCCCCGAGCGTCGATGCCCGGGCACTGATCGCCCATGCGGCGCGGACCGAGCAGCCGCTGGTGATGCTCGATGAGCTCCCGGCGGACTTCTCCGCAGACCTCGAGCGGCTCACCCTCCGCCGCGAGCGGCGGGAGCCGCTGCAGCTGATCCTCGGGCGCGCGCCTTTCCGCCGACTGATGCTCACGGTGCGTCCCGGAATCTTCATCCCGAGGCCGGAGACCGAGCTGGCCCTCGACCTCCTGCGCGAGCACCTCCCGGATGCTCCCACCCAGGTGGCGGACCTCTGCTCGGGCTCCGGTGCGCTGGGCGCTGCGGTGCTCGACGAGATCCCCGGCGCCGCCGTGCTGGCCATCGAGGTCGATGCCGCTGCGGCGGCGCTGAGCACCGAGAACCTCGAGCTGGCGGGACCCGGCCGTGGTCGGGTGGTGCAGGCGGACCTCAGAGCGGCGATCCCGGAACTGGTCGCCGCTGCACCCTTCGACGCGATCCTCTCCAACCCTCCCTATATCCCGCCCGACGCCGTGCCCCGTGACGTGGAGGTCATCGACCATGACCCGCACCGCGCACTCTTCGGCGGCGGGGACGACGGCCTGGAGGTGCCGCGAGCGGTCATCGCTTGGGCCGGACGCCTGCTGCGACCCGGCGGAGTGCTGATCATGGAGCACGCGGACGTCCAGGGCGCAGCGACCCGCGCCCTCGCCGCCGAGCTCGACGGCTTCGACCTGCTGACCACCGCCCCCGACCTGACCGGCCGCGACCGTTTCCTCATCGCGCGCCGCTCCCAGGGGGCACCGAACCTCGGAAGTGAGACACTGTCCCGGTGAGCGTGCACGACACACAGAACCCAGAGAACCGCGAGGAAGCCCTCGCCGCTGCCGTCGACGCCGTGCGCGGAGGTGAGCTGATCGTCCTGCCGACGGACACCGTCTACGGCATCGGCGCGGACGCCTTCACGCCGGAGGCGGTCGAAGCGCTGCTCGAGGCCAAGGGCCGCGGCCGGGACACCCCGCCGCCGGTGCTGATCGGCGACCACGCCGTGCTGCTGGCACTGGCCGCGGACCTCCCCGGCTATGTCGAGGAGCTCGCCGAGGAGCTGTGGCCCGGTGCGCTGACCCTGATCCTCACCGCCCAGCCCTCGCTCACCTGGGACCTGGGCGAAACGCGCGGCACCGTGGCGTTGCGGATGCCTGAGGACGAGGTGGCGCTCGAGCTGCTGCGTCGCACCGGCCCGCTCGCCGTCTCGAGCGCCAACCGCCACGGCAAGCCCGCTGCGAAGAGCGTCCTGGACGCGGCGACCCAGCTCGGTGATTCGGTGGCGATCTACCTCGATGGGGGACCGGCCCGGATCGGCTCGAGCTCCACCATCCTGGACACCACCGTGACCCCTGCGGAGATCGTCCGCGAAGGCGCCATCAGCAAGGAGCGGATCATCGAGGCGGTCGGGGACATCTTCACCGCCCCCGAGCCCGAGCCCGAGGCGGAGCCGGAGACGGATCCCGAGGATGCCGAGCAGCCCGGGGAGGAGGCCGCAGCGACCGACGCCGCAGCGGCGGGGGGGCTGGAGGCCACCGATGAGGGGTCGGCCGGCATCACCCCGGGCGATGCAGACGAGGCCGGCAATACCCCGCCCAACACCCCGCCCAACCCCCCGGCGTCGTCGGACGACTCCGTCCTGGACCTCCCCTCCGAGCCGGAGCAGTCCGCGGCCAGTGCCGAGCTGCCGCTCGCCGAGACTCCGCTGGACGGGATCGGTGAGGCCCCTGCCGCACCCGGGGACAGCGGCGCGGAGGACGGTCCCGCGGAGAACACGCCCGGGTGAGGATCTATCTCTTCCTCCTGCTGCTCGCAGCGGCGGTCGCCTACCTGGTAACCCCTGCTGTGAGGCTGCTGGCTCGGCGCGCAGGGGCGATGACAGCGGTGCGGGACCGTGACGTGCATGATGCCGTCACGCCCCGGCTCGGCGGCCTCGCGATGCTTGTGGCCGTGGTCTGCGCGATGCTGGTCGCGAGCAACGTGCCCTTCCTCGAAGGGCTCTTCCGCGATTCTCGGCAGCCCTGGGCGATCCTCGCCGCAGCAGGCCTCGTGTGCCTGCTCGGCGCCGCTGACGACAAATGGGATCTGGACTGGGTGACCAAGCTCGCCGGCCAGGTGCTGGCGGCGCTGCTGCTGGCCTGGCAGGGCGTGAGCCTGGTGACCCTGCCGATCAACGGCGTCACCGTCCTCTCGGGGCGAACTGCTCTGATCCTCACCGTGCTGGTGGTGGTGGTGAGCATGAATGCGGTCAACTTCGTGGACGGCCTCGACGGCCTTGCCGCCGGAGTGATGGCGATCGGCGGCTCCGCCTTCTTCGTCTACGCCTACACGCTCACCCGCAGCTCCTCGGCCACGGACTACTCCTCGCTGGCCGCGCTGCTGACCGCAGTGATGATCGGGGCGTGCCTCGGCTTCCTGCCCCATAACCTCACCCGCGCCCGCATCTTCATGGGGGACTCGGGGTCGATGCTGCTGGGCCTGCTGCTCGCGGCGAGCACCATCGCGGTGACCGGCCAGGTCGACCCCGGCAGACTCTCGGGCGCGGACTTCTTCGGCCAGTTCCTGCCGATCCTGCTCCCGATCGGGGTGATGGTGGTCCCGTTCCTGGACTTCGCCCTCGCGGTCGTGCGACGGATCGGCTCCGGCAAGTCGCCCTTCCACGCGGACAAGGCGCATCTGCACCACCGCCTGCTCAGCCTCGGGCACAGCAAGCGCACCGCTGTGCTGATCATGTACACCTGGACCGTGGTCATCTCGGTGGGGCTGCTGCTCCCACTGGTGCTCCCGATGCGCACGGTCGTCATCTTCTGGGTGATCGGTCTGCTGTTCGCCGTCCTACTCACCTTCGACCCCCTCAGATGGCGCTCCGGCCGTCACCGGAAGGAATCCGATGTCCCCTCACCCTGAGACCCCCGACGCTCCCGAGCAGGCCAGCCGCAGGACCTCGCCGCCCCGCACCGCTGGCGACCGGGCCATGCAGCGCGCCACGCTGATCGCACTCGCCGTGGGTGTCCTCCTGGCAGCGGTCGTGGTCGTCATCGCCGCCACGCGCCCGGACCCCGCAGCCCTCTGGGGTGCGCTCGTCGGCTCGGCGCTCACCCTCGTGATGGTGCTGCCGACAGTGGGCATCACCTTCCTCGGAAAACGGCTCACCCCGATCTCGATGGCCGCGACCGTGCTCGGCAGCTGGGCCGTCAAGATGTTCATTGTGATCCTCGTCCTGATCGCCGTGAAGGACCTGGCGAGTGTGTCCACGCCGTGGATCGGGCTCGCACTGCTGGTCGGCGCGGTCTCGGCGGTGCTCGTCGAGGCCGTGCTGCTGGCCCGCACCCGCCAGCCCCTGGATGTGGAGCCCCATCAGGGCGCCGAGGAGGAGCCCGAGGCCACTGCCGGAGTATGAGTCTCTGTTATGCTTCCGGAGGCGCTCGACCGCTGATCACGGCATAGAACTGTGAACCAGACGAGAGCTGATCGACCACCCGGGCCGCCATGGCGTCGTCCATCGCCGTACGCACGGTGGCCGCACCGCGAGTGGACTCGATCTGGCATGACCATCCAGGCCGTCCTCGACGGTCGAACGAATCTGGGAGATCGAGCTGAACACCGCAGACCTCAGTCCCGCACTCTATGCAGAGGACTCCTTCTTCCATATCCCCACGCTGGGGGAGTTCTTCCCGGAGGCGCTCCTCTTCGAGGGGACCTGGTTCGAGTTCAACCGCGTCCAGCTGGTGCGGCTCATCGTCCTCGCCGTCGTGCTGATCGCCATGTGCATCATCGCCTCGCGGGCCAAGCTCGTTCCCGGACGCGTCCAGAGCGTCGTCGAGCTCGTGATCGACTTCGTGAACAACAACATCATCGCGAACACGCTGGGCCTCAAGGATGGCAAGCGTTTCGCCCCGATGCTGATCACGATGTTCTTCTTCATCCTCTCGATGAACCTGGCCGGTGTGATCCCCGGCCTGAACCTCGCCGGCACCTCGGTGATCGGGCTGCCTCTGCTGCTGGCCCTGTGGACCTTCGTCACCTACGTCGGCGCCGGCATCAAGAAGCATGGCTTCCTGGGCTACCTGAAGTCCGAGACCATGCCCCCCGGCATCCCGTGGCCGATCTACATCCTGCTGATCCCGATCGAGCTGCTGCAGGTCGTCGTGATCCGCTGGGCATCGCTCACCATCCGACTGCTCGCGAACATGGTCGCCGGACACATGATGATCGTCGTGTTCATCGGCATGACCCACGCGCTGCTGTTCTCGGGAGACTGGCTGATCGCGATCAGCCCCTTCGCCGGAGCGATGGCCATCGGCATCTACGGCTTCGAGATCTTCGTCGGCGCACTGCAGGCCTTCATCTTCACGATGCTGACCGCCGTGTACATCCAGCTCGCGACCTCCGACGAGCACTGACCCCCGCCACGGCGGGCGGCCTCGCGGCCACCGCCGAGCGGTGCTTTCCCGCCTGACCCCCAAGAACCTGATCGTCGCCCCCACGCGGCACAACGAAAGGAAACCCCCATGGAGCCCACGATCCTCGCTGAGGTGTCCGGCAACATTGCGACCATCGGCTACGGCCTCGCCGCCATCGGCCCGGGCATCGGCCTCGGCATCCTGGTCGGCAAGACCGCTGAGGCTCAGGCTCGTCAGCCCGAGATGCGCTCGCAGCTGCAGACCACGATGCTGATCGGCGTCGCCTTCACCGAGATCCTCGCGCTGCTGGCGATCGTCACCGGCCTGATCTTCTGAGGCGGAGCAGATGATTCTGGCAGAAGCAGGGGGAGGAGTCCCCGGCTGGCGGCTGCTCATCCCGCTCCCGCAGGAGATCGCCTGGTCGGCGATCTTCCTGCTGATCTTCGTGCTCGTCTTCATGAAGTTCGTGCTCCCGCGCATGAACGCCGTGCTGGACGAACGCTCGGAGAAAATCGAGGGCGGCATCCGCAACGCGGAGAAGGTCCAGGAGCAGGTCGACCAGCTCAAGAGCGATCAGGAGCAGGAGCTCGCTGCCGCTCGGCAGGAGGCCGCTTCGATCCGCGAGAAGGCCCGCGCCGACGGTCAGAAGATCGTCGACGAGGCCCGTACCCGTGCCGACGCCGAGAACGAGCGCGTGCTCGCCAACGGCCGTCAGCAGCTGAGTGCCGAGCGGATCGCCGCCTCGACCGAGCTGCGCGGGGAGGTCGGATCGCTCGCAAGCGATCTGGCGTCCAAGATCGTCGGCGAGTCACTCACCGACGATGAGCGCTCCCGCCGTGTGATCGACCGGTTCCTGGACGACCTCGAGTCGAGCCAGACCACCACCCGATAAGGAACCGTGATGCGAGGAACCTCCTCCACCTCCTTCGCCGAGGTGCTCCGGCAGGCCGAAGCCGCTTTCGCAGGCGGCAACGGTGCACTGGAGTCCGAAGCCCAGGAGCTGTTCTCGGTGGCAGATGCCATCGACTCCAGCAACCAGCTCGTGCGCACGCTCTCCGACCCCGGCCGACCGGCCGCGGTCAAGGAGGCCACCGTGCGTGCGCTGCTGAACAGCCGGGTCAGCCCGCAGAGCCTCGAGCTGACGCTCGAGATCGTGCAGCGGCGCTGGTCCGAGCAGGAGGACATCCTCGACGCTCTCGAGCTGCTCGGCGTCTCGGCGCTGCTTGCCCAGGCGCAGTCCGAGGGCGTGCTCGAGCAGGTCGAAGGAGAGCTGTTCGAGATCTCCCGGCTGATCGACGACAGCGGTGATCTCACTGCGGCGCTCGACGGCTCTCGGGAGGATCCCGCGCAGCGCGCCACCATCCTGCGCTCGCTGCTGGAGGGTCGCACCCACCGGCTCGCTCTCGCCCTCGCGGCCAGAGCTGTCGGACGTCGCACCGCGACCAAGCCGGCCCGGCGGGTCGAGGAGTTCGCACGCTTCGCCTCCGATCGTCGTCGGCGCGTCTTCGCTGCAGTATCGAGCGCGGTGCCCCTGAACGAGGCACAGCAGTCCCGACTCGGCGCGGTCCTCGCCGGGATCTACGGCCGCGGGGTTCAGATGAACCTCCAGGTCGACCCTGATGTCGTGGGCGGTCTCCGGATCCAGGTCGGCGACGACCTCTACGACGCCACCGTGCTGGCCCGGCTCTCCCGAGCCCGGTCGCAGCTGGTGGCCTGACTTAGTCCCGACGCCCCGGCGTCCCCAGCACTTTGTGAAGACCATCCCCCCCCCAGCGGGGAGACCGAGAGGAAGCGAAGCACCAGATGGCGGAGCTCACGATCAGCCCGGAGGAGATCCGGAACGCCCTGGACACTGCGGTGTCCACCTATCAGGCAGGCGCCACCGAGCGCGAGGAGATCGGCCGCGTCAGCGAAGCCGCCGATGGCATCGCGCGTGTCGAGGGCCTGCCGAACGTCATGGCGAACGAGCTCGTCCGCTTCGAGGACGGCACCCTCGGCCTCGCGCTGAACCTCGAGCTGCGCGAGATCGGTGTCGTCGTGCTCGGCGAGTTCACCGGCATCGAGGAGGGCCAGCAGGTGCGTCGCACCGGCCAGGTCCTCTCCGTGCCCGTCGGTGACGGCTACCTCGGCCGCGTGGTCGACCCGGTCGGCACCCCGATCGACGGCCTCGGCGAGATCGAGACCGTGGGCCGTCGCGCCCTCGAGCTCCAGGCTCCCGGCGTCATGCAGCGCAAGGCCGTCAAGGAGCCCATGCAGACGGGCCTCAAGGCGATCGATGCGATGACCCCGATCGGCCGTGGCCAGCGTCAGCTGATCATCGGTGACCGGCAGACCGGCAAGACCGCCATCGGGATCGACACGATCCTGAACCAGAAGGCGAACTGGGAGTCGGGCGATCCGGACAAGCAGGTGCGCTGCATCTACGTCGCCATCGGCCAGAAGGGCTCGACCATCGCCTCGGTGCGCGCGACGCTCGAGGAGAACGGCGCGATGGAGTACACCACCATCGTCGCCGCCCCGGCCTCCGACCCCGCGGGCTTCAAGTACATCGCTCCCTACACCGGTTCGGCCATCGGCCAGCACTGGATGTACGAGGGCAAGCACGTCCTCATCATCTTCGATGACCTCTCGAAGCAGGCCGAGGCGTACCGCGCTGTGTCGCTGCTGCTGCGCCGCCCGCCGGGCCGTGAGGCTTACCCGGGTGACGTCTTCTACCTGCACTCGCGCCTGCTCGAGCGCTGTGCGAAGCTCTCGGACGAGATGGGCGGCGGCTCGATGACCGGCCTGCCGATCATCGAGACCAAGGCGAATGACGTCTCGGCGTACATCCCGACCAACGTCATCTCGATCACCGACGGCCAGTGCTTCCTGCAGTCGGACCTGTTCAACTCGAACCAGCGCCCTGCGGTCGACGTCGGCATCTCGGTGTCCCGCGTCGGCGGCTCCGCCCAGACCAAGGCCATGAAGTCGGTCTCGGGCACGCTGAAGATCGACCTCGCCCAGTACCGGGACCTCGAGGCTTTCGCGATGTTCGCCTCGGATCTCGACGCCGCCTCGAAGCAGCAGCTGAGCCGCGGCGCCCGTCTCATGGAGCTGCTCAAGCAGTCCCAGTACTCGCCGTTCCCGATGGAGGAGCAGGTCGTCTCGATCTGGGCCGGCACCAAGGGCAAGTTCGACGACCTCGAGGTCGAGGACGTGCGCGAGTTCGAGGGTCAGCTGCTCGAGCATCTCCGCCACAACGGCGGCGTGCTCGAGGCGATCCGCAGCACCGGCAAGTTCGAGTCCGCCACCGAAGAGGAGCTCTCGAGCATTCTCGACCAGGTCAAGCAGGACTACCTCGCCGGCAAGGGCGACGGTGCGGTGCGCAACGACGAGAGCGGCCGACTCGCAGCCGATCAGATCGAGCAGGAGAAGATCGTCCGCGGCTGATGCGAGCTGCCGCCGCCTCTGAGGAGGCGGCGGCATCCGCCGGACGCATCCACCCCGCACGAGGAGAGACATGGGAGCCCAGCAGAGGGTTTACAAGCAGAAGATCCGTTCAGCCCAAGGGATGAAGAAGATCTTCAAGGCCAAGGAGATGGTCGCCGCGTCGCGCATCGCCAAGGCCCACGCCCGGGTGTTGGCGACGACGCCGTACGCCGATGCGCTCACGCGCGCCATCGGCTCGGTGGCCACCCACTCCGATGAGATCACGCACCCGTTCCTGGACAGCGAGCGCCAGCAGACGGGCCGTGCGGGAATCCTGATGATCACGGCGGACCGCGGCATGACCGGTCCGTACTCGCACAACGTGATCCGGGCGGCGGAGCAGCTCGCGAACACGCTCCGCGACGAGGGCAAGGAACCGGTGATGTACGTCGTCGGCCGCAAGGGCGAGTCGTACTACCGCTTCCGAAATCGTCGCCCGCATCGCGCGTGGACTCCGTACAAGGAGAACGAGCTGCCGAATCTCGGTCGGGAGATCGCGGGAGTCCTCACCGGGGATCTCCTCAGCGAGGACCCGGCCGTGCACCTCGACGAGCTGTATGTCGTGGGCACCCAGTTCAAGACCCGGTTCGTCCAGGACACCAAGTCCATCCGGATGGTGCCGATGGGTCTTGTGGCGCCCGGGGCAGTCGAGTCTCGACCGGCGTTCCCGCTGTACGAGTTCGCTCCCGACGCCGACACCGTCGTCGCGGAGCTGATGCCGCGATACGTCGAGTCGAGGATCATCAACATCCTGCTGCAGGCGATGGCTTCGGAGCACGCTTCCACGCAGCGCGCCATGAAGTCCGCTACCGACAACGCGGAGACCCAGATCCGAAAGTTCACCCGACTGGCGAACTCCGCCCGTCAGGCGGAGATCACCCAGGAGATCACGGAGATCGTCGGCGGCGCCGACGCCCTCTCGGGATCTGGCCGCACCGAACGCTGAGACCCTGGCCGACAGCGCCCCGCGCGTCGGCCCGACATGGAGAGAACGCACATGACCACCACCGCCCCCGTTCCGACCGCGACCGCCACCGGGCGCGTCGCCCGCGTCACCGGCGCCGTCGTCGACATCGAGTTCCCCCCGGGGAACATCCCGAACCTCTACAACGCGCTGACCATCGAGATCTCGGCGGAAGGCTCGGGCCTCGAGGCCTCGACCCTGACGCTCGAGACCGCCCAGCACCTGGGCGACGGCATGATCCGTGCGATCGCTCTGAAGCCGACCGATGGCCTCGTGCGCGGTCAGGCCGTGACCGACACCGGCGCCCCGATCTCCGTGCCCGTGGGCGATGCGACGCTCGGTACGGTCTTCGACGTGGTCGGGAACCCGCTGAACAAGCCGGCTTCCGAGCTCGAGATCTCCGAGCGCTGGCCGATCCACCGCAAGGCACCGAACTTCGACCAGCTCGAATCGGCGACCACGATGTTCGAGACCGGCATCAAGTCGATCGACCTGCTCACCCCCTACGTGCAGGGCGGAAAGATCGGCCTGTTCGGCGGCGCGGGCGTCGGCAAGACGGTCCTCATCCAGGAGATGATCTACCGCGTGGCGAACAACCACGACGGCGTCTCCGTCTTCGCCGGCGTGGGCGAGCGCACCCGTGAGGGCTGGGACCTCATCGAGGAGATGACCGAATCCGGCGTCATCGAGAAGACGGCCCTCGTCTTCGGCCAGATGGACGAGCCGCCGGGCACCCGCCTGCGCGTCGCGCTCTCGGCACTGACCATGGCGGAGTACTTCCGCGATGTGCAGAGCCAGGACGTGCTGCTGTTCATCGACAACATCTTCCGCTTCACCCAGGCGGGCTCCGAGGTCTCGACCCTGCTGGGCCGTATGCCCTCTGCAGTGGGCTACCAGCCCAACCTGGCCGACGAGATGGGTGTGCTCCAGGAGCGCATCACCTCGACCCGCGGCCACTCGATCACCTCGATGCAGGCGATCTACGTCCCGGCCGACGACTACACCGACCCGGCTCCGGCGACCACCTTCGCCCACCTCGACGCCACCACCGAGCTCTCGCGTGAGATCGCCTCGCGCGGCCTCTACCCGGCGATCGATCCGCTGACCTCGACCTCGCGGATCCTCGACCCGCGCTACGTGGGCCAGGACCACTACGACACCGCGGTGCGCGTGAAGCAGATCCTCCAGCGCAACAAGGAGCTGCAGGACATCATCGCTATGCTCGGCGTCGATGAGCTGTCCGAGGAGGACAAGGTCATCGTCTCGCGTGCGCGCCGCATCCAGCAGTTCCTCTCCCAGAACACGCACCTCGCGAAGCAGTTCACCGGCGTCGACGGCTCGGACGTCCCGCTGCGCGACACCATCGAGGGTTTCCGCGGCATCTGCGACGGCGAGTTCGACCACATCACCGAGTCCGCCTTCTTCAACGTCGGCGGGATCGACATGGTGCTCGAGAACCAGCACCGCATCGACAAGGAGCTCGGCGCGTGAGTGCGCTCGACGTCACCTTCGTCACCGCGGACCGGACCGTCTGGACCGGAGAGGCCGCGCAGGTCGTCGTGCCTGCCGTGGACGGCTCGATGGGCATCCTGCCCCAGATGCAGCCCACCCTGGCGATCCTCGGCACCGGCACGGTGCGGATCATCGACCAGGACGGCCACGTCGAGCAGCTTGCCGTGGACGGCGGCTTCGTCTCGGTCGACTCCGATGTCGTGACCATCGGCGTGGACGACGCGACGAGCGTTCCGTCGCAGGACTCCCGGTTCTGATCCGCGCCCTCCGACCATGACAGAGCTGAGCATCCCGATCCTCCTGCTGGGGGTCGGGATGCTCGTCGTCGTGGCCGCGTTGCTCGTGGTGCTGCGCCAGGTGCTGGTCTCTCGCCGCCGAGGTGCCTTCGAGTGCACGCTGCGGCGCCGGGGGCTGGTGGGCGGCACCAGCTGGCAGCACGGCCTGATGCGCTTCGGCAACGACCGGCTGCGCTGGTTCCGGGCCTTCTCGCTGCGGGTGCGCCCCGAGGTGGTGATCCGCCGGATCGACATCCTGGACGTCTCGCGGCGTCGCCTCCCGTCCCCGATCGAGGGCGGGGAGGACTCCTATCTCCTCGAGTTCGACCTGCGCGGCGGGCGTGAGGTCAGCGCGATCGTGGACCTGGTCTCCGGGGCGGCGCTGAACTCCTGGCTCGAGGCCGCGCCGACGGGGATGGTCCTCGGCGACGCCGACTGAGACCCTCACCCCATCATGCGGCTCTGGAGCCCCAAGGCCTTAGCACGCGAGCTCCCTAAGGCTCGCCAGAGGCCCAGAGGCCCAGAGCCTCAGAGCAGAGGTTCAGAGCCTCAGACGCTCAGAGCCTCAGACGCTCACGGTCTCGCCGCTACGCAGCACGGTCATGGGCCTCAGCTGCGCATCTGCCAGCACCACATCGGCACGGCGGCCTGCGGCCAGCATCCCGATCCGATCCTGCATGCCGAGCACCGTGGCCGGCACTGTGGAGGCCGCACGCACGGCGCGGACCAGGTCCACCCCGGCTTCGGTGACCGCGAAGCGGACCACGTCGAGCAGATGCGCAGTGCCACCGGCGATCGACGTGCCGCCGGTGAGGGTCGCCACCCCCGCATCGACCGTGACGTCGAGCGCGCCGAGCCGGTACTGGCCGTCCGGCATCCCGGCCGCCGCCATCGCGTCGGTCACCAATGCCACGCTGTCCTCGTGAGCGATCGTGAAGACGTGGGCCACGGTGCGGGCATCGAGGTGGACGCCATCCGCGATCACCTCGACCACCAGCTCCCCGCGCGCGGCGGCATCCAGAGCGGCGAGTGCGGGGCCGGGATCCCGATGATGGATCGGACGCATTCCGTTGAACAGATGGGTCGCGGTGGGCAGCGCGGAACGACCGTGCTCCCGCCGCAGCTCGGTGCGGGAGAGTTCGATCGCCCGTGTCATCTGGGCGCTGCTGCCGTCGGTGTGACCGAGCGAGGGGAGTGCCCCGACCTCGGCCAGCGCCTCGATCACCGCGTCGGCGTCTTCTGCTTCCGGGGCCACCGTCATGGTGACGAGAGCGCCGCCGGCGATCTGGGCGAGCTCGCGGACCAGATCGGCATCGCCGCCGGTGATGTGCTCGGGATTCTGGGCCCCGCGCCGGGCGACGGAGATGAACGGGCCCTCGAGATGGATCGCCGCGATCTCGCCGTCGGCGGCGAGCTGGGCGAGATCCGCGACGCGAGAGCGCAGCGTCTGCGCATCGGCGGTCACCAGAGAGGCGACCAGGCTGGTCGTGCCATGTCGACGATGCTCGTGCACCGCAGTGAGCAGCTCGCGAGGATCACTCGCATCGGGGAACGACGCCCCGCCACCGCCGTGGCAGTGCAGGTCCACCAGCCCGGGAAGGATGATGCCGTCGTGGGAGAGGACCTTCGTCGCCCCATGCCACGGAGCCAGTGCGGCGGGCCCGGCCCAGAGGATGTCGCCTCCTCCGATCAGCACCAGCGCGTCCGGCACCAGCCCCTGCTCGAGCACGGCAGTTCCGCGCAGGACCAGATCGGCGGTGAGTGCGGGGGACCGCTCAGGCTCGGACGTGCTCATGGTCGCTCCTGGTCAGGCGGTGGATGCCGACGGCGCCATCGGATCAGGCGCGACGGTCAGAACAGTGACGGTCGAAACAGCGACGGTCGAAACAGCGACGGTCGAAACAGCGACGGTCAGAACAGAGACTGCCAGAACAGAGGCAGTCAGAACAGACGGGATTCGGCGTCGTCGATGCCGCGCAGCGCGTCATAGTCGAGGGTCACGCAGTCGATGCCGCGGTCACCGGCGAGCACCCGGGCCTGCGGCTTGATCGCCTGGGCGGCGAAGATGCCGCGCACGGGAGCCAGCAGCGGGTCACGATTGAGCAGCTCGAGATAGCGAGTGAGCTGCTCGACGCCGTCGATCTCGCCCCGTCGCTTGATCTCGATCGCGACAGAGCCGCCGTCCTGGTCGCGGGCGAGGATGTCCACCGGGCCGATCGCGGTGAAGTACTCGCGGCGCACCAGGGACCAGCCCGTGCCCAGGGTCTCGATGTTGTCCGCCAGCAGAGCCTGGAGATGGGCTTCGACCCCGTCCTTCTGCAGGCCGGGATCCACGCCGAGCTCATGGGAGGAGTCCTCGAAGACCTCGTGGAGCCGCACCCGCAACCGGTCGCCCGTCTTCCCGTGGACCACGTCCCACTGCTCGAACCAGCCGCCCTCGGGATCGTCGGCAGCCTCCTCGTCGCTGCGACGCGTGGTCGACAGCGTGCAGGGAGGGCTCATCCAGTTCAGGGGCTTGTAGCTTCCCCCATCGGAATGGATGAGGACGCTGCCATCGGCTTTGATGATCAGCAGCCGAGGGGCCAGCGGGAGATGGGCGGTGAGCCGACCGGTGTAGTCGACAGAGCAACGGGCAACGACGAGACGCACCCATCCAGGGTACGTCACCGGCCGTGGCGGTCTGGTCCCGGGCCGGAGGATGAGAGTTCGATGAGACGTTCATGAGAAGGGCTTTACCCAGGTGCAGATGCTCACTAGGGCCTGGTCTGGGATCCGCGCCGCTCGTATCGTGAACAGGTCCCCGCACCGGTCCCGATCCCGGGCCACCCCGAAGGAGCTTCCTACCGTGCAACGACCCCTGGCAGTCCTGTTGATCCTCATCGGAATCATCGGACTCGTGCTGGGCCGCCTGGGGGAGACCACCTGGGCGCCCGAGACCGAGACCACCGCGACGGTCGCCCTGGACGATCCCGGCTCTGCCGTGGTGATCGACCCGGGTGTGCTCTATGTGGGCGGCGAGGAGGGGAAGGTCGTCATCGAAGGCGCCTCTGACGTCTCGGTGATCACCGCCGCGAACGGCGACATCGATGCCTACCTCGAAGACGTCCGCTACACCCGGATCACCGGCGCCGACGACTGGACCACCCTGAGCACCCTGGAGGTCAACCCCGAGGGTGCCGCGGAGCTGACCGATCCCACCACGTCTGACCTCTGGCGGTCCGTGGAGACGAAGCCGAGTCCCTACACGATCGATGTCGCGGACTTCTGGGCGGGCGAGAACGGAGAGAACGCGCAGGCCTATCGGCCACTGCTGATCGTCACCGACGGCACCGCCCCCGGCGCGGACAAGGTCTCCATCACCTGGCCCGTCGACGCCGAGAACGAATGGGTGCCCTTCGCCTACGCCGGTGGCGCCGCGATCGCCGTGATCGGACTGGTGCTGCTGGTGGTCTCGATCGGCGGCCGCCGACGCGATGAGGACGAGGACTGGAGCGTCGAGGACGGGGAGCCCGGCGTCGCGGACCAGGCCGCTCCGGCCCTGGCCGGTGCCGCAGCCGGCGGGAGCGAAGCTGTTGCGACCGTCGATGAGTCCGACGCCGACGAGCCCGACGTCGATTCCGCGGACCTCACCTCCGCTGACGCCGCACCTGCTGACGCCGCACCTGCTGATGGCGCGGCCGCTGGCGCCGCACCCGCTGACGACGTGGCTGCAGGCACCGAGACCGCCGGTACGGATCCGGTGCCGGAGGAGAGCGTCTGGTCGCTCGGAACGCCCGGCACGCCCGGCACCGAGGACGACGACTCGGATCCTGCCGGACCGGTCCGGCTCTTCGGCGATGACGAGGAGCGCCGATGAGCCGCCACGACCTGCCCTACCCTGCATCGAAGGACACCACCATGAACAGCCGATCCGTCGGTCGCCGCGGCCTCTTCCTCGGTGCCGGAACCCTCATGGCGAGCGGACTCCTCGCCGCCTGCACGGCCGAGCTCGCACCGCCGGAGGCCCCGCCCACCGGCGAGCCGCGAGAGGAGCCCGCTCCGGTCCAGACCACGGAGCAGTTCGCGACCATCGTGCCCGAGGTCAATGCCGCAGTGGTCGCCGCCGATGAGGCGCGGGACGCGGCGCTGCTCGCCCCGCGTGTCTCCGGATCCGCCGCCGAGTTTCGCACTGCCGCCTACGCCATGATCGCCAAGGCAGAGGAGTGGGCCGAGGACCTCAAGGTCCCCGGCACCGAACTGATCGTCCCGATGACCTCCGTGACCGCAGAGTTCCCCCGGGTCGCGATCGCGCTGGTCCAGGACTCGGTGGCGGAGGACGGGGTCCCGTACTTCATGGCGCTGCAGCAGGCCGATGCGAAATCGCCCTACAGCTCCTGGGGCTGGGCTCAGCAGGCCGTGGGGATCGAGATGCCCGTGGTCGCCAACGAGCTGATCGGTGCGGAGCAGGTCACCGCGGACACCGAAGGCCTGGTGATGACTCCGGCCGAGGCGCTCGCGCTCTACGCCAAGGTGCTCACCGGCGGCGATGCCGACGACGCCGAGGACCTGCTCGCTCCCAACCCTTTCCAGGCCGGCACCCATGAGCGCATCCAGACCGAGCGCTCCGAGCTCAACGCCGGGGTCGAGTGGGACGAGGCTGCGACCGTGCGGGAGAGCTACACCGTCAAGGACGGCGAGCTGCTCGGGCTGCGCACCGATGACGGCGGGGCGATCGTGATGGGCACGCTGATGTCCACCCGGAAGGTCACCATCAAGGACGGCGCCACGATGCGCTACGCCGAGGACAACAAGTACACCAAGGTGATCGGGAAGAAGGAGTTCACCTCCGAGTACATCCGCGAGTACGGCACCCATGTCGCGCTCTACATCCCGTCTCAGGACGCAGGTGGACAGGTCCAGCCGATCGGCGCCACGCAGACCGCGCTGAATGCCAGCGGGAAGTGACCGGGCAGGCTCAGCGCATGCCCGGCACGACTCCCTAGACTGGGTCCGTCCTGCAGTCGTCGAAGGAGTACACCTGTGACCGATCCGTACGGAATCATCGATCTGGCAGCGCTGAAGCAGCCCGCCGGAGGCGCCGCCTCCGCCGGCGCAGCACCCGGTGCCGGCACCCCGTCGGCGCACGAGGTCGCTGTCACCGAGCAGGGTCTCGAACAGCTGATCACGGACTCCCAGCAGGTGCCCACCCTGCTGCTGGTGACCAGCTCGCGGGTCCCCGAGGGAGAGCAGTTCCTCGCCTCTCTGCGCCGTTCGGTCGACGGGCGGGGCGGGGCGATCAGGCTCGCGCTCGTCGACGCCGACACCCAGCAGCGGGTCGCCACCGCGCTGCGCGTCGAGCAGCTTCCCACCCTGCTGCTGCTGATCATGGGCCAGATCCAGCCGATCGTGCAGGCCGTGCTCCCGGATGCAGAGATCGACAATCTCCTCGCCCAGGTGCTCGAAGTGGCCCGCCAGCAGGGCATGGATATCCCCGCCGGCGACGGCGCGCAAGAGGCTCCCGCCGAAGAGCCGCTGCCGCCGCTGATCGCCGAGGCCTATGCGGCGATCGAGCGTGGCGATCTCGACGCGGCCGTGGCCGCTTACCAGAAGCAGCTGCAGGAAGCGCCGGCAGATGCTGAGGCGAAGGCCGGCCTGGCGATGGTGAACCTGATGCGGCGCACTCAGGGCACCGAGCTCGCCGCAGCCCGGGAAGCATCTGCGCAGCGCCCCACCGATCTGGGAGCCCAGCTGCTGACCGCGGATCTCGACATGCTCGGTGGTCATGTGGAGGACGCCTTCGCGCGTCTGCTGGACCTGTTGCGCGGCGCCGATCAGGAGACCAAGGACATCGTGCGGACACGTCTGCTGGAGCTGTTCGAGGTGGCGGGTGCAGAGGACCCGCGGGTGGCGCCGGCACGCAAGCGCATGGCGAACCTGCTGTTCTGACAGGTCCCTTCTGACAGGTCTCTTCTGACAGGTCTGTTCTGACATGCCCGGCCCCACGCGATGCGCGGCCCGTTCCCTCGGGGGAGCGGGCCGCGCATCGTCCATCTGCAGTCAGCCGGGGCGGACCTGGCGGAGTGATCCGGCGGTGTGACCCGGCGGTGCGCGGTCAGCCCGCCCGCAGCCGTTCGGGGACCAGCACCACCGCGCCCAGCGGCGGCACCGACAGCCGCACCGAGTAGTCGCGGCCATGCTGCGGCAGCGGCTCCGCGTGCACCCGGCCGAGGTTCCCCACGCCGCCGCCGCCGTAGACCGGAGCGTCGGTGTTCAGCACCTCGAGCCAGCTCCCGCCCTCGGGCAACGGGATCCGGTACTCGTGCCAGGGCTCCGCCGAGAGGTTCAGGACCACCACCACCGGATCGCCGGCCTGATCGCGACGCACGAAGGACAGCGAGTTGTGGCTCGCATCGTCACCGATCAGCCATTCGAAGCCGCCCGGGTCCTGGTCGCGCTCGTAGAAGGCGGGGAACTCCGCCTGGAGGGCGTTGAGATCCTTCACCAGCTGCTGGACACCCCGGTGCAACGGGTACTCCAACAGCCACCAGGGCAGTCCGGCCTGCTCCGACCACTCGGTGCCCTGGGCGAACTCGATGCCCATGAACACCAGCTGCTTGCCCGGATGCGACCACTGGAAGGCAAGATAGGCGCGCAGGTTCGCCGCCTGCTGCCAGTCATCGCCCGGGGCCTTGCGCAGCAGCGACCCCTTGCCATGCACGACCTCGTCATGGCTCAGCGGGAGCACGAAGTTCTCGGAGTACTGGTAGACCATCGAGAAGGTCAGCTCGCCGTGGTGGTACTGGCGATGCACGGGATCCTGCCCGAGGTACTCGAGGGTGTCGTGCATCCAGCCCATGTTCCACTTGAACCCGAAGCCGAGCCCGCCGGTGTCGGTGGGGCGGGTGACACCGGGGAAGGAGGTGGACTCCTCGGCGATCATCATGATGCCCGGGGCCCGCTTGTAGGCGGTGGCGGTGGTCTCCTGGAGGAAGGCGATGTTCTCGAGATCCTCACGGCCGCCGTGGTGGTTGGGCAGCCACTGCCCTTCCTCACGGGAGTAGTCCCGGTACAGCATCGAGGCGACGGCATCGACCCGCAGGCCGTCGACATGGAACTCCTCGAGCCAGTAGCACGCATTGGCGACCAGGAAGTTGCGCACCTCATTGCGGCCGGTGTCGAACACGTAGGTGCCCCAGTCCGGATGCTCCCCGCGACGTGGATCGGCATGCTCGTACAGCGGTGTGCCGTCGAAACGGCCCAGCGCCCACTCGTCCTTCGGGAAGTGCGCCGGGACCCAGTCCAGGATCACGCCGATGCCGGCTCCATGGAGGGTGTCGATCAGATGGCGCAGCTCATCAGGCGTGCCCAGCCGTGAGGTGGGGGCGTAGTACCCGGTCACCTGGTATCCCCAGGAGCCTCCGAAGGGATGCTCGGCCACCGGCATGAACTCGACATGGGTGAAGCCCATGTCGCGCACATAGTCGGTCAGCTCGACGGCCAGCTCCCGATAGCCCAGGCCCGGCCTCCAGCTGGCCAGATGCACCTCGTAGATGGACATCCGCGAGGCGACCGCATCATGGGCGGCGCGCTCGGCCAGCCAGTGCTCGTCGGTCCACTCGAAGCTGCTGGTGGTGATCACGGAGCCGGTGGCCGGTGGCACCTCCGCGAAGCGGGCCATCGGGTCCGCCTTGTCGCGCCAGGTCCCGTCGGCGCCGAGGATCCGATACTTGTACGTCTCGCCGTCGCCGGCACCGGGGATGAAGATCTCCCACACCCCGGCCGAGCCCAGCGAACGCATCGCGTGCATCCGACCATCCCAGCCGTTGAACGAGCCCACCACCTGCACGGCGCGCGCGTTCGGGGCCCAGACGGTGAAGGAGGTTCCCGCGATCGTGTCCGGGCCCTCCTCGACGGTGCGCACATGCGAGCCCAGCGCGCGCCACAGCTCCTCGTGGCGACCCTCCTGGATGAGGTGCAGATCCAGTTCGCCGATGGTCGGCAGGAAGCGATACGGCTCCTCGACGTCCACCGCGGCGGTGCCCTCGGACCAGGTCACCCGGATCCGGTAGGAGGGCAGCTCGGGCAGCGGCAGGGTCGCCACCCAGATGCCGTCGTACTCGTGCTCCATGGCGTGGACGGCGCCGTCCGGGAGCAGCACCGAGACCTCGTGCGCGAGCGGCTTGAGGGTGCGCACAGTGGTCGCCCCCTCGTACTCGTGGGCACCGAGCACCGAGTGGGGCTCGTGGTAGCTGCCGGTCGCGGTGGCGCCCAGCTCATGCTCACCCAGCGGCATCACCGGCGTGGAGCGGGAACCCTGAGTGGGGAGGGACGCCGCTCCCGCATCAGGGGGCGTCGGCGTCGCAGCGCGGGCGGGAGTGTCAGCGCGGGCGGGAGTGTCGGACATGTCAGCTCTCCTCGGGGTGGATGATCCGCAGGACGTGCGCGGGACGGTCTTCGGCGCTCAGGATCACGTAGGGATCGCGTCCCCAGCGGAACCGTTCACCGGTCAGCAGATCTTCGACCTCGAAGCTCTCGCCCACCCCGAGCGCATCGAGATCCAGGCTCAGAGTGGTCCAGGCATCGCGGTCGTGCGCGGTCAGCGAGACCACCAGCACTGTGTCCGGGGCACCGGTCCCGCTGCCTGCGGCGTCGAGGTGCTTGGAAAAGACCAGCACCTGTTCGTCGTCGGCCTCATGGAAGCGGATCGTGGTGAGGGTCTGCAGCGAGGGGTGCTCGCGGCGGATCCGGTTCAGGGTCCCCAGCAGCGGCTCGAGGCTCTCGCCCCGGGCCAGCGCGCCGGCGTAGTCGCGCGGCTTGAACTCGTACTTCTCGTTGTCGATCTGCTCCTGGGCGCCGGGCCGGGGGACGTCCTCCACGAGCTCATAGCCGCTGTAGATGCCCCAGGTCGGGACCAGCGTCGCGGCCAGGATGGCGCGCAGCACGAAGGCCCGCCGACCGCCCTCGCTCATGAACGGGGTGAGGATGTCATGCGTGGTGGGCCAGAAGCTCGGCCGCATGAAGGGGGCGGTCTCGACCAGCTCCTCGAGGTACTCGCGCAGCTCTTCGGCGCTCTCGCGCCAGGTGTAGTAGGTGTAGCTCTGATGGAAGCCGACCTTGCCCAGGGTGTGCATCATGGTCGGCCGGGTGAAGGCCTCAGCCAGGAAGATGACCTCGGGATGCGTCTGGGCGAACTCGGCCAGGAGCTCTTCCCAGAAGCGCACCGGTTTGGTGTGGGGGTTGTCGACCCGGAACAGCGTCACCCCGTGCGCCACCCACAGCTCGAGCATGTCGCGGATCGCGGCGTAGAGACCCTCGTAGTCGGTGTCGAAGCTGAGCGGGTAGATGTCCTGGTACTTCTTCGGCGGGTTCTCGGCATAGGCGATCGTGCCGTCCGCCTGCACCGTGAACCACTCAGGATGCTCCTTCACCCAGGGATGATCCGGGGAGCACTGCAGTGCGATGTCCATCGCGACCTCGAGGTCGAGCTCCTTCGCCCGGGAGACGAAGGCGTCGAAGTCCTCCATGGTGCCCAGCTCAGGGTGGAGCGCATCATGCCCGCCCTCCGCAGCACCGATCGCGTAGGGGGAGCCCGGGTCTCCGGGCAGCGGGTCGAGGGTGTTGTTGCGGCCCTTGCGGAAGGTCGAGCCGATCGGGTGGATCGGCGTCAGGTAGGCGACGTCGAAGCCCATCTCGGCGATCCGGTCCAGGGACTCGGCCGCGGTGCGGAAGGTGCCGGAGGTCCAGCCGTGCTCGGGGTCGAAGCGGGCTCCCTCCGAGCGGGGGAAGAACTCGTACCAGGAGCCGTACAGGGCCCGACGGCGCTGGACCTCGAGCGGGAACGGTCCCGCGACGGTCACCCCCTCGCGCAGCGGACGCTCCGTGAGGATGCCGCGCAGATCTGCGGCGAGCGCCGGGGCGACTCGCGCGGAGGCCGGCAGACCGGGGGAGCGCAGGCTCTCGAGGGCGGCGCGGAGCAGCGGGCCGTCGGCGGCCGGCCGGATCCCGCCGTCGATCTCGGCGAGCACCCGCTTCAGCACCAGCGCGCCCTCGGCGCAGACCAGGTCGACGTCCATCTCCGCGGGGATCTTCACCTCGGCGATGTGCGCCCAGGTGCTGTACGGCGCGGAGAACGACTCGATCCGGAAGTTCCAGCGGCCGGTCTGATCGGGGCGGATGGTGGTCTCCCAGAGGTCCAGCCCGGGCTCGAC
This sequence comes from Brachybacterium sp. AOP24-D1-21, assembly GCF_052378665.1. Lineage (NCBI taxonomy): Bacteria > Bacillati > Actinomycetota > Actinomycetes > Micrococcales > Dermabacteraceae > Brachybacterium > Brachybacterium sp. AOP24-D1-21. The sequence continues at coordinate 536,399 of NZ_JBQSXX010000002.1, forward strand.
GGGATCGAGCGCGCGCCGCTGCTCCTCACCGTCGGGGGAGACCAGCACCAGCTGCACGCCCATCGCATCGTGCCCCTCGCGGAACGTGTTGGCGCTGACCGTGACGGTCTCGCCCTCGACGCAGCGTGCCGGGTACCTCCCGCCGTCGACGACGGGTTGCACCGCCATGATCGGGATACGGCCGATGCCGGCGTCCAGCCCCGTGCGGTCAGTGGTCTCGGACATGGCCTCTCCTGCCTGAGCTCTCGTCCTTGACGAGGTGCTCTGCGACGGTCGCGGTGACGGTCCTCACGATAGCCGCTCGGGCGTCCCCTCTGCGCCGTCGGGGCTGATCCCGATGACCACCACGCTGCCGGGCTCCACCATGACGCTCCGCTCCACCAGCGGTGTGAGCGGAAGACCCTCGGGGGTCTCCAGGGCGGTGTCCAGGAGGATCCGTGCGGTGCCCTGCGGCCAGGGAGCCCTGGGGAGCTGCAGGCGGACTCTCTCGGCCTCGGTGGAGAGGACCACGAGCAGGTGCTCGGAGCCTTCACGGCCCGGGATCGCCGGCCGCAGCATGGCCAGCAGGTGCTGGGAGGGGTCCATCCACTCCTCGTGGGCGATGGGCAGGCCCTCGGCGCTGAACCAGGCGACCTGCCCGGCATCGAGCGCGGCCGGATCGGCGGAGCGCAGGAAGTGCGGCGTCCGCAGCTGCGGATGCTCGCCGCGCAGCTGCAGCAGCCGGGTGACGGTCTCGCGCAGCTGATCGCCGCGGCGGCTGCGGCTCCAGTTCATCCAGGAGATCTCGTTGTCCTGGCAGTAGGCGTTGTTGTTCCCCTGCTGGGTGCGGAAGCACTCGTCCCCGGCGGTGAGCATCGGGGTGCCCGAGGCCAGCAGCAGGGTGGCCAGGATGCTGCGGGCGGTACGACGTCGCGCGTCCTCGACCGCCGCCGTGCCTTCGAGGCTCGCCTCGACCTCCCCTTCATGCCCGTGATGGAAGGAGCGGTTGTCGGAGGTGCCGTCGCGGTTGTCCTCGCCGTTGGCCTCGTTGCGCTTGGTCTCGTACACGGTGAGGTCCCGCAGCGTGAAGCCGTCATGAGCGGTGACGTAGTTGATCGACGCCCAAGGGGAGCGGAGACTGCGCCCGGCGGGGAGCTCGAGCGGATCCTGCCCGGTGAGCAGGTCGGAAGAGCCGGCCATGCGGGTGGCGAGATCGCGGATGCCGCCGATCGCCTCGTTGCCCGAGCGTTCACGCATCGCCCGGTCGGAGAGCCAGAAGGCGCGCACGTCGTCGCGGAAGGCGTCGTTCCACTCGGTGAAGGGGGCCGGGAAGTTCCCGGTCTGCCAGCCGCCGGTGCCCACGTCCCAGGGCTCGGCGATGAGCTTGACGCCGCGCAGCACGGGATCGGTGAGGATCGCGCGCAGCAGCGGATGATCGGGGCTGAAGCCGCGATCGTCCCTGCCCAGCGTGGCGGCAAGATCGAAGCGGAAGCCGTCCACGTGGACCTCCTGCACCCAGTAGCGCAGGGAGGCGAGGATCAGGTCCATCACGTGCCGTGACCGGGGGTCCAGGGTTCCGCCGGTGCCGGTGACGTCGAAGAAGGTGCCGTGGTCTATCCAGTAGTACTCGAGGTTGTCCAGTCCGCGCAGCGAGAGTGCCGGCCCGTCGGCGCCGCCTTCGGCGGTGTGGTTGTAGACCACGTCGAGGACGACCTCGAATCCCGCCGCATGCAGGTTCCGCACCATGGTCTTGACCTCGTCGAGCACCGCCTGGGCACCCGCGTGCTGCGCCGCCGGGGTGGCGAGGGCGGGGTCCGGGGAGAAGTACGACAGGGTCGAGTAGCCCCAGTAGTTGGTCAGACCCAGCCGGGTCAGGTGGGGCTCATCCATCGCCGCGTGGATGGGGAGCAGCTCCACGGTGGTCACTCCGAGGCTGCGGAGGTAGCTGGTCACTGCGGGATGGCCCAGCCCGGCGTAGGTGCCGCGCTGCTCGGGTGGGAGCTCGGGATGCAGCTGGGTGAACCCCTTGACGTGGAGCTCGTAGAGCACAGTGGAGTCCCAGTCCACCATCGGGCGCAGGTCGTTCTGCCAGTCGAAGGCATCGGCGACGACCACGGACCAGATGGCGTTGTCGCCGCTGTCGACCTCGCTGCGGATCGGGCGGTCGCCCACCCGGTCGAGCATCGCATCGACCTCGAAGGGGAAGAACGAGCTCAGCAGCGACGAGGAGTGCGAGACCCCGCGGGCCCAGGGGTCCAACAGGAGCTTTCGAGGGTTGCACAGCAGCCCGGCGCCGGGATCCCAGGGCCCATCGACGCGGAGCCCGTAGCGGGTGCCGGGCGTCATCCCGCTGACCCGGTCCCAGCGCAGACCTCCGTCGAAGTGCCGCAGCCGCTGACGGTGCTCGGTGGAGCCCTGGCGGATGCAGAGGTCGATCGACTCCGCACGGGGCGCTGCGACGGCGAAGGTGCCCCGGCCCTGCGCGTCCACCATCAGCCCCGGTGAGGTGGGGGCGACAGGGGGAGTCGCGCGGTCGAAATGGTCTGCTAGCACCAGGGCATTCTCCCATCACCGCCGCGCGCGCCGTGACCGGCTCGCATGCTGGGCGACCGGTGCCGCTAGGATCGGCGAGGTGATCCGTGATCCGCTTCTCGCGGCCGACGGGTCATCAGCACGGCCACGACCGGTCCGGCCTCCGGCCTCCTCGGGGGAGGAGCAGGGCATCGGCGTCGTGCCACCGAGCACGAGCAGCATCAGTCGCACGAGTCGAACGCATGACGGGGGAACCGCAGCGCATGAGCAATCCACCCAGCCAGCACGCCGGGAATCAGGCGCGCCCGATGGTGCCGGGACCGCCGCCCGGACCGTCGGCGTCCTCCGTCTCGGGGCCCGGCCACCCTGGGCAGGGCAGCTCGCAGCGGCCCGGCGGATTCGCGCCCTCGAGCGCCGCCATCGCGCCGGGCGACCTCGAGCGCACCGGCGCGATCATCTCCACCATCTCCGGGGTCTTCCAGTCCCGTGTGGTGGGCCAGGAGAACCTCCGCATGACACTGATCACCGCGCTGGCGGCGGGCGGTCATGTACTGCTGGAGTCCGTGCCGGGTCTGGCCAAGACCACCGCCGCGAGCGCCCTCGCGTCGTCGATCACCGGGTCCTTCGCCCGCATCCAGTGCACCCCTGATCTGATGCCCAACGACATCATCGGCACCCAGATCTTCAACTACGGCTCGGGCACCTTCACCACCCAGCTGGGCCCCGTGCACGCGAACGTGGTGCTGCTGGACGAGGTCAACCGCTCGAGTGCCAAGACGCAGTCCGCGATGCTCGAGGCGATGCAGGAACGGCAGACCTCCATCGGCGGCGAGGTGTACCGCCTGCCGGAGCCGTTCATGGTGCTCGCGACCCAGAACCCGATCGAGGAGGAGGGCACCTACGTCCTCCCCGAGGCGCAGATGGACCGGTTCCTGATGAAGGAGATCCTCACCTACCCGCGACCGGCCGAGGAGCACGAGATCCTGGACCGCTCGACGGCCGGCAGCCTCACCGGCCCCCGCCAGGCGGTGGGCACCGTGACGCTCGACGACGTCCGCTTCCTCCAGGAGATGGTGGATCAGGTGTACGTCGATCCCGCGGTCAAGCGGTACATCATCGATCTGATCTTCACCACCCGCGGTTCCGGCCCGCGCCCGGTCCCGAACCTCACCCAGTCCGTGCGGGTGGGGGCGAGCCCCCGTGGCTCCCTCGCCCTGATGCGTGTGGGACAGGCGCACGCGCTGCTGAACGGGCGTGACTACGTCACCCCTGATGACGTGCGGGCGATGCGGCACGGGGTGCTGCGACATCGCCTCGTCCTCACGTTCGACGCACTGGCCAGCGGGATCACGCCGGAACAGATCATCGACGCGGTGTTCCACGCCGTGCCGATGCCCTGAGCGGCATCGACGACTGAGGAGGACTGGACGACTCGATGGCCACGTCGCTGCTGACCCGTGTCAAGGCACGGGTGGATCTGCACACCTCGAACCGGGCGCGCGGACTCATCCAGGGCCGGGGGCGGTCGCTGTTCAAGGGCAGCGGCGAGGACTTCGATGATCTGAAGTACTACCAGCCCGGCGACAAGATCTCCGACATCGACTGGAAGGCCACCGCCCGCTCGGGAGAACCGCTGATCCGGCAGTTCAACGAGGAGCGGGTGCGCCACCTCTCGATCGTCGTGGACACGTCCGCTGCGATGGCGGCCACCGCCGCCGACGGCAGCTCCAAGCGCGACGCGATGATCCTGGCCGCCGGGATGGTCTGCTTCCTCGCGCAGAAGAACGGCGATCTGGTGGGGATGGTGGCGGGTCAGGAGAACCGTCCGATCCAGCTGCCGTCCCGCTCGAGCGATGGGCACCTCGAGCTGCTGCTGCGCACCGCGCAGCAGGCGACCACCACGGCGGCCGGCGCCGCGAACACGTCCTGGTTGCTCGAGCGCGCCTTCCGGGTCACCACGCGCTCGACCCTGATGACGATCATCACCGACGAGGCCCACCCCACCGTCGAGGACTTCACGCTGCTGCGGCGACTGAAGACGCGCCACGATCTGATCGTGATCCGCATCGCCGATGCGGACCCGCTGCAGGGCGCCGCGCTGGACCACGATGTGATCGACGTGGACTCGCCCCGCGAGATCGGCTCCATGGCACGCACCTCGAAACGGGTCGCCCATGACGTCGCGGCGTACCGGCAGGCGCGTCGCGAGGGCATCGAGGAGATGCTGGACCGACTGCACATCAGCCACATGCTCACGCAGGGGGAGAGCACCGTGGTGGACGACATGGTCTCGCTGCTGCGGTCGAGGGAGTATCGCCATGGCCGTTCCTGAGCTGGTCGCCGGCGTGCTGCTGGCCGAACCCGCGCCCCCGGAGATCATCGCCCCTCCGCAGTACTCGATCGCCTGGGTGATCCTCGCGGTGCTGTGCGTCCTGGTGATCACGGCGCTGATCGTGGGCACCCTGAAGATCACGCGGGCGATCGAGAAGCGCATCGCCTACCGTCGCCGCCCCAGCGACGTCGAGACCCTGAAGGCGGAGTTCCTGCGCGCCGTGAACGACATCGCCGATCGCCATGAGGCGGGCCAGCTCGAGGCGCGGGACGGCCATCACGAGCTCACCGGTGTGATGCGCCGCTTCGTGCGGCGCACGACTGGGCACGACGTCACCAGCCAGGACCTGGCGACCCTGCTGGCCGATCAGCGCACCCGCGCGGTCGGCGAGCTCATCGCCGACCTGTACGAGCCGGACTTCGCGATGTCCTCGGACCGCGACCTGCGCGAATCCGTGCGTCGCGCGCGGGAGGTGATCCGCTCATGGTCATGATCTTCTGGTGGGTCACCGCGCTGCTGCTGCTGGCAGCGATCGCTGTCTGGGCGATTACTTTCTGGAACCGGCGCGCCATGCGTCGTTCCCCGGTGCTGGTGGCGAACTCGCAGTACATGGACCGGATCCCGAGCTTCGTGCGGGCGCAGCGCACGGCCCGGGTGGTGCGCGTGCTCCAGGTGGGGATCGCGGTGTTCGCCGTGATCGCGGCATCGCTGCTGTCCGGGCGGATCGCGAGCGAACGGATCGAGACCCCGGAGTTCTCCTCGCGGGACATCGTGCTGTGCCTGGACGTCTCGGGGTCGATGTATGAGTACGACACCGAGATCCTCTCGACCTTCGCCGAGATGGTGGACGGCTTCGAGGGGGAGCGGGTGGCGCTGTCGATCTTCAACTCGACCAGTCGCACCGTGTTCCCGCTGACCAATGACTACGACCTGATCAAGCGGGAGCTCGAGGCCGGGTCCGAGGCGATCGACTTCGACGAGTTCGGCTACCGCCTGGGCACTCAGGACTACTCCGACGACAAGGTGCGTCAGTACGTGGACTTCGTCGACGGCACCCGAGGGATCGCCGATGAGGCGTCGATCGTCCCGGACGGCCTCGCCTCCTGCGCGCAGGTCTTCGACCAGGCGGAGCAGGATCGATCGCGCTCGATCATCTTCGCGACCGACAACGAGGTCAACGGCGAGCCGATCTTCACCCTCGACGAGGCGACAGAGAGGGTCGCCTCACGTGACATCGATCTCTACACCTTCTACCCCGGGGCCTACGAGTGCGGTCCCCAGTGCTTCGAGGAGCTGGAGACGGCCACCGAGGACCAGGACGGCGAGCTGTACGAGTCCTCGGACCCGGAGGCCATCCCCTCGATCATCAACCAGATCCAGAAGACGCAGGCGGAGGTGCTGGGGGCGACCCCGACCGTGGTCCGCACGGACCATCCCTCGCTCGGCTTCATCCTCACCTTCCTCTCGCTCGTCGGGATCCTGATCCTGGGATGGAGGGCCCGCTGATGTATTTCGAGCACCTGATGCCGCTGTGGGCGACGATCCCCCTGTTCGGCGTGATGCTGGTCCTGTGCACAGTGCTGCTGGTGCGGCGGCCGCGCCAGCGCACCGCCTGGCTGCGCCGCCTGCTGATGGTCCTGCTGCTGCTGGTGGTCGCACTGCGCCCGGTCACCCCGATCGAGGGTGAGCAGACCCAGCGGATGAACGCGAACGTGTTCTTCGTGGTGGACCGCACCGGCTCGATGAACGCCGAGGACTATGCGGGCGAGCAGCCGCGGCTGGAGGGGGTGAAAGCGGATATGGAGCAGATCATGGGCCTCACCGAGGGCGCGAGGTACTCGATCATCGCCTTCGACTCCACGGCCACCCAGCAGCTGCCGCTGACCACGGATGCCGGTGCCGCCCGCGCGTGGATCGACACCCTGACCACCGAGCCCACCTCCTATTCGACGGGGTCGAACGTCGACCGTGCGCTGACCCCGCTGCTGGTGGAGATCTCCGAGGCCCGGTCCGAGGATCCCGACTCGAGCGTGCTGGTGTACTTCCTCTCCGACGGGGAGAACACCGACGAACGCGACTCCGAGTCCTTCAGCCAGGCCGCGGGCTTCGTGGACGGCGGGGCGGTGCTCGGCTATGGCACCCCCGAGGGCGGGCCCATGAAGGCCGAAGGCGGCCAGGACCACGGCGAATACATCACCGGACCGAATGGCCAGCAGGGCATCTCGAGCATCGACGAGCAGCAGCTGCAGACGATCGCCGGAGAGATCGGAGTGCCGTACCTGCACCGCACGGACCCGGCAGCACCGATCGAGGGCACGATGGAGGGGATCACCCTCCGGCCGATCCCGATCGAGTCCACACGGGGGGTCGCGAGCTTCGAGGACTGGTACTGGGTGGCCGCGATCCCACTGGCCGCCCTGCTGATCTGGGAGCTCGGCGAGATGACCTACCGGCTGCCCCGCCGGCTCGACCGCTACGACATCTCAGGAGCGCAGCGATGAGCACACCACTGGCAGAGCATCCCCGCAGCGCGGAGGCTGCGGGCACGGCAGCCACCGGGGGTCCCGGGACCACGCTCGCGCAGGACCAGAGCGGCAGCCCCAAGGACTTCGGTCTGAACGTGAAGCGGCTGCGCCTGACCCGCATCATCGTGTTCGCGATCCTCTCCCCGCTGATCCTGGCGCTGGCCCTGTTGACGGTCAAGTTCGTCTCCATGCCGATCACCCAGGCGACCTCTCTGAGCGCCTACGAGGACGGGGACTATCCCGCGGCCATCGAGCGCCTGGGACCGGTGGAGTTCGCCAACTGGTTCGAGCCGTATCTGCCTCATCTGTCCCAGGGCACCGCCCTGCTGCAGCAGGGCGAGGACGCCGCCGCCGAGGAGGAGCTGCGCCAGGCCCTGGAGGAATGGAATGGTCACAGCGACCTGAACTCGCCGATGCACGCCCAGTGCAAGATCCTCAACAACCTCGCGATCTCGATCGAGCGCCAGGCCGATCTGCTCGAGGACCCGCAGCAGCGCGCTGATCGACTTTTCGAGGCTGAGGAGCTGCTCGCTCCCTGCGCCGGCGGAGGCGGGGGCGGCGAGGGCGAGGGCGAGGGCCAGGGCGGCGGAGGAGCCGGGAACGAGGACTCCGAGACCACTGAGGGCAACGGCGAACGCGTCGAGGAGAAGCGGCGCGAGGCCGATGAAGAGGCCGGCAACGACCCCGACGCACGCGGCGAGGAGCAGCGCGGGTCGCCGGGACAGACGGATCCCGGCGATCCCTCCCGTGAGGACCCCGAAGGGGACGGCCCCGAGGAGGAGGCGCCCACCAGCGGCAACTCGGAGGAGGACCAGAAGGACGACGAGCTCGAGGAACGCAATCGCGATGCGCAGGGCGGGGACGGCGAGGAAGAGCCCGGCGGCTCGCAGGACGATCCGGTGAAGCCATGGTGACCCTCGGGACGGAGGAGCGCGCCTACCTCGACCACGCCGCGACCACGGTGCTGCGCCCCGCAGCCCGGGACGCCTTCCTCGAGGCCTCCGCGGTGCGGGGCAACCCCTCCTCCGTGCACGCCTCGGGCCGACGGGCGCGCGGTGTGCTCGACGAGTCCCTGGCCCGGATCGCCGCGCTACTCGACGTGCCTCGCAGCTGGCTGATCATGACCTCCGGCGGCACCGAGGCGGACAATCTCGCGATCCGCTCCGTCGGCCTCGGCGCCCAGCAGAAGGATCCGGCACGTACCGCGGTCGCCGTCGCCGCGACCGACCATCCCGCCGTGCTGGCCACGGCACGCTCCCTGACCGCCGGCGATCCCGGGATCGAGGTGCGCGAGCTCCCGGTGGACCACCAGGGTGCTCTGCGTGCCCAGGGCGTCGCCGAGGCGCTGGCCGATGGTGCTGTGGGCGTGGTCAGCGCAGCCCTGGTCAACAATGAGACCGGCGCGCTGCAGGACCTCGCCGCACTCGCCGCGGCCGCCCGGGAGCACGGCACCCTGGTGCACACCGATGCGGTGCAGGCAGCAGGACACGTCCCGCTGCCGAGCTGGGACGACGTGGATCTGATGTCCCTGTCCGGGCACAAGCTCGGCGCCCCCGTGGGGGTGGGGGTGCTGGTGGCCAGGCCGGGAGTGCCCTTCGCTGCGTTCAGCACCGGCGGCGGGCAGCAGCGGGGCGTGCGCTCGGGAACGCTGGACGCGGCTCACACCGCCGCCTTCGCGGCAGCTCTGGGAGAGGCCCTCACCGAGCGCGAGGAGCAGTCCGCGCGGCTGCGGGCGCTGGCGGGAACGCTGCGGGCAGGAATCCGCGCGATCGATCCGCAGGCCCGCTTCACCCTCGCCGACGGCACCCCGCAGTCGGGCCACATCGTGCATGTGGTGTTCCCCGGCGCGGACTCGGACTCCCTGCTGTTCCTGCTCGATGAGCGCGGCGTGGACTCAGCGGCGGGCTCCGCCTGCTCCGCCGGGGTGACCCAGGCCAGCCCGGTGCTCGCTGCGATGGGCGTCACCGATCAGCAGGCGCGCGGTGCGCTGCGCCTCTCCTTGGGCTGGACCAGCACTGAGCGAGATATCGAGATCCTGCTGGCAGCGCTTCCCGAAGCTCTCACCAGGGCCCGCGCCGTCGGCGCGCTGATGGGCTGAGGGCACCAGCCGCTGCCGGCACGGTCTGGTTCCGGCGTTGCCCCCGACGCTGCCTGCGACGCCGCCTCCGGCGTTGCTTCCGACGCCATCTCCGACGCGCGATCCGGGGCGAACATCACGTTCCCCACCCCTCGGCCGAACAGCCTCGTCTCCGTAGACTGGAGAATCGGACGAGGGAAGGTGGACGGGGTGAAGGTGCTGGCAGCGATGAGCGGCGGGGTGGATTCCGCGGTCGCCGCGGCGCGCGCCGCCGAGGCCGGGCACGAGGTGGTCGGCGTGCACATGGCGCTGTCGAAGAACCGCGACCAGACCCGCACCGGCTCCCGCGGCTGCTGCACGGTGGAGGATGCCTCGGACGCCCGCCGTGCCGCCGATCGCATCGGCATCCCGTACTACGTCTGGGACCTCTCCGATGACTTCCACGACCTGGTGGTCGAGGATTTCCTGTCCGAATACGCGGCAGGCCGCACCCCGAACCCCTGCGTGCGCTGCAACGAGCGGATCAAGTTCGCTTCACTCATGGAGCGCGCCACCCTGCTGGGCTTCGATGCCGTGTGCACGGGCCACTACGCCTCGATCCGCACCGACGGCCCGGACGGTGCGCCGTCCCTGCACCGCTCGCGCAATATGGCGAAAGACCAGTCCTATGTGTTGGCGGTGATGGGACCGGAGGCCGTGGGCCGCTCCCTGTTCCCCCTCGGCGAGTACGAGACCAAGGCCGAGGTGCGAGCAGAGGCCCGAGCCCGCGGGCTCGGCGTCTCCACCAAGCCCGACAGCTACGACATCTGCTTCGTCGCCGACGGGGACACCCGCGGCTTCCTCGAGCGCCATCTGGGAGAGGCACCCGGTGAGGTCCTCGATGATCAGGGGAAGGTGCTCGGCGCCCACCGCGGCACCCACGGCTTCACGATCGGACAGCGCAAGGGTCTGGGGATCCAGCAGCCCGCACCCGACGGCGCTCCCCGCTACGTAGTGGACATCGACCCCGCCTCCCGCCAGGTGGTGATCGGAGCCGGCGAGCTGCTGTCCACGCGAGAGCTGCTCGCGACCGACGTGGTCTCCTTCGAGCCGCTCGAGGTGGGACGCCAGGTCCATGCCCAGATCCGTGCCCACGGCGAGGCGACCCCCGCCGAGGTCCTCGAGACCCCTGCGACGGGCACCGGCCTGCGGGTGCGGCTCAGCACCCCGATCCGCGGCGTCGCCCCCGGACAGACCCTCGTCCTCTATGACGGGGACCGAGTCCTCGCCGCCGCCACCCTGGAGCGCCGCCGATGAAGCCCCTGGTCACCCTCACCGGAGACGGCACCTACCGTGCTCCCACCGCCGAGCAGGCTGATCGGCTCGAACTTCCGGCCGACCCGCCGCTCGCGGCGCTGATGCGCCTGCGCGCCCTGCTCGGTGATGACCTCGAGGAGCAGATCGCGACCCGGCTCTACCTGCCCTCGGCCCTCGGCCGTGACGAGACCGACCACCTGCTGCCGGCAAGCCTGGCCCTGCTCGCCGAGACCACCGGCGATCTCGTCAGCTACGGCTGGCGCCTGGGCTCCGGCACCGGACGAGCCTGGCAGCATGCTCGCGAGCTGAGAGAGCGGATGCTCGATGCGGCACGCATCGCGCTGCTGGGCTATGAGGGTCCGCTGATGACGACCGCGCTGGGCCCGGCCACCCTCTCCGGCGCCACCTTCCTGCAGTCGGGGGAGCGGACCCTGGGCGACCCCGGGGCCGTGCGTGACCTGCCGATGCTGCTGGCCGAAGGGCTGGTCGACCATCTGACCTCGCTGCACGACCGGGTCCCCGGCGCGCAGCTGCACGTGCTGCTGCGCGAGGATGCTGTGGCGGCGGTTCATCAGGGCCGGATCCCGACCCCCTCCGGCCGACGTCGCTACGCGCCGATCCCGGCCCCGGAGATCGGGGTGCTCTGGCGCTGCTTGTTCGTCGCGCTCGAGGAATACGGTCTGGACGCGAGCTCCGTCACCCTCGGGGTCGGCGCTGACATCTCGCTGCTGCGCGCCGCCCGCGACGCCGGTGCACGCCGGATGGCGATCGCCCCGCGCCGACTTCCCGCACTGACCACCCCCGAGGGCCGCGCCCTCTGGGAGGGCATCGCGGAAGCCTGCGATGACGGCTGCGCCTTCGAACTGGTCGTCGACCCTCGGCCCGGCGGGCTGCTCGGCCCCGAGCTGGAGATGATGTTCGAGACCTGGCGACGCCTGGGACACAGCGACGCCGATGCCGCGGGGGTCGCCGTGATCGCCCATACGGGAGCCTCCCATGCGATGCACAGCGGTCTGGTCGACCCCTCTGCACAGCCGGAGGCATCGACCCTGCTCGACGAACCGGCTCTCGAGGCGTTGCTGCGGGTCGCACCGTCCTGGGCGGAGCGCCTGGCCGCCTGAGCCTGACAGTCGCACCCGTGCGTCACAATGTTCTGGTGACCACGAACGAGCAAGGACCCTGCACCGCCGATGAGACCGCGCAGCAGCGCATCGCCTCTCTCACCGCGCAGATCGAGCAGGCGCGCGCGGACTACTACGAGCATGATTCGCCCACCATGGCCGATGCCGAGTACGACCGGCTCGAGCAGGAGCTGCGCTCGCTCGAGGAGGCGAATCCGCAGCTGGCGGCCGAGGATTCTCCCACCCGCACCGTCGGCGGGGCCGCCGCCGCGGGCCTGCCCACGATCGACCATGCCGAGCGGATGCAGAGCCTGGACAACGTGTTCTCGATCGACGAGCTGCGGGAGTGGTGCACGCACGCCGCCGCGGAGCTCGGTGGACAGGCCCGTTATCTCACCGAGCTCAAGATCGACGGACTCGCCATCAACCTCCGCTACGAGCACGGCGAGCTGATCACCGCGGCGACCCGCGGCGACGGGCGCACCGGCGAAGACGTCACCGCAAATGCTCTGCGCATCGTCCAGATCCCGCAGCGGCTCGAGGGCACCGGCCATCCGGCGCTGGTCGAGGTGCGCGGCGAGGTGTTCATGCCCACGGAGGACTTCACGCGCCTGAACGAGTTCCAGCTCGAGCTGCGCGAGCGCGCCGTCGAGGAGTCCCGCACCCGCTGGGAATCCCGGCAGGCCAGCGGCCGTCGGCCCTTCGATGAGCAGCGCGAGCTGCTCGCCGCCACCCGGCGGTTCCCCAGCTTCGCCAATCCGCGGAACACGGCTGCCGGCGGACTGCGCCAGCAGCTGGAGAAGAAGGACGGCCTGGAGCGAGAGGCCGGGGAGGCCAGGCTGGCCGCGCTGAGGCTCACGGTGCACGGGCTCGGGGCCTGGCCGGACCCGCCGGTGGCCTCTCAGAGCGAGATGTACGAGCTGCTCGCCTCGTGGGGGCTGCCCACCAGCCGCTACATGGCCGTCACCGAGTCGATCGATGAGGTGGTCAGCTACGTCGAGCACCACGGCGAGCACCGCCACGACGTCGAGCACGAGATCGACGGGATCGTCGTCAAGATCGATACCTTCGCCCAGCAGCGCGCACTGGGCTCCACCTCCCGTGCCCCGCGCTGGGCGACGGCTTTCAAGTACCCGCCCGAGGAGGTCACCACCAAGCTGCTGGACATCCAGGTGCAGGTGGGCCGTACCGGCAGGGTGACGCCGTTCGGCGTGATGGAGCCGGTCACCGTGGCGGGATCGACCGTCGAGAAGGCGACGCTGCACAACCAGTTCGACGTCGAGCGCAAGGGGGTGCTGATCGGCGACACCATCATCCTGCGCAAGGCAGGAGACGTGATCCCCGAGATCCTCGGCCCGGTCGAGTCACTGCGAGATGGCAGCGAGCGCCTCTTCGTGATGCCCACCCACTGCCCGGCCTGCGGCACCGAGATCCGCCCCGAGAAGGAGGGGGACAAGGACTGGCGCTGCCCCAATCAGAAGGACTGCCCCGCCCAGGTCGCCGGCAGGGTCGAGCACGCAGGCTCCCGCGGGGCCTTCGACATCGAGTCGCTCGGCGAGGAGAGCGCGATCGCGCTGACCGATCCCGACAAGCGCCGTGGTGAGGCACTCGCCGCGCTCGCCGCAGGGCATGCCGTCCACCTGCCGATCCGCGATGCCGCGGACACCGAGCAGCACAACTTCGTGGTGATCAAGAACGGTGAGGTCACCGACGGCACCGACGGAGTGCCGCTGCTGCGGATCACCGCGGTCGACGATCCGCTGCTGCCCGCCCTCCAGCAGCCCGTGATCACCACCGGCTCCGACCTCTTCGACCTCACCCCCGCAGCCCTGCAGGACGTGTACGTCTGGCAGCCGGAGCGCCGGGACGGGGAGCCGACCGGCGATTGGAGGATCCAGCCCGCCTTCTGGTCCCGCCCCCAGTTCCGCCATTACAAGCGCGAGGCGCTCTGGAAGCAGCAGAAGCAGCCGGCAGTGCTGAAGTCCACCGAGACGCTGATGAACGAGCTCGAGAAGGCGAAGGAGCAGCCGCTGTGGCGGGTGCTGGTCGCGCTCTCGATCCGCCATGTGGGACCTGCGGCCGCGCGGTCCCTCGCCACGGCCTACGGCTCGATGGAGGCGATCCGGGCGGCGAGCGTCGAGCAGCTCTCGGACACCGACGGGGTCGGCGGGATCATCGCCGAGGCAGTCGTCGAATGGTTCGCCGTGGACTGGCATCGCGAGCTGGTCGACGGCTGGGCGAACTCGGGCGTGCGGATGGCCGATGAGGTCGCCGAGGGATTCGTGAGGACCCTCGAGGGCCTGACCGTGGTGGTCACCGGCGGCCTCGAGGGATTCACGCGCGACGGGGCGAAGGAGGCGATCATCTCCCGGGGCGGGAAGGCCTCCGGCTCGGTCTCGAAGAAGACCGACTTCGTGGTGGTCGGGGAGAACGCCGGGACGAAGGAGACCAAGGCTCGGGACCTCGGGCTGCGGATCCTCGACGAGGCCGGATTTGTGGCCCTACTCGCCGGCGGCGCCGAGGCGGTCGCCCTCGAGCCCGAGCAGCTCCATGATTCTGCGGCGGAGGAGACTCCGGGGGAGTGATCGCGCCGTCGGACGGGGTCGCCGCCCGGCGGCTCACGCCTCCAGAGCGAGGGCGAGGGGCAGCACCGGTCCGGACCCGGCACGTCGCAGCGCGCGGGCGGCGACGGTCATCGTCCAGCGCGAGGAGATGGTGTCGTCCACCAGCAGCAGCGGAGCCCCCTCCTGCGCCTCGAGCTGCTGCTGCAGCTCCTCGTTGACCACGAAGCGGTCCCAGAGGTCTGCCAGCCGGAAGGCACTGTTCCCGCCCGCGCGCAGGGGCGCGGCGCCCGGGGCGAGCCCGAGCTGCCCGAGGTCGGCGAGCCGGCCCACGGACGCGATGCCAGCGGCGAGGGAGCTCACCAGATGCGGACGGGTCAGCGACGGGACCGCGACCACGGCCGCCGGGCGCTGCTCCCAGTCCCAGGCGGCGAGCACCTCGACGATGCGACGTCCCAGCGCCTCCGGCACCTCGGAGTCCACCGGACGGCCCTCCTCGTCGGTGCGCAGCACCTGACGCAGCAGAGCAGCCCAGCCGAGGTCGGAGGAACGCGCCAGCGCCCGTCCCTCCTCGGCGCGCAGTCCCGCCGGGATGTTCCCGCGCGGGGTGCGCCCGTTCTCGTCGACCACGCCCAGGCGGTCCAGCCCCTGGGGCCACTGCGCGCGCGGAGCCACCGGCACCCCGACCCGCTCCAGCAGCGCGGAGACCTGCTCCGCAGCGCTGCCCTGCTCCGGGGAGGGCAGCGCTGATCCCGTGCCCGGCCCCGGGTACCAGGGGCCCGCGCAGATATCGCAGCGACCGCAGGGGGTCGCGGTGTCATCATCGAGCTGCCGGGCGAGGAACAGCATCCGGCACTGCTGCGGATCCCCGCTGCGCAGCCGCTCGTACTCGAGCATCGCCTGCTGCTCCTCGCGGCGTGCTCGGGCGACGTTCTCGTAGCGCGGCCCGTCGTAGGTCCAGGGCGTTCCGGTCGCGATCCAGCCGCCCTTGACGTTCTGCACCGCTCCGTCGACCGCGAGCACCTTCAGCAGCAGCTCGAGTGCGGTGCGGCGCACGTCCACTCGTGCTTCGAGCGCCGGGGTGGACAGCGGTCGCTCCGAGGAGGCCAGGGCGCTGAGCACCGCGCTCGCGTTCTCCTGGGAGGGCATCGATGCAGTCGCGAAGTACTCCCAGATCGCGCGATCCTCCCGGCCGGGCAGCAGCAGCACGTCCGCGGTCTCGGTGGCACGACCGGCACGGCCCACCTGCTGGTAGTAGGCGACGGGCGAGCTCGGTGCGCCGAGGTGGACCACGAACCCCAGATCCGGCTTGTCGAACCCCATGCCCAGCGCGCTGGTGGCCGCGAGCGCTTTGACCTCGTTGTCCTTCAGCGCCCGTTCCAGCTCGGCTCGCTCCTCCGGATCGGTGCGGCCGGTGTAGGCGCGCACCCGGCGGTCCGGGCGGTCCAGCAGCTCAGCGAGGTCCTCCGCCGCGGAAACCGTGAGGGTGTAGATGATGCCCGAGCCCGGCAGCTGGTCCAGATGCTCCACCAGATAGGACAGGCGGGCCCGATCGTCATCGAGCGAGAGCGACCCCAGGCGCAGCGACGCGCGGGTCAGCGGGCCGCGCAGGGTGAGCACCTCGCTCTCGGCGTCGGTGCCCTGCGGTGCCTGGACGCCCAGCTGCTCGGCGACATCCGCGACCACCCGCGAGTTCGCGGTTGCGGTGGTCGCGAGCACCGGCACGTCCGGGCCGAGCTCGGCGACCAGATCCCGCAGCCGGCGGTAGTCGGGCCGGAAGTCATGGCCCCAGTCGGAGATGCAGTGGGCCTCATCGATCACCAGCAGGCCGCAGCGCTCCACCAGGCGAGGCAGCTGCTCCTCCCGGAAGCGGGGATTGACCAGCCGCTCGGGGGAGACCAGCAGCACATCGATCTGGTCCGCGGCCAGAGCCTGCTCGATATCGGACCACTCGGTGGGGTTCGCGGAGCTGATCGCCTCCGCCCGCACCCCGGCGCGGCGGGCGGCGGCGACCTGGTCGCGCATGAGGGCGATCAGCGGCGAGACGATCAGGGCCGGACCAGCACCCCGACGGCGCTGCAGAAGCGCGGCCAGGAAGTACACCGCGGACTTGCCCCAGCCGGTGCGCTGGACCACCAGCACCCGACGCAGGTCCTGGACCAGCGCGGAGATCGCCTCGAACTGCCCGTCGTGGAAGTCTGCCCCCACGTGACCGGTCAGCGCTTCGAGCGCCTCGCGGGCCTCCTCGCGGAGGGAGAGTGCAGGGGAGGTGGAGGAGTCGATGCCGGCAGTCATGCCCTCAGTGTGACAAGTCCGCACGACGGATGAGTCGCGGCGCTCCGCTGAGGAGCTGCGGCACCGCGCAGTCAGTCCTCCGAGGGGCTCTGGGCGGCCTGCTCCTGCTCGAGGCGACGCAGACGCTCCGAGGTCGACTCGCCATCGCGCAGCGGATCCTCCTTGGTGGCCAGCGCGCGGCGCATCCGTGCCTCGAGCTCCTGAGCCTCACGGAGCACGGGATCATCCGACCGCTGCTCGCCGTCCTCAGGGTCGTGGGCGTGGTAATCGATGTTCGGGTCGACGGACATGTCGAGGTCCCTTCATGGTCGGTGGGGGAAGCAGGAGTCTACCGAAGCGACGGGGCGGCACCGCGCGGGGAGCCCGGCGGCTCCGCGGCAGGATAGGTAGGCTCTGCCCGGTGACCCGACGTACCCGCTCCAGCTCCCGTTCCTCGGCCCCCCGCCCGCTCACGGGCTCCCGACTCGGCGAGGCGCTCATCGCCGGCTGGCGGCCGTTGCAGCGGCTCGACGTCGACGGCTTCGCGCTGCTGCGCTCGCGCGGCGTCACCAAGCGTGCACACAGCATCATCGCGCTCGACCCCCCGACCTCCCCCGAAGCGCTCGCCGCAGCGCTGGACCGGGTGGAGTCACTGGTCACGATGGCGGGAGAGCATCCTGTCCACCGGATCATCGAGGGCGTCACCCCGGAGGAGCTGGATGAGCTGCTCGCCGCCCGCGGGGACCGCAGCGTCGGCGGCAGCGAGATCCTGGAGCTGGCGCTGTCCGGCGCTCTGCCCCGCCCGCACCCCTCGGCAGTGATCGCCACCGGCGGACTCGACGAGGACTGGTTCGCGGCCGCCTGGCGGCTCGCTCCGCGCGAAGGAGAGGACTCCCGCCGCACGATGCACGACATCCTCGCCGGCACTCCCGCGGTCCAGGTGCGCCTTCCCGCCGGGCAGACGCCGGACGCCGCCGTGGGCCGCGCCGCCCTGGTCGAGGTGGGGAAGGAGACCGTCGCGGTGCTCAACATGGTCGCGGTCGACCCCGCGCAACGACGCCGGGGCCTGGGCCGCGCCCTGTCCGGCACGCTCCTCGCCCTCGCCGCGGTCCAGGGAGCACAGCGGGTCCTGCTCGAGGTCGAGTCGGACAACACCCCTGCCCGCACCCTGTACCGGGACCTCGGCTTCCGCCGGATCGGCGGCTATCACTACCGCGTGCCGGCAGCGGCAGCCGTTCCGGGGGCGCCGCTCAGCGAGTGAACGGGTGAAGGCTCGTTCACGGAGCTCTGTGGCAGGTCGCAGCTGCTCCGTGGCGCTCAGCGGCGCTCAGCGGCGCCACGCCGGATGCGCCGGGCGGTGGGATCGCGGTGGGATCGGGGGCCATGATCCCGCTCTCCCTTCCCGTGCGCCGGGGCCCGTCGGCCCGCGAGGTCACTGCGTCGACCTAGAATGACCCACATGCCTTCGATCGGACGAGATGACGTCGCACGCCTCGCCGACCTCGCACGGATCCAGCTCACCGATGAGGAGATCGACCGCTTCGCCGGCGAGTTCGACTCCATCATGGATGCTGTCGCCTCCGTGTCCGAGGTCGCCACCGAGGATGTTCCCGCGACGTCCCACCCCATTGCCATGACGAACGTCTTCCGTGAGGACGTCGTCGAGACCACCTTGACCCAGGAGCAGGCGCTCGCCGGCGCTCCTGAGGCGCAGGACGGCCGCTTCGCCGTCCCGCAGATCCTGGGCGAGGAGTGACCCCACAGATGACCCCCCAGAACCAGACCGACATCATCCGCCGCAGCGCCGCCGCCCAGGCCGCCGCGCTGACCGCCGGTGAGATCTCCTCCGAGGAGCTCACCCGCGCCCACCTGGACCGCATCGCCGCCGTCGACGGCGATCTGAACGCTTTCCTCCACGTCAACACCGACGGGGCCCTCGACGCCGCCCGCGAGGTCGACACCCGCCGCGCAGCCGGCGAGCAGCTGCACGGTCTGGCCGGCGTCCCCATCGCCGTCAAGGACGTCGTGGTCACCGAGGGCCAGCCCACCACCGCGGGCTCCAAGATCCTCGAGGGGTGGATCCCTCCCTACGACGCGACCCTGGTCACGGCCCTGCGCGAGGCCGGTCTGCCGATCCTCGGCAAGACCAACATGGACGAGTTCGCGATGGGCTCGTCCACCGAGACCAGCGCCTACGGCCCCACCCGCAACCCTTGGGACCGCGACCGGATCCCCGGCGGCTCCGGCGGCGGCTCCGCCGCGGCAGTGGGCGCCTACGAGGCCCCGCTCGCGATCGGCACCGACACCGGCGGCTCGATCCGTCAGCCTGGCGCCGTCACCGGCACCGTGGGCGTCAAGCCCACCTACGGCTCCGTCTCCCGCTACGGGCTGATCGCCATGGCCAGCTCGCTGGACCAGGCCGGCCCCGTGACCCGCACCGTCGAGGATTCGGCGCTGCTGCATGAGCTGATCGCCGGGCACGACCCGCATGACTCGACCTCCCTCACCGATCCCGTCGGCCCCTTCGCCGCGGCCGCCCGCAGCAAGGACGTCAAGGGCCTGCGCGTGGGTGTCATCGAGGAGCTCGAGGGCGAGGGCTTCGCCCCCGAGGTCAGCGCCCGCTTCGCCGAGTCGCTCGAGCAGCTCGAGCGCGCCGGAGCGGAGATCGTGCGCGTCTCGTGCCCGAACTTCCGCTACGCGCTGGGCGCCTACTACCTGATCATGCCCTCGGAGGCGTCGAGCAACCTCGCGAAGTTCGATGGCATGCGCTTCGGCCTGCGCGTGGTCCCCGAGGACCACCCCACCGCCGAGAACGTCATGAAGGCGACGCGCGGCGCCGGCTTCGGCGACGAGGTCAAGCGCCGCATCCTGCTGGGCACCTACGCCCTGTCGGCCGGCTACTTCGACGCCTACTACGGCAGCGCCCAGAAGGTGCGCACGCTCGTCCAGCGCGACTTCGCCGCCGCCTTCGAACAGGTCGACGTGCTCGCCTCGCCGACCGCCCCGACGGTCGCCTTCCGCCTCGGCGAGAAGGTCGACGATCCCACCGCGATGTACATGAACGACATCGCCACCATCCCCGCCAACCTCGCCGGCGTGCCGGGCATCTCGCTGCCCAGCGGCCTCGCCGAGGACGGCCTGCCCGCCGGCATCCAGTTCCTCGCCCCGGCCCGCGCCGACGAGCGCCTGTACCGCGTGGGCGGCGCCCTGGAGGCACTGCTCGAAGACTCCTGGGGCGGACCCCTGCTGGCCAAGGCCCCCGAGCTCACCGGAGGAGCGAACTGATGAGCACTGCATCCGATATCGAACTCGTCGACTACGACGAGGCCATCTCGCGCTTCGACCCCGTGCTCGGCATCGAGGTCCACGTCGAGCTGGGCACCGCCACCAAGATGTTCGACGGCGCGCCGAACATCTTCGCGGCCGAGCCGAACACGGCGATCACCCCCACCTCGCTCGGCCTGCCCGGCGCGCTGCCGGTCGTGAACCACAAGGCCGTCGAGTACGCGATCAAGATCGGTCTGGCGCTCAACTGCTCGATCGCCGAGACCTGCCGCTTCTCGCGCAAGCAGTACTTCTACCCCGACCTCACGAAGAACTTCCAGACCTCGCAGTACGACGAGCCCATCGCCTATGAGGGCTGGGTCGACATCGAGCTGGAGGATGGCGAGATCATCCGGGTGGAGATCGAGCGCGCCCACATGGAGGAGGACGCCGGGAAGAACACCCACGTCGGGGGCTCCACCGGGCGCATCCACGGAGCGACTCACTCGCAGGTCGATTACAACCGCGCCGGTGTGCCGCTGGTCGAGATCGTCACCAAGCCGATCCCGAACACCAAGGGGCGCGCCCCCGAGGTCGCCGCGGCCTACGTGCGCACCCTGCGCGACATCTTCCGGGCGCTGGACGTCTCCGAGGCGAAGATGGAGCGCGGCAACGTGCGCGCCGACATCAACGTCTCCCTGCGGGACAACCCCGAGGCGGAGCTGGGCACCCGCACCGAGACGAAGAACGTGAACTCCTTCCGCTCGATCGAGCGCACGGTCCGCTACGAGATCTCCCGCCAGGCAGGCGTGCTCGACGCAGGCCAGAAGGTCATCCAGGAGACGCGCCACTTCCACGAGGACACCGGCGGCACCTCCTCGGGCCGCCCGAAGTCCGATGCGGAGGACTACCGCTACTTCCCCGAGCCGGACCTCGTGCCGGTCGCGCCGAGCCGGGAGTGGGTCGAGGAGATTCGCACGAGCCTGCCCGAGCTGCCCGCCGCGCGTCGGCGTCGTCTGCGAGGCGAATGGGGCTTCAGCGACCTCGAGATGCGGGACGTCATCAATGCCGACGCCCTCGATCTCATCGAGGCGACCGTCGCCGCCGGTGCGAGTGCGCAGAGCGCCCGCAAGTGGTGGATGGGTGAGCTGGCCCGCATCGCGAAGGACCGCGATCTCGATTTCACTGCGCTCGACGTCACCCCCACCCAGGTCGCCGAGCTGCAGAGCCTGGTCGACGGGAAGAAGATCAACGACAAGATCGCCAAGCAGGTCCTCACCAAGGTGCTCGAGGGCCAGGGCGACCCGACCGCGATCGTCGAGGCCGAGGGCCTCGCAGTGGTCTCCGACGACTCGGTGCTCACCGGCGCCGTGGATCAGGCGATCGCCGACAACCCCGATGTGGTCGCGAAGATCCGCAGCGGCAAGGTCCAGGCCATCGGCGCCCTCATCGGCCCGATCATGAAGGCCACCCGCGGCCAGGCCGACGCCGGCCGCGTGCGCGAGATCATCATGGAGAAGCTCGGCGTGAGCTGAGGTCCGTGATCTGTGGACGGCCCGACCCCGCCTCAGGCGGGGCCGGGCCGTCCGCCGTTCCGGGTCCAGGCCCGGGTACAGGTGCGGGCTCTGCTCGGGCTCGGGCTCGGGCTCTGGGGCGGTGGCGGGCACCGGCACCGCCGACGGGCGGCGTCGTTGTGAACGACCGCATACCAAAGGTCAAGACTTGGCAAATTGTCTCGGTGCCAGATTGTCCGACAAAGGGGAGCCTCCGGCCACGCTTCGGCCATGTGGCCAGCGAGAACCCACCTCTCCTGCGCCGCCCACAGCACTGACTCACCGGTATCTCAGCGTCTGTACAGTCGTCTATGCCCGTGCGCCAGCGCCTCCCCGGATCGTCGGGTGACGGCAGCGGCGCCATGACACCGACACCACAGGCGGACCATCCCGCCGGAGGAGAACGCGCCCGATGACAGGCATAGACGCAGCCGTGGAACGATACTTCGGCCCGATCGCGGACTGGCTCAGCGCCGTCGTGTTCTTCGAGGTCCCGGTCTTCGGCGGAGTGCCCGTCATCGTGGTCTGGCTGATGGCCGCCGCGGTGTTCCTCACGGTCTGGCTGCGCTTCCAGCCGATCACCGGGCTCAAGCACTCGATCCGGGTGATCCGCGGGCGATACACCGCCAAGACCGATCCGGGGGAGGTCTCGAGCTACCAGGCGCTGGCCACCGAGCTCTCGGGCACGGTGGGGCTGGGCAACATCGCCGGCGTCGCGGTGGCGATCAGCGCGGGAGGGCCGGGTGCGGCGCTGTGGATCGCGATCTTCGGCTTCTTCGCGATGAGCGTGAAGATGGCCGAAGCCACCCTTGGAGTGCTGTTCCGCAAGGTCAACGAGGACGGGACCACCGAGGGCGGCCCCATGTACTACCTGCGGGATGGCCTCGCCTCGATCGGCCGCAAGCGCCTGGGCGGCGTGCTGGCGGTCCTGTATGCGGTCTTCGCCCTGGTCGGTGTGTTCGGTGCCGGAAACCTCTTCCAGGCCAATCAGGTCGCAGCCATCATCTCCGGCGCGACGGGCAGCGGCTTCCTGCAGGGGAACAGCTGGGTCATCGGGGTGGTGCTCGCGGTGCTCGCCGGCGCCGTGGTGCTCGGCGGCGTGAAGTCGATCGCGCGCTGGACCTCCGCACTCACACCTGCCATGGCCGTGCTCTACACCGCCTGCATCCTGATCATCCTGGCTGTCAACATCACCGCCGTCCCGCAGGCCTTCGGTCAGATCTTCACCGGTGCCTTCACGGCGGACGGAGTCACCGGCGGCATCATCGGCGTCGCCGTGATCGGCATCCAGCGAGCCCTGTTCTCCAACGCGGCGGGTGTCGGATCCGCCGGGATGGCGCACAGCGCCTCGAAGACCAAGGAGCCCGCCACCGAGGGCTTCACCGCGATGTGGGAGCCGCTGGTCGACTCGATCGGCATCTGCATGCTCACCGCCCTCGCGATCGTGGTCACCGGCGTGTACACCACCGGAGACGCCGACGGAGTGGCCCTCACCGCGAGCGCCTTCGCGACGGTGACCGGCTGGTTCCCCATCCTGCTCACCATCGCGGTGACGCTGTTCGGCTTCTCGACGATCCTCGCCTACGCCTTCTACGGCGAGCTGAACGCGATGTTCCTCTTCGGCAGCAGCAACGGCGTGAAGACCGGGTTCCGCATCATCTGGGTGCTGGCCATCGTGGTCGGTGCAGCGATCTCGCTGGACTCGGTGATCGCCTTCTCCGACGCCATGTTCTTCCTCATGGCCCTCCCGAACCTGCTCGGCATCTACTTCCTCGCCCGCGTGCTGCGGCTGGAGATCCTGCGTCACAAGTACCGCGTGAGCATCGGCGCGTTGGAAGAGGTCGAACCCGCGCTCCAGGTGGGCATGGGCGACCATGAGCCCACCCCCGAGCAGGTTGCGGCTGAGCGCGTGCGGACCCTGACCGAGGAGCTGCGGCTGTCGGATCTGCATCGACAGCTCGCCGAGGACCCGGACTTCCCGGTTCGTGCGGATCACCACGACGAAGAGCTCACCTCTCCGATGGGCGCACCGGAGGGGTGGGGCCTGGCGATCGATTCCGACGCAGCGCAGGACCTCGACGCAGCGCCGGACCTCGACGGCGATGCTCTCGCGAAGGACCCGGCCGTGAGGTGACCTCGGGCAGGGGAGGTGCTGAGCCCGCCCCTGCCGGGTGGACCCGCCGAGCGACGCCGATTACCGTCATCCGGAGGTCCACCCGGAACCGTCCGGGACGAGCACGGGCCGGCAGCGTTGCACTGGGGGAACGGCCGTCATGAGCATGCAGGGGACCAGGGGCGTGCGCAGAGCTGCGCGCAGTCTGCGCCGGAGCACCACCCGGGGGGCTGCGCTGGTCGCTGTCGCAGCTCTCACGCTGGCGGGCTGCACGCGCGGCGGCGATGAGCCGACGCAGCCGTCCGCGCCGAGTCCGACGACCACGCAGCAGCCCGGCGCGACGACTCCGGCCCCGTCCGAGTCCGAGGAGACCGAGCCCGGCGCGGAGGGCGCTGACCCTGCGGCGAGCGACGGGGGAGGAGCACACACCGCCGATCCCACCGACCCCGGCAGCCACTACCTCTTCCTGCCCCTCCTCGACGGCGCCGAGAAGGTCTCCGCCGAGGAGGTCGGCAGCCAGGTCAGCACCTTCCTGGAGGCCACGGTGAGCAACCCGGACTGTCCCGGTGACGTTCTCCTCGGGGAGCAGATCAGGTGCACCGGCGGCAGCATCGAAGGAGACGCCCTCGAGGATGTCTCCGAAACCTGGGATGTGGCCCTGGTGCGAACCACCAACGGGAACACCGCCCTGATCGTGCGCGCCGCCGCCGAGGACGCCGGGGAGCTCCGGCTGCAGGCAGACCAGACTTTCCACTTCGCCTATCTGGTGGGCCAGGACGAGACCCCCGAGACGATCGCCGCCGCGACCGAGGAGGGCTTCCGCGCGACCCAGGTCAGCGACGGGCCCTCCGATGTGGAGATCACCGCAGCCTGCGACGAGGGCGAGGAGTTCGAGCGCTCGATGGTCTGCGAGGTCGAGGGCGAGCGACCCGCCGACGCCGCGGGCACCTGGTTCGGGATCGGCCACGACAGCTTCATCGAGGACTCGGCGGTCTACCTCTTCGTGGAGCAGACGGGACGTTAGACGACCAGAGACCTCACCGTCCGCTGTCCGGATGGTGACACCGGCATCTCGCATGGCGGCGTAGCATGCCTGCATGGTTCAGCTCCGTTCCCGCACCTCGACCCACGGCCGCAATATGGCCGGCGCTCGCGCCCTGTGGCGCGCCACCGGCATGAAGAGCGGCGACTTCGGCAAACCGATCATCGCGATCGCGAACTCCTACACCCAGTTCGTGCCGGGCCACGTCCACCTCAAGAACATGGGGGACCTGGTCGCCGGGGCGATCGAGGAGGCCGGCGGTGTCTCCAAGGAGTTCAACACCATCGCCGTGGATGACGGCATCGCCATGGGCCACGGCGGCATGCTCTACTCGCTGCCCAGCCGCGACATCATCGCTGACTCCATCGAGTACATGGTCAACGCCCACACCGCGGACGCGCTGGTGTGCATCTCCAACTGCGACAAGATCACCCCGGGCCACATGATGGCCGCGATGCGGCTGAACATCCCCGTCGTGTTCGTCTCTGGCGGCCCCTCGGAGTCCGGCAAGCCGATCGAGGGCGTCACCGAGCACCGCATCGACCTGGTCGATGCGATGTCGCTGTCGGCCGATGACTCCATCACCGACGCACAGCTGGCGGAGGTGGAGGAGAACGCCTGCCCCACCTGCGGCTCCTGCTCCGGCATGTTCACCGCGAACTCGATGAACTGCCTCACCGAGGTGCTCGGCCTCTCCCTGCCGGGCAACGGCACCACGCTCGCCACGCACGCCTTCCGCAAGGAGCTCTTCCTCGAGGCCGGGCGGAAGATCGTCGAGCTCTCCAAGCGCTACTACGAGGACGGCGACGAGTCGGTGCTGCCGCGCTCGATCGCGACCAAGGCCGCGTTCGGGAACGCCATGGCGATGGACGTGGCGATGGGCGGCTCGACAAACACCATCCTGCACATCCTCGCCGTCGCGATCGAGGGCGGCGTCGACTTCGGCCTGGACGACATCGACCGCATCTCGCGCCTGGTGCCCACCCTGTCCAAGGTCGCCCCGAACGGCACCGCGCACGTGGAGGACGTCCACCGCGCCGGGGGGATCCCCGCGATCCTCGGCGAGTTGGACCGGGCCGGACTGCTGGACCACTCCATCCACACCGTCCACTCCCCGGACCTCGCCAGCTGGCTCGCGGAGTGGGATATCCGCGGCGGCACCGCCTCGAAGAAGGCCGAGGCGCTCTTCCACGCCGCCCCCGGCGGAGTGCGCACCACCCAGGCCTTCTCGACCACGAACACCTGGGACGAGTTGGACACCGACGGGGAGAACGGCGTGGTCCGCTCCGTCCCGCACGCCTACACCAAGGACGGCGGCCTCGCCGTGCTCAAGGGCAACCTCGCGCGGGACGGTGCGGTGTTCAAGACCGCCGGCATCACCGAGGATCTCTTCCACTTCGAGGGCACCGCGGTGGTCTGCGACTCCCAGGAGGTGGCCGTCCAGAAGATCCTCGACAAGACGGTCAAGGCCGGCGACGTCGTGGTGATCCGCTACGAGGGTCCGCAGGGCGGTCCCGGCATGCAGGAGATGCTCTACCCGACCTCGTTCCTCAAGGGGCGGGGCCTGGGTAAGACCTGTGCCCTGATCACCGACGGCCGCTTCTCCGGCGGCACCAGCGGCGTCTCCATCGGCCACATCTCGCCGGAGGCGGCCGAGGGCGGGCTGATCGGTCTGATCGAGGACGGCGACAAGATCATCATGGATGTCGACAAGCGCCTGCTCGAGCTGGATGTGCCCGAGGACGAGCTCGAGCGCCGCCGCGCGGCGAAGGGCCCGCTGCCGTGGCGCCCTGAGAACCGCGACCGCAAGGTCTCCCAGGCGCTCAAGGTCTACGCCCACCTGGTGCGCTCGGCGACCTACGGCGCCACCCGCCGGCACCTGGACTGAGGCTCTGGACTGAGGCTCTGGACTGAGCCGAGCAGGTCTCCATCCCCTCTGAGCTGTCGCTTGGCATATGCCGTGGCGACAGCTCAGAGGGGATGCTCGTGAGTTGCGTGAGTTGCGTGAGTTGCGTGAGTTGCGTGAGTTGCGTGAGTTGCGTGAGTTGCGTGAGTTGCGTGAGTTGCGTGTGCTGCGGCGCGGGCAGCGTGGACGGCGTGGGCTACGGCGTTGCGGGACGCCAGCTCCTGCCCGCTATCCCATCCCTCAGGCGCCCAGCACGGAGCGGTAGCGGTCCACCGCGATCTCGGCGATCAACGGGTGGTCTCCCAGCGGCGCCGCCACCAGATCCGCGCCGACCTGCCGCAGCTGGGCATGGAAGTAGCCGGGAGCCAGCAGATAGGTGGCGACCACCACCCGGGCTCCGGTGCGCTTCCGAGCCTGGGTCACGGCATCGGCGACCGTGGGCTGCGCCGCGGCGATGAAGCCGACGGTCACCTCGCGCTGGAGCCGTGCGGAGAGCAGCGCGCCCATCTGCGCGGCCATCTCCTGCCCCGCCCGGTCGCGGGTGCCGGCGACCGCCATCACCACTGCGTCATCAGGCTGGGCCCCTGCCTCCTGAAGTCGCTGGGCCATCACCTCGGCGAGCCGGGGATCAGGGCCGAGAGGCGCTGCGGCCAGCGCTTCGTGACCGGCGACAGCGCCGGCGATGTCCTCGCCCACGTGGAAACCGGTGGATAGCAGCAGCGGCACCACCACCGCGGCCGGCGGGGTGTCCTCCTCGCGGGTGCGCACGGTGGTGCTCGCCGGCGCCAGTTGGGTCACGACCTCGGCGACCTCCGGGCTCTGCACATCCACGTACGCCTCCCGCACGGCGACGGAGGGGAGCTGCTCGGCGATCCGGCGCAGGATCGCCCGGATCACGTCACGGCCCTCGCGCAGCCGGGTGCCGTGCGCGCAGCCGATGAGCACGGGCACCGCGGCGCGGTCCGCCAGCTCGGTCGCAGGCAGCGCCTCCCGCCCCGCCCCGCGTACCGGAGCGGCAGGGGAGTCGGTGGCGCCGGGAGCGGCAGGGAAGTCGGGGGATCCGGGGGAGCCGGGGGAGTGAGCCCCCAGGAACCCCTCGGCCGAGGTGCGGCCCACCGTGATCACCGCGGGGTAGCCGATGCCGGCCTCCCGCACCGTCTTCTCGATCGTGGCCAGGGTGCCGCGCACGCTCCGCTGCTCGGGCAGGGTCGCGCTCTGGATCACCGCGACCGGGGTCTCGGGGGCGACGCCGTTCAGCAGCGCTTGGGAGACCAGCCGGGGCAGCCACCCCACGCCCATCATCAGCACGGTGGTGGTGCCGGGATCCCGGAGCGCCGCGAGATCCGCGGGACCGAGATCTCCGTGGGCGTTGACCACGTGCAGAGCGACCGCGGCACCGCGATGGGTGACCGGGACATCCCCGGCCGCGGGGCCGGCGATGGCGGAGGTCACGCCGGGCACCACCTGCACCTCGATGCCGGCGGCGCGGCAGGCCAGGACCTCCTCGCCGCCGCGGCCCAGCAGGAACGGGTCCCCGCCCTTGAGCCGCACCACGCGACGGCCGGCCCGGGCGTGCTCGACCAGCAGCGCCCCGATCTGCTCCTGAGCGCGGGAGGGATGCCCGGGGGTCTTGCCCACGTCGATCAGCGTCACCTCCGTGCCCAGCCGCTCGGTGAGGCCGCGCGGTCCCAGCCGGTCCACGACCACCACGTCCGCCTGCTGCAGCAGGTGCAGCCCGCGCACGGTGATCAGGTCGAGGGCGCCGGGCCCGCCGCCCACCAGCGCCACGGCACCGGGGGAGAGCGTCGCGTCGCCCAGCACCCCGTCGAATGAGGGGAGGGCGGCGGTCATGGGGCGATCCCGGTGGCGCCGGCTGCGAGAGGTCGGGGCGTGGCGGAGACCAGCACCCGGCCGTCCCGCACCTGCGCCTCGTGCACTGCGATCGGGAGCTTTTCGCCGCCGCCGGCGTCGAGCACCTCACCGGTGTCGAGGTTCCAGGCCTGCTTGTACATCGGTGAGGCGATCGTGGGCACCAGTTCCCCGGGCTCCTCACCGTCACTGCTGACCTCATGCGAGCCGATCAGCCCGCGTGAGAGCACGTTGGTCCCGGAGTACGGGTCGCGTTGCTGGCAGGCGCGTACAGAGTCGTCGACCAGGCGGAACACCGCCACCTGGTCGTCTCCGAGCAGCGCCGCGGCACCGCGCTCGACCGAGAGGTCGCTGAGTGCGCAGACATCGATCATGGTCTGGTCCTGGGTGGTCATCAGCGGATCTCCTCGCCGTCGACGGAATCGCCCAGCGGGCTGGTCGCCCCCAGGCTGAGTGAGGCCAGTGCCCGTGCCCGGACAGGGTCGGGCGCGGTGTGCTGGTCCATCTCGTTCGCCGGTCGCATCTGACCGCGCTCGGGCACCCAGGCGAGATCCGGATCGGCCACTCCGGGGGCGTTGATGAAGGAGACGAACTTGGCCATGCGCTGCGGGTCGTCGAGGGTGGCGGTCCACTCATCCTCATAGGTCGCGACGTGGTTGGCCATCTGCGCCTCGAGCTCCTCGCCGATGCCGAGGGAGTCCTCGACGATCACCCGGCGCAGCTCCTCGATCCCGCCCGCGCGGTCCTCGACCCAGCGCGCGGTGCGCTGGACCTTGTCGGCCTCTTGGATGTACAGCATCAGGAAGCGGTCTATGCACTTGACGAGGGTCTCGTCATCGAGGTCCTCGATGAGCAGCTGGGCGTGGGCAGGCTGGGCGCCGCCGTTGCCGCCGACGTACAGGTTCCAGCCCTTGGTCGTCGCGATCACGCCGACGTCCTTCGCGCGGGCCTCGGCACACTCGCGTGCACAGCCGGAGACCCCGACCTTGAGCTTGTGCGGGGAGCGCAGGCCGCGGTATCGCCGCTCGAGCGCGACGGCCATCGAGGTGGAGTCCTGCACGCCGTAGCGGCACCAGGTGGAGCCCACACAGGACTTCACCATCCGCAGCGACTTCCCGTAGGCGTGGCCGGATTCGAAGCCAGCATCGACCAGGCGCCGCCAGATCTCGGGCAGCTGATCCAGCCGCGCCCCGAACATGCCGATCCGCTGGGCGCCGTTGAGCTTGAGGTACAGGCCGTAGTCGATGGCGACCTGGGCGAGGACCAGCAGCTGCTCGGGCGTGACCTCTCCGGCGGGCATCCGGGGGATCACCGAATAGGTGCCGTTCTTCTGGATGTTCGCCATCACGTGGTCGTTGGTGTCCTGGAGCGATCCCAGCTGCTCGCCGACCGGCGAGTGCAGGCGCCCGGAGGTGGTGCCGAGGCTCGACAGCAGCGAGGCGACGACCGGCTTGCACACCGCGCAGCCGCGGCCCCGGCCGAAGGCGGTGACGATCTCGGTGAAGGTCTGCTGACCGCCCTCCTTGACCAGCTGGTACAGCTCGGCGCGGGAATGGGCGAAGTGCTCGCACATCGCGGTGGAGACCGCGATGCCAGAGCGCTCGAGCTCCTTGTTCAGCAGCTTCGTCAGGGTGGGCACGCACGAGCCGCACACCGTGCCCGCGGTCGTGCACTCCTTGACCTCGCCGAGCGTGGTGCAGCCATGCTCGGTCACCGAGGCGCGGATGGTGCCTGCGGAGACGTTGTTGCAGGAGCAGACCACCGCATCGTCGGGCAGCTCGGCATCGGCCATCGCGTCCCCGCCCTCGGGGGCGATCACGGCCGACGGGTCCGCGCCCAGGGCGCGGCCTATCAGAGGGCGCAGCTGGGAGAACAGCTCGATGTCTCCCACGAACACGCCGCCCAGCAGCACCTTCGCATCATCGGACATCACCAGCTTGCGGTACTTGCGGTTCACGGGGTCAACGAAGGCGACCTCGAGGGCTCCGGCGGTGACGGCGTTGACGTCGCCGAAGGCGGCGGCGTCCACCCCCACTCCCTTGAGCTTGGTGCCGTCGTCCTTGCGCTGATGGGTGCGGGTGCCGCCCAGGAAGCGGTCCACGACCACATCGGCCATGTCGTTGCCCGGGGCGATGAGCCCGGCGCAGGCCTCCTGGAAGGAGGCGCATTCGCCGATCGCCCAGATCGCGGGGTCGGAGGTCTGGCAGGAATCGCCGACGACCACGCCGCCGCGCTCGCCGATCGCGAGCCCCGCCTCGCGGGCGAGCCGGTCCCGGGGGCGGATGCCGGTGGAGAAGATGACCACGTCCGCGTCGAGGGTGGAGTCGTCGGAGAGCACTGCGGTGCCGACCTGTCCGTCCCCGGCGGGCTGGAAGCGGGAGGCGCCGACCCCGGTGCGCACGTCGATGCCCTTGTCCTGGATCAGCAGGCGCAGCATCTCCCCGCCGC
Organism: Brachybacterium sp. AOP24-D1-21; assembly: GCF_052378665.1. Taxonomy (NCBI): domain Bacteria; kingdom Bacillati; phylum Actinomycetota; class Actinomycetes; order Micrococcales; family Dermabacteraceae; genus Brachybacterium; species Brachybacterium sp. AOP24-D1-21. The sequence continues at coordinate 567,291 of NZ_JBQSXX010000002.1, forward strand.
CCTGGTCGAGCTGGACCGCCATCACCCGGTCGGCGAACTCGACCACGGTCGAGGCGGCACCGAGATCCTGCAGCGCGGCCGCGGCCTCGAGGCCCAGCACGCCGCCGCCGACCACAACGCCGCGGACCTGGCGTCCCAGCGTCTTCTCGCGGAGCGCCACCCATTCGGCGATCTGCTCGACGTCGCCCACGGTGCGATAGGAGAAGATCCCCGGCAGCTCGCTTCCGTCGGCACGCGGCGCCCAGGCCCAGGAGCCGGTGGCGAGGATCAGCCGGTCGTAGGGAATGGTGGTGCCGGACGTCGTGGTCACGTGAGCGGCGACCCGGTCGATCGTCTCGGCCTTGTCCCCGGTGAGCAGGCTGATGCGCGGGTCCTCCCAGACGGAGACGTCCAGGGAGAGCAGGTCGGCGTTGCGGGAGGCGAACCAGTTCGACAGGTGCACCCGGTCGTAGGGCTGCTGTGGCTCCTCGCCGATGACGGTGAGCGTCCACCGCCCCTCGGGGTCCTGCGCGCGAAGGCGCGCGGCGAAGCGATGACCGGTCATGCCGCCACCGATCACGACGATGCGCTGATCGGCCAGCGGCGCGTGCTCCGCGGGGGCGATGAGTGGGGAGTGTCCTGGGGTGCTCATGGCTGCTGTTCTCGAACCTCTCGGGGGCCGGGTGGCGTCGCTCATAAGGTAGACGACGAAATGCGCTCTCCGCAGGACCTTCGTCGGTCCGGCAGGGCGCCGCAGGTGGCGCGGCACGACCCCTGCTGTCCGCCCGGTCTCGCAATCCGGACAGGTGGCCTCTGCGCTGTGAAAAGGCCTAATGTGTCGGCATGCAGAAGATCCTTCTCGTAGTTACCGAGCGCGGCTGACGCCCCTCGTCACTACGAGCTGTCATCCGCGCCCCTCCCGAGCCCCTGGCGGAGGGGCTTTTTCGTGCGTCGGCGACAGCACGGCGGAGGGACGAGGAGGTCCACGCAGCAGTTCACCGCCATGCCCACCGTCCGAGACGACGAAGGAGTTCCGATGAACGGACAGCAGATGACCGGTGCCAAGGCGCTGGTCGAGTCCCTCAAGCTTGCCGGGGCAGAGGTCGTCTTCGGCCTTCCCGGCGGTGCGATCCTGCCGACCTACGACCCGCTGATGGACGCCGAAGGCCTCCGTCATGTGCTGGTTCGCCATGAGCAGGGTGCCGGGCATGCGGCCAGCGGCTATGCCCACGCCACGGGCAAGGTCGGTGTGTGCCTGGCGACCTCCGGTCCCGGCGCGACCAACCTCATCACGGCGATCGCCGATGCCCAGATGGACTCGATCCCGATGGTGGCGATCACGGGCCAGGTCGGCTCCATGTTCATCGGCACCGATGCCTTCCAGGAGGCGGACATCGTCGGTATGACGATGCCGGTCACCAAGCACAACTTCCTGGTCTCCAAGGCGGAGGACATCCCCAAGGTGATCAAGCAGGCCTTCCACATCGCATCGACCGGTCGACCCGGCGTGGTGCTGGTGGACGTCACCAAGGACGCCCAGCAGGCGATGACCACCTTCGAGTGGCCCGAAGCGCTCGATCTGCCCGGCTATCGCCCCGACCCGCGCCCGCACAGCAAGCAGATCCGTGAGGCGGTCTCGTTGCTGATGGCAGCCAAGCGCCCCGTCTTCCTGCTCGGCGGCGGTGTGCTGCGCGGCCGTGCGACCGAGGAGGTCGGCGAGCTGATCGATGTCTCCGGCGCCCCCTTCGTCACCACGCTGATGGCCCGCGGCGCACTGCCCGACTCCCACCCCAGCCACCTGGGCATGCCGGGCATGCACGGCACCGTCTCCGCGGTCTCGGCCCTGCAGCGCTCCGATCTGATCGTGAACATCGGTGCTCGCTTCGATGACCGCGTCACCGGTGTCCTCGAGTCCTTCGCCCCCGGCGCGAAGGTCGTCCACGCCGACATCGACCCGGCGGAGATCTCGAAGAACCGTGAGGCAGATGTGCCGATCGTCGGCCAGGCCGCCGAGATCGCCCGCGCTCTGACCGCCGAGCTGCGGGATCGCATCGCGGCCGACGACACCCGTGACTACGAGACCTGGTGGAACACCCTGGACATGCTCCGGGACAACTACCCGCTGGGCTGGACCGAGACCGAGGACGGCTTCACCGCACCCCAGAAGGTGATCTCGCGCATCGGAGCGATCTCCGGACCGGACTCCATCTATGTCGCAGGGGTGGGCCAGCACCAGATGTGGTCCAGCCAGTTCATCAAGTACGAGAACCCCTACACCTGGCTGAACTCGGGGGGCCTGGGCACCATGGGCTACTCGGTGCCGGCGGCGATGGGTGCCAAGGTGGGTCAGCCGGACAAGGTGGTGTGGTCCATCGACGGCGACGGCTGCTTCCAGATGACCAACCAGGAGCTCGCGACGTGCGTCATCAACAACATCCCGATCAAGGTCGCGATCATCAACAACTCGAGCCTCGGCATGGTGCGCCAGTGGCAGAACCTGTTCTACGACAAGCGCTACTCCAACACCGACCTGAACACCGGGCACGGCTCCCGCCGGATCCCCGACTTCGTCAAGCTCGCCGACGCCTATGGCTGCGCCGGACTGCGCTGCGAGCGGGACGAGGACATCGACGCGACCATCCAGCAGGCGATGGAGATCAACGATCGCCCGGTGATCGTGGACTTCACCGTCAGCGCCGACGCGATGGTCTGGCCGATGGTGCCGTCCGGCGTCTCCAACGACGAGATCCAGATCGCGCAGGGCATGAGCCCCGAGTGGGAGAGGGACATCTGATCATGAACGCCATGAGTGCAATGAACGCCGGAAGCTCTGCGGGCGCAGGAAACCCGACGAGCACGTCCGATTACGTCATGACCCCCGAGAACCAGACCCTCTCGGTCCTGGTGGAGAACAAGCCCGGTGCGCTCACCCGCGTCACCGCGCTCTTCTCGCGCCGCGGGTACAACATCTCCTCGCTCGCGGTCGGACCAACCGAGCACCCGGAGATCTCCCGCATCACCGTGGTGGTCGACGTCGATCAGCGGCGTCTCGAGCAGATCACCAAGCAGCTGAACAAGCTGGTGAACGTGCTCAAGATCGTCCAGCTCGACGCCCGGTCCACGGTCCAGCGCGAACTCATCCTGATCAAGGTGACTGCGGACAACTCGACCCGCACCTCGGTGCTGGAGATCGTGCAGATGTTCCGGGCCAAGGTGGTCGATGCGGCCGCCGACTCGGTGACCGTCGAGGCCACCGGCACCCAGGACAAGCTCAGCGCGCTGCTGGGGATGCTCGAGTCCTTCGGCATCCGCGAGATCGTGAAGTCCGGCGAGGTCGCGATCGGTCGCGGTGGACGCGCGATCACCGACCGCAGCCTCTTGGGCTGAAACGCCCGGGCTGAACCTCTAGGGCTGAAACTCCAGGGCTGAACCTCCAGGGCTGGAACTCCGGACCTGAGTCTCCAGGACTGAGACGGCCTCTCACAACGTAAGACACTCGGCGATAGGATCGACCTGTCGCCCGCACCCCGAACACGAAGGAGCACAACGTGGCTGAGATCTTCTACGACGACAACGCCGACCTGTCCATCATCCAGGGCAAGAAGGTCGCGATCGTCGGCTTCGGCTCCCAGGGCCATGCCCACGCGCTGAACCTGCGCGACAGCGGCGTCGAGGTCCGGGTGGGCCTGCGCGAGGGCTCGAAGTCCCGTGCGAAGGCTGAGGAGCAGGGCCTGGGCGTGGGCACCGTCGCCGAGGTCTCCGAGTGGGCGGATCTGATCATGATCCTCACCCCGGACCAGGATCAGCGGAAGGTCTACGCCGAGTCGATCCAGCCGCACCTCGGTGAGGGCAAGGCGCTCGCCTTCGCCCACGGCTTCAACATCCGCTTCGGCTACATCGAGGTCCCCGAGGGCGTCGACGTGCTGCTGATCGCTCCGAAGGCCCCCGGCCACACCGTGCGCCGCGAGTACGTCGCCGGTCGCGGCATCCCGGACATCGTCGCGGTCGAGCAGGACGCCACCGGCGGTGCCTGGGACCTCGCGCTCTCCTACGCCAAGGGCATCGGCGGCACCCGCGCCGGCGTCATCAAGACCACCTTCACCGAAGAGACCGAGACCGACCTCTTCGGTGAGCAGGCTGTGCTCTGCGGCGGCATGAGCCACCTGGTCCAGGCCGGCTTCGAGACCCTCGCCGAGGCGGGCTACCAGCCGGAGATCGCCTACTTCGAGGTGCTCCACGAGCTCAAGCTGATCGTCGACCTCATGTTCGAGGGCGGCATCGCCAAGCAGCGCTGGTCGATCTCCGACACCGCCGAGTACGGCGACTACGTCTCCGGCCCGCGCATCATCACCGCCGACACCAAGAAGGCCATGAAGGACGTCCTCGCGGACATCCAGAGCGGCGCCTTCGCCAAGCGCTTCATCGAGGACCAGGACGCCGGCGCGCCGGAGTTCAAGGAGCTGCGCGAGACCGAGGCGAAGCACCAGATCGAGGTCGTCGGAAAGGACCTGCGCAAGATGTTCTCCTGGAGCGCACAGGCAGTCGACACCGACTACGTCGAGGGCAGCGCCGCGCGCTGATCGACCTCTTCTGCCGCGACGGCGGGCGCACCTCTCGAGGTGCGCCCGCCGCTGCTCTTCATGCATCATGAACGCCGACAGACAGATGTACAGGAACACGCCCGCACGGGGCAGAGGGAGCACGGCATGTCACAGCGCAGGACCACGCGACGCACGGCGCTGGCGGGCCTGGGGGCCCTGGGTCTGGTGACCACGGCGAGCGCCTGCTCGCTGCTGCCCGGCCTCGGCGGCGGTGACGAGGAGGCGGAGACGTCGCCGAGCGCCGAAGGCGACGGGGGAGCGAGCGACGGCGGCGGCGAGCCCGCCGAGGAGCCGCCTGCGGAGCCCGGCACCACCTTCGATGGCTGGGCGAGCGAGGAGGACCTCGACCTCGTCGAGCTCGACACCGCCGCGGCCGACGCCGAGTTCGGCACCGAGAAGGGCTCTCTCGAGCGCGAGGACCGCTACGGCACCTGGTGGTCGCCCGGATTCCCCGAGGACTCGCCGATCTTCACCGCCTTGCCGCGGAGCATCGATGAACGCGCCGAGGAGGCGTTCGGCGGGCATGAGCAGGTGGTCGGCGCCGCCACGGGAGTGCTCGTGCAGGCGATCCTCGAGATCTTCGACACGCCCCTGCTGCTCGAGGCCGACAACTCCCGCTCCGACGAAGTCGGGGCCGCCCTCGTGAAAGCCTTCGGCCTCGAGGGCTATGACGAGTCCGCCTTCGACGAGCTCTTCGCAGCGGTGCCGGTCTCCGGCGCCTCGGGACCGGACACCGGGGTGCCGGAGATGTATGACCTCGAGCCCCTGGAGTACCCGGAGGACGGCCCTCGGATGCGCATCCTCGAGGCCGTCACCGAGGTCGAGCGCCTCGACAGCGCCGAGTTCTCCGGCATCCTCTTCCTGGCCTCCGTGCGCGGAGCCCTCCCGGTGCGGGCGTCGGGGGAGGAGCGGCCGCTCGTGCGGGCCGTGAGCTATGGCCTCGGGTTCTCCGAGGACGGCGGCCATGTGCTGATGGTGTACTCGGTGAACTCCGCGCCCAGCGTGCACATCGAGGATCCGAGCTCGCTGCCCGTGGTCCAGGGCACGGCAGCGGGGGAGGACTGGCGCGAGCACACCGTGCGGAGCCTGACCCTCCAGCTGCCGCCCGACCTCGGTGAGCCCGCTGTCACCGAGGTGGGGATCGTCTTCCAGGGAGGACGGCGCCGCGGCTCGGTCATGCGCGCCGGGTTCCCCGTCCCGTCCCCGTACCCGCTGGCGGCCCGGGACCACGTCGCGCAGGTCGAAGTGCCCGGCGCCGACCTCGCCGTGGTCGCGGTGGGCCCGGGGCTGGATTCCACGCTCTCCGTCCAGGTGCTCATCCACCGCGAGCAGGAGTACTTCAGCGTGCAGATCCACGACCTCACCGAGGAGGAGGCCCCGACCGTCGCCCACCAGCTGCTGGCCGGACTCCGCCTCGAATCCTGAGCGCGCCTCGTCCCCGGACGGCGTCTCGCATCCTGAATGGTGTGACCGTATGGCGGACAGCGGTTCAAGCTGTCTCCGTACCCGTCGCCCCCGAGGATGCGTGCGACGACAACCATCCTTAACGGAGGAGTTCCCGTGACGCGTCCCGTCGTGCTCATCGCCGAAGAGCTGTCACCTGCGACCGTCGAGGTCCTGGGGTCCGAGATCGAGGTCAGGAATGTGGACGGCACCGACCGCCCCGCCCTGCTGGCAGCGGTGAAGGACGCGGATGCCCTTTCAACATCCGCTTCGGCTACATCGAGGTCCCCGAGGGCGTCGACGTGCTGCTGATCGCTCCGAAGGCCCCCGGCCACACCGTGCGCCGCGAGTACGTCGCCGGTCGCGGCATCCCGGACATCGTCGCGGTCGAGCAGGACGCCACCGGCGGTGCCTGGGACCTCGCGCTCTCCTACGCCAAGGGCATCGGCGGCACCCGCGCCGGCGTCATCAAGACCACCTTCACCGAGGAGACCGAGACCGACCTCTTCGGTGAGCAGGCTGTGCTCTGCGGCGGCATGAGCCACCTGGTCCAGGCCGGCTTCGAGACCCTCGCCGAGGCGGGCTACCAGCCGGAGATCGCCTACTTCGAGGTGCTCCACGAGCTCAAGCTGATCGTCGACCTCATGTTCGAGGGCGGCATCGCCAAGCAGCGCTGGTCGATCTCCGACACCGCCGAGTACGGCGACTACGTCTCCGGCCCGCGCGTCGTCACGGCCGACACCAAGAAGGCCATGAAGGACGTCCTCGCGGACATCCAGAGCGGTGCCTTCGCCAAGCGCTTCATCGAGGATCAGGACGCCGGCGCGCCGGAGTTCAAGGAGCTCCGCGAGACCGAGGCGAAGCACCAGATCGAGGTTGTCGGCAAGGACCTGCGCAAGATGTTCTCCTGGAGCGCCCAGGCTGTCGACTCGGACTACACCGAGGGCAGCGCCGCGCGCTGATCTGAAGTCTCCCTGCGCCCGGGCCCCGCCTCGATCCATCGAGGCGGGGCCCGGGCCGTAGTGGGCCGCAGTTCAGGGACGAGTCATTGATCAAGCACGGGGCGAGATGGCAGAATCTCACCTCTCTCCGACGCGCCTGACCGGGATCAGTTCGGCCGGCCGATAGACTGCATCGATCATTCAACGTTCGGGTGCACCAGTGGCGGCGCCCCTGGACTTGCAGTCGCGTAGGAAGACGTCTCAGTGGCGAAGAGCTTGTTCGAGCGAGTGCGCGCCAGCCGTCTGGTCGACCCTGTAAGGGGGACAGCGGCCTGGGATGCGGCTCGTGCGACGCGCAATTCCCTGGCCGGGTCGGCCCGAAGTGCGAAGAGGATCGCCGCTGTCACCCGTTCAAGTCGTGCAGTGCCGGCGAGCACGCTGGGACCGGAGATCATCACTTTCCGGAACGTGCACTGGCGCCAGGTCCGGGCGATGTTGGACCGCGAGGTCTATACGCGGAATTTCGATCTGGTCGTCTCGGTGCTCGACGGTGCTGGCATCACGTGGTGGTGGGTGGACACCGTCGGCCATCGCGGGCGTCGGGTCGTGGCCGTTCGCGACGAAGACGCTTCCCGCGTCCGTTCGGCATTAGTGGATGCCGCAACACACGCTGAGCACGGTGCTGCGTGGCGCATCACCAACGTACAGGCCAAGGGCCCCCACTTCGCTCTTGCAGGGCACGTGGCGTGGAGTGACGGGCTCGAGGAGTCCGGTGTCTGGCGAGTTGCGGAATGCCTGACCTTCGACGGGCATGACAGAGAGCTGGGCCTCTCCTACGGGTGTGACATCGAGTTCTGGCACCTCGACCCGGCTGATGGTTCTGTCGTGGCACCTCGTGAGAACCGAGCGGCGCGGACGCTCGGCCCGGAGCCAGCGAAAATAGTCACTTCCGAACGGGATGGCCGCGAAGTGCAGCTTCCTCAGATCTTCGACCAGTCGATGCTGGAGGACGTCGAGTTCCCGATCGACGTGATCTACACCTGGGTCGATGGAGGGGACCCGGAGTGGCTTGCACGGAAGGCGCGGGTGACGGCGGACGGCACCGGCCCGGTGCTCCACGCTGAGGCCACCGATCCCGCACGCTTCCGCTCACGTGATGAGCTGATGTACTCGCTGCGATCGATCGATGACTTCGCGCCGTGGGTACGACACATCTATCTGGTCACTGATCTCCAGGTGCCGCGGTGGCTCGACGTCGACAATCCGCTGATGACGATCGTGGATCACCGGGAGATCTTCCCGGGCGACGGACGTCTGCCGGTGTTCAACTCGAATGCGATCATCAGCAGGCTTCACCACATCGAGGGCCTGAGCGAGCATTTCCTCTATATGAACGACGACGTCATGCTGACGCGGCCCGTCTCACCTCAGCAGTTCTTCACCGGTTCCGGGATCGCGCTCGTCTCTCCGTCCAGCAACCGTCGGCCATTCATCGAGCCGGCCGCGGACCACGAACCGCATCTCAACCTCACAGCGAACATGAGGCGCCTGATGCAGGACGCCACGGGACGGACGATCTCCCGCGCCATCAAGCACACGCCGCACCCCATGCTCCGCAGCGTTCTCTTCGAGCTGGAGGAGCTCTTCGCAGAGGCCTATGACGGCTCTTCGCGGTTCGTGGTGAATGATCCTGCTGGGGCGGGTATTCACGCTACGGTTTTCGCGGCGCTGGTCAGCAGGATACGCATCCGGTAGTTCTCGGCGTTGCGGAAGCCGCGGCCAGTGCGTTTGATGTTCTTGATGCCGGTATTCGCGGCCTCGACTCGAGCGGTGGTCGCGCCGGTGACGATGAGGACCTCGATCGCGTCCCACCAGGTCACGACGGTGTCGTAGAGCTTGGTCGCCTCGGGCATATTCGCGATCTGCACGAAGTAGCCCATCCGCATCCGTTCCTCCCAGGCCTGAGCCAGGGTGTCGGTCGCCAATAGGCGGCGGAGCTGCTCCTTGATGCCCCAGGCGGCGGAGAGCTCGTCGGTGGGGTCATCGGTGCGGAACACCGTCTCCAACCGCTCCCAGGCCCGTGGAGTGAGGGTGTCAGCGCCGCGTAGCAAAAGCATCCGGTGGGCCCAGGCCGGGTCGTCCTTGCGGCCGCGACGACCGCGATGGGTGCGGGCTAGGCGTTGACGGACGGTGGTGACCATGTCGTTTCCGAGCTTGACGAGGTGGAACTTGTCGACCGAGACCGCAGCGCGGGGCAGGTAGGTCCGCAGTGCTTTGCGGAACGCGGCCGAGGGATCGATGGCGACGATCTCGATCCGCTCCCGCCAGAGCTCGGAGCGCTGGGCGAGCCAGTCGCCGACGGCGGTGGAGTCCCGGCCGTCGACGATACCGAGGACCTGCCCGGTGGAGAGGTCGACCAGGGTCGTCATCCAGGGCTCGAACCGTCTCCAGGCACCGTCGTCGGTGCGGAACCAGCGCACCGACCGGTAGCGGTGCTCATCGATGCCCAGGCACGTCACTGACACGTCCTCGGCGGTGGGCAGGACCACGGCGGCAGCCGCCAGCGCGGCCTGGACCAGCCACCACGAGACGCCATGGGTCCGGGCGACTTCCGAGGCTGCCCGGCCAGAGGTGATCACCGCGGAGACGATCTGGTTTCGCAGCCGGGTCGTTGAGCGCGCGCGGTGCGGGACCTGGTCGGTGGCTTCCCAGAACGTGCGCCGGGCGCAGGCCGGCTCGAGGCAGAACCAGCGTCGCTTGGCCCACACCACCGCCATCGCCCCGGCCACGGGGACGTCCCGGACGTGCTGGGACCGGCGGGAGTGGACCTTGGTCGCGAGCACTCCGCACGACGGACATCCGGGCGGGACGGTCGAGGCGATCACCACTCGACGGCCTCCGTCGGGCAGGTCGATCGCGTCGATGACGTGGTAGTCGGGCAGGTTGAAGATCGTGCTCGCAGCATCTCGCTGCGAACCAGTATTCTCGTGCACAGGCTCGTGGTCCTCTGGAATGTGGATGTCTAGACAACACCCATCACAGCAGGACCACGGGCCGTTCTACGCCAGCGACGCGACGCTCTCCTTCACCACCAACCGCGAAGAGCCCCTATGACTCCACGACGAAGTCTAGGTTCCGGCATCACGACGACATCGTCGCCGATCAGCTGCACCACTATTACGCACAGGCGACCGCGCGTGCTGTTCCGGGCAGTCTTGGGTACACCTATCTGAACGTCCTCGACGATTCCTTCCGCCCGGTCTTCAACGGGTTCGCGAAGAAGCGTGACCGAGACGCGATGTGCGTGAATGATGCTCCCGTCCCCGGAGCGACACCGCTCCCCGAGGAGTTCGTCAGGTCCTTCCTGGACGACTTCTATCCCGCGCCTTCCCAATTCGAGCGAGTACCGGAGGACGGGTCTCTCTGACTCGGAGCGCTTCGCTGATCTAGATGAAAAGGAACACATCTGTGGGAGACTTCTGCGTCTCAGCGCCCCGTGCCGCGATCGTGATCCCGATTTTCAACGTCGAAGACTATCTCGCTGAATGTCTGGACAGTGTGGTGGAGCAGAGCGTCTTCGATGAGCTCCAGGTCGTGCTCGTCGAGGACGGCAGCTCGGACAGGAGCCAGGAGATCGCCGAAGAGTACGTCTCGCGTCACCCCAATATGCAGCTCATCGTGCCGCCGCACGGTGGGCTGGGCGCGGCGCGCAACAATGGGATGCGTGAGGTGACTGCGCCGTTCGTCGGCTTCCTGGATTCCGACGATGTCCTCCCCCCGGACGCATATGAGAAGCTCCTCGCCCCTCTCGAGGCTGACCCGGAGCTGGACGTCTCGATCGGCGACATGCGCTCCTTCCCCAAGGTGACGCAGTTCTTCTGGGGGCGAGCTTTCGCCAAGGGCGCTCGACAGCTCGACTCGGTCGCCGAGGTTCCGGAGCTGATCCACTCCGCCTCCGCCTGCAACAAGCTCTTCCGGGTCGACACGCTTCGGCGACGCGGGGACAGATTCCCCGAAGGCGTCCATTTCGAAGACGCCTGGGTGATCGTCCCGTATCTCCTGGAGGCGAAGTCGATCGCGATCGTCGACGGCGTCGTCTACCTCTATCGCAAGCGTGAGGTGAAGGGGTCGATCATGGATTCCCTCTTCACGCGGCCGCAGAACTACTGGGATTATCTCCTGCTGGTCGAGCACCTCCGCGGCAAAGCAGATGGCTATATGGCCGCAGAGCGTGCGCTCGTTCACGCGTTCATCGTGCGGGGATTCCAGGGCTTCCTGTCCAGGGCTGATTCCCATATGGACGCTGCGGATCTCGCAGAGTTCTACGAGCGCGCTTATCGTGCTGTGAGCGGGATGTCCCCGCGCTCGATCGTCCGAAACGTCGTTGACGTCCCTCATAAGGTGACATTCGGCCGTCTCCTCCTGAGGGGGGCGAGCGGTGAGTTCTCGCCCGCCGAGGGTGATGGACCGCGACTCGGTATCGCTGGTTCGGTGCCGCATCTCGGCTCGGTGGATCTCGGGCAGGCTGACGAGATCCTCTGCTCCAAGGGCTTCTCGGTCTCCCTGGAGGGAGTCTCACGACGACCGGGCTCACTCGTCCTCGAGGGGCGGATCACGGCGCGCGGCATCCCGATCGACCGGAAGCCGGATATCGAGATGTCGCTCGGGCTCGGCAGGAGGAGGTTCCCCGCCGAGTGGCTGCAGCGACCCGATCGGCCTGCGTCGGATGGCAGCTGGTCTGCGTTCAGGGCCGTGGTGCCTCTGGCCCGTTGGCCCCGGGGCGAGTACTTCCCACGGCTCCACCTCGAGACCCCTGAGGGATCAGCTGATCCCAGGATGATGAAGACCGTGGCGCTCTTCCGCAATGTGCGACCGATCGAGCACGAGGGGAGCGCGTACAGGGTCGGGACGAACGACAAGAATCAGGTCTGCGTTCGAAAGTCGCCAGCCAGCCGCTCTGCCGCCCGTCGCTCGTTCGCCACCGCACTCGGTGATCTCCGAGATCGTTCGGGATTCGGCAGATTGCGGCTGCTCGCTCGTGTGCTGCGGAAGCTGGAGAACAAGCCCACCTGGCTCATCGGTGAACGCTGGGACACAGCCCAGGACAATGGCGCCGCGCTGTTCAAGCATCTTGCGGCAGATGAACGTGCTGGAGTGCGGCCGGTCTACGTGATCGAGAGGAACTCGCCGGAATTCGCGTCCATGTCGCGGGCGGGCAAAGTCGTCGCGCACGGCTCTTGGCGGCACAAGCTGGAGCTGTGTCGAGCGAGTCTCCTCATCTCGGCATTCGACGTGGACACCTATATCCTTCCTCGGGACTGGGGGAAGGTCGAGTTCCTCGAGCACTTCCACTATCCGCTCGGTGGGCGCAGGGTTTTCCTGGGGCATGGCGTCTCGTATCGGACATCGCGAATCGGCTCGCTGCACAGGCTGATGTTGGGCTACGACCTCGTCGTCGCCTCCTCGGTCGGTGAGCGCGACTTCTTCGCGAAGGAGCTGTCCTACGGGCGTCGTGCGGTGAGCACGGGACTGCCTCGTTTCGACACGCTCACGCGGATGCGCAGTGACCGACGGCGCATGATCCTCTTCGCGCCGACCTGGCGGCAAGGGCTCGTCGTGCCGTCCTACCGATCAATGGGGGCGGCAGAGGACCGCGGGGAATTCATGGCGTCGCAGTACTTCAGAACGGTCCGTTCCATCCTCGAATCGCCCCGCGTCGCCGAGTTCCTGGAGGACGCGGGCGCGGAGTTGCGCTTCTTGCCTCATTACGAAGCGGCCGAGTTCTTCACGCAGAACATCAGCTTCACGGACCGGGTGAAGATGGCCGATCTGCGTGAGCATTCGTTCCAGGAATGGCTGCGTCTGTGCGACGCGTACGTCACGGACTTCTCCTCGTCGTTCTTCGACGTGGCGTTCATGCGTACTCCCATCGTGTACCTCGATGACCCGAACGATCCTGACGCGGACCTGGAACGTTCGGGCAGCTTCTTCGACGCGGAGACCGACGGGTTCGGTCCGATCGTGGAGGGCGAGGACGGTCTTGTGAACGCGTTGGCTCGGATCGCTGAGAACGGATTCGAGATGGAGCCGGAGTATCACGAGCGCGTGGAGGTCTTCTTCGAAGGGGTCCCGCTCGGCTCGAGCACGAAGAGTGTCGTGGAGGCGATCAAGGCGATATGAGCCGAGCTGCCGGAGCCGGCGCGCGCCGGTCCGGTACTGCGCCGCTGCCGAGTGTGAATGCGTCGAGCACCGAAGATGGAGGTCGTCTCGCATCCTGACAGGCATGACCGCATGGCGGACAGCGGTTTAAGCGGCTCTTCGCGGTTGGTGGTGAAGGAGAGCGTCGCGTCGCTGGCGTAGAACGGCCCGTGGTCCTGCTGTGATGGGTGTTGTCTAGACATCCACATTCCAGAGGACCACGAGCCTGTGCACGAGAATACTGGTTCACAGCGAGATGCTGCGAGCACGATCTTCAACCTGCCCGACTACCACGTCATCGACGCGATCGACCTGCCCGACGGAGGCCGTCGAGTGGTGATCGCCTCGACCGTCCCGCCCGGATGTCCGTCGTGCGGAGTGCTCGCGACCAAGGTCCACTCCCGCCGGTCCCAGCACCTCCGGGACGTCCCCGTGGCCGGGGCGATGGCGGTGGTGTGGGCCAAGCGACGCTGGTTCTGCCTCGAGCCGGCCTGCGCCCGGCGCACGTTCTGGGAAGCCACCGACCAGGTCCCGCACCGCGCGCGCTCAACGACCCGGCTGCGAAACCAGATCGTCTCCGCGGTGATCACCTCTGGCCGGGCAGCCTCGGAAGTCGCCCGGACCCATGGCGTCTCGTGGTGGCTGGTCCAGGCCGCGCTGGCGGCTGCCGCCGTGGTCCTGCCCACCGCCGAGGACGTGTCAGTGACGTGCCTGGGCATCGATGAGCACCGCTACCGGTCGGTGCGCTGGTTCCGCACCGACGACGGTGCCTGGAGACGGTTCGAGCCCTGGATGACGACCCTGGTCGACCTCTCCACCGGGCAGGTCCTCGGTATCGTCGACGGCCGGGACTCCACCGCCGTCGGCGACTGGCTCGCCCAGCGCTCCAAGCTCTGGCGGGAGCGGATCGAGATCGTCGCCATCGATCCCTCGGCCGCGTTCCGCAAAGCACTGCGGACCTACCTGCCCCGCGCTGCAGTCTCGGTCGACAAGTTCCACCTCGTCAAGCTCGGAAACGACATGGTCACCACCGTCCGTCAACGCCTAGCCCGTACCCATCGCGGTCGTCGCGGCCGCAAGGACGACCCGGCCTGGGCCCACCGGATGCTTTTGCTACGCGGCGCTGACACCCTCACTCCACGGGCCTGGGAGCGGTTGGAGACGGTGTTCCGCACCGATGACCCCACCGACGAGCTCTCCGCCGCCTGGGGCATCAAGGAGCAGCTCCGCCGCCTATTGGGGCTCTTCGCGGTTCGTGGTGAATGACCCTGCTGTGGCGGGTATTCACGCTACGGTTCTCGCGGCGCTGGTGAGCAGGATACGCGTCCGGTAGTTCTCCGCGTTGCGGAATCCGCGGCCGGTGCGTTTGATGTTCTTGATGCCGGTGTTGCCCGCTTCGACCTTCGCGGTGGTTGCGCCGGTGACGATGAGGACCTCGATGGCGTCCCACCAGGTCACGACGGTGTCGTAGAGCTTCGTGGCCTCGGGCATGTTCGCGATCTGGACGAAGTAGCCCATCCGCATCCGCTCCTGCCAGGCCTGGGCGAGAGTGTCGGTGGCCAGCAGGCGTCGGAGCTGCTCCTTGATGCCCCAGGAGGCCGAGAGCTCGTCGGTGGGGTCGTCGGTGCGGAACACCCTCTCCAACCGCTCCCACGCCCTCGGGGTCAGGGTGTCGCCGCCGCGCAGCAGCAGCATCCGGTGGGCCCAGGCCGGGTCGTCCTTGCGGCCCCGACGACCGCGATGGGTGCGGGCCAGGCGCTGCCTGACGGTGGTGACCATGTCGTTCCCGAGCTTGACCAGGTGGAACTTGTCGACCGAGACCGCGGCGCGAGGCAGCCAGGTCCGCAGCGCCTTGCGGAACGCGGCCGAGGGATCGATCGCGACGATCTCGATCCGCTCCCGCCACTGCTCAGAGCGCTGCGCGAGCCAATCCCCGACGGCCCTGGAGTCCCTGCCGTCGACGATGCCGAGGACCTGCCCGGTGGCCAGGTCGACCAGCGTCGTCATCCACGGCTCGAACCGTCTCCAAGCGCCCTCGTCGGTGCGGAACCAGCGCACTGACCGGTAGCGGTGCTCATCGACCCCCAGACGCCTGACCCGCACGTCGTCGACGTCAGGCAGGACCACTGCGGCGGCGCTGAGGGCGGCCTGGACCAGCCACCACGAGACGCCGTGGGCCCGGGCCACCTCGGAGGCTGCACGGCCGGAACGGATCACGGCAGAGACGACCTGGTCCCGCAGTCGGGTCGTCGAGCGTGCGTATCGCGGGATCTGCTCGGTGGCCTCGGCGAACGTGCCCCGGGCACAGGCCGGCTCCAGACAGAACCAGCGCCGCTTGGCCCACACCACCACCGCTGCGCCAGCGACGGGAACGTCCCGGACCTGCTGTGACCGGCGGGAATGGACCTTCGTCGCCAGCACGCCGCAGGACGGACAGCCCGGCGGGACGGTCGAGGCGATCACCACCCGCCGGCCCCCGTCGGGCAGGTCGACGGCATCGATGACGCGGTAATTGGGCAAGTTGAAGATCGTGCTCGCAGCATCACGCTGCGAACCAGTACTCTCGTGCACAGGCTCGTGGTCCTCTGAGATTCGGATGTCTTGACAACACCCATCACAGCAGGACCACGAGCCGTTCTACGTCAACGACGCGACGCTCCCCATCACCACGAACCGGGAAGAGCCCCTATTGGCGACCGACACCCTGGCTCAGGCCTGGGAGGAACGGATGCGGATGGGCTACTTCGTGCAGATCGCGAATATGCCCGAGGCGACCAAGCTCTACGACACCGTCGTGACCTGGTGGGACGCGATCGAGGTCCTCATCGTCACCGGCGCGACCACCGCTCGAGTCGAGGCCGCGAATACCGGCATCAAGAACATCAAACGCACTGGCCGCGGCTTCCGCAACGCCGAGAACTACCGGATGCGTATCCTGCTGACCAGCGCCGCGAGAACCGTAGCGTGAATACCCGCTACAGCAGGGTCATTCACCATGAACCGCGAAGAGCCGTTTAAGCTGTCCCGGTACCCGTCGCCCCCGAGGATGCGTGCGACGACAACCATCCTTACCGGAGGAGTTCCCGTGACGCGTCCCGTCGTGCTCATCGCAGAAGAGCTGTCGCCCGCGACCGTCGAGGTCCTGGGGCCCGACATCGAGGTCAGGAATGTGGACGGCACCGACCGCCCCGCCCTGCTGGCGGCGGTCCAGGAGGCCGACGCCCTGATGGTCCGCTCCGCGACCCAGGTCGATGCCGAGGTCTACGCCGCGGCGAAGCAGCTGAAGGTCGTCGCGCGAGCCGGTGTGGGCCTGGACAATGTTGACGTGCCCGCCGCCACCAGCGCGGGCGTCATGGTCATCAACGCTCCGACCTCGAACATCACCTCCGCCGCCGAGCTCGCCGTCGCGCTGATCCTGGCCTCGATGCGCAATCTGGGTCGCGCCGACGCCTCGGTGAAGGCCGGGAAGTGGGAGCGCAAGCAGCTCACCGGCGTCGAGCTGCTGGGCAAGACGGTGGGTGTGGTGGGCTTCGGCCGCATCGGCCAGCTAGTCGCTGAACGGCTGCGCCCCTTCGGTGTGAACCTGCTGGCCTACGACCCCTACGTCAACCATGCCCGGGCCGCCGAGCTCGGGGCTCGCGTGGTCGAGCTCGACGAGCTGATGGGCGAGGCGGACGTCGTCACCGTCCACATGCCGAAGACGCCCGAGACCACCGGCCTGATCGGCGCCGAGCAGTTCGCGCTCGCCAAGCCCTCCCTGCACGTGGTCAACGCCGCCCGTGGTGGTCTGATCGACGAGGAGGCGCTGTTCGACGCGCTCAGCAGCGGCCGCATCGCCGGTGCAGCACTGGACGTGTACACCTCCGAGCCCCCGTCGGCCTCCGAGACCGCGAAGCGTCTGCTCGAGCTCGACACCGTCACCCTCACCCCGCACCTGGGCGCCTCGACCGTCGAGGCCCAGGAGAAGGCCGGCGTCGCCGTCGCGAAGTCCGTGCGCCTGGCCCTGGCCGGCGAGCTGGTCCCCGACGCGGTCAACGTCGCCGGTGGCGCGATCGACGACCTGGTGCGTCCGGGCGTCGCCCTCGCCGACCGGCTCGGCCAGCTGTTCACAGCCCTCGCCGGGGAGGCTCCCGAGCTGCTCGATATCGAAGTGCACGGCGAGATCGCCACCCACGACGTCACCGCTCTGAAGCTCTCCGCCCTGCGCGGAGTGTTCCGCTCCGTGGTCACCGAGCAGGTCAGCTACGTCAACGCACCCGTCCTCGCCGAGGAGCGCGGCATCACCGTGAAGCTGGTCACCGACGAGAACTCCGAGCGCTTCCGCAACGTGGTCACCCTGCGCGGCACCCTGCGCGACAGCTCCGTCGTCACGGTCTCCGGCACCCTCAGCGGCGTCGAGCAGGAGCACAAGCTCACCGAGGTGTTCGGCCATGCGCTGGATGTCGCGATGAGCGACCACCTGCTGATCATCCGCTATGAGGACGGCCCGGGCCTGATCGGCAAGTACGGGCTCCGTCTCGGCGAGGCCGGGATCAACATCGCCGGCATGCAGGTCTCCCGCGCCGGCAGCACCCGCGGCGCCGAGGCGCTGGTGGTCCTGAACCTCGACGAGTCCGTGGACCGCGAGTTCGCCGAGGAGCTCGGCGCCACGATCGACGCACGGTCCATCCACGCCGTCGACCTCGTCTACTGATCGCTTCCCGAAGAACCGGAGTCCTGCCATGAGCACCCCCAGCGCCCCTGCCCTGTCATCCGTCCTGAAGCTCGCCGTCATCGAGGGTGACGGCATCGGCCAGGAGGTCGTCCCCCAGGGACTGCGCGCCCTGCGCGCCGCCCTCGAGCCCGCCGGCGTCAGCGTCGAGACCACCGACTTCGACCTCGGCGCGGGCCGCTGGCATCGCACCGGTGAGACCCTCACCGACGAGGACATGGCGCGGCTGGCGGAGCACGACGCGATCCTGCTGGGTGCCGTCGGCGATCCCGGCGTGCCCTCGGGCGTGCTCGAGCGCGGCCTGCTGCTCAAGCTCCGCTTCGCCTTCGACCACTACGTCAACCTCCGCCCCACCAAGCTCTACCCCGGCGTCGTCTCGCCCCTGGCGGATCCCGGGGAGATGGACTTCGTAGTGGTCCGCGAGGGCACCGAGGGCCCCTACGTCGGCAACGGCGGTTCGCTGCGCACCGGCACGGAGCTCGAGGTCGCCACCGAGGTCTCCCTCAACACCGCCGTCGGTGTCGAGCGCGTGGTGCGCTACGCCTTCGCGCAGGCTGAGGCACGCCGGAAGAAGCTCACGCTGGTCCACAAGCACAACGTGCTGGTCCACGCCGGTCACCTCTACCGCCGCATCGTCGAGCAGGTCGGCGCCGAGCATCCGGAGGTCGAGGTGGACTACGCCCACGTCGATGCGATGATGATCTACCTGGTCACCGATCCGTCCCGCTTCGACGTCATCGTCACCGACAACCTCTTCGGAGATATCGTCACCGACCTCGCGGCTGCCGTCGGCGGCGGGATCGGCATCGCGGCGAGCGGCAACATCAACCCCACCGGTGCCTTCCCCTCGATGTTCGAGCCGGTCCACGGCTCGGCCCCCGACATCGCCGGCAAGGATCTCGCCGACCCCACCGCCACGGTGCTCTCGATCGCGCTGCTCTTGGACCACCTGGGGCATGTCGAGCCGGCCGCCGCCGTGCGTGCCGCGGTCGAGAACGACCTCGCCGCCCGTGCCGGTTCCGAGGAGCTCTCCGCCCGTGGGACTGCGCAGATCGGCGACGACCTGGTCGCCGCGATCTCCGGGCGCTGAGCGCCGGACCCTGACACACTGACACTGCCCCCTGCAACGAGGAGAATCCCGTGAGCGCGCTCGACTTCACCCAGACCAGCACCACTCGCCGCGTCGGCGACGACGAGCGCGCGCAGATCCTCGCCGATCCGGGCTTCGGCCAGCACTACACCGACTTCATGGTGCACGCCCGCTGGACCGCGGACGGTGGCTGGGGCGACGCCGAGGTGGTGCCCTTCGGCCCGCTGCAGCTCTCGCCGGCCGCGGCGGTGCTCCACTACGGCCAGGAGATCTTCGAGGGCCTCAAGGCCTTCCGCCATGCCGACGGCTCGGTGTGGACCTTCCGTCCCGAGGCCAACGCCGAACGCATGCAGCGCTCAGCACGTCGGCTCGCGCTGCCCGAGCTGCCGGTGGAGGACTTCCTGGCCTCGCTGAAAGCCGCCACTGCGGCCGATGAGCCCTGGGTGCCCGAGGCCACCAGCGAGGAGTCGCTGTATCTGCGGCCCTTCATGTTCGCGAGCGAGGAGTTTCTCGGCGTGCGGGCCTCCCGCACGGTCGACTACTACGTGATAGCCTCCCCGGCCGGCCCGTACTTCCCGCGTGGCGTGCAGCCGCTGGTCGTGTGGATCACCGATGAGTACGCGCGCGCCGGAGCCGGCGGCACCGGCGCGGCGAAGTGCGGCGGCAACTACGCCTCCTCGCTGCTGGGCAAGAACGAGGCCGCCGAGCAGGGGGCCGACGAGGTGCTCTTCCTCGATTCCGAGACCCACACCAGCATCGACGAGCTCTCCGGGATGAACGTCTTCGCGATCACCCGGGACGGCCGCCTGCTGACCCCGGCGCTGACCGGCTCGATCCTCGAGGGCGTCACCCGCTCCTCGATCCTGCGCCTCGCGGAGGATCGCGGCCTTACGGTGATCGAGCAGCGCCTGGTGATGAGCGAGGTGCTCGAGCAGCTCGGCAGCGGCGAGATCACCGAGATGTTCGCCTGCGGCACCGCCGCTGTCATCAACCCGATCGGGGAGTTCCGTGCCAACGGCGGTTCCTGGACGGTGGGGGACGGTGGCTCCGGCGAGGTCACGCTGGCCCTGCGCAAGGAGCTCACCGACATCCAGTACGGCCGGATCCCGGACCGTCACAGCTGGCTGACCCGGCTGGTCTGAGCGCACGATGACGATCAGCCCCGCCACGACGCCGATCCAGGCCTTCCACCTCTACGACACGACGCTGCGTGACGGCTCCCAGCAGGAGGGGCTCACCCTCTCGGTCACGGACAAGCTGGCCGTGGCCCGCCATCTCGACGAGCTCGGGGTGACCTACATCGAGGGCGGATGGCCCGGTGCTGTGCCGCGTGACACCGAGTTCTTCGCCCGTGCCGCAGTCGAGCTCGAGCTGCGCACCGCCCGGCTCGCCGCCTTCGGCGCGACCCGCAAGGCCGGGGTCGCAGTGGGGGAGGACCGCCAGGTGGCGGCACTCGTGGACTCGGGCGCCCCGACCATCACCCTGGTCGCGAAGTCGGACCTCCGGCACGTCACCGGCGCCCTGCGCACCACCGCCGAGGAGAACCTCGCGATGGTGCGGGACACGGTGGAGCACCTGGTGGGGCTCGGCCGCGAGGTGTTCGTCGACGCCGAGCACTTCTTCGACGGCTTCCTGCACGACCCCGAGTACACGACCTCCGTGCTGCTCGCCGCCCACGAGGCCGGGGCCGCAGTGATGGTCCTGTGCGACACCAATGGCGGGATGCTCCCGCACCAGGTCACCGAGATCATCGAGGAGCTCCGGGAGCGGCTGGCGGCCGCCGGCGCGCACGACGCCCGACTCGGCGTCCACACCCACAACGACACCGGCTGCGCGGTCGCGAACGCGATCTCCGCGGTGCGCGCCGGGATCACCCACGTCCAGGGCTGCATCAACGGTTACGGTGAACGCACCGGCAACGCCGACCTGGTCACCCTCATGGCCGACCTCCAGCTGAAGATGGGGATGGACCTGGTCCCGGCGAAGAACTTCGCCGAGACCACCCGCATCGCCCACGCGATCGGCGAGATCGTCAACATGCTGGTGAACGCGCGGGCCCCGTACGTCGGCACGAGCGCCTTCGCCCACAAGGCGGGCCTGCATGCGAGCGCGATCAAGGTCGATCCGGATCTCTATCAGCACACCGATCCCCGGACGATCGGCAATGACATGCGCATGATCATCTCCGACATGGCCGGACGCGCCTCCATCGAGCTCAAGGGTCGTGAGCTCGGCTTCGACCTGGCCGACCGCCCGGAGCTGCTCTCCCGCCTGGCCACGACCGTCAAGCAGCGGGAGTCGGTCGGTTACTCCTATGAGGCCGCGGACGCCTCCTTCGAGCTGCTCCTGCTCGACGAGCTCGGGCGGGCACCCAGCTATTCGACCGTGGAGTCCTGGCGGGCCACCTCGCAGCTCGGACGCGATGGCACCCTCGAATCCGAGGCGACCGTGAAGCTGGTCGGTGGAGGCGAGGGCCCCCGCCGCCGCGAGGTCGCGATCGCCGAGGGCAACGGACCCGTCAACGCTCTGGACCTCGCCCTGCGGGCGGCGCTGCGCGAGCACCACCCGGAGATCGACGACTTCGAGCTGCGCGACTTCAAGGTCCGCATCCTCGATGCCCAGCACGGCACGGACGCCACCACCAGGGTGCTGGTGCGCACCTCCGGGCGGGGGCTCGAGTTCCAGACCGTGGGCGTGGGCCCCAACGTCATCGAAGCCTCGTGGGAGGCGATCTACGACGCCTACACCTATGGGCTCTACAAATCAGGGGTCTGATCACGGACTCCATGGTCCGCCTCCGGTTCGAGCGCTACTCTGGGCGCATGACGACCTACTTGCTGACCGCCATCGGAGACGACCGCCCGGGCCTCGTCGCAGCCCTCGCCGCTGCTGTCGACGAGCAGGGAGGCAACTGGGTCGACAGCCAGCTCGCCCTGCTCGCGGGGAAGTTCGCCGGGATCGTGCAGGTGGACCTCCCTGATGAGCGCGTCGGCGCCTTCCTGGAGTCCCTCCCCGCACTCGCCGACGAGGTCGGTCTCGCGGTGGAGGCGACCGCGGGAACGACGGACGGCCCCGCCGGGAGCCCTCACCGGGCGCTGCGCCTGCATCTGCTGGGCCAGGACCGCACCGGGATGGTCCGTGAGGTGACCGCCGCACTGCGCTCGCAGGGCGCCACCATCGACGGGCTGCGGAGCTGGACCCGGGAAGCCCCGGAGGGCGGGGGCATGCTCTTCGAGGCGGAGGCCGAGCTGCGACTGCCCGCCGCGGCCGATGAGGGCGATGTCCGTGAGGCGCTCGAGACGATCGCTGCTGAGCTCATGGTGGATCTGGAGCTCGACGCCGCGGAATGATCGGGCTCTGCCCGCAATTACGTGATGCCAGCATTGCTGAATTCTATTCTCAAGAGTTCGACGAAGGACGCACGCCCATAACATCGGGAAAATGCAGATGATCCTCCGAATCACTGCTTTCCGGGACCGAAGTCCCCTAATGTGATCTTCAGGGTCGAGGACCCTGAACCGGTGCAGAGAAACCCCAGCAGCGAGTCCTCGGAAACTCCTCGACCCATGTATTCGCCCTCGAGCGTGGAGAATCGACGATGACCGCGTCCCCCAGTACCCCCACAGACCCCAGCACCACGGTGCCCCCCGGCGCCTGGCGCGCACTTGCCCTGGTCACGCTCGGTTTCGGCGTGAACTTCTGGGCCTGGGCGCTGCTGAGCCCCCTCGGCCCCGTCTACGTCGAGCGGGGCCTCGCCACCGACGCGTCCCTGATCGTCGCGCTGCCGGTGCTGGTCGGTTCCCTCGGCCGCATCGTGATGGGCGGGCTGACCGACAGGCACGGCGGCCATCTGATGTTCCCGGTGGTCTCGCTGATCACCGTCATTCCGGTGCTCTTCGTCGGGCTCATCGGGCAGTACACCTTCTCGACGTTGCTGCTCGGCGGATTCTTCCTCGGCATCGCCGGGACCACGTTCGCGATCGGCGTGCCCTATGTGAACTCCTGGTTCCCGCCCGCCAAGCGCGGCATGGCCACGGGCCTGTACGGCGTGGGCATGGGCGGCACCGCGATCAGCGCCTTCACCACCGTGCCGCTGGTGAACTCGGTCGGCAACGCCGCCCCGTTCGTGCTGACCGCGGTCGCCCTGGTGCTCTACGCGGTGATCGCCTGGCTGTTCATGCACAACGCACCCACCTGGGAACCCTCGCGCAAGAACATCGTCGCCCAGTCGGTCGCGGTCATGAAGCTCAAGGTGACCTGGCAGGCGTGCTACCTGTACGCCCTGTCCTTCGGCGGCTACGTCGCCTTCTCCGTCTTCCTGCCCACCATGCTGCAGAACTGGTACGGCCTCGAGGCGACCGACGCCTCCTTCCGGATGGCGGGCTTCGTGATCGTCGCCGTGATCATGCGCCCGCTCGGCGGCACCCTCTCGGACCGTCTGGGAGCGGCGAACACGCTGCTGGTCTCCTATATCGCGGTCGCGCTGGCCGCTCTCACCCTTGCCTTCCAGCCCGATCTGATGCCGATCGGCACCGTCGCCTTCATCGTGATGGCCGCCGGCCTCGGCGTCGGCTCCGGTGCGGTGTTCGCGCTGGTCGCGCAGACCAGCGATCCCTCGGTGGTCGGCTCCGTCACGGGCTTCGTCGGCGCCGCCGGCGGTCTGGGCGGCTTCGTGCCCCCGCTGGTGATGGCAGCCATCCATACCGACAGCGGCAGCTACTCACTGGGCATCGTCCTGCTGCTGCTGGCGACCGTCGGCGCCATCGTGGTGACGCTGTTCGTCGCCCGTGGCGCGCGCGCGACCGCCCGGGAGAAGATCTCCGTGTCCTGACCCTCGTCGCCCTTCACCCCACGTCGCCGCACCCCTCGTCGCCGCACCCCTCGTTCCCAGGAGGAGCACCCATGACCATCCAGGACCGTCAGGCACCGAAGAACCGTCCGGCCAAGGCCGCTTCGGTCGACTCCCCGCTGTTCGACGCCCTCATCGGCGCGCGCAAGATGTTCAGCCGCTCGGAGAAGATCAGCGAGGACAACCGTGAGACGCACAAGGTGGGCGGGCGCAGCGGCGACTCCTTCTACCGCGAACGCTGGAGTCACGACAAGGTGGTGCGCTCCACCCACGGCGTGAACTGCACCGGCTCCTGCTCATGGAAGGTCTACGTCAAGGACGGCGTGATCACCTGGGAGTCCCAGGAGACGGACTACCCCTCGGCCGGCCCCGACAAGCCCGAGTACGAGCCGCGCGGCTGCCCCCGCGGCGCCTCCTTCTCCTGGTACACCTATTCACCCACCCGTGTGCGCTACCCCTACGTGCGTTCCGAGCTGCTGCGCATGTATCGGGAGGAGAAGGCGAAGGCACCGGGCCACGACCCGGTCCTGGCCTGGAAGGCGATCGTCTCGGACCCGGAGAAGGCGATGCGCTACAAGCGCGCCCGTGGCAAGGGCGGGCTGGTGCGCGCCTCCTGGGACGAGGCCGTGGAGATGGTCTCCGCCGCCTACGTGCACACCATCAAGGAGTTTGGGCCCGACCGTGCGACCGGCTTCTCGCCGATCCCGGCGATGAGCCAGGTGTCCTTCTCCTCCGGTGCCCGCTTCCACCAGCTCATCGGCGCCTCGATGCTGTCCTTCTACGACTGGTACGCCGATCTGCCGCCGGCCTCCCCGCAGGTGTTCGGCGACCAGACCGACGTGCCGGAGTCCGGTGACTGGTGGGACGCCGCCTACCTCATCATGTGGGGCTCGAACGTTCCGCTGACCCGTACCCCGGACGCCCACTGGATGGTCGAGGCCCGGTACCGCGGCCAGAAGGTCATCTCGGTGGCCCCCGACTACGCCGAGTCCGTGAAGTTCGCCGACGAATGGCTCGCCCCGCATCCCGGCACCGATGCGGCGCTCGCGATGTCGATGGGGCACACCATCCTGCGCGAGTTCTATGTGGACAAGCAGGTCCCCTACTTCGAGTCGTACTCGAAGCAGTACACCGACCTGCCGTTCCTGGTGCAGCTCGAGACCCGCGAGGACGGTTCGGTGGTGCCGGGCAAGTTCCTGGTCGCGAGCGAGGCGGGGGAGCACCGCACCGCCGAGGCGACCACCGAGCATGCGGACTTCAAGCCGATGATGTTCGATACGGTCACCGGCGAGGTGGTGGTGCCCAACGGCACCCTCGGCCACCGCTACTCGGCTGACGGCGAAGGCCGGTGGAACCTCGAGCTGGGCGACCTCGATCCCGCCCTGTCCCTGCTGGGCCATCACGAGGGAATGGCCGAGGTGCTGCTGCCCCGCTTCGACACCGTCGGTCAGGGCGGCCGCGGCGACGTCCCCCGCGGCGTCCCGGTGCGCACCGTCGACGGCCGCACCGTCACCACCGTCTTCGATCTGCTGCTGGCCGAGTACGGCGTGGGCAGGGAAGGACTGCCCGGGCAGTGGGCGGCCGGCCTCGATGACGCCGAGTCGCTGTACACCCCGGCCTGGCAGGAGACCATCACCGGTGTGCCCGGGCAGGCGGCGGCCCGGATCGCTCGGGAGTTCGCCCAGAACGCGATCGACTCCGGCGGCCGCTCGATGATCATCATGGGCGCCGGCACCAACCACTGGTTCCACTCCGACACCATCTACCGCTCCTTCCTCACCCTGACCAACCTCTGCGGCACCCAGGGCGTCAACGGCGGCGGCTGGGCCCATTACGTCGGCCAGGAGAAGGTGCGTCCCCTCACCGGGTGGCTGCACCTCGCCAACGCCCTGGACTGGTCCCGCCCGCCGCGGCAGATGACTCAGACCACCTACTGGTACATGCACACCGACCAGTGGCGCTACGACCGCTTCGGAGCGGACACCCTCGCCGCGACCACCGGAGCAGGGAAGTTCGCGAACACCACCACGGCCGATGCCGTGGCGCTGTCCCAGCGGCTGGGCTGGCAACCGTTCTACCCGCAGTTCGACATCAGTTCCCTGGACGTCGCCGTTCGTGCTGCGGAAGCGGGCGAGGAGACGATCCCGTATCTGGTGGACCAGCTCAAGAGCGGCGGGATCAACTTCGCTGCCGAGGACCCCGACGCTCCGCAGAACCACCCCAAGATCTGGTCCGTCTGGCGGGCGAACACCCTGGGTTCCTCCGCCAAGGGCGACCAGTACTTCTTCCGGCACCTGCTGGGGGTGGACAGCGCCGCCACCGAGGAGGAGACCCCGGAGCACCTGCGCCCGCGCGATGTGAAGTGGAGGGACGAGGCGCCCATCGGCAAGATCGACCTGATGCTCACCCTCGACTTCCGGATGACGAGTCAGACCCTGCACTCCGATGTGGTGCTGCCAGCTGCGACCTGGTACGAGAAGCACGACCTCTCCACCACGGACATGCACCCCTTCATCCACTCCTTCAACCCCGCGATCTCCAACCCCTGGGAATCCCGCACCGACTGGGAGACCTGGGCGACGATCGCGGAGAAGTTCAGCGAGCTGGCCGAGACTCATCTGGGAACCCGCCAGGACGTCGTCGCCTTCCCGCTGCAGCACGACACCCCCGGGGAGCTGGCCACCCCGCACGGTCGGGTCAAGGACTGGAAGTTCGGTGAGTGCGAACCGATCCCGGGGCGCACGATGCCCACCCTGGTGGAGGTGGAGCGGGACTACACCCAGATCCACGCGAAGTACACCTCGATCGGGCCGCTGCTGGAGACGCTCGGGATGACCGCCAAGGGCGTGACCTTCGACGTGAAGCAGTACGTGAACGAGCTCGGGGAGCTCAACGGCCGTCACCGCACCGGCCCTGCCGCGGGCCGTCCCAAGCTCGAGACGGACCTGCAGGCCTGCGAGTTCATCCTGGGGCTGTCCGGAACCACCAACGGGCACATGGCCACTGCGGGATTCAAGACTCTCGAGAAGCGCACCGGCACGAAGCTCCACGACCTCGCCGCGGAGCATGAGGGCAAGCGGATCCACTTCGCGGACACCAAGGCCGCGCCGGTCCCGGTGATCACGAGCCCGGAGTGGTCTGGTTCGGAGACCGGGGGACGCCGCTACAGCCCCTTCACGATCAACGTCGAGCGCAAGAAGCCCTGGCACACCCTCACCGGTCGGCAGCACTACTACCTCGACCACGACTGGATGCTGGAGATGGGGGAGGCGCTGCCGGTGTTCCGGCCCCCGCTGGATATGACCGCCCTGTTCGGAGAGCGGCCGCTGGGCGACAAGGACGAGGCGGGGACCTCGATCTCCGTGCGGTATCTGACCCCGCACAACAAGTGGGCGATCCACTCCATGTACCAGGAGAACTTCTACATGATGAACCTCTCCCGTGGTGGTCAGAACATCTGGATGAGCGTCGAGGACGCCGAGGCCGTCGGGATCACGGACAACGACTGGGTCGAGGCCGTCAACCGCAACGGCGTGGTCGCCGCCCGCGCCGTGGTCAGCCACCGCATGCCCAAGGGCACCGCGTTCATGCATCATGGCCAGGAGCGCACTGTCAACGTGCCGCTGACCGAGCGGGACGGCAAGCGCGGTGGTGTCACGAACTCTCTGACCCGCATCATGCTCAAGCCCTCGCACCTGATCGGTGGGTACGGCCAGCTGTCCTATGCCTTCAACTACTACGGGCCGACGGGGAACCAGCGCGATGAGGTCACGATGATCCGCAAGCGCACCACCCCGGTCGAGTACTGAGCCCCCCTACAACGCAGAGCGAAGGAGAGCCGCGATGAGAGTCATGGCCCAGATGTCGATGGTGATGAACCTCGACAAGTGCATCGGCTGCCACACCTGCTCGGTGACCTGCAAGCAGGCATGGACCAACCGTTCCGGCACGGAGTACATGTGGTTCAACAACGTCGAGACTCGTCCCGGCCAGGGGTACCCCCGTGGCTACGAGGACCAGGAGAAGTGGAAGGGCGGCTGGGAGCTGGGGAAGAACGGGCGCCTGAAGCTCAAGGCCGGCGGCCGCATCACCAAGCTGATGCAGCTGTTCTCGAATCCGAAGCTGCCGAGCATCGAGGACTACTACGAGCCGTGGACCTACGAGTACGACAACCTGCTCAACGCCCCCGCGAACTCGCCGAACATCCCCACCGCGCCCCCGAAATCGCTGATCACCGGTGAACGGCTGGATATCCAGTGGTCCGGCAACTGGGACGATGACCTGGGCGGGACCTACCTGCACAAGGACAAGGACCCGATGCTCAAGGGCATCGAGGACAAGGTCCAGTTCGAGTTCGACCAGACCTTCATGTTCTACCTGCCGCGCATCTGCGAGCACTGCCTGAACCCCACCTGCGTGGCCTCCTGCCCTTCCGGCGCCATCTACAAGCGCGAGGAGGACGGCATCGTCCTGGTCGATCAGGATGACTGCCGAGGCTGGCGCATGTGCATCACCGGTTGCCCGTACAAGAAGATCTACTTCAACCACCAGACCGGCAAGGCCGAGAAGTGCACCTTCTGCTACCCCCGCATCGAGCAGGGGGAGCCCACGGTCTGCGCCGAGACCTGCGTGGGCCGGCTGCGGTACATCGGGCTGGTGCTCTACGACGCGGACCGGGTCACCCAGGCCGCGTCGATCACGGACGAGCAGGAGCTCTACCGGGCCCAGATGGACATCATCCTGGACCCGCACGACCCCGAGGTCATCCGGGGGGCTGAGGCCGCCGGGATCCATCACGACTGGATCCTCGCCGCCCAGAAGTCGCCGACCTACAAGCTGATCAAGGACTACGAGGTCGCGCTCCCGCTGCACCCCGAGTACCGCACGATGCCGATGGTCTGGTACATCCCGCCGCTGTCGCCGGTCGTGGACGTGGTCAGGGACACCGGTTACGACGCCGAGGACGCGGAGAACCTGTTCGCCGCGATCGATGCGCTGCGGATCCCGGTGGAGTACCTCGCGAACCTGTTCACCGCGGGGGACGTCCCCACGGTGGAGCGGGTGCTGTACCGCATGGCCGCGATGCGCTCGTACATGCGCGACATCAACCTCGGCAAGGAGCCACGGGAGGGGATCGCGAATGCCGTCGGCATGGACGGCGAGACGATGCAGGACATGTACCGTCTGCTCGCGATCGCGAAGTACGAGGACCGGTACGTGATCCCCGTCGGCCACGCCGAATCGGCCCACGACCTCGAAGGCACCGGCACGGACTGCTCGCTGAACGTGCCCGGCGGTCCCGGCATGGGCATGTCCCTGCCCGAGGAGTCGATGGGGATGTCCGGCCCCGGGTTCTCGAGCAAGCGTCGGGAGAACGCCGTCGATCGCCCCGAGGGTGTGCGGATCAACCTGTTGAACTGGGACGGCAACGGACGGCCCGACGGCCTGTTCCCGGCCCCTGCCACCGGGAGCGCCTGATGGGCGCCCTGGCACGGCTGCTGAGCCGACGCAGCGATCCTGGCGCAGGAGCCGTCGCGACCCTGCCCCCACGGGGGCGGACGCCGAAGGACCTGCTGCATGCCTCCGGGATGACCACCGAGCAGCTGCGCATCACCTGGATCGCGGTCTCGTGGTTGCTGACCTACCCGGACCGGGACACCATCGCGCGCTATCCCGCGGTGCGCGAGCTGGCGTCCGGGCTCCCGGAGCCGACCCGCTCGGCGCTGCTGCGCACCGTGGACATCCTCGACGAGCGTGACGAGATCTCGGTGCAGGAGGAGTACGTCGACACCTTCGACACGCGCCGACGCGGCTGCCTGCACCTGACCTATTTCAGCCACGGCGACACCCGCCGCCGCGGCATGGCGCTGCTGCGCATCAAGCAGGATTTCCGCACCGCGGGCCTCGAGATCGGCAGCGAGGAGCTGCCGGACCACCTGCCGGTGGTGCTCGAGTTCGGTGCAGCTCATGACGCCGAACGGGGTGCGAAGATCCTGCGCTCCAACCGGCCCGGCGTGGAGCTGCTGCGCCTGCACCTGGCCGATATCTCCTCTCCCTGGCACGGTGCGCTGGTGGCGCTGTGCTCGACCCTGCCTCCGCTGGACGCCGATGACCGCTCCGCGGTCATGCAGCTCGCGCAGGAGGGTCCTGAGGAAGAGACCGTGGGGCTGGACGGCTACGGTCTCGACGGCGATGCCGGAGATCTCGCCGGGAGGACCTTCGCCGCCAGCTCCTGCAGCTCCGATGCCAAGGCCCCTGGACCTGTCCCCGTGGACCTGTTGAGAGGACGACCCTCATGAACGACCCGACGACGCTCCAGCTGCTGCTGTGGGTGGTGTTCCCCTACATGGTGCTCGCCGTGTTCGTGCTCGGGCACGTCTGGCGGTTCCGCCAGGACCGTTTCGGCTGGACCACCCGGTCCAGCCAGATCTACGAGTCCAAGCTGCTCTCGATCGGCTCGCCGATGTTCCACTACGGGATCATCGGGATCTTCTTCGGGCATGTCGTGGGTCTGGGCATCCCGAAGTCCTGGACCCAGTTCGTCGGGATCTCCGATCACATGTACCACCTGATGGCCATCATCATCGGTCTGGCCGCGGCAGTGGCATGCGTGGGCGGGCTGCTGATCCTGCTCTACCGCCGGCGCACGAACCGTCGCGTCTTCGGCGCGACCACCGCCGGGGACAAGCTCATGTACCTGCTGCTGGCGATGACCATCCTCTGCGGGGTGCTGGCGACCGTGGTGCACACTGCGGTGGGCACCTACGACTACCGGGAGGGCGTCTCGATCTGGTTCCGCCAGTTCTGGACCCTGCAGCCTTCTACGGAGCTGATGAGCCAGGCGCCGATCTTCTTCCAGCTGCACGTGCTCAGCGCTCTCTCGCTGTTCGCTATCTGGCCCTTCACCCGCCTGGTGCACGTCTTCGCCGCTCCGTTGGGCTACCTGACCCGGCCGTACATCGTCTACCGCAGCAAGGACCCCCGTAAAGAAGCCGAGCGGCGCGGCTGGGAGAAGGTGAAGTTCTGATGGCGGCGAAGCCTCCGGTGACACGGCAGGATGACTGGGAGAGCACCCTGCTGCCCTGGCTGGACCGAGTGGCGGAGCGGCTCGAGGTCTCCGGCGTGGATCTCGATGTGGATCGTGTCCATCTCATGACGGGCGTGGTCGCCGAGGGCGTCCAGCGCTCGATGGCCCCGATCTCCGCTTTCCTCGTCGGCGCGGCAGTGGCGCGCGGGGCGAGCCTCGAGGAGGCGTGCGCCGCGGTCGAGGCCGTGACCCTCGAGCGGGCCCCCGTCTGACCTCACCGAAGGTGATCGACCCCGTCCCGTCTCTCCCCGTCTCGTGCCGAGGCGAAGCGCTTGTGATCGCTCTCACAACAGGTATCCTGGGGCGAGCGGGCTTCCTCCTGGGCCGCTGATGCTTACCTCGAGAGGATGAACATGGTGAGTGCACAGAAGGACGGAATGCTGCGGCCGCGCCGCCGATGGGCGCGTGCCGCCACGCTGGCCGGAGGCGTCGCTCTCGGGCTCGCGCTCGGCGTCGCGGGGGCCGGAGCCGCATCTGCGGTCGAGGTGAACCCGTGGAAGGTGACCAAGCCTGCGGTCGAAGTGAACCCGTGGGTCGAGGTGAATCCTTGGAAGGCCAAGACGCCTGCCGTCGAGGTGAATCCCTGGGTCGAGGTGAACCCCTGGGTTGAGGTCAACCCGTGGGGGCAGGCGACCCCTCAGTAGCAACGGATCGCGCCAGTGGCGCGATCGAAGGGAGCAAGGCCGTCGTCCGGTGGACGGCGGCCTTCTCTGCACCCGGACCCCGATTCCGGACCCCGATTCCGGCCCGCGCCTCCGGGCCCCGGCTCCGCGCGGGGCCTCGATGATCAGGGACGGGTCGAGGCATCTCCGACGTGCGTGATCGCGAGCACCGGCTCGCCCGCCTCGTCGGTCGCTTCGAGGTCGAGCTCCGCCTCGATCGCCCAGTCGTGGTTCCGATCGGGATCCGCGAGTACCTGCCGGATCCGCCAGAGCTTCGACTCCTCCGTGATCTGCAGCAGCTGCGGCGAGCGCGCGGGACCGTCGATGCCGACGTCGTCGTAGGTGTCGTAATACTCGTCCATCACCGCCGCCCAGCGCGACCGGTCCCAGCCGGATCCGCCGTCGAGCTCCGCCAGGCGCGCCTCGCGCTCGAAGGCGAAATGCTCGACGCGCTGCCACATGGCGGCGCGCACCATCGTGCGCAGCACTTTAGTCTGCGCGGAGAGCCCACGCGGGGTGGTGGGTCGGATCTCCGAGGCGCCGTCGGGGTCGGCATCCTCCGGGTGGGTGAGCGCCTCCCATTCATCCAGCAGCGACGAATCGATGCCGCGCACCAGCACGCCGAGCCATTCGATCAGGTCCTCGAGATCCTCGGTGCGCAGGTCCTGCGGAATGGTGCGGCGCATCGCCTGGTAGGCGTCGGAGAGATAGCGCAGCACGATGCCCTCGGAGCGCTGCAGCCCATAGCGCTGCACGAACTCGCTGAAGGTCTGCCCGGTCTCGTAGATCTCGCGGACCACGGATTTGGGGGACAGCTCGTCGGAGCGCACCCATGGGCGGGAGCGCGCATAGATCTCGAGCGCCGCCTCGAGGTCCTCCTCGAGCGGCTTCGGCCAGGTGACCTGATCGAGCCGGGCCATCCGCTCGGTGTACTCGACGCCATCGGCCTTGAGCTCTCCGAGCAGCTCGCCCTTCGCGGAGTTCTGCTGCGCGAGCAGGATCTGACGCGGGTCCTCGAGGACGGCCTCGATGATCGAGACGGTGTCCAGGGTGAGGGACTCGGACTCCTCGTCGAGAGAGTCGATCATCGCGATGGCGAAGGGCGCCAGCGGCTGGTTCATGGTGAAGTCCAGCTGCAGGTCCTCCACCAGGGCGAAGCGTCGGCCGAGATGGTCGGGTGCGTCGAGCACCTCGATGATCTCGGCGTCCTTGAGCCCGCGGAAGATCTCCACACCGTCTTTGACCAGTTTCAGCTTCTGCCCGGTGGTCTGATGGCTGGTCATGATCAGGTGCCGGCCCGCGGAGATCGCATCGCCCGGCCGGGAGATCAGCGCGAGCACCATGCCCGCGGTGATCTTCAGATGCGGCCGCAGCGGCTCCGGGGCGTTCTCGACCAGCTTGGTCATGGTCACCTCGGACCAGGAGATCGCACCCTCGGGGATCCGCGGCTTGGGCTCCTTCTTGCGCTTCTTGGCATTGTTGGAGACCTTGCCCGCCTCCTCGCGGGCACGATGCTTGGCCCGCTCCTTCTCGAACTCGATCGTCCAGACCGGTGCCTGCACCACCACGTGGCCGATCGTGTCGTAGCCGGCGCGGCCGGCACGGCCCGCGATCTGGTGGAACTCACGCGCGTTCAGCAGCCGCATGCGCTTGCCGTCGAACTTCGCCAGGCCCGTCAGCAGCACGGTGCGGATCGGCACGTTGATGCCGACCCCGAGGGTGTCGGTGCCGCAGATGATCTTCAGCAGCCCGGACTGGGCGAGCTTCTCCACCAGTCGCCGGTACTTCGGCAGCATCCCTGCGTGGTGCACGCCGATGCCCTCGCGCACGAGCCTGGACAGGATCTGCCCGAAGCCCTTCGAGAAGCGGAAGTCCCCGATGATCTCGCGGATCTGGACCTTCTCCTCCGCGGAGAGGATCTTCTGGCCCTGGAGCGCCTGCGCCTGTTCGAGGGCATCCTTCTGGGTGAAGTGGACGATGTAGACGGGGGCATCACGGTCGGTGAGGATCGTGGTGATCGTCTCCGGCAGCGGCTCGAGCGACCACCGGAAGTCCAGTGGCACCGGGCGCGGGGCATCATCGATGACGGTCACGTCCCGCTCGGTCCGCTCGCTGAGGTCCTCGACGAAGCGCGTCACGTCCCCGAGGGTCGCGCTCATGAGCACGAACTGGCAGTCGGGCAGCTCGACAAGGGGCACCTGCCAGGCCCATCCGCGCTGGGAGTCGCCGTAGTAGTGGAACTCGTCCATCACCGCCAGGCCCACGTCGCTGCCGGGCCCGTCACGCAGTGCGTGGTTGGCGAAGATCTCCGCGGTGCACACGATGATCGGTGCGTCGTGGTTGACGGCCGAGTCGCCGGTCATCATGCCCACGTTCTCCGCACCGAACTGTGCGACCAGGTCGAAGAACTTCTCGCTCACCAGTGCCTTGATCGGGGCGGTGTAGTACGACTTCTCCCCGCGGGCCATGGCGGCGAAGATCGCGGCGTACGCGATCGTGGTCTTGCCGGAGCCGGTCGGCGTCGCGGCGATGACATGATCACCGGCGGCGATCGCCAGCAGCGACTCCTCCTGATGCGGGTACAGGGTGCGGCCCACGGACTCCTGGGCCGCGATGAACCCGTCGACGATCGCGTCCTGTCCGGCGTCGGCGGAGCTGTCGGGCAGGAACGGCATCAGGAGGGGCATGGTCCCAGTCTGCCAGGGCGCTCGGACACCGCCGAACTCTCCGCGGAGATAGCGGTCCGTCGCGCGGTGCCTCTCAGACCGCAATGGCCTCGGCCAGCGGGAAGACCACGGCCAGCAGCCGCTCTCGCAGGGAATCGGCCCGTGCGGCCAGCGCACGCTGTCGCCGCACGTACTCGCCCTTCCCTGCGGGCGTCTCGATCGCGACCACCCCATAGCCCAGCGGACGCACGTCGTACGGGCTCGCCTCCATGTCCAGCACCCGGGTCTCGCGCGCGTGCTCGAAGCAGTCCAGCACGAGAGCCGACGGCACCAGCGGGGTGAGCTTCATCGCCCACTTGTAGAGGTCCATCCCGACATGGAGACAGGCCGGGTTGTCGTTCTGGACCTGGGAGGCGCGAGTGGGCTCCAGGGAGTTGCGCGGCGCTGCCGACGGGGTGAAGAAGCGGAAGGCATCGATATGGGAGCACACCAGGTTCTCCCGCTCGACGACCGCGTCGGTCTCCGCCGGAGAGAGCCGCAGCGGAAGATTCTCATGACGCTGCTCGCCCTCGGGCACGCGGTGCACCATCGCCCACTCGTGCAGGCCGAAGCAGCCGAACTCCGGCCGCCGCCGCGTGAGCGAGGACGCCGAGAGCAGCCGCGTCATGAAGCCGAGTGCGTCACCGCGCTCGGCGAGGTATCGCGTGGCATCGGCGCGGCGCATTGGAACCTGCCCGGGGCCGTCGACGTACCAGGAGCGGCGTCCTGCCTCGTCCACGTCTGCGATCGCGGGCTCGCCGTCGGCCCCGAGGTCCGCTGCCGCGTCGTAGGCGACCTCCCATCCCGGGTGCCAGCGCCTCAGCCTGGCGGGGGAGAACGGGTAGTAGGTGAACAGGAAGTCCTCGACCGCGTGCTTCTCGCCGCGGAGGCGCCGTGCGCGATGGGCTGCGGTCAGCGCGTCGGCCCGGTCCTCGTGCGCGCGGCGGGCCGCCGCGGCGTCCTCGGCCGACAGCGTGTGCGCCGGGGCGGCGAGGGGCGGGAAGTTCACGGGGCCTCCGGGAGCGGGTGGGTCGATGACCGATCCATCCTACGAGCACCCCACGGTTCCTCCCCAGCGGACCCCCGTCCACAGCGAGGCGATCGCCATGGCCTCGAGGCATCGAGGATTCCTACGGTGGTGCCCATCCCGCGGCAGGGCGTCGCAGGAGAAGGAGCGTCCGAGATGCCAGGTATCGACTATGACTGCGCCGGCTGCGGTCACCGCCACGAGGGGGCCGACGGCACTGTGGCGAACCCCTGGCCGCTGATTGAGTTCACGCGCCCGGAGGCATACCTGCGCCTGAGCCCCCGGGAGCAGCTGATGCGCGCCCGGTCCACCGATGAGCTGTGCCTGATCGAGAACGGCGGCTCGATCGACTGCTACCTCACGGGATATCTGTCCCTCCCGGTCCGCGGGGAGGCGGCGATGCTGGTCTTCATGCCGTGGATCCAGGTGAGCGAGAACGACTATCTCGACGTCGTCGAGCACTGGGAGCAACCGCAATTCCGCGGGAGCTACCTGGGCACGCTCGCCAGCGAGCTGCCGGGGTGCGAGGAATCGCTGTCCGTTCCTGTCCGGGTGATCGTCCCCGGCCGGATGCCGCCCCTGATCGTGCCGGAGGAGTTCTCCGGGCACTCTCTGGTGCGGGAGGAACAGGAGGGCATCAGCCGGCAGGAGGCCGAGCTGCGAATCCGTTCGATGCTGCTGGAGGACCCGGAGGCCTGAGCCGCGGCTCGGCGAACTCGCCACGCCGATACCGGGCGAGCCCGTCGAGCGCCGCGCGCAACGGCGCCGGGGCACCGTTGTCGGGGCTCAGATGGGACGGGGCCGGAGGATGCGCGTAGCCGGCGGAGGCGTTCGTGAGGGAAGCGGTCAGGCGAGCGCCGTCCTCGAGCACCACCGCGACCGCGCCTCGCATCAACATCCCGCGAGAAGGCTCGATCGCCGCCACCTGCGCCCAGGGCACGAACCGTGCCCTGCGGTAGGGAGGGGCGAAGGTGAGGCCCTGCGTGGTCACGGCGAACACCATCGAGGACTGCAGCACCGCGTTGACCACAATCAGCGCCAGCAGCAGCACGATCAGGAACCCGAACACCACCAGGATCACCACCGCTGCGGCGGTCGAGAGCTTCGCAGCAATCTGCCAGGCGATGAAGATTGCGAGGGCGAGGACCACCAGTGCGAGCACCGCCAGCACGCCCAGGAGCACGAGCATCAGCCAGCGGTATCCCCGGGTCGGCGCGACATACAGCGGCGTGCCGTCATCTGCTGGGCGGGGTGGACTGATCATCCTGGTGGCCTCCGGCTCGGGCGGTGCCGCTCGGCACCAATCCGCAGGATACCGGCCGCGCCGCAGGCTGCGGCTGCTGCCGCGCCTCGACGACGGAGAGCACTCTCACCGCCCGAACTCCCCGGCCAGGTAGCGGCGGTGCGCGTCGATCGCGGCGAGGGTGCAGCGGGTGGGTGCGGTTCCGTCGGCGCCGTGGGAGAGCGGGGTCTCTCCGCGCCACAGGGCGAAGTTCATCGAGGTGGCGAAGGGCCGCACCGTCGAGCCGTCGGCGAGGACGAGCTCGGTGGCCCGCGGCGAGAAGACCGTCGGCGGTCCCACGCGCACCAGTCGGATGCTCGACCAGGGGAGGTGGCGGGTACGGAGATACGAGGCGACATCGATCCCCGCCGTCGTCACGGTGAAGCGCTGGCGTGCGGAGACCACCAGCAGGCAGCCGAGAAGCAGGACGAGGACGCCCGCGACCAGTCCGAGCACGATGCCGGAGGCGGAGTCGGCGACCACGCCCAGCACGGCGAGCAGGATGGCCAGGGGCAGCAGCACCACCACGGAGAGTGCGGTGGCGACGACGAGTGCCCAGGGACGGGTGGGGGCGCGGAAGAGGATGACCGGGCTGCCGGAATGAGTCGATGGCACGTCCCCATGATGCCGCACCGCTCCGGGAGAGCGCGGTGATGGGGAGTGCTCCCCATCGCGCGGACGCAGGCCGCTGTCTACTCTTCGAGCAGAGACGACGACGCGAGGACGAGGTGGGGACCGATGACATTCCTGGGGGCTGACACCGAGGCGCTGCGCGCACAGGCCGAGCTGACCGACACCCGCGCGCGCCAGCTCGATGGGCTCTCCCTGCGACTCGGCATCGCGGTGCGCACGGCGACCTGGATCGGGCCGGACGCCGAGCGCTTCCGCGAGGACTTCGAGTCCCGGGTGCTCGAACGCATCGAGGAGGCGCTCGAGGATCTGCGGCGCCGCCTCGAGGGGCTCCGGCGCGAGGCGGAGGAGCAGGACGCGGCGAGCGACGGGGACGGCGGCGGCTCGCTCTGGGACACCATCACCCAGTGGCTCGAGGACTACGAGCCGCTCCAGAGCGATGGCTTCTGGGGCGATCTCCTCGGCGAGGACGGTCTGCTGGGGCTCGACATCTTCGCCGGGGTCACCTCGGCCATCGACGTCGTCGGAATGTTCGACGTCGGCACCTGGGGGGACGTCCTAAACATCGTCGGCGATGCATCCACGATGGGCATCGCGGTCTATGACGGGTTGCAGGCCTTCCAGGACGGGGACCTGTTCGGTGTGCTCGATGCGGCCATCACCTACAACATCAACGGCCTGGACCTGGCGTTCACGACGGTCGGCATGATCCCCCACCCCGTGACGAAGCTCATCGGTGGCATCGGAGGCATCGCGACCGGTGCCCTGGACATCGCGTGGAACGGCCTGACGGTCGCGACCGCGCACAACCCGGATTCGGTCGGCGGGGGGTCGCCCTCGCGTGCGCTGCTGGAGGCGCCCGGGGACGTGGTCGAGATGCTCACGGGATGGAGCGGGCTGCGCGAGGGGACGGACACCGTGCTCGACGGTGCCCAGGACCTCTTCCAGGACAGCAGCGAGGGGATCCGGGACGCTGTCCCGATCCTCGACCCGATCATCGACGGTCCCCAGCGCATCGTCGAGGGCGTCGGCGACCTGGTCTTCGGCTGAACCCGGCCCTCAGCCGGAGGTCATGAACTCCGCGAGCTGAGCGCGCAGTCCGTCCGGACCCACGCGCACGACCTCGAGCACGGAGGCCTCGAGGGAGGGCGCTCCGGTGCCATGTTCCGAGGGCTGGAGCGCGACGGTGGATTCTCCGTCGTGGAGCACCCAGAGCACCTGCTCGACGCCCTCGGCGCGATCCTCGGCGAGGATCCGTACCCGTCGGGTGGCGGAGGAGAGGAGGACACCGATCTCCGGATCAGCCGTGAGCTCCTCGAGCGTCCCGGAGCGGACCTCCGCGGCCTGCTCCTCGGTCGGGGCGCTCTCGGGATCGGGGGCGCCCAGCAGCCAGAGGACCTGGACCCGCGCCGCGCTGTCGACGCTGCTCATGGTGAAGTGGTGGATCCCGTTGGCGGAGATCTGCTCCTGCATCACGGTGCCGTCGAGATCGGCGAAGGCCTGGATCGCGCCGCGCGCAGGATCGTCGAGGTCAGTCGCCGTGACACGCCGACTGGAATACACGCGGCGCCCCACGATCCCGGCCGGCAGCGCGGTCGGGAGGAGGTCTTCCGGGTCGCCGACGGGTTCGCGCCCCTCAACCTTCGCCAGAGTGCCCTCAGGCGCGATGGCACCCGCGGCGAGCTGTCCGCGCGCCGCCGAGGACAGCAGCAGTTCGCGCTGCGCGTCCGTAGCCGTCGAGCGGTCGAGCCACGGCGTGAGCAGTGCGGGGGCTTTGCTCGTCCCGTGGAGCACCACGAGCTGCTCGTCGGTCAGGCTGCCCAGAGCGGTGGGCCCGGGGTCCGCGTGCCGGGCCAGAGCGGCGGCCGCGGTCGCGATGCGGCGCTCGCGCGAGGTGCCGGTGCTCTCGTTCGTGGTGATCTCCCGATCGTTCATGGGGTCAGCCTACGGTGGCCGCTCCGGCACGCTTCCTCACGGACCAGAGAACCCGCCCTGGAGCCAGCGCTTCGCTCATCCGCTGGTGCCGTGACGTCCTGGACGGGATCAGCAGCGAGGAGACGGAGCTGAGGATCCGCTCGTTCCTGCTGCGGGAGGCACCGCGGTGACGTGAGCCCTCATCACGCCTCGTCGAAGGGCGAGTCCATTTCGGTGTCGGGCCGCGCCGCGAGCAGCTCGCGCACGCGCGGGATGACCTCGGTGCCGTACAGCCGGATCGACTCCATCAGCTGCTCGTGCGGCATCGGCCCGCTCGCGTACTTCAGATCGAAGCGGTCCACGCCGAGGGTGCGGATCGTCGTCGCGATCCTGTGCGCCACCGTCTCCGGAGAACCGACGTACAGCGCCCCATGCTGCATCTCGGCATCGAACTCGGCGATGCCCGAGGGACCCCAGCCACGCTCCCGCCCGATCTCGTTGCGGTTGTGGATCCAGTGCGGGGCCAGCTGCTCCCGCGCGGTCGCGTCGTCGGCGGCGATGTGGCCGGGGGAGTGGACCCCGACGGGGAGTCGGCCGTTGCCCAGCTTCTCGTTCGCCTCGTGGAACAGCCGGACGTACGGGGCGAAGCGGTCGGCGGCGCCGCCGATGATCGCGAGCATCAGGGGCAGGCGGTGGCGGGCCGCCCGCACCACCGAGTTCGGGCTGCCGCCCACGGCGACCCAGGTGGGCAGCGCGCGCTCGAGCGGCGGATAGAGAGACTGCGCCTTCAGCGGGGCACGGGTGGTGCCGGACCAGGTGATCGGCTCCCCGGTGATCGCGGCGGAGAGCAGATCCAGCTTCTCCTCGAAGAGCGTCTCGTAGTCCTGCAGCGCGAACCCGAACAGCGGGAACGACTCCGTGAACGAACCACGCCCCACCGTCAGCTCCGCGCGGCCCTGCGACAGCGCATCCAGAGTCGAGAACCGCTCGACCACGCGCAGAGGGTCGTCGGAGCTGAGCACGATCACGGCGGTGCCGAGGGTGATCCGCTCGGTCCGGGTGGCGAGGGCGGCGAGCACCATGTCGGGCGCGCTGATGGCGAAGTCGGGACGGTGATGCTCGCCGACCGAGAAGTGATCGATGCCCACGCTTTCCGCGAGCTCGCCCTGCGCGATCACGTCACGGATCACCTGCGAGGCCGGCACCGGGGCCCCGTGTGCGTCGACGGTGACGTCGCCGAAGGTGTCCAGGCCGAAGGTCAGCCGTGAGAGGTCGGATGCGGTCGTGGTCGGGTCAGTCACGGAGGAGCTCCATTCTGCGACGCAGGCACCTGCGCCAAGAGTCGTTGATGATTCAAGTATAGCGTAGTACATGCTGGAAAGGGCGTCGAGACCTGGACCGCCGGACAGCGTGGGGATGACCTGCACGCTCGGCGCCGGCGAGACCACCCGGGCCATGATCGCCATCACCTCCGTCGAGGAGGACGCGGCGAGATCTGATGCCGAGATATCTGATGCCGAGATCTGGTGCCGAGATCGCCGGCGCCGAGGTCGCTGAAGGGGCCGACGAGTGACGCTCTAGACTGGCGGGCATGCGTATCGCCCGATTCACCACCGGTGAAGACCCCATGTACGGCATCGTCCAGGAGAAGGATGGCCGGGACATGGTCTATGGGATCACCGGTGACCCCCTGTATACAGAGATCCGACCCACCGGCACCGTCGTGCCGCTCGAGGACGTGCGCCTGCTGGCCCCCGTCATCCCTCGCTCGAAGGTGGTGTGCGTCGGCCGCAACTACGCGGCGCACGCCGCAGAGATGGGCAACGAGGTGCCGGAGCAGGCGCTCTACTTCCTCAAGCCCAACACCGCAGTCGTCGGCCCCGGCGATCCCGTGGTGCTGCCCTCCTACAGCCAGGAGGTGAGCCTCGAGGCCGAGCTCGCCGTGGTCATCAAGCGGATGGCCAAGAACCTCACCCCCGAGCAGGTCGCCGACCATGTGCTCGGATACACCTGCGCCAATGACCTCACCGCACGCGATGCGCAGCGGGAGGAGGATCAGTGGTTCCGGGCCAAGGCCTTCGACACCTCGTGCCCCATCGGGCCGTGGATCGAGACCGACCTGGATCCCGCAGCCGGTGCGGGGCTCGCCATCTCCAGCGCCGTCGACGGCGAGATCGCACAGCAGGGCAGTACTGCGGACATGGTCCGCTCCGTCGCTGAGCTGATCGCGGAGATCTCCTCCGTGGTCACCCTGCTGCCCGGCGATCTCGTCCTGACCGGTACACCCGCCGGTGTGCGGAGCGTCCCCGCCGGCGTCTCGGTCGACATCACCATCGAGGGCATCGGCACCTTGACCAATCCGATCGTGCGCCGTTGAGCAGCACGGCCTCGCCCCTCATCCTCGACAACTCCTCAGGAGCACCCCGCGTGACCACCGCCCCCGCCCCGACCTCGACCCCGACCGGCGCTGCCGACGAGGTCCGCGTCCGTTTCTGCCCCAGCCCCACGGGCACCCCTCATGTGGGGATGGTGCGCACCGCCCTGTTCAACTGGGCCCATGCCCGCCATCACGGCGGGAAGCTGATCTTCCGCATCGAGGACACCGACGCCGCGCGTGACAGCGAGGAGTCCTACCACCAGCTGCTCGACGCGATGCGCTGGCTCGGCATCGACTGGGACGAGGGCGTCGAGGTGGGCGGGCCGGACGGCCCCTATCGTCAGTCGCAGCGAGGAGAGATCTACCAGGACGTCATCGAGAAGCTGAAGGCGTCCGGACGCATCTATGAGTCCTTCTCCACCGCGGAGGAGATCGTGGAGCGCCACAAGGCGGCGGGCCGGGATCCGCAGCTGGGGTACGACGGCTACGACCGCGACCTCACCGACGAGCAGAAAGCTGGCTTCCGCGCGGAGGGTCGCGAGCCCACCTGGCGCCTGCGGATGCCCGCGGAGGACATCACCTTCACCGACATGGTGCGCGGCGAGATCACCTTCAAGGCCGGCACCACTCCCGACTTCGTGGTCGTGCGCGCCAACGGGAAGCCGCTCTACACGCTGGTCAACCCGATCGATGATGCGCTGATGCGGATCACCCATGTGCTGCGCGGCGAGGACATCCTCTCCTCCACTCCCCGCCAGATCGCGCTGTACCGGGCACTGATCGAGATCGGCGTCGCGGAGCGGATCCCCGAGTTCGGGCACCTGCCCTACGTGATGGGGGAGGGCAACAAGAAGCTCTCCAAGCGCGATCCGCAGGCGGATCTCTTCCTCTATCGGAAGCAGGGCTTCATCCCGGAGGGCATGGTGAACTACCTGTCCCTGCTGGGCTGGGGCTACAGCGCCGACGAGGACATCTTCAGCCGTGCGCAGCTGGTCGAGCGCTTCGACGCCTCCGCCGTGAACCCCAACCCGGCTCGCGTCGACCTCAAGAAGGCCACCGCCATCAATGCGGACCACATCCGTCTGCTGCCCGAGGCGGATCTCGCCGAGCGCCTGCTGCCGTACCTCCAGGCCGGCGGGGTGCTGGGCGAGGACGTGACCGAGCAGCAGCGCGCCCTGGTCGCCGCGGCCGTCCCGCTGGTCCAGACCCGGATGAACCTTCTCGGCGAGGCGCCGGAGCTGATGGGCTTCCTGTTCACCGCCGACGAGGACCTCGTGGTCCAGGACGATGCGCTGAAGAAGCTCGGCGATGACCCCGCAGCAGTGCTCGAGCGCGCGATCCGTGAGGTCGAGGCGATCGACGAGGGCGCCTTCACCGCTGAGGCACTCGAGCCCGCACTGCGCGGGGCGATCGTCGACGACATGGGGGTCAAGCCCCGCCTGGCCTTCGGGCCGCTGCGCAGCGCGATCTCCGGGCGCAGGATCTCTCCGCCCCTGTTCGAGTCGATGGAGCTGCTGGGCAAGCCCTCGAGCCTCGCCCGGCTGCGCTCGCTGCACAGCCGATTGACTGCAGAGGGCCGATTGGCTGCAGAGGGCTGAGTCCGGGGACGCTGTGGGGCAGGGTGCCGAGCCTCACAGCGTCCAGGGGCCTTCTCGCTTTGTGCTCCGCCCGAGAACCCGGTAGAGTCTTACCTCGGTACGGCATGCAGAACAGTTCGGAAATTCCACGGAAACCGCCGGGGAACAGGACGGAAATGACTGCAGAAAGTACTTCTCACCATGGGGTATGGTGTAATTGGCAACACAGCGGTTTCTGGTACCGTCGTTCTAGGTTCGAGTCCTGGTACCCCAGCGCTACGCGGCATTTCATTGCCGCATGGCCCGCGCCCCGTTCGTCTAGCGGCCTAGGACGCCGCCCTCTCACGGCGGTAACACCGGTTCAAATCCGGTACGGGGTACGACCGAGATTTTCGGATCTCGTTTCAGCCCCGTTCGTCTAGAGGCCTAGGACGCCGCCCTCTCACGGCGGTAACACCGGTTCAAATCCGGTACGGGGTACGAGCAGGAGTCGACACTTCACAGTGTCGGCTCCTTCGTCATTTCCGGACCTGCACCGGGCGGGCAGAGTATCGTCGTGACATGACGCACAGCACTGGTCCCCGAATCACGGTCGGCGTCTTCGATGCCGACGAGTCCGATCAGGCGGTCCGCTGGGCCGCCCTCCATGCCGCCGCAGTCGGCGGCACCGTCCATCTCGTCCACGCCTTCGTCTGGACCGAACTCGACGTCAACATCGACCCGATCTCGGGGATGGCAGGCTCCGGCTTCCGCAATGCCGCGCACAGCCTGATCCTCGATGCCACCCGGATCATCCGCGAAGAGCATCCGGATCTTCCCGTGACCTCGGAGATCGTCGACGGCAATGCGGTGCCGGTACTGGTCGGGGTCAGCAGGGAATCAGATCTGCTGGTGCTCGGAGGTCGCGGCATGGGGCGTCTGATGACCCTCATCGTCGGGTCCAAGAGCCTTGCGCTGGCGGCGCGCTCCTACTGCCCCGTGGTGGTGGTCCGCGGACGGGTCGACGGCACGGGGCCGATCGGCCTGGTGCATCACGAGATCGCGACGGAGGTGGTCACCCGGGCCGCGGACCTCGCAGAGGCCTACGGGCGGGACATCCACCTGGTCGTGCGCCCGGAGACCACCCCGGAACAGGCGCAGGAGATCCTCGCCGGCGTCGCCCAGCGGATCTCGTTGACGCATCCGGGAGTATTCGGGCGGGACGTGACGATCGCCGCGTCCGACAGCCCGAAGCAGCTGGTCCAGGCCAGCGAGGACGCCTGCCTGATGGTGGTCGCAGGGGAGCGTTCATCGGGTGCGGGAGGCAAGGTCGGCGCACCTCGTCAGCTGGTCAACGTGCTGCGCTTCGCCAACACCCCGGTCTGGATCGAGCGGGACTGACGCTGCGGGACGGGACTGACGCTGCGGGCGTGCGTGCTCAGGAGCCTGCGCGGCGCAGCAGCTCGGTGAGATGGTTCGCCGAGCTCATGACCGATGCCGCATGGAGGCGGCCCGGCTGACGGGTGATGCGCTCGATCGGTCCGGAGATGCTCAGGGCCGCGACCACGCGCCCGTTCGGACCGCGCACGGGGGAGGAGACGGATCCCACGCCGGGCTCGCGCTCGCCGATAGACTGCGCCCATCCGCGCCGCCGCACAGCGGAGAGCTGGGTCGCGGTGAACCGGGCGCCGAGCAGCCCACGATGCAGGCGGTCGGGCTCCTCCCAGGCCAGCAGGATCTGGGCGGCGGAACCTGCCCGCATGGTGAGCGCGGCGCCCAGCGGCACCGAGTCCCGCAGCCCGATCGGTCGCTCCGCCGCTGCCACGCAGATGCGGTGATCGCCCTGGCGACGGTAGAGCTGCGCGGATTCGCCGGTGTGGTCACGCAGCGCGGCCA
Organism: Brachybacterium sp. AOP24-D1-21; assembly: GCF_052378665.1. Taxonomy (NCBI): domain Bacteria; kingdom Bacillati; phylum Actinomycetota; class Actinomycetes; order Micrococcales; family Dermabacteraceae; genus Brachybacterium; species Brachybacterium sp. AOP24-D1-21. Next base: position 612,239 of record NZ_JBQSXX010000002.1, read on the forward strand.
GCACGGGACCGGCCGAGGCCAGCAGGCGGTCCTCCCCGGCGGCGGCGGCGAGCTCGCCCAGGCGCGGGCCCAGGACGAAGCGTCCCTGCATGTCGCGGGCGACGAGATGGTGGAACTCGAGCGCGACGGCGAGGCGGTGCGCGGTGGGCCGGGCGAGGCCCGTCGACTGCACGAGCTGGGCGAGGGTCGCGGGGCCGGCTTCGAGGGCGCCGAGGACGATCGCCGCCTTGTCCAGCACGCCGACGCCGCTGCCGTTCTCCTCTGAGGTCTTGTCCATGCTCCGATACTGCCGTCTTATTTGGTGAGACGCAAGTGCATCGCATCGTGGACCCGCCCACCATGGGACGAGCGCTCGCACCCCGAGTGCATCTCAGCATTCAGCAGCGCGCCCTCATCCGGGGCGCAGGGAAGGATCGATATGGCGGGGACCCTCGCGGAGAAGGTCTGGGCGGATCACGTGGTCCGTCGCGGAGAGAACGGCGAACCGGACCTGCTGTACATCGACCTCCAGCTCCTGCACGAGGTGACCAGCCCGCAGGCCTTCGACGGCCTCCGCCAGGAGGGCCGTGGCCCGCGCCGGATCGACCAGACGATCGCGACCGAGGATCACAACACCCCCACGATCGACATCGACAAGCCGATCGCGGACCTCACCTCGCGCACCCAGATCGATACGCTGCGCCGCAACGCCGAGGAGTTCGGCGTGCGCATCCACTCGCTCGGGGACGTCGACCAGGGGATCGTCCACGTGGTCGGCCCGCAGCTGGGCCTGACCATGCCCGGCATCACCGTGGTGTGCGGCGACTCCCACACCTCGACGCACGGCGCCTTCGGGGCTCTGGCCTTCGGGATCGGCACCAGCGAGGTCGAGCACGTGCTCGCCACCCAGACGCTGCCGCTGACCCCCTTCAAGACCATGGCGATCACCGTGAACGGCGCACTGAAGCCGGGCGTGACCGCGAAGGACATCATCCTCGCGGTCATCGCGAAGATCGGCACCGGCGGCGGCGCGGGCTACGTGCTCGAGTACCGCGGCGAGGCGATCCGTCAGCTCTCCATGGAGGGCCGCATGACCGTCTGCAACATGTCCATCGAGGCGGGAGCGCGTGCGGGCATGATCGCCCCCGACGAGACCACCTTCGAGTACGTCCAGGGTCGTCCCCACGCGCCGCGGGGGAAGGACTGGGACGAGGCCGTCGCCTATTGGAAGACGCTGCGGAGCGACGATGACGCCACCTTCGACACCGAGGTGTTCATCGACGCGGACACGCTCGAGCCCTTCGTCACCTGGGGCACGAACCCGGGCCAGGGCCTGCCCCTGTCCGCCTCGGTCCCCGCGCCCGAGGACTTCACCGACGACAGTGCCCGCAACGCCGCCGAGCGCGCGTTGGAGTACATGGACCTGGTCCCCGGCACCCCGCTGAAGGACATCAAGGTCGACACCGTCTTCATGGGCTCGTGCACCAACGGCCGCATCGAGGACCTGCGGGCGTTCGCCTCGGTGCTCGAGGGCCGGAGCAAGCACCCCGATGTGCGGGTGCTGGTCGTCCCCGGCTCGGCCCGGGTGCGCCTGCAGGCCGAGAAGGAGGGGCTGGACCGCATCTTCCTGGACTTCGGTGCTGAATGGCGCCAGGCCGGCTGCTCGATGTGCCTGGGCATGAATCCGGACCAGCTGGCACCGGGCGAGCGCGCCGCCTCCACCTCGAACCGCAACTTCGAGGGCCGCCAGGGCAAGGGTGGCCGCACCCACCTGGTCTCCCCGGTGGTGGCTGCCGCCACCGCCGTGCGCGGCACCCTGTCCTCGCCGTCGGACCTCGGTGCGGACTCCGCGCCCTCCGACCTCCAGCCCGTCGCCTGACCAGGAGCATCTCCATGGAAGCCTTCACGACCCACACCGGCATCGGTGTCCCGCTGCGTCGCAGCAACGTCGACACCGACCAGATCATCCCCGCCGTCTACCTCAAGCGCGTCACCAAGACCGGCTTCGACGACGGACTGTTCAACGCCTGGCGCACCAACGACCCCGAGTTCGTGCTGAACCAGCCCGCCTACGCGAAGGGCTCGGTGCTGGTGGCCGGCCCCGACTTCGGCACCGGCTCCTCCCGCGAGCATGCGGTCTGGGCGCTGCGCGACTACGGTTTCAAAGCCGTGCTGTCCACCCGCTTCGCGGAGATCTTCCGCGGCAACGCCGGCAAGCAGGGCCTGGTCGCCGGGATCCTGTCGCAGGACGATCTCGAGCAGTTGTGGAAGATCCTCGAGGAGAACCCCGGCACCGAGGTGACCGTGGACCTGGAGAACCGTCAGGCCCACGCCGGGGACAGCACCTTCCGCTTCGAGGTCGACGACTACACCCGCTGGCGCCTCATGGAGGGCCTGGACGACATCGGCCTGACCATGCGCCACGAGCAGGACATCACCGACTTCGAGGCGACGCGCCCGTCCTGGATGCCGAAGACCCTGCCGGCCCGCACCGCCGACTCGGACTGAGAGCCTCTGTCTGACCACCTCTCGGGCCGGGAGCCGGGTTCCGGCTCCCGCCGAGGTCCCTCCGGTATGGTGACCCGGTCAGAGAGCGGCGTCCACGGGCGTCCGACCGTCAAGGCAAGGACACCATGAGTTCGACATTCCATGTGCGCGGAGGACGGCCCCTCGACGGTGAGATCACTGTGCGCGGGGCGAAGAACCTGGTCTCGAAGGCGATGGTCGCGGCGCTGCTGGGGGAGGAGCCGAGCATCCTGCGCTCGGTTCCCGACATCTCCGACGTGCGGATCGTCTCGAACCTGCTCTCGATCCACGGCGTCAAGATCGAGCACGACGTCGCCGAGGGCACGCTGCGGCTGGATCCCTCGAACGTCGAGCAAGCGCACGTCGCCGATATCGACGCCCATGCGGGCAGCTCGCGGATCCCGATCCTGTTCTGCGGCCCGCTGCTGCATCGGCTCGGCGAGGCGATCATCCCCGATCTCGGCGGCTGCCGGATCGGTGACCGCCCCATCAACTACCACCTCGATGTGCTGCGCAGCTTCGGCGCGGTCGTGGACAAGCGCGAGATGGGCATCTACATCACCGCGCCGAACGGGCTCACCGGCACGAAGATCCATCTCGAGTATCCGAGCGTCGGCGCGACCGAGCAGGTCCTGCTGACAGCGGTCCGCGCCAGGGGCATCACGGAGCTCACGAACGCCGCGGTCGAGCCCGAGATCGAGGACCTGATCGCGGTGCTGCAGAAGATGGGTGCCCTGATCTCCCTGCAGACCGACCGCACCATCACGATCGAGGGCGTCGACCGTCTGGGCGGATACCAGCACACGGCACTGACCGACCGCATCGAGGCGGGCTCGTGGGCCTGCGCGGCACTGGTCACCAAGGGGTCCGTCTTCGTGCGCGGCGCCCAGCAGAAGCCGATGGCGACCTTCCTGAACATCTTCCGCAAGATCGGCGGCGGGATGGAGATCCGCGAGGACGGGATCCGCTTCTTCCATCCCGGCACCCCGCTCAAGGCGATCGCCCTGGAGACCGATGTCCATCCCGGCTTCATGACCGACTGGCAGCAGCCGCTGGTGGTCGCCCTCACCCAGGCCGACGGCATCTCGATCCTCCACGAGACGGTGTACGAGAACCGTCTGGGGTTCACCTCCGCGCTGAACGACATGGGAGCCCGCATCCAGGTCTACCGCGAATGCCTGGGCGGGTCGAGCTGCCGCTTCGGCCGCTCCAACTACAACCACTCCGCAGTGGTCTCCGGCCCCAACTCGCTGCACGGCGCGGACATCACCGTCCCCGATCTGCGCGGCGGCTTCTCGTACCTGATCGCGGCGCTGGGTGCCGAAGGGGTCTCGACCATCCGCGGCATCGACCTCATCGACCGCGGGTACGAATCCTTCCGCGACAAGCTCGGAGCCCTCGGCGGCGAATTCTGGGAGGAGGGCTGATGGCGGCGGAGGAGCTGCCTGCCAGCCAGATCACCGGCCCGGTGGCCGGAGCGGCAGGCTCCCTCGCACTGCGGGACATCCCGATCCCCGACTACTGCGATGTCGTGATCGTGCCCACCGCCGGGGTCGATGAGCCGGACCCCCGGGTCTGGGCGGACGCGATCTTCTCCCACGAGAACACCCCGCTGACCTCCCGAGGCCTGCGGGCACTGCGCGACGAGGCCATCCGGCTGTTCGACATGGTCCCGCCGCCGCAGAAGGAGTTCGTCGCGGACGAGGTGCTCGGCTCCGAGGCGCTGATCATCGACGACGACGAGAAGCTGACCGTGCGGATCGGGGTCGCACTGCTCCCCGGCGGCGAGCTGCTGCAGGTCACCACCGCGGTGAAGTTCCGATCAGTGCGTGGCCGCCTGGCCTTCGCGCCCCGTCGGCTGATGCACGCCGCTGCGGTCAACACCCTGGCGCGGCGGGCTCCCACCACCCTGCGCCGACGCGCGCTGGCGGGCAACCCCGCAGCCGCCTCGCTGACCGGACAGGTCTCGCGGAAGGCTCTGGGCCGAGGCCCCTCGGCAGCACGATGACGTCCCTGCTGCGCAGCTGGGACATCGGCACCGCCCGGAGGCCCGAGCGACAGGCAGGACTCGTGATCGGCCTCGCGCAGCTCCCGCTGCGCCCCCTGATCGCCCTGCTGTCCCGCCCACGCTGGCAGGGAGTCGAGCGCCTGCCCCAGGAAGCGGGAGCGGTGATCGCCTGCGGGAACCATCTGAGCGCCTTCGACGCCTTCGGCTACGGGCATCTTCTCCAGGCCCACGGGATCGCTCCGCGCTTCCTAGCCAAGGAGACCCTGTTCCGGGTCCCGGTGCTCGGCGCCCTGCTGCGCGCCGCGCGCCAGATCCCGGTGCGGCGCGGCACCTCTCGCAGCAGCGATGCCCTGGCCGATGCCCGCGCCGCCCTCGCGCGCGGCGAGCTGATCATGCTCTTCCCCGAGGGCACGTACACCCGCGACCGCGAGCTGTGGCCGATGCGGGGCCGGGTCGGTGCCGCGCGGCTGGCCCTGGACACCGGGGCCCCGCTGCTGCCGATCGCGACCTGGGGCGGGCGGGCCTTGTGGCCCGTCGGCTCCCCGCTGCCGCGACCGAGACCCGGCCGTCATGTGCAGATGCTGGTCGGAGAGCCCTTCACGGTGTCGCAGCTGGATGGCGAGACCACCCAGCAGGCCGCCCTGCGCGTCACCGAGGAGCTGATGATGAAGATCGCGGAGCTGCTGGGACAGCTGCGTGGTCAGCAGCCCCCACAGGAGCTGCACGACGGCCGCACGGATGCCCATCGTCCTGAGGTAGGCAGGCCCCAGCACGGATTTCGAGCCTGGAAGCAGATCACATGACATCGACCACCCGTCTCGCCGTGCTCGGCGCCGGAAGCTGGGGCACCACCTTCGCCCAGGTGCTCGCCGACGGCGGCGCCGAGGTCACGCTGTGGGCCCGCCGTGAGGAGGTCGCCCGCGAGATCCGCGAACAGCATCGCAACAGCACCTACCTCCGCGAGCATCGACTTCCCGAGTCGATCCACAGCACCTCTCGCCTCGAGGAGGCGCTCGAGGGAGTCCACGGGCTGGTGGTCGCGATCCCCGCCCAGTCGATGCGGGCCACCCTCGCCCCGTGGCCAGAGCTGCCAGAGGTGCCGGTGCTGTCGCTGACCAAGGGCATCGAGCGCGGTACTGATGCTCGCATCAGCCAGATCATCGCCGAGGCCGGGGGAGTCGACCCGGAGCGCATCGGGGTGCTCTCGGGTCCGAACCTCTCGGCGGAGATCGCCGAGCGCCGCCCCTGCGCGTCGGTCGTCGCCGCCCCCTCCCAGGCGCTCGCGGACGTCCTGGCCGCCTGGAGCGAGGCGCCGTACCTCCGCGCCTACACTTCCACCGACGTCATCGGCGTGGAGATCGCCGGAGCGGTGAAGAACGTGATCGCGATCGCGGTCGGTGCGGCGGTCGGGCTCGGCCACGGTCACAACACCACCGCCTCCCTGATCACCCGCGGGCTCGCAGAGATCACCCGGCTCGGCGTCGCCCTCGGCGGTCGGCGAGAGACCTTCTCCGGCCTCGCCGGGATGGGGGACCTGGTGGCCACCTGCTCGTCGCCGCTGAGCCGCAACCACCGCCTGGGCCTCGCTCTCGGCCGCGGCCTCGACGTCGCTGCGGCCGCCGCCGAGGTCGGGCAGACCGCCGAGGGGGTCGCCACCGCTCGCGCCGTCGCCGAGCTCGCCGCCCGCCTCGACGTGGACATGCCCATCACCCGCGCCGTGGTCGCGGTCGTGGATCACGGCGCCCGTATGGAAGAGGTCACCACGGCACTGCTGGCACGCTCGGTGCGCCCGGAGTGACCAACAGTGAATATCCTTGGCCCATGAGAACCACCGTCGCCCTCCTGTTCGGCGGCCGCAGCGGGGAGCACGGCATCTCGTGCGTGACCGCCGGCGGCATCCTGGCCGCGATCGATCGCGAGCGCTTCGCCGTGATCGCCATCGGCATCACGCGCGAAGGCCGCTGGATCCATGTCTCCGACGACCCGAGCGACTGGACCCTGGTCGACGGACGCGCCCCCGAGGTCGACGCCTCCGGGCACGAGGTGCTGCTTCCCAGCACCCGCCACCGCCCGGGGGAGCCGATCACCCTGCGCACCCTCCGCGACGGCACGGTCCACGAGCTTGCGGACATCGATGTCGTGTGGCCGCTCCTGCACGGGGCCTACGGCGAGGACGGCACCGTCCAGGGCATGCTCGAGATGCTGGACATCCCCTACGTGGGCAGCGGGGTGCTCGCCTCCGCCGCCGCGATGGACAAGGCCGCGACGAAGCTCGTGCTGCGTGCCGTCGGCCTCGAATGCGCCCCTGGGATCGTCGTCCACGAGGACCGCTGGGCCAGCGAATCGCACCGCGTCCTCACCTATCTGCGCAAGAACCACCCGCTGCCCTGGTTCGTCAAGCCCGCCCGTGCCGGCTCGAGCCTGGGCGTCACCAAGGTGACCGATCCCGCCGAGCTCGAGATCGCGATCAAGACCGCCTTCGCCGAGGACCCCAAGGTGCTGGTGGAGGAGGGGCTCGACGCCCGCGAGGTCGAGTGCGGTGTGCTGCAGGGCCGCGACGGCGGAGAGCCCAGCACCACGCTGCCCGGGGAGGTGAAGGTCGGCGACGACCTCGAGTTCTACGACTACGAGGCGAAGTACTTCGGCAAGGGCACCGTGAGCATCGACGTGCCCGCCGGCCTGCCCGATGACATGCTCGAGGAGGCTCGCGAGATCGCCTCCCGCGCCTTCACGGCGCTGGGCCTGGAGGGGCTGGCGCGCGTGGACATGTTCGTCACCCGCGACCGTCGGGTGCTGATCAACGAGGTCAACACGATGCCGGGCTTCACCCCGTACTCGATGTTCCCGGTGCTCTGGGAGCACATGGGGCTGAGCTATGCGGACCTCATCGCCGAGCTGATCGAGCAGGCGCGGAAGCGCCGCCTGGGACCCCGCTGAGCACTGAGCTCTGAGCCCTGACCGCTGGGCGCTACTGCGCGGGCTGGTCGCCCGGGCCGATGCAGAAGTCCGTCGCCTCGATGTTCCGGCTGATCACCTGGGAGAGGGCCAGAGCGGCGCCCGACGGCTGATCCGGCGCGGCCGACCTCGGCACCGAGACGTCGACCGCAGGCTCCCGGCCGTAGGTCGTGTACAGGAACACCTCGTCCTCGAGCTCGCGGACGATCCAGTCCACCTCCACCCCGTCGCCATCGGCGAGGGTGGTGCAGAGGTCGGTGGTGGGACCGGGCGGAGTCACGCCGCAGCGCATCACGATCGTGTCCTCGCCGCTGCCCCAGGCGACGGTGCCCTGGCTCGAGGTCTCCGCGCGCTCCATGCCCAGCACCTCGGGCGGGGCGCCGAGCACGATGTCGGCGCAGACCGGGTTCGCGGCATCGGCCCCCGCGGGCACTGTGACGGTGCCGCAGGAGACCAGGCCCAGGGCCATCAGGCCGGCGGCGGGAAGGGCGAGCAGGCGGGATCGGAGCACTCGGAGAGCCTACCGGTCGGGCACACTGGGAGCATGGCAGGCGACACCCCCCACGAGGACACTCCACATGACGGAGCCCCCCGCAGCACTCCCCACAGCACCCCCCGCGGCGAGGCCGCGCTCCTGGCCCGCATGCTCCCGCACCTGAGCCACGGCGCCGAGGTGCAGGTGGGGCCCGGAGATGATGCCGCAGTGGTGCACCTGCCCTCCCCGCGCCTGGTGGTCACCACCGACTCCCTGGTCGAGGGGCATGATTTCCTGACGCACGCCACCACCGCCCGATGGATCGGGCACAAGGCGGCAGTCCAGAACCTTGCCGATGTCGCCGCCATGGGTGCTCGGCCACTGGCCCTCGTGGTCGCGATCTCCGCCCCTGCCGACACTCCGGGGGCGGTCTTCGAGGACCTCACGATCGGCCTGGCGGCACGCGCGGAGGCAGAGGGGGCGAGCATCGTCGGCGGCGACCTGGGACGCGCCGATCAGCTGGTCCTCACGGTCACCGCGATGGGCTCGCTGCCCGAGACGCAGCCGGCCATCTGCCGCACCGGTTCCCGCGCGGGGGATGTCCTCGCGATCGGGTCTCCCCGTCTGGGCCGCTCGGCCGCCGGCCTCGCCCTGGTGCTGGGGCGGCGGGCGCTGGTCCATGCCCCGGACGGCACCCACCCCACGATCATGCTCAGGGACATCGCCGACCCGTCGGCGGCAGAGCTGGTGCGCTGGCATGACGCCCCGGACCCGGATCTCTCGCTGGGCTGGACCGGCGGCCGCACGGCCCACGCCATGATGGATCTGTCCGACGGGCTGGTCCGCGACGGAGGCAGGCTGGCCCGGGCCGCCGACGTCACGCTCGACCTCGACCGCAACGCGCTGGCCCCTGACGTCGCGCAGCTCGCAAGCCTCGCCGCGGAGCTCGGTGCCGACCCCTGGAGCTGGGTGCTCCACGGCGGGGAGGAGCATGCGATGCTCGCCGCTTTCGCCCCGGGGGAGGTGCCGGAGGGGTTCCGCCCGATCGGCAGGATCCTGCCCGCCGGGCCGCAAGGTCCCACAGTGCTGCTGGACGGCGTGCCCATCCAGGGCGAGGGCTTCGATCACTTCGCCTGAGCGCGGTTAGGCTGGTCGGCGGCGCTCTCCGCGCCAAGAACACGACCCGCCGGAGGAATTTCCATGCCGATCACCGTCAAGGCCCTGCAGAAGACCGGCCCCGACCAGCCGTTCCGCGTCACCACCATCGAGCGCCGGGACCCGCGCGCTGATGACGTGGTCATCGCCATCGAGGCTGCCGGGATCTGCCACAGCGACATCCACACGATCCGCAACGAATGGGGCGAGGCGAGCTTCCCGCTCACCGTCGGTCACGAGATCGCGGGCGTCGTCTCCGCGGTCGGCGAGTCTGTCACCGACTGGAAGGTCGGGGACCGCGTGGGTGTGGGCTGCATGGTGAACTCCTGCGGGAACTGCGAGGAGTGCCGCGCCGGCCAGGAGCAGAACTGCCTGGAGGGCAACGTCGGCACCTACAACGCGAAGGACGTCGACGGCACCGTCACCCAGGGCGGCTATGCCGAGAAGGTCGTGGTCAACGAGCGCTTCGTGTGCCGGATCCCTGACGAGCTCTCCTTCGCCGCCGCCGCTCCGCTGCTCTGCGCCGGCATCACCACCTACGCCCCGCTGCGCCGCTGGGGCGCCGGGGAGCAGGTCGACGGCCGCGCCAAGCGCGTCGCGGTGCTGGGCCTCGGCGGGCTCGGACACATGGGCGTGCAGCTCGCGGCAGCGATGGGCGCCGAGGTCACCGTGCTCTCCCGCTCCCTGAAGAAGGAGCAGGATGCCCTCGAGCTCGGCGCGCAGCGGGTCCTCGCCACCACCGACGAGAACTTCTTCAGCGACCACCGCGGCGAGTTCGACCTGATCCTGAACACCATCAGCGCCGACATCCCCGTGGACAAGTACCTGCGCCTGCTCACGCCGCGCGGCGTGATGGCGGTCGTGGGCCTCCCGCCGGCGAAGCAGCCCGTCGGCTTCGGCTCACTGATCGGCGGCAACAAGGTGCTCGCCGGCTCCAACATCGGCGGCATCGCCGAGACCCAGGAGATGCTCGACTTCTGCGCCGAGCACGGCCTCGCCGCGAAGATCGAGGTCATCGGGGTCGGGGAGGCGGACGCCGCCTACGACCGCGTGGTCGCCGGCGATGTGCACTTCCGTGCCGTGATCGACACCTCCACCTTCGCGGACGCCGCAGCGGAGTGAACGACGGGGGCGAGGCCGGCGTGGCGCGACGATTCCGTCCCGCCACGCCGGCCGACGTCGACCGCGACGGGAACCGTTTCGAGTGGCTGAAGCCGGATGGCTGGCGCGAGGGCTTCCGTGCGCTCGTGCTCGACGTCGACGACCCCATCTCCGGGGAGTCGCGCGTGATCGGGGTGGGCCGTATCGGCCGCAACGTCGTCCATCCCGACCGCGATCTGGTCGAGCTCGAGATCGAGGAGGGGTACCGCCGCCTTGGCCACGGAACAGCGCTTCTCCACGAACTCGGCAGTTACAGTGATAATCCATTGTCCAGCAAGGTGGTGCCCGGCTCGGAGCGTGACGGCTTCCTGCGCGCGCAGGGGGCGGTGGCCTACCTCGAGGTCCCGTTGCTGAGAGTCGATGTCTCAGCGGATCGCACCGCCCGCTGGTGCGCCGCGGTCAGCGCGTCCCACGACGGCACCGCTCGCGCCGTCCCCTGGACCGAGCTCCCGCGCGAGCAGCTCGTCGACGCCCTCACCGACCGCTACACCTGGCAGCACGCCAGCTGGTCGCCCACCGCCTCCCGTGAGGTGCTCCGTCCCGAGGTGGGGGAGGAGTTCTATGAGGAGTCCGTGCACGAGCACTCCTGGGCTGTGATCCGCGGCGGCGAGATCACGGCGCTGGCCGACCTCTACCGCGCGGACGAGGGCGAGGACGAAGACGAGGGCAGGGACGAGGACGAGGGCGCGAGAGTCGGCCGGCACCGAGAAGGAGCCCTCGAGGCGATCGATGCGTCGGCCCCGACGGCCCGTGCCGATGTCGCCCTCTGCCTCGCCGCTCTGCTCGAGGGCCTGCGGGAGCTGGGCACGGAGACCGTCGACTTCGACAACCATCCCACCGACCCGCACGCCGCCCCGCTGCTGGCCACCCTGCGGCGCACCGAGGTGGATCCGGTGCACCTTGTCGAGATCCCGAACGGCCTCACCGCGCTGCTGCGCGACGTGCCCTGATCCTCAGTGCAGGCGTCGTACCGGCAGATCGGCCTCCACGGCGTCACCGTCGGCCCCGCGCTCGATCCGCGTGACCCGCACCCCGTCGACTTCCGCGACCGCCTCGACCAGCTCGGTGCCGCGGAACAGCAGGCCCGTGCCGTCGTCGGTGCAGAGGGCGGCACCCAGTGTCCCGTCGGCCACCAGCTCTCGCAGCAGCGGCCGGCGACCGGCCTCGGAGTCCATGTGCACGCCGTTGGCGCCGGGCAGGAAGCCCAGGCCGTTCGTCACCGGCTGCAGATCCGGGCCGAAGGAGTCGGTGGCCCCGCCCTCGAACCAGCAGATCGACCCCGCGGAGATCCCGGCCAGCACCACGCCGTCCTGCCAGAGCCGGTGGAGGATCTCGGGCAGGCCGTGCGCGCGCCATACCGCGAGCAGGTTCACGACCGAGCCGCCGTTCACCCAGATGACGTCGAACCCGCGCAGATAGGACTCGATGTCCTCGACGTTCGGCTGGGTGAACAGGCTCAGATGGTGCAGGACGTATCCCGCGTCCCTTGCCGCTTCTTCCATATCTCGCTGGAAGCCCTTGTCATCACCGCTCGCGGTGCCGATGTTGCAGATCCGCGGGGGCCCGTCGGTGCGAGGCCCGCGTTCCTGCCCGAGCTCGATCGCGAAGGCCATCATCGGGCCGAAGCCGAAGCGCAGCCGGGGATGTGGCCGGTAGCCGGCGCTGGTGGCCAGGATGGTGGGTGCTGACGCGGGCATGGAGTCTCCTCGGTGGGCTGGTGCAGCGCGCCCGGAATGCACGAGAGCCCTCACCCGATCGGGTGAGGGCTCTCGTGGATGAATGCTGTGCGGTCTCGCTCAGGCACCGAGCGTGCTGACCTTGCCTGCCTTGAGGCAGGAGGTGCACACGTTCACGCGCTTGCTGGTGCCGTTGATCACAGTGCGGACGGACTGGATGTTCGGGTTCCAGCGACGCGAGGTGCGGCGGTGCGAGTGAGACACGGTCTTGCCGAAGCTCGGGGCCTTGGCGCAGATGTCACACGTGGAAGCAGCCACTGTCGTCTCCTGGTACGTCGATGTTCTGATCGCGGTGCCCGCTCCACCCCCGCGCCGGAACGGCGGGGTCGGTGACCTGGGTGAGCACGGAGGTGCGACCCCCCGGAGGTCAGGGCAACCACGGAATCATAGCCCAGATGCTCGCGGGTCAGAAGCGGGGGACGCTTCCTCCCCATGTGGATTCCATCACGGCACTGCCGGATGGTGGCACGATAGGGCCTGGCGCGCCGCACTCCACCGGGCGGCGCACATCGAGCACGAGGAGACGTCCGCATGGCCAGGAGGCACGAGTCCGCACGGGGCTCGATGCCGCTCACGGAGCTGCTGATCTCCAAGGAGTCCAAGGCTATGGCGTCCTTCGGGGTGCGGGACCTGGACACGATGATGCGCTTCGCGCCGCGCCGCTATGTCGTACCCGCTCCGCTGCGCTCCCTCCACGAGGTCAACGAGGGTGAGGCCGTCAGCGCCGTGGTCTCGGTGGTCTCGGTGCGCGATCGCGCGATGCGCAGCCGTCGCGGCTTCATCCTCGAGGTGACCGTCTCCGACGGTATCGAGGACATGCCGCTCACCTTCTTCCTCACCAAGCCCCACCAGGTCCAGTGGCACCGTGGCCGGCTGCCCGTCGGCGCGCTGATCATCGTGCACGGCACCGTCGGCTTCGACGACTACCGCGACTCGCTCCAGATCACCCACCCGGACTACGAGACGATCGAGGACACCGACGAGGGCCGCGCCTGGGCCCAGCGGCCCCGCCCCATCTACCCGCTGCGCCAGAACATCTCCCAGGCCACCATGCGCTCGGCGACTGAGAAGGGTCTCGAGTTCGCCGACTCCCTCACCCGCCCGGTGCCGGACGAGGTGATCGCCCGCCGCGGCCTGCCCCCGCTTGCCGAGGCGTCCCGCCTGGTCCATATCCCGCTGACTGTCGAGGACACCCGCCGCGGTATGGCCCACCTCCGCTACGAGGAGGCCTTCATCCTGCAGGCGATCTTCGCTCAGCGCCGCGCCCAGGACGAACGCACCCCCGCCCCCGTCCTCTCCGCTGAAGGGCCGCTGCAGCCTCTGCTCGATGAGCGCCTGCCGTTCACCCTCACGCAGGGGCAGCGAGAGATCGGCACGATGATCCAGGAGCGCATCGGCAAGGGGCATCCCACCAGCGTGCTGCTGCAGGGGGACGTCGGCTCGGGCAAGACCGTCGTCGCGCTGCGGGCCATGCTGCGCGCCGTGGACTCTGGCCACCAGGCCGCGCTGCTCGCCCCCACCGAGGTGCTCGCCGAGCAGCATCACCGCACCCTGATCACCCTGCTGGGGGACCTCGCCCGCGCCGGTCAGCTCGATGGGCATGCCGCCGCGACCCGCGTGCGCCTGCTCACCGGCTCCCAGCGCACCGCTGGCCGTCGAGAGACGTTGCTCGACGTCACCTCCGGGCAGGCCGGGATCGTCGTGGGCACCCATGCGCTGCTGGCCGAGAAGGTCGAGTTCGCCTCGCTCGGCCTCGTGGTGATCGACGAGCAGCACCGTTTCGGGGTCGACCATCGCCGCCGGCTGCGCGCCAAGGGTGCCGCCGGGAAGAGCCCTCATGTGATCGTGATGACCGCGACCCCGATCCCGCGCACCGCTGCGCTCGCGACCGTCGGCGACCTCGACGTGCTCACCCTCAGCGAGAGCCCGGGGCAGCGCGCCGGCGTCACCAGCTTCGTGGTCCACGAGAAGCTCCCGAAGTGGGAGCGGCGGATGTGGCAGCGCGCCGCGGAGGAGATCGCCGCGGGCCGTCAGGTCTTCGTGGTCTGCGCCCGCATCGATGAGGACGAGGCCGACGCACCCGCCCCGCTGATCCTCGACGAGAACGGCAAGGAGGAGCCGCCGATGCTCGAGCCCGCCCGCGGCGTCACCCAGACCGCACAGCGGCTCGCCGAGCGTCCCGAGCTCGCCGGGGCCCGCCTCGGCATCCTCCACGGCCGCCTGTCCGTGGAGGAGAAGCAGGAGGTGATGGGACAGATGCTGCGCGGCGAGATCGACGTGCTGGTCTCCACCACCGTCATCGAGGTGGGGGTCGACGTCCCCAACGCCTCGGTGATGATCATCCTGGACGCCGAACGCTTCGGCGTCTCCCAGCTCCACCAGCTGCGCGGCCGCGTGGGTCGCGGGGAGCACGCCGGAATCGCCTTCTTCGACACCTCCGGCGAGCCCGGGCAGCAGCACTCCACGCACCTGCACGCCATCGCGGAGACGACCGACGGCTTCGAGCTCGCCGAGCTCGACCTGCGTCGCCGAGGCGCCGGCGATCTGGTGGGGGAGGAGCAGTCCGGCCTGCAGCGCACCCTCAAGCACCTCGATGTCATCCGTGACGCCCACGCCATCGAGCAGGCCCGCGAGGACGCCTTCGCCGTGGTCGCCGCCGACCCCGAGCTCACCACCCACCCCGCTCTCGCCGGTGCCGTCGCGGACCGGCTGCGGGATGCCGACCCCGACGTGGAGAGGAGCTGATATGCCGCGCATCGTCTCCGGCACCCTCGGCGGCCGCACCATCCCCGGCCCTCCTGGCAAGGGAACCCGCCCGACCACCGACAAGGTGCGCGAGGCCCTGTTCAACCGGCTCGAGGGCTGGGACGCCCTGGTCGGCGCCCGCGTGCTCGATCTCTACGCGGGCACCGGCGGACTCGCCTTCGAGGCGCTGTCCCGGGGCGCAGAGCATGCCCTGCTGGTCGAGCTGCACGGCCCGACCGCCAAGCAGCTGCGCCGCACCGCCGCCGACCTCGGCCTCACCGAGCGCACGGACATCCGAGTCGGCAGGGCCGCTGCCGTGGCGGCCCAGCTCGCCGCGCAGCCGGCATCGCAGCCCTCCGGCCACGCCGCCACCCTGGTCTTCCTCGACCCGCCGTATGACGTGACCACCGAGGCGCTCGAGCAGCTTCTGCTCACCCTCCGCCCCGCCCTGGCGGAGGATGCGCTGGTCGTCATCGAGCGCTCCTCACGCACTCGTCCCGTCGACTGGCCCGAGGGCTGGGCGGACGACGGCAGCAAGGAATACGGGGAGACCGCGCTGCAGTTCGGTGGCCCGGCCTGACGTTCGGTGGCTCGGCGTGACGTTCGGTGGCTCGTCGTGATGCCGCTCTATCCACATTTTCAAGAAGTGCTTGCAGCGCGGCGGCGAATATGCATTAACACGCTGTAGCTTTGTGGCCTGCAGATATGGCGTGGACGCAATTCGCGCGGCTGGCGCGGAGGCGGTTGTCATGCCGAGCGCGCGCACTGGTGACCTGCGAGTATCCCCAATTGGTGCACGATTTGTGGATATCGCGACCGTTCCTCCACCGCCGTGGGTTATCCACAAATTCGCGAGGAGCGGATGTTTCTCTGGCGCTTGTCGAGCATGTGTTTTAAAATGAGAGATGTCGGCACCTGGTCGCACGCTCGGTCGAACATTCGATCGAACATCCGGTGTGGGGATCGGTCGTCGGCGCCGCAGATCACGACAGGGCACGAGCAAGGGTGCAGAGGAGGGGATTGCCATGAAGCAGACCAATGCGGAGCCTTCCCGCGCTGCGGAGCCTCCCCGCGCCCCGGTGCGGGCGCGCAAGCTCCTCACCTCGAAAGCCCTCGTGGAGCGCGCCGATGTCCTTCCCAGCTCCCCGGAGGCTGAGACCGTGCTGCGGATCTTCCGCCGCCGACGGCATGAGCACGCCTCCCTCTATGTCGCCGAGATACGTGACCTCGCTTCCCTCTGGTCCGAGAGCGATGAGGGAGACGAGAAGGCCCTCCACGCGTTGGCGGCCTCTGCAGGTCTGCGCATGAAGCTGTCCCGTGGCGAAGACCGCCTCCGGGATGCGCACGTCGCGGTCACCGACCTGCCCGCATGCTTCGCACGGGTGGAGGAGGGCGCGCTGCCCGTGGACTGGTTCGAGTGGCTGATCCGCAGCGTATTGCGGCTGACGCACGTCCAGCGTCGTCAGGTCGACGAGCGGGTTGCGGTCTGGCAGCTCGAGGCGATCGACGTCGAGCGCTTCTACCGCGAGCTGCGCACGCTCATCGAATGGTTCGGCCGCGCGGCGGTGCAGGAGACTCCGCAGGAGCAGCGCAGCGTGTTCATCCAGCCCTCACCCGACGGCGACGGCACTGCCTGCATCATGATCCGCGGTCCGATCCCAGAGATCACCGCCTTCGGTCAACGGCTCGATGCCTCCGCACGCGCCGTCCAGGACGCCCAACGACACGCTCTCGAGACCGGTGCGCCGATCCCCTTCGACCTCGATGGGGACGCCGCGCGCGAGGGCCGGCACCTGTCCCTCGCGGCGCTGCAGTATGCGGTGGCGGTCCGTTCGATGCTCGAGACCGGGACGGTAGAGGTCCCCGCGCCAGCCTTCCGGATCTCGCTCGTCGTGCCCGTGCTCACGCTGCTCGGCCTCTCGAATGCACCTGCGATGCTCGACGGCACGAACCCGATCCCACCGCGCATGGCACGCCAGATGGTCGCCAAGGCGCCTGCCGTCGAACGGGTGCTCACCGACCCGATCTCGGGGGACTACCTGCCCAGCGCGTCCCAGACTTACCGCCCTTCCGCGGCGATGGCCGAGAACCTCCGCCTGATCGACCCCGTCTGCGCGGTGCCCGGCTGCGCCCGCTCTGTGATGACCATCGGCGAGATGGACCACATCGAGGAGTTCGACCTCGAGGAACCTTCCCGAGGCGGCCCCACCACGATCGAGAACCTCCACCGGCTGTGCAGGACCCACCACCGGATGAAGACCGCCGGACTTCTCGATCCCGATCGGAACGAAGTCACCGGCGTCACTCGCTGGAGGATCGGCGGCGCTGCGGTCAGCGACGTCGCCAAGAACACCGACCTCGTCACCAGGGAACTCTCCGAGAAGCTGCACCGTGCATGGGAGCAGTACCGCAGCGATCTCGAGTTCGAAGCCGTGACCCGCCTCGGAATCCTCGACGAGAGTCCCGCCGAGAGCGCGGACCGCGAGGAGGCCTATCGGTGGGGGCTCCATCTCACCGAGTACTACTCCCGGCCCGAGTACGACGAGCTCACCGATCCCGGGCCGCCGCCGCTGGCGTCGCTGCCGGAGCACCGTCCGCCACCCTTCTGAGCGCACCGCTACCCTGTCCCGATGACGCGCTCGCCCACCGCCCTCACTGGCCTTGCCGACCTCGACTGGCCGCTGCACACGCGCCGCCTCATCCTGCGTCCTGGCCTCTCCGAGGACGCCGAGAAGGTGTGGCCATGGTTCCGCCTGCCCGAGGTGCAGGAATGGACCACCACGCTGAACACGTCTCTCGAGGACCATCAGGAGTGGTGGGACAAGACTCTCGGCAGCTGCGTGGTGGGCCTGCTCGACGGCAGGATCATCGCCTCCGGCAAGCTCGAGCGGCAGGACGCGTGGTCCCAGGCGGACATGAAGGACCAGGCCGCTGGGCAGCAGGCTGAGATCGGCTGGGTCCTGGACCCGGCGATCCACGGCCGCGGGTTCGGTACCGAGTTCGCCGGGGCCCTGCTCGACCTCGCGATCGACGGCCTCGGTGTGCGTCGCGTCGAAGCGTCGTGCTTCGCGGAGAACCTCGGCTCGCGGCGGGTGATGGAGAAGATCGGACTGCGGCTCGAGGGCATCTTCCGTGAGGAGTCCCTCCACCGCAGCGGGCGCTGGCTGGACGGGATGTCCTACGCGCTGCTGGCGAGCGAGCGAAACGGCTGACGGGGACGGGTCTCCCGTCCTGTCATCCCCACGCCGCAGCGTCGGTCAGGCAGAAGGGGTGGCCAGCAGGATCGCGCAGCACCACCCAGGTCTCGCCGGGCTGGGGCTCCACCCGCTCGGCACCGAGCTCCACACAGCGAGCCGCCGCCGCCTCGAGATCCTCGACGGCCAGATCGAAGTGGAACTGTTTGCGCCCGTCATCCGGCCAGGACGGGGCCTGATGATCGGGGATCGCGCCGATGCCCAGCGCGTGGCTGGGACCGGAGAGCATCGCGTACTGCTCGGTGAGGACGGTGACCGGCCAGCCCAGCACAGCCGACCAGAACTGGGCGAGCGGCTCCGGATCGGTGGCATCGAGCGTGATCATGGCAAGGCGGGCAACGGGGATATCTGTCATGCCTGCCAGACTGCCTCCATGCGCAGCGCGGAGGATTGGACGAACGCGACAGGGTCGCGGTCCTCCCGTGGGACGCCCGCCGGTCACCTGCCACCGGGCCAGGCCGCACCGGGCCAGACCGCACCGGGACAGCCGGCACCCGTCCAGGGGCCGCCTGGCCACATGCTCGGGCATGTGCTGAATCCTGCGGAGTTCCTCCTTCACACCCACTACGACCACGCACAGCCGGCTGCGCCTCTGCGCCGCTGGGTGGATCGGTATTGGTCGGTGACCTGGCAGCTCCCACCCGGACAGCAGCATGTGGTGACCACCCTCGATGATCCCGCCATCCATCTGACCCGCGAATGGGGCGGGGTACGGCGCGCAGGCACCGGTGGCACCCGCGCCGGTGGCACCCGCGCCGGCGCCTGGATCACGGGCCCGATCACCCGCGGACGCTTCGAGGTGACCCAGTCCGGCACCGGGGGCGTCATCGGGGTGCGCTTCCGTCTCGGCGGCACCACCGCCTTCACCACAGCCCCGCCGGCCTCGGTGCGGGACCGCACGGTCCCCGCCGCAGAGTGGTTCGACACCGACGTCCCACCCGCAGCACATCCCGATACGTCGAGCACGTCGAGCACGTCGAGCACGGCGACCGCTGCGACCGGCGCCGCGCCCGCTCTCGACGCCTGGCTGCTCGCGCAACGCCCGCAGGATGCCCCCGGATATGCGGATTTCTGCTCCATCCTCGAGCTGCTCGCCGATCCCTCGGTGACCGGCACTGCAGAGCTCGAGCGACGCTCGGGCCACGGCATCCGGAACCTGCAGCGGACCTTCCGCCGCTTCGTCGGCGTCGGCCCCAAACGCATGATCCTGCGCTCACGCGTGATGGACGCCGTCTCCGCGATCGACCGCGGAGACCACCGAGCGATCGCGGACCTCGCCCAGGACCTCGGCTGGTACGACCAGTCCCACTTCGTCCGGGACTTCCGGAGCATCACCGGGATGACTCCGTCGGCCTACGCCCGCAACGGAGATACTTGAGCCATGACCATCCTCAGCGCCACCTTCACCGTCGACCTGACCCCCGCCGAGATCCTCCCCGGCGCCGCTGACCGCTTCGACCTGGCCAAGACCTGGGTCGGCGACCTCGAAGGCACCTCTCGCGGGGTCATGCTCACCGCTGGGGACCCCGCGAGCGGCAGCGCCTCGTACATCGCCACGGAGCTCTTCGAGGGCACCCTCGACGGCCGCCGGGGCACCCTCACCTTCCAGCAGCTCGGCACCATGGCGGGAGGCGACCCGGACCTCCGATATCTCATCGCCCCCGGCTCCGGCACCGGTGACCTCGCGGGTCTCACCGGCGTGCTCACGATCGGCGCGATCGATGAGGCGGGCGTGCACCAGGTCAACATCGAGCTCGACTGAGCAGCGCCAGCATGATCAGCGCCAGCGACGTTCCGCATTAGAGTGGCGACATGAGCACTGTCGTCCTGCCCGGCTCGTTCGATCCCTTCACCCTGGGACACCTGGACCTCACCCGTCGGACCGCCGCCCTCGGCCATCACGTGATCATCGCCGTCTCCCACAACCCCTCGAAGCAGGGGACGCTCGACCTCGAGGCCCGCAAGAGCGCGATCACGCAGACGCTCGAGGAGTCGGACCTCTCCCGGGACGTCGAGGTCCGCACGCTCCCCATGGGACTGCTGGTCGACTTCTGCCGGGAGCTCGGCGCCGGCGCCGTGGTGCGCGGACTGCGCTCCCAGCTCGACCTCGCCTATGAGGAGCCGATGGCGCGGATGAACCACCACCTCGCGGGCGTCGACACGCTCTTCCTGCTCACCGATGCGACTCTCTCCCACATCTCCTCGTCCCTCGTGCGGGAGGTCCACGCGCTCGGAGGTGATGTCTCCGACATGCTCCCCGCCCCCTCCATGGACGCACTGCGCGACGCCGCCGCCGTATCCTGATTGATCCCCACGACACGAACAGGACCATCACCGATGTCTTCCGACCACGCCTCCACCACATCGCTGGACACCGCCCTGATCTTCGATGCGGTCGACCTCATCAGCCGCACCGGATCGCACCGTCACGTGGAGCGCACCGTCCCCGCCCCGGCACGTGAGGCCGGCGGCATCGCGATGCAGGTCCCCGAAGGGCAGGACATCGCCGTCGAGGCGGAGCTCGAGTCCGTGGTCGAGGGGATCTACGTCCACGGCACCGTGGTCGCCCACCTCGATGGGGAGTGCTCCCGCTGCCTCGACCCGGTCGAGCAGGACGTCACCGCCCGACTCGACGAGCTGTTCATGTTCCCCGAGAAGGTGAAGGCGGACGAGAAGGAGGACTCGACCCTCCTCGAGGACGAGGCCGTCAACCTCGGCCCGCTGGTGCGTGACGCGCTCGCGATGGCGGCCGATGAGCGCCCCCTGTGCCGTGAGGACTGCCCCGGCCTGTGCGGCCAGTGCGGCTTCCGCATGGAGGACGATCCGGACCACCACCACGACGTCATCGACGATCGCTTCGCCGCTCTGCAGGGCCTATTCGAGGACGAGTCGAAGAACGAGGAGGCCTGATGGCGCGCAGGCGCCGCGCCACCGAGGCCGCCGCTCCGAAGGGCCTGCTGGACCGACTGCCGTTGGACGCCGGGCAGGCGGCCGACCTCAGCGAGTCCGGGCTCCTCGAGCTCGCGCTGACCCACCGCTCCTATTCGTACGAGAATGACGGCCTGCCGCACAACGAACGGCTCGAGTTCCTCGGCGATGCGGTGCTGCAGCTCGCCGTGACCGAGCACCTCTACGCCACCCACCCGACGCTTCCCGAAGGTGATCTGGCACGTCGCCGCGCGGCGACCGTGAGCACGCGCGCGCTCGCCGTGATCGCCTCGAAGCTCGACCTCGGCGCGTATGTGCGGCTGGGGCGCGGTGAGGACCTCACCGGCGGCCGTGCCAAGGCATCGATCCTCGCGGACACCACCGAGGCCGTGATCGGGGCCGCCCACCTGGCGCTCGGCCAGGACGTCTCCCGCCACTTCGTGCTCGAGCTGCTGCGCCCCCTGCTGGACTCCGACGAGTTCCTCGAGACCGGATACGACTTCAAGTCCCGTCTCCAGGAGATCGCCGCGGCCGAAGGGCAGAGCGTCTCCTACGAGATCATCGAATCCGGTCTCGAGCACCAGAAGACCTTCACCGCCACGGTCACCGTCGAAGGGATCGTCACCGCCCGCGGCGACGGCGCCTCGAAGAAGGACTCCGAGCTCGCCGCGGCCCAGAACGCGGTGCGAGGGATCCTCGCCGAGCGCGGCGAGACCCTGATCCCGCGAGGCTGAACGGAGGCTGAGCTCATGCCCGAGCTGCCCGAGGTCGAGGTCGTCCGGCGCGGCCTCGAGCCCCGCACCGTCGGCCGCACCGTGGAGGCCGTCGAGCTGCTCGACGCCCGGATCATCCGCCGCCAGGCCGGGGGAGTGGACCGGCTGCGCGCCGCCCTCCTCGGCACCACCCTCACGGCGGTGGTGCGGCGCGGCAAGTTCCTGTGGTGGCGGCTCGCCGACGCCGACGGCGCCGACACCGGCGAGGCGCTGATGGGACACCTGGGAATGAGCGGGCAGCTGCGGATCGCGACCGCCGACGGGACCGCACTGGCGCCCCGTGCACCCTCGGAGGGTCCCGCCTCGGATCCGCTGCGCCACCGACGCCTGTCGCTGCACCTCGACGGCGGAACCCGCGTGGACCTCATCGATCAGCGTCTCTTCGGCGGCCTGTGGACCAGCCCGCTGGTGGAGGCGGCCGACGGCGCGCTCGCCGCGATGGGCAGTCCGGATGGACTGCTTCCGACCGACGCTGCCCACGTGGCCCGCGATCTGCTCGACCCGGCAGTCGACCTCCCCGGGATCGCCCGTGCCCTGCGCGCCCGACGCAGCGGTGTGAAGTCGCTGCTGCTCAACCAGCAGCTGGTCTCGGGGATCGGGAACATCTACGCCGACGAGGCGCTGTGGATGGCACGGACCCGCTTCGACACCCCCGGCATCGCGCTCAGCCAGCGCCGGGCGCTCGCGATCCTCCGTGCCGCCCAGGACGTGATGGAGCGGGCACTGGAAGTGGGCGGCACCAGCTTCGACGCGCTGTACGTGAACGTCGATGGTCGCAGCGGCTATTTCGCCCGCTCGCTGAACGCCTATGGGCGCACCGGGCAGGCATGCCCCCGCTGCGGCGCGACGATCCGTCGCGAGATGTTCCAGAACCGTTCCTCGCACTTCTGCCCGCGCTGCCAGCGGCCGAGGGCACACATCACGTCATAGGCAGGAGGTATGGCCGGGCATAGACTCTGTGCGGGGCGTGGCACTGAGGCCATGCTCTCCCGCTGACCTCCCGAATGGAGACACACATGGCCCCGAGCACAGTGGATGAGGGGATGACGCCGATCGTGACGCCCGAGCAGCCGGGCACCGTGGAGCTGGGCACCGGCGTGCTGCCCGGGGCGACGACCCCGGAATCCTGGCACCGCGAATACGGGAGCGTGTTCGCCCGGAACGTCACCGTCGCCACACTCACGCCCGTGCTGCCCGATCCGGCCGATGCCACGGGCACCGCCGTGATCGTGGCTCCCGGCGGTGGCTTCCGGTCACTGTCCATGCAGAACGAGGGCTGGGACGTCGCGCGGGCGCTCGCCGACCGCGGCGTCGCCGCATTCGTGGTGAAGTATCGCCTCCGACAGACCGCCCCTGAACTCGAGGATTTCGCGACGGAGATCCGCGAGATGCTCTCCGGACCGCCCCCGGCCCACCGGAAGGACCCGGTCGGATCGTTCGCGGGTCTTGATGCGCAGATCACCGACGCCCGCGCCGCCTTTGCATGGGTGCGCAGCCACGCGACCCAGTGGGGCCTGGATCCGGCCCGGGTCGGCATGGTCGGCTTCTCCGCCGGCGCTATGCTCACACTCGCCACCGCCCTCGCGGGCGAGGACGCCGAGCCCGCCTTCATCGGTAGCGTCTATGGCCCGATGAGCTCGTTCGACGTCCCGGCGGACGCGCCGCCGCTGTTCATCGCGCTCGCCGCCGATGACCCCCTGTTCGCCTCCAGCGGATTCGGACTCGTCGAGAGCTGGCACGCTGCCGGACGCCCCGTCGAGTTCCACTACTACGAACGCGGCGGCCACGGCTTCGGCATGTATCCGAAGGAGACGACGAGCACCGGCTGGTTCGAGGCTTTCATCAGCTGGATGACCATGCATGGCCTGCTGGCTCGGAGCGCTGCGCGAGAGTGATCCCGCATTCGGTGACGTCGTTTCCGACCAGGGCAGGGACTGCCCGATGCGATAGATTGAGCCCGGCTCCGTCACGAAGGGCGGAGGAACCGAAGCCTGCTCCGGGTGACTGTGCCGACTTTCGAGGACAGCACAGCGAGCAGATGATCCGCGAGGTGAGAATTCCTGTGACGTCGAGCTCTTCCCCCACACCGATCCGCGTGATGCTGGTCGATGACCATGAGGTGGTCCGTCGCGGCATCGTCACCGTGATCGATGCGAGCGAGCAGCTGAGCGTGATCGGTGAGGCCTCCTCCGTCCTCGAGGCGAACCGACGCCTGCCCGCGATCCGGCCCGAGGTGCTGGTCGTGGACCTCCAGCTCCCGGACGGCACCGGCATCGACGTCATGAAGAAGGCCCGGGAGCTGAACCCCGAGCAGCTGATGCTGGTGCTCACCAGCTTCGACGACGACGCCGCGCTGCGTGAATCGAAAGCCGTGGGGGCGGCCGGCCTGATGCTGAAGTCCGCGCGCTCGCAGGAGATCGTCGAGGCGATCATCGCGGTGCATGCAGGGAAGTCGATCTGGCCCGCCGACCACGGGGATGAAGGACCGGACCTCTCGCAGTCCGATCAGCGGATCGTCGAGCTGATCGGCGATGGACACTCCAACCGTGAGATCGCCGAAGCGCTCGGCATCGCCGAGAAGACAGTCAAGAACCGGGTCACGGTGATCCTGCAGGCGCTCGGGATGCAGCGTCGCACCCAGGTGGCGGCGCTGGTCGCCGCCCGCCGTCGCGCCGGGTGGAAGCAGCAGTAGCAGCGCCGGCAGAGCAGGCCTCAGCTCGGCAGCGTCACCCGCCAGGAGATCATCGTCCCCGGCTCGAGGTTGATCGCGTCCACCCAGCCGGAATGACGCCGTGCCCGGGCCGACATGTTCGCCAACCCGCTGCGACGGCGCACCGAGGGATCGATCCCTCGGCCATTGTCCGAGACGTTCACCTGGACCACTCTGTCGACGCCCTCGGAGAACACGCTCACCGAGACCGCGACCGCGCTCGCGTGCGCGTGCCGGGCCGCATTGGCCAGGCACTCCCGCACCACCGCCACCACGTCCTCGGCGATCTCCGGTGGCAGCTCGGCATCCATCTCCGCGGGGTGCGGGGGCAGCCGCATCGAGGGGACGAAGCCCAGCCCGGCGGTGGCCAGCCCCACCTCGTGCCGAAGCTGCTCGGAGAGGCTGGCCACGGCGCGCTCGCGTCGCAGCGACTGCACGATCTGCCGGATCTGGGCGACGGCGTTCTCGACTCCCTGCACGGAGGTGGCCACGGAGCTGCGGATCCGGGCGTTCGACGGGGTCATGCCCGGCGCCTCGAGGGACTGCACCAGGCTCTCGAGCTCCATCCCGACGGCGAAGAGCTCCTGGATCGCGAGATCGTGGAGGTCGCGGGCGATGCGACCGCGCTCGTCGTCGATCCCGCTGTCCGAGTGCAGGAACGGGGAGCGCAGGGTCAGGGCGATCAGACCCGCGAGCGAGTCCAGCCGCTCGCGATCCGCGGCCGTGAACGGCTCGGCATCCGCGGCGCGCAGCACCGCGAGCAGCCCCGTTCCGTGCTCTGCCGCGTCGATCACGCCCAGCAGCGCCCGGCAGTCCTCCTGCCCGGTGCCGGCGGTGTCCACGTTGAGGCTGCCGATGGCCTCGAGCACATCGGGATCCGCGCACAGCAGGGCCTCGCCGATGGCTGAGTCCGCGGGGATCTCCGCACCATGCAGCGAGGCGGCATCCGGGCCGTCCACCATCTCTATCCCCCAGCGGGAGGGGCCCAGCGGCATCACGAGGGCGGCGCTGCGGGCGGCGAGGTCGGTGCGGGCGGAGTGGAGCAGCAGGTCCAGCAGGTCCTCGGTCTCGCCCCCGGCGAGGATGGCGCCGGCGAGATCCTGGATGCGCGGACGATCCGGACGGGCGGGAGCGGTCGATGGCGGGCGCGTGGGTGATGGGGTGTGTGAGCTCATCGGTGCTCCTCGAGACGGAGGATCGGGGTGCCGGAGGGAATCGCCTCGACACGGTGGGTGACCACCACGACGGTGGTGGTCGCAGGGACGAGGGTGCTCTCGCGAGGATCGAGCAGCGCGCGCAGCAGCGCATCGCCCCGTCCGGTGTCGAGATGCTCGGTGGGCTCGTCCAGCAGCAGCACCGGTCCGCGGCGCACCACCGCGCGCGCCAGCAGCAGCCGCCGCCGTTCACCGCCGGAGATGGTGGTCCCATCCGGACCGAGCATCGTGTCGAGCCCGTGGGGGAGGGTCGCGATCCAGTCGTCGAGGCCGACGGCCCGCAGCGCATCCTCCGCCTCGGAGTCCTCGAGATCCCCCCGCACCACCCGCAGGTTCTCCCGCAGCGTGGTGGCGAAGACATGACCGTCCTCCGCGAACATCGTCACCCGGGAGCGCACGTCCTGCGGGGCGAGGGCGGCGACGTCCTGGGCATCTAGCTCGACCGTGCCGGCGAGCGGGTCGAGCAGCCCGGCGAGCGTCGCCAGCAGCGTGGACTTCCCGCTGCCTGAGGGGCCGACCACCGCGAGCCGAGCACCGGGAGGCAGCTCGAGGTCCAGCGACCGCACCCGCGGCGCCTCAGCGGTCCACCCGGCCGTGAGCCCCACCACGCGGAGGGCGGCGGTCAGCGGGCGCTGCGGTACCGGGTCGGTGCGGGTGGGGCCGACGGGTGCCGGGTCGGTGGGCGCCGGACTGGTGGGCGCCCGGCCCACCAGCTGTCCCAGGCGCTGCGCAGCGGCCTGGGAGCGCGCGTGCTGGGCGGCGGCGGCAGGCAGCGCGGTCGCGGCCTCGAAGGAGGACAGCGGCAGCAGCAGCAGGATGCCGACCTGTCCGGCCGACGCGCTGCCGTCCAGCCAGACCGCACCGGCTGCGAGCAGCGAGCCGGTCACGGCGAGGATGAGCGTCAACGGCACCGCTGCCGCAGCGACCGCCGCAGGCAGGGCGGCGCGGTCGATCGCGGCGTCATGGGCGGCCTGCCGGGCATGCAGCTGCGTCAGCGCCGCCTCGAGCCGACCGTCGACCCGGAGCGAGGTCGCGTCATCGAGGATCTCGAGCGACTGGGCGCTGACCTCGGCCCGGGTGGTGAGCACGGCCTGCTCGGAGAGGCGGGCGGCGCGGTGGGAGGCCAGCGGTGCGAGCACGCTCGCCAGCAGCAGTGCCGCGAGCATCGCTGCGGTCGCCGCCGGGGACAGCGGCGCGAAGGTCGCGAGCACGACCACCCCCATCACAGCGGCGACCAGCCCGGGCACGAGCGCGGTGATGACATGGTCGCCGAGCTCCTGCGCATCGTCGCCCAGTCGGCTCAGAAGGTCCCCGCGCCGCAGCCGGGTGAGGGTGTCGTCGGTGCGCGCTGCGAGCGCTGAGAACAGGTTCGTGCGCAGGGAGACCACGCCGCGCAGCGCCACATCGTGGGTGAGCATCCGCTCGAGCCACCGGAACACCCCTCGCGAGACTCCGAGCGCCCGGACCATCACCACGGCGACGGTGAGATCCAGCACCGGCGGCATCGTCCAGGCACGGGTGACCAGATATGCGGACACCGCGGCGAGGGCGAAGGCGGAGCCGAGGGTCGCGCAGGCGGCGAGCACCGCGGCGAGCAGCCGCGCGCGGGGGATCTCGAGCGCCCGCACCGCCCGGCGCAGGTCGGAGCGGGCGGGATCGTTGAGGGCTGTCGGGGCGGGTGTCATCGGCCTGCCTCCACGCGTGCGACGTCATCGGCGACGTCCACCAGCCGTGAGCGGTGGGCGATCACCACGACGGTCCGTCCCCGCTCACGGAGATCCGCGATCAGGTCCAGCACCACCTGCTCGGCAGCGCCGTCGAGATGCGCGGTGGGCTCGTCCAGGACCACCAGCGGTGCGGGGGAGAGGACCGCCCTGGCCAGAGCGAGACGCTGCCGCTCACCGAGCGAGATCCCGTGCCCCGCGCGGCCGAGATCCGCCTCCCAGCCCCGCTCGGCGATGACCGCGTCGAGACCGGTCGCGGCGGCCGCCGCCTCCAGCTCGGCCTGGTCGGCGCCGGGCTGGGAGCTGACGAGCACGGAACGGATCGTCCCCGGGGGCAGCACAGGACGCTGCGGCAGCCAGGCGACCTGGTCCCACAGGCTGCGCCGCGTGATCTCGCGGACGTCGGTCGCGGTGCCGTCGGCGGCGATCACCTCCGCATGGCCCCGGTCGTTATCCACCAGCCCCAGCAGCACCTGGACCGCGGTCGTCTTTCCGGCGCCCGAGGGCCCGGTCAGTGCGAGCACCCGGCCGGGCCTCACCGTGAGCTCAGCGCTGCGCGGTGCCCAGCCGTCGCGGGAGCGCACCGAGACCCCGTGCAGGGCGAGGGAGGAGGTGCGCAGATCCGGGGCGGGCAGAGCGCCGTCGGCCGACGGCTGCTCATCGAGCACCTCGAAGGCCGCGCCCACCGCCGCCAGACCGTCGGTGGAGGCGTGGTACTGCGAACCGACGTTGCGCAGCGGCTGGTAGATCTCCGGGGCGAGCACCAGCACCGCGAGCGCGGGAGCCAGCTCCATCTCCCCGTAGACCAGTCGCATCCCGATGCTCACGGCGATCAGTGCGACGCACAGCGTGGCCAGCAGCTCGAGCACCATCGAGGAGAGGAAGGCGAATCTCAGCGAGCCCATCGCCGAGGCGCGGTGACGGTCGCCGAGCTCCCGCACCGTCCTCTCGGGCCCGCGCTCGCGGCCCAGCGCCCGCAGCGTGGGCAGCCCGTCCACCAGGTCCAGCAGCTGGGCCCACAAGGAGCGCATGTCCGCGATCAGCTTCTCGGACCGTCCCACGGTCAGCTTGCCGACCAGCACCATGAAGATTGGAATCAGCGGCAGAGTGATGAGGGCGATCATCGCGCTGAGCGGATCCAGCACACCGATGGTCAGCAGGCACAGCGGGGTCACCGTGAGCGAGAGCAGCAGCTGCGGGACGTATCCCACCAGATAGGGGCGCAGGTTCTCGATGCCGGTGGTGGCCAGCGCAGTCAGGTCCGCGCCGCGACCGGCACCGGCACGCGGGCCGAGCGCCGCCGCATGGCCGACGATCCGGCCGCGCAGCTCGCTGATCGCGGCGGTCGCCGCACGGTGGGCGGTGGCCTCCTCGACGAGCACGGCGCCGGCACGCACCGCGAGCGCCGTGACAAGCACCAGCAGCAGGGTCGGCGCCTCCTGGGGGATCTCACGCTGGACCAGGAGATGCGCGCCGAGGCGTGCGATGACCAGGGCGGTGACGATGATGCAGGCGGACTGCACGAGCCCCAGCACCACGCTCCTGACGAGGTGGTGCCGGGCGGCCCTGACCTCCCGCACCAGGCGGGGGTCCAGCGGGGCCCGGCTCCGCCTCGGCGCCGGCTCGGCGGCGGGGTCGGCCTTGGTGGGCTCTGCGGTCGCGGTGGTCATCGGATCAGTCTGTCAGCCCTGCTCGAAGGCTTCCCGGTAGCCCTTCTTCGCCTTCTCGAGCAGCTCGGCGCCGGGGGCGGGGGAGTCCTCATCGGCCACCCGGTGGCGGAACACCCGATAGGTCCAGACGGTGTAGGCGATCACGATGGGCATCAGCACGCCGAGTGCCACCAGCATCACCGTGAGCGTGTGCTCGGTCGAGGAGGCGTTCGCGACCGTCAGCGAGTTCGCCGGATCGTTGCTGGCCGGCATGACATAGGGGAACAGGCCCCCGAACAGGGTGATCGCAGCCGCGGCGATGGCGGTCGAGGTCGCACCGAAGGCGAGGCCCTCCCGGCGCTTCCGGTTCAGCGGGACCGCCGCGAGCAGGGCCACCGCGGCCACGGCCACCGGGATCAGGGTGAGCCAGGTGTTCGAGTGGGAGAACTGGAACCAGAGCAGGAAGGCGGCACCGGACACGAACGTCGGCCACACCAGGATCCCGGCCAGCCGGTTCGCGTCCTCCCGCAGCCTGCCCTGGACCTTGAGCGCGAGGTAGTGGGTGCCGTGCAGCCAGAACAGCAGCACGAACACCACCCCGGCCAGCAGCGCGAAGGGGTTCAGCAGTCCCAGCAGGGAGGTGGTCACCCAGTGGTTCTCATCAATGGAGACTCCGGAGACGATATTCCCGAAGGCCACACCCCACAGGAGGGCGGGCGCGAAGCCGCCGATCACATGGACCACGTCCCAGGAGTTCTTCCAGCGGTCGCTGTCCACCTTGTCACGCCATTTGAAGGCGCACACCCGCACGATCAGCACCAGCAGCAGGAGCAGCAGGGCGAGATAGAAGCCGGAGAACAGCGTGGCATACCACTCCGGGAAGGCCGCGAACAGCAGCGCGCCGCCGGTGATCAGCCAGACCTCGTTGCCGTCCCAGACGGGCCCGATGGTCTTCAGCACCGTGCCGCGAGTCTGCACGCCTCGTCGCCAGAAGGTGGCGACGTTCATCTGCACCCCGAAGTCGAAGCCCTCGAGCACGAAGTAGCCCAGGAAGAAGAAGGCGATGAGGGCGAACCACAGGGTCTGGAGGACCGTGGGGTCGAGCATGGCATCCATGATCTGATCTGGTCCCTTCTCAGTAGTCGAAAGACAGGGTGGGGGTGTCGAGCTCGTCGGTCTCGGGGTCGCGCCGGGCCAGCGGCACGCCCTTGAGCGCTGCCTTGCGCATCATCTGGAACCAGAGCACGGCGAGGACTCCGTAGACGAGGGTGAAGGCGACCAGCGAGGTGAGCACCATCCAGCCGGGGTTCGCGGAGACGCCCTGCATGGTCATCAGCCGGACCGTCGGATCCAGGGGGTTGGGGTGGACCACCCAGGGCTGCCGTCCGATCTCGGTGAAGACCCAGCCCGCGGAGTTCGCGAAGAAGGGCATCGGGATCGCGAGCACGGCGAACCACTGGAGGAGCTTCGATCCGGAGGTGCGGGCGTTCTCCCCCTTGCCGCGGGTGACCCACAGGGCCCAGAGGGCGAGAATTCCGCTGAAGGCGGCGAGCCCCATCATCAGCCGGAAGGACCAGTAGGTGACGAAGAGGTTCGGCCGGTAGTCGACGGCGACCTCGTTGCCGCGGATGTCCAGGGCGGTCTCGCCGAACTGCTCCTTGTACTGGGCGTTGAGATCGTCCACGCCCTGCAGGGTGGCGTGCGGGTCGTTGGTGGCGAGGATCCCCGTCACATAAGGGATCTCGATGATGTGGGTGACCCCCGAGCAGTCCTCGCTGAAGGCATCCGGCCCTCCGACGGTGAGGATCGAGAACGGTACGTCCGACTGCGTCTCGCACAGTGCCTCGGCCGAGGCCATCTTCATCGGCTGCTGCTCGAACATGAGCTTGGCCTGGAAGTCCCCGGAGATGACGAGCACCACGGCGGACACCACCATGGCGATCACCCCGAAGCGCACGGTGGGCCGGAACAGATCGCGGGCGGCGAGATGGTGCTCCTGCCCCTCCTCGGTGTCCAGGCCGAATGCTCGCGCCCGGTTGTGGTGGCGCACCATGTGCCAGACGGCGACCCCGGTGAGGAACGCTCCAGCCACCAGCCAGGCCCCGGAGACCACATGCGGGAAGGCCGCCATCGCGGTGACGTTCGTGAGCACCGCGAGGATCGAGCCCTGCGAGGGGTCGAGCTCCGCACGCCCGGTCTCAGGGTTCAGCATCGCGCCGACAGGATGCTGCATGAAGGAGTTCGCGGCGATGATGAAATACGCCGAGAGGGTGGTGCCCAGTGCCACGGCCCAGATCGTCAGCAGGTGGATCTTCTCGGGCATCTTGCCCCAGCCGAAGATCCACAGTCCCAGGAACACGGATTCGAGGAAGAAGGCCGCCAGGCCCTCGAGCGCCAGCGGTGCGCCGAAGACGTCGCCCACATAGCGTGCGTACTCGGACCAGTTCATGCCGAACTGGAACTCCTGGACGATGCCGGTGGCGATACCGATGCCGAAGTTCACGATCAGCATCGAGCCGAAGAACTTCGTCATCCGCGTCCAGGCATCCTTGCGCGCAGGATCCTTCGAGAAGACCGCCCGGGTCTGCATGATCGCGACCAGCAGGGACAGTCCGATGGTGAGCGGGACGAAGATGAAGTGGTACACGGTGGTGATGCCGAACTGCCACCGTGCCAGGTCGAAGGCTTCCATGATTCCTCCCGAGTGGACGACACGCCGTCATAAAACCTACGGGGCGGTCACCGGCGCGGCGAAGGACGATGGTCCCGCTCTCGAGCGTAGACCCGCGGGAACGGTCAGAGGCAGTCCGAGCATGTCGCCTCCGGCGGAAGCGACCCCTGTGCCATACTGATCGAGGCACTCTCCTGCTCCGTACCGGGTGGGGGAACCTCCCGGCGTCGTGACGTCGGAGCACCGGCTACGCGGACGACCGCGACCGCTGTGTTCCCTCGGTCGGCATCGCAGCGCTTCCATCGGGGAGCTGCGCGACGGCGAGGGCTTGAGACTTCCGTCCCAGCGACGATGACCAGAAGGGACCAGGGTGCGCTGGTCCTCCAGAAGGAGACGGCCTCATGGCTGACAGCACCCACATTCCCGAGAACGATTCGTCGGACGAGACGCAGCCCGCTGCTCCCGCTCGTCGTCGCCGGCGCGCCGGCGCCCCCGTCGGAGCCCCTGCTTTCACCCCGCCTGCGGTCCCGCAGCCGGAGACCTCCGCCCCGCGCACCGTGGTGGCCGCGCAGGAGGCGGCCGCGGCTGAGCCCGCTCCGGTGCGGACGAAGCGCCCCCGTCGGCGCGCTGGCGCCCCGGCCGGAGCCCCGGTGATCCCGGCCGCGGATGCGGTCGAGGAGCCCCAGGCCGCGCCGACTCAGACCGCGCCGTCCCAGACCGTGGAGCCCCAGGTCGAGGAGGAGGCTTCGGAAGCGGTCGTTCCAGAAGCCGTTGCACCGGAAGCAACCGCACCGGAAGCACCCGCAGCGGCGACGGACGACAGCCCTGTCCTCGGCGATCTGCGTGCCCTCGCCTCGGCCCGTGGCGCCGGTGAGGACGACTCCGCCGCGGCGGCGGATGACGACCGCGCCCGTCGCCGTGAGCAGGTCCAGATGGACTTCGCCTCGCTCCTGTTCCAGGCGCCCACCGCGCAGCCCCGCACCACCGTCGGTGCCCACGACGCCCCGGTCGGCAGCGCCGGCCTCTCCTTCGCCGCTGGTTCCGACGACGACGACGAGGTGTCGTCCGAGACTGATTCCGAGACTGATGAGGAGCAGCCCTCGCGCTCCCGGCGCAGCCGCTCGCGACGCTCCTCCCAGCGCACCTCCGGCGCGGCCAGCTCCGACTCCGCCGCCGCGGGCTCCGAGTCTGAGGACAACGGCAGCGATGGCGACAGCGACGACAGCGATAGCAGCGAGGACTCCTCCTCCGACAGCTCGAGCTCGAACTCCCGCCGGCGGCGTCGACGAGGCGGTCGTGGCCGACGCGGTCGCGGTCGCGGCGACGACGACGGCTCGGGATCCGAGGACGGCACGGGCTACGGCGAGACCGACAGCGAGGACAACGGCGCGGAGAGCTCCGCGCAGGACGATGCCGAGGACGAGGACCGCAGCGGAGAGGGATCCGAGTCCGGTTCCGGCAGCTCCTCCAGCTCACGCCGTCGCCGGCGTCGGCGCCGCTCCGGGAGCAGCGGGGACGAATCGACCTCCCCGGATGATCCGCCGAACACTGTGGTCAAGGTGCGCGACGCCCGAGAAGCGCGCGACGAGGTCAAGGCCGTCAAGGGCTCGACCCGCCTCGAGGCCAAGCGCCAGCGCCGCCGTGAGGGCCGTGACGCCGGTCGTCGCCGCAACGTCATCACAGAGTCCGAGTTCCTGGCCCGCCGCGAGTCCGTCAAGCGCTCGATGGTGGTGCGCGAGCGCGCCGGCCGCACCCAGATCGCGGTGCTCGAGGACGATGTGCTGGTCGAGCACTACGTCGCCCAGAAGACGCAGACCTCGATGGTCGGCAACGTCTACATGGGCAAGGTCCAGAACGTGCTGCCCTCCATGGAAGCTGCGTTCGTGGATATCGGCAAGGGCCGCAACGCGGTGCTCTACGCCGGTGAGGTCAACTGGGACGCTGTGGGCCTCGAGGGTCAGCCGCGTCGTATCGAGCTCGCGCTCAAGAGCGGCGATCCGGTGCTGGTGCAGGTCACCAAGGATCCGATCGGTCACAAGGGTGCCCGGCTGACCAGCCAGATCTCCCTGCCCGGCCGCTATGTGGTGTTCGTGCCCGGCGGCTCCATGACCGGCATCTCCCGCAAGCTGCCCGACACCGAGCGTGCGCGGCTGAAGAAGATCATGCGCGAGATCATCCCCGAGGACGCGGGCGTCATCGTGCGCACCGCCGCCGAGGGCGCGAGCGAGGAGGAGCTGACGCACGACGTCGAGCGCCTGCGCGCCCAGTGGGAGAAGATCGAGAAGTCGCAGAAGAGCAAGTCCGCCCCGGTGGCCCTCTCCCAGGAGCCGGACATCGCCATCAAGGTGGTGCGTGACGTCTTCAACGAGGACTTCACCTCCCTGATCGTCGAGGGGGACAAGGTCCACGATGCCGTCCACGCCTACATCAGCGACGTGGCCCCGGATCTGCTGGAGCGCCTGACCCGCCATGTCGGCGACAAGGACGTCTTCGCGAAGCACCGCATCGACGAGCAGCTCCTCAAGGCCATGGATCGCAAGGTCTACCTGCCCTCCGGCGGTTCCCTGGTGATCGATCGCACCGAGGCGATGACCGTGGTCGATGTGAACACAGGCAAATTCACCGGCACCGGCGGCTCGCTCGAGGAGACGGTCACCAAGAACAACCTCGAATCCGCCGAGGAGATCGTGCGTCAGCTGCGGCTGCGCGACATCGGCGGCATCATCGTCATCGACTTCATCGACATGGTGCTCGAGTCCAACCGGGACCTGGTGCTGCGGCGCCTGGTCGAGTGCCTGGGCCGAGACCGGACCAAGCACCAGGTCGCCGAGGTCACCTCGCTGGGCCTGGTGCAGATGACCCGCAAGCGGGTCGGGCAGGGCCTGGTCGAGACCTTCTCGAACACCTGTGAGCACTGCAACGGACGCGGCCTGGTCGTCGACGTCGACGGCACCCACAGCCACGGCGGCGGCAGCACTGCGAACGGTGGGGGCAACGGCGGGAACGGAGGCGGCAGCGCCGGTCACGGCGAGAACGGCGGGGACGACTCCTCGAAGTCCTCGCGACGGCGCGGGCGACGCACGCGCGGCGGTGCCAAGGAAGAGGCCGAGAGCGGCGACAGCGGCACCGAGGAGTCGCAGGCCGATGTGCATCGTCTCGAGGACGACGCCGACAGCCGTGCCCTGGCTCGCGCCACCATCGCCTCCATCGCGGCGGCCTCCGGGGCGCATACGCAGCCCGAGGTGACCGTCGACGGTGAGGTCGTGGACGCGGCAGCTCCGGCAGAGCGCAGCGAGTCTTCGGGGTCCGACGACCCCGCTGAAACGGCGACGGATTCCGCGAGCGAGCCCTCGAGCTCGACCTGGGAGCAGGACGCCCCCGGCCAGGGGTGACGTGTTCCACAGGGTGTGACCGCGTTCTCGCAGGTCGGAACGTGTCCGGTGGTTGACCGGCGGGTGTCGGGATCGTAAGCTGTTCCCTGGCGCAAAACGTGCCGCAGTCGTGCTTCCGGTGGGCATCGCGCGACCGCATCTCCCGCTTGACCCCGTTCGTACGGGGCTCAGGTCCGGTTGACGGTCGCAGGTCCGCGATGACACCCGGCAGGGAGCATGTCTCGAATTCGATTCACAAGATGGAGCATTGACGTGGTGTACGCAATCGTCCGCGCAGGCGGTCGTCAGGAGAAGGTGTCGGTCGGTGACACCATCGTGATCAA
The DNA here is from genome assembly GCF_052378665.1 of Brachybacterium sp. AOP24-D1-21. Taxonomy (NCBI): domain Bacteria; kingdom Bacillati; phylum Actinomycetota; class Actinomycetes; order Micrococcales; family Dermabacteraceae; genus Brachybacterium; species Brachybacterium sp. AOP24-D1-21. Next base: position 647,617 of record NZ_JBQSXX010000002.1, read on the forward strand.
CCGCGTGGCAGGCGAGGCTGGCGACAGCGTCGATCTCGCTCCCGTGCTGCTGGTCGACGGTGACAAGGTCACTTCCGCACAGAACGAGCTTGCCAAGGTGAAGGTCACCGCCGAGAAGGTCGAAGACCTCCGCGGCGAGAAGATCCGGATCCTCCGCTACAAGAACAAGACCGGTTACAAGAAGCGCCAGGGCCACCGCCAGGAGCTCACCCGGCTGAAGATCACCGGAATCGCCTGAGCGATCCCCCGAACAGACAAGGATTGATCCCAGATGGCATCTAAGAAGGGCGTCAGCTCCTCCAAGAACGGGCGCGATTCCAACTCCCAGCGCCTCGGCGTCAAGCGCTTCGGCGGCCAGAACGTCGGCGCAGGCGAGATCATCGTGCGCCAGCGTGGCACCAAGATCCACCCCGGTGACGGTGTGGGTCGCGGCAACGACGACACCCTGTTCGCGCTCACCGCGGGCACTGTCGAATTCGGTCGCAAGCGCGACCGTCGCGTGGTCAGCATCGTCGAGACGGTCTGATCGCTCGCCCCGGATCCCGGGGCACATAGCGTCCTTCGAGGGGCGGAGCCGAACGCTCCGCCCCTCGATGCTTTTTCTCACCATCATCGGAGTGAACCCATGGCCACATTCGTCGACCGCGTCCAGCTTCAGGTCGCCGGGGGATCGGGCGGAAACGGCGCCGCCTCGATCCGTCGCGAGAAGTTCAAGCCCCTGGCCGGTCCCGATGGTGCCAACGGCGGTCGCGGCGGCGATGTGATCCTCGAGGTCGACGGCTCGACCACCACGCTGCTGGAGTACCACCACAAGCCGCATCAGAAGGCGACCAGCGGCGGTTTCGGCAAGGGCGATCTGCGGCACGGCGCCGGCGGCGAGGACCTCATCCTCGCGGTCCCCGACGGCACCGTGGTCACGGCCGAGGACGGCACGGTCCTGATCGACATGATCGGCATCGGCACCCGCTTCGTCGCCGCCCGCGGCGGCAGCGGGGGACTGGGCAATGCGGCACTGGCCACCGCCCAGCGCAAGGCCCCGGGCTTCGCCCTGCTCGGCGAGCCCGGCCAGGAGCGCTCCCTGGTGCTCGAGCTGAAGACGGTCGCCGACGTCGCGCTGGTGGGCTTTCCCAGCGCCGGCAAGTCCTCCCTGATCGCCGCGATGAGCGCCGCCCGCCCCAAGATCGCCGACTACCCCTTCACCACCCTGGTGCCGAACCTCGGCGTGGTCGAGGCAGGGGAGCACCGCTACACGATCGCCGACGTCCCGGGCCTCATCCCCGGAGCCAGCCAGGGCAAGGGCCTGGGCCTGGACTTCCTGCGCCATATCGAGCGCTGCCACGTCATCGTGCACGTGCTGGATGCCGCTGCCCTCGAATCGGATCGCGACCCCGTCGGGGACCTCGCGACCATCGAGAACGAGCTGGCCACCTACGCAGCAAGCCTCGACGAGGAGGCCGGCAGCCGGGTGCCGCTCATGGAGCGGCCCACCGTGGTGGTGCTGAACAAGACGGATCTGCCCGATGGGGCGGATATGGCCGACATGGTCCGCGCGCAGCTCGCCGAGCGCGAGATCCCGATCCTGGATATCTCGGCCGTCTCCCGCAAGGGCCTGCGCGAGCTGTCCTTCGTGCTCGGCGAGCTGGTCGAGCAGGCGCGAGCACAGCTCCCCGAGCCGGAGGCCGCCCCGATCGTGCTGACCCCCAAGGCAGTCGACGAGAAGGGCTTCGAGGTGGTCACCGAGCAGTACGACGGGCACACCGCCTTCCGCGTCAAGGGGGACAAGCCCGAGCGCTGGGTGCGTCAGACCGACTTCACCAACGACGAGGCCGTCGGCTACCTCGCCGACCGCCTGGCGAAGCTCGGCGTCGAGGATCAGCTGTACGCCGCGGGCGCGGTCGCGGGCTCGACGGTGCTGATCGGTCCCGGGGAGGACGCGGTCGTCTTCGACTGGGAGCCGACGATGGTCGGCGGCGCCGAGATGCTGGGCCGCCGCGGCACCGATGACCGGTTCGAGGATCATTCCCGTCCCACCCGCGAGACGAAGCGGGAGCTGCAGCGCGCCCGCACCGAGGCGAGGATGCAGCGGATCTCCGCGATGGAGGAGGAGCGACGGGCCGGTCACTGGGCCGACCCCGCCTCGCAGGACGAGGCCCGGTGAGCACCGCCGAGCTGCGCCAACCGGAGCGGCTCACCTCTCGGGAGACGCTCGCGACGGCCCGTCGGATCGTGGTCAAGATCGGTTCCTCGAGCCTGACCGATGAGCGTGGACGCCTCGACCAGCTCCGGATCCGACAGATCGCCGACACCGCCGCGGCCCTGGCCGGCCGGGGCGCCGAGCTGGTGATCGTCTCCTCCGGTGCGATCGCCGCCGCGCTGGGACCGCTCGGAATGCCCGAGCGGCCCGCCGCGGTCGAGCTCCAGCAGGCGGCCGCGAGCGTGGGCCAGGCACTGCTGGCGAGCGCCTGGTCGAGCGCCTTCGCCGCGCACCATCTGATCACCGGTCAGGTGCTGCTCACCGAGTCCGATGTGATCCGCCCCCAGACCTACCGCAATGTGCGCAGCGCCCTCGAGTCGCTGCTGGACCTGGGGGCGGTGCCGATCGTCAACGAGAACGACACCACCGCCACCCACGAGATCCGCTTCGGCGACAACGATCGCCTCGCGGCGCTGGTCGCACAGCTGCTGGGCGCCGACGCACTGATCCTGCTCACCGACGTAGACGCCCTGTACACCGCGCCGCCGCGAGAGCCCGGCGCCGAGCGCATCGCCCAGGTGGACGACGTGGCACGGCTGGCCGGGGTGAACATCGGTCCGGTGGGCTCGAAGGTGGGCACGGGAGGGATGGTCACGAAGCTCTCAGCGGCGCAGCTCGCCGCGACCACCGGAACCGCAGCCCTGATGACCTCCGCCGAGCAGTTCTCCGCCGCGATCGAGGGGCAGGACGTGGGCACCTTCTTCCCCGCCCACCATGGCCGTCGCCGCTCCCGTCTGGTCTGGCTGCGCTTCGCGACCCGAGGTGCGGGCACCCTGCACCTGGACGAGGGCGCGGCAGAAGCCGTGCGCAGCCGCCGCCGCTCGCTGCTGGCCGTCGGCATCTCGCGCGTCGAGGGCACCTTCCCGGCCGGAGTCCCGGTCGACGTGATCGCCCCGGACGGTGCGGTGATCGCCCGCGGGATCGCCTCCTTCAGCAGCGACGAGCTGCGGGTGATGGCCGGCCGTGGCACCGACGAGGCCCGTGAGCAGCTGGGGGAGAGGTTCCGCCGCCCCGCCATCCACCGTGACCAGCTGGTGATGCTCTGAACGATGGGGGTTGGAGACGGCGTCTGCTGGTCGGACGGCACCTGACCGAAGGGGTGCGGCGCTCGTAGACTCCAGGCATGGAATCTCCTGTGACCACCGCAGTCCTCGCCGCAGCCCGCGCCGCGAAGGACGCACAGCCGGCGCTGGCGCGTTTGCACCGCGGCACCAAGGACCGGGTGCTGCTGGCCATGGCCGACGCGCTGGTGGAGCGGGCCGCAGAGGTTGTGGACGCGAACGCGCGGGATCTCGCAGCGGCCGACGCCTCCGGCATCGCCCCCGGGCTCCGGGACCGGCTCGCCCTGGACCCCGAGCGGGTCGCGGCGATCGCCGAGCAGCTGCGGGACGCGGCGGCTCTGCCTGATCCGATCGGCGAGGTGGTGCGCGGCTCAGTCCTCGAGAACGGCCTCGAGCTGCGTGAGGTGCGGGTGCCGATGGGCGTGATCGGCATGGTCTATGAGGCACGGCCGAATGTCACCGTCGATGCCGCAGGCCTGGCGCTCAAGGCCGGCAGCGCGGTGGTGCTGCGCGGCGGCTCGGCCGCCCTCCACTCCAACACCGCCCTGATCGCGGTGCTGCGCTCGGTGCTGGTCGATCATGATCTCCCCGAGGCTCTGGTCACCGGGATCGACGAGCACGGCCGCGAGGGCGTGGACGTGCTCATGCGCGCCCGCGGGCTGGTGGACGTGCTGATCCCGCGCGGCGGCGCCGGTCTGATCCGCAGAGTGGTGGAGAACTCCCTGGTCCCGGTGATCGAGACGGGCACCGGGAAGACCCATGTGCTGGTCGACGCGAGCGCCGACCTCGCCCAGGCGGTCGACATCGTGGCCAATGCCAAGCTGCAGCGGATCGGGGTGTGCAATGCGCTCGAGACGCTGCTGGTCCACCAGGACATCGCCGAGCAGGCGCTGCCACGCCTTGCGGCACCTCTGGCCGCGGCCGGCGTGCGCCTGCACGCCGATGAGAGAGCCTCCGAGATCCTCGCCGCGGCCGGCACCGAGGCCGAGGTGATCCCGGCCGTCGCGGAGGACTGGGACACCGAGTACCTGGCGCTCGAGCTCGCGGTGAAGGTGGTCGAGGATCTCGACCAGGCGCTCGCCCACATCCGGGAGCACTCCACCGGCCATACGGAATCGATCCTCACCCGCGACGCCCGCAGCCAGCAGCGGTTCCTGAACGAGGTCGACTCCGCGGTGGTGATGGCGAACGCCTCCACCCGCTTCTCCGACGGCAGCGAGTTCGGCTTCGGTGCAGAGATCGGCATCTCGACTCAGAAGCTCCACGCCCGCGGGCCGATGGGGTTGCGGGAGATCACCGCGAGCAAATGGCTGGTGGTGGGCCAGGGGCAGGTGCGGCCGTGACCCCACTCCCATCATGCGCGCCGGAGCATGAGCGCGCACTTTGCTGTGGGATGATGGCTCGGTCACCCGTGGAAAGGTCATCAAGAACATGACTGATCAGCTCATGATCCTTGCCGAGTCCGGCACCCTTGCCAGCGAGGGGCTCCCCGCCCCCGCGGTCGGTATCGGGATGTTCATCATCCTGATGTCGCTGCTGGGCCTCACCTGGCTCGTCGGCGGCGCGCATCACCGCAGCCTGGACAAGAAGAACACCACCGGCTCTGACGACTGACCCGGTGGAGCTGCAGCGACGCCGGATCGGCGTGATGGGCGGGACCTTCGATCCCATCCATCACGGCCACCTCGTCGCCGCCAGCGAGGTCCAGAGCGTCTTCGCGCTCGACGAGGTGATCTTCGTGCCGACCGGTCGGCCCTGGCAGAAGGCGGATCGAGAGATCTCGGATCCCGAGGACCGCTACCTGATGACGGTGGTGGCGACCGCGGCGAACCCGGTGTTCACCGTCTCTCGGGTCGACATCGATCGGCCGGGAGCGACCTACACGATCGACACCCTGAGGGATCTGCATCGTGAGCAGCCTGAGGCCGATCTCTTCTTCATCACCGGTGCAGATGCCCTCCAGAACATCCTGACCTGGAAGGACACCGAGGAGATCTTCGACCTCGCCCACTTCGTCGGAGTCACCAGGCCCGGCCACGAGCTCGACACCTCCGGGCTGCCGGAGGACGGCGTCACCCTGATCGAGGTCCCCGCGATGGCGATCAGCTCCACCGACTGCCGCACCCGGGTCGCGGCCGGAGCACCTGTCTGGTACCTGGTGCCCGACGGCGTCGTCCAATACATCAACAAGTACGCCCTCTACACAGGAGGTGACGGTCGATGACCGAGCCGGAGACCACTCCGCGGCGCGGACGCCGCGCCCGGGAGCTGAGCCCCGAGGAGAGCGCCGCCCTGGAGGCCCGTGCCGCGATGGAACCCGCACAGCAGCAGGCGGCACCCGGAGTGCGTGGCGCCGTCGCACCGCCGACCGCTGGGGCGGCTGTGCCCGCTCTGCGCAAGTTCGGCCGGCGTGCCCGCATCATCGAGCTCAGCGAGGCCCCTGCGCCGGCTCTCGCCGAGGGGGAGACGACCGAGAGCCCGGACGCAGATCCTGCTGTGCCTGCGGCCGTCGAAGACCACCCGGTGAGCACGCTCACCCATGACCACGACGGGGTGGAGCTCGGCGAGCTCTCCGTCGCCGAGGCGCCGGAGCCGCGCCCCGCGCCCCGCTTCGACGGCAAGGTGCTCCATCGTCCGGAGCGCTCCGGAGGGCGTGCGCTGGTGTGGCTGGTGTGGGCCCTCATCGCCGTCGCCTTCATCGTGCTGCTCGCCCTGATGCTGACCGGGGTCATCGGCCCCGGCGCGGCCTCCGCCTCGGAGACCGCCCTGCTCGATCATCTGTTCGTCACCCATTCCGTCCCGGAGGACATGTCCGCGTGAGCGCCCCTGAAGAATCTCTCGACCTCGCCCGGGTGGCCGGCCAGGCCGCCGCCGACAAGCTCGCCGAGGAGGTCATCGGCCTCGATGTCTCCGAGCTGGTGGTGATCACCGACGTCTTCCTCGTGTGCAGCGGGGACTCCGAGCGGCAGGTCTCCGCCATCGTCAACGGTATCGAGGAGGCGCTGCTGAAGGAGCGCCGCCGCAAGCCGCTGCGCCGCGAGGGGGAGCGTGATGCCCGCTGGGTGCTGCTGGACTACGGAGACATCGTGGTGCACGTCCAGCACGCCGAGGACCGCGCCTTCTACGCGCTCGAACGACTGTGGCGCGACGCGCCCGTCCTGGATCTGCAGATCGTCGAGGGCCGCCCGGAGTGAGGCAGCCCCGTGCTCGTCTGATCCTGGTGCGCCACGGACAGACCGACTACAACCGTGAGGGCCGTCTGCAGGGCCAGGTCGACATCCCCTTGAACCCGACCGGCCTGCGCCAGGCGGAGTCGCTCGCGGAATCGGTGGCGAAGAATCCGCCGGACGTCATCGTCGCCTCGCCGCTCGAACGTGCGCTGGAGACCGCTCGCATCATCTCCCGCGACAGCGGTCTCGACGTCGCCACCGACGAGGCCTTCCTCGAGCGCGGCTTCGGACTCTGGGAAGGGCTGCGCGGGGAGGAGATCAGGCGGCGATGGCCTGATGAGCACGCCGACTGGCGTGCCCACCGCCCGGTCCTCGGGCTCGAGGTCGAGGACCGTCCCGTGGTGGGGGAGCGGGTGGCCGCTGCCTGCCGCGAGCTGGTCGCGCAGCACGTCGGCGGCACCGTGATGGTGGTCGCCCACGGCGCGGCGATCACCTTGGGCATCACAGCGCTGCTGGGCCTGGACACGAATGGTTTCCGGGGCCTCTCGGGGCTCGAGAACTGTCACCGTTCCGTGCTCGAACCAGTTGTCGGGGAGCCGGCGAACGGGCTGATGAGGTTGGTGTCACACAACCTGCCTCCCGATTTCATATGAGCTGCGGAGCGGGGTAATATCGACGAGTCGCCTGCGGGCGGCACCCGATACGGGGCTATGGCGCAGTTGGTAGCGCGCTTCCATGGCATGGAAGAGGTCAGGGGTTCGAATCCCCTTAGCTCCACTCGAGAAACCGTGAGACAGTGACTCGTCAGAAGGGCTCCACCGTGAGGTGGGGCCCTTCTGCTGTCCCGGGCACGGCGCGGCTCGGAACTGCCCGGGTGGGGGTGGCGGCCTGGCCGTCAGACCCCCTCCGCGAGCCAGGTGATGACCTCCGCCGCGGATCCCTCGGGCGCGCTGCGCCACCCGGTCCCGGCCCACAGGTGGAGGCTCTGCATATCGCCAGCCGCCCCCGCGGCGCGGCGCAGCTCGCGCGTGAGGTGGTGAACCTGCGGATAGCCGGTCGGCGCGGTGGCGTGATGACGGTCCACGAAGTCGTTGCGCAGCGAGCGGGCGGGCCGCCCGGTGAAGGCGCGGGTCAGCACCGTCTCGCGGAAGGAACGCTCCGCGAGCGCCGCCCGATGCGTGGCAGAGGTGCCCGCTTCCTCCGTACGCAGCAGCATCGTGCCGCTGACCACGCCCTCGGCGCCTGCGCTGAGGATCCGTCGTACGGCGGCGGGGCCATCCACCCCGCCCGCGCCCAGCAGCGGCAGGTCCACGGCGTCGCGCACCAGCCGCACCAGGTCCTCTGTGCGGAGTGGCGCGAGGGTGCGGGAGGGATCGTGGGTGGCGCTGTGCCCACCGGCGCTCGGCCCCTGCACCACCAGGCCGTCGACGCCGAGCTGCGCTGCGGCCCGCGCCTCCTCGGGATCGGTGACGCTCGCGAGCACGGTCGTTCCCACCGCCTGCAGGGCGGCGATCTGCTCCGCGGCGGGCAGGCCGAAGGTGAAGGAGACCACCGGCACCGGGTCGTCGAATAGCAGGGCGAGCTTCTCGTGGAAGAAGTCGTCGTCGCGCCGTGGCACGGGATCCAGCTCCACCCCTGCGCGGGCGGCGTCCGCGCCGAGCTCCTCGACGTAGGCGGCGAAGGACTCCTCGTCGATCTCCCGCGGCGGCAGCACGAAGAGGTTCACGCCGAAGGCGATGCCGAGCCCCCGCACGGCGGTGATATCCGCTGCGAGCGCCTGCGGGGTCAGGTTCCCGGCGGCCAGGAACGGGAACGCGCCCGCCGAGGAGACGGCCCGAGCGAGCGCGAGGGTGGAGAGTCCGCCCGCCATCGGCGCGGCGACCAGGGGGAGGCGGGAGTCCAGGAGCGTCATGGCCCGATCCTTCCAGACGTGCGAGCGCTGTGGGGAGGCTGGCAGGGCGAGCGACGCAGGCGCGGCAGGACGAGAGGGTCGGGCGCGGCAGGGCGGGAGAGGTGGGGGCAACAGGGCGATACCGTATTGAGACCTTTGGATCCTCCGCTCTCGTGTACTGTGGCGAACATCCCCTTTGAGAGCGCTCTCAGAAATGGGATCCGCCAAGAGAGCGCTCTCAGAACGACATCGCAGCAACGAACGAAGGAGTTCACCATGAAGATCACGCGCAGGTCAGCCCTGGCCGCCTCGGCCGCGACCGCCGCCACCGCCGCGATCGCGGGTTGCGGGAGCAGCTCCGGCGGAGGTGAGGGTGGCGAGGGCGACGAGGTCACTCTGACCGTCGCCACGTTCAACGAGTTCGGCTACGAGGAGCTCTTCACGAAGTACGAGGAAGAGAACCCCGGCGTCAAGATCACGCATAAGAAAGCTGCGACCAGCGATGACGCCCGCGCGAACCTCATGACCGGACTCGCCGCCGGTTCGGGCCTGGCGGACGTCGAGGGTGTCGAGGTCGGCTGGTGGGCCGAGCTCGCCGAGTACTCGGACATCTTCGAGGACCTCGCCGACCCGGGGGTCGAGGGCCGCTGGCTGGACTGGAAGACCGAAGCGGCCACGATCGACGGCAAGCTCATCGGCTATGGCACCGATATCGGCCCCGAGGCCCTCGCCTACCGCGGCGACCTCATCGACAAGAGCGAGCTGCCCAGCGACCGCGCCGAGCTCGCCGAGAAGCTCACCGGCGACTGGCGCACCTACTTCGAGGCCGGTCGGCAGTTCGTCGAGGACACCGGCATCCCGTGGTTCGACGGTGCCGGCGGCACCTTCAACGGCATGGTCCAGCAGCTGACCCATCCCTACGAGACGGCCGACGGCACCCCGGTCCCGCTCAAGGACAACGCCGACGTCAAGGCGATCTACGACCTCCTCGTGGAGTTCAAGGACATCTCCGCCGGATTCAAGCAGTGGGAGGAGGACTGGACCGCCGCGTTCCAGTCCGACGGCTTCGCCACCATGCTCTGCCCGCCGTGGATGATGGGCCCGCTGGCCGGCAATGCCGACGGCGTCGAGGGCTGGGACATCGCCGATGTCTTCCCCGGCGGTGGCGGCAACTGGGGCGGCTCCTACCTGGCCGTCCCCGGCCAGGGCAAGAACATCGAGGCGGCGAAGAAGCTCGCCATGTGGCTCACCGCACCCGAGCAGCAGGTGGTGGCCTTCCAGGCCGTCGGTGCCTTCCCCAGCCAGGTCGACGCGCTCGCCGACGAGGGCGTGACCAGCGCGGTCAACGAGTTCTTCAACAGCGCGCCCGTCGGTGAGATCTACTCCGAGCGTGCGACCGCGATCGACGTGCAGCCGTTCATGGGCCCGAACTTCTTCGTCATCAACACGGTGCTCGCCGATGCGATCACCCGGTGGGACGTCGACGGCATGGACCCCGCGGAGTCCTGGGAGCAGGCGTTGACCGCCTACGACGAGCTGGGTCTCTGACTCAGGCCATCCCGCTGACCGCAGGCGGCGGCGGCTCGCTCCTGAGGGAGCCGCCGCCGCTTGCGGTCCTGCCGAAAGGAACCCGGTGACCACATCGACACGCCCGACCCCTCGGCCTGAGGCGAGCTCCGGCTCGGCCGCCCCGCCTTCGGGCGCAGGCCCTGCCTCTCGCCGCCCGCGGCCCGCCTGGCGCTCCGCCCTGACGCGGCTGGACGTGCGATTCACGCCGTTCCTGTTCATCAGCCCGTTCTTCGTGCTGTTCATCATCACAGGGCTGTTCCCCATCCTGTACACCGCATGGGTGTCCCTGCATGACTGGGACCTCATCCGTGGCCAGGGTGAGTTCGTGGGCCTGGCGAACTTCCAGTTCGTGCTCGGCACCGACAGCTTCTACAAGGCGCTGCGCAACACCTTCTCGATCTTCATCCTGTCCTCGGTGCCGCAGGTCATCGCCGCGATCCTCATCGCCTACGTGCTCGATGCGAACCTGCGCGCGAAGACCTTCTGGCGCATGGGTGTGCTGGTGCCGTTCGTGGTCGCCCCCGTCGCCGTCTCCCTGATCTTCGCGAAGATCTTCGCCGACGGCTCCGGGATCGTGAACGGTGCACTGACCGCGATCAACCTGCCCGCCGTCGGCTGGCACTCGGACGCGCTCGCCTCCCACGTCGCGATCGCGACCATGGTCAATTTCCGCTGGACCGGATACAACGCCCTGATCTTCCTGGCCGCCATGCAGGCGGTCCCGCGCGAGATCTACGAGGCCGCGATCATCGACGGCACCGGACGGATGAAGCGCTTCTGGTACGTGACCGTGCCGATGCTCCGCCCCACCATCGTCTTCGTCGTGATCACCTCCACGATCGGCGGCCTGCAGATCTTCGACGAACCCCGCATGTTCGACACCGGCGGGCAGGGCGGTGCCTCCCGCCAATGGATGACGTTGACGATGTACCTCTACGAACTCGGCTGGGGGCCGCAGCTGGCTTTCGGACGTGCCTCGGCGGTCGCCTGGCTGCTGTTCCTCATCATCCTCGTCTTCGGTGTCCTCAACTTCCTCATCACTCGCCGCATCGCGAATGCCGGCGGCCCCGCCAAGAGCTCGCGGTAAGGAGCAATGACCATGCAATCGACCGCTGCCATCGAACAGTTCGCCGGCAAGGGTGCGGCCCGGGCCGCGCGCCGTCGCCTCAAGGGCGGAGGAGGGGCCGACGCCCGCCCCCATTGGTGGAACTACGTCCTCCTCGGCATCGTCCTGGTGATCTCGTTCTTCCCGCTCTACTACGCGCTGCTGCTGGCCTCCTCGGACGCCGGCGCCATCGCCCGCAATCCGCTGCCCTCCCTGCTGCCCCAGGGGAACCTGCTGTCGAACATGGGCAAGGTGATCGCCTCCGACATCAACTTCTGGTCGGCGATGCTCAACTCGATCTTCGTGGCGACGGTGACCTCGCTGTCGGTGGTGTTCTTCGCGACCCTGGCCGGCTTCGCGTTCTCCAAGCTGCGCTTCCGGGGCCGACGCGGCCTGCTGGTCTTCGTCATCGCCACCATGGCTGTGCCGGTCCAGCTCGGCGTGATCCCGCTGTTCATCATCATGGCGAAGATCGGCTGGGTGGGCGACCTCAAGGCCGTGATCATCCCGGCCCTGGTCACCGCCTTCGGCGTGTTCTGGATGACCCAGTACCTCGAGGACGCCCTGCCCTTCGAGCTCATCGAGGCAGCCCGCGTGGACGGCTGCAACCTGATGCGCACCTACTGGCATGTCGCACTGCCCGCCGCCCGCGGCGCCGGTGCGATGCTGTTCCTGTTCACCTTCGTGGGCTCGTGGACCAACTTCTTCTGGCCCTTCATCATCCTGCGCGACGACAGCCTCACCCTCCCGGTGGCGCTGCAGCAGCTGCAGGCCTCCTACTTCAAGGACTACTCCCTGATAATGTCCGGTGTGGTGATCTCCGTGATCCCGCTGCTGCTGCTGTTCCTCCTGGCTGGCCGACAGCTGGTCCAGGGCATCATGCAGGGCGCGGTCAAGGGCTGAGAGGGGAGCCCACCATGGCGATTCTCGACGGGCTCGAGGAGACCTCGGCGAACGGCCGCGGCGCAACTCTGGAGGATGTGGCACGGGTCGCGGGAGTCTCGCGGGCCACCGTGTCCCGAGTGGTGCGCGGGGACGTGCAGGTGCGTCGGGACAAGGTCTCGAAGGTCGAGGAGGCCGTGCGCGCTCTGGGCTATGTGCCCAACAACGCCGCGCGCAGCCTCGCCAGCCGGCAGACGGGCGCTGTCGCGCTGATCGTGCCCGAGCACGAGTCCCGGGTGTTCACCGATCCCTTCTTCGTCAGCGCCATCTCCGGCGTCACGGCCGGGCTGGACGCGAGCGACAAGCAGCTGCTGCTGGTGCTCTCCAGCCCGGAGGATCATGCCCGCACGCGTCGCTTCCTGCGGGGCGGGCATGCCGACGGTCTGCTGGTGGTCTCGCACCATGAGGGAGACCTCTCTGTCGAGGTGCTCCGGGAGGCCGCGGTGCCGGTGGTGTTCATCGGCCGCCCTCCCGAGGGGCTCACCGCCTCGTTCGTGGATCTCGACAACGTCGAGGGCGGCCGCCTGGCCGCGCGGCACCTGATCGAGCGGGGACGCCGCCGGATCGCGATGATCTGCGGTCCGCAGGACATGCCCGCGGCGGTGGATCGACGCGAGGGCTTCGAGAAGGAGCTGGCCGACGCCGGCATCGAGCCCGCATGGCTCTCCTTCGGAGACTTCACCCTCGCCTCGGGGGAACGGGAGACAGCCGCGCTGCTGGCATCGGAGACGCCTTTCGACGCGCTCTTCGCCAGCAGCGACCTGATGGCTCTCGGTGCCTTGAAGAAGCTCGAGGGGCAGGGCGTGAGGGTCCCGGAGGACGTTGCCGTGATCGGCTTCGACGACATCGCCTCCGCAGCGGACGACACCATCTCGCTGACCACCGTCGTGAACCCGGGCCGGCGCCTCGCCGAGCTCGGGGCCACGCTGCTGCTGGACCTCATCGCCGGGCGGGAGACCGATCAGTCCGTGGTGCTCCGTCCCGAACTCGCGGTCCGCTCGACCACCTGAGCGGAGGCATTCCGTCCTCTGGCCTTGCCCTCCTCGACGATCAGTCCGTGCAGCTCGGCGAGCTCGGAGACCTCGAACCCTGCGGTGGAGAGCGCCGGGGCGAGGGCCCGTCGGAACGCAGGATAGCTGCCGGGCACCTCCGCGCCGCGGTCGCCCAGCACGCGCCTGGCGTATTCATCGCAGAGGAATGCGGGCCGCCCGAAGCAGTACATCGAGAGCGCATCGGCGGTCTCCTCCCCGACACCCTCGATGCCGAGCAACTCGCTGCGCAACTGCTCGTCGCTCAGCGTCCGGGCCGTCGCGGCGTGCTCCGCCCACCAGCGGGCGAGCGACTGGACGCGGCGTGGCTTCGTGCGCGGGAAGCCAGCGGGCCGGACCAGCTCCCGCACCGTCTCCTCATCGGCCGCTGCAAGCGTCGGGGCGTCCAGCAGCCCCGCCCCGCGCAGTGCCGCGATCGCGGAGGCGGCCTGCTCCCAGCGGCTGCGCTGGACCAGCACCGCGCCGAGGGCGATCTCGAAGGGCTCCTCGCCGGGCCACCACCAGCCCTGTGGGCCGTGCCGGTCCCGGAGCTCGCGGTGCAGGGCTCGCAGATCGATCATGCCCGATAGGTTGTCACAGCCGCAGACGGCACCTCGAGGCGCACGGACACCCCGGGCTCGAGCCGCTGTGCGGCGATCTCCTGCGGGGGCAGATCTGCGGAGAGGTCATCGGTGCGCACCCGCACCAAGTTTCCGCTGGGGGCGAGGGAGCGCACAGTGCGCGGGAGGCCGCCCGTCTCCACCAGCGTCACCTGGGCGGGACGGAAGGCGGCATGGACCTGGTCGCCTGGGTGGTGCGCAGCAGCTGCCGGCAGTCGGGCGCCGTCAGCGAGGACCACGGCGCGGCCGTCCCAGCGTCCGCTGACGAGGTTCAGTCCCGCGAATCGGGCGGTGAAGGCGGAGCGGGGACGGCTCAGCAGCTCCTGCGTCGGTCCCTGCTCGACCAGGCGACCATCCTCGAGCACCGCGATCCGATCCGCGAGGGTCAGCGCATCGAGCACATCATGGGTGACGATGATCGCCGTGCGCCTGGCCAGGAAGCGACCCAGCTGCTCCCGCAGCGCCGGGGCCACGTCGATGTCGAGTGCGGCCATCGGCTCGTCCAGCAGCAGCAGCCGGGGATCTGCGGCCAGAGCGCGAGCGATCGCGACCCGCTGCGCCTGTCCGCCGGAGAGCTGTGAGGGCCGACGGTCCGCGAGCTCCGGGATGCCGAGCTCTGCGAGCCAGCGCTCGGCCCCCTGGCGGGCGCGGGTCCGGGGCACCCCCTGCGAGCGCAGCGCGAAGATGATATTCCCCAGCGCGGTGAGGTGGGGGAACAGCACCGGATCCTGGGAGAGGGTGGTGACCTTGCGGGCGTGGGGTGGGACCCAGCTGCCCTCGCCGGTCAGCACCCGTCCGTCCAGCACGATCTGCCCCTTCGCGGGGTGGAGGCCACCGGAGATCAGGGACAGCACCGTGGACTTCCCGGCGCCGTTCGGGCCGATCACCGCGAGAGTTTCGCCGTCGGCGACCGTGAGTTCGAGGTCGAGCCCGCGCTCGGGGACGACGGCGTGGAGGGACAGGCTCATGCGGGCACCCTCCGACGGGCTGCCGCGATCACCAGCACCGCGATGATCATCAGCACGAAGGACAATGCCACTGCGGCCTCGGGGTCGCTCTCGCGCTGCAGGTAGATCTCCAGCGGCAGCGTGCGGGTGGTGCCCTGCAGGGAGCCTGCGAAGGTGATCGTGGCGCCGAACTCGCCGAGCGCGCGCGCGAAGGAGAGCACAGTGCCGGAGAGCAGGGCCGGTGCCACGAGCGGCAGCGTCACCCGCAGCAGGACCCGGGAGGGCCTGGCACCGAGGGAGGCTGCCGCGACCTCATAGCGGGTGCCGGAGGTGCGCAGTGCACCTTCGAGGCTGATCACCAGGAAGGGCAGCGCCACGAAGGTCTGTGCGAGCACCACCGCTGTGGTGGAGAAGGCGATCTGGAGCCCCAGCACCTCGAGCTGCTGGCCCAGCAGGCCCTGTCTGCCGAAGGTGTAGAGCAGCGCGATACCGCCCACCACCGGCGGCAGCACCAACGGGATCAGCACCACCGAGCGCAGCAGCGAGAGCCCTCGAAACTCAGCGCGAGCCAGCAGCAGTGACATCGGCACGCCCAGCAGCACGCAGAGCGCGGCGCTGATCGTCGAGGTCTGCAGGCTCAGCCGCAGCGCTGCGAGCGAGGACTCGCTGCTGATCAGCTCACCGAAGCTGCCCCACTGCACACGCAGCGCCATCGACACCAGCGGCAGCAGCACGAACAGCCCGCCGAGCAGGGCCGGGATCAGCATCCAGCGGGGGAGGGATCTCATGGCGCGGCGAACCCGTATCGGGCCAGGATCTCCTGGCCGGTCTCACTCCGGACGAGGTCCAGGAACTCCCGGCCGAGCTCCGCGCTGCCGGCGTCCTTGACCGTGGTGATCGGGTAGATGTTCACAGCGCTCGCAGCCTCGGGGAACTCGATGCTCGCCACAGCTGCTCCGGCCTTCTTCGCGTCGGTGACATAGACCAGGCCCGCATCCGCCTCACCGCTGGTGACCTTGTTCAGGACATCGGTGACGGACTGCTCCTCGCTGACCGGCGCGAATTCCAGCCCGGCTGCCTCCTCGATGGCTTCGGTCGCCGCACCGCAGGGGACTTCGGGCGCACAGACGACGAGGTTCAGAGCGTCCCCGGTGAGGGAATCCAGGCCGGCCACGCCGGCCGGGTTGCCCGCCGGGACCGCGATCACCAGCGTGTTGGTCGTGAAGTCCACCGGGTTGGTGCCCGAGAGTCCGGAGGCCACGAGCTTGTCCATGTTCGAGGAGTTCGCGGAGGCGAAGACGTCCGCCGGGGCGCCCTCCTGGATCTGCTGGACCAGGGTGGAGGAGCCGGCGAAGTTGAACTCCACCGCGACCTCCTCGTGCTCGGACTCGAACTGGTCGCCGAGCTCTTCGAAGGGCTCCTGGAGGGAGGCGGCGGCGAAGACCTGCAGGGTGGTGGGCTGATCGGCCCCGCCGGTCGAGACGAGGGCACTCCCGCAGCCTGCGACGAGGAGGGCGATCCCTGCCGCTGTGGCGATCAGCCGGGCGCGGATCCTCACGGCGTCTCGACCACGACCTGGGTCGCTTTCACGACGGCCGTGGCCACCGTGCCGGGTTCGAGGCCCAGCTCCCGGGCGGCTTCGCTGCTCATCAGGGAGACCACGCGGAAGGGACCGCATTGCAGCTCGACCTGCGCCATCACGGTGTCCATCACGACGCTCGTGACCAGGCCCACGAAGCGGTTGCGGGCGGAGGAGGTCGTCGCGCCATGCAGCTCCGGGGACACCGCCAGCTCCCGTGCCAGGCGCGCCACCTCGGTGCCCTCGAGAACCTTCCGGCCCGCGTCATCGGAGCCTGCCGCGAGTGTCCCCTTCTCGATCCAGCGCCGGACCGTGTCCTCGCTGACCCCGAGGAAGGTCGCGGCGTCACGAACTCGCATCTGCGTCATGAAGTCGATGATACATGCGCAGATGCGGGCCTTTCGAGCCTCAAGCGGCCAGCAGCACCCCTCCGAGTGCGAGCGTCGCGACCAGCAGGGTGGACAATGCGGCGAGAGCGAGCGGGCGAGGCCCCACCTGGAGCAGATTTCGCACTTTCACCCCGGTGCCGAGAGCGAACATCGCCGCGGCGAGCAGGGCGGTCTGCAGCAGGGCGCCCACCTCGAGGAACCCGCCGGGCAGAGGGGCGAAGGAGCGCAGGAGCACCATCGCCAGGAATCCGAGCACGAACAGGGGCACCAGCGGCGGGCGCTTCCCGTCGGCCGCCCCTTCGCGCCGCTGCTGCAGGCTGAGCACGGCCATCACGGGGGCGAGCATCAGCACCCGGGCGAGCTTGACGATCACCGCGACCGTGAGCGCCGCGCCGCCGAGCGCGCCGCCGGCGGCGACCACCTGTGCGACCTCGTGGATCGACGCGCCTGCCCAGAGCCCGGCGGTTTCGGGCTCCAGCTGCAGCAGCGCCGCGGCGGCGGGGACCGCGGCGATCATCAGCGTGCCGCACAGCACCACCAGGGCGATCGCCGTGATCGTGCGCTGCTCGTGCTTCTCCTCGGGGTCCGTGACGCCCGCGGCGGCCGCCACCGCTGCGGCCCCACAGATCGAGAAGCCGCAGGCCACCAGGATCGTCAGCCCTTTCTCGACCCCGAGCGCCCGGCCGATCAGCACGGTTCCGAGGGTCCCGCCGGTGACCACGACCACCACCACGGCCAGCATCGGGGCGCCGAGGGCGAGCAGATCGCCGAGCGCCACCTGCAGACCCAGCAGCACGATCCCCACCCGCAGCAGCCTCTTCGCGGCGAAGGACATCCCCGGGGCGAGAGCGGCTGGCAGGGTGGTGAAATTTGCGACCAGGATCCCGACGACGATCGCGATGATCAGCGCACTCACACCCGGCAGCGCCTGTGACGTCAGGATCGACACCGCCGCTACCGCGAGGGAGACCACGATCCCGGGCCAGAGGGAGTGACGCTGGAGCGGGGGAGCGGATGTGGTGCTGAGGGACATGAGATGCACCTTCCCACCTCCGGTGAACGCCCGGTAGACAGCAGTTCGCGATCCCGGCATATGATTCTGATATGCCTGATGCCCTTCCGAACCTGCAGGCCCTCGCGCTGTTCCTCGCCGTCGTCGACGAGGGCGGGCTCGGAGCGGGTGCGCGTCGTCTGAAGATGCACCAGCCCAATGCCAGCCGCATGATCGCCCAGCTCGAGGCGCAGGCCGGGACGGCGCTGCTGGAGCGCGGCGCTCGCGGCTCCCGGCCGACCTCGGCCGGGCTGCTCTATGCGGCCCATGCCCGGGAGCTGCTCGAGGCAGCGGAGGAATTCTCCGCCTGGCTGCGCCACAGCCGAGATGGGGACGCCCGAGAGCTCCGGGTGGGCGTGAGCATGACGATCGCCGAGCACCTGATGCCGGCCTGGCTCACCGAACTGCGTCGCCTGAGCCCGCGCGTGCGCGTGGATCTGGAGGTGCTGAACTCCACCCAGGTGCTTGCAGGCGTCCACGACGGGCACCTGCAGCTGGGCTTCGTGGAGACCCCTCATCTGCCGCGCGGGGTGAACGCGAAGACGCTGCGGGAGGACGAACTGGTGGTGGTCGTCGCCCCCGAGCACCCCTGGGCCGAGCGGTCGCGGGGCATGGAGCCGCTGGACCCGGCCGAACTCGCCCGGACTCCTTTGGTGGTGCGAGAGGGCGGCTCCGGTACCCGGGACGCCTTCGAGGAGCTGCTGCCGAACGCGGCGCTGACCCCTCCGGTCCTGGAGCTCGGCAGCAATGCGGCGGTGCGGGTCGCGGTGGCCTCGGGGGCGGGGCCGGCAGTGCTGAGCATGCTCGCGGTCCGGTCCTCCCTCGAGGCCGGCCTGCTGCACCGGGTGCCGGTCGCGGGCACGCGGCTGAACCGGCTCCTGACTGCGGTGTGGAGCGGCCCGCGCCGTCTCAGCGGACCGGCCGCGGAGCTGGTCGAGGTCGCCTCGCGGCGCAGCGGGTAGGTTCGGACCATGCCGATCCTCACCAACACCGCAGAGCAGTCCGACCAGCCCCGCCGCGGCGCCGTCTGGTCCATCGCCGAACCCGAGCGGGAGCTGGACTCGAATCTGATCCGTCTGCCCGCCGGCGACAGCATCGCCGCCCATGTCGGCGCGGAGGTGGACACGCTCATCCACGTGGTGCGCGGTCACGGCATCCTCCTCACCGAGGCTGGCGAGGAGCCGCTGCGCACGGGTGATGTCGCGCTGCTGCCCCGCCGCACCCTGCGCGGCTTCCAGGCCGGTGAGGACGGTCTGGAGTACCTGACCGTCCATCGCCGGCGGCAGTCGCTGCGCATTCAGAGTGGACCGAGCGGCGCCTGAGGTCGCAGGCACCCTGAAAGAGCAGGCAGACTGGTCCCATGGCAGATTCACAGGATTCCCGCGTTGCCGTCTATCTGGACTTCGACAACATCGTCATGTCCTGGTACGACCGAGTGCATGGGCGGCAGGCGTACAGCCGTGACCGCCAGCGCATCGCCGAGGACCCCACCGAGCCCGAGATCGCCGAGCGGCTCGCGAAGGCGACGGTCGATGTCGGCGCCGTGATCGACTATGCGGCTTCGTTCGGCTCCCTCATGCTCACCCGCGCCTACGCGGACTGGTCCTCTCCGGTCAATGCGATCTACCGCAGCCAGCTGGTGGCCCGCGCCGTGGACCTCGTGCAGCTCTTCCCCGCCGCGGCCTATGCCAAGAACGGCGCAGATATCCGCCTGGCCGTGGACACGGTCGAGGACCTCTACCTGATGCCCGACCTCACCCATGTGGTGATCGTCGCCGGCGATTCCGACTACGTCCCGCTCGCGCAGCGCTGCCGCCGCCTGGGCCGCTATGTGATCGCGATGGGCGTGGCGGGCTCCACCGCGAAGTCCCTGGCTGCGGCCTGCGACGAGTTCGAGTCCTACGAGAACCTGCCGGGTGTGGAACGACCCGTCGCCTCGCAGCGATCGCGCTCGCGACGCGGAGGCAGTCTCGCCGCCTCGCAGAGCTCTGGTGACACCACCAGCACCGCCGCTGGCACCGGCACCGCCAGCGGTGAGGGCGGCAGCCAGCGCACCCGCTCCCGGCGCTCGGCCGACGCCGATGCCAAGGCCCGCGCCGCCGAGGCCGCCGCGGAGGAGGCCGCCGACGCCGCGGAGGAGGCGGAGGATGAGGATCCCGGCGAGGATCCTCGCGAGGCGGCGACCCAGCTGCTGCAGCGTGCTCTGCAGCTCGGTGACCGCGGGGACAGCGACTGGCTGCACGCCTCCGCGGTGAAGTCCCACATGCGCCGGATGGACTCCTCCTTCAGCGAGAAGGCGATCGGTTTCAAGTCCTTCAACGACTTCCTCAAGGCCAATGCGGACATCGCTGAGCTCGAGGAGAGCGGACATGAGCGGCTGGTCCGGGCGAAGGACTGATCCGTCTGCTGCAGCGAAACCGTGACACGCGCCACGTCGCAGGGGGATACTGAAGGTCCCCGTCGAAGGAGGCACCTCCCATGAACCTGCTGCTCTGGATCCTCGCCTTCGTGCTCGCCGTGGTGTTCCTCGGGGCGGGCATCGCGAAGCTGATCGGTACGCGTGACCAGCAGATCAACCGCACGCCCTATGTCGAGGACTTCCCGCAGATCGTGATCCGTGGGATCGGCGTGCTCGAGATCCTCGGAGCCCTGGGTCTGATCATTCCGGCGCTGACCGGGTTCGCCACGGTTCTGGTCCCGCTGGCGGCAGCGGGCCTGGCGATCACGATGGTCTTCGCCGCGCTCGTGCACATCCGGCGTGGGGACGGTCCTCGCGCCGCACTGCCCTCGATCGTGCTCGCCCTCTGCTCGGTGTTCGTGGCCTGGTCGAGGTTCGGCCCCTACCCGCTATGACCTCTGCACCGTTCAGCCGTGCTGTCGACGACTGCGCGGACGCAGCAGGGCCCGCAGCGCGAGACCGACCAGCAGTGCCCAGAACGCCGCGCTGACCCCTCCCGCGGAGATGCCCGACGCCGCGATCAGCACTGTCACTCCGGCCGGCAGCTGCTCGGAGCGCTCCTCGAGGGCGGCGCGCAGGGAGACCACGAAGGTCGCGATCAGCGCCAGGCCCGCCACCGCCGGGATCACGCCCACGGGTGCCAGCGCGATCAGCTGCGCACAGGCGGCGGCGCCGAGCCCGAGCAGGACCAGCAGCACCCCCGAGGTGACGCTCGCGATCCAGCGCCGATCCCGGTCCTCGCCGGCCTCCGGACCAGCGGCCAGCGCGGCGGTGATCGCGGCCAGGTTGATCCCGTGCCCGCCGGCCGGAGCCGTCGCGAGGCTCCCGAGCCCAGTCACCACCATCGTGCGCCGCCACGGCACCTCATAGCCCAGACCCTTCATCACCGCGACCCCGGGCACGTTCTGCGAGGCCATCGTGACCAGATACAGAGGCAGGGCGATCCCCAGCACTGCGCCGAGAGTCAGCACCGGCGCGGTGAGCTCGACCACCGGCCGCAGCGGGATCGAGGCGAGGCTCGCCCCGGAGGAAGCCATCTCCACCCCGATCACCACCGCGGCGGCGACGAAGGCGAGCGGGGAGGCCCAGCGCGGAGCGACCCGCTGGGCGATCACCCAGACCAGGACCACCGGCAACACCGCGAGCGGATTCGCCGCCACCCCGAGCACCGGGCCGAGGCACAGCTGCAGCAGCACCCCGGCGAGCATCGCCTGTGCGATCGAGGTGGGGATGCGAGCCATCAGCCGCCCCAGCGGACGCACCAGCCCGGTGAGCACGACCAGCACGCCCACCAGCAGGAACGCGCCCACTGCGGCAGGCCAGCCGCCCTCGACCGCGCCGGTGGTCGCCAACAGCGCCGCACCCGGTGTCGACCAGGCGATCGTGATCGGAAGCCGGGTCCACGAGGCGAGCAGGATCGAGGCCAGCCCCATCCCGACGCTCACCGCGAGCAGCCCGCTGGCCGCCTGCCCCGCCGAGGCGCCCACCCCGTGCAGCCCGGTCAGCACCACCACGAAGGAGCTGGTGAAGGCGACCAGGCCGGACACGATCCCGGCGGTGAGAGGACGGAGCATGGGCGCACCCTAGGCCGGGCGCGGGGTTGTCCGCGCGGCTGTTCGCGAGGAGGATCGGGTGATGACCCCCGATGACGTCATCCCCTGGCTCCTGGACACCGATCCCGCTCTGCGCTGGCAGGTCCAGCGCGATCTGCTCGATGCCCCGGAGGAGACCTGGCAGGCCACCCGTGCCCGCATCTCCCAGGAGGGGTTCGGCGCCGCGCTGCTCGCCCACCAGGACCCGGCCACCGGGATGTGGGCCGGCGGCGCATTCTTCCCCGCCGGCTTCTTCGACGATCCCGCGAATCAGGACCTGCCCGGCCAGCCGTGGACCGCGACCACCTGGTCGCTCACCACCCTGCGCGAATGGGGCATGGACGCCGCGCCGCTGCGTGCACGGGGCACCGCGACGAGGCTCGCCGAGCACGCCCGCTGGGAGCACGACCCGACCCTGCCGTACTGGGGAGGCGAGTCGGATGTCTGCATCAACGCGATGACCCTCGCCAACGGCCTGTGGCTCGGCGCCGACGTCGAGCCGCTCGTGAGCTGGTTCGTCTCCCATCAGATGGAGGAGGGCGGATGGAACTGCGAAGCGGAGAACGGCTCGCGACGCGCGAGCTTCCACTCCACGCTCAACGCCCTGCGGGCCCTGCTGCTCCACGAGCAGGCCACCGGCGGCACCGAGGCGACCCGCGCAGCGCGGGCGGCCGGGGAGGAGTACCTGCTCGAGCGGAACCTCACCCGGCGGCGCACGACGGGTGAGCTCGTCGGCCCCTGGGTGGACCACTTCCTCTACCCGCCGCGGCACATCTACTCCGCCCTGCGCGCCCTGGAGCACTTCCGGCTCGCCGGGCGCCGCGATCCGCGGATGCTGGAGGCGGCAGAGCTGGTCCAGGATGCTCAGCAGCCCGACGGCACCTGGCTGCAGCAGCACGCGCTGCCCGGGGCGGTGTGGTTCGAGGTCGACGTGCCCGTCGGCGATCCCTCGCCCTGGCTGACCCTGCAGGGGCTGCGGGTGCTGCGGTGGTGGAACGACGCCTGAGCGCCCCGGTCACGGTTGTCACGGTTCAGTCACGGGGGACGCCATGCCGGGCGGGGAGGTAGGTGCCGCGGCGGGACGCTGTTAGGTTGCAGAGATCCGGTGGTGCCCCACGTCACATGTGATGGCCCCCGTCCACGACGCCGTGACCCGCGCGGCGCCTCCCTCACCCCCAGGAGGATCCGATGTTCGATGCCGCATTCACCCCCAGGCGCCGCGCCGTGCTGCTGTCGATGGCCGGTGTTCCCGTGCTGCTGACCGCCTGCGCCAAGACCACCGAGGACGGCGGCGGCTCCGGCGGCTCCGACGCAGGTGGCGGCGGCGGGGAGCTGACCGTCGGCACCACCGACAAGGTCACCGCCCTGGATCCGGCGGCCGCATATGACAACGGCTCCTCGACGGTGTGGACCCAGTGCTACTCCTACCTGCTGAACACCTCGATCGGCTCGGAGGACGGCAGGCCCGAGCCCGACCTCGCGGAGACCGCGGAGTTCACCAGCGACACGGTCTTCACCGTGAAGCTCCAGGAAGGCCTCACCTTCGCCAACGGCAACGAGCTGACCACCGAGGACGTCAAGCACAGCTTCGACCGTCAGCTCGCGATCGCAGACCCCAACGGCCCCTCGAGCCTGCTGGGAAACCTTGAGAAGGTCGAGATCATCGACGATCTCACCGTCGAGTTCCATCTCAAGGAACCCAATGACCAGACCTTCCCGTATGTGCTGACCAGCCCCGTGGGGCCGATCGTCGATGCCGAGGTGTTCCCCGCCGACGCCGCGCTGCCGGACAACGAGATCGTCGCCGCCGAAGCCTTCTCCGGCCCGTACAAGATCACCAGCTGGAAGATCAACGAGCTGGTCACCTTCGAGGCCTTCGCGGACTACAAGGGCCTGTTCGGCGCCCCCGCCACCTCGAGCGTGGTGATGTCGTACTACGCGGACCAGAACAACATGAAGCTGGACATCCAGGAGGGCAACATCGACTGCGTGTGGCGCTCGCTGTCCGCCACCGACATCGCCGACCTCCAGTCTGACGATGCCGTCACCGTCCATGAGGGCCCCGGCGGCGAGATCCGCTACATCGTGTTCAATTTCAAGACCAACCCCTACGGGGAGGCGACCGAGGATCCTGACCCGGTCAAGGCTAAGGCCGTCCGCCAAGCCGTCGCGGATCTGCTGGACCGCACCGCGATCTCGGAGACCGTCTACAACGGCACCTACACCCCGCTGTACTCGTACATCCCCGAGGGGCTGCCGGGCTCCGGCACCCAGTTCCAGGACCTCTACGGCGACGGCGCGGGCGGCCCCGACGCCGATCGCGCCCGGAAGCGGCTCGAGGACGCGGGCGTCGAGATCCCGGTGCAGCTCAGCCTCCAGTACAACCCGGACCACTACGGTGCGTCGTCGGGCGACGAATACGCCGCGGTGAAGAACCAGCTCGAGGCCGACGGCCTGTTCGCCGTCGACCTCCAGTCCACGGAATGGGTCCAGTACTCCAAGGACCGCACCACCGACGTCTATCCGGCGTACCAGCTGGGCTGGTTCCCGGACTACTCGGATGCCGACAACTATCTCTCGCCCTTCTTCGCCACGGAGAACTTCCTGGTCAACCACTACACGAACCCGAAGGTCGACGAGCTCATCTCGACCCAGCGCGGCACCCAGGACCCGGCGGAGCGCGAGGCGCTGTTCGTGGAGATCCAGGACCTCGTGGCCGAGGAGATCTCGACCCTGCCGCTGCTGCAGGGCGCCCAGATCGCGGTCTCGACCGCAACGGTCCAGGGCGTCACACTGGACTCCTCCTTCAAGTTCCGCATCTCGCCGATCTCGAAGTGAGCACCGCCCTCGAGACCGAGGTCGACGAGGCCCCCCGGCACCCGCGCAGGCGAGGGTCGGGGGGCGGTCTCGGCCGCTACATCCTGGTCCGCTTCCTCCTCATCATCCCCACCATCTTCATCCTGATGACGATGGTGTTCTTCCTGATGAGGATCACCGGGGACCCGCTCACGGCGGCCCTGGGCGGACGCCTCACCCCCGCACAGCTCGCCGAGCGCCGTGCAGCGGCCGGATATGACCGGCCGCTGATCGTGCAGTACTTCGACTATCTCGGCGGGGTGCTGCGCGGAGACTTCGGCACCACCTATTCCGACAACACCCCGGTCTCCGAGGTGCTGACCACCTATGGGGCGGCCACCCTTGAGCTGGTCATGTACGCCCTCGTGGTGGCGCTGCTGCTGGGCGTGCCGCTGGGGATGGTCGCGGCCCGCACCCGGGACCGCTGGCCCGACG
The DNA here is from genome assembly GCF_052378665.1 of Brachybacterium sp. AOP24-D1-21. NCBI lineage: Bacteria > Bacillati > Actinomycetota > Actinomycetes > Micrococcales > Dermabacteraceae > Brachybacterium > Brachybacterium sp. AOP24-D1-21. The sequence continues at coordinate 672,564 of NZ_JBQSXX010000002.1, forward strand.
CGGTGCTGCGGATCATCGCGATCCTCGGCTATGCCACTCCCGTGTTCTTCGTGGGTCTGCTGCTGAAGCTCGTGTTCTCCGTGGGACTGGGCTGGCTGCCGGTGGCCGGGAGGCTGTCCACCGGCGGGCAGATCACCATGAGCAAGATCCTGAACCCCACTCCGCTCTACCTGCTGGACGCGCTGCGACTGGGTGACATGGAGCTGCTGGGCGATGTGGTCCGGCACGCGATCCTGCCGGCCGTGGCGCTCGGCATCCTCACCGGCGGCATCTTCCTGCGCCTGGTGCGCACGAACATGATCGGCACCCAGGAGATGCAGTACATCGAATCGGCGCGCTCCCGCGGTGTGGCCGAGAGCCGGCTGACCACCCGGCATGCGCTGCGACCGGCGCTGATCCCGATCATCACCGTGATGGGCATGCAGGTCGCGCTGATGCTCGGCGGTGCGGTGCTCACCGAGACCACCTTCGAGTGGAACGGCCTGGGCTACATGCTCGCCGAGTACATGAAGGCCCGCGACTACGTCGCCGTGCAGGGGATCGTCATGCTGCTCGCCGTGATCGTCGCGGTCTCGAACTTCGTGGTCGACGTGATCGCCGCGCTCATCGACCCGCGAGTGAGGTACTGAGATGAGTGAGGAACTGCGATGACGCTCTCGAACCCCGAACCCGTCGGCGAGGGTGATCCGGCCGCGACCGCCCTGGCCGCTGAGGCAGGCGCCGTCGCCGCCCGACGGGGGACCCCCTGGTACCTGCGACTGCCGATCATCAGCCACCTGCGCAGCAGCGTCGGCCTGCAGCGCGGCATGCTGCTCACCGGCACCGTGCTGGTCGGCATCCTGCTGCTCACCGCCCTGTTCGCCCCGCTGCTCGCGCCCTACGGCTTCGCCGAGACCGGAGTCGACGGGACCCGCTTCGGCACCCAGCAGCCGCCGTCGGCCGCGCATCCGCTGGGCACCACCGTCACCGGTTTCGATGTGCTCTCGAGGGTGATCTGGGGGACCCGCACCGCGGTCGCGGTGATGGCCTGTGCGGTCGCCGCCTCCCTGTTCATCGGAGTCGCCCTGGGGCTGCTCTCCGGATATGTCGGAGGCTGGCTGGACCGGCTGCTGGTGATGGTGGCCGACGCGGTCTACGCCTTCCCCTCCCTGCTGCTCGCGATCGTCATGTCCATCGTGATCTCCGGCGGGCAGTCCAACGCCTGGGGCGGGATCGCGGCCGCCGCGATCTCCATCACCGTGGTGTTCATCCCGCAGTACTTCCGGGTGATCCGCGCCGAGGTGGTGCGGCTGAAGGCCGAGCCGTTCGTCGAGGCCGCGAAGGTGGTGGGCACCGGGCACCGCCGCATCATGGGCACGCACCTGCTGCGCAACGCCACCCGTACCCTGCCGCTGATCTTCACGCTGAACGCCTCGGAGTCGATCCTCACCCTGGCGGCGCTGGGGTTCCTGGGCTTCGGGATCGAGCCCACCAGTGCCTCCGAGTGGGGCTATGACCTCAACCGTGCGATGGCCGATGCGACCAGCGGGATCTGGTGGACCGGGATGTTCCCGGGCATCGCGATCGCCCTGGCTGTGCTCGGTGTGACCCTCGTGGGCGAGTCCATCAACGACCTCAACGACCCGCGCCTGCGCACCCGCCGCCGCCGCCGCAAGCAGCGCAGGAATGTGCAGAAGCAGGTGACGGCATGACCGCCACGCAGAACCAGGATCCGCGCCTGGCGATCCAGGATCTCGATGTCCGCTTCGCGACCGACGCCGGGGACGTCCACGCGGTCGACGGGGTGAGCCTCGAGGTCGCCCCCGGGGAGATCCTCGCGATCGTCGGCGAGTCCGGGTCGGGGAAGTCCGTGACGGCGCGCGCCGTGCTGGGGCTGCTCCCCGAGACGGCGGAGTCCTCCGGCGCCGTGATCGTCTCGGGCACCGATCTGGTGGGACTGTCCGCCGCGCGCATGCGCGCCCTGCGCGGCGAGGACGTCTCAATGATCTTCCAGGAGCCCAGCAGCGCCCTGAACCCGGTCTTCCCCATCTGGTGGCAGCTCGGCGAGGGGCTGCGCGCGCACCGCCCGAAGATCACCAGGAAGGAGATCCGCGCCGAAGCGGTCCGCGCGCTCGAATCAGTGGGGATCCCGGACGCAGCCGAGCGGATCGACCGCTACCCTCACGAGTTCTCCGGCGGGCAGAAGCAGCGCATCATGATCGCGATGGCGCTCGCACTGGGCGCCGAGCTGATCGTCGCGGATGAGCCCACCACCGCCCTGGACGTCACCGTGCAGGCCGAGATCCTCGGCCTGCTGCGAGACATCCGCGAGAGCCACGGCACCTCGATCATCGTGATCACCCACAACATGGGCGTGGTCGCGGATCTCGCCGACTCCGTCGCCGTGATGCACCACGGGCGGATCATCGAACGGGCCGGGGTCAAGGAGCTGTTCGCGAACCCCCGCGAGGAGTACACGCAGAAGCTGCTCGCCGCGGTGCCGCACCTGGGCCGGAACTCGGCCTGGACCGCGCTGAGCACCGAGCAGCAGCAGACGATCGAGGCCGCGGAGCCGGTGGTGGTCGCGAAGGACCTCGTCATCGAGTATCCGGGACGGATGGGCAAGCCCGCCTTCCGCGCGGTCAAGGGCGTGGATTTCCAGATCCGCGCCGGTGAGGTGTACGGCCTGGTGGGGGAGTCCGGCTCCGGCAAGACCACCATCGGCCGCGCGATCGCGGGTCTCGAGCGCACCACCGGCGGCAGCCTTTCCGTGCTGGGGCACGAGATGAACGGGATGCGGGAGAAGTCCTTCAAACCCCTGCGCCGACGGATCGGGTTCGTCTTCCAGGACCCGGCGACCTCCTTCAACCCGCACCTGACCATCGAGCAGTGCATCGCCGAACCGCTGATCGTGCACGAGCAGCAGCTGAGCCCCACCGAGCGCGGCACCCGGGTGCGCTCGCTGCTGGAGGCGGTCGAGCTGCCGGGCGCCTACGCCGAGCGCTATCCCCATGAGCTCTCCGGCGGCCAGCGCCAGCGCATCTCCCTGGCCCGCGCCCTGGTGCTCGAGCCCGAGCTGCTGATCGCCGACGAGCCGACCAGCGCGCTGGATGTCTCGGTGCAGGCGACGGTGCTGGACCTGTTCCGCGAGCTGCAGGCGAGGCTGGGCTTCGCCGCGCTGTTCATCAGCCACGACCTCGCGGTGGTGGACTCCCTCGCCCATCGCATCGGGGTGCTCTTCCGCGGGGACCTGGTCGAGGACGGCCACGGCCCGGACGTGCTGCAGCGACCTTCCCACGAGTACACGCGCAAGCTCATCGCCTCGCTGCCGGTGCCGGATCCGATCGAACAGGAGAAGCGGCGCGCGGCGTTCCAGGCGCAGTGGGGGCGGGGCACGCTCGGATGATTCCGGGCACGCTCGGGTGAGCTCGCGGTCGGGCTGCGGGTTCAGCCGGTCTGGAACCGCGGCACGGCCCCGCCGACGATGACTTCCACGATCGGCACGTCGGGGCCCGCCCAGTCGCGGCCCTGCAGACGGGTACGGTCCACCCACTCCCACCGGTCATGATCGGTGCTGCTGACGGGCTCCATCGCCTCCAGACGCGCCCAATAGCAGTCCAGGTGGAGGTCGCGGTCACCGGCGTCAGCCTCACCACGGCCGATCAGCCACCCGATCTCCACCTCGACGCCCATCTCCTCCCGCACCTCCCGGCGCAGGGCCTGCTGCGGGGATTCGCCCGGCTCGACCTTCCCGCCGGGGAACTCCCAGAGGCCTGCCGCGCTCCTGCCCGGTGCGCGACGGGCGGCGAGGATCTGGTCGCCACGCACGATCACCGCACCGACCACGCGCAGCGGCGCGGGAGCGCCGGGATGCTCCTCGTCCGTGCGCGAGTCATACCAGGGCTCGGGCTCCTCGGCGAAGCCGACGTCGCCGGACTGCCAGGCGTGCCCGCAGTCCTGGCACTCCCGGTCCGGGCCCAGGCCCGTGCATCCTTCCCAGATCACCCATGACGGGGAGGACTCGTAGGCCTCGAGCATCGGCATGCCGATCTCGTGGTGGAGCACCTGGTCGGTGCCGCAGCGCGGGCAGGTGCCGCGCACCCATTCGTAGCTCATGGGGACAGTCTCCCGCGGAGGTGCGACGTTCGGAGCCCAGCCCGTTCAACCAGCCCGTTCAACCAGCCCGTTCAACCCGCTCGTTCAGTCCGCCGCAGGCCCCGTCAGCGCGCCCAGCACGTCCTCCCCGTACTCGGCGAGCTTCTTCGCGCCGACGCCGCTGACCGCTCCGAGCTGAGAGACCGACTCCGGGCGGGCGTCGATGATCCCCACCAGGGTGGCGTCGGAGAACACCATGTAGGGCGGGATCTGCTTCGCCGTGGCCACGGCGGTGCGCCAGGTGCGCAGCGCCTCGAAGCGTTCCCGCTGCGCCGGCTCGAGGCTGTCGGCCGCACGGGAGGCGCCGGCAGTGCGTCGGCCGCCTCCGCGTGCGGGGCGCTTCGGGGTGCGGTCCACCGCGAGCTCGACGGAGACCTCGCTGCGCAGCACCGGGCCGGCCTGGGGCCCGGGGACCAGCACCCCGTACTCGCCCTCGGCCTCCACGATGCCGCGGGCCAGGAGCTGGCGGATGACTGTGCGCCATTCCTTCTCGCTGAGCTCGCCGCCGATGCCCCAGACACTCAGCTCCTGGTGGCGGGACTGGCCGGAGCGCTCGTTCTCCCGTCCCAGCAGCACTTCGACGACCTGCCCGGAGCCGAACTTCTGGCCCCGCTCACGGTCCAGCCGGATCAGTGCCGAGAGCAGCTTCTGCGCGGCGACGGTGGCGTCCCAGGTCTGCGGCGGGTTCAGGCAGGTGTCGCAGTTCCCGCAGGCCTCGAAATCCGCCTCCTGGCCGAAGTAGCTCAACAACTGCACGCGGCGACAGGAGACCGTCTCGCACAGGGCGAGCATCGCGTCCAGGTGGGAACGGGCATTGCGCTTGAAGAGCTCGCTGCTCTCTCCGGTGTCGATGAACTTGCGCTGGCTGACGACATCGCCCAGGCCGTAGGCCATCCAGGCGGTGGAGGGCTGCCCGTCGCGGCCCGCACGGCCGGTCTCCTGGTAGTAGCCCTCGATCGACTTGGGCAGGTCGAGATGGGCGACGAAGCGGACGTCGGGCTTGTCGATGCCCATCCCGAAGGCGATGGTCGCCACGATGATCAGGCCATCGGCGCGCAGGAACCGCTCCTGGTGGTCCTGGCGCACCGCCGCATCGAGACCCGCGTGATACGGCAGCGCCGGGATGCCCCGCGCGACCAGCGCCTCGGCGGTCTGCTCCACGCTCTTGCGGGACAGGCAGTACACGATGCCGGATTCGCCTTCGTGCTCGGTGGTGATCAGCCGCAGCAGCTGCTCGCGGGGCGAGGCCTTGGGCTCGATGCGGTACTGGATGTTGGGACGGTCGAAGCTGGAGACGAAGTGCTCCGCCTCCTGCATCTGCAGCCGCTCGGTGAGCTCGCGATGGGTGGCCTCGGTGGCGGTCGCGGTCAGCGCGATCCGCGGCACGGCGGGGAAGGTCTGGGCGAGCACCGACAGTCCCAGGTAGTCGGGACGGAAATCGTGCCCCCACTGCGAGACGCAGTGCGCTTCGTCGATCGCGAACAAAGCCAGCCGGGCTCGGTGCAGCAGCTCCTGGGTGCGGGGGAGGACCAGTCGCTCGGGCGCCATGTACAGCAGGTCCAGCTCACCGGCCAGCAGCTGCTGCTCGACCGCCTGCGCCTCATGGAAGTCCAGGGTCGAGTTCAGGTAGGCGGCGCGGAGTCCGACGGCCTCGAGCGCCGCGACCTGGTCGCTCATCAGCGCGATCAGCGGCGAGACCACGATGCCGGTTCCCTCGCGCAGCAGTGAGGGGATCTGGTAGCACAGCGACTTGCCGCCACCGGTGGGCATCAGCACCACCGCGTCCCCACCGCGGGCGACCTGCTCGATGATCGCGGCCTGATCGCCGCGGAAGGAGTCATAGCCGAAGACGGTCGAGAGGATCTCCAGCGCTGCGTCCCCCTGCCCGGCTTCACCCTCACGGAGTGCGGAGAGCGGATCGGCGGCGCGCGAAGAGGTCATGACCGCCACTGTATTCGGGTGGGCCGCGGGGCGGTGACCCAGGCGCAGCGCCTGTGGACAGCCGCACCTCCTGAACGCTGACCAGGTACGTCCGCGCAACGGCTTGCTCAGGCGTCTTCTTCCCACGCCCCTGAATCCACCGGCTTGCCGATCGCGAAGGACACGAGCACGCCCACCAGCGACAGCATCACCGGAAGCAGCATCGCGTCCGCCATGGCAGAGGCGAAGGGCTCCAGCAGGAGCGGTGGCAGGTCTGCGCTCGAGGAGCCACCTCCGGAGGACATCGCCGCCCCAGGATCACCCCCGACAACTTCGCTGAAGCGCACGGTGATGCGGTCGCTCATGACGGTCGCGATCCCCGCCGCTCCCAGCACCGAACCGACCTGGCGGGTCTCGTTGTACACCCCGGATCCCGCTCCGGCCTGCGACGGAGGTAAGTTGCGGGTCGCCGTCAGCGACAACGGCCCCCAGATCAGCGCGTTGCCGAGACCCACCAGCAGGAAGGGCATGGGGTGCTGGCACGGCTGATCTCGGCCAGACTGCATGCAGCTCGCTCGGATCGACGAATATGGAGCGTATGGCGTCACCACCGCCACCTGTCTGAGCGTCGAGGAGGTGTGGGATCGATGGATATCGCTGAGACCACGAATGATGTGCATGAGCATCGAGAGGGTCTGCAGGGCGAGGAACTCGAAGACCGCACGACCGGCTTCACCTCCTCACCGCAGTGCCGGGTGTTGGGGCGTCTCCGCTCGGACCTGTTCCGGATCCAGGAGATCCAGGCGGTGCTTCATCGTCTGACCTCTCCGGACGAGGAGCTCGCACAACCGGTGCCCGAGGCGGAGCAGCGAGGGCTGGGACGAGCGGCAGCGGTGTTCGACGCGAATCGTTCAGCGTCCTCCCGTCTCTACGCGATGCTCGGAGACCTCCTCGCCGAGCAGGGAGTGCTCGTCTCCGAGCGGCTGACCCTGGTCGCGATGATCTTCCTCCCGCTCACGCTCATGACCGGCTTCTTCGGCATGAATTTCGCCTGGATGCAGGACTACACCGAAAGCTTCGGAGCATTCCTCGCCCTCGGGACCGTGCTCCCGGTGCTGTCTGCGCTGCTCACGCTCGCAGTTGTCCGTCACCTGACCCGCTCCACCTGAGCGCACGCACGGGCGTGGGAATCGCGCCACGCCATGACCCGATTCGTTCTATGGTGGTTCACGCCACAACCGCTGAGGGCCCCGTCACCTGCACAGAGCAGTGCAGACCGGCCCCACTTCCCCCTGAGGAGCACCCCCGATGTCCAGCGCGCCCGAAACCCGCAGCACCAGGAAGGAGGGCACGGCGATCTCACGCGCCATGCGCCCTCTGAACCATGTGGTGGAGCGTTTCATCCCCTCCGCCCTGGTGTTCTCGATCGTCCTGACCTTCATCGTGGCGATCCTGGGCCTGATCCTCACCGATACCGGGCCGGCCGATCTCGTCGTGCACTGGGGAGACGGACTTGCCGGACTGCTGGCCTTCATGACCCAGATGGCGCTGATCCTGCTGCTGGGCCACATCTTGGCCAACACCGGACCGGTGCGGAAGCTGCTGGCCTTTCTCGCCTCGATCCCGAAGACCGAGCTGACGGCCTACGTCTTCGTCTTCGTGGTGGCGGCTGCGGCGTCCCTCATCACCTGGGGGTTGGGCCTGGTGGTCGGCGGTCTGCTGGCCCGCGAGGTGGCCTACCAGGGACGCGAGCGCGGGCTCAAGCTCCACTTCCCGATGCTGGTGGCCGCGGGCTTCGGCGGCTTCGTCGTCTGGCACATGGGCTACTCGGCCTCGGGCCCGCTCACCGCCGCGACCGAGGGATCGTTCCTCGCGGAGTCACTCGGCGGCCAGACCGTCCCCATGTCCGAGACGGTCTTCTCCGGCTGGAACATGATCGCCGCGGTGGTCACGATCCTCTTCGTCGCCGTCGCGCTGTTCCTGGTCGCTCCGCGCAAGGGCGACTCCATCACGGAGCTGACCATCGACGCCCGTGACGTGATGGACGACGGGCAGGAGAAGATCGTGACCCCGGCCGACCGGCTCGACGCGAGCCGCCTGGTGACCGGGCTGACCGGTCTCGCGCTGGTGGCGTACCTGGTGCTGCACTTCACCCGCGGCGGCACCCTGACCCTGGACACCGTGAACTGGTCCTTCCTGGCCCTGATCCTGCTGCTGGTGAAGAACCCCTTCGAGCTGGTCCACCTCACCAAGAACGCCGCCTCCAACGTGGGTGAGATCCTGCTGCAGTTCCCGCTCTATGCCGGGATCCTGGGGATGATGGTCGGCTCCGGGCTGGTGCAGGTCTTCTCCGATGCCTTCGTGTCGGTCTCCAACACCACCACCTTCGGCCTGTTCGCCTTCCTCGCGGCGGGCCTGGTGAACTTCTTCGTCCCCTCCGGCGGTGGGCAGTTCGCGGTGCAGGGGCCGATCATGCTCAATGCTGGCGCCGAGCTCGGCGTGGACCCGGCGATCACCATCATGGCCGTCTCCTACGGCGACCAGTGGACGAATATGATCCAGCCGTTCTGGGCGATCCCGCTGCTGGCGATCGCCGGGCTGAAGATGCGCGACATCCTCGGCTACACCACGATCGTGCTCATCGCCTCCGGCATCGTGTTCGGCGGGACGCTGCTGATCGTCTCGCTCTGAGCCTCCGGGGGCAGCTCGTCGACGAACGGCGGCTGCGCCCCGGCCCGGCCGACGGTGATCGCCGCACAGCGCATCGCCGTGCGCGCCCAGGCCTCGGCCTGCTGCCGGGACACCGTCCCCGCGAGCAGCTCGCGCTGGCCGCCGGCGGCCAGCAGCGCGAAGAGCAGACCCGACATGAACGAGTCTCCGGCACCGATCGTGTCGATCACCGCCGCCGTCGGCGCTGGCAGCTCGCTGCGCCAGTCCGGGCCCGAGAGGGCGCAGCCGTCCGCCCCGCGGGTCACCACGACCAGGTGCACCCCGAGGCGGTGCAGGTGGGCGGAGGCCTCCTCGACGGTGGCTCCGGGATACACCCAGGCGAGGTCCTCGTCGCTCAGCTTCACCAGATGCGCGCGGGCCGCGAAGCCCTCGAGCTGCGCGTGCACCTGCTCCCGAGGCAGGCCGAGGCCGGGGCGCACGTTCGGGTCGATGCTGATCACGATCCCCGGCCCCGCCGCCGCGAGTGCTGCGAGGACCTGGCTCGCCCCCGGTTCGAGGACCATCGCGAGCGAACCGGTGTGCAGGACCCGGACGGGCCCAGCCGTGAACGGGCCGGGCTCCCAGTCGACCTCGAAGAGGTAGCCGGCAGACCCGTCGGCGGCGAGCTGCGCCTCGGCGGTCGAGGTCGCCCGCGCCAGCGGCGTCGGACGCACACGGACCCCGGCGGTCGCGAGATGCGACCGCAGCAGATCGCCGTGCGCGTCCGCGCCGAGAGCGGTCAGCAGCTCGGTCGGGACTCCGAGCCGGGACAGGCCGACGGCGATATTGGCCGGACTTCCTCCGGGATGGGCACGGGCCTCGCCATCTGCGGTGCGGACGAGGTCCACCAGCGCCTCGCCGACCACCAGCACCTGCCCGGCCCGATCTCCTCCCGGCTGGCTCATTCGGCGGGTTCCAGGCTGACGGTGACCTCCGAGCCCCCGGGGAAGATCTGCTGGGAGACCACGGCGCGGCCCCCGTCCAGCTCGAGGTCGATGCAGGACCGGTCCACGATCAGGTCGTAGGACACGCGGTCGCTCGGGACCCGGGGAGCATACGGATGCGAGAGCGAGTGGTCCGGGGCGAACGGTGCCGCATGAGCAGCGCTGCGGTCCAGGACGACGCGGCCCTGCGCATCCATCGAGAGGACGAGGGTCTGGGCCTGCGAGGAGCCGTCGGCGAACCGCAGCACCAGCTGCTGCGGATCGAGGGCCGACAGAGTCCCGCGGACACGGAACGGCTCCTCGGCGTCCAGCATCGTCGACTCGCTGGAGCCGTCGGCGGCACCGTCGCCGAGCTCGAGCGTGCGGATCTCCGACGGCACCACGAGGTGCTGGATCACCTCGAGCGAGCCGTCGACCGTCGCCGCGAGGTGCAGCGTCCGCGGCAGGGTCATCGCCGAGCGCCAGGGATCGGTGGGGGTCTGCGTCGCGTACGCCCAATTGTTCATCCAGCCCAGCAGCACAGGGTCCCCCTCCACGCCGGAGAAGGAGACCGCCGCATAGCAGTCGGGTCCCAGATCCAGAGGGCGCGGCGATCCCTCGGAGGAGAAGCGGCGACCGTCGAAGTCGCCGATCAGCAGATAGGTGCCCGATCCGCCGGCAGGCCCCCCGGGGTTGGTGCTGAGCACGAGCACCCAGGCCTCCTGCCCGGGCCGTGCCCCGGGGCCCGAGACGGGCACCCGCAGCAGATCGGGGCACTCCCAGATCCCGCCGTCCACCTCGGGATGCGCGAACGTCGAGGAGGGCTCCCAGGTGAGCAGATCCGAGGAGGTGAACAGGTGGACGCGGTAGTCGACGGCCTCGACCGTGACCATCACCCAGCGTTCGGTCTCGGGGTGGAAGAACACCTTGGGATCGCGGAAGTTCTTGGAGTCGCGGTCCAGGATGGGGTTGCCCTCGTAATACGTCCACACCGTGCCGCCGTCGGTCGAGTAGGCGATGGACTGGGCCTGGATCCCGGCGCGGGTGGGATGGGACTCCGAGTACGCACTGGTGTAGAAGGCGACCAGAGGCCCCGGCTCGCCCGGTGCGGCCAGCCCGGAGCTGTTGGCGGCGTCGTGGACGACGCTGCCGGAGAAGATCATCTCGTTCTCCGAGCAGGGCAGCGCGACCGGCAGATGCGTCCACGTCGCGAGGTCGTCGGAGACCGCGTGGCCCCAGGAGAGATTCCCCCAGAGGCTGCCGTGGGGGTTGTTCTGATAGAACGCGTGCCAGCGGCCGTCGTACCGGATCAGACCGTTGGGGTCGTTCATCCAGGTGGCTTCTGGGGTCAGATGGAAACGAGGACGGAACAGCTCGGTACGAGATGCGGACAGGGCGGTGGGAGTCATGATCTCTCAGTCGTCAGGAGTGGATGGGGGAGTGCTGGCGCCGGCGGCGCGGGGCACGGGGTCAGGAGTTCTCGGTGAAGCGGTCGTGGGCGGTCTGGTAGACCTCGACGATCTCGGGCAGTCCCATCGTCTCGAGCTGGGTCACGTAGCCGTCCCACTCGTCCTCGATGCCGCCCTTGACGATCCAGGTGGCGATCTTCTCGTTCACGAGCGTGGTGACGTCGGCCTCGAGCGTGCTGATCCGGTTCAGCTCCTCGACCGAGAGCATCACCGGCGGGTACTGCTCGTTCGCACGGTGCGGCTCGAAGTGCTCGGCGATCTGCTCCTGGCGGACCGCGGCCCGGGGTTCGGCGAGCACGACGTTCGCGAAGTCGTCGGCGGTGACCATGAGCGGTCCGCCCGGGGCGACCTTGACGCGTCGCTCCTGCTCGGTCTGGCCGCCCTCCACGGGGATCTGCTCGAGCATGCCCTCGCCGTTCATCTCCTGCGAGGCGCCGATCGGCCCCCAGTTCGTCTGGGCGCTCATGACCGGGTCGAAGAGCATGTCGACCCAGCGCATGGTCGCCGCGGCGTACTCATTGGTGCGCGTGATCGCGAAGGCTCCGCGATTGATCTCCTGGTTGTTCGCGACGCAGGCCCGGATGACGCCGTCGGGACCGGGGAACAGCGGGACCAGCTCATAGCTGTCGGCACGCTCCGGGCCGACCACCTCGGGTGCCTCCCAGAAGTAGAACGAGCCCAGCGCCTTCGGCTCCAGCTTGCCCTTGGCGACCATCTTCACGTAGTCCTGGGAGAAGGCCTCCTGGTCGATCAGCCCCTCGGTGAACCACGTGTGAAGCACGGCGATCGCGTCGCGGTAGCCGTCCTTGTTCGCGGTGAACTGGACCTCGCCGTCCTCCACGATGCGGTGATCGGGGGTGACGACCTGACCGCCGATGGCGGCGATGAGATCGCCGAGCGAGCTGCTTCCCATGAAGGACAGGGGGAGCGCCCCGGGCCCGGACTCCTTGAAGGCGAGCAGCGCCTCGTGGTACTCGTCGACGGTGGTGGGCATCGACAGACCGAGCTCATCCAGCCATCCGGTGTCGATGAAGAGCATCGAGGGGAAGGCCACCAGGCCCATCTCCTCGACCTTCGGGAGCGTGTAGATGTTGCCGTCGGAGGCGGTCATGGCGGCCCGGATGTCGGGCCGCTCCTCGAGCCGGGCCCGGAGGATCGGGGCGTGCTCCTCGATGAGATCGTTGAGAGCGAGCAGCGTGCCGTTGGCGCCGTACTTCGCGACCTCGGCATCGGACAGGCCCGAGTTGAACAGCGCATCGGGCAGCTCACCGCTGGCCAGGAGGAGGTTCTTCTTCTCGGCCCAGACCTCGTCCGGCTCGTTGTCCCAGGAGATGGTGATGCCGGAGTCAGAAGCCCAGGTCTTCACGAGCTCCATGGACTCGTAATCGGGGGCGAGCGCGGACTTCGCTCCGCCGAACCGGAGCGTGAGCTCCTCCTCGACGATCGGCAGGCCGGAGTCGGTGAGCCCGACCTCGGCGGACAGGTCCTCGGTCTCCTTCGCGGAGGGCCGCCCGCAGGCGGCGAGGCCGGCGGTCAGGGAGAGAGCGGTGGCGCCAAGCGTGAACCGGCGGCGGGAGAGCAGGGAACGGGTCAGCAGGGGTTGGGTCAGCATGGTGAGACTCCTTCGTCACGGATTGCCGTGCAGTTGTTCGTATAACCGGGGGGACTGCAGAGGAGGGGCAAGGGTGGCCGGCGGGGGATCGGTCAGCTCTTCAGGGCGCCGAGGGTGGCGCCCTTGACGAAGTAGCGCTGGAGGAAGGGGAAGGCGATGAGCAGCGGGATCGTGGAGACGACGATCATCGAGTACTTCAGCAGCTCGCCCATCTTCTGGGCCGCGGCGGTGGAGTCCATCGATGCCATGTCCATGCCGGAGGCGGAGGCCTGCGACTGGATGAGCACGTTGCGCAGGATCAGCTGGAGGGGGTACTTCGACTCGTCGCTGAGGTAGATCATCGCGTCGAAGAAGGCGTTCCAGTTCGCCACGATGTGGATCATCGCCATGAGCACGACGAGCGGCTTCGACAGGGGCAGTGCGATGCCGAAGAAGAAGCGGAAGTCGGAGGCGCCGTCCAGCTGGGAGGCCTCCCTCAGCTCGGGGGAGAGGTTCTGCTCGAAGAAGGTGCGGGCGATGATGAGGTTCCAGACGCCCACCGCGCCGGGCAGCACCACGGCCCACATGGTGTCGAGCATCCCGAGCTCCTTGACCACGAGATAGCGCGCGATCATGCCGCCGTCGAAGAACATCGTGATCACGAACAGGATCATGAACAGGTTCCGGCCGGGCATGTCCTTGCGGGCCAGGGCGTAGGCCCCGAAGAGGATCATCGTCACGCTGATCACGGTGCCGACCACGGTGTAGACCACCGAGTTCAGGAAGCCGCGCACGATGGTCGAGGTGCCGAAGATCGTGAGGTACCCGTCGAAGGTGATGCCCTTGGGGAGCAGGACGACCTTGCCCTGCTGGACCAGGTTCGGGTCCGAGATCGAGGCGATGACGATGAAGTACAGCGGATAGACGATCACGAGCATCGTGATCGCGATGAGCCCGTAGGTGACGACCGCGAAGAGCGGGTCGGCGAGGCGCTGCGCAAGGCTCTGGCGACGGGGTGCGAGGTCGGGGAGCGTGCCCCGAAGAGTATTGGTCGGTGTTGTCATCGGTATCACCACAGGCTCGACTGGTTGGCCTTCTTCGCGACCCAGTTGAAGGTCACCAGAAGGAGGAGGTTCAGGACGGAGTTGAACAGCCCGATGGCCGCCGAGTAGCTGAACTGGGCGCCCTGCAGGCCGACCTTGTACACATAGGTGTTGATGACTTCGGAGGTGGGCAGGTTCAGGTCGGTCTGCATCAGGTAGACCTTCTCGAAGCCGAGGTTGAAGATGTTGCCGACGGCGAGGATGAACAGGATCGTGATCACCGGGAGGATCCCGGGGATGTCGATGTGCCGGATCCGCTGGAAGCGGTTCGCCCCGTCCATGCGCGCGGCCTCATGGAGCGAGGGATCGATCGCGGTGAGAGCGGCGAGGTAGATGATCATCGAGAAGCCGGCGTTCTGCCACACGTCGGAGCCGATGTAGAGCGGGCGGAACCACTCCGGGGCGCCCATGAAGAAGATCGGCTGGCCGCCGAAGGTCGTGATCAGATGGTTGACCAGGCCCGAGCTCGGCGAGAAGAGGAGGTGGATCATGCCCACGACCACCACCACCGAGATGAATGAGGGCGAGTACAGGACGGTCTGCGTGAGCCGCTTGAAGCGTTCGCTGGGCAGCTGGTTCACGATCAGGGCCAGGATGATCGGCACCGGGAACGCGACAAGCAGGCCCACGGTGTTGATCGTCAGCGTGTTCGCGACGATGCGCTCGAACTGGAAGCTCGTGACGAAGGCCTCGAAGTGCTCCAGACCGACCCAGGGGCTCCAGAAGAAGCCGTCGACCGGGTTGTACTCGCGGAATGCGATCTGCGCGCCGTACATCGGCCAGTACTTGAACACGATCAGGTAGAGGACGGCCGGCGCGAGTAGTACGTATAACTGCCAGCTGTGGAGGATCCTTCGCAGGCGGGTCTGGCGCGAGGTGGATCTGCGGGACGGCGGGTGCGAGAGCTCCGGCGGCACGGGTGCCTGAGAGGTCGGAGGCCCGACGGCGGTGTCGGTGGTCATGCGTCAGCGTCCTTTCGGTGGAGCGACGGATCCGCGATGGATCACGGGGCAGGGGATGGCGTGGGTCGCGGCCGGGGCGGTCGGATCCAGGACGAGCGCGGCGGCACGCTCGCCCATCGCGATGAAGGGGAGCGCCACGGTGGTGAGCCCCGGGTGGAAGTAGTCCCGCAGGATGTCCTGGTCGTCGAAGCCGACGATCGAGACGTTCTCGGGGATGCTCAGGCCGAGGTCATAGATCGCCTGATAGGCGCCCAGGGCCGTACGGTCGTTGCCGCAGAAGATCGCGGTGGCGGGATCGTCCAGGCCGAGCAGGGCGTGCGCGCCATCGTGGCCGCTGCTGTGGTTGCCTTCGCCGGCGAAGAGGAGGTCCGGATCCGGGACGATGCCGGCCTCGGTCAGGGCGCGCTCGTAGCCGCGGCGTCGATCGCGGGCCGCGGGGATCCCCTCCCGGGGGAAGATGTTGATCATGCCGATGCGGGTGTGGCCCGCATCGATCAGGACCTGCGTCGCGTCGTAGCCGCCCTGCTCGTCATCGGGGATGACGCTGGGGATGCGGCCCGCGAGGTCGCGGGCGTTGAGGGCGACGGCGCGGGTCTCGAGCGCCGCGTCGGGGACGTCGAGCTCGCGGTGGTACATCGCCGTGTACAGGAGACCGCGCACCTGGTGGGACAGCATCGTGTCGATCGCGGCGGCTTCGAGCGCGGCGTCCCCTCCGGTGTCGACGGTCATCAGGGTGCTGCCCTCCTCCCAGACACGATCCTGGGCGCCCTTGATCATCTGGCCCGAGAAGGGGGAGGTGGCCACGTCGTCGCCGACCAGGCCGACGATCTCGGAGACGCCGGTCTTCAGCGTCTTCGCCTGGAGGTTCGTGCGGTAGCCGAGCGCGGCGGAGGCCTCGCGGATGCGCTCGGCCGTGGTCTCGGAAGCGCGCCCCGCATAGCGTCCGCTGAGCACGAGGGAGACGACGGCCTGGGACACTCCGGCCTTCGCGGCCACGTCGTGCATGGTGGGGCGCTGCGCCATGCCGTGCTCCTCGTCGTCCGGTCGCTGGGCGGTCCGCCCGACGACGCGTTATTCGTATGACGTAGAGAGTGCGGGGTGCGGCTCGGTCTTGTCAAGAGGTTCGCGGCAATCAATCGAGCCGGGTTTTTCGCTCGGCGCGCGCGGCATGCGCAGCGGCCGGGAGCCGCGCGCAGAGGTGCTCCGCACCTCCTGCTCCCTGGTTATTCTGACCCCGGGGACGCCGCCGGGGTGGCTGCGCGAGCACGAGGGGGACGAGATGGACGAGCAGGACGAGCAGGAGCGGCCTGATGAGGCCAAGATGCCGCCCAAGGCCACGGGAGCGCGGTTCTGGGGTCCGGTGGTGGGGTTCGGCGTCGTGTGTCTGGCGCTGGTGCTCGTGGAGGTGTTCGTGGTGATCGGTGGGATGCGCCGCGACGCCGTGGCGAGGGTGGAGGCCTCCCACTCGGAGGCCGCGGCCGACGAGAGCCGGTCAGCGGCCGCGGAGAGGGAGAGCGAGGAGGCCGTCGAGGCAACAGCGTCCGCCCAGGCCGCCGAGACGGCGAAGGCCGCGGCGGCCTTCCCGATGGAGGTCACCGGAGTCGAGCGGGCGGGCGTGCTCTACGCCGGGACGGACTACGAGATCACGGCCGAGGGAGAGTTCGTGGTCGTCGAGATCGCGCTGACGAACAACAGCACCGAGGTGCTGTCGCCTCTGAGCACCTACGAGCTCATCGACGCCGACACAGTGATCCACTCTCGCCAGAAGCCGTCCGGTCTGCTCTCCACGGACCCGGCGAAGGAGCCCACCATGAGAGAGCTCGCCCCCGGCGAGAACGCGGTGTACCAGCTGATCTTCGACGTTCCGAAGGGGACCGAGGCCGCCTCGGTGAAGCTCACGCCGGTTCTCCCCAGGCAGTCCTCCCCGCGGTCTACGCGCCGGTCGAGGAGTGACGCCGGGGCCCGGCGACCTTCCTCCGTCTACCTGCCGCGGATCCTCTGCAGCACATCGCCGCCGCCGGCATCCCAGATCTCGCCCTGATCCCCGACCACCACCAGCAGTGACCGCGGCCGTGAGAGCCCCACGTACAGCAGTTGCGGGGCACGCTCGGCCGAGCCGAAGCCATTGATGGCGAGCACCACCACGGGCCGCTCAAGGCCCTTGAAGTTCAGCACGTGCCCGTAGAAGACATCCGTCGCAGCGAAGAACTCGTCCCAGTAGCCGTCATAGCCGTACTGCTCCACCTGTTCCTTCTGGACCGGGTGACGACTGCGGGTGGTGAGCAGGGCGATCTGGCCGGGCTTCCAGCCCTCGTCCATGAGCTGCTCGACGACATCGTCGGCGGCGGCGACCGCCTCCGCGGAGAGGGACTCCACGTAGCGGACCGGGGCTCCGTCGTCCATCCGCGGGTTCTGCGTGAGCGGGGTGAGCGGCGCGAAGGTGCGGGCGATCGACTTGGTGTTGCGCAGGTTATCGTCCAGCGGGAAGGGATTCAGGGTGATCGGGGCGCGGCCCTCCCGATCGAACACGCTCTGGTGCTCGTCGGTGAACACGAATAGCACCCCCTCCCCGGGATCCCGCAGGCATGGCTGCAGCCCGTCCCACCAGACATCTGCGAAGTCCTGCGCCTCATCGACCACGATCGCGTCGAACAGCTCCTCCGGATCCTGGACGGCGGCGAGCTCGGCGAGACGGCGGGGGAGATGCTCCTCGTAGTAGGTGACGGGATCGCCGTCGAACTGCTCCTCGGTCTCCGCTCCCCAGCGCACCGGGAGGTCGTGGAAGAGCCCGACGTAGGCGGGTCGCTCCTCCTCAGGCCACGTGGCGGCGAGCAGCTGGAAGTGCCGAGCCAGGCCGCGGGAGTAGCACAGCAGGGCTGTGCGGAAGCCGTCGCGGGCCAGGGTGCGGGCCTTGATCATCGCCAGGTGGGTCTTGCCCGAACCGGCCCCGCCGATGATCTGCGCCCGGTGCTGGAAGCGCAGCAGCGCGATCGCCCTCTCCTGCTCACTGGTTCGCGCATTGCCTGCGTCCGCGATCTCGCGGGCCAGCAGCTGATGGTTCTCGATCGCGCGATGGGTCCGACGCAGCCGCTTCACCGCGTAGGCGCACTGCTGCGCATCCAGCGGCGGGTACACCCCACGGGTCTGGGCGTTCAGGGCATGCACGATCCGGTCCGCGAGGCGGGGCAGGTCGGTGCTGTCCAGGGTGATGCCGCGCGGTGCCTCGGGGACGTCCCAGTCGCTCGGCAGCTCGGTGTAGGGCAGGACAGCCAGGTGCACGGCGCGGCCGATGTTCCGGGATGCTCCCGCGTTGAGGTACTCGATGAGGTGATGCTTCGCCTTCTGCGCCTGATCGATCGGGGACTTCTTCAGCTCCCGCTGCCCGCTGCGGTCACCCTGATACCAGCGCCCGTCCCGCAGAGAGACCCGCCCGCCCTTGACCTCGATCACCGCCAGGCCGAAGCCCGGCCACAGCACCAGAAGATCCGCCTCGATCTCCTCGCCTCCCGCGGTGAGGCGCTGCCCGGCGATCAGCACGGCGTCGTCCGGCAGCTGAACGCTCAGGTGATCCCACACCGTCTGCTCGGCTGCGGAGGCGAAGTCGGGCTGCGCGGGGTGGGTGATCGGCATGGCGCTCCTCAGAGTCTGGCCGGCGTCGTCGCTGGCGGGGCCAGGCTACCGAGACAGGAGGGATTCCTCAGCGCCAGGTCCTGCTCAGTCACAGGTGTCGCACACTCCGGTCGAGGGAAGCGCGTAGAAGCAGCTCGGGCAGAAGGTGAGCCGCTCCTCGCCCTTGGACGACGTGGCCGAGCGGGGGCGGAAGGAGGACAGCGCCAGTCCATGCCAGTCCGGCTCGGGGCGCTCCTCGGGTGCGAGCCCCTTGCGGAACTCGACATATCCCGGGTAGAGGTACATCACCGAGCGTCCCTCGGCATCCTGTGCGGTGACGCTGCCATTGGATGAGGTGCGGTAGAAGGTCACCGCTTCCACCCGGTCGAAGTTCTCGCCGATCAGGCGGATGTCTCCGACGGACCAGTCTGGATTCCAGCCCAATGCTTCAGTGCGGGTCATCCGGCGGCGGTGGGAGATATCCGTAGTCATCTGCCCAGTAGAGCACGGAGTCCCAGGGGCGGTCGACGGGGCAGGTCATGGCCGCGCGCCGGATATCCCCGATCCGGCGCGCAGACCGAGAAACTCTCTCACGCCAGGTCACCCCTCTTCGCCGCTCCATCAGGGGCGCCGAGGAATATCTCTCAGCCGCGGGCCGCGAGGAACTCGGCCACCGCAGCGCTGACCGCGACATTCATCTCCTGGTCGGAGAGGGTCGCCGTCCCGTCTCCGGACTGCGCACCGTAGTCGCCGAAGCTCGCATGGCTCGCGCCGTCGACCTCGACCATGGTCGCAGTGCTCGGCAGGCGGTCACGGTGCGCGAGGATGTCCGCCGGAGTCGAGAGCCCATCCTCGCCGCCCGCGAGGCTCAGCACGGGCAGCTGAGCAGTGGAGAGGTCGTCGGCGCAGTACGCCGCGAACAGCACCAGAGCGTCGGCCTCGAGGGCGAGCTGGCAGGCGCGCACCCCGCCGAGCGAGTGACCGCCCACGAGCCAGGTCTCGACCTCGGGCGCGGCACCGGTGAAGAGATCCAGGTCGCGGCGATCCAGCAGGGCCAAGTTCAGCGTGGGCTTCACGATCACCACGGTCATGCCCTGCGCAGTGACCAGATCCGCCAGGCGCGCGACATATGCCTCAGGCTCGACCTTCGCCCCGGGGTAGAAGACGAGCCCGGTGCGGGCGGGGCCGGACTCCGCTGGCTGCAGGAGCAGCGAGGTGTCGGTCTCGGCGAGCGAGAGGCGAGGGTCCTCGACGACGCTGCGCAGCGGTGCTGACTCTGCGGACATGACGCCGATTCGGCTCCATGCCACGATGCCCACCACCGCGAGCAGCACCAGCACGAGCACGGCGACCAGGGATCGCAGCAACCAGCGGCGAGCAGAGCGGGCGGACATCATGGGAGCACGGTAGTCCGTGCAGCGCCCGCCTCTCGGCCCACCTGGTGCGAACCCGCTGGGTACGCTGGATCGACTCGCCGCCTGATCGAGGCGCGGCCACTCGTAGAAGGCAGCTCCATGACACTCGCCGACCTGCTCAGCGCCCTCGACTCCGGCGAGACGGTGCCTGCGAACTCCCCCTTGCACGCCGTGATGCACGAGACCAGCCAGGAAGCGCTGCGGGTCACCGGCGAGCTCAACGGCAGCTACCACGCACCGGCGCGCGTGCGGGAGCTGCTCACCGAGCTCACCGGTCGCCAGGTCGACGAGAGCGTCACCCTCTTCCCACCCTTCACCTCCGACTTCGGCAAGAACATCCGCCTGGGCAAGCGCGTGTTCCTCAACGCCGGCTGCCGCTTTCAGGATCAGGGCGGGCTCGAGATCGGTGACGACTGCCTCATCGGTCACAACACCGTGATCGCCACGTTGAACCATGACCTCGCCCCCAGCCGCCGCGGGGACCTGCACCCCTCCCCGGTGGTGATCGGTAAGAACGTCTGGGTCGGCGCGAACGTCACGATCCTGCCCGGCGTCACCATCGGGGATGACGCGGTGATCGCGGCGGCGTCGGTCGTCACCAAGGACGTGCCGGCACGAGCCCTCGTGGTCGGCTCCCCGGCGCGGGTGCTGAGGACCGTCGTGGGCTGAGTCCTCGACGGTGACACCGTCCACGGCTGAGGAGAGGGCTATCGTCGGCACCCACCGCGCCCGATCGATCGTGAGGAGACGACATGGCTCCCTGGCTGCTCGCCCTGCTGGCAGGGCTGATCGTCGGCGGTGCGCTGCTGCTCGGCAGCGCGATCGCCTGGTTCGTGAAGGTCCCGCCGGCGATCGTCGCAGGGATCATGGCCTTCGGCGCCGGGGTGCTGATCTCCGCGCTCACCTTCGAGCTGGTCTCAGACGCGATGGACCAGGGCGGGCTGCTCGCCACAGCCGGCGGCTTCCTCGCCGGCGCTCTGATCTACGTGGGACTGAACATCGTGCTGGCCCGCTATGGCGCCCGGCACCGCAAGCGCAGCGGTGAGCAGCAGACCTCCGAGGACGAGCAGTCCGGCAGCGGGGGAGCAATCGCGATCGGCGCCCTTCTGGATGGGATCCCCGAGTCCATGGTGCTCGGGCTCAGCGTGCTCGCCGGCCCGGGACTGAGCATCCCGATGTTCGCCGCGGTGTTCATCTCCAACGTGCCGGAGGGGCTCTCCAGCAGCGCCGGCTGGAAGCGTGCCGGGCGCAGCCGCAGGTACGTGTTCGGGATCTGGGGTGCGATCGCGCTGGCCTCCGGGCTCGCCTCGCTCGCCGGCTTCCTGCTGCTGGACGGGGCACCTCCCGCGACCCTCGCGGTGGTGAACGCGCTCGCCGCCGGAGCGATCCTCGCCATGATCACCGACACCATGATCCCCGAGGCCTTCGCGAAGGACTCGCTGTACACCGGGCTGCTCGGGACCCTCGGCTTCCTCGCGGCGCTGATGCTGCACGCGATGGGGTGAGCGGCCGGTCTGCTCAGCGCTTGTGGTAGAGCGCCTTGTGCAGGAACCGCGGCTCGGAGGTCACCGAGATCCCGAGGTTGCGGAAGATGTCCTCGTCCACCGTGCCCAGGATCGTGGTGGTGTGCACATCACAGCCGGCCAGGCTGCGCAGCTGGTCGATCGCACGGCGGGCGTTCTCGTCGCTCGAGGCGGAGACCGACAGCGCGATCAGCACCTCGTCGGTGTGCAGGCGGGGGTTCCGGGAGCCCAGATGCTCCGTCTTCAGAGTCTGGATCGGCTCGATCGAGGAGGGGGAGAGCAGCTGCACGGAGTCCTCGAGCCCGGCCAGGTGCTTGAGCGCGTTCAGCAGCATCGCCGCCGAGCAACCCAGCAGGGGGGAGGTCTTGCCGGCGACGATTGTGCCGTCGGCCAGCTGGATCGCGGCGCCCGGCTCTCCGGTGCGGGCCTCGACCGCGAGGGCGGGCTCCACCACGGCGCGGTCGCTGAGCGAGCAGCCCGCCTTGGACATGATCATCCCGATCCGCTGGGAGACGACGTCTTCCTCGTCGTTGATCCGCTCATGCATGAGCGCCTTGTAATAGCGGCGGATGATCTCCTGGCGCGACGCCTCGCGGCACACCGCGTCATCCACGATGCAGTCGCCGGCGAGGTTCACCCCCATATCGGTGGGGGAGGCGTAGGGAGAGTCGCCCGTCAGCCGCTCCAGCAGTGTGCGCAGCAGCGGGAACACCTCGACGTCCCGGTTGTAGCTGGTGACCTGCTTGCCATAGGTCGCGAGATGGAAGGGGTCGATGAGGTTCAGATCATCAAGATCTGCCGTCGCTGACTCATAGGCGAGGTTCACCGGATGCTCGAGCGGCAGGTTCCAGATCGGGAAGGTCTCGAACTTCGCATATCCCGAGCTGATCCCGCTCTGATGGTCGTGGTAGATCTGCGAGAGGCAGGTGGCGAGCTTGCCGGAGCCCGGCCCCGGCGCCGTCACCACGATCAGGTCCCGGGTGGTGTGCGAGTACTCGTTCGCCCCGAGGCCCTGCGCGGAGACGATCCGCTCGGTGTCCTGCGGGTAGCCGGGGATCACGGTGTGCCGGGCGACGTTCAGGCCCAGCCGCTGCAGCCGCTCGATGAAGGCATGCGCGACGTGGTTGGAGTCCTCCAGCTGGGTGAGCACCACGTTCTCCACCAGGAAGCCATGCTCGCGGAACACATCGATGAGGCGCAGCATGTCGTCCTCGTAGGAGATGCCCAGATCTGCGCGGACCTTCTGCCGCTCGAGGTCCTTGGCGTTCAGGCACACCAGGATCTCCAGCTCATCCTTCAGCCGATGCAGCATCGCGATCTTGTTGTCCGGCGTGAAGCCTGGCAGCACTCTCGCGGCGTGGTGGTCATCGAAGAGCTTGCCGCCCATCTCCAGGTACAGCTTTCCGCCGATCTCCTCGCGGCGCTGCTGGATGTGCCGCGACTGCAGCTCGATGTACTTCTCGCGATCGAAGCCGATCGCGGCAGCGGCGGACGGGGAGCTGGGACGAACATCCGGAACGGTCACCCCGGCACGCTAGCACCGTCCCGCTGCGAAGATGCGGGGGCGCCTCGATGTGGCTCCGGGAGCGCGCGGGAGTCGATCGGAGCAGAGTCGCACTTCGGGCGCGATTCGGACGGGATACGAATCGACAGTCGTTCAGGAGAGCTGCCGGCGGTGATGCGCCATGGGGCTTGCATGGCCTGCGAACGTCGGACATGATTTCGGGCACCCGACGTTCCGCTCATAGTTGATTCGAATCGATGAGTCTTCTCAGATATGAGACGACGAAGTCAGACCTCACCGTCGGAGCTGTCACGGGATGACCCACGACTCCCCTCACCCCACCCAAGGACACCCATGCCCATGAATACCAGCCCCCTGCGCGTCACCGTCTGGGGCGAGAACCGCCACGAGCAGCGCGACCCGCGCGTTCGAGAGCACTATCCCGAAGGGATGCACGCCGCGATCCGCGACGGCATCGTCGAGAACCTCGGCGACGAGGTGACCACCCGCTTCGCCCTCCTGGACGATCCTGAGCATGGGCTCAGCGAAGAGGTCCTCGCGGCGACCGACGTCCTCACCTGGTGGGGCCACATGGCCCACCACGAGGTCTCCGACGAGGTCGCCGAGCGGGTCCAGAAGCATGTGCTGGCCGGCATGGGCCTCGTGGTCCTGCACTCCGGCCACTGGTCCAAGCCGTTCATCCGGCTGATGGGCACCACCTGCACGCTGCGCTGGCGCAACGAGGCCGACCGTGAGCTGGTCTGGACCGTGAACCCCTCACATCCGATCGCCGAGGGCGTACCGCACCCGATCGTCATCCCCGAGCAGGAGATGTACGGGGAGCACTTCGACATCCCGGTGCCCGATGAGCTGGTCTTCGTCTCCTCCTTCAGCGGGGGAGAGGTGTTCCGCTCCGGCTGCACCTTCCGGCGAGGCAAGGGCAAGATCTTCTACTTCAGCCCCGGTGACCAGGACTATCCCGTCTATCAGCACCAGGCGGTCCGGCGCGTGATCGCCAACAGCGTGCAGTGGGCCCGGCCGGCGGTCGCCGACCGCCAAGTGCCCTTCCTGGACCGGTATGAGACCGAATGGTTCACCACCGGCGCCGTCGGCCAGGGCGTGGGCGACGCCGCAGCAGCAGGGAAGAGCGCATGAGCACGCACACCGCCGCAACAGCACCAACCCCCGTCCCGGTCGTCGTGATCGGCGCCGGCGGCATGGGCCGAGCGTGGATCAGCACGGTGTTGCGCAGCGACGCGGCCCGGCTGGTCGGGGTGGCTGACCTGCTCGAGGGAGCCGCGGAACGCGCGGTCTCCGAGGTGGTGCCCGAGGAGCAGCAGGCCGGGATCGTCACCGGGACCGACGCCCTCGAGGTCGCCCGGCGCTCCGGCGCGGAGGCGGTCATCGACGTGACGATCCCGGCCGCCCACCACGCCGTCACCGCGGACGCCCTGCACGCCGGATTCCCGGTGCTGGGGGAGAAGCCGTGCGCTGCGACCCTCGCCGAGGCGGTCTCGCTCGCCGGCCATGCGGAGGCCACCGGGCAGCTGTTCATGGTCTCCCAGTCCCGGCGCAACAACCCCCACCTGCACGAGGCGCGGCGCCTGGCCGACGAGCTCGGCGGTGCCGGCATCGTGGACACCCGCTTCTACAAGGCGCCCCGCTTCGGCGGCTTCCGCGACGAGATGGATCACCCGCTGATCGTGGACATGGCGATCCACGCCTTCGACGCCGGTCGGGTGCTGGTCGACGGCAATCCGCTCGCCGTCACCGCCGCCTCCTACAACCCTTCCTGGAGCTGGTACGCCGGAGACACCGCCGCCACGGTGACCATCACCTACGACAGCGGGACCGTGCACACCTTCGCCGGCTCCTGGGCCGCACCGGGCGCCGAGACCAGCTGGAACGGCGACTGGCGGATCAGCTGCGAGCAGGGGAGCGTGCTCTGGGACGGCGAGACGCCGCCGGCCTCCCACGCGGCCGGGGCAGAGGCGGCAGAGGCTGTCCTCGGCCGCGCGCCGGACCCGGACGCGCGCTGGGAGCTGGCAGACTCACTCGATCGATTCTGCGCGGCGCTGCGGGGCGGCCCGGTGCCGGACTCCGAGGTCCATGCGAACGTGTGGACCCAGGCGATCGTCGAGGCGGCCGTGCACGCCGCAGACACCGGGACGCGGGTGCAGCTCGCGGACCTCCTCGAGGAGGCGCTCGCCGCAGCGCGTGCCCTGGACTCCGCCGACGGGCGCAGCTCAGCACTGCTCTCGTGGAACACTGGAACCTCAGGGCTGAGCATCGGGTGAGCACATCCGGGGAGGGAGACCGGGCGTGGCGGTGAGGAAGACAGCGGCGAGGGCGAAAGCCCCGACGAGCCAGGACGTCGCTCGGCTCGCCGGCGTCTCCCAATCCACCGTGAGCTATGTGCTCACCGGCTCCCGCCCGATCTCCGAGGAGACCCGTGTCCGGGTCGAGGACGCGATCGCCAAGCTCGGATATCACCCCAACTCCGGCGCTCGCACCCTGCGCTCCCGGCGCAGCGGCGTGATCGGCCTGATGGTCCCCGAGACCGGGGCTGACGATGGAGTGCTGATGGTCTTCATCGCGGCGATCGCCCGCGAGGCCCGCCGACACGGCTACGACATCCTGCTGGTCACTGCGCAGGAGGGAGCGGCAGGGATTCGGCGGGTGGTCCGCACCGGGGTGTGCGAGGGCCTGATCCTGATGGAGCTGGACCGGTTCGACGAGCGCGTCGCCCCGGTGATCGACTCCGGGCTGCCCTTCGTGACGATCGGCAAGCCCGAGGAATTCCCCCAGGGATCCGTCGTGGACCTCGACTTCGAGATGCTCGGTCACATGGTCGTGGAGCGGACCCTCGAGGAGAGCTGTGATCGGCTGCTGCTGTTCGGCGCGCCGGACCGCAGGCGCTCCCGCAATGACGTCTCCCGCTTCCTCACCGGGATCGAAGCCGCCGCAGAGGAGGCGCAGCTGGACGTGGTGCTCGACGCCGGAGAGCTCGCCAACGTACCGGACAGGGCGCTGCGGATCACCCTCCCCAACCAGCGCACCGCCCTGTTCGGCATCACCGGGGTGCGGCAGGTGCTGTTCGCGATGGCCGCCACCGGCGCACTGGTGGACGAGACGCGACTGCTCATCGGGCTCAGCGGCGAGTATCTGGCAGATATCAGTCCGCTGCTGGCCGCGGTGCCGCAGATCGATCCTCGCCGCGTGGAGATCAGCGAGCTCGCCGTCGGAGAGCTGGTGCGCCTGCTCCAGATCGACGGCGCCGGGCCACGGATCACACTGGTGGAGCCGCGCTGGCTCGACGGCTGATCAAGCGCTGAGCGGCATCGCACCGGACCGCCACATCAACGTCGTCACCGCCCACGCCGGCAGGACGATGCCGAACACCGGCACCAGCCCGGGAACGGTCTGGGCCACCCAGATCGTGGCGGCGAGCAGGACTGCGGTGAACAGTGCGATCGATGGCCGGCGCAGCAGCAGCACCAGACCCATCCGCAGCACCCGGCCGATGGGGTCGGCGAAGTGGGCGGCCAGCGGCCACACCACGGAGCTCAGCAGCACCAGCACCACCGTCAGCACCACCACCAGCCCGCTCACCAGCGGAGCGATGGACCCCAGTGCGACGCCGGTCAGCACCGCGCGGTCCAGGGCGAGCAGCAGCCATCCCAGCAGCAGCGCCCCGCCCAGGCGGTGGGCCCGCCAGAACTCCGTGCGCCAGGCACCCCAGAACTCGGTCCAGAGCCCGGGCCGGGCGCGAGGGCGCTCACCGGTCTCCTCGGCGATCTGCTCGAGCCGGTCCTCCCGCAGCACGGTGCACAGCGCTGCCGTCGCGGGCAGCGCGCCGAACACCACGGCGCCTGCCAGAGCGCCGAGCACCCACAGCAGCTGCAGCAGGAACAGCCGCAGCGCCAGCTCCCCGAGCACCAGGTGCCAGCGCACCAGCTGAGGCATCAGCCTCCCCGGTCGCGCCGGTGTCGCGATGCTCATCCCTTCACCGACCCGATCAGCACGCCCTTCTCGAAGTACTTCTGCAGGAAGGGGTACAGGATGATGACGGGCAGCGTAGAGACGATGATGACCCCGTACTTGATCTGATCCGCGTAGCGCTGCCCGTAGGCGCCGCCGGAGCCGCCAGCGCCCCCGGCGCCCCCGGAGAAGGCCTGGTTGGACAGCAGGATGTCTCGCAGCACGATCTGGAGCGGCTGTTTGTCGTAGTCCCGCACGAAGATCAGCCCGGTGAAGAAGTCGTTCCAGTGCTGCACCAGGTAGTACAGGCCGATCAGGGAGATCAGTGCTTTGGACAGCGGCAGCGCAATGGTGGTGAAGAAGCGGAAGTAGTCCACGCCGTCGATCATGGCGGCCTCGAAGAGCTCCTCGGGCAGGGAATTCTCGAAGAAGGCCCGCGCGATGATCAGGTTGAACACGTTCAGGGCCGAGGGGAGGATGAACACCAGCCAGTTGTCCAGCAGGCCCAGGTCCCGGTACAGCAGGTAGGTGGGGATCAGGCCGCCGTTGAAGAACATGGTGAAGGCGAAGATCAGCATGAGCGGGCGCCGGGGCCGGAACTCACGCCGCGAGAGCGCATAGGCCGCAGGGAGGGTCACCACCAGGTTCAGCGCTGTGCCGACCACGCTGTAGACCAGTGTGTTGCGGTAGCCGACCCAGATCCGTGTGTCCTCGAAGATCTGCTGGTACCCGAAGAAGCTGATGTTCTTGGGCAGGAAGGAGACCCTCCCGGTTGCCACTGCCGTCGGATCGCTGATGGAGGCGATCATGACGAAGTACAGCGGGTAGAGCGTCGCGAACAGGACCGTCGCGCAGATCAGGGCGATCACGACGGTGAAGACCATGTCATTGCCCGTCAGGCGCCGGCCCAGACGGCGCGGGGAGCTGCGGGCGGCAGCGCGTTCAGTCGTCTCAGTCGTCTCGGTGGTCATGGGGCCCCTCACCACAGGCTCGTGTCGGAGGCGCGCTTGGAGATCTGGTTGGCGATCACCAGGAACGCGAAGTTGATGATGGTGTTGAACAGCCCGATCGCCGTGGAGTAGCTGAACTGGCTGGAGAGGATGCCGATCTTGTAGGTGTAGGTCGCGATGACCTCCGAGACCGGGAGGTTCAGCGTGTTCTGCATCAGGAACACCTTCTCGAAGCCGGTGTTCAGCACACCGCCCATGTTCAGGATCAGCAGGATGATCATCGTGGGCACCAGGGCCGGGATGTCGACATTGCGGATGATCTGCAGCCGTGAGGCGCCGTCGATGCGTGCCGCCTCGTACAGCTGGGTGTTCACCCCGGCCAGCGCCGCGAGATAGATGATGCTGTTCCAGCCGGTGTGCTGCCAGATGTCCGAGAGCACGTACACGGGGACGAAGGCGCTGGTGCTCCCGAGGAAGTTGACGTCCTCCAGGCCGAAGAAGGCGAGGAAGCGGGTGATCAGGCCGGTGCTGGGGGAGAGGAACACCTGCAGCATCCCCACGATCACCACGATCGAGATGAAGTGCGGCAGGTAGGTCACCGTCTGCACGATCCTTCTCAGCCGCGAGTGGAGGATCTGGTTGATCACCAGCGCCAGCGCGATCGGCGTGAGGAAGCCCAGCACCAGCGTGGCCAAGCTGATCATGACCGTGTTGCGCATGAGGTCACCGAACAGCGGGCTCTCGAAGAACTGGATGAAGTACTTCAGCCCCACCCACTCTCCACCGGTGAGCCCCTTGGCGAAGTCGAATTCACGGAATGCCAGCTGGATCCCGTACATCGGCACATAGGCGAACACGATGAGGAACCCCAGCGCGGGCGCCAGCATCACCCACAACTGCCAGTACCGGCCCAGGTGGCGACGCACCTTCGAGCGCGCTCGGGACTTTCTCTCCGCGGAGGACGGGGCGCCGTCGGGCCGCTGCCTGCGCGGGCCGGCCGACTCCGACACCGCATCCATGGTGGTCCGGGCGCTCACGACGTGGACTTCATGTAGTCGTCGTAGTACTTCTGCCGCGTCGCGATGTTCTCGGCCACGCCGGTCTCCTCGATCGTGGCCACGTACTCGTCCCAGCCCTCGTCGATGCCGCCTGAGGTGACCCACTCGGCGAATCGGGTCATCGCGGTGTTCATCAGCGTGGTGTCCACCAAGCTCATGGCATTGAGGTCCTCCTTGCTCATCTTGATGAACAGGCCCGGGTAGACGTCGGCCTCGAGATCCATGTTGTCGATCGCAGGCTGCAGCGGCACGGACTCGTCCACCGCTTCCTGGAGGTCGGTGGGCAGCTCGACCTCGATCGTGTCCCGGATCCACAGGGGCCCGTTGTCGGCGAGGGTCGAGGTCCACTTCCAGGTCGACGGGTCCGTGCCATCAGCCGCAGGCAGCACCTTGTAGGAGTTCTCACCGGTCTTCTCGATGTTCGGGCCGATGTCCCCGAACAGGACCTGGATCGAGATCTCCTGGTCGTAGAAGGTGTCGATGACCTTGAGCGCGGCATCCTTGTTCTTGGAGTTCGCGGAGAGCGCCACCTGGTTGCCCGGGAAATTCTCGCCGTACTGGTCGAAGCTCCAGGTGACCGGTTCGGACTGGCCTGCCGCGTGCTCGAGCACCCCGATCGCCTCGTACTGCTCGTAGATCTCGGGTCCGAACCTGTCCGAGCGGGTCCAGCCCCAGGTGAAGCCGACGCTCGCCACGCCATCACCGGGGCCACGGGCCACCGACTGATACGCGGAGTAGTCCTGGGTCATCACCTCGCTGGAGAGCAGTCCGGCTTCCTGGCAGCGGGCGAGGAAGGTGACCACCTCGCGGTAGCGATCATCCGTGAGGAAGTTGCCGACCACACCGTCCTGCAGGTAGTAGCCCTGGCCACCGCCGCCGGCGAGGGGAAGGCCCATGCTGCCCAGCAGCAGGATCGACTGGAAGTAGCCGAAGCCGCCGGTGCCCACCGGGCTCCAGTCCATCGGCAGCACCTCGGCGCCGGTGCCGGTCGGATCGCCCTCCTTGAAGGCGACGAGCACGTCGAACAGCTCATCCCAGCTGGTGGGCATCTCGAGGCCGAGCGTGTCCAACCACTGCGCGTTGATGTACTGGTGCTGCACGGTGGGCGGCCAGAACCGCTTGTATCCCGGTACCGACCAGATCTCGCCGGTGGGCTGGGTGGCCAGTGCCTTCAGCTCCGGCTTCTCCTCCAGCATGGCGGTCACATTGGGGAGGGCGTCGAGAGACTCGGCGAGATTCGCGAAGAGTGAGCCGTAGGTGGCGAGATCTGTGTCGTTGATGGCCTGGGTGCCGACGACCAGATCCGGGATGTCGCCGGCGGCGAGCATCGTGGACTTCTTCTGGTCCCAGTCCGCGGAGACCTCCTCCCACACGATCGGCATCCCGGCGGCTTCCTCGAGGGCGGCGGTCCAGCCCATCTCGGCCATGGGCTTGGTCAGGGCGTGCTTGACGACGAGGATCCGCAGCTCACCCTCCTTGCTGCTGGCATTCCCGCCGCAGGCGCTCAGACCGAGCGTGCTGCCGACGGCAGCGGTGGCGGCGAGCCCGCCGAGGACGGTGCGCCGACGGGGGCCGCGACGGGCAGGGGTGGGGCGGTGGATCGACATCTTTGTCTCCTGAAGGGGTGGGGTGGGGTGGGATGGATGGGACGGAGGGGTTCAGTGCTCGCGCGGGAGCCAGATGCGCATGGCGCCGGACCCGCGATTGCCCCAGCGGGAGAAGGGCGTCGTGGCGACGGTGATCTGCTTCTCGCCGGGGCGGGGCAGGTGCGCGCCGTCGGCGGAGCGGTAGAGCTCCCCGCCGTCGGGCCGGTGCAGCAGCGAGATCTCGAGGCTCCCGTCATCCCTCGCGCTCGCCGTCGCCTCGGCGGGGACGACGAGGTCATCGACCCCGATCCCGTTCGGCAGATCGACCTGCTCGAGGCAGTGGACGATCGGTCCTCGCTCGAGAGCCACGCATCCACGGGTGGCATCCACGCGGGGGTGCGAGGTCGTCCAGCGCGGGGGCATATCCAGGGTGAGCGTCATGCCGTCGACGTCCTCGAGGGCGAGCTCGAGTCGCTGGGCCGAGAGCTCCTCGTCGCGCAGAGGGCGCTGAACCCCGTCGGCCGAGGAGACCGAGCCGCTGCGCACCCAGCCCGGGATCCGCACCCCGAGGCGCGCGCCAGCGGCGGCGGTCAGCGGCGACAGGCGCAGGCCGAGGACGCCGGAGGCGGGATAGTCGGTCTCCACGTGGAGGGTGCCGGTACCCAGCTCGGCAGGGAGGGTGATGGACATGTCAGTGAGCTGGAGCAACTCGAGGCTCGGCCCCGCGTCCCCTGAGCGCCAGGCGGCGACATAGGCTCCGAGCTGGGCGATGGTGCGGGCGATGTTCGGCGGGCAGCAGGCGCAGGAGTACCACGGGCGTCGTTCGGCCGGTGCGTTCTCCTCGTCGAACCGGTCCGGCCTGCGCTGCAGCGGATTCGAGTAGAAGAAGCGGGTGCCGGTCGCGTCCAGGGAGGCGGCCAGCGCGTTGTGGATCTCCCGCTCGATGACGTCTCCGTGGCGGGGATCGTCGCCGGAGAGCATCATGCGCCAGGTCCAGTGGAGATCCGCGATGGTCGCGCAGGTCTCCGCGTAGGCACGGTCCGAGGGCAGCTCGTGGTCGTTGCCGAAGGACTCATCGCGGTGACGCGACCCGAAGGCCCCCGAGAGGTACATCTTGCGGGTGTGGACCCGATCCCACTGCTCGTCCATGACCTCACCCAGTGCGGCTTCGCCGGTCTCGAGGAAGAGGTCGCTCACGCCCGCGTTCAGGTACAGCTGACGCACTGCGTGACCGGTGGGATCCACGGCCTCCCGTACCGGCAGATGGTCCTGGAAGTAGTGGGAGCCGAAGCCCCCGCCGGGGAGGATGTCGCGTCCGCGCTGATCCACCAGGTGCTGGGCGAGTTCCAGATGGCGCTCCTCACCGGTGTGGCGGTACAGCTCCACCAGGGCGGTCTCGATCTCGGGGTGACCCGGGATGCCGTCCTCGCGGCCGGGCCCGAAGCGACGGTCCACCAGGTCCACGAAGCGCACCGCGAGGTCGAGCAGCTCGGTGCGCTCGGTGGTGCGGGCCAGCGCGATCCCCGCCTGCAGCCAATGGCCGAGCACATACAGCTCGTGCGTCCAGTGCAGCTCCGAGAACTTCTTCTCCGGCTGCACGCCCTGGATCCAGGTGTGCAGGTAGCCGCTGGGCTCCTGGGTCCGGGCGATCAGCGCGATCATCTCGTCGAGCCAGGCGTTGTGCGCGGTGGTGCCGGAGCGGCCGATCTCCCAGGCGACGGCTTCGATGACCTTGTAGAGGTCCGAGTCGGCGAAGACGAAGCCGCGATGCTTCGCGCCGGATTCCCCGACCAGCCGCCGGAAGTTGTCGATCACCCCGGAGCTCTCGAGCTGCTCGATGCAGTGGGGGATGGTGGCGGAGGCGTTCAGCTCCTGCCAGGCGCCGAGGCTGCCTCGCGGGTGCAGCACCACCTCGGAGAGATCCAGCGGGCGGAGCCCCTCATGGCGTTCGGCACGAGGGAGGGCGGGCGCCGGACGACGGGTGGAGCGCGGGGGAAGGACAGGCAACGGAGGACTCCTCATCGAGATGTGATGCAGGCCATCCTGAACGCGAGATTAAGCGATGTCAATAGGAGACACAACGTTGAAAAGAGATCCTGTCCGGTCGGTATCCGCTCCTCGGGGTCGCGGGCCCCGGAGGGCGGGGTCAGTCGCCGGTGGATGCGCGGACGATCAGCTCGAGCGGTGCGCTTTCGCGCCGGGCCGGACCGCTCTCGCCCTCCAACCGTGCGAGCAGCATCGCGACCGCCCGCTGCGCCATCTCCGGCACCCCCGGGTCCACCGAGGTCAGAGGAGGGGTGGTGAAGGCGGCTTCCTCCGTGTTGTCGAAGCCGGTGAAGGCGACGTCCTGCGGGATCCGGAGGCCGGCGAGCGAGGCGGCGCGCATCGCGCCGACGGCGGCCGCGTCATTGATGCACATGACCGCATCGAACGGGGCGCCGGAGCGCAGCAGGCCGACCATCGCCTCCAGCCCGGTCTCGCGGCGGTCCCAGTCCGTGCCCTGGATGGCCAGGGCATCGTCGACCTCGAGGCCACGCTCCGTGTGGGCCTCGAGATATCCGAGATGGCGGAGCCCTTCGTGGGAGGGCAGCCAGGGGTCGGCCACATAGGCGATCCGTCGCCGGCCGCGATCGATCAGATGCCTGGTCGCCGTGAGGAACCCTTCCTGCTCTGCCATCACCACGGCATCGATCCCCGGGGTGGGCGCGCCTCCCACCTGGACCGTCGGCAGCGCGGGGGCTGCGCCGGCGAGAAGCTCCCCGGAGAGGAAATGCGGGCAGATGATCACGCCGGCGACATCCTGGGTGGTGCGGCCCAGCACTGCATCCCGTTCCGCCGCGGCATCGAGGGCGAGCCGCAGGGTGGTGCTCAGGCCGCGCTCCTCGAGTGCGAGGATCAGCGCCTCGGCCATCCTCGCGAAGTACGGCTGGACCAGATTGGGCACCATGATCGCGATGCGCTCGGCCGTGCCCAGTGCCAGTCCGCGCCCTGCGGCCGAGGGCACATAACCCAGCTCGCGCGCAACGCGATGCACCGTCTCCCGAGTCCTCGCGGAGACCCGGATCGTCCCGTCGGTGCGCTCCGGTGCACGCAGCACATGGGAGACGGTCGCCGTGGAGACCCCCGCGGCCGCGGCGACATCGGCGAGGGTCACCTGCGTCATCTCGACCCCCAGTGCTCGACATGGCTGGCCCCGAGGGTCGACTCCGCACGGAGCAGGGTGGTCGGCACCACGGCACGCTGCGGCGCGCTGCGATCCCCGGCGGTGCGCCGGGAGATCAGCTCGATGGCGCGTCGGGCGATCTCGGGCAGGTCGAGGTCGACAGTGGTCAGGGAGGGGGTGGAGAACCGTCCGTCGTCGATGTTGCCGTAACCGGTCAGAGCGACCTGGGCTGGGACCTCGAGCGCCCTGTCATGCAGCAGCGACAGAGCGCCGATCGCGAGCTCGTCATCGGCGCAGACCAGTGCCCGGGCCCAGGGATGCCGCTCCAGGGCGAGTGCTGCCAGCGCCCGACCGGCCGCGCGATCGGCGACGTGGGTGGAGCGAGATCCGGGACGGGCCTCGGGGCGGAGCACGGGCGCGTCGGGAAAGGAACGGGCGAGCTCGTCGAGGAAGGTGTCGGGCAGCTCCGCCTCGCGGCCCAGCAGCACCACGTCATGATGATGGATCCGCTGCAGGTGCCGGGTGAGGGCTGATGCTGCGCCCGCATCATCGCTGTCGATCGAGTCCAGCACGGCGGGATCCTCAGGATCCGACGCCGTGCACAGGCCGACGACCGGACGCTCCGGGGTGAATGCTGGGGGCTCGCAGCCCCGGGGGAGCGGACCGATATGGACCACCGCGTCGAAGAGGGCGCCCCGGGAGGCGAACGTCTGCGCGATGCGTTCGCTCCGCCCGCGGGAGGGCTCGATGGAGACGCGCAGCCCCTGCCGCTCGGCCTCGATGACCAATGCCTGGGCCAGACGCGCCGTGATCGGTGCCTTGAGATCCACCAGGGACAGGCCGATCAGCCCCGTACGACCGGTGCGCAGGGAGCGCGCATGCGCATTGGGCGTCCAGTCGAGCTCCTCGATCGCCCGACGGACCCGTTCGCGGACCGCATCGCTGATGCTCGGATGGTGATTCACGACGCGGGAGACGGTCTTCGTCGACACGCCTGCTCGAGCCGCGACCTCCTTCATCGTGGGCGCCATGGTCCTCCTTGATCGCCGTGCACATGGCGCACGAGCTCACGGCGAGGATACCGCGCGACCTCGGACGGGACGGGCGGCACGGGTGAGGTGCGAGGGTCGGCTGTCCTCAGCATTCGAGGAGGCGTGACTGCTTCCACACGACTCCAATCCTTAGGGGTGCTTGGGTAGCGCATAAGATGAGCGCATGTCCGATGCGCAGCAGTCCTTCGACGCCCACCAGATCCTCGACGCGGTCCTCACCGGAGCCCCCGAGGCGAGCGGGGCGCTCGTGACCGTGCGCCCGGAGGTCCTCGCCCAGACCCGCAGCGCGTATGACGCGCTCTACCGCGCACCGCAGGCGCTCCCCGCTTCCGTGCTGCACGCGCTGGCCGCAGTCACCGCGGACTGGCAGGGCAGCGGCGTGCTCGCGGACTGGCACCGGACCCAGGGCGCCTCCCCGGAGCTGACCGCCGCCGACCCGCTCTCCAGCGATCCCGCGCTCGCCGCGCTGCGCGACCAGGTGGATCTGCTCTCGATCTCCCCGGCGCTCGCCACCCTCGCCGACCAGCAGCAGCTCACGGCCGTCGGCCACGATTCCCGCACCGTGGTGCTGATCAGCCAGCTGGTCGCCTTCGAGAGCTACCTCCAGCGGCTGGTCGCCGGCCTCGCCGCCCTGCACGGACTCGACCTGCCATCCGCCGACGCCCCGACCCGCACCCCGCGCTCTCGCGGCCGTGTCGCCGCGCACGGCGGCACCACCCCCACCGGACGCACCCGCCCTGCGGCGTTCACCCGCGACCAGCTCCAGTGGGAGCCGTGGATCGAGGTGCCCGCCGAGGACGAGCTGACGGACGAGCAGCGCGGCTCCTTCGCCTCCAAGGCGAGCGTGAACAGCGTCTACTTCCGGATGCTCTCCCTGACCCCCGGCATCACGCGAGCTCGCAGCGAGCTCGACAACGCGATCTTCCTTCCCCGCGACGGACTGCCCAAGGCCGAGCGCGAACTCGCCGCCGCCGTGACCAGCAAGGTCAACGACTGCATCTACTGCGCCTCCGTGCATGCGCGGAAGGCCGCCGGCTTCTCCAAGCGCGAGGAGGATGTCGACGCCCTGCTCGCTGTCGCCCTCGAGCGCGACGGCGACTGGATCGCTGCGCAGCTTTCCCCGCTGGCCGACGGCCAGGACGACCGCTGGAGCGCGATCATCGACGCGGCCGCCGAGCTGTCCCGCCCCCGCCCCACCCTGGGCGCCCCGCGGATCAGCGATCTGCGCGAGCTGGGCCTGAGCGATGCGGAGATCACCGACCTGGTCACCGCCGCCGGCTTCTTCGCCTGGGCGAACCGCCTCATGCTCAGCCTCGGCGATCCCTCGCTGGTCGACTCCGCACTCCCCGTCTCCGCCTGACACACTGAAGAAGGACCCATGACCACCGCCTCCCTCCGTCGCCGCACCCTCCTCGGCACCGCTCTCGTCTCCCTGCCCGTCCTCGGCCTCGCCGCCTGCGGCGAGGTCACCGTCGAGGGACAGTCCGACGCCTCCGAGCAGCTCACCGTCGTCGACGACCAGGACCGCGAGGTGGTCCTGCCCGGCCCCGCGCAGACCGCCGTCGTCGTCAACAGCTATTCCAACGAGTTCGTCCGGGCCATCGGTGCCGGCGATCGCGTCGTCGGCGTGGACCGCGCCTCCCTGGACCGCCTGCCCTATCTCGAGCTCGCCGAGGACCAGGTGATCGCCGAGGGGCTGGACCAGCTCAACTACGAGGCCATCGCCGAGCTCCGGCCCGACGTCGTGATCCTCCCGCGCAACGCCGTCTGGCAGGAGGCGCTCGAGCAGCTCTCCGCCTTCGACATCCCCGTCCTCATCGCCACCGCCTGGGACACCGAGGTGGTCGACGAGACCCTCGCCCTGCTCGGTCAGGTCTTCGGGCTCGAGGAGGGCGCCCAGGCGGTCCTCGACTTCCGTGCCGAGATCGCGGGCATCCTGGAGGAGCGTCTGACGGACGTGGAGCCGGTCCCGGTGTACTTCGAGACGGTCGAGCCGTACCTGACCACCCTGCCCGGCTCCGGCTTCCACGCCATGATCGAAGCGGCCGGCGGCTCCAACATCTTCGATGACGCCTCCGGGGGCGACGCCCAGGAGGAGCTGACGGTCGATCCCACCGAGGTGGTGCTGCGGGACCCGCAGTTCGTGATGCACGAGTTCGAGCCCTCTGCCGAACCCGTCGACCGCTTCGACGCGCTGCGCGAGGACCTCGCCGGCCGTCCCGGCTGGGCGGGACTGAGCGCGATCGCCGAGGGACGCGTCGCGATCGCCAACGGCTGGGCGACCAGCGCGCTGGGGAAGTCGATCGGCGCGCTCTACCTCGGCGCCTGGCTGCATCCCGAGGAGATGGACGGCGTCGTGCCCGATGACTACCTCACCCGCTGGGTGACCGAGTTCCAGGACACCGAACTGACCGACCCGGCCGCCTATGTGCAGGGACCGCAGGCATGACCGCGACGCTGCAGAAGCAGCCCCCGCAGGTGCCCGCACCCGCCCCGGCGCCGACGGATCCCGCGCGAGGCAGGGAGCTGCGCAAGTCGCTCGTCCTCGCCGTCGGCGTGGTGGTCTCCGTTCTCGCCCTGATCGCCGCGGTCACCATCGGCACCGCCGGGGTGGGCTTCGGCGATGTGCTCCGCTCGCTCCAGGTGAGCATCGTCGGCGGCACCATCAGCGCCGACTTCGCCTCCACCTATGCCGTCATCACCCAGCTGCGGCTGCCGCGGGTGCTGCTCGCCTTCGCCGCGGGGGCCGCGCTGTCGGTCTCCGGCGTGCTCATGCAGGGACTGCTGCGGAACCCGCTGGTCAGCCCGTTCACCCTCGGCGTCTCCCCGGCCGCGGCCTTCGGCGCGGCGCTGGTCATCACCCTGGCCGGCACCAACCAGTTGCCGGTGTGGGCGACGATCGCCGGTGCGATGATCATGGCGCTGACGGTCTCCGCCGTCGTGCTCGGCATCGCCACCGCCCGCCGGATGGCCGTGGCCACCCTGCTGCTGCTCGGCATCGCGATGACCCAGATCTTCGAAGCGCTCACCTCGGCCCTGCAGTTCACCGCGAACGAGAACACCCTGCAGGCCATCATCCGCTGGACCTTCGGCTCGGTGAACGACGCCACCTGGAACGACGTGCTGATCGTCGGCACGTTCACCGTGATCGCGATTCCGGTGACGCTGTTCTTCTCCCGGGATCTCAACGCGATCGCCTTCGCGGGGGACGATGCCGCTCGCAGCTTCGGCGTCAACGTCGGCCCGGTGCGGATCGGACTGATCGCGCTGTCGGTCGTGCTCGCTGCGGTGGTGGTCTCCTTCTGCGGGATCATCGGCTTCGTGGGCCTCGTCGGCCCGCATATCGCGCGTCTCGCGATCGGTGCCGACCACCGCCACCTGCTGCCCTTCGCCGCTCTCTCCGGCGGGCTGCTGCTGCTGGTCGCCGACGCGGTGGGCCGCACAGTCATCGCCCCGGCGGTCGTGCCCGTCGGTATCGTGGTGGCCTTCATCGGCGGCCCCGTGTTCATCTATCTCATCCTCACGCGAAGGAACACCCTGAAGTGAGTCTCTCCGTCACCGACCTGTCCTTCTCCTACGGCACCCGCAGGATCCTCGAGGACATCTCCTTCGACGTCTCCGCCGGGACGTTCTGCGCCCTGCTGGGCCCCAACGGCTCCGGCAAGTCCACGATGGTCAAGGCTCTCGCCGGGGTGCACCGCGCGAAGACCGGCCGCATCGCCGTGGAAGGTTGCGACATCGCGAGCCTCGGTCGCCGCGAGCTCGCCCGGCTCGTGGCCTATGTGCCGCAGGCGGGCGATGCCCCCTTCGATCTCACCGTGCGCGAGGCTGTGATGCTGGGCCGCACCCCGCACTTCGGGATCGCCCCCGGCGTCGCGGACCGGGCGAAGGTCGAGGACGCGATCGTGCGGATGGGCCTGAGCGACATCGCCGAGCAGTCGATGTCCGAGCTCTCCGGCGGGCAGGCTCAGCGCGCGATGATCGCTCGTGCCCTTGCCCAGGATCCCCGCGTGCTGCTGCTCGATGAGCCGACCTCTGCCCTGGACCTGCGCTATCAGATCGAGACTCTGCAGCTGGTGCGTCGGATCACCCGCGAGGAGGGCATCAGCGCCCTGATCGCGATCCACGACCTCAACCACGCCGCGCGCTACTGCGATCAGGTGATCGTTCTGCACGGCGGCCATCTGGTCGCCGACGGTGCACCGGCGCAGGCACTGCAGGGCCCGATCCTGCGTTCCGTCTACGAGGTCGACGTCGAGGTGTCCGAGCGGGATGACGCCGTCGAGGTGCGCCCCCGGGTCGACGCGGCCGGATTCACCCGCACCGGCAGCCGACTCGACGAACCGGACGTCGAGAACGCCGAGGACCCTGAGG
Organism: Brachybacterium sp. AOP24-D1-21; assembly: GCF_052378665.1. Taxonomy (NCBI): domain Bacteria; kingdom Bacillati; phylum Actinomycetota; class Actinomycetes; order Micrococcales; family Dermabacteraceae; genus Brachybacterium; species Brachybacterium sp. AOP24-D1-21. The sequence continues at coordinate 711,590 of NZ_JBQSXX010000002.1, forward strand.
ACGCGGTGCGCCCGGACCTGGTCCCCGCCGCCCTCCGATGAGCACCGCCCTGCCGGACCGCTTCGATGCGGTGATCGTCGGCGGCGGGCCACGCGGAGTGGCCACCGTGCTGCGCACGGCAGCCCGCGTCGCCACCTCCGGCGCCGGGCCCGCGCGCCTCGCAGTCGTCGACGCGATGGCCGTCGGCCCCGGAGCGACCTGGCTGATCGACCAGCCCGCCCAGTACCTGAACAACACCCAGGCCGACGCCACGACGGTCCATCCCGACGACTCCACCCGGATGAGCGGGCCCGCCGCACCCGGGCCTGACCTGGTGGACTGGGCCCGCCGCGTCCGCGCCGAAGGCGGCCATCCGGCGGGGGAGTGGGTTCTCACCGAGGCCTCAGAGCTCACCGGGGCGACCTTCCCGACCCGGCGCCTGCAGGGCGTGTACTTCCGCGACCAGCTCGACGCCGCGATCGCCACCGGCGCGGTCGAGGTGACCGAGGTGGTGGGCCTCGCGGTCGACCTCGAGCAGCTGGGGGAGGAGACCGTCGTGGTCCTCCGTGACGGACGCCGACTGGCCGCGCCCACCGTGGTGCTCGCCCAGGGCATGGTCCAGTCGCAGCGCAGCCACGATGTCACCGCTCTGGTCGACTTCGCCGATCGCTTCGCGCTGCGCTACGTCGAGCCCGGCATGCCCGCCGAACGCACGTACACCGGTCTGCCGGCGGGCGAGCCCGTGCTGGTGCGGGGCCTGGGAGCGAACTTCTTCGACGTGATCGGGCAGCTCGCCGCCGAATGGGGCGGCGAGTTCACCCTGGTGGACGGCGATGCCCGCGGACGCCTTCGCTACCATCCCAGCGGGCTCGAACCGCAGCTGGTGGTCGGGTCGCGGCGCGGCGTCCCCTACCGATCCAAGCCCGACGGCGGCCGCTCGGTGCGTCCCTTCGTGCCGCGATGGGCGAGCGCGGAGTGGTTCGATGCACTGACGACGCGATCCGACGTGGACTTCCGCAGCGAGGTCTGGCCGGTGCTCGCCCGGGAGTTCGCCCGTGTCTACCTCGACGCCCTCACCGAGGTCGCTCCCGACGCAGTGGCCGGGGAGTGGCTCCCGGGCCTGGACGTCGCCGACACCCAGGACGAGGTCGATGCCGTGCTCTCGGGGGCGGTCCCAGATCCGCGGTGGGCCTGGACCCTCGACGAGCTGCACCGCCCCACCCACGGTGAACCGGTCGGGGAGAAGGGCTGGTCGCAGCTGGTGCGTCGGCTGATCGCCGACGAGCTGGGCTCGATGTCCGATCCCTGGCGGCACCCGCGTGCCGCGGTCAACGGCGCCATGGGGTCGCTGCGTCGCAGCATCGGCCGCCTCACCAGGCACGGCGTCTTCACCGGCGAATCTCTCGCCCGTGATGTGCTGGGCTGGTTCGACGGGGACTCCCTCGCCCTGGCCTCCGGACCGCCCGCCGAGCGGGTTCGCCTCGTGCTCGCGCTGATCGAAGCCGGGGTGGTGGAGCTGATCGGTCCCGAGCTGGTGATCGAGGCCGACGAGACCGCCGGGCTCTTCCGCGCCGCCTCACCGATCACCGGCCGCGTGGTCACCTCTTCGGTGCTGCTGGAGACCAGGATGTCCAAGGGGAGGATCCCGCAGACCAGCGATCCGCTGCTGCGCTCCCTGCTCGATTCGGGCCGTGCCCGCGTCCATGCCGTGGACGGGGTGCAGACCCACAGCATGGAGGCCACCCGCGCCGAGATCTCCGAAGACGCGCTCGGCGGCCACAACCTCGTCGCGGCCGACGGCACGGTGGATGAGTCCGTGGTCGTGCTCGGGATCCCCGCTGCGTCCACCCAGCCGGGATCCGCGATCGGCGCGACCCCCGGCGTGGCGTCACCGCTGCTGGCCGGCGCGGACGTCGCGGCCAGGCAGATCCTCGCAAGGGCGCGGGTGGGGAGCGTCGCGCAGGCGACGTGAGCTGCCGCTGCCGCTGACCGGGATCGGTCAGCTGGAGTGGCAGGCGTGCGTGCGTACGCGGGAGGAACGGAAGGTGTGCCTGCCGAGACGGCGGGGCGCCCGCTGGGCCGGGAGTGCCTGCTGGGCCGGGGCTGCCTGCCGAGTTGGTGGGGCGCATGCTGAGCTGGCGGGACGGGGGTCCGGCATGTCTCGCCGGGCCCTGTCGGGCTGCGGCGGACGTCTCTTGCCACGTCTGGGGCTCGACGCCCTGCCATCCCGCCGCCAATCTGCCCGGACAACTGGTCGTATGCCTGACTAATCCCGATGTTTGGCACATCCCGACGCTTGGTATGTCGAGAGACCTGGAATGTCCAGATGCCTGAAATGTTCAGGTGCCGGACATATCTCGCAGTGCCGATGGGCCTGGCGGCAGCGCACGGGCCCTCCCCAGAGCGAGTTATCCGGCTCTTCGCGGTTCGTGGTGAATGACCCTGCTGTGGCGGGTATTCACGCTACGGTTCTCGCGGCGCTGGTCAGCAGGATACGGGTCCGGTAGTTCTCCGGGTTGCGGAATCCGCGGCCGGTGCGTTTGATGTTCTTGATGCCGGTGTTGCCCGCTTCGACCTTCGCGGTGGTTGCGCCGGTGACGATGAGGACCTCGATCGCGTCCCACCAGGCCACGACGGTGTCGTAGAGCTTCGTCGTCTCGGGCATGTTCGCGATCTGGGCGAAGTAGCCCATCCGCATCCGTTCGTCCCAGGCCTGGGCGAGAGTGTCGGTGGCCAGCAGGCGTCGGAGCTGCTCCTTGATGCCCCAGGAGGCCGAGAGCTCGTCGGTGGGGTCGTCGGTGCGGAACACCGTCTCCAACCGCTCCCACGCCCTCGGGGTCAGGGTGTCGCCGCCGCGCAGCAGCAGCATCCGGTGGGCCCAGGCCGGGTCGTCCTTGCGGCCCCGACGACCGCGATGGGTGCGGGCCAGGCGCTGCCTGACGGTGGTGACCATGTCGTTTCCGAGCTTGACCAGGTGGAACTTGTCGACCGAGACCGCGGCGCGAGGCAGGTAGGTCCGCAGCGCCTTGCGGAACGCGGCCGAGGGATCGATCGCGACGATCTCGATCCGCTCCCGCCACAGCTCGGAACGCTGGGCCAGCCAGTCCCCGACGGCCCTGGAGTCCCGGCCGTCGACGATGCCGAGGACCTGCCCGGTGGCCAGGTCGACCAGTGTCGTCATCCACGGCTCGAACCGTCTCCAAGCGCCCTCGTCGGTGCGGAACCAGCGCACTGACCGGTAGCGGTGCTCATCGACCCCCAGACGCCTTACCCGCACGTCGTCGACGTCAGGCAGGACCACAGCGGCGGCGCTGAGGGCGGACTGGACCAGCCACCACGAGACGCCGTGGGCCCGGGCCACCTCGGAGGCTGCTCGGCCCGAGGTGATCACGGCCGAGACGACCTCTTCCCGCAGTCGGGTCGTCGAGCGTGCGTAACGAGGGATCTGCTCGGTGGCCTCGGCGAACGTGCCCCGGGCACAAGCCGGCTCCAGGCAGAACCAGCGCCGCTTGGCCCACACCACCACCGCCGCGCCAGCGACGGGAACGTCCCGGACCTGCTGTGACCGGCGGGAATGGACCTTCGTCGCCAGCACGCCGCAGGACGGACAGCCCGGCGGGACGGTCGAGGCGATCACCACCCGCCGGCCCCCGTCGGGCAGGTCGACGGCATCGATGACGCGGTAATTGGGCAAGTTGAAGATCGTGCTCGCAGCATCACGCTGCGAACCAGTACTCTCGTGCACAGGCTCGTGGTCCTCTGAGATTCGGATGTCTTGACAACACCCATCACAGCAGGACCACGAGCCGTTCTACGTCAACGACGCGACGCTCCCCATCACCACGAACCGGGAAGAGCCAGTTATCCACATTTCGTTGGCGCTTCTTGACAAATCGGCATCCATTCTAAAATGCGCCTTCCGCTGCGTCATTAAATATTCGCGTGGTCCGCAGTGTCGTATCTGTGCTGGTCAGCTCATCGGTCCTCACGGCGGGCGACGGTCATGGATCTGACCTGGGTCGTCACTGTGCCACGACATCTTTCCCGACGACCGTTCCTCCACACCTATGGGTTATCCACAGGTTCATCCCCATTTCGTTCTGACCCTTCAGTAGGCAGGGCTTGGGAATTAGTATTGGGGAATATCGCAGACGTGGTTCATGGGGTTTCTGGTGTGTGGGTGGAGGGGTTTCGGTGGGTGAGTTCGAGGAGGACCGGTTCGCTGACGCGGACGCGGCGGGCGAGCCGCCGGCCGGGATCCCTCCGCGCGAGGATGCCCCTGCCGGTGACCCGCCTGCCGGGCCCGGTGTCGGGCAGTCGTCTTCGGCCAGTCGTGGTGTGGCGCCGGAGGGGCTGCCGCAGTGGGAGGTGCGGGCGCGGCGGGTGCTGGATGAGGAGTACATCCTGGAGGAAGCGGCCCCCGGGAGTCTCGACGCGGGGCGGATGCTGGGGCTGCATCGCACGATGCGGACCCGGGCGAGTCTGCACGCGCATCTGCTGCGTCAGCTCTCCACGTTCTTCTGTGAGGACCCCGAGGTGCGGGGCCTGCTCGATGACGCGGATGTGACCGCGTTGAAGATCGCCGCGGGGCTGCGCTGCACCTACCCCCAAGCCCACGCGAAAGTCCGTGACGCGTATCTGGCGGTGCAGTGGATGCCGGTGACGTTCACGTACCTGCGTCGCGGGGATCTGCCCGAGCAGTGGCATCACTACCTGATCCGCCACACCCGGCGCCTGAGCGAGGAGCAGGCCCGGGACGTGGATGCGCATATGGCCACGATCGAGATTCCCTCGATCTCGCAGGACACGTTCGAGAAGCATGTACGGCTCGCGGTCGCCCTCGCCACCGCCGGGACTCTCCCAGCGCCGCCGTCCCGGTCACGGGACGTGGAGATCGTGGGGATCGATACCGAGACGGGAACCGCATCGTTGTTGGTGACGGGCCCGATCCCGGAGATCCAGGCCCTCGCCCACCGGCTCGATGTCGCGGCCCGCACCGTCCAGAAAGCCCAGCGCACCGCGTTAGAAGCAGGTGCCGAAGGGCCGTTGCCGTTCGATATTGATCGGGACCTCGCCGAGCGGGGCACCGCGTTGTCGCTGCGGACGCTGCGGTACGCGATCTTGACCCACTCGGTCCTGGACATCGACCCCGTCGAAGAAACTGCCAGGCCCTACAAGATCCTCGTCACCGTCCCGGCACTGACCCTGCTGGGCCAGAGTGACGCGCCCGCGATGCTGGAGGGGATGACGCCGCTGCCCGCAGAGCTCGCCCGGGAACTCGCAGCCGGGGAGAGCACCTGGCAGCGGATCCTCACCGACCCGATCACCGGCGCGTACCTGCCCGTGACCGCGCAGACCTATCAGCCCACCGCTCAGATGCGGCTCCAGCTGAGGCTGCGTCACCCGGTCTGTGCGGTGCCGGGCTGTACCCGGGCCACGGTCCTCGCGGCAGAGGATGACCACATCATCGAATACGACCATGACCACCCCGACCAGGGCGGGCAAACCTCGCTGTGGAACCTCCACCGCCTCTGCTGGCTCCACCACAAACAAAAAACCGCGGGACTGATCGACCCCGCCCGTGACCCGGTCGAGGATCCCGCCCGCGGTGACGGGACCACCACCGCCGGGCCATTGGAGACGACCTGGGATATCGGCCGGGACATTCGGATACGAGCCAGGGAGAACACCGACCTGCTCACCCCACGACTGGCGAAAATCCTCCAACGGGACTGGCGTGCCTACGAACGCGCCCACGAAGACGCGCTACGTCTCCACGCCGAAGAGAACACCAGACCCCGTCAGGAACGAGCCGCCGAGCAGCGCCGTGCCGCATGGGCAAAGGCCTACTCCCACCGCGGAGGACGCCGGATCATCCCACCCAACCCCACCCACGACGAGACCGAACCACCGTTCTAGCCCAGGCCCAGGCCCAGGTCAGGCCCAGGCCCATGCGCAGCAGCAGTCGCGGGCTCAGATGTCCCGGAACGTCTCGATCCGAGCTCCGAGCTTGTTGAGCCGGGCCGCCAGATCCTCGTAGCCACGGTTGATGACGTAGACGTTGCGCAGCACCGAGGTGCCCTTCGCGGAGAGCATCGCCAGCAGGATCACCACGGCCGGGCGCAGCGCCGGCGGGCAGACCAGCTCCGCGCCGCTCCACCGCGTCGGCCCTTCAATGAGCACTCGGTGCGGATCCATCAGCTTCACGTTCGCACCGAGCTTGGTGAGTTCGGTGAGGTAGATGGCGCGGTTCTCGTACACCCAGTCGTGGAGCATCGTCTGCCCCTCCGCGGTCGCGGCGATCACCGCGAAGAACGGAAGGTTGTCGATGTTCAAGCCGGGGAACGGCATGGGATGAATCTTGTCGATCGGTGCCTTCAGATCCGAGGCATGGGTGGTGATGTCCACCAGGCGGGTCTTCCCGTTCTCCGCCAGGTACTCCTCGGAGCGGTCGTACTGCAGGCCCATCTCCTCGAGCAGCGCGAGCTCGATCTCCATGAACTCGATCGGGACCCGGCGCACCGTGATGCTCGACCGGGTCACGATCGCGGCGGAGATGAGGCTCATCGCCTCGATCGGGTCCTCGCTGGGGGCGTAGTCGACGTCGGTGGAGATCGCGGACTTCCCCTGCACGCGCAGCGTGGTGGTGCCGATGCCCTCGATCGTCACACCGAGCTTCTCGAGGAAGAAGCACAGGTCCTGGACCATGTAGTTCGGGCTTGCGTTGCGGATGACGGTCTCGCCGTCGTAGAGCGCCGCGGCCAGCAGTGCGTTCTCGGTGACGGTGTCGCCGCGCTCGGTGAGCACGATCGGGCGCCGCGGCCCGGAGATCGGGGAGGTGCTGGCCTGGTAGTGGTGGTCGGTGGCCACCACCTCGAGACCGAAGTGGCGCAGCGCCGACATGTGCGGCTCGACCGTGCGGGTGCCCAGATCGCAGCCCCCCGCGTAGGGGAGCTGGAACTTCCCGGCGCGATGCAGCAGCGGACCCAGGAACATGATGATCGAGCGGGTGCGGCGGGCGGCGTCCGCGTCGATCGAGGAGAGGTCCAGGGTTGCCGGAACGCGCAGTTCGAGGTCGTTGTCCGCATTGAGCCAGGTGGCCTTCACGCCGATCGACGTGAGCACCTCGAGCAGCCGGTTGACCTCCTCGATGCGCGCGACCTTGCGCAGCACCGTGGTTCCCGTGTTCAGCAGCGACGCGCACAGCAGAGCAACGCCCGCGTTCTTCGACGACTTCACATCGATCACACCGGAGAGGGTGGTCTCGCCCTGCACGCGAAGGTGGCTCGGCCCGGAGGTCCCGAGGCCCACGAGCTCCGAGTCGAGCGCCGACCCGATCCTCGAAATGGTCTCCAGCGTGAGGTTCTGCTGACCCTTCTCGATGCGGTTCACGGCGCTCTGGCTCGTGCCGAGCTCGGTGGCGAGCTGGGCCTGGGTGAGGCCGGAGTGCTGACGGGCGTCACGGATCAGAGTGCCGATCCGTGCCAGGTAGTCCTCGTTCTCAGTCATCCAGCGACCGTAACTCACAGATGAGATATCTGCTGTTGAGTGGGGGTGCGGCGATGCTCACGTTGCCACATTGCGCCTGGTGGCGGTCACCCGCTGATCAGCAGCGGGAACCGGCCCCCGGCCAGGAGCACCCGCTGGGCGAGAGCCGGGTCATAGGGGCGCACCCGCAGTGGCATGCCCGCCTCCGCCGGAGTGCGGTCCGCCTTGCGGTTGTTGCACTCTTTGCAGGCGGAGACCAGATTCGTCCAGGACGACGGGCCTCCGCGAGAGACCGGGAGGATGTGGTCCACAGTGGCGAGCAGGCCCTCGCACGGTGGGCTCTTGGAGACGGGCCGCCCGCAGTACGCGCAGGTCCAGCGATCCCGCTCATGGATCGCCCGATAGGAGAAGCCGATCGAGCGCTGCCCAGCGCCCTCCACCCAGGCCCCGCTCAGCTCACGGGTGAGCTCGAGAGCAGTGGGGAGGATCCTGTCCTGGACGATCGTGAGCTCGACCGGGTTCGCGACCTCCCGCCGGATCATGCCGAAGGCGTGGCGCACGCTGGTGGTGTGCAGGAGCTCGCCGATCCCGGTCTCGGGGTCGAATCCGAGGTTGTAGACCCGCACCTGTGCCATCGAGTCACCTCCGATGTTCGGCTGCTGCGTGCAGCCCGGAACCGGTGTGCAGCTCGTGATGCTCGAGGCCCCGGGCATCTCCAGTGTTGTCGATCACAGCCTCCAGGGCCATCGAATTCTTGCGGACGGTCGGGTGGCCGCGGCCTGCACGGCAACCGAACACTGCGTGTCGCCCTGCGCGCCGCGGTCCTAGGATCAGGGGTGGGAGTCGAACAGCTCGAGCTCGTCGCCGTCGTCGGCGTGCTGCTGATCGTCGCGTCCTCCTACTTCGCCGGGAAGTTCGGAGTTGCCACTCCGATCGTGCTGGTGCTGCTCGGGCTGGGGCTGAGCTTCCTGCCCGGGATGCGGGTCCGCATCGAGCGCTGGTTGCAGCGGCATCATGCCGACTCCCGGTTCTACGCCGGCAATGGGCTGGGCCTGCGCGGCGGGGCCGTGATCGCATGGGCCGGGATGCGCGGTGTGGTCACCCTCGCCGCCGCCCAGTCGCTGCCCCTGGACTTCCCCTACCGTTCGCAGCTGGTCCTGCTCGCCTTCGTCGTGGCACTGGTGACCCTGGTGGGCCAGGGCGGGACCCTGCCGCTGCTGATCCGGGTGCTCGGCATCCGCGGCACCGATGAGGAGCAGGCCCAGCGCGAGCTCTCGCTGCTGCTGGGGGAGCTGCGGGAAGCCTCCGCTGTCCAAGTCCTCGACAACCCGGATCTGAAGCGGCGCGGCGGGGAGCCCTTCGACAGTGCAGTGCTGGAGAAGGTGCGGCAGCTCCACAACCGCTCCGCAGAGCCTGGTCGATCCGGTGCCCCGGAATCTCCGGAGGCGCAGCTGCCGGAGCTCACCCAGCTGCTGCTGGAAGTCCAGCAGGACGCCCTCAATGAGGCGCGCTCGATCGGGGCTTACGACTCCGGCACCATCGCCCGTGCTCAGCGGATGCTCGATGCGGGCGCCGCGCGGCGGGGCGGGCTGTGAGCGGTCGCTGGCATGAGGGGGCTCGTGGCGTCATGCTGGAGGGATGATGGACGAGCAGCAGGCACAGCAGCGCGAGCGGGAGCTGGTGCTGTCGGAGTACGGGACCTGGAGGGTCACGGCTGATGACGATGCCCCGGCCGTCGAAGAGGTCCGTACGCTCGAGACGCTGCTGCGGCTCAAGGCAGATCAGCTGAACAGCGCCGATCCCGGGCATTGGACCGAGGACCTCGTCGTCGAACTGCTCACCGAGGTGGTCCCGCGCACCGTGATCCAGCCACGTGAGCAGGTGATGGACATGGTGCCCACGCTGAAGCGGTTCTTCACCTATCTGCGTGAGACCGGGCGCTGGGATCCCGATTCGATGAGCGTCGACGCGGTGCCCGCGAAGCTCGCCGAGCTCGAGTTCGCGGCCCTCGAGGCGGCCGATGACCCCACCCGCCGCTCCTTCTCCACCAACATCCTGGGCTATGGGATGAGCCTCGGCATCGATCTCGAGGACGAGCAGGAGCTCGCCGCCTATATGCACTGGTACAACTCACTGGCCGACGAGGAGCGTGTCGCCTTGAGCGAGACCGGCCGGCTCGATGCTCCCGCACGGCCCTACGACCGCCTTGCCGCGCTGAGAGCTGTGCAGGAGGAGGCGGAGATACCGGCGGGCTGGCCCTGGTTCCTGCCGGAGCCTTCCGCCTCGCGCGAGGCGCTGATGTCGCTCGACCTCGAGCAGGACGCCGAGGACTATGCGACCAACAGCTTCGTGCGCTGCACCGTCGCACTGCTGGAGTTCGTGGGCCAGGGGAGGCGGGTGACCGCCACCGGTGCGCTCGGGCGGGCGGACGCCGCTGCGCTGTTGGCGCGGTGCGGGCTCGAGCGGAACGTCCGCAGCATGTGGGACCACCCGGAGATCGTCGGCCCCTGGGTGACTCTGCGAGACGGCGGCTGGCTCGAGGTCAGCGCCGGCCGGGTGCATCGGGAACGGGGCCCGATCCCCTTCGTCGCTGCTGCGGAGGATTCTGCCGGGTTCGTCGAGTTCGGCCATGCGGTGCTGACGGCGCTGCTGCTGGGAAGGGATGCCCGGGACGTCGAGGACGGCGGCTTCCGGGGGATGCCGGACACGCTGGCCGCCCTGATGATCGCCTGCCGCGAGGGTGGACTGCGGATGCAGGACCTCCGCAGCGCGGACCCGTCGGTACTCGAGGATCGTGAGGAGGTCGCGCGGTGGATGCGGGTGAGGCACGACCTGGAGGGCCTGGTGGCGCTCGGGGCGCTCGAGCAGGATCAGGACCTCTTCACCGGCTCGGAGGCGCTGCTCGTGGCGGTGGTGGCGCTGCTGCGCGACTGAGCGCAGACAGGTGACTCATTGGACACTTGTCCAAGTCCTCCTAGGGTGGGGAGATGGCATCCACCGCAGAGCCCGTCGCCGTCCCTCCGATCCGCCGCCTCCAGCTCATCGCCATCACCCTGGTCGGGCTGCTCGCCGTGCTGACCTTCCTGCTCTCGATCGCGATCGGCGGAGAGGCGGGAGCGACGCTGAACACGGTCGCCGGCGGGCTCGGGATCCTCTGCGCGGTGATCGGCGTCAGCTTCGCCGTCGTGGGGAATCGGCGATGATCGTCCTGCTCAGCGTCGTCGGCGCGATCGCGGTGCTCTGCTTCGTCCTCTTCCTGGCCCTCGGGCTGCTCAAGGGCTGGGGCGACCCCAGCGCCCGGCTGCTGCTGCGGGCAGCCGGGGGATTGGGCATCGTGTGCGCCGTGATCGGCGTCCTGCTCCCCGTGCTGGGGAGCTGAGTCCGGACGCTCAGCGCACGCCGCGCATCGCGGTGCCCACGGGCTTGGCGATCAGCAGCATGAGCAGGCCGATCGCGATCGTGACCGCGCCCAGCGCGCCGAAGTACCCCACCTCGTTCTCCGCCGAGTAGAAGGTCGCCAGCGATCCGGACAGCGAGGTGCCCAGCGCGACCGAGAGGTTGTACAGCGCCATCATCATCACCGGGTAGGCCCGCGGCGCCAGCTTGGTGGCGAGCGAGAGCCCGACGGGGGAGAGCCACAGCTCGCCGACGGTGGCGACCAGCATGATCAGCGCGATCCACATCACCGGCACCTTGACCACGGACGCCATCGGCAGGAACAGCAGGAACGCGGTGCCCATCAGGATGATGCCCACGCCGAACTTCCGCGGCGTGGAGGGCTGGCGCGGGCCGAGCTTCGTCCAGACCGCCGCCAGCACCGGGGCCAGCGCGATGATGAAGAACGGGTTGAAGGACTGCACCCACGAGATCGGCATCGTCCAGCCGAAGATCTCGCGATCCAGGCGAGTGTCCGAGTACAGGGTGATCACGGTGAACTGCTGCTGGAACAGTGCGAAGAATGCGGCGGTGCCGATGAACAGCGGGATGAACGCGAGCACCCGGGAGTGCTCGTCGGCGTCGAGCTTCTTCGAGGCGAGCAGCAGAGCGAAGATGACGATCGCGCCGACCACCGCGAGGCCCGCGACGACGGTGGCGAGGTTCCCGGCGTTCAGCGTCCCGGTGAGTACCAGCACCAGCACCAGCGCCACGGTGCCCGCGGCGATCCCGGCCCACAGCGGGTACTGCGAGCGCGGCAGGGGATCGGGCACGGCATGGACGCTCTCGGGCAGGCCCTTGCGGGTCAGCGCGTACTGGAGCAGGCCCACGGCCATGCCCACGGCCGCGAGGGCGAAGCCCAGGTGGAAGCCCCACAGCTGCTGTGCGAAGCCGGTGATCAGCGGGCCCAGCAGGCCGCCGATGTTGATGCCCATGTAGTAGATCGAGAAGCCTGCGTCGCGTCGCGGATCATCACGCGAGTAGAGCGAACCCACCAGGGTCGCGGCAGTGGACTTCAGTCCGCCCGAGCCGACGCCCACCAGCAGCAGACCGGTGATCAATCCGGGGATCCCGGGCAGTGCGGCCAGGGCGATGTGCCCCAGCATGATCATCACGGCGCTGCCGAAGAGGGTCTTCTCCGGGCCCAGCAACCGGTCCGAGACCAGTGCGCCCAGGATCGAGAAGAGATACACCGAACCGCCGTAGGCGCCGACGATGCCGAGCGCGACGGTCTCGTCGATCCCGAGCCCGCCCTCGGTGGCGGCGAAATACATGTAGATCGCGAGGATGCCCTGCATCCCGTAGAAGCTGAAGCGCTCCCACAGCTCGACGCTGAACAGGTTCGCCAGCGGTCCCGGCTGACCCAGGAAGCTGCGGCCGGAGGGGTTGTGCGGATCCACGCCGGGAGGGGTGGGATCCAGTGCAGGGCCGTCTGAAGAATTCACGGTGAGCCATCTTGCGACATGTGGTATCGCAATTCAACACAGGGGGCGGGCTGTGTGATACGTCAGTCGCCGAGAACGGCAGAACCTCGCTGCGCCGGTGACGGGGAGAGGTCCGGCAGCTCCCGGATGCCGAACTCGTGCGCGAGGACCCGGCGCGCGGCGTGCCAGCCGGACATGCCGTGCACCCCCGGTCCCGGCGGGGTCGCCTGGGAGCACAGGTACCAGCCGGTCTCCGCCAGGCGATAGGGATCCAGGCGCGCGGTGGGACGGGCGATCATCCCGGTCATCGTGACCCGGCCCATGGAGATGTCGCCGCCGACGAGGGCAGGGTTGTGGAGGGACATCTGCGAGGCGGGGATCCCCTGGGAAGCGACGATCAGGTCGCGGAAGCCGGGAGCGAAGCGCTCGATCTGGCGGGTCACCAGCTCCGTGGGGTCGGTGGTGTCCCCGGCGGGCATATGGGCGTAGGCCCAGAGCGGGCGCAGTCCGCCCTGGATCCGGGAGGGGTCCGCGATCGATGGATCACTGACCAGCGCCATCGGATGCTCGGGCACGCGCCCCGCGGCGACCTGCGCCTCGGCGTGCGCCATCTGCGCGCGAGTGCCGCCGAGGTGCTGGGTCCCGGCCTCACCCACCTCGGGATCCCGCCAGGGCACGGGGCCGGACAGCACGAAGTCGACCTTCGCCGCGGCATCGCCATGGGGGAAACGGCGCAGCGCCCGTTCGAGCGAGGCCGGCAGCCGGTTCGCGAGGATGTCCGCCGCGGCACCCGCCGGGGTGTCCAGCAGCACCGCCCGAGCGGGCGGCACATCACGCCAGGTGCGCACGTGATGGCCGGTGAGGATCTGCCCTCCATGGGCCTGCAGGTCCTCCACCAGGACATCGATGATCGACTGCGAGCCGCCGACGGGGATCGGCCAGCCGACCCCGTGGCCGATCGCGCTGAGCAGCCCCGCGGTCGCCGACAGCGCGAGCGAGGGCAGCGTGCCGATGGCATGGGCGGCCACGCCGCCCAGCAGGGCGCGGGCCCGCTCGGTGCGGAAGGGCAGATTCCACGCCGCGGTGCCCTGGAGGCCGATCAGGGCGCCGAAGACCGGCGCGGCCAGCAGCGTCCGTGGGGTCAGCAGCGCCGATGGGATCGAGCGCTTGTCCCCGAGGGCGATCTCGACGACCAGGTCCTGATGGCGGGCGAGAGTGCCGACGGTGGCGCGCCAGGCGGGGCCGTCGGCGCCGAGACCGTCCACGGTGCGCTCGAGGTCGTGCCAGGCGATCGCCGCGGGCTGATCGTCCAGGGGCTGGGCGTAGGAGGCGGTCGGGGCGATCGCCCGGACTCCGCGGGCCTGCACGTCGAAGGCCTCGAAGAAGGGGCTCGCCAGGGCCAGGGGGTGCGCGGCGGAGCAGATGTCGTGCACGATCCCGGTCGCCAGGCCGAGATCGAGGGTGCGGGCACCGCCACCGATCGTCGGCTGGGACTCGAGCACCTGCACCGAGAGCCCGGCCCGGGCGAGGGTGACGGCGGCGGCGAGGCCGTTGGGTCCTGAACCCACCACGACCGCGTCGACCTCTGGCAGGGACTGTGTGCTCATCGGCCCAGCCTAGAGGAGGTGCGATCTCCCTCCCCATTCATTTACGTAAGCGGCACGTAGCGTAAACTGGACCACATGCAGACCACCACTGAATCGCCTGCCCCCGCCGAGACTGCCGCGGAGCGCTCCGCGCGCCGTCCCCAGTCCCAGGCCGTGCTGGAGGTGCTGAGCAAGACCCGCATCTCGCCACGCCTGCTGCGCCTCACCCTCGGCGGCGAGGGCTACGCCGCGCTGAACCGCAACGAGCACACCGACGCCTACGTCAAGCTGCTCATCGCGGACCCGGCGTCCGGCCTGCAGCCCCCGTATGACATGGAGGCGCTTCGCGAGCACAGCCCGGAGCTGCTGCCTGCGCGCCGCACCTACACCGTGCGCCGCTGGGATGACGAGAACCAGCGTCTCGAGCTCGACGTCGTCCTCCACGGCGACGGGCAGGACAACGGCGTCGCCGCCCGCTGGGCCGACGAGGCACAGCCGGGGGAGCGCATCGCCATGTCCGGTGCCGGCGGTGGCTACACCCCGCAGCCGGAGACTCGCCGTCACCTGATGATCGGCGACCACGCCGCCGTCCCCGCGATCGCCGCCGCCCTTGAGACGATGGCCCCCGGTGCGGTCGGCACGGTGCTCATCCAGCTCGAGAGCGAGGAGGACCGCCTCACGCTCGAGCATCCCGCCGGGGTGGAGCTGAACTGGCTGATCGGCGAGCGCGAGCTGCTGGTCGATGCGGTCGCCGCGCTCGACCTCACCGACCACGACGGCCTGCAGGTGTTCTGCCACGTCGAACGGGGCATCACCAAGCAGCTGCGCCGGGTGCTGGTGAAGGAGTCCGGCATCCCTCGCGCGCAGATCTCGATCTCCGCCTACTGGGCTCTGGGACGCATCGAGGACCAGTTCCAGGCGGAGAAGCGCGAGCCGGTCGGCAGGATCGACGACTGAGACGGAGCACCCGTCATGGACCTGATCATCGGACCCGACGAGCTGGCCCGCCCTGCCTGGGCGTCCACGCACGATGACCTGCGCCTCTATTACGACACCGAGTGGGGGATGCCGGTGCGGGACGAGCGCGGCGTCTTCGAACGGCTCGCGCTCGAGGGCTTCCAGTCCGGGCTGAGCTGGGCCACGATCCTGCGCCGTCGGGAGGGCTTTCGGCGGGCCTTCGTGGGCTTCGACATCGAGGCCGTCGCGGGCTTCGGCTCCGAGGACGTCGAGCGTCTGCTGGGGGACGCGGGCATCATCCGGCACCGCGGGAAGATCGAGGCGACCATCTCCAATGCTCGCGCGACGATCGCGCTGCGGGACGAGCGAGGCCCGGGGACCACGCTCGCGGATCTGGTGTGGTCCTACCGGCCGGCGCGGACTCCGCTGCCCCGCACCCCGGCGGAGGTGCCCACCACGAGCGTCGAATCGGTGGCGCTGGCGAAGGAGCTCAAGCGCCGCGGCTTCCGGTTCGTCGGCCCCACCACCATGTTCGCGCTGATGGAGGCGCTGGGGGTGGTCGACACCCACCTGCTGGGCTCCCATCGCCGGGGCAGCTCGGGGATCTGGGCCGCCGACGGCACAGCAGTCGACGGCACAGTGGTCGCGGAGGGCCATAGTCCGTCATAGATCTCGCGCGCCGTCCCCGCGCCGTCCGACGATGATCCGGTGAGCACCGGAGACCTCGAGGAGGCGTCATGAGCACGGCAGGGATACACGCGGGATGGGCTCCCGCCGTCGACGGCCATCACGCGCTGACGCCGCCCGTCTACACCTCGAGCGCCTACGCTCAGACCTCCCACTCCGCGCTCAAGGCGCTGTTCGAGCGGCGCGCCGAGGGCTACGCGTACTCCCGCTCCGGGAATCCGACCACGGCGGTGCTCGAGCAGCGGATCAGCGCACTGGAGCACGGGATCGGCGCGATCGCCGTCGCCTCGGGCCAATCCGCGACCACGATCGCGCTGTGTGCGCTGGCCGCCCCCGGGGGGCACGTGGTCGCCTCCTCACGGCTCTACGGAGGCACCACCGAGCTCCTCGACGACACCCTCGCCGACTTCGGTGTCACCTGCACGGTCGCGGATCCGTGGGATCTCGTCGCCTGGGAGGCCGCCTTCACCGAGCGCACCCGGGCGGCGATCGTGGAGTCCATCGCGAATCCGGGCGCCCAGCTGGTGGACCTCGCCGCGCTGACCGCCATCGCCCATGCGCATGGCGTCCCCGTGGTCGTCGACTCCACGCTCGCCAGTCCCGCCCTCTACCGGCCCGGGGAACACGGCGCCGATCTGGTGGTGCACTCCGCCACCAAGTACCTGTGCGGGCACGGCACCACCATCGCCGGGCTGATCGTGGACACCGGCCGCTTCGATCCGCGCCGACGACCCGAGCGCTGGCAGCGGCTCACCACCCCGAACCGGCGCTTCGGCGTGACCTTCTCCGACGAGTACCGGCGCGGAGGTTCCGGCCTGCTGGCCTACGCCCGCGCCAAGTACGTCACCGACTTCGGCACCGCCCTGCCCGCCGCGAGCGCCCAGCAGATCCTGGTGGGCATCGAGACCCTCGACCTGCGGATGGGCAAGGTCAGCGCGGACGCCGCCTCGCTGGCGGGCAGGTTGCACGGGCTGCCGGGGGTGAGCGCAGTCGAGCACCCCAGCATCCCGGGTCGCCCGGATGCGCACCTCGCGCGGCGAGACTTCCCGCGGGGCACCTCCGGGGTGTTCTCCCTCGAGCTCGCAGGGGGAGAGGCGGCGGCCGCGGCCTTCTGCGATGCGCTCTCGCTGTGGACCATCGCGGTGAATCTCGGCGATGCCCGCTCCCTGGTCTGTCATCCCGGGACCACCACCCATTCGCACCTGAGCGAGGGTCAGCGCTCTGCCTGCGGAGTCGGGCCGGGGACCGTGCGGCTCAGCGTCGGGCTCGAGGACCTCGAGGATCTGTGGGCGGATCTCGTGCGGGGGCTCGAGGCGGCCCAGGCGGTGAGCACGGCGGTGCCGACGGAGGCGTGACTCCCGTCGCCTCGGGGAAGAACTCGTGAGCGGGTGCCGTTGTGCCCGGTATGGAGAGCTCAGCGCGCACCGCGGATGTGGTGGTGATCGGCGCCGGACAGGCGGGGCTCTCCGCCGCATATCACCTGCTGCGGCGAGGCGGGCTGGAGGTCGTGATCCTCGATGCGGAGGAGGGCCCGGGCGGGGCCTGGCGCCACCGCTGGGACAGCCTCACCATGGCGACGGTGAACGGAATCCGTGAGCTGCCGGGCATGCCCGTTGTCGAGGCGGCAGGACACCTGCCCTCGAACCTCGCTGTGCCGGCGTATTTCGAGGACTTCGAGCGGCGCTTCGAGGTGCCGATCGAGCGTCCGGTGCGAGTGACGCTGGTGGAGGACGATCCGTCGGCGGATCCTGATGTCGGCGGGCAGCTCCCGCTGCTGGTGCACTCCGTCGGAGCCGATGGCATGCGGCGGGCCCCGGTGCGGACGCGCGCCGTGTTCAACGCGACCGGTACCTGGACCCGGCCGTTCCGGCCCGCCTACCCGGGGGCGAAGGACTTCCGCGGCCGCCAGCTGCACACCGCCGACTACCGCAGCGCCGAGGACTTCACCGGGAAGCGGGTGGGGATCATCGGCGGTGGCATCAGCGCGCTGGGACATCTGCTCGAGATCGCCGAGGTGGGCGCGACTTTCTGGTACACCCGCCGGGAGCCTGTCCTCGCGGACCGACCCTTCACCGAAGAGGTGGGACGCGAGGTCATCGCCGGAGTGACCGAGAGGGTGCAGCAGGGACTGCCGGTGCGCAGCGTCGTCTCCGCGACCGGACTGGCCTGGACCCCGGAACTGCGAGAGGCTCAGCGCCGCGGGATCCTCGAGCGTCGGCCGATGTTCACGGCCATCACGCCGGACGGGGTGCAGGAGGCAGATGGTTCAGCGAGGTCGCTGGACGTGCTGCTGTGGGCGACCGGGTTCCGACACGAGCTGCGCCATCTGCGGCCGCTGTCCCTGCACAATCGTCGCGGAGGCATCATGATGGACGGCACCGCCGTGGCCCGTGATCCCCGGATCCATCTGATCGGCTACGGCCCCGGCGCCTCGACCATCGGTGCCAACCGTGCTGGCCGGGCCGCCGTGAAGCGCCTGGTCAAAGACCTCGCCGCCGAGCGCCAGCCCGCCTAGGGTGGAGGCCATGGACGAGACGCCGCAGACCCTGCCCCCACTGCCCGAGGATGGGGTGCGGCGCGTGCTGTGCATCGTCGCCCATCCCGACGACATGGAGTACGGGGCCTCGGCCGCCGTCGCCGCCTGGACTGCAGCCGGGGTCGAGGTGAGCTACCTGCTGCTCACCCGTGGTGAAGCCGGGATGGCCGAGGAACCGGATGTCGTCGGCCCTCTGCGGGAGCGGGAGCAGCGCCGGGCCTGCGAGATCGTCGGGGTCTCCGATCTGCGGTATCTCGATCACCCGGACGGGATGCTCGAGGGCTCTCTCGCCCTGCGCCGGGACATCGCCCGGGTGGTGCGGACAGTGCGGCCGGACCTGGTGCTGACGACGAACTTCGAGGTCGAGGCGTACGGCGGCCTCAACCAGGCCGACCACCGTGCGGCCGGTCTCGCCGCGGTGGACGGCACCCGCGACGCCGCGAACCCGTGGGTGTTCCGGGAGCTGGGTGAGGTCGAGGGGCTCGAGGCGTGGAGCGCCCGCGCCCTGCTCGTGGCCGGACATCCTGCGCCGACCCATGCCAAGAGCGTCGACGCCGGGCAGGTGCAGGCGGCGGTGGACTCGCTGCGCGCCCACGAGGCGTATCTCGCCCACGTTGCGGGGCACCCGCTGCCCGAGGAGTTCATCCCCGGGATCCTCACCGGTGGGGGAGAGGCCGCAGGGAGCGAGCACGCGGTGGTGCTGCGGGTGTTCGAGCTCTGACCTCCGACCGCTGAGCGCCACTGACGCGCCACCGACCGCTCGGTCGTCGTTGGTTGCCGGTCTCGGCGGCGGGCTCCTACGGTGGAGGCACCAGGCACGATCTGCCTCGAAAGGAGTCACGATGAGCACCCTGCACGACGGCCTCGCACTCGACCAGGTCCCAGAACTCGCCGCCCAGCTGCGCGTCGACTCGATCCGCGCCTCGACGAGCGCTGGGTCCGGCCACCCCACCTCCAGCCTCTCCGCCGCGGATCTGCTGGCCACCCTCATGGCGCGGCATCTGCGCTACGACTGGGACGCCCCCGAGGCTCCCGGCAACGACCATCTGATCTTCTCCAAGGGCCACGCCTCACCGCTGCTGTACTCGGTATACCGAGCCGCCGGAGTCATCAGCGATGAGGAACTGATGGAGGGCTACCGCCGCTTCGACCAGCGACTCGAGGGCCACCCCACCCCGGTGCTGCCCTGGGTGGACGTCGCCACCGGCTCGCTCGGGCAGGGACTGCCCGACGGGGTCGGCATCGCACTCGCCGGCAAGCACCTGGAGCAGGCCCCCTACCGGGTGTGGGTCCTCACCGGGGACAGCGAACTGGCCGAGGGCTCCATGTGGGAGGCCTTCGCCACCGCATCGCACTATCAGCTGACCAACCTGGTCACGATCGTGGACGTGAACCGGCTCGGCCAGCGCGGCGAGACCGCGCTCGGCTGGGACCTCGGCACCTACGCCGCCCGGGTCGAGGCCTTCGGCGCGAAGGCCGTGATCATCGACGGGCACGACGTCACGAAGATCGACGAGGCGCTGGCGCTGGCCGATGGCGAGCTCGAGAAGCCGCTGGTGATCCTCGCCCGCACGATCAAGGGCAAGGGCATCCCCGGCGTCGAGGACGAGAGCGGCTGGCACGGCAAGCCGATGCCCGAGGAGAAGTCCGAGGAGGCGATCGCGACGCTCGGCGGCGAGAGGTCCCTGCTGGTGCGCGGCCAGAAGCCGCCCGAGATCGAGCCGGCCGACCGCACCCTGCGCGGCACGGTGGAGCTGCCCACCTTCGAGAGGGGCGAGGAGGTCGCGACGCGGAAGGCCTACGGTCCGGCGCTGGTCGCCCTCGCGAAGGTCGATCCCCGGGTGGTCGCCCTGGATGGGGAGGTCTCGAACTCCACCGGTGTCGCCGACTTCGTCGAGGCCTATCCCGAGCGCTTCTTCGAGATGTTCATCGCGGAGCAGCAGATGGTCGCGGCGGCCACCGGGCTCTCCACCCGCGGATACCTCGCCTTCGCCTCGACCTTCGCCGCCTTCCTCACCCGTGCCGCCGACTTCCTCCGCATGGCCCCGGTCTCCCGGGTCGACCTGCGACTGGTCGGCTCCCACGCGGGGGTCGAGATCGGCGCCGACGGCCCCTCGCAGATGGGCCTCGAGGACCTCGCGATGATCGCCGCGACCCAGGGCTCGACCGTGCTCTACCCCAGCGACGCGACGTCCACGGCAGCACTGGTGGTGGAGATGGCCGACATCCCAGGGGTGAGCTACCTGCGCACCACACGCGGTGGATATCCCGTGCTCTACGGGCCCGAGGAGTCGTTCCCCGTCGGCGGGTCGAAGACCCTGCGCAGCTCCCCGGAGGATGCCGTCACGCTGGTCGGCGCCGGGGTGACGCTCCACGAGGCGCTGGCCGCCGCGGAGGCCCTCGCCTCGCAGGGGATCAGGGCCCGGGTGATCGACGCCTACTCGATCAAGCCGATCGACGCCGAGGGCCTGCGCGAGGCCGTCGCCGCGACCGGTGGGCGGATCGTGGTGGCCGAGGACCACCACGCCGAGGGCGGTCTGGGCGCGGCAGTGCTCGCGGCGCTGGCCGCCGAACCGCTCACCGACCTGCACCTCAAGCACCTCGCCGTCGACGGCGTGCCCGGTTCCGGCACGCCCGCGGAGCTGCTGGACTGGGCCGGGATCGACGCCGCGCACATCGCCGCGGCGGCGCGGGCCACCCTGGAGGGGTGAGCGCCCGGGCCGCTCAGCCGCCGTTCCGGCGGCGCCGCCCGAGCTCGAGGGAGTCCATGTCCTCCAGCTCGCGGTCCTTCGTCTCCGGCACCCAGAGGAACACGAAGACCAGGCTCAGCAGTGCGAAGGCCGCGTAGATGCCGTAGGCGAAGGTCAGCCCGATGTTCGACAGGGTCGGGAAGGAGGCCGAGACGGCCCAGTTCGCACCCCACTGCGCCGCCGCCGCGACGGCGAGGGCGGAGGCACGGATCTTGTTGGGGAAGATCTCGCCCAGCAGCACCCAGACCAGCGGGCCCCAGGTGGTGCCGAAGAACATCACGAAGGCGTTCGCGGAGATCAGGGCCACCGTGGACCACGGATCGGGCAGCGCGATCGTCTCGGTGCCCGGGGCGACCTCCCCGAACGAGAAGGCGAGCGCCATCAGCCCCAGCGACACGGTCATCCCGGCGGAGCCCACCAGCAGCATCAGGCGCCTGCCCACCCGGTCCACCAGCAGGATCGCGATGATCGTCGCCACGATGTTCATCACCGAGGTGATGGTGCTGGTCAGCAGGGCCTGGGATTCGTCGAAGCCGACGGACTGCCACAGCGTGGTGGAGTAGTAGAAGATGACGTTGATGCCCACCAGCTGCTGGAACAGCGACAGCAGGATGCCCAGCCAGACGATCGGCTTGAGGCCGAACCGCCCACCGAGCAGGTCACGAAGGCTCTCCTTGTCCTCCCGCTCGAGCGTCTTGCGGATCTGCTCGATCTTCAGGTTGACGTCGAGCTCACCGGTGTAGTCGTAGAGCACCTTCGAGGCGCGATCCAGTTCTCCCTTGCCAATCAGGTAACGCGGTGATTCCGGCAGGAACAGCGCCATGATCCCGTAGATCGCCGCCGGGACCGACTCGATCATGAACATCCAGCGCCAGGCGGCGACCCCGAACCAGAACGACTCCGCCGCGCCTCCGGCGGTGTTCGCGATCACGGCGTTGGACAGCAGGGCGACGAAGATGCCGAGCACGATCGCCAGCTGCTGCAGCGAGCCCAGCCGGCCGCGGAACTTCGCCGGGGCGACCTCCGCGATGTAAGCGGGGGCGATGACGCTCGCGGCACCGACGCCGAGACCGCCGACCACGCGCCAGATGATCAGGTCCCAGACCCCGAAGGCCAACCCGGAGCCGATCGCGGAGATGAAGAACAGGGTCGCCGCGATCACCATCACCGGGATCCGCCCGTAGCGGTTCGAGAGGGTGCCCGCGAACCAGGCGCCGACGGCACAGCCGAGCAGGGCGGAGGAGACGGCGAAGCCGGTCAGGCCCGCGCCGAGCGAGAACTCGTCGGAGAGGGCGTTGACGGCGCCGTTGATGACCGAGGTGTCGAAGCCGAACAGGAAGCCGCCGACGGCGGCCGCCACGCTGATGACGACGACCTTGGGGTTCAGGCTCTGGGACGGTGCCTGGCCGCCTCCGGACCGTGCTGCGGGTGTGGACATGATGCGTCGCCTCCCTGCCGAGGATGTGAGGTGCTCCACAGTATCCCCTCGTAGGGCGTCCCTTCATCAGTCAGCGGGAGCGGCGCACCTCGGCGGCATGGGCGTCCAGGATTCGGAGGATCCCGCGATGCTGCCAGACGCGGTTCCGCGAGCGGCCGGTCGCCTCCCGGAGCGCCCCGGACTCCGTGAGCTGAGCCAGCGCGCGCTGCGCGGTCATCGGCGGAGACCGGGGCGGTGGTGGTCAGCAGCCCTTTGCCGCTGAGCATCGCGTGGACCAGGGCGCGTCCGGCGCGGCCATTGCCGTCGGTGAAGGGGTGGAGGGTCTCGAACTGTGCATGGGCGATCGCGGAGTGGAGCAGGATCGGCAGGTCATCCCGTGCGATGAAGGCCAGGAGGTCCTGCAGGGCGGCGGCCGACGGGAGGCACGGACACCGGGGTCGCCGGATATGTGCTCACACACGCACTGCAGTAGCACTTTGGTGAGAAAGTGTGACTACAGAAGGCTGGGAGTCACATGTCGGGCTCAGGCCTCTGCCGCGGCCTCGAGGCGCTCGAGCTCCGCCGCGGCCGTCTCCGGGTCGAGCTTGGTGAAGATCGGGGTGGGCTTGACGACCTGCTGGCCGACGCCGACGGGATGGTGCCCCCAGGCGGGCACGTCCGTGTAATCCCCGGTGATGATCGGGTAGCCGGGCCCGCCGTCGAGATCCTCGACCTCGTCGATGCGCGGCATCGGTGCGATCTGGCGCGTCCCACCGAGCGCCTTCTCGACCGCATTCGCGGACTGCGGCAGGAAGGGGGCCAGCATGGTGTTCAGGTCGGTGACGGCCTGGGCGAGCACATGCAGCACGGTGAGCAGGCGGGGACGCTGCTCCTCCGCCTTCATCTTGAACGGCTCGGTGCGGGAGACGTACGCATTCGCCTCGCCCACCAGGCGCATGATCTCGGCGATCGCCGCCCGCTGACGGTGCGCCTCGATGAGACCGCCGACGGTCGTGAAGCCCTCGCGGATCTGGTCCAGCAGCGCGGTGTCGATCTCCTCGAACTCCCCGGCGGCCGGGATCTCGCCGACGTTCTTCGCGATCATCGCGGCGGTGCGGTTGACGAGGTTGCCCCAGCCGGCGACCAGCTCGTTGTTGGTGCGGGAGACGAAGTCGACCCAGGTGAAGTCCGCGTCATGGGTCTCCGGCCCTGCTGCGGAGATGAAGTAGCGCAGGGCATCGGGCTGGTAGCGCTCGAGCACATCGCGGACGTAGATGACGATCCCCTTGGAGGAGGAGAACTTCTTCCCCTCCATGGTGAGGAACTCGCTGGAGACCACCTCGGTGGGCAGCTTCAGCTCGCCGAACTTCCCCGGCGCGCCGCCCTTGTCGCCCTTCCCGTTCTGGGCGAGCATCTCCGCCGGCCAGATCTGGGAATGGAAGACGATGTTGTCCTTGCCCATGAAGTAGTAGGCGAGGGTCTCGGGGTCGTTCCACCACGTCCGCCACGCCTCCGGGTCACCGGACCGGCGCGCCCACTCGATCGAGGCGGAGAGATAGCCGATCACCGCGTCGAACCAGACGTACAGACGCTTGTTCGGCTGGTCCTCCCAGCCGGGCACAGGGATGCCCCAGTCGATGTCTCGGGTCATCGCCCGCGGCCGGATGTCCTCGAGGATGTTCTGGCTGAAGCGGATCACGTTCGGGCGCCACAGCCCGGTGGCCTCACGCTCGTCCAGCCAGTGGCCCAGCTCCCCGGCCAGGGCCGGGAGGTCGAGGAACCAGTGGGAGGTCTCGATGAACTTCGGGGTCTCGCCGTTGATGCGCGAGACCGGGTCGATGAGATCCGTGGGGTCCAGCTGGTTGCCACAGGTGTCGCACTGGTCGCCGCGCGCTCCGCCGGCACCGCAGATCGGGCAGGTGCCCTCGATGTAGCGGTCCGGCAGGGTGCGTCCTGTCGAGGGGGAGATCGCGCCGGAGGTGACCTGCTCGACCATGTAGCCGTTGTCCCGCACCGTGACGAACATGTCCTGCACCACCTGGTAGTGGTTGCGGGTGGTGGTGCGCGTGAACAGGTCATAGGACAGGCCCAGTGCCACCAGATCCTCGACGATCAGGCGGTTGTTGCGATCGGCGAGCTCGCGAGCGCTGATGCCCTCGGAGTCGGCGGCGACCAGGATCGGGGTGCCGTGCTCATCGGTGCCGGAGACCATGAGCACGTCGTGGCCGGCCATCCGCATGTAGCGGGAAAAGACATCGGAGGGGACGCCGAAGCCGGCGACGTGGCCGATGTGGCGGGGACCATTGGCATACG
Organism: Brachybacterium sp. AOP24-D1-21; assembly: GCF_052378665.1. Lineage (NCBI taxonomy): Bacteria > Bacillati > Actinomycetota > Actinomycetes > Micrococcales > Dermabacteraceae > Brachybacterium > Brachybacterium sp. AOP24-D1-21. Next base: position 736,162 of record NZ_JBQSXX010000002.1, read on the forward strand.
GCCAGGCGACTGCGGACAGGACTGTGCTCATAGCAGTCGATTCTAGAGGAGGGGCGGGCGCCCCTTAGCCCGCGCGATGCAGGATTGCCTGCCAGCCGACTGACTCGGCACCGCGCACGTGTCCCTCGGAGTCGTCGAGCAGCACGATCTGCGAGGGAAGCATCTCCGTGCCGAGGACCCGTCGAGCCCGAGCTCGCGCAGTTCCGCAGGGACCCGGTCAGTGCCGTTGGCCAACACGAATACTGCCGTTCCCCCGGTCGCGGAATCTCCGCAGCTCGGCGAGCACCCGGCGCTCGATCTGCGCTGGTCGACCAACTCGCGCAACTGCTGCAGGGAGGGAGTCATGACCGTCAACGTAGGGGTGACACAGGGAGGAGATATTCCCGTGACGCTTTCGGTCGGGTGTGCCTAGGATGGAATCATGTGCTGCCGAATCTCCAGCGCGATGCTGATCGCGCGTCCCCGCGCCCGCCGCTGACGGCGGCGCCCCACCACACCCTCACGCCGTCGTCCGGACCTCCACCGGGCGGTACTTCGCCATGCCCGGTGCACCCCACCACCGGAAGGCACCACATGACTCAGCACACCCACCCGCTGCCGAGCACCGGCACCGCGCACCTGCGCGCCCGCGATCTGCGCCTGGCCCGCGGCGGCCGCGTGCTCCTGGACCACGTCGATCTCACCCTGGCCCCCGGCGAACGGCTCGCCGTGGTCGGCGAGAACGGGCGCGGCAAGACCACCCTGCTCGAGGCCCTCGCCGGGATACTCGAGCCCGACGCCGGGACCGTCGAGCGCCACGGCACGCTCGGGATCGTCCGGCAGGAGCTCGCCACCGGCGCGGACGACGGCGAGGCCCTGCGTACCGTCGGTGACCTGTTTGACGAGCTGCTCGCCCGCCCGTTGGAAGCCCTGGGCGAGCTCGATGACGCCGCCGCGGCGCTCACCGAGGACACCGTGGCGGCGGCGCAACGCTACGACGAGGCGCTCGCCCTGGTCACCGCGCTGGATGCCTGGGACGCACTGCGTCGATTGGAGGTCGCGCTCGAGGAGGTCGGGGCCGTCACCGACCGTGCCCGCCCGCTCGCAGCGCTGTCGGTCGGGCAGCGCTACCGCGTGCGCCTGGCCGGGGTCATCGCCGCCCGCGACGACCTCCTGCTGCTGGACGAGCCCACCAACCACCTCGACTCGCGAGGACTCGAGCACCTCGCCCGCGCCGTGCGCGAGCATCCCGGCGCCGCCGCGCTCGTCTCCCACGACCGGACGCTGCTGGAAGACGTGGCCACCGCGTTCCTCGACCTGGATCCCACCCGCGATGCCCGGCCCCTGCTGGTCAGCGGCGGTCTCGAGGCATGGCAGGAGGCGAGGAGACGCCACCGCACCGCCTGGGAGGACGCCTACCGTGCCCAGCAGGAGCAACAGGACCGGCTGCGCTCGCAGGCTGACGCCGCCCGCTCGCGCCTCTCCACGCGGTGGCGGCCGGACAAGGGCACCGGGAGACACCAGCGGCAGTCCCGCGCCCCGGGCATCGTGCGCGCGATGAACGAACGCATCGACCGGCTCGAGGAGCACCGCCTCGACGTGCCGCCGCCCCCGCCGCGACTGCACCTCTCGGCAGCGGGGACCGCTGCCGGCACGCCGCTGCTGCGGGCCGACGCGGTGCGTGTCGATGACCGGCTGGGGGAGACCACGCTGCGGCTCGAGGGCGGGGACCGTCTGCTGGTCGTCGGCCCCAATGGCGCCGGCAAGACGACGCTGCTGCGGGTGCTCGCGGGAGAGCTCGCGCCGACCTCGGGATCCGTGCGGGTGCTCGGCCGGACGCGACTCGGGCTGCTCGCCCAGGAGGATGCACCCCTCGGGGTCCATCGCGGCAGTCCGGGGGAGCGGCGTCGTCGAGCGCTGGCCGGGCTGTTCCGTGAGCGTCCCGATGTGCTGCTGCTGGACGAGCCCACCAACCACCTCGGCATCAGCGGGGTCGACGACCTGCTCGAGGGTCTCGAGGCCTCCCCGTCGGCCGTCGTGGTCGCGACCCACGACCGCTCCGTGCTGCGGGCGCTGGCGCACTGGCCGCGGCTCGAGCTCGGGAGCTGAGGCTGCCGGTGATCGGGGTGGACGCAGCAGAGAGGGTGTCCGCCCCGATACGCTGGTGCCATGAGCAACGAAGGACTCGCCGCCGCGCAGCAGAAGATGGCCGATGAAGGGGTCGCACAGACTGCGATCGACGTCTTCTCCCACTATTACGAACAGCTCGCGCAGGGCGTCACGGGCACCATCCCTGAGGACACGATCGACCCCTATCTCGATCCCCCGCTGCTCGAGGACGTGAAGATCGACGTCGGTCACGCCAAGCAGGTCTTCGACCAGCTGGCGATCATCAACCTCAACGGCGGGCTCGGCACCTCGATGGGCCTGGACCAGGCGAAGTCGCTGCTGCCCGTGCGCGATGGCAAGAGCTTCCTCGACATCATCGTCGAACAGGTCCTCGCCGCGCGTCGCGGCACCGGCTCCCGCCTGCCGCTGATCTTCATGAACTCCTTCCGCACCCGCGAGGACACCCTCGAGGTGCTCGCGAAGTATCCCGACCTGCCCGTCGGCGACCTGCCCCTGGACTTCCTGCAGAACAAGGAGCCGAAGCTGCGGAAGGACGATCTCACCCCCGTGGACTGGGAGGCGGACCCCTCGCTCGAGTGGTGCCCGCCCGGCCACGGCGACATCTACACCGCGCTGCAGACCTCCGGCCTGCTCCAGCAGCTGCTGGACGCCGGCTTCAAGTACGCCTCCGTCTCGAACTCGGACAACCTCGGCACCGTGCCGAGCCCCGTGATCGCCTCCTGGTTCGCCTCCACCGGCGCGCCCTATGCCGCAGAGCTGTGCCGTCGCACCCCCGCCGATCGCAAGGGCGGTCACCTCGCGGTGCGGAAGTCCGACGGCCGACTCATCCTGCGCGATACCGCGCAGACACCCGAGGAGGAGATGGACTTCTTCACCGATGAGCATCGCCACCCGTTCTTCCACACCAACAACCTCTGGTTCGACCTCGAGCAGATGGCCGCGGTGCTCGCAGAACGCGACGGCATCATGGGCCTGCCCCTGATCCGCAACGAGAAGACGGTGGATCCGGCCGACAAAGCCAGCACCCCCGTCTACCAGATCGAATCCGCGATGGGAGCGGCGATCGAGGTGTTCGACGGCGCGACCGCGATCGTTGTCGGCCGCGACCGCTTCCTGCCGGTCAAGGCGACCAGCGATCTGCTGCTGGTGCGCTCGGACGCCTACACTCTCGACGAGCGGGCCGCGCTCGTGCAGCAGGTGGACACGGTGCCCGCGGTCTCGCTGCACAGCGGTGCCTACAAGCTGATCCAGGACTTCGAGCCGCGCTTCCCGCACGGGGTGCCCTCGCTCAAGGAGGCCAGCAGCCTGGATGTGCAGGGCGACTGGACCTTCGGAGCCGATGTCTCTGTGATCGGGGACGCCGTGCTCGGCGAAGAGGGCGGCGAGGTCCCCGAAGGGGCCCGCGTCGGCACCGCCACTGCTGGCTGACCCCTCCGGGCCCTGCCGCGAGATCGACGTTCGGACCATATTCGGTCAGCGAAGTTGTACCGAACGTCGATCTCGCCGAGCACTGGGACCTCGGTGAGCGTTGTGCCTGATGATCAGCGGCACCAGCGCTCTCTCCTTGTGGAGGATCCGCCACGTCCTGCCGCTCACCTGCGGGTTGTGGAGCGTCATAGGGTCTACGGCGTCGGGGGCCGATGCTGTGGAGATGACCGGCAGACCACGTCCGCTCCCACCTGCTCTTCCCTTCCCTGTTTTCACGACCGCCGAAGCACGGGACGCGGGCGTGTCCGCGTCTCGCCTCCGGGCAGCGGATGTGAGATCACTGGACCGAGGACTCTGGGCACTGGCGGAGCGGCCAATCACCGAGGCGGACATCGTCGCCGCGTTCTGTCGGCGGGATCGAGACACCTTCGCAGCGGGCCTCACCGCCGCGCGACTCTGGGGCATCCCGCTGCCTGGAGTCCTGGCGGATGAGGTGGTCTGCGTCCCGCTCACCTCGCGACGCGTGAATGGCCGATCGGTGCCCCGGCCCCGGGGCCGCACGGTGGACATCCGGATCCATCTGGCATCCTCGGCACCGCCACGGCGAGGTTCCGCGCTGGTGCGGTGGAGTCGTCTCGAGATCACCCCGATGTCGCTGGATCATCAGCCGGCAGTGCAGGTCACGAGTCGGATCCGCACCCTTGTCGACCTCTCCGGGGTGCTTCGCCACGAGGCGCTCGTCGCGATCGGAGATCACCTGGTCCGCCAGCCGCGGCCAGAGTACGAGGGGCGGTCGGTCCCCTATGCGGCCCTCGAGGAGCTGCTCGAGGCGGCCAGCTCCTTCCACGGAAGGGGTGCCCGCAGGCTCCAGGCGGCGGTAGCGCAGGTGCGTCGCGACAGCGATTCGCCCGCCGAGACCACGCTGCGGCTCGCCCTGGTCAGGGCCGGGCTCCCGGAACCGCTGGCGAATGTGCGCCCGGTCGGTGGAGTCGACAGGCTCGGGGCCGGGATCGATCTCGGCCAGCCCGATCTGCACTGGCCGACGTGGCGGGTCGCGCTCGAGCACGACGGGCCCACTCATCTCACTCCGGAGCAGCAGGCGAAGGACATCGCCAGGGGCGAGCGGCGGGCCCGGGCAGGATGGGTCGAGGTGCGCACCACGGCTGAGGATCTTCAGTACGGCTGTCGCAAGGCCGTGGACCGTGTCCGCGACGCCTTGCTTCGGCAGGGCTGGACGGCGTCGGCGTGACCTCGGCGAAGCACCGAGATCGACGTACGGACCAGGATGCTTGTTGCAATCTGTACCGAACGTCGATCTCGACGCGAGCCGGGGCCGGAGGGGGCCGAATCGGCGCGAGACGACGCGAGCCGGGTGCGAGCTGCGTGCTGAGGCGGGGCTCAGTCCCGGCCGCGGGCCCAGCCCTGGCCGCCGGTGAGATCCAGCGGGTGGGGCAGCGGGTTGCCGTAGCGGTGATCCGTGGCGCTGATCGCCTGCTCGTGCAGGAACGGGAGCAGCTCGATCCGTCCGCTGGAGACCACCACTCCGGTGAACAGTGCCACCTCGATGTGCTCCGCGATCGCCCGGCGCAGCGCCGCGTCGGGCTCGCCGATCAGACGGATGCGGGACTGGGTGAGGGCGGGGATGCGACCTGCGAAGGCGACGCTGTCCTCGAGCGTGACCGCGGTACCCGCCGCTTCGGCGACGGAGACCAGCTCATGGTCCGCGACGGAGACCTCCACCTCGGCGCCGACGGTCGCTGCGGCATGCAGCACCCGCTCGAGCTCCTGCGGGGCTGCGCCGGAGGCGGCGCGGATCAGCACCGGGAGCGGCAGGTAGCGCAGCACGTTGATCTCCCCGTGCAGCTCCTGCACGTCGCGGGGAGCGAAAGTGCTCGAGAAGTGCTCGCGGTCGCTGTGTCGTGCCGAGGCCAGCCAGGTCTCTGGGTCGGACAGCGCGTCGGAGGTGGCGGGGGCGTCGGCCCAGTCCATCAGGTGGACCAGATAGTTCGGCCCGCCCGCCTTCGCGGTCTGGCCGATGGCCGAGCGCTTCCAGCCGCCGAAGGGCTGCCGTTCCACGATCGCCCCGGTGATACCCCGGTTCACGTAGAGGTTCCCGGCCTCGACGTGCTCCGTCCACCAGGCGACCTCGGCGGGCTCGAGCGAATGGAGCCCGGCGGTGAGCCCGAAGGCGGTGCCGTTCTGGATCCGCACCGCCTCCTCGAGGGACTCGGCGTGGATGACCCCGAGCACCGGTCCGAAGTATTCGGTGAGGTGGAAGGCGGAGCCCTCCTCGACACCGGTGCGCACGCCCGGGGAGAACAGGGTGCCGGAGTCATCCAGCTGGCGGGGTCGGGAGAGCCAGGCCTCACCGTCCGCGAGCTCGGTCAGCCCCGAGCGGAGCTTCTCACCGGGGGCCTCGACCACGGGGCCCATCTGTGCGGTCGGGTCGGTGGGCCGGCCCACGTGCAGGCTCAGCACCGCGTCGGCGAGCTGTGCGGTGAAGCGCCGCGAGGTGGTCACGGATCCTACGGTGATCACCAGGGAAGCGGCGGAGCACTTCTGGCCGGCGTGGCCGAAGGCGCTGGCTGCGACATCGCGGGCTGCCAGGTCGAGATCCGCCTGCGGGCTGACGATGATCGAGTTCTTGCCGCTGGTCTCGGCGAGGATCCGCAGCTCGGGCCGCCAGGAGGCGAACAGTGTGGCGGTGTCTGAGGCACCGGTGAGGATCAGCTGATCGATCCGCGGGTCCGAGATCAGCGCTCGGCCCACCTCGTCCTCCGGCACATCGACCAGGGTGAAGACGTCCTGGGGGACACCGGCCTCGTGGAGAAGCCTGCCTATCAGTGCGCCGCAGCGACGAGCCTGCGGAGCGGGCTTCATGATCACGCTGCTGCCGGTCACGAGTGCGGCGAGAGCGCCGCCGGTGGGGATCGCGACCGGGAAGTTCCAGGGCGGGGTGATCAGTGTCAGCGGCCGGGCCGTGGCCTGCAGATCGCCCTGCCGGGCGAGCTGCTCGGCCTGTTCGGCGTAATAGAGCGCGAAGTCGATCGCTTCGCTGACCTCAGGATCGCCCTGCTCGAGGGTCTTGCCGGTCTCCGCCGCCATCACCTCGAGCAGCTCGGCCCGATGCGCGGCGAGGGTGCCCGCCACTCGGCGCAGGATCCCGGCGCGCTTCTCCACTCCCAGACCCGCCCAGGAAGGCTGCGCGGTCAGGGCGCGGGAGATGGTCGACGCGACGGCCTCCACGGTGGTGAGTCGCGCGGCGCGGGCTTCCTCGTCGCCGATCTCAGAGCCGCGGATGCGATGGGTGAGCTGCGCGGCCCACTGCTGGTTCGCGGGGGTCGAGAGGTCGGTGTCGGGCGTGTTGCGGAAGGCGCCGGGCACCGCCGGCAGGCCGGGGGAGCCCAGCTGCAGCACACCGCGACTCCCCACGACCTCGGCGATGCGGTCCTGGTCCCGATGGGTGGGCAGGGAGGTCTCCCGCAGCGCCCGCTCCAGGGCGCCGGCGAACCGCGTCTGCTCGCGCTCGAAGAGCTCGGCGGAGGTGTCCAGCTCGAACGCGGCGGAGAGGAAGTTCTGCGAGGAGGCGTTCTCCTCGAGACGGCGCACCAGGTAGGAGACGGCGACGTCGAAGTGGCGCGGGTGCACGATCGGCACGTACAGGCGCATCGTGCCGGTGGCCTCGCGCACCACGGCCTGCTGCCCGGGGGCCATCCCGGCGAGCATCTCGAACTCCACGCCGTGGCCGGGACCGGCACCGATGTCTCGCTCGCGCATCAGCAGGTGCGCGAAGGCGACGTCGAAGAGGTTGTGGCCGGCGATGCCCAGGTGGACCGCGTCCAGGCGGCTGGGGTGCAGCGCCTCGAGCAGCATCCGCTTGTACTGCGCGTCGGTCTCCTCCTTCGACAGCAGCGGCGCCTGCCTCCAGCCGTGCACCGAAGCCTCGACCTGCTCCATCGCCAGGTTCGCGCCCTTGACCAGGCGCACCTTGATCGGAGCACCCCCGGCCGCCACCCGCCGCTCGGCGAAGCGCCGCACCCGGGCCATCGCGGAGGGCGCATCGGGCAGGTAGGCCTGCAGCACGATGCCCGCGTGGAGGTGCTCGAGCTCGGGACGGTCCAGGAGCTTCTCGAAGACCTGCAGGGTCAGCTCGAGATCCCGGTACTCCTCCATGTCCATGTTCAGGAAGGTGGGCTGCTCCCGGCGGGCGGCATCGAGGTAGAGGGGAAGCAGTGTCTCGACCGTGTGGTCGACCGTCTCGGCGGTGGCCCAGAGCGGCAGATGGTCCACGAGCGAGGAGACCTTGATCGAGACGTAGTCGATGTCCGGGCGGGCCACCAGCTCACGGAGCCCCTGCATCCGGCGGGAGGCCTCCTGCGCGCCGAGCACCGCTTCGCCGAGCAGATTGATGTTGAGCTCGGTGCCGTCGGCGGTGAGGCGTGCGATCGAGGCTCCCAGCTGGCGGGGGCGGGCATCGAGGATGAGGTGGCCGACCATGCGACGCATCGCGGCCTGAGCGGTGGGCACCACCACGCTCGGAGCGAGGGAGGAGGCGACGCCGCCGAGCCCCAGCACCCGGCGCAGCGGCGCCGGCAGGAAGGCCGGCGGGTCCTGGGCGAGGCGGCGGAGCTCCACGGCTGCGGCGCGCGGATCCTCGGGCCGGATCACGCGATCGACGAAGGCGAGGGTGAAATCCAGCCCTTTCGGGTCTCTCAGCAGATCGGAGAGCATCCTCGCGGGCCCCGGCACCTGGCGGAGCGCTGCCGCATGCACCCAGCTGTGGACCTGCGCGGCGACCTCCTCCACGGTCAACGAGGTGGTGGGGGAGTCGTCGAGCGGGGACTGCGAGGTGGGTACGGGGGACAACGAAGTCTCCTTCTCGTTACTGATCAACGCGGCATTGCGATCCTCTGATCGTAAGTCCTCGCCGAGCCTACGGGAGGGGCCGCGGAGACTCGGAGGTGGAGGTTCTGTGACCGAAAGGGAACCGAAGTGGGACGAGCGCGTCAGGACTGAGGACAGGCCCGCTCACGGAGCTGCAATGGACCGCTCGGTCGGTGAAGTCCTTTCCCGACGCGCCTCCTGTGGCACGATGCGGGGCACAGACACCGGACGATGCTGGAGGCAGTGATGAAGAAGTTCATTTTCCTGGCCGGACTCGCGATCGGCTTCGTGGTCGGATCCCGTGCAGGTCGCGGACCCTATGAGTCGCTCGAGCGCACCGCACGGCAGGTGGCCGACGATCCTGAGGTGCAGCGGCGAGCCGCGCAGGCGAAGGACACCGCGAACAGGGTCGCCCATGACACCGCCGACGCAGTCAAGGAGAAGCCCCCCGAGGTCGCCTCGAACGTCCAGGGTGCGGTGGCCGACGCGGCCGGCAGCGCCAAGGAGCGGATCGGCAGCGCTCGTGAGGATCACAAGAGCGGCGACGAGAGCTCCACCAGCCCCCATGCCGGTGGCGACGCCGAGGTGGGCGAGGACAAGCCGCTCAGCTCCTGAACAGTTCAGCTCCCGAGCAGCGCAGCTCCCGAACGCGCCGGTGTCACCCCAGGACGGTGACGCCGGCGCGTTCCTGCTCCTGCATGAAGCAGGGCCCGCACAGCGATATATAGGTCACCTCCGCACCGTCGATCGCCACCTGCTCCCCTTCGAAGACGAAGCGGCCGTCGACCATGCGGCAGTTGAACTCGGCCTGCGAACCGCAGCGGCACATCGTGGGCAGCTTCTCGATGTTGTCGGCGAGCTCGAAGAGCCGGCTCGCACCGGGGAACATCGCGGTGCGGAAGTCAGCGCGCAGCCCGTAGCAGATCACCGAGATCCCATCCTGCTTGGCGATCTTGAACAGGTCGCCGATCTGCGAGGGCTCGAGGAACTGCGCCTCGTCCACCAGCACGCAGTGCAGCGGGCGCAGCCCGCGCTCGTCGGCCGTCGCATTGACCCGGGCGCGCACATCGTCACCGGCGGCGGCGAGCACATCGACCAGGCGCCTGGCACCGCCGCGGGCCACCACCCAGTCCTCGCCCTTGGTGTCCAGCGCGGGCTTCACGGTGAGCGTGGCCAGCCCGCGCTCGTCGTAGTTGTACGCGGTCTTGATCAGTGTGTCGGACTTGCCGGAGTTCATCGCTCCGTACTTGAAATGCAGCTTGGCCATGCGGGTGCTCCGGAGTTCGAGGTCGGGATCAGAAGGCGTCCATGACGCTCGGCCGCGGACCGGCCAGCAGAGCATCCAGGAAGGTCTCGGCGGCCGGGTCGGCCGCTGCGGTGAGGTCGAGGCGACGGGCATCGGCGAGGGAACGCCCGCCCATCAGCAGCAAGGAGGCGGCATGGATGTCGAGGCGGACGGTGCCGAGGACCTCCGGCACCCTGGCACTCTCCGGCTCCGCCGCGATCGTGCCGCTGTCCGCGGAGACCAGGAAGGTGCCGGCGGCGCGGCAGGTGCCTGCAGGGACAGTCCCGTCCTCGACGACCAGGCGGATGCGGCCGCTCAGCTGCTCCGGTGCGCGGCGGGCGCGGAGGGTCGCGGCGGTGTCGATCACCCGCATCATCACCAGCGGCACCGGTTCCGGGCTGGGGCGGGTCCCGGCGCCGGGGAGCACATCGAGCACGGGGTCCTCGGTGCGCACCCGCAGCCGGACCAGCTCCGTGACCGTGGACCAGGAGCCCAGGGATCGCAGCAGGGCCAGCCGATCGGAACGGGTGCGGCCCATCAGCTCGTGCACGTCGAGGCCGACGCCGCGGGGGTCCTGGCCGTGCCGGGTCCAGGACAGGTAGCCGTGATCGGTGCCGAACTCGTCCTGGAGCAGCAGCGCGGACCAGCCCGCACCGGGCAGGCCCTCGGCGAACAGGGGAGGCTCTCGGCGGAGCATCGCGTTGTCGCCCGCGCTCAGGCGGTGGTAGAGCTCCCGCAGGCGGGGCATCGTGGCCGCCGTGACCGGGACCAGGCGCCGGTCCGGCACGGCGGGGATCCGCTGCAGCTCCACCAGCGGCACGATCAGCGACTGGCCCCGCGCGACCACCTGGTAGCCGTACCGGCGGTAGAGCGCGGGATGGGAGGGATAGAGCATCGAGACCGGGAGGCTCTCCGCATCGCAGCGCGCGATCACCGCGGTGAGCAGCGTCTTGAACAGCCCGTCGCCGCGGTGGGCGGGGTGGACGACGAGACCGGCCACGCCGCCGCAGCGCACCAGGCCACCGCCGAGAGTGATCTGGTCATGGCGGATCCGGGCGCCTGCGGCGAGGACCCCGTCCAGACCGCCCGGCAGCCCGGACGCATCGATGCCGAGCGCGGTCTCACCAGGGGAGAAGTCCTGCGGAGCGGCCGCGGAGGAGGGATCGTAGGACCCTCCGAAGGCACCGGAGCTCATCGTCTTGTAGGTGACGAAGTCCTGGGCGGTGAGATCTCGAACAGGCATGCTGAGGAGTCTAGGCGCGCTCGCTGTTGCATACTGACGAGGCCCGCTCAGCCCCGAGGAGATGCCGTGAGCCCACGCCAGGACCGTCCGTCGACGGACGCTTCGCCGGGCAAGGCCCGTAAGCCCTACACCCGGCCCAGCACCGCCCAGCGCACCGCCCGCGAGAAGCTGTCCAAGCGGCTCACGGCGGGTGACCCTCGCAGCGACCAGGATCCGCAGCGCCGGATCCCGGTGGGTCTGTCGACCTCCTCGGTGTTCCCTGCCGGGGTCGAGGAGGGATTCCGGCTCGCGCACGAGATCGGGTACGACGGGATGGAGGTGATGGTCTCCTATCCCAAGGACAGCCAGGACCCGACGCTCCTGCGCGAATACTCCGAGCGGTACGAGCAGCCGATCCTCTCCCTCCACGCTCCCACCCTGTTCCTGCTCCAGGGCCTGTGGGGCCGGGACGCCTGGGTCAAGATCGAACGCACGATCGAGATCGCGAAGGAGCTCGAGGTGCCCACGATCGTGGCGCACCCGCCCTTCCGCTGGCAGGGGAAGTACGCGAAAGGCTTCGTCGAGGGGGTCGCCGCGCTCGAGGAGGAGCACGGGATCGCCATCGCGGTGGAGAACATGTACCCGTGGCGGCTCGGGGTGCGGGAGCTGCTGAACTATCTGCCCGATCACGACCCCACCGACGAGGACTACGCCCACGTCACCGTCGACCTCTCGCATGCTGCGACCGCCGGCGACGATGCGCTCGAGATGATCGAGCGGCTCGGTGACCGGCTCACCCATCTGCATCTCGCCGACGGTTCCGGGAATTCGACGAAGGACGAGCACCTCCCGCCCGGCGAGGGCAACCAGCCCTGCGCCGAGGTGCTGCGACGCCTGGCCAACCGTGGCTGGGAAGGATCAGTGCTGCTCGAGGTGACCACCAGCAACAAGCCGGAGATCCGCGAGCGCACCCTGCGACAGAGCCTCGCCTTCGCCCGCCACCACCTCGGGCATCTGCTGGAGGACGGGAACGAGGGCGACGTGGGATCGGCCACCCCTTGAGCGTCTCCCCAGGCATGGGTGGGAGAATGACACGATCTGGCAACGACACACACAGACGGACGAGGTAGCGCACGCTGATGGGGAACGGGAACACAGGGATCGTCCACAGGAACACCAGCCTGCTCGCGATCGAGATGAGCCTTCCGCAGGTCACGGTCACCTCGGACGAGATCGACGAGATGCTCTCGCCGGCACGCAAGCGGCTGCGCCTGCCCAAGGGCGTGCTGCAGCGGGTCGCGGGGGTCTATGAGCGCCGCTGGTGGCGCGACACCGAGAACGGCTGGAAGCAGGGCGTGGTGCTCGCCGCCGAGCGCGCCATGGCCAAGGCCGGGATCATGCGCGACCAGGTCGGCCTGCTGATCAATGCGTCCGTCTCCCGCCAGCACCTCGAACCCGCAGTCTCCACCGGGATCCACCACTCGCTGGGCATGCCTCCCGGCTGCATGAACTTCGACATCACCAACGCCTGCCTGGGCTTCGTCAACGCGATGACGATGGCCTCGGCCATGATCGATTCCGGGCAGATCAAGTACGCCCTGGTCGTGGGCGCGGAGGACGTCGAGGAGGTGCAGCGCGGGACCGTGGAGCGACTGAACTCGAAGACCTCCACCCGCGCGGACTTCAACAACCAGTTCGCCTCGCTGACCCTGGGATCGGGCGCCGCCGCCGCTGTCCTCGGACCGTCCGACGAACACCCGGAGGGCCACCGCCTGAAGCACACCCAGGCCCGCGCCGGGACCGAGCATCACGAGCTGTGCGTGGCGGACATGCACGACATGCGCACGGACTCCGCCGGCCTGCTCGAGAACGGCATCCAGCTCATCCTGGACACCTGGAAGGGCGCCAATGAGGCGGGGCACGATTTCAAGAACCTCGATCTCGTGATCCCCCATCAGGTCTCCACGGTGTACATCCGGAACTTCTCGAAGATCACCGGAGTGGGAATGGACCGCATCCCGATGACTCTCGGGGATTGGGGCAACGTCGCCGCCGAAGCGGTGCCGATGACTCTCGCGCACGTCCAGAACGACATCCAGCGCGGGCAGCGGGTGCTGCTGATGGGGGTCGGCTCAGGTCTGAACACGGCGATGATGGAGGTCGAGTGGTGAACACCGCCCGCAGCACGGGGCGCCGACGCGCGTCCACTGAGGAGATTCCGGCGATGCCCGGGGTCGATCCCCGGCTCAGCCGCACCCTCCAGGTGCGCGACCACTCGGGCGAGCAGCGTCGCTGGCACCTGCTGGACTCCGGCCCGCTGCTGGCCGAGCGCGGGATCACGCCGCGCGGCACGCTGCTGGCCGTCCATGGCAACCCCACCTACTCCTTCCTGTTCCGTTCGCTGGTGCGCGCGGACATCCCCTGGCGCCTGATCGCGGTCGACCAGCTGGAGATGGGATGGTCCGAGCGGACCGGCCTGAAGCGTCGCTATCAGGACCGCATCACGGACCTGTCCCTGCTCACCGACGCGCTGTCGCTGCGCGGCCCGGTGGTGACCGTCGGCCATGACTGGGGCGGCCTGATCTCCGCCGGGTGGGCGCTGGACAACCGCCACGACGTGATCGGGATGATCCTCACCAACACCGGTGTCCACCAGAAGCTCGAGGAGGCGCTCCCCAAGGCGCTGCAGCTCGCGACCGCGCCGTGGTTCCGCACCCCGTCGACCTCGGTGACCGACACCTTCCTGCGCACCACCCTGGCGCTGTCCAAGCCGGCGCTGCCGCGCGAGGTGCAGGACGCCTACCTCGCCCCGTATCGCGGCCGCGCGCGACGTCTCGGGATCGACCAGTTCGTCGCCGACATCCCCGCCGCCGAGGGTCACCCCTCCCGGCCCACCCTCGAGCGGGTCGCCGCCGGGATCCAGGAGCTGAACGTCCCGACCCTGTTCGCCTGGGGCCCGCGGGACATCACCTTCAACGACCGCTTCCTGCGCGACCTCATCCAGCGCGTCCCGCATGCGGACGTGCACCGCTTCGAGAAGGCCTCCCACCTGGTGTGGGAGGACGCAGACGTCGCCGGGCTGGTCGCGGACTGGCTCGAGACGAACTTCGGCACCGCTGAGGAGCCCCGTACCGAGGCTCCCGCCTGGCGCGCGGTCTCCTCCTACGCTGAGCCCGCACCCGAGCGCCATATCGGCGCGCCCATCGCGGAGCTCGCCGGTGACCCCCGACATGCCCATCGCCCCGCCGTAGTGGAGCTGGGCGGCGAGGACGGCGAGACCCGGGAGATCTCCTGGTCGCTGCTGAACCGCCGGGTCGACGACATCGCCGCCGGCCTGCTCGGCCACGGGGTGCGCCCCGGCGACCGGGTGAGCCTGCTGATCACCCCCGGCGCAGATCTGACGGGCGTGCTCTACGCCTGCTTCCGCATCGGCGCCGTCGCCGTGGTGGCCGACGCCGGGCTGGGCCTGCCCGGTCTCACCCGAGCCACGATCGGCTCCCATCCCGACTGGTTCATCGGCATCAAGAAGGCGCTCGTCGGCGCCCGCGCCCTGGGCTGGCCCGGTCGCCGGCTCTCCGTCGAGCAGCTGCCCACCGTGGACCGGGTAGCTCTCGGCGTGGAGACCTCGATCGCCGAGCTCGCCCGCTCCGGCTCGCTGCAGCGTGAGCTCGGTGCCCCGCTGGACGCCGCCTGGCCGTCACCGGACGCGGACGCCGCGATCCTGTTCACCTCCGGCTCCACCGGCCCCGCCAAGGGCGCGGTGCTCACCCACCGTCAGCTCGGAGCGATGTTCGCCGCAGTGGGGGACACCCTGGACCTGGCCCCCGAGCGCGGCCTGGTCGCCGGTTTCGCGACCTTCGCGCTGCTGGGCCCGGCGCTCGGTGCGCCGACGGTGGTGCCGGACATGGACATCACCCGTCCCGGCGAGCTGACCGCACCGGCGCTGGCCGCGGCGATCGACGCCCTCGGCGAGCCGGCTGTGTTCACGGCCCCGGCCGCGCTGCGGAACATCCTGGGCACCGCCGACCAGCTCGACGAGAACGGCCGTGCTGCGATGGCCCGCGCCGCGAGCTTCTTCTCCGCCGGCGCCCCTATCCCTGCGCACCTGCTGCGCGAGCTGCGCGACCTGATGCCGAATGCGCGCGCGCTGACGCCCTACGGCATGACGGAGATCCTCGCGGTGGCCGCGATCGACCTCGAGGGCATCGAGGCGGCAGGTGAAGGCGCAGGAGTCTGCGTCGGCCGCCCCGTGCCACGGGTCGAGATCGCGATCGCTGTGATGGACGAGCTGGGACGCACCACCGGGGAGGTCACCACGGAGCCCGGCGCGACCGGTGAGATTCTGGTCCGTGGCCCGCATGTGCGGGACCGCTACCTGATGCTCTGGCGCACCACCCACACCTCGATGCGTTTCACCGGCTGGCACGCCACCGGCGATGTCGGCCACCTCGACGCCGAAGGGCGGCTGTGGGTCGAGGGCCGCGCGGATCATGTGCTGGCCACGGCCGACGGCCTGTTCACCCCGGTCCAGGTCGAGGATGCCGCGGAGACGGTGCCGACGGTGCGCCGCGCGGGCGCCGCCGTCGTGGGCCCCCGCGGCACCCAGCAGGTGGTGGTGATCCTCGAGACCGAGGACGGCTACCGTCCCGGCAAGGCCGGCCGCCCCCACCCCGCGGAGCCGTCCTTGCAGGAGGCTGTGCGCCGCGCGGTGCGGGAGCGCTCCGGCGTCGAGGTGGTGGCGGTGTTCACCACCCGCGCGCTGCCGACGGACATCCGCCACAACTCGAAGATCGACCGTGCGGCCCTGTCCCGCTGGTCCGAGCAGACCCTGCAGGGCGAGAAGGCGGACGCTCTGTGAGCGCCCCCACGATCCTGGTCACCGGCGCCTCCGGGATGCTGGGCGGCGCGGTCGCGACCGCGCTGCGGGATCGCGGCGCCACCGTGCGCGCCTTCCAGCGCCGCCCTGCCGGGATCGACGGCGTCGAGGACGTGCGCGGCTCCCTCACCGAGGCGGAGGACGTGCGCCGTGCGGTCAGCGGCGCCGACGCGGTGATCCACCTCGCCGCGAAGGTGTCCATCTCCGGCCCGGAGAGCGAGTACCGCGCGATCAACATCGAGGGCACCCGCCATGTGGTCGACGCCCTGCGCGCGAACGGTGGGGGAGCACTGGTGAACGTGTCCTCGCCGTCGGTCGCGCATCTGGGCCGCGCGATCGTGGGCCTCGATGCGACCCTCGCAGACCCGACCCGCGCCCGCGGCAGCTACGCCCGCACCAAGGCCGCCGCCGAGCTACTGGCGATGGAGGCCGACGGGGCCGACGGGCTGCTGGTCACCTCGATCCGCCCCCACATCGTGTGGGGACCGGGGGACACGCAGCTGGTGGGCCGCATCGTGGACCGGGCCCGCAGAGGCCGGCTGCCGCTGCTGGACCAGGGCATGGCCCTGATCGACACCACCTATGTCACCAACGCCGCCGAGGCGATCGTCGCCGCGCACGACCGGATCCAGGACGTGCACGGGGAGAGCTTCGTGGTCTCCAACGGCGAGCCCCGCACCGTGCGCGATGTGTTCGCCGGCTGGTGCGAGGCCGCCGGCGTCCCGGCCCCGACCCTCAAGGTCCCCGGCTCCGCCGCCCGCTTCGCCGGTCGGGTGATCGAACGGATCTGGGAGAAGCGACCCGGATATGACGAACCGCCGATGACCGAGTTCCTCGCCGAGCAGATGTCCACCGCGCACTGGTTCGACCAGCGCCGCACCCGCGAGCGTCTGCAGTGGACGCCACGGGTGAGCATGGACGAGGGCAACGAGCATCTCGCCGCCTGGTTCCGTGAGCACCCGGTCACCTGACCGCCCGCAGACCTGAAGACCTGATCCCTCGCACGGAAGAGCACGGTCCTGCCATGAACGAGAACGCCACTGAAGACCCCGCAGCCGCTGCAGACGACGACGCGGCGCTGCTGGCCGAGATCGATGCGGAGCTGGCCGCGGAGCGCTCCTCGAAGAGCCGAGCCGGACAGCGGCTCACCGGCCTGGTGCTGCTGATCGGTGCGCTGGTGGGATGGATCGCCTCGCTCGAGCTGCAGGTCGGCAAGGAGTTCCTGCTCGCGAACCCCGGCGGCAGCCTGTCCTGCGACGTGAACCCCTTCATCTCCTGCGGCAACGTGATGATGACCTGGCAGTCCTCGGCGCTGGGGATCCCCAACATGGCGATCGGGCTGGGCGGCTTCACGATCATGGGCGCGATCGGTGCGCTGATGGCCTCCGGAACCGTGCTGCCCACCTGGTTCCGCTGGGCCCGCCTGGGCGGGATGACCTTCGCCTTCGGGTACGTGCACTTCCTGGCGATCTCCGCGATCTTCCTGATCAAGGCGCTGTGCCCCTGGTGCATGGTGATCTGGACGGTCACGGCACCGATGTTCTTCGCAACCCTCGCCCGCACCATCGAGAGCGGTGACCTGCGACTGCCGACGCCGCTCGCGAACGCGCTGCGCCACTGGGTGGTGGCGACCCTGCTGTGGTACCTGCTGGTGATCATCGTGATCGCGCTCGTGTTCCGCCAGCAATGGCTGACGATGCTGGGCATCTGAGGGACAGCTCCCGCCGGAAACGCAACGATCCCCGCAGCCCCTGGTGACAGGGTCTGCGGGGATCGTCGTCCCGGGGCAGAGCGGGTCACAGCATCCCGAGCACTCCCGGGATGGCCAGCGAGAGCTGGGGCACGAACACCACCAGGAACAGGCCGGCGATCACCGCGAGCAGGAACGGGATCAGACGGGCGATGACCGGTTCGATCTTCAGACCGGCGATCCTTGCCCCGACGAACAGGACATTGCCCACCGGGGGCGTGATCACGCCGACGCTGAAGGCGTAGACCACCATGGTGCCGAAGTGGATCGGGCTGATGCCCAGATCGGAGACCATCGGCAGGAAGATCGGCACGAAGATCAGGATCGCCGGGGTGGGATCCATGAAGGTGCCGACCGCCAGCAGGATCACCATGACGATGATCAGGATGAGCGTCGGGTCCGAGGTGACGCCCAGGATCAGATCGGCGATCAGGTCCGGGATCCGCGCGAACGCCATCACGAAGGACAGCGCGGAGGACACGCCCACCAGCAGCATCACGATCGAGGTGGTGCGGCCCGCCTCGACCAGGATCTTCGGCAGGTCCTTCACCTTCAGGGTGCGGTAGATCAGGCCCAGGACCAGGCAGTAGACGACGGCGATGGCCGCGGACTCGGTCGCGGTGAAGAAGCCCGAGAGGATGCCGCCGATGACGATCACGATCATCAGCAGCGAGGGGACCGCCCGCCACAGGGTCTTCAGCGCGAGCGCCGGGGTCAGCGTGATGGCCGCGGCGGTGTTCTGCCCGGTGCGGAAGCGCTTGTGGGTCGCTGCCACCACCAGCATCACCGCGATGGCCCAGATGATGCCCGGCCCGATGCCGGCCATGAACAGCGCCGCGATCGAGGTGGAGGACACCAGCGAGTACACGATGAAGGTGTTCGAGGGCGGAATCAGCATGCCGGCCGGGGCGGAGGCGACGTTGACCGCTGCGCTCCAGGGCTTGGAGTAGCCCTCCTTCTCCAACCGGGGCCCCATCACGGAACCGACGGCGGCGGCCGAGGCGACCGCGGCACCGGAGACGGCGCCGAACATCGCGTTGGAGACCACGTTGGTGTGCACCAGCCCGCCGGGCAGCTTGCCGACCACCACGCGGGCGGCGTCGACCAGGCGTCCGGCGATGCCGCCCTGGTTCATGAGGCCGCCGGCGAGGATGAAGAACGGTATCGCCAGCAGCGTGAAGCTGTTGATGCCGGTGAACACCTCGGAGGCCGTGTTCATCGTCGTGGTGGTGGGATCGTTGCCCAGCAGCACGAAGATCGCGAGGAACGAGGTCACACCGATCACGACGGCGATCGGGACACCGAGGGCGATGCCGATGATGATGCCGATCAGCAGGATGAGTCCTGCGACTGCGGTGACGTCCATGATCAGCGCTCCTTCGAGTCGTTGTCGCGCGGGGTGCCGGCACTGTCATCGGTGCCGGCGCTGTCCTCGGGGTCCGAGGTGCGCTCGCGCTCGGCGAGCGGCGAGTCCTCGACGGCATCCTCGAGGCCGGCGATCACCGGGACCTCCTCCTCGGTGCGCGCGACGGCGCTGGTCAGCGGGCCGGTGCCGCGCAGGTCCTCGACGATGTGGAGCACTGCGATGAGCGAGATGATCACGCCGGTGATCGGGAGGACGAGGTAGGCCTGGCCGATGGTGCCCGGCAGCGCCGTGAGCTGCTGGGACCAGGTGTTCTGCGCGGCGAGGACGCCGCCGTACACCAGGATGGCGAGGGCGAAGAAGAGGATCACCAGCTGGATCAGGACTGCCACGCCCATGCGGACGGGGCGAGGCAGGCGCTCGACGACGAAGGTGACCGCGATGTGGCCGCGCTCGGAGAACACCAATGCGGCGCCGACGAGCGAGGTCCAGACGAAGACGTACTTCGCGAGCTCCTCGGTCCAGGCGGCGGGGCTCTGGATCACCTCACGGGTGAACACCTGCCACACGACCGCGAGGACCATGATGGTGAAGAGGAGCGCCGTGGCGACCCTCAGGGACCGGTTCAATCCCCTGTTGAGCAGTTGCATCTGTTTTCCCTTCTGCACGGCAGGAGGCCGGGCCTGGCGGCCCGGCCTGCTGCGTGGAGGTGTGGCTGGTCAGCCCTGGGCTCCGCGGACCGCGTCCCACAGGGCGGTCTGGGACTCGGAGGTGAGGAACTCCTCGGGCAGGGCGGAGAGCGCCTCCGCGAAGGCGGCGGTGTCGACCTCGTTGAAGGTGGCGCCGCCCTCTTCCGCATCGGCGATCGCCTGCTCGGTCTGCTCGATCCAGAGCCCGGTGTGCTCCTCGACGGCCGCGGCCCAGCCCTCGTCGAAGGCGGTGCGGTCCTCCTCGGACATCGAGTTGAGGGTGTCGGTGTTGATGATCAGGTAGTCGGTGCCGACCAGGTGACGGGTGAAGGAGAAGTACGGCGCGACCTCGAAGTGGGCCTGCGTGAAGTACGAGATCTCGTTGTTCTCCGCCGCGTCGATGACGCCGGAGTTCAGGCCGGTGTACACCTCGCCGTAGGCGAGCGGGGTGCCCGTCGCGCCGAGCGCGGCGGCCATCGCCAGGTGCAGGTCCGACTCCTGGACGCGCATCTTCTGACCGCTCAGATCGGCCGGGGTGTTGATCGGGCCGACGGTGCTGTAGGCGCTGCGCTCGCCCTGGGTGAACCCGCCGATGACGGTGATGTTCTGGGACTCCTCGAGGGAGGCGAACAGGTCGCCGACGATCGCGGGGTCCTGCAGGATCTGCATCTGCTTCTCGATGCTGTCGAACGCGCCGGGCATGTTCAGGGTGAGGAAGTCGGGGTTGAGGTTCTCCAGCTGCGTGCCGGAGACGATCGACATCTCCACCGAGCCGTTGGAGGCCATCTGCAGCGTCTCCTGCTGCGCGCCCAGGGTCTCGTTGGGGAAGACGTCGATGCCCCAGGCGCCGCCGGTGGACTCCTCGAGGGCTGCGCCGAAGTTCTCGAGCGCGATGAACGAGGGGTGGGTCTCGGTCTGGTTCAGGGCCAGGCGCATCACCGTGCCGGAGCCGCCGCCGGCATCGGAGGCACCTGACCCGCTGCCACCGCCGCAGGCGGCGAGCGTCGCGGCGATACCGGCGAGCCCGGTGGCTCCGAGCAGGGTGCGGCGGTTCAGGGAGCGAGGGGTGAAGGATCGAAATGTCATGGGACTACCTCTCATCATCGAGTCGGGCAGAGCACCGGAGGACGCATCGTCCGGGGTGCCGACGTCGTTATCGGATACTCCTGATCCTGTGCTCGATGTCTTTCTGGCGCTCGCTGTTGCCTCGGGTTGCTCCCCTGTTTCCAATCCGTGACCTCACTGTTTCACCTTTTCGCACCACGTGCTCACATCTGTGGCGAACTGTCCAGAGGCTCAGGAGGGTGATCTTCGTCCACCGCGAAGCGCCGGGCGCTGCGGCGGTGACCGTTCCTCCCCAGTGCCCGGTCGTCCCCAGTGCGGGACCTGTCGTGCCCCTGCAGGGAGCGTCCCGCCTAGGTTCGCGGGCATGGGAGCACACACCGGATCCGACGGGCCGACGCAGCGCCGCGCCGGGACGCACCGCCGCACCGGTCAGGCGCTGATCGAGCGCCGCGACCACATCGCCGAGACGTCGCGTCGCCGGCTCTCGATGCCCGCACCGTCCCCCTCGGCGCTGGTGGGGATCGCGGTCCTGGTGCTGATCGGGGTCGGCGTCATCCACCTCTCCGGATCGGGTTCTGCGGTGCCGCTCGAGGCGGAGCCGACTGCGCTGGTGCAGCCGGAGGAGGCCGAGGGAGGAACGACCGGCGGTGACGGTCCGTCCTCAGCGCAGGCGGAGCACACCCCGGGTGACGCTCCCGCCGCCGTCGCCGGGGAACCCCCTGCCGCGGGGTCCGAGCTCGTGGTGCATGTCTCCGGGGCGGTGGCCGCGCCCGGGGTGGTGCATCTGTCCGCGGGGGCGAGGGTCGACGATGCGCTGCAGGCCGCCGGCGGGCCCACCGACGATGCCGATCTGTCCGCCGTGAATCTCGCCCGGCCGGTGGGTGATGGCGAGCAGATCCATCTGCCGGTGCCGGGGGAGGAACCTCGCGCAGCAGAACCGGGAGGGGCGGGTCCCGGATCCTCCGAGGCAGGGGAGGCACCCGCTGCGGGCTCCACGGGGGTGATCAATCTGAACACGGCGAGCGCTGGGGAGCTCGAGGAGCTGCCGGGGGTGGGGCCCGCGATCGCCCAGCGAATCGTCGAGCATCGGGAGAAGAACGGGACCTTCACCAGCGTCGACGGTCTGCTCGAGGTCTCCGGGATCGGCCCGTCCACCCTGGAGAAGGTCCGCGACCGGGCCACCATATGACCCGGGCCGATCTGCGGCTGCTCCCCGCCGCCACCTGCGTCTGGGCCCTCGCGGTGCTCGGCGTGACCGTCGGCACCGCGGCCGCCGTCGCCGGGTGCGCCGTACTGGTGGCACTGGGGCTGACCGTGATCACGGTGAGCGGCGGCACCCGCACCGCGAGTGGGATCTTCGCCCATCTGGGCATCGTGGTGCTGGCCGGGGTGCTACTGTTCCCGGCCCTCCAGCGCCATGGCACCACGGACGAGCTGTTCGAGGAGGCCGCCGCCCAGGGATTGATCGTGGAGCTGACCGTGGTCGCCGCTGCGGACCCCGCCACCCCCGCCAGCGGCCCGGAATGGTCCCGAGACGGATTGCAGATGCGATCACGGACCGTCCGCGGCCCCGCCCGCATCGGGCGTGAGGAGGCAGCTCTGCCCGCGTCCCTGCCGCTGCTGGTGCGCGCCGCCGGCGAGGGGGAGAAGGGCATGGCGCGGGTACGGGACGGCGATGCTGCACAGCTGCGTGGCACCGTCACGATCAGCGGGTCCCTGGTGATCCTGCGTGCCACCGACGTGACGGCGGTGCCGGTCCCGGGAATGACCGGCCGGGCGCAGTCCGCCCGTCACTCCTTGCGGGAGCTGGCGCGGGAGGCCACTTCGCATCTCCCGGCCGACGAGGCCGCGCTGGTGCGCGGTATGACCACCGGTGACACCAGCGGCATGAGCGAGCGCACCGAGGAGATCATGCGCCGGGCCGGTATCTCCCACCTGGTCGCGGTCTCCGGGGCGAATATCGCCCTCGTGCTCGCCGCAGTGCTGATCCCGCTGCTGCTGGCCGGGGTGCGCCGCCGGCCCCGCCTGCTCGCCGGCGCCATCGTGATGGTCGGCTATGTGTGGCTGGTGGGGGACGAGCCCAGCGTCCAGCGGGCCGCGACCATGGCCGCCCCGCTGCTCGCCGCTCGCTTCGCCGGAGTCCGTGCCTCGCCGGTCGCGGCGCTCGCTCTCACCGTGGTCCTGTGGTCGGTCCTCGACCCCGTCACCGCCGCCTCCGTCGGCTTCCTGCTCTCCGCCCTCGCGACCGCCGCGATCCTGGTGGCCGCCCCGCCGCTGGCCACGGCCCTGTCAGAGCTCAGCGGGGATCGGCTGGGTCGCACCGCCGCGCTGGTGCTCGCGGTGCCGCTGGTCGCACAGCTCGCCTGCACCCCGCTGCTGATCCTGCTCACCCCGGAGATCTCGCTCTGGGCGGTGCCGGTGAACATGATCGTCGGCCCACTGGTGGGTCCGGCGACCGTTATGGGGCTGCTCGCCCTGGTGGTCGGGGTGCTCTGGCCGCCGGCGGCCGCGGTCCTGTATACCGCTGCAGCGGGTGGGGCGCACCTCGTGCTCCTGATCGCCAGTACCGCCGATGCGCTGCCCGGCTCGCGCATCGCCGTCCCCGACGGTGCCACCGGGGTGCTGCTGACGATCGCCGTGATCCTCGTGGCCGCGATCGCCCTGGCCGCCCGCCGCATCCCCCGGGTGCGTTGGGTGATGGCCGCACTGCTGGTCGTGGTCCTCGCCCCGGGGATCGGCCGGCTGCTGCCGTTCGGGACCGCCCCCGACTGGAGCCTTGCGATGTGCGCGGTGGGGCAGGGGGATGCGCTGCTGCTGCGTCCCCAGGCCACAGCCAGGGACGCACCCACGGTGCTCATCGACACCGGTCCCGACCCGGCCGCGCTGCGCCAGTGCCTGGACCGGCTGCGCGTGGAGCGGATCGACCTGCTGGTGCTCACCCATCCCCACCGCGACCACACCGGCGGCCGGGAGGCGCTCACCGGGCAGCGGACACCCGCCCAGCAATGGGTATGCCCGCTGCCGGACGCCGTCCGCGACGTGGTTCCCGGCGCCCCCGTGGTCGCGCCTTCCACCGGGGAGACCTGGCACCGACCCGGCCTGTTCCTGCGGGTGCTGTGGCCGGGTTCCGCCGAGGATGCGCTGCGGGCGAACGCCGCCGAGCAGGGATCAGGAGAGGGGGACGCGGCCAACGACTGCTCGCTCGCGATCGAGGTGATCTGGGCGGACGGCACCCGGCTGGTCGCACTCGGCGATCTGGAACCTGCGGCGCAGGCGGAGCTCGCCGCGCTCACCCCCGGTCCGGCGGAGATCGTCAAGGTCGCGCATCATGGATCTCGCTTCCAGCACGCCCCGCTGTACGAGCAGCTCGACCCTGGTCTCGCGCTCGTGCCGGTAGGACAGGAGAACAGCTTCGGGCACCCCACCGAGGAGCTCCTGACAATGCTGGACCAGCTCGATGCGCAGGTCCTGCGCACCGACGTCCATGGCACCGTGGTGCTGCCGGCCGATCGGCAGTCGCCGCCGCGCAGCGTCGGCCCGGCCCGATAGGATCGTCCAGTCCCTTCCCAGCAGTCAGGAGCCCCCGTGAGCGATGTCGAGTGGCACAGCGTCGCCCTCGCACCGATCGTGCTGATCCATGGCACCGAGACCCTGATCGCCGATCGTGCCGTCCAGCGGCTGCGCGGCCTGGCCCGCGAGGCGGATCCCTCGGTCGCGGTCCATGATCTCTCCGGTGACGCGCTCGGTCCGGGTGCCCTCACCCAGGTGACCAGCCCATCGCTGTTCGGCGAGCCCCGCTTCGTGGTCGTCCCCGAGCTGCAGGCCGCACCGGATGCTCTGGTCGCCGAGCTGCTCACCTATGTCACGACCCCGGAACAGGACGTCACCCTGGTGCTCGTCCACCGCGGCGGCAACCGCGGCAAGAAGCTGCTGGACACGCTCAAGAAGGCCGGGTTGCCGCGAGTGGATGCGAGCCCCGTCAAACGGGCGGGAGACAAGCAGACCTTCGTCGCCGCCGAGTTCGCCCGCGCCCAGCGCCGGATCCAGCCCGAGGCGCTGGTCGCCCTCGTGGACGCCTTCGGCACCGACCTCGCCGAGCTCGCCGCCATCAGCCACCAGCTCATCGAGGACACCACCGCCGACCCCGGCGAACAGGCCATCCAGGTGACCCTCGCGGAGGTGCACGCACTGACCGCCGGACGAGTGGAATCCACCGCCTTCGCCGTCGCCGATGCTGCGATCGCCGGCCGTGAGCAGGAAGCACTCCAGCTGCTTCAGCAGGCCCAGCTGGCCGGCGCCGACCCGGTACCGATCGTCGCCGCGATCGGGTCCAAGATGCGCTCCCTGGCCAAGGTCAGCACGCCCGGCGCCAGCGCCCGCACCCTGGGCATGCCGGATTGGATGCTCCGCAACCTCTCCCGCGAGGCGAGGAACTGGAACGACCGCTCCCTGGCCCGGGCCCTGGAAGCCATCGCCCGTGCGGATCATGAGGTCAAGGGTGCGGGACGCGACCCTCGCTGGTCCGTGCAGCGGATGGTGATGGGGATCTGCCGCGCCCGGCGCGCCGGCTGATCGGCGCATCCCGGAGACAGCGCACCCCGACGACGACGAGGCCCCGCACACCATCATGGTGCGCGGGGCCTCGTGGACTACGAGCGGGTGAAGCTCAGGCGCTCACCGCGGCGACCAGCTTCGCGAGACCGGACTTGCGGTTCGCGGCCTGGTTCTGGTGGATGACGCCCTTGGCGACGGCCTTGTCGAGCTTGCGCGAGGCGCTCTTGAGCGCCTCGCCGGCAACCTCGGCGTCACCGGTGGAGACGGCAGCCTTCACCTTGCGGGTGTAGGTGCGGAGCTCGGACTTGACGGCGCGATTGCGAAGGCGCGCCTTCTCGTTCGTCTTGTTCCGCTTGATCTGGGACTTGATGTTTGCCACGAAGACTCTTCTCTTGTGCTGCTGTGATGGATCTTCCGCGACGGCCGAGGATCGGTGCCGACAGGGACGGCGGTGGGGATTCGCCTGAGACGTCGGTACCGGGTCGCTGCCACGGGTACTCGCCCGGGTCGCATGAATCATCGCCCCTGACACGGCGGGACTATCCTGCGCACACCGAACGGTATGTCACACATACGGGGCAAGACTTTACCAGAGCAGTGCCCCCGGACGTACCCGGTGTGCGGCGTGTCTCTCCAGATTCCGGCTGGCTCAGCGCCAGCCATGGACCTCCCGCACCACGGCGGCGACGCGATCGTAGCGCGCACGGTCCAGCCGTCCGCCCTCACGGCGTGCAGCCCCTGGTGCCAGGCGCAGCAGTCGGTCAGCCCGCACCTCGGAGGCCCGCCCCTCCCGGTCCCACTCCCCGGCACCGATGTCGACCCAGGTCGAGCCGTGCTGATCGGTGGTGACCTCGCCATCGTCGGCGCGGTCGCGGGAGGTGAGCATGAGTGCCACCAGCACGTCGCCGGAGCCGTCGGACCCACCCGCGGCCGCCGCCTCCTCGGCGACGACCAGCACCGGACGGTCCTTGCCCTGAGCGAGGTCCTCCTCGTAGGGCACCCACGCCCACACCACCTCGCCCGGATCCGGATTGCCATCCTGGCGCGGGGCGTACTCGAGGGTGAGGGGTGTGGCTCCGCGGCGGTCGGCGAGCGCGAGGGCGCTGGCCGCGCCGGCGGCAGCACTTCCAGCCGCACTTCCAGGATCGTGCGCGCTCGTGCCGGGTCGGTGCTCCTGCACCGCCCGGATCGCCTGGTGGCTCAGCGAGCGGGCTCCTCGACGGACCGCGGGGCTGCGTGCTGCGGAGCGGAGGAGGGAGGTCAGTCGGGAGACCAGGGACATCAGGCTCTCGCTTCCTGGGCGGAGTGCGCCACAGACGGGGTGGGTCGGTGTGAGAATGGTAGGCATGTCTGCCTCCCCGCTGTTCCACAGTGCGCGGACCGGTTCCGGCGGCGATGAGATGTTCGCCCCCGACGGGACGGTCCGCCCCACCTATCAGGCGCTGCATGACGCTCTGTCCGGGCTCGGCACGGAAGAGTTCCGCTCCCGGTCCGACTCCCTGGCCCGCAGCTATCTCGACCAGGGCATCACCTTCGACTATGCGGGCGAGGAGCGTCCCTTCCCGATCGACGCGATCCCGCGAGTGGTCGCCGCCGAGGAGTGGACCCGGGTCTCGGCCGGGGTCGCCCAGCGGGTGCGTGCCCTCGAGCGCTTCCTCGATGACCTCTACAACGACCAGGCCGCGATCGCCGATGGGGTGATCCCCGCGGAGCTGGTCACCTCCTCCACCTACGTGGTCGAGGCGATGCGTGGCTACACACCGCCCAACGGCGTGCGGATCCACATCTCCGGGATCGACCTGGTGCGGGACGGAGCCGGCGACTTCCGGGTGCTCGAGGACAACGTGCGCACCCCCAGCGGTGTCAGCTACGTGCTCTCGAACCGGCGCGCGATGGCGCAGGGCTTCCCGGAGCTGTTCGCGCACCGGCCGGTGCGGCGGGTGGGCGAGTACCCGGGCAGGCTGCTCTCGGCGCTGCAGGCCGCCGCGCCGAACACCGCGGGGGAGGAGACCACCGTCGTGGTCCTGACCCCTGGCCGCTACAACAGCGCCTACTTCGAGCACTCCCTGCTGGCCCGCACCATGGGCGTGGATCTGGTCGAGGCGTCGGACCTGGTCGAACGGGGTGAGCGCATCTACATGCGCACCACCGCCGGACTGCGCCGCGTGGACGTGATCTACAAGCGCACCGACGACGACTTCCTGGACCCCGAGGTGTTCCGGCCCGACTCCGCGCTCGGAGTGCCGGGCCTGGTGCGCGCGATCCTCGCCGGCAACGTGGTGGTCGCCAACGCCATCGGCAACGGGATCGGCGACGACAAGCTCACCTACACCTATGTTCCCGACCTGATCCGCTACTACCTCTCCGAGGAGCCGATCCTGCCCAATGTCGACACCTGGCGGCTGGAGGAGCCCGACTCCCTGGCCGAGGTGCTCGACCGGCTCGACGAGCTGGTGGTCAAGCCGGTCGACGGCTCCGGAGGCAAGGGCATCGTGATCGGTCCCGCCGCCTCCCGCGAGGAGCTCGATGCGCTGCGGGAGCGGCTGCTCGCGGATCCGCGCGGCTGGATCGCCCAGCCCGTGGTCCAGCTCTCCACCATCCCCACCCTCGTCGAGGAGGGACCCGAGCCGCGTCACGTGGACCTGCGTCCCTTCGCTCTGAACAGCGGCGATGACGTCTGGGTGCTGCCCGGAGGGCTCACCCGGGTGGCCCTGCCGCGCGGTGAGATGATCGTGAACTCCTCCCGCGGCGGCGGGTCGAAGGACACCTGGGTGCTCGCCCCCGAGCGGACGACCGAAGGGTCTGCGCATCAGTCCCAGGCGCAGTCGCAGGCGCAGTCCCAGGAGTTCGAGGTGGAAGGGATCGAAGATCCGACGGATGACAGCTACGACGAGTTCGAGGACCCGCGTGAAGAGCAGATCGAGGAACGGGCACCCGAGCCCGACCCGGTGACCTCCGCGATCCCGATCATCGACGTCGAGGAGGCACCCCATGATGCTGAGTAGGATCGCCGACGCGATGTTCTGGATCGGCAGGTATGTCGAACGTGCGGACCAGACGGCCCGGATACTCGATGTGAAGCTGCAGTCGATCACCGAGGACACCCCGGAGGACTTCGCCGAGGCCTGCCGCGACGTCTACCAGATCTTCGGGCTCGAGCAGACCGACGAGTCCGACCACAGCGTGCAGCGGGTGCTGGACCGCCTGCTCACCGATCGAGGGAATCCGTCCTCGGTGGCCGGCGCGCTGCTGGCCGCCCGGGAGAACGCCCGGGGCGTGCGCGAGGTGCTCTCGACCGAGGTGTGGGAGTCGCTGAACACCACCACCCTGGGCCTGCCGCGCGGGGTGCGTCCCTCACGCATGCACGGCGCCTTCCAGTTCGCCAAGGACCGCTGTGCGGTGGTGAACGGACTGGTGGACTCCTCGATGACCCGTGACGAGGCATGGCTGTTCCTGCGGATCGGGCAGCTGCTCGAGCGGGTAGACATGCTGGCCCGCAACCTGCAGGATCACGACCTCGAGGATTCCTCGCCTGCCGCGACGGTGATGTTACTGCGCTCCTGCAGCGCGCACGAAGCCTATATCCGCTCCTACCGCGGGCGGGTCCGCGCCGCACGGGCGATCGAATTCCTGCTGCTGGACTCGATCTTCCCGCGCTCTGCGGTGCACTGCCTCGGGGAGATCGAGGAGGCGCTCGAGACCCTCGCGAAGCTGCACGGCAACAGCTTCGACCGGCTCGGCACCGCCGAGCCCGGCAGGCGGATCGTCGGCCGGGCGCTGGCGAGCCTGCGCTTCCGCTCCCTGGATGACATCGTCGAGAACTTCGACGAGGAGATGGAGCAGCTGCAGATGGTCACCGGCGCCGTCACGCGGGCGCTCGGCGCGACCTACTTCCATCCCGCGCACTGAGGCGGCGGGCAGCACGTCCCCTGTGACCTCTGTCCGGGAGCACCGCGGGATCAGGGACGGGAGCGTTCCCCATGAGACGATGGGCCGATGCCCGGCGCGAGAGCGTCCGGCCCGTTATCGACGAGAGGACGTAAGCCGGTGACCCCGAAGATCGCGGCCGACGAGGCGCGGGACATCCTTCCCGCCTCGACCCCCCAGGAGCGGCTCCGCAACTTCTGCATCATCGCGCACATCGACCACGGCAAGTCCACGCTGGCCGACCGCATGCTGCAGATCACCGGGATCGTCAACTCCCGTGACATGCGCGCCCAGTACCTCGACCGGATGGACATCGAGCGCGAGCGCGGCATCACCGTGAAGAGCCAGGCTGTGCGCATGCCGTGGCAGGTCGACGGCGTGAACTACGCACTGAACATGATCGACACCCCCGGGCATGTGGACTTCACCTACGAGGTCTCCCGCTCGCTGGCAGCGTGTGAAGGCGCGATCCTGCTGGTCGACGCCGCGCAGGGCATCGAGGCGCAGACGCTCGCGAACCTCTACTTGGCGATGGAGAACGACCTCACCATCATCCCGGTGCTGAACAAGATCGATCTGCCCGGAGCGGACCCCGAGAAGTACGCCGCCGAGATCGGGCAGCTCGTCGGGGTGGAGCCCGATGACGTGCTGCGCGTCTCCGGCAAGACCGGGGTCGGCGTCGAGGACCTCCTGGACCACGTGGTCCGGACCCTCCCGGCCCCGCTGGGCGACCCCGAGGCCCCCTGCCGCGCGATGATCTTCGACTCCGTCTACGACACCTACCGCGGCGTGATCACCTACATACGCATGATCGACGGATCGCTGAAGTCCCGCGACCGCATCGACATGATGTCCACCGGAGCACACCACGAGCTGCTCGAGATCGGCGTGAGCTCCCCGGAGCCCCACCCCACTCAGGGCATCGGTCCCGGCGAGGTCGGCTACCTGATCACGGGCGTGAAGGACGTGCGCCAGTCGAAGGTCGGCGATACCATCACCACCTCGATCCGTGGTGCGACGGAGGCCCTCGAGGGCTACGCTGATCCCAAGCCGATGGTGTACTCGGGCTTGTTCCCGATCGACGGCTCCGACTACCCGGTGCTGCGCGACGCACTGGACAAGCTCAAGCTCAACGACGCCGCCCTGAACTACGAGCCGGAGACCTCCACGGCCCTCGGCTTCGGATTCCGGGTCGGCTTCCTGGGCCTGCTGCACCTGGAGATCATTCGCGAGCGCCTCGAGCGCGAGTTCAACCTCGAGCTGATCTCGACTGCCCCGAGCGTCGTCTACCACGTGGTCATGGAGGACGGCACCGAGATCGAGGTGCTCAACCCGTCGGACTTCCCGAGCGGCAAGGTCCGCGAGATCAGCGAGCCGATGACCAACGCCACGATCCTGGTCCCCAGCGAGTTCATCGGCGCCGTCATGGAGCTGTGCCAGTCGAAGCGCGGGAATCTCGGCGGCATGGACTATCTCAGCGAGGACCGTGTCGAGCTGCGCTATACGCTGCCGCTCGCGGAGATCATCTTCGACTTCTTCGATCAGCTGAAGTCCAAGACCCGCGGCTATGCCTCCCTTGACTACGACATCTCCGGCTCCCAGGTCGCAGATCTCGTCAAGGTCGACATCCTGCTGCAGGGTGAGCCGGTGGATGCGTTCAGTGCCATCGTGCACCGGGACAAGTCCTACAACTACGGCGTCGAGATGGCCGGGAAGCTGCAGAAGCTCATCCCGCGCCAGCAGTTCGAGGTGCCGATCCAGGCCGCCATCGGCGCCCGCATCATCGCCCGCGAGAACATCCGCGCGATGCGCAAGGACGTGCTGTCCAAGTGCTACGGCGGCGACATCTCCCGTAAGCGCAAGCTGCTGGAGAAGCAGAAGGAGGGCAAGAAGCGCATGAAGAACATCGGATCTGTCGAGGTCCCGCAGGAGGCCTTCATCGCCGCGCTCTCCTCCGACGAGGGCGATATGCCCAAGGACAGCAAGAAGAAATGACCATGGAGACCGGACGCATCGCGGCGGTCTGCACCGTCGCCCAGCTGTTCCCGGTCGCGGCGAGCGGCCTGATGAGCGGCATCGACAAACGGCCGGTCGACGGACCGGTGCGGCTGCTCACCCACGGCGTGCTCGGCGACGTCCAGGGCGACCGCGAGCACCATGGCGGGATCTTCAAAGCGGTCTACGCCTTCTCGCGGGAGACGCGCGCGGCCCACGCCGCCGAGCGCGAGCTCGACCTGCCCGACGGGTCTTTCGGGGAGAACCTCGTGACCACCGGCCAGGACACCGACGAGACGGTGATCGGGGAGCGCTGGAGGATCGGCACCGCCGAGCTCGAGGCCACCTGCCCCCGCAACCCCTGCGGCACCTTCTCGGCCTGGATCGGGGACCGTCGCTGGGGCCGCCACTTCACCGCTGCAGGCCGCTGCGGTGCCTACTTCCGGGTGCTGGTGGAGGGCGAGACCTCCGCCGGTGACGGGATCGAGGTGCTCCATCGTCCAGAGCACGGGGTCACCGTCGGCGACGCCTTCCGCGGTCTCGACGCCGCGCGGGCCCGTGCGCTGCTGGACTGGGCCCGGGAGACCGACACCGTGTTGTACGACTCGCTCGTGGACAGCGCCCAGAATGCGCTGCGGCGCGCCGATCAGGACTCCGAGTTCCCCGACCGCCTGCGCTCCACCGGGCGAGGACTGGGATTGGGGATGGGCCTGTGAACCCGCTGTCCGTCTACATCCACGTCCCCTTCTGCGCCGTGCGCTGCGGGTACTGCGACTTCAACACCTACACCGCGACCGAGCTCGGCGGGGGCGGCTCCCAGGCCGAATACGCGCAGAACTCCATGCGTGAGATGGATCTGACCCTCGCCGCGGACCGCGAGGCCGGCTACGACTACGAGCAGGTCTCGACCGTCTTCTTCGGCGGCGGCACCCCGACCCTGCTGCCCGCTGATGACCTCGTCGCGATGCTCGACCATCTGCGCACGCTGATCCCGTTGGCCGAGGGCGCCGAGATCACCACCGAGGCGAACCCGGACTCCGTCACCCGGGCCTCGCTCTCGCGCCTCGCCGACGGGGGCATCACCCGCGTCTCGATCGGTATGCAGTCCGCGGTGCCCTCGGTGCTGGCCACGCTGGATCGCACCCACGACCCCGAGAAGGTCCCGCAGGCAGTGGCCTGGGCCCGCGAGGCCGGGTTGGATGTCAGCCTCGACCTCATCTACGGCACCCCGGGGGAGACCCTCGCCGACGTCGAGACGTCCGTGAAGGCAGCGCTGGCCTGCGGTGTCGACCATATGTCGGCGTACTCGCTGATCATCGAGGGCAACACCGCGATGGCACGGCAGCTGCGCCGCGGTGAGCTCGAAGCCCCCGATCCCGACGACATGGCCGACAAGTACGAGCTGGTCGATGACCTCGCACGCGCCGATGGGCTCTCCTGGTACGAGGTCTCCAATTGGGCCCGCACTGAGCAGCAGCGCTCCCGCCACAACCTCGCCTACTGGCGCGGCACCGACTGGTGGGGGATCGGCCCCGGCGCGCACCGCCACCGAGACGGGCTGCGCTCCTGGAACGTGAAGCACCCCAGCCGCTACGCCCGGATGCTCGCCGCGGGCGAGATGCCGGTGGCGGACTCCGAGCTGGTCGCCGCCGAGGACCGGCTGGTCGAGAGGATCATGCTCGAGCTGCGGATCGCCGACGGGCTCGCCGTCGAGGTGGTCCCCGCAGAGCGTCGGGAGATGCTCGCCGTGCACCGTGATCGTGGCCATCTCGACGCCGATGCCCTTGCCGCCGGACGAGCGGTCCTGACCCGGCAGGGGCGGCTGCTGGCCGATGCCGTCATCCGGGACCTGGTGCCCTGAGACGCTTTCGGGGCAGACTGCGGGAATGACTCCGTCAGCGAAGCCCACCACGGTCGACGAGTACATCGCGGCGTTCGACGGCCCGGCTCGCGCCCGCCTGCACGAGCTGCGGGCGCTGGCTCAGGAGGCCGTGCCCGAGGCGAGCGAGGCCCTCAAGTGGGGCTCTCCCGCGTACCTGCATCCACGGGGCACGATCCTGTTCGTCTGCAGCGCCCACCGTCATCACGCGAACTTCACGGTCACCCCCAGCACTCGGGAGGCCTTCGCGGCGGAGCTCACCGCGTACGAGACCGGCAAGGGGAGCGTCAAGCTGCCCTATACGACGCCGGTGCCCACGGACCTGCTGCGACGGATGATCGCCCACCGCGTCCGCGAGTTCGAGCACGACGGCGTGAACTGGATGTGAGGGCAGCGGAAGAGCCCCCGGGATCGTGGGATCCCGAGGGCTCTCGTGCTCATGGTGCAGTGGACGCCGGGCCGGTCACTTCACCAGGCGGAGGTTGAACGGGTAGGCCCAGTACTCGCCCTGGTTGGCCTTGACCGCGCCGACGATCGAGAACACCAGCTGAAGAAGTGCGGGGAGCCCGACCAGCGGGTACAGGATCGAGCCGACGCCGAGAGTGAAGATGGTCAGGATCGTGATCACGATGGTGAGGGCAACCTGAGCGATGAGCACGGCGATCGCGCCGTTGAGCGCTTCGGTGGCGTGGAAGCGCACGAAGCGATCGCGGTCCTTGTACATCAGGAAGATGATCAGCGGGCCGACCCAGCCGAGGAAGCCCCAGCTGATCACGTGCCCGAGGACCACGGCGAGCTGCGAGAACATCCCCCACATGCGGGAGTCGGAGCGATTCAGCGGCTGACCGCTCAGGGGCCCCTCGTAGACACCCTTGGTGCCGGGAGCCGGCTGGTCCGTCTGCTCCCCGCCCGGCGCCCCACCCGGTGCGCCACCCTGCGCGCGATATGCGCTGTGGCCCGCAGGAGCGGGAGCCGGCGCGGCGAGATGGGGGGCCTGCGCCGCGGGCTCACCGGCGCTCGGCGGCGACGGGACGCGAGAGGCGTCGGGACCGTAGGCGAAGGGGTCGTGCGGATGCAGCGAGGGATCCGAGGTGGGGGCGGCCTGCTCGGCGGGGGTGCCGGGCTCGATGCCGAACGGATCATGCGGATGCGGAGTCTGGCTCATGGTTCCTTCTTCGGGACGGGCCGGCTCTCACGCCGGCGACGGGCTGATGCAGCCAGCCTATAGAGCATCGCCTGCGGCGTCCGCGTGGCGTGCCGCCGTATCGACCGGGGGTTAACCCCCAGTCAGGAGTGGTCCACGGTCACGAAGTCGATGAGCTCCTCGATGCGGCCCGAGAGCGTCGGCTCGACGTCGGCGTAGGAGCGGACGGTCGACAGGATCCGCTTCCAGCCGAGTCCGATATCGGACTTGTCCGCATGGGGCCAGCCGAGCGCGGCGAGGGAGCCGACCTTGATGTCGGTGCCCTTGGGGATGTGCGGCCATGCCGTGAGCCCCACCCGGGCGGGTTTGACCGCCTGCCAGACATCGACGTACGGGTGTCCGACCACCGTGACATTGCCTCGGGCGCCAGGCAGCGCCATGACCTCGGCGGCGATGCGGGACTCCTTCGAACCCTTCACAAGATGATCCACGAGGATCCCGAGCCGGCGCCCGGGAGAAGGTCCGAACTCACGCACGCGCTCGGCGAGGTTGTCCGCGCCCTCGAGCTGTTCGACGACGATGCCCTCGATGCGCAGGTCGTGGCCCCACACCTTCTGCACCAGCTCCGCATCATGGGTGCCCTCGACCCAGATCCGGGAGGCGCGGGCGGTGCGTGCCTTCGCCCCTTCGACGAAGACGGACCCGGAGGCGGAGCGCCGGCGCACGGGTGCGGAGGCAGTCGCGACGGCGCGGGTGAGCACCACGGGCTGTCCATCGATCATGAAGCCGGGGCCCAGTGGGAACGTCCGGCGGACGCCGCGGCCGTCCTCCAGCTCGACCACGAGCTCTCCGGCGATCTTCTCCACGCGGGTCACCGCGCCGGTGAACCCCGTGGAGGCCTCCTCGGCGACCAGGCCCCGCTGAGCGGGGACCTCGCGGGCCACGGGACGGCGACGATGATGGGCGGGCGGACCGGAGGACAGCACGTCGCGGCCGTACCGGTCGGGGAAGTCAGCAGGCACGCGCGACACCGTACACCCGTGGCGAACGCCTCCCCGCGCAGCGCGCCGGGGCGCGTAGGATTGGCACCTGGCATGAGAGAGTGCCAAATGAGAGACCACGACTTTGGACGCACGCAGCGCAGGAGGTGAGCGAGACGGACGCCCGCAAGCTCCAGATCCTCGGCGCGATCGTCGAGGACTACGTCTCCACCCGCGAGCCCGTCGGCTCCAAGTCGCTCCTGGAACGCCACGAGCTCGGGGTCTCCGCTGCGACAGTGCGCAACGACATGTCGCTGCTCGAGGAGGAGGGGCTGATCCATCAGCCGCATACCTCGGCGGGGCGTGTCCCCACCGACAAGGGCTACCGCACCTTCGTCGACCACGTCGCCACCATCAAGCCGCTCTCCGCCCCCGAACGCCGGGCGATCCGTACGCTGCTCGAGGACTCGGGCGATGTCGAGGAGCTGCTGGCTCGGACCGTGCGGGTGCTGGCGCAGCTCACCCAGCAGGTCGCGATGGTGCAGTACCCGGCCCGCAGGCAGGCCCGGATCCGGCATGTCGAACTGGTCAAGGTCGCCGACTCCCTGCTGCTGGTGGTGCTGATCACCGAGTCCGGCCGGGTGGATCAGCGCACCGTGCCTATCAACGCCGGCAAACCTGCCGAGTACTACGCGGTGCTGCGCGACCAGCTCAATCGTGTCGTCGCAGGCCGCGAGGTCACCGACCTCGCCACGCCGCTGGAGGACTTCCTCGAAGCGCTCACGCCCCCGGAGCGACCGGCCGCCGCCGAGGTGTCCGAGGCTCTCGCCGCGCTCGCAGCGACTCGTGCCGAGGGCCGGATCATGATGGCCGGCACCGCGAACATCGCGCGATCGGCTGAGGACTTCGCCCGTGACGTCGAGCCGTTGCTGGACGTGCTCGAGGAGCAGCTGGTGCTGCTGCGCCTGTTCACCGAGATGCACGCCTCGCCGGGCGCCGTCGAGGTGCGCATCGGGACCGAGCTCCAGGACCGGGCGCTGCATCAGGCCGCGGTCGTCGGCGCCGGGTACGGTGTCGGCTCGCATGTCGCGATCCTGGGACCCAGCCGGATGGATTACGTCACCGGCATCTCGACCGTCCAGGCCATCGCCCGTTACGTCTCCCGCTTTCTCGAATAGCCTCGGGCGGGCTCCGCGGGCTCACCCCCGCCCGGCCGCCCATGCCACTCGACGCCCCGTGCCCGCCGCCCGCGGCACCGACTCCCCGGTAAGGACCCCACTGCAGTGAACGACGATTACTACGACCTCCTCGGCGTCTCCCGCGAAGCGACGACTGATGAGATCAAGAAGGCGTACCGCAAGCTCGCCCGCACGCTCCACCCGGACGTCAATCCGGACCCCGAGGCGGCCGAGAAGTTCAAGCGGGTCTCCCAGGCCTACGAGACCCTCTCCCATGCGGACAAGCGCCGGCAGTACGACATGGGTGGCGGCCCGGGCATGGGCGGCTTCCCCGGTGGCGGCGGTGGCGGCTTCGACTTCAACGACATCTTCGACATGTTCGCCGGCGCCTCCGGCATGCGCGGCCGCAACCAGGGCCCCGTGCCCCGCCAGCGACGTGGCGGAGATGTGCTGCGCCGTGTGAAGATCGACCTGCGTGACGTGGTCTTCGGCACCGAGGAGAAGGTCACCTTCCGCACCGCAGTGCTGTGCGAGCGCTGCACCGGTTCCTGCTGCGAGCCCGGCACCAGCCCCACCCGCTGCACCGCCTGCAACGGCTCCGGCCACGTCCAGCGCGTCGCCCAGTCGCTGCTGGGCCAGATGGTCACCATGGCACCCTGCCCCACCTGCGAGGGCCACGGCGATGTGATCGAGAGCCCCTGCACCGGCTGCTCCGGTCATGGCCGCACCGCCTCCGAGCGCACGGTGACCGTGCGGATCCCCTCCGGTGTCGAGAACGGCACTCGGATCCAGCTGCGCGGAGAGGGCGAGACGGGCGAGGCGGGCGGGCCCTCCGGCGACCTCTTCGTCGAGCTGGCCGTCACCGACCACGAGATGTTCGAGCGGTCGGGCGACGACCTGGTCACCACGATCGCGGTCCCCATGACCACCGCCGCGCTCGGCGCCACCATCCCGCTGGATACCTTCGACGGCCCTCAGGATCTCGATGTGCGCCCCGGCTCGCAGCCCGGTGAGGAGATCGTCCTGAAGGGGCTCGGCGTCACCCCGCTGCGCCGCGAACGCCGCGGTGACATCCGCGTGGTGCTCGATGTGGATGTCCCCACCTCGCTCACCGAGGAGGAGCGGGATCTGCTCCAGCAGCTCGCCGCGCTGCGCGGCGACGAGACCACACGCCGCACCAAGGGCCACGGCCCGTTCGCGAAGCTCCGCGAGCGCCTGCGCGACTTCTGAGACCGACGGGAGAGCACCTGATGCCCACCACGCCGCCGAGCTTCCTGATCCTCGACGACACCCTGGCCGCCGTCGTCGCGGGCGATGCCCTGGTACTGGCGGGCGACGAGGGCCGACACGCCGCGAAGGTGGCGCGGATCGGCGTGGGGGAGCAGGTGCTGCTCACCGACGCCCCCGGCCGTCAGGTCCTCGCCGAGGTGACCGCCGCCCGCAAGGAGGCGCTGGACCTGTGCCTTCTCGCGGACCCCTCACCGGCCGTGCAGCGCCTGCCTCGCCTCACCCTGGTGCAGGCCCTGGCCACCGGCGGGCGCGACGAGCAGGCCGTGGAATCGGCCACCGAGCTCGGGGTCGACCGGGTGGTGCCGTGGATCGCGCGGCGCTCGGTGTCCGTCTGGCGCGGGGAGAAGCTGCGTAAGGGACGCACCAAGTGGGAGGCGACCGTGCGCGCTGCGGTCAAGCAGTGCCGTCGGCCCGGCATCCCCGCGGTCGGCGAGCCCGTGACCACGCCGCAGCTGGTCGCTGACCTGCGAGGACGAGAGGTCGAGGGGACGCTGGTGCTGGTGCTCCACGAGCAGGAGTCCGTGGGCCTGATGAGCCTCGCCGAGGATCTGCGCTCCGCGAGCGAGGACGGTCTCGAGGAGATCCTCGTGATCGTCGGCCCCGAGGGCGGCATCGATCCTGAGGAGCTCGCTCAGCTGCGCGAGACCGGCGCCCGCTCTGTGCTGCTCGGTCCCGAGGTGCTGCGCTCCTCGACCGCCGGCCCCGCCGCGATCGCTGTGCTCAGCGCCCTGGTGGGGCGCTGGGGCTGAGGCCTCACCTGCGGTCCGCCGCCGTCGGCGGGGTCGCAGGATCCATCAACCAGGCCGGCATCAGTACGGTCAGGTGCGCCATCACATCGTCCACCGTCGCCTCGAGCTCCCCGCGCACCCACATGCCGAGCAGGTGCGTGTATGCGGCAGCGAGGGCGGAGCTGATGGCCTCGGCGCTGATCCCCTCCGGCGGCGTGGCGACCTTCTCCAGCCGCGCCTGCAGTGCATCGGCCATCACGCGGGAGACCCGCCGACGCACCTCGGCGCCGGTGGGGAGCTCGAAGATCGTGGCGTAGAGCTCGCGATGCTGGTCCACGTACTCGGCGAAACGGCGGAAGGACTCCTGCTGCGCGTCCGGCTCGCTCCAGTGCTCAGGACCCTCGAGAGCTCGCTGCTGCCAGCTCGCGACCTCGGCGAGCGCCTGCTCGTGGATCATCACGATCACATCGTCGAGGTCGGCGAAATGCGTGTAGAACGTCGGACGGCTGACGCCCGCCTCCCGCACCACGGCGCTGACCGTCAGAGGCTTGCCGGCGGTGCTGAGCGACACCACGGCGGAGGCGATAGCGCTGCGCGTGGTCGTGGCACGTCCCACGGTCGAGGCGCGACGTCCCTCCCGCAGCCGGCGCATGGTCCCTGCGGCGATGTCGCCGTCGGCCATCCCGGAACGTGCGCGGGAGACGTGCACAGGCTCGGCGGGCTCGGAGGCGTCGGCCGCGGAAGCAGTGGTCATCCCTCGAGCTTAGGCACCTCAACCCTTTGACCTCCACCCCGCGCCGAACAGTTCTGTGCGTTGGGCGCCGCCACCGGCCACGAACGGCAACCCCTCGCACCGGGAATAGACGGGTGACTATTCTCGTTGGATGGGGCAAGCCCCCAATTTTTCGACGGAACAGTGAGGTATCCCAGATGACGACGATCCCCCAGGACTACGACTACGTGGTGGTCGGCGGCGGGTCCGCCGGAGCCATCGTGGCGGCGCGGCTCGCCTAGGACCCGGACAGCCGCGTGCTCGTCCTCGAGGCCGGCCCCGAGAACACCAGCTATTGGTCGCGCGTGCCCCTGGGCTTCGCGAAGATCCTCTTCAAGCCGAAGTTCATGTGGCTGGACTGGACCACGCAGCCGGACGAATCGCTCGGAGGGACCGTCTACGCCCT
This sequence comes from Brachybacterium sp. AOP24-D1-21, assembly GCF_052378665.1. Classification (NCBI taxonomy): domain Bacteria; kingdom Bacillati; phylum Actinomycetota; class Actinomycetes; order Micrococcales; family Dermabacteraceae; genus Brachybacterium; species Brachybacterium sp. AOP24-D1-21. The sequence goes on from NZ_JBQSXX010000002.1 coordinate 775,686, forward strand.
GCCCCACGAGAAGCTGCTGGGAGGCTCCAGCGCGATCAACGGCATGGTGCACGTGCGCGGCAACCCCTCCGACTACGACGCGTGGGCCGACAGCGGCGCCACCGGCTGGGACTACCGCTCCCTGCTGCCCTACTTCAAGAAGTCCGAGACGGACCACCGCGGGGCCACCGAGTTCCACGGCGGCGACGGGCCGTTCCGGGTCGAGCGCGCCCGCTGGCAGAACCCCCTGCCCGACGCCTTCATCGAGACGGCGGCGACCGTGCTGGACATCGGGAAGAACGACGACTTCAACCGCGACCGCATCGAGGGCGCGGGCTACTGGGATCTGGAGACCTGGAACGGGAAGCGGTCCAGCACCGACCTCGCCTACCTCAAGCCGATGCGCAAGCAGCCGAACCTCGAGATCACCACCGAGGCCACCGTCACCGGGATCGACTTCGACGGCAAGCGCGCCACCGGTGTGCGCTATCGCAAGGATGGTCACGAGTTCCAGGTCTCCGCACGGCGGGACGTGATCCTCAGCGCCGGGGCTCTGCACACCCCGCAGCTGCTCCAGGTCAGCGGCGTGGGCCCCGGAGCCCTGCTGCAGCAGCACGGGATCGACGTCGTCCACGACCTGCCGGGCGTCGGCGAGAACCTCATGGACCACGTCCAGTACGGCATCAAGTTCCGCACCAGCAGCCCGTACACGTTCAACAACGCCGCCGGGACGCTCGTGAAGCAGGGCCTGCAGGGGATGAAGCACTACCTGCTTCCCCGCAACGGACCGCTGAACATCGGCGCCTCGCTCGCGGGCGCGTTCCTCCGCACCGGCGAGCAGGCGCAGGACCCGGACCTCCAGCTGCACTTCCTGCCCTTCATGCCGGGCGAGAAGGGCTGGGACCTCGCGGACTTCTCGGGCTTCCGCCTCGGGATGTACCAGGGCCGCCCGCACTCGCGCGGCCACGCACGCATCTCCGGGCCCAGCGTGGACGATCAGCCCGACTTCGTGTTCAACCATCTCTCCGACGAGCGCGACGTCGCCGTCGCGGTCGCAGGACTGCGCGCCGCGATGAAGGTCGGCGCGGCGATGCCGTCCGAATTCGAGGTCGAGCAGATCGACCCGGGCATGAACCCGAGCGACGAGGAGCTGGTGACGTGGCTGAAGGCGAACTCCGACACCGCCTTCCACTTCGCCGGCACCGCACGCATGGGCACCGACGAGCAGGCCGTCGTGGATCCGACCACCATGCGGGTGCGGGGCATCGACGGGCTGCGCGTGGTCGACGCCTCTGTCATGCCCGGTGAGGTCACCGCCAACATCCACCCGGCGGTCATCGCGATCGCAGAGAAGGCCGCGGACCTCATCAAGCAGAGCCGCTGACGCAGACGTCAGCGATGTAGGTGCGGCCCCGGCGGTGACGAGAGCATCGCCGGGGCCGGTCCGGTCTGCCTGGTCCGGTCTGGTCTGCTCGTTCCGCTCAGCCGGCCCGCCCGGCCGCCCGCCGCGCCGATAGCGGAACGCCGAGAACACTGATTCCGTTCAGAAATGCGTGGAATCAGTGTTCTCGGCGTTCATGGTCCGGCGTGTCCCGAGCGATCCGGGACGTTTCCGACGGTCCGGCGCGTCCCGGGCGTCCGTCGTGGGCCCGGGAGCTTCCGATGGCCCGGCGTGTCCCAGGGAGCTTCCGATGGCCCGGCGTGTCCCGGGGGGTTTCCGGTGGTCCGACGTGTCCCGGTCTCCCGGTCGCACGGAACGCTCGCGGAAGGGTCAGCCGACGTTCGAGAGCGCGCGCTGAGTGATCGCGTTGAGATGCTCACCGAGCGCGGCGGTCTTCTCCTCGGCGACGAACAGCTCGCCCTCGACGGAGAGGTCCTCGCGGAAGCCCAGGCCGATCGAGCCGACGACGTCCGCGCCCAGGCGGGTCATCAGGGTCTCCAGCACCGGCAGCACCTCGCTGGCCGAGGCCCAGCCGTAGCCGACCAGGAGGGTGGGAAGGTCGCTCCACTCCTCATAGAGGAAGTCGATCGCGTTCTTCAGGGCCCCGGGGTAGGAGCCGTTGTACTGCGGGGTGAGGATCACCAGGGCGTCGAGGGCGTCGATCCGCTCGCCCCAGGAGCGGGAGTGGTCCGTCTCCTTGGGCAGGCCGGCCTTGGGGCTGCTCGTGCCGTCGAAGGCAGGCAGCGCGACCTCGCGCAGGTCGATCAGGTCCACGACGACCCCGGCGGGAGCGGCGTCGCGGACCCAGCGGGCGACGTGGTCCCCCACACGGTTCGGGCGAGCACTGGCGACGATGATTCCAAGTTTTGTCATAGTGATTAAAACTTCTCATAGATCTGAGGCGTTCCTCAAACAGAGGTGGCCTTCCTCGCTCCCGTAGACTCCGGGGCATGGGAAACAGCCTCACCGAGCACGTCACGCAGCGTCATGATCCGGACTGCATCTTCTGCAGGATCGTCGCCGGCGAGATCCCCTCCGAGCGGGTCCATGAGGACGATCAGGTGATCGCCTTCAAGGATCTGCATCCGCAGGCCCCGGTGCATGTGCTGGTGGTGCCGCGGGAGCATCGTCGCGATGTGACCGAGCTCGTCGAGGATCCGGCGCTGCTCGCCCACACCGCGCAGGTTGCTGCGCAGGTGGCCGCGGAGCAGGGCGATGGCGACTTCCGACTCATCTTCAACACCGGTGCGAGCGCCGGCCAGACCGTCTTCCACGTGCATGCGCACGTCCTGGCGGGCGGGAAGCTCGCAGAAGGAGAACTGTGACAGACGCCCTCGACCCGGCCCCCGGACGCCCTCCCGAGGTGCGTGAGCGGAAGCTGGCGATCCCCGATCACCTGAGCCCCTTCCAGGTGCTCGGGGAGAACGATCAGGCATTGGCGGCCCTCGAGGACGCGATCCCCGACACCGATGTGCACGTGCGCGGGCACCAGGTGACGCTGCGCGGCACGGAAGAGGCGCTGCGTCGGGGCGAGCAGATCATGCGCTCGATCATCGACCTGGCCGGCACCGGGCAGGCGGTCACCGCCGAGGCGGTGCAGCGCGCCGCGAACCTCTACGGCGATGAGCGCGCCAGCGGGAAGAAGCTCGAGCAGGTCCTCTCCCGCACGATCCTCTCCTCACGCGGCCGCACCATCCGGCCCAAGACGATGGGCCAGAAGACCTACATCGAGGCGATCGAATCCTCGACCATCACCTTCGGGATCGGCCCTGCCGGCACCGGCAAGACCTACCTCGCCGTCGCGATGGCGGTGCAGAAGCTGCTCAGCAAGCAGGTGGACCGCATCATCCTCACCCGGCCCGCCGTCGAGGCGGGGGAGCGGCTGGGCTTCCTGCCCGGGAGCCTGAACGAGAAGATCGACCCATACCTGCGCCCGCTCTACGACGCTCTGCACGACATGCTGGACCCGGAATCGATCCCGCGCCTGATGAGCGCCGGCACCATCGAGGTCGCACCGCTTGCCTATATGCGCGGCCGCACTCTGAACGATGCCTTCATCATCCTCGACGAGGCCCAGAACACCACGCCTGAGCAGATGAAGATGTTCCTGACCAGGCTCGGCTTCAACTCCACCATGGTCATCACCGGCGATGTCACCCAGGTCGACCTTCCGGGCGGCCAGAAGAGCGGGCTGAAGGTCGTCGAACAGGTGCTCTCGGGCATCGAGGACATCTCCTTCTGCCGCCTGTCCTCGCGGGACGTCGTGCGCCACAGCCTGGTCAGCGAGATCGTCGAAGCCTACGGGCGCTGGGAGATCCAACCCGGGGGCACCCGAGACCCCCGCCACCGAACCCACAAGGGGAACTGAGCATGACCATCGAGATCCGCAACGAGACCACGGCGGTCGTGGATGAGCGCGAGTTCGTCGACCTCTCCCGCTTCGTGTTCGAGGCGATGCACCTGCATCCGGCCACCGAGATGTCGATCCTGTTCGTCGACGAGGACGCGATGGAGAAGCTCCACGTGCAGTGGCTGGATCTGCCCGGCCCCACCGACGTGATGAGCTTCCCGATGGACGAGCTCATCCCCGGCAGCCCCGAGCACCCGGCGCCCGAGGGGCTGCTGGGAGACGTGGTGCTATGCCCGTCGGTCGCCACCAAGCAGGCTGCCGAGGCCGGCCACAGCGCTGTCGAGGAGATGCTGCTGCTGACCGTGCACTCGATCCTGCACCTGCTGGGCTACGACCACATGGAGGAGGATGAGCGCACCGTGATGTTCGACCTCCAGCGCAAGCTCCTGCTCACCTTCCTCGCCTCACGGCCCGCGCGCTGACCGCCCGGCCCATGACTCTGCCGAAACCTAGGCCCGGGTCCGTCCTATGCTGACCCTCGCCCTGTTCGTCCTGATCCCGCTGATCGTCGCCTCCGGGGTGGTGGCCGCCATGCTCACGGCGGTCGATGCGGCCCAGCTGTCCGTCTCCCGCGGCGTGCTGGAGAAGGCGCTGTCCTCCCGTCCCGAGTCCGTGCGTGCGCGGGTGCTCGCCCACCGGGAGGACGCCGCTCGTACCCTGGCCTCGGTGTCGCTGGGCCGGATGCTCGCCGAGACGGTGATGGTCGCCTCCGTGGCCGGGGTGACCGTGGCCGTCCGCGACCACCTGGGCCACCCGGGCCTGTTGCTGCCCGGGATCGCGACCGTGGTCGTCGCCGGACTGCTGGTGCTGATCGTGCTCGCGATCTCACCGCGGACCATCGGTCGCAGCCGCCCTGAGTCCGTGCTGATCTCCAACCGCTGGCTGGTCACCCTGGTGCGGGGGCTGCTATGGGTCCCCGCCGGGGCGCTGACGAGCGTCGGCGCCTCACTCGCGGCCCGTTCGGGCGGAGCGGAGACGCCCGAGGACGGCGTCGAGAAGGCGCGCAAGAACGTCGATCGTGCGCTCGAGGACGAGCACGTGCGCGACGGCGAGCGGGACATGATCCAGGGCGTCTTCGACCTGCGCGAGACCATGGTGCGCGAGCTGATGGTGCCGCGGCCCGACATGGTCACGCTCAGCGCGGACTCGAGCGCCGAGACGGCGATGCGGCTGTTCGTGCGCTCCGGCTACTCCCGCATCCCGGTGATCGGCGACAGCGTCGATGATCTCCGCGGAATGCTGTACGTCAAGGACGTGATGCGGGCGATCCACTCACCCTGGGACGCGAGCCCCGAGCGGCCGGTGCACGAGATCATGCGCGCGGCGCGCTTCGCCCCGGAGTTCGTCGCGGCCGACGAGGTGCTCGCGCAGATGCAGACCAGCCATGTGCACATCACGGTGCTGGTCGACGAGTACGGAGGCGTGGCAGGCATCGTGACCATCGAGGACATCCTCGAGGAGATCGTGGGCGAGATCGCCGATGAGCACGACCGTGCCGAGCCCGAGATCCAGGACCTCGGCGAGGGCCGCTACCGGGTCCCCGCCCGGGCCGGCCTCTCGGAGGTCGGGGATCTGTTCGACCTCGAGCTCGACGACGATGACATCGACAGCGTGGGCGGCCTGCTGGCCAAGGCGACCGGGCGGGTGCCGATCCCCGGCTCCCAGGCCATCGCGCTCGGGCTCGAGCTCGAGGGGGAGAGGACCGCGGGCCGACGCAAGCGGCTCTCCACCGTGCTGGTGCGCCGAGCCCCGCAGGACGAGGACCACCATGACACCGACCAGGAGGACGACCATGACCGCTGACCAGGACCCGAGCCCCGATATCGCCGAGGGCTCCGCCGCGGATCCCGCAGCCGCACCGACCGCAGGGCCCACGCACCGCTCCGGTTTCGTCGCCCTGGTGGGCCGGCCCAACGTCGGGAAGTCCACGCTGACCAATGCGCTGGTGGGCGAGAAGGTCGCGATCACCTCGAGCAAGCCGCAGACGACCCGCCGCGCGATCCGCGGCATCGTCACCCGCGACGACGCCCAGATCATCCTGGTGGACACCCCCGGTGTGCACCGCCCTCGCACCCTGCTGGGCGAGCGGCTGAACGACCTGGTCCGTGAGACCCTCAGCGAGGTGGATGTGGTGGGCTTCTGCCTGCCCGCAGATCAGAAGATCGGCCCTGGTGACCGCTTCATCTGCGAGGATCTGGTCGAGCTCCGCACTGGTCGGCGCGGCCCGCGGGTCGTCGCCGTCGTCACCAAGACGGACCTGGTGACCCGGGACCGTCTGGCCGAGCACCTCATGGCCGTGGACCAGATGATGGATTTCGACGAGATCGTGCCGATCTCCGCCGTCAAGGGAGACCAGATCGACGTGCTGCTCGAGGTGATCACCCGCCAGCTCCCCGAGGGGCCGCAGCTCTACCCGGATGACCAGCTCACCGAGGAGTCCCGCGATGATCGCATCTCCGAGCTGATCCGCGAGGCCGCCCTCGAGGGTGTCCGCGACGAGCTCCCGCACTCGATCGCGGTGGTCATCGAAGAGGTCGTCGAGGTGGATCCCGACGGCGATGCCTTCACCCCGGTCGAACCCGGCACCGGACGTCTCGTGGTCCGAGCGTCCCTGTTCGTCGAGCGTGACAGCCAGAAGGGGATCATCATCGGCAAGGGTGGCTCCCGCCTGAAGGAGGTCGGCTCCCAGGCCCGCGCCGAGATCAACCACCTGATCGGCCGCAAGGTGCACCTGGACCTCCGGGTCAAGGTCGCCAAGGAGTGGCAGCGCGACCCCAAGCAGCTGGGCCGCCTCGGGTTCTGACGCCAGCTGGAACCGGGACCGTCATCGCTGCCCGGTGTTCGCATGGTGAGAGGTCCCGAACCGCCGGTCAGACGGTGCTAACGTGAGGCTCATGCGTGGATCGCTGCTTCTGCTTCGCCGCCGCGACGGGTCCTGAACCGCCGGGAACCCGCCGCGGCTGACGTGCTGTCCGGCGACCGGTACCCCAGCGAGAAGGACCTCCAGATGACTGACTCCACGATCACCTCCACCCCCGCCGCACGCGGCACCGTCGCTCCCGTCGCGGCAGAGGGCGACCCGTCGGCCCCCGTCGTCGGCCCCACCGGCGACGCACCCCAGCAGCCGTCGGGCATGCCGACCCACAAGTACCTGCCCTTCCATGAGCAGATCCAGGTCGAGCTGCCGGACCGCACCTGGCCCGCCCGTCGCATCTCGCGCGCGCCTCGCTGGTGCGCGGTGGACCTGCGCGACGGCAACCAGGCCCTCATCGACCCGATGAACGCCGAGCGCAAGCTGCGGATGTTCGAGCTGCTGGTCCAGATGGGCTACAAGGAGATCGAGGTCGGCTTCCCCTCTGCCTCGAAGACCGACTTCGACTTCGTGCGCAGCCTCATCGAGGAGGACCGCATCCCCGAGGACGTCTCGATCCAGGTCCTCACCCAGTCCCGCGAGCACCTCATCGAGCGCACCTACCAGGCGATCGCCGGGGCGAAGCGCGCGGTGGTTCACCTTTACAACTCCACCTCCGTGGTCCAGCGCGACGTGGTCTTCCGCGCCGACGAGGACGCTGTCCTCGACATCGCCGTGCAGGGTGCGCTGCTGTGCAAGAAGTACGAGGAGACCATCCCGGACACCCAGGTCACCTACCAGTACTCCCCGGAGTCCTACACCGGCACCGAGCTCGAGTACGCGCTGCGCGTATGTAACGCCGTGATCGAGGTCTTCCAGCCCACGCCCCAGGACAAGATGATCGTCAACCTGCCGGCGACGGTGGAGATGGCCACCCCGAACGTCTACGCAGACTCGATCGAGTGGATGCACCGGAACCTGGACCGCCGCGACTCGCTCGTGCTCTCCCTGCACCCCCACAACGACCGCGGCACCGGTGTCGCCGCCGCAGAGCTCGGCTACCTGGCCGGCGCGGACCGCATCGAGGGCTGCCTCTTCGGCAATGGTGAGCGCACCGGCAACGTGGACCTGGTGACCCTGGGCCTGAACCTGTTCAGCCAGGGCATCGATCCGCAGATCGACTTCTCCGACCTCGGCGAGGTGCGCCGCACCGTCGAGCACTGCAACCAGATGCCGGTGCCCGAGCGCAGCCCCTACGGCGGCGACCTCGTGTTCACCGCCTTCTCCGGCTCCCACCAGGACGCCATCAAGAAAGGCCTGGAGCGCATGGAGGTCGACGCCGAGAAGGCCGGCAAGGATGTCGATGATCTGGTGTGGCGGGTCCCGTACCTGCCGATCGACCCGATGGACGTGGGCCGCTCCTATGAAGCGGTGATCCGCGTGAACTCGCAGTCCGGCAAGGGCGGGATGGCCTATCTGCTGCGCACCGAGCACGGCCTGGACCTGCCGCGCCGTCTGCAGATCGAATTCTCCGGCATCGTCCAGGAGCGCACCGACTCCGACGGCGGCGAGGTCAGCCCCGAGCAGCTCTGGGATGCCTTCACCGACGAGTACCTGCCCTCCCGCGACGAGTCGCGCCAGTGGGGCCACTACGGCTTCCGCGACGTGCACCAGGAGTCCACCGGCGAGGGCTCGGACCGCATCACCGCCACGCTCGTGGTCGACGGCGAGGAGCACCAGGTCACCGGCATCGGCAACGGCCCGCTGGACGGCTTCGTCAAGGCCCTCGCCGAGCGGAAGATCGACGTGCGCATCCTCGACTATGCCGAGCACGCACTCACTGAAGGTGACGACTCGCTGGCCGCCTCCTACATCGAGTGCGAGATCGGCGACCGGATCTTCTGGGGCGTCGGCATCGACGGCTCGATCACCCGCGCCTCCCTCGAGGCGATCACCTCGGCTCTGAACCGGGCGTACCGCGCACGGGCTTGAGATTCCGGTCCGCGCCGCGGCCGCGCGGTCTCGCGGCCCCGCGCGCTGCGTGCTGCTGCGGGTGCGACCTCGCGTTGCGCTCCCCGCCACGTCGCGAAAGATGTCAGCTTTCTGGCACCTTTTGCGGCGTGGCTGCTCTTCGCCCTGGTGGGGGCTCAGGCCTGCTAGCCGCACCCGGCCAGGCGAGAAAAGGTTCCAGCTGAGTGGTACCTTTCGCCGCGTGGCGGGCTCGTTGTCCGGCTGAGGGCCAGTCCGGCGGGGCTCGGGACCGCTCGCCAGGGCCCGCGACGGGCGGAGCTCAGCCGCGCTGCCGCGTGCCGGTGGCGTCGGCCCCGGGATCTCCCGAGACCTCGTACTCCCGCAGCTCCTCCTCGGTGAGCATCGGCATCTCGCCGGTGACGGTCGCGTGGGTGGGCGTGGGCAGATCCCAGCCGGGCGCCTCGTCGGCGGGCTGCGGCTGATCCGCCGGGGTGCTTCGCGCGGTGAGGGTGACTCCGGCGCTCGCGGCGACCACGAGCACTGCCGCGGTGATCCGCAGCGGCGTCGCGTCCTGTCCGATCAGCAGCACGCCGGCGAGCAGGGCGACCACCGGTTCGAGGCTCAGCATGATCCCGAAGACGTGCCGGGGCAGTCGCCTCAGTGCCGTGAGCTCGAGGGTGTACGGCAGCACCGAGGCGAGCAGCGCGGTGCCCGCGGCGAGGGTGAGCAGGCGCAGGTCCATCACTCCTGCGACGGCGCCCTCTGCGCCGAGCGGCAGGATGGCGAGTGCACCGACCGCCATCGCGACGGCGAGGCCGTCCTGCCCGGGCACGAGCTGCCCCACCTTCGCGCTGGAGAGCACATACAGGCCCCAGAACACGGCGGCGACGAGGGCGAAGAGCACGCCGATCAGGTCCAGGGAGGCCGCGCCGGTGAAGGATTCCACGCCGAACAGCCCCACCCCGCCGAGGGCCAGCAGCACCCAGAGCAGATCGGTGCGGCGGGTGGAGAGCACCGCTGCCACGGTCAATGGACCGAGGAACTCGATCGCGACGGCTGTGCCGAGCGGGATCCGTTCGATCGAGGCGTAGAAGGCACCGTTCATCCCGCCGATCACCACGCCGAAGATGATCACCGCGATCCACTGCTGGCGGGTGAAGCGGTGCACTTTCGGTCGGACGATCACGAGCAGGATGATCGCCGCGATGCCGAGACGCAGCGCGGTGGTGCCCCAGGAGCCGATCGCAGGGAACAGCTGGGTCGCGAGCGCCGCGCCGAACTGCAGGGAGAAGCAGGAGCCGAGGATGAACAGCACCGGCGTCAGCGGCACCCCGCGGGAGGGACCCGACGGGGTCGGTGCGGCGGCGGACGAGGAGGCCGGAGCGGGGGTGGACGAGGTTCTCACGCCTCCACTGTGCACACTCCTATCCCGCCAGGTCCAGCGAATGTTTCCGACCTGTATCGTGAAGCAGAACTTCATGATTGAAGGGGGCTCAGTGCTGAACCTGCACCGACTGTTCCTGTTGCACGAACTGCGCAGGCTGGAGACGATGACGGCGGTCGCCGGAGCTCACTCGATGTCCCCGTCGGCCGTCTCCCAGCAGCTCTCCCACCTGGAACGGGAGACGAAGACCGCCCTCTTCCAGCAGGTGGGTCGCCGGGTCGTGCTCACCGATGCCGGGGTGCAGCTGGCTCGTCGCGCAGCGGAGATGCTGAGCCTCCTGGAGACAGCGGAGGCCGAGCTCGCGCTCGCGCAGGGAGAGGCCAGCGGACTGCTGCGCGTGGCGTCCTTCCAGACCCCGATGATCGCGCTCGCCCCCGCGGCCGTGAGCGTGCTCGCCCAGCAGCACCCGGATCTCCATCTGGAGATGGCGCAGCAGGAGGTCGAGGCGGCCTATGACGGGCTGCTCGCGCACCGCTTCGACGTGATCCTCGGCGAGGACTACCCCGGAGGGCAGCAGCTGGTGCGCCGCGGCACCGACCGCGAGGCGGTGCTGAGCGATCCGCTCCTGCTGGTGCTGCCGGACTCCGGACCCTGGGCCGAGGCTCACACCCTCGCGGCGCTGAGCGAGGCGCCCTGGGCGCTGGACCCTTCGGGCAGCCGTACCGGGATCTGGGCCCGGACGTACCTGCGCCAGGCAGGGCTCGAGCCGCGGGTCCGCTTCACCACCCCTGACCCGCTGCTGCAGGTGCACCTGGTGCGCACCGGGCACGCGGTCGCCTTCGTCCCCGGGATCATCGCCTCCGAGCACCTCGGGGGCACGCGGGTGGTGCGTCTGCCGGGCGACCCGCACCGTTCGCTGTACACCGCGGCACGGGCGGGCGCGGCCGGGCATCCCTCGCTGCTCGCCTTCCGCGCGGCGCTGCTCGAGGCGGCCGGGACCCTCTCCGGTCTCGACGGGCTGGAGAGCTTCCAGCGCTGACCATGTGCTCTGCTGCGACACGATCGTGCAACTCCTCCGCGCGGGGGACGAAGCGTCGGCCCCGACGGGGTAGAACGTTCCCATGACGACTCCTCAGGATGACGGCACCGTTCCAGCCCCGAGCCCTCGGTGGCACGCCGCCGTGCTGCTGCTGGTGCTGCTGGGCGCGGTGGTCGCGGGCTTCGCCTTTCGAGGCGTGACCGCGCCGCGCGATGCTGCGGCACCCGAGGACGCCTTCAGCGCCGAACGCGCGGCGGCGTCCGTCGCGCCCGTGGTCGCCGTGCCTCGGCCCCTCGGCTCGGCCGAGAACGACAGCGCCCATCAGGAGCTCGCTGACCAGTTGAGCGCACTCGGCTTCGAGATAGAGACCCAGGAGGGGATCGGGACGCGCACCGGAGAGGGCGAGGCCTCGGCAGGATACGTCCGCAATCTCGTCGCCACCCGGCCCGGCATCGATCCCACCGGCACGGTCGTACTCGCCTCCCACCTCGACTCGGTCCCCGGCGCGCCCGGCGCGGCCGACGCCGGGGTGGGCCTCGCGGTGATCCTCGAGACGGCCCGGGCACTGGGCCCGGAGGCGCTGCGTAACGACCTCGTGATCCTGCTGGTCGACGGTGAGGAGCGGGGCCTGCTGGGCTCGGACGCGTACCTGGCAGGTCCGGGCCAGGAGCTCACCGCGCCGGTGGTGGTGCTGAACCATGAGGCGCGCGGCATCTCCGGCCGGCCGCTGGTGACCCGGGCGAGCGGGCCGATGCACGCCGTGATCGGCTCGGCGCCGAGCCCCGAGTTCGAGTCCTTCACCGATGCCCTGTTCGGCATCATCCCCAACTACACCGACTTCAGCTCCTACCGGGATGCGGGCTGGTGGGGGATGGACATGGCGATCATCGATGAGTCCTGGGCGTACCACTCCGCGCAGGACGATGCCGCGCATCTCGACGCCGGCACCCTCCAGCATTACGGCGAGCTGACCCTGGCCCTGACCCGCGATCTCGGTGGCCGTGATCTCGCTGCGCTCCAGGCACGTGCGGACGAGCATCCGGTGCAGACCACTGCTCCGTGGGGAGTGGTGCAGGTGCCGCCCCTGGTGATGACCGTGCTCGGGCTGCTGGCGCCGTTGGCCGTGCTCGTCACGCTGCTGGTGCGGCGTTATCGCGCGGAGGTGACCCTCCCCGGTGCCGCAGTGGGTGCGGTGGTGGGGATGCTGGCCCTCGTCGGCGGGGTGCTCGCCGCGTACGCGCTGTGGAAGGCCACCGCTGCTGCGACTCCCGAGATGCTCTCCCAGACCATGGGCGAACCCGTGCGGGCCGAGCTCTTCCTGCTCGCGGAGATGTTCGCCGCCGCTGCGGTGGTGGCGGCCGGCTGGGTGGTGGTCCGGCTGCTGATCTCGCGCACGGCCGCGCTGCTCGGCGCGGCGTTCATCGTCACGGCCCTGCTCGCGGTGCTCGGGGTGTACTCGCCCACGCTCGGCAGCTCGATGATCCTGCCCGCCGCGATCGCAGCGGTCGGCGCGCTGGGCGCTGCGCTGCTGCCGCCGATGCCCGCTCTGGTGGTGCGGGTGCTCGCCGTGCTGCCGACGGCATGGATGCTCGGCACCCAGCTCTCCGCGCTGGCCGAGTTCGGGATCGCTTCCGCCGCCGGAGGCTTGGCCGGCACGGCGCTGATCGGGCTCGGCGCCGCAGGCCCGCTGCTGCTCGGCAGCTCCCGTGCCAGCTCCCTCGCCAGCTCCCGCGGTCGCGCCGGGGACCGGCAGCGCCGTGCGCGCGTCGATCCCGGTGCCCGCCCGGCCCGTCGGCCTCACCGTCTCCTCATCCCGGTGCTGCCCGCGGTCCTCGCGATCGGGCTCGTGATCGGTGGGACCGCCTGGACCCTCGCCGCGCCGGAGCCGACGCAGGAGCGGGTCATCGCGCATGTGGACGGGGCCAGCGGCGCGACCACCTGGGAGGTCTCCGGCAGCACGAACTGGGGTCGGGAGCTCGACGGGACAGCGGCGACCTCGGACGTCGCCGCGCCGGTCGTGAGCGTGCAAGGCGCCGCGGAGGGACCGCAGGAGATCTCGATCGACGCCCAGAGAGATGCATCTGAGCTCACCCTCGAGGCGAGCGATGGTCTGCTCACCGACGTCGCCGTGGACGGGGTGGCGGTGGAGTCCGACGAAGGGCTCGAGCGGGTCATGATCCACGGCGTCCGTGCCGGCCAGACGGTGCGCATCACCGCGACCGTGCCCCCTGAATCGCAGCTGATGCTGCGCGAGACGAGCTACGATCCGACACTCGCCGCCGGCTGGGTCGCGCCGGGCGATGACGTCTCCCTCGTGCAGCCGCGGATGGAGGTGAGCGTCGCCGTCCCGCGCTGATCGCCGTCCCTCGCTGAACTGAACGGGGGTCTGCGATGCCCTTGCTCTCGGCTCCCTGGCGATATACCTTGACGTCAAGATAATTCCTGGAGGAGAGACCCCGGACGAGAGGCAGCAGATGGCGCACACCTGGAGTCCGGAGCAGTACCTGCGGTTCGGGGGCGAGCGCGCTCGCCCCTTCCTCGAGCTCACCGCCCGGATCGGCGCCGAAGACCCGCAGCGGGTCGCGGATCTCGGCGCCGGACCCGGCACCCAGACGGCGCTCCTGGCCGAGCGCTGGCCGAAGGCCGAGGTGATCGCCGTGGACTCGAGCCCGGAGATGATCGTCCGCGCCCGGACAATCCCCGGTCTGGTCGCGAAGCTGGGGGATCTGCGCGACTGGTCGCCCGCCGCACCCCTCGATGTGCTGATCACCAACGCCGCGCTGCAATGGGTCCCCGGCCATCTCGAGCTCCTGCCCCGTCTGGTGGACCTGCTCGCCCCGGGCGGCTGGTTCGCGATGCAGGTCCCCGGGAACTTCGAGGAGCCCAGCCATGCCCTGCGCCGGGAACTCGCTGCGGAGGAGCCCTATGCAGGTCACCTGCAGGGCATCGCCTCGCCCGCCTCCCACGACGCCGCGACCTATCTCGGCGCCCTGCAGCGGCTCGGGCTCGAGGTCGATGCGTGGGAGACCACTTACCTGCATGTGCTGCATGGGCAGGACCCGGTGTTCGAATGGGTCAGCGGCACGGGGGCCCGGCCGACGCTGCAGGCGCTGCCTGGCCCGCTCCGCGAGCAGTTCGCCACCGCGTTCAAGGCGGTGCTGCGCGAGGCCTATCCCGATACGGGCCGTGGAGTCGTGCTCCCGTTCCGTCGGATCTTCGCCGTGGGCCGGCGCCCGGACTGATCGGCGTCCGGACTGATCGGCGCCCGGACTGACTGGCGCTCGGACTGACCGAAGCCCTCAGCCCAGCGGAATCGTGGCCAGCACCGCGTGGTGGGGACCGCCCGAGCGGCCCTGTCCCAGCCGCGACTCGAGCAGCTCCAGCTCCGTCGCCTCCCACGTCGGCCCTCGATAGACGGACAGTGCCCGGACCACCTCCGCGAGCAACAGCTGCGTCGGATCCAGCGGCGGTTCCTCGCCACGGCGACGCCGGCGCGGTCGAGGAGAGCGGGCCGAGACTCGGGCGACGGTCAGGTGAGCTCGCCGCCGCTCGCGGCCCTCAGCCTCGAGCAGCTCCTCGCCCAGCAGAGCGCCCAATGCTTCGGTGGCACCGCCCACGCCGATCCACAGCGTGCGGGCGCTGAACACCCCTGCACCGCTCAGCTGGAGCGGCATCGGCCGATGCCGGGCAGCGGTCCGCGCGAGCTCGTCGACCGTGTGCTCGAGCGCGCCACCCGGCAGGTCTGCCCGGAACGCGAGCGTCAGGTGGCGCTGGGCGGGGTCCACCCAGCGCAGCGCACGGCCCGCGCGCGCACGCATCTCCTCGAGCGCTGAGTCCAGATGCTCGAGCGCGGTCGAGGAGGGGCGGAGGGCGACGAAGACCCGCATCAGACCACCGGCGGGAAGCTCTTCTGTGCGGCGGACGCGATCTTGTTCAGCTGGGAGCGGTCGGCGAGCGCGCCGAGCACAGCACCGAGCCCTGGGATCGCCTTGCCGAACAGGCGTGCGGAACGCAGTCCGAAGCGTCGCAGCAGGCGGCCGCCGATGGCGCCGGCGAGCTCCGACTGCGGGGTCGTCGGCAGGCGCTTGGCGAGGCCGCGCGTGGCGACCCCGGCGATCGGGCCGAGGCCCACGTTCTTCAGCACGTCCCCGGACTCCTCGCCGAGCAGAGCTGCGAGCACTCGCACCCGGACCTCCTCATCCTCGAGGTCATAGCCGCGCACTGCCGCGATCGCCCCCACCATGTGGGTGGCCTGGACATAGAACTCGACCACGTTCGTGGGCAGCAGGATGGGCAGGGTGAGGAACCCGCCGAGACCGGTGACGAAACCGCCTGCGGTCACGCCCCAGCGATGCCGGCGCACGATGCGGCGCACCGCCACCTTCGGGCGGCGCTTCCCGCGCCCGCGCTGGGCGCGGCGGGCGGTGTCCGCGGCCGAGGGATAGGCGAGCTTCCCGTCCAGGCCGATGTCGCGGATCATCGTCACCACGCGTTCGAGAGCCCCACCCTGCGGTGACTGGTCGCCGCGCCGGGCCTCCTTCATCGCCTCACGCGCGGTGCTCCTGGCCGACTTGTCATGGCGCAGCATCGAGAAGATCCCCATGGCGCCTCCTTCCTCGTCGTGCACCGCGCAAGCGGCAGTGCGGCGGTCGATGGTTCCCATCATGCCGTGCGCCGGGGCGTGGACCGACGCGCCTGACCGCTCGGTGGGGCGCGAATCAGCAGCGCGGGAGCCTGCGACGCGGAAACCAGCGGGGTGAGCGACCTCCCGCTCGACACCGTGCCCGCCTGCGGTGCCGGGAGTCCCCGTGGTCGTAGGCTCCAAGGACCATGCAGCAGAAGCTCTACCGTGACGATGCGATCGTCCTGCGCACCCACCCCCTGGGTGAGGCCGATCGCATCATCACGCTGCTCACCCGGCGCCACGGCAAGGTGCGGGCGGTCGCCAAGGGCGTGCGCCGCACGGGCAGCCGCTTCGGTGCCCGGCTGGAGCCGTTCAACCTGGTCGACGTGCAGCTGCACGTCGGCAAGAGCCTGCACACGGTCACCCAGGTGGTCACGATCGACGCCTTCGCCGTGGGCATCAGCGCTGATTACGGGCGCTTCACCGCTGCCAGCGCGATGCTCGAGACCACGGACCGGCTCACCGACGAGATGGTCGATCCCCACCAGCGGGGCTTCCTGATGCTGGTCGGGGCCCTGCGGGCGATGGGCGAGGGCCGGCTCGCGCCGCCGCTGGTGCTGGACTCCTTCCTGCTGCGCACCCTCGCCGTCTCGGGCTGGGCGCCGGAGCTGAGGGTCTGTGCCTCATGCGGTGCGGAGGGACCCCATCACGCCTATGACATCCGCGCCGGCGGTCTGGTCTGCACACCCTGCCGGAAACCGGGAGCGATCGCGGTGCGCCAGTCCACGATCGAGCAGCTGATCTTCCTGCTCGCCGGAGACTGGGAGAATGTGCTCCAGAGCGAGGAGTCCGTCATGCAGGAGGCGGGCCGTCTTATCACCGACACGGTGACCTGGCACCTCGAACGCTCCGTGCGCTCCCTGCACTACGTAGAGCGCTGAGCACGCGCTCGATCCCCGCAGCCCTGCGACCGATCCAGGAGGACCTCATGCCCGGTGCCGCCCGTCACGGGTACCAGGAGCCGTTCGAGCACCCCAGCGGTGCACGGCCCCCGCAGCTGCCCGCCCCCACCATCCCCGCCCATGTCGCGGTGGTCATGGATGGCAACGGGCGCTGGGCGAACCAGCAGGGCCTGCCCCGCACCGCAGGGCACGAGGCGGGGGAGGCCGCACTGCTGGACGTGGTCGCCGGGGCCCTGCAGATCGGCGTGACCCATCTGAGCGCCTACGCCTTCTCCACGGAGAACTGGAAGCGCTCCCCGGAGGAGGTGCGCTTCCTGATGGGCTTCTCCCGCTCCGTGCTGCGCCGCCAGCGCGACACCCTGAACTCCTGGGGGGTGCGGATCGTATGGATCGGTCGCGAGCAGCGACTGTGGGGGAGCGTGATCAAGGAGCTGCGCGAGGCCGAGCAGCTCACCCGCGAGAACACCCGCATGACGCTCTACATGTGTGTGAACTACGGCGGGCGGGCCGAGATCATCGACGCGGTCCGGGAGATCGCGGAGGAGGCCCGCGCCGGCCGCCTCAGCGCCAGGGGCATCACGGCCAAGAGCTTCGCACGCCACCTGGACGATCCCGATATGCCGGACGTCGACCTGTTCCTGCGCACCAGCGGAGAGCAGCGCACCTCGAACTTCCTGCTCTGGCAGGCTGCCTACGCCGAGCTGGTCTTCGTGCCCGAGCTGTGGCCGGATGTCGACCGTCGGGTGCTCTGGCGGGCGATCACTGACTACGCGCGGCGGGACCGCCGCTACGGGGGCGCGATCGACGCTCCGGATCAGCCCCCGACGGACTGACTCGACGGACTGACTCGACGGACCGATCAGCCCTCGACGGGATGGTCTTCGCGCTCGGTGCTGCGAGCGTGCGCCGAGGCGCCGTGCTCTGTGGCGCCGTGCTGAGAGGCGCCGAGCGCCGATCCGGCATCCTCTGCGCTCTCCGCGGTGCCCGGGGCCGGTGCCATCACGCCGCCGGTGCGACGCCGATGCCGCAGCAGGACCCAGACCAGCAGCACGAGGATCCCCAGCGCCGCGACGGCGGCCCAGGGGGAGAGCAGGAACAGTTCGAACCAGGCCATGAACGCCACCAGGCCCACGGTCGCGTAGATGACGGCCCAGGCGAGCCCTCCGATCGCGAGAGCGGGCAGATACCGCTTGGCCGGCATGCCGGTGAGTCCGGCGGCCGCGTTGGCGGCGGTCTGGAACCCGATCGTGAGGAAGCTGAGCGCCACCACCGGCGCTCCCCACCGGTTGATCAGCTCGGTGGCGCGCCGCACGCTCGGAGAGTTGAGGAACGCGGCGATGCGCCCCCGGTCTGCGGCTCTGCGGGCGCCGCGCCCCAGCAGATAGGTGGCGCCGGCGCGGCACCAGATCACGACGTACAGGAATGCCACTGCAGGCAGCAGCGGCAGGTTCCCGACCCACTCCATCATCGTGCGGCGTCCTCTGCTTCGTCTCCGTCGTCGACGTCGTCCTCGTCTGTGTCCTCGTCGAGGTCCTCGTCAGGCTCGGCGGCCTGCTCTGCATGGTCCCCGCAGAGGCCGAACACCTCGAGCGTGTGGTCCACATCGGTGAAGCCGTGCTCGTGGGCGATCGCGGTCATCGCATTCTCGAGCTTCGGGGCCAGGAACTCGACGGTGCGGCCGCACTCCCGGCACACCAGGTGATGGTGGTGCCCGGTGTCCTCGCACTGGCGGTACAGCGATTCGCCGTCGCCGGCCACCAGCACGTCGAGCCGACCGGAGCGGGAGAGGACCTGGAGATTCCGGTACACGGTGGCCAGGCCCACGGTCTCCCCGTCGGCCCTCATCTGCTCATGGATCTGCTGGGCGCTGCGGAAGTCGTCCTGCCGCGAGAGCGTCTCGAGGATCGCGGTCCGCTGGCGGGTGTTCCGTTGCATACCGACATTCTCCTCCACGGCGACCAGGACTTCTATCAGTCGTGGGGCGTTGCACGTGCGGCGAGGGGCAGGGCATCAGCCCGCCCCGGGCCGGGACCGCCGAGCGCAGAGATCGGCCGTACGGGCCGCAGCGCCCGGAACAGCAGGCCGAGGATGTAGGCGGCGATGGTCAGCAGCACGATCACGCCGCCCGGCGGCAGATCCACGTACACGGTGATCAGCAGTCCGCCCAAAGAGCAGAGCACGGCGATCACCATCGCGGTGCGCATGGTCCGGGCGAAGCCGACCACCAGATGCTGGGCGGCGGCGACGGGGACGATCATCAGCGCGGAGACCATCAGAGCGCCGACGATCCGCATCGAGAGGGTGACGGTCAGCGCGGCCATCACCGCGATCAGCACGTTCACCACGCGCACCGGCAGTCCGGAGGCACGCGCGAATTCCTCATCCGCCGTGACCGCGGCGAGCAGCCCGGAGAGCCCCACCCCGATCGCCAGCACCAGCACCGCGAGCACCAGCGCGATCACGGTGTCCGGTGCGGTGACGGTGGACAGGGAGCCGAAGAGATAGCCCATCAGGTTCTGGGAGGTGCCTCCGGCGAGCTGGATGATCACCACGCCACCGGCGATGCCGCCGTAGAACAGGATCGCCAGCGCCACGTCGCGGCTGGTGTGGCTGACCTCCCGGACGTATTCGATCAGCACGGCGCCGATCACCGAGGCCGCCAGGGCGCCGGGGATCGCCAGCAGGTCCGCGGGGGAGGCGGTGAGCCAGGCACCCACCAGCCAGCCGACGGCCACGCCGGTGAGGGCGACGTGACCGAGCCCGTCGCCGAGCAGGGACAGCCGCTTCTGGACCAGGTAGGTGCCGACCACGGGGGCGGTGAGCCCAATGAGCACCGCGATGATCAGCGGGTAGCGCAGCAGGTCGGAGGTGAGGATGTCGAGGGGCGAGATCACAGGGGGTTCATCTCCTGGCCGAGGCACTGATCGATCGGGGCGGCATCCTCGGGATGGCCGTGCCCGGGATGGAGGCGCGGGCGGTCCTCGACGGGTCCGTCGTGCACCACATGGCCGTGGTCGAGTACGACGGCGCGATGGATGTCTCCGGTCAGCGGACCGGTCTCGTGAAGGACCACCAGGATCGAGGTGCCGGTGGCGGACAGCTCGCGGAAGAGCTGGGAGATGAGGTCCTGGGTGGGCAGGTCGACCCCGGAGAACGGCTCGTCGAGCACCAGCAGGTCAGGGTCGCGCACCAGGGCGCGGGCGATCATCACGCGACGCCGCTGCCCGCCGGACATCCGGGTGATGGGACGAGCGGCAAGATCCGACATCCCGACCTGCTCGAGGGCCTTCAGGACCCGGGGGTCACGGCGGCTGGGCCACCACGACCGAGCACCCAGCAGGCCGCTGGCGACAGTCTCCTGAGCGGTCGCGGGGATGGACCCCGCCTCTGCGGAGTCCTGCGGCACGTAGCCGAGACGGTCGTGGGCGAGGCTGCGATGGACCGGCTCTCCGAACAGCCGCGCGCTGCCGGAATCGAGCGGCAGGATCCCCACCGCCGCGCGCAGGAGAGTCGACTTGCCGGAGCCGTTGGCGCCCAGCAGGGCCACCAGCTCACCGGGGACGATGCGGAGGTCTACGTCGTGGAGCACGCGCTGCCCACCTCGGCTGACGGAGGCCGCAGTGACCTCGACGACGGGCACGGTGTCGATAGAAGCGTCGCTGACTGCGTCGATGGCCCGGCCGGCGGCGGGGCGGGCGACGGGACCGGCGGCAGAGGTGATGTCGCCGCTCACGTCCAGCTCGCGACCAGGGCAGTGCAGTTGTCTCGCATGACCTGAGGATAATCCGCGTCCTCCGACTGCTGGGTCTCGAGATTGTCGAGCTCGGCGCTCTCGATGCCCAAGTTCTTCGCGAGGGTCTGGGCGACCTTGGGGGAGGCGGAGGATTCGAAGAAGATCGTGCTCACGCCTTCGTCCTCGACGACTCCCTCGAGCGCGAGCAGGCGCTGCGGGGACGGCTCGGTCTCGGGATCGACACCAGAGATGCCGATCTGGTGCAGCGCATAGCGCTCGGCAAGGTAGGCATACGCGGCATGGCTGGTGATGAAGGGCCTCTCGCCGCTCACTGCACCGAAGGACTCCACGAGCTCGGCGTCGAGCTCCTCGAGCTCGGTCCGGAGGGTGCTTGCCGCGTCGGTGAAGGACTGCGTGCTCTCCGGGGAGTGCTCACCCAGGCGAGCGGCGATGGCGTCTGCGAGATCGGCCATGCGCAGCGGGTCGTGCCAGAAGTGGGGATCGTTCGGGCCATGGTCATGACCGTCGTGGGAGCCGCCGCCATCGGAGGCGTGCTCGGCGTGCTCCTCCTCGGTCTCGCCCTCGTGGTCCGCCTCGGCGTGCTCCTCATGGGAGCCTTCGGCGCCGACGGGCAGCAGGCTGATGGCGGTGGAGACGTCGAGCACGTTGCCCTCGCCATGGGAGGCGATGGCGTCGTCCACCGCATTCTGGAAGCCGGGGATCTGGAGCACCAGGTCGGCCTTCTCGATGGCCATGACCTGCTTGACCGAGAGCTCCAGGCC
This sequence comes from Brachybacterium sp. AOP24-D1-21, assembly GCF_052378665.1. NCBI lineage: Bacteria > Bacillati > Actinomycetota > Actinomycetes > Micrococcales > Dermabacteraceae > Brachybacterium > Brachybacterium sp. AOP24-D1-21. The sequence goes on from NZ_JBQSXX010000002.1 coordinate 796,862, forward strand.
GTGCGCGTCAGCTCCCGGCGAGGAGAGGTCCTCCAGCGCGACGTGCTCCCCGCCGATCCTGGAGACCAGGTATGCCAGGGGATACGCCGAGGTCACCACCGACAGCTTCCCGTCGGCCGCACCGCTCTCGCCCCCGCACGCCGCGAGGAGGGCGGTGCCGACGGTGAGGCCGGCAGCGGTGAACAGGGAGCGCCGGGTGGGGCGGGACGGAAGCGACATGACAATCATTCTCACCACCGTTCCGGCGGTGTGCAAGTGGATCGGCCGCTCAGGTCCCCTCGCGTGGGGACCGTCACAGTGCGGGAGGTGACTATGCTGGGGCGGTTCCGACCCACACCGTCACCAGGAGTATCCCCGTGGCCAAGGCCCCCGCCAGCACGCTGGACAACGTCATCGCACTCGCCAAGAAGCGCGGCTTCGTGTTCCCGGCCGGTGAGATCTACGGCGGAACCCGCTCCGCCTGGGACTACGGACCCCTGGGCGTGGAGCTCAAGGAGAACATCAAGCGGCAGTGGTGGCGCACCTTCGTCCAGTCCCGCGGCGACATGGTGGGTCTGGACTCCTCGATCATCCTGCCCAGGCAGGTCTGGGAGGCCTCCGGCCACGTCGAGACCTTCACCGACCCGCTGGTGGAGTGCAAGAGCTGCCACAACCGGTTCCGTGAGGACCACCTCCTGGAGGCCTTCGAGGAGAAGAAGGGCCGCGCCCCGGAGGGCGGCATGGCGGAGATCGCCTGCCCCAACTGCGGCACCCGCGGCGAGTTCACCGAGCCGCAGCAGTTCTCAGGCCTGGTGAAGACCTTCCTCGGCGCCGTCGACAACGAGGCGGGCCTGTTCTACCTGCGCCCCGAGACTGCGCAGGGAATCTTCGTGAACTTCCTCAACGTGGTCACGGCCACCCGACAGAAGCCGCCCTTCGGCATCGGTCAGGTCGGCAAGGCGTTCCGCAACGAGATCACCCCCGGCAACTTCATCTTCCGCACCCGCGAGTTCGAGCAGATGGAGATCGAGTACTTCACTCCGCCGGCGGAGGCCGATCAGCAGTTCAAGGACTGGGTCGAGGCCTGCTGGGACTGGTTCATCGATCTGGGCATCGACGCGGAGAACCTGCGCCGCTTCGACGTGCCCGAGGATGAGCGTGCCCACTACAGCGCCGGCACCATCGATCTCGAATACCGCTTCGGCTTCCAGGGCAGCGAGTGGGGCGAGCTGATGGGCATCGCCAACCGCACCGACTTCGACCTCGGCGCCCACACCGACGGCTCCGGCACGAAGATGCAGTACTTCGATCAGGCGGCGAACGAGCGCTACACGCCGTACGTCATCGAGCCCTCCTTCGGCCTCACCCGCGCCATGATGGCCTTCCTGGTGGACGCCTACAGCGAGGACGAGGCACCCAACGCCAAGGGCGGCGTCGACAAGCGCACCGTGCTCAAGCTCGACCCGCGCCTGGCCCCGGTCAAGGTCGCGGTGCTCCCGCTGTCCAAGAGCGAGGACCTCGTCCCCCGGGCCACGCAGCTCGCCGACCAGCTGCGCAAGCACTGGAATGTCGAGATGGACGTCACCCAGGCCATCGGTCGTCGCTACCGCCGTCAGGACGAGATCGGCACCCCGTTCTGCATCACGGTGGACTTCGAGACCGCCGAGGACCAGTCCGTCACCATCCGCGAGCGCGACACGATGGCACAGGAGCGGGTGGCACTGGACCAGGTCGAGGCCTACCTCGCCACGCGCCTGCTCGGCGTCTGAGAACAGCCGCCGACGAGTCGCCTGCGCTCCGGAATCCCGGGGCGCAGGCGCGGGCCCGTGCAGGTCAGGCAGTCCGGCCGGGGTCAGAGCTGATCGGGTCCCGCGCCGCGGCGGCCCAGCACCAGCTGCAGCTGCGGGACCACCATGCGGGCGAAGGTCCTCAGCAGCGCCTGCTGATCGGCCAGCGGTGCATTCGGGGGCAGCACGAGTGCGAGCTCGTCGGCCGTCTGCACCACCGGGTCCTCCCACAGCTTCCTGGCCACCTCCGCCGGTTCGTCCAGCACCACTTCGCTGAACACTGCGTCGTGCCCGCCGATCTCCTGGCCGTGGTGCTCGCCGACGATCCGCGGATCCGCGGTGCGCTCCCGGGGGAGGAGGGTGACGTAGCGCTCCAGCTCCGCGTCGCTGCGCACCGGCACCATCTGGCGGCTGACCATCACCGTGCCCTCCCCGAAGCCGGCCTCCTGCGAGGCCTCCCGATAGGCGGTCAGCACCTCCAGCTGCAGCTCCTCGAAGGAGCGTCCGGATCCGTCGTCCGGAACCATCGTCGCCAGCTGCAGCTCGAGTCCCAGCCGCCCCGCCATCGCCGCCCGCTGCGGACCCGCCGCACCATAGGCGAGCCGGGAGCGCAGGGACGGGGCCCGGGGCTGCATCCGCAGCGGTGCACCGGGATCGATCCCCTCGATGTGAGAGTCGGCGCCGGCCACGATCTCGCCGTCGAGCAGCGAGAGCAGATCGTGCAGGATCCGGTCCACATGATCGGCGCGCTCATCGCGGAGAGCCCCGAAGGCGCGTGCGTACATCGCGTCATTCGCCGAGTAGCCGGAGCTGACCCCGGGGCGGAGCCGGCCTCCGGTGAGCAGATCGGCGGAGGCGAGGTCTTCGGCCAGCCTTCCCGCGTTCTCGAAGCGCAGCGGGATCACCGCGGTGCCGAGCTGGATTCGGCGGGTGCGCTGGCCCAGTGCGGCGAGGAAGAGCAGCGGCGAGGACAGGGAGTCCTGCAGGTGGCGCACCCGCACATAGCCGACCTCGTAGCCGAGCTCCTCGGCGGTGAGGAACAGCTCGATGCCCTCGTCGATCCCCGTGCTGGTCACCGCAGTGCCGGTGGTGCGGATCCCGGTGTGGTCGACCTGGGTCACGAAGCCCATGCGGGGCACTCGGTGGGTTGATGATGCGGATGTGGACATCTCACGCCTCCTGCGACGAGGGCCGGGACGGCGCGGAGGGAGAAGGGCGATGCGCCGCTGCCTTCATGGTCTCGCACCGGAGCGGGGTCGCGCAGGGACCAAGCTCCTGGACGTCTCCTCCCCATCGGGCGTCGATGCACATCACCCCCGTCATGACTCCCGCCTGACCGGGTGAGATGGGACAATCGAGGGGATGACCACCGTTGAGACCTCGCCCCTGCTGAGCGACCCTGCCGCGCCCGCCACCTCGGCCGCCGTGACGGGTCCGCGTCGCACCCTCACCATCGGCCCGCACACGATCGACACCCCTGTCGTGCTCGCGCCGATGGCAGGGATCACCAATATGGCGTTCCGCCTGCTGTGCCGTGAGTTCGGCGCGCTGCACAGCCAGGACGACGGCGGTCTGTTCGTCGGCGAGATGGTCACCACGCGCGCGCTCGTGGAGGGGCACAAGGAGTCCTGGCGCCTGGTGACGATGGGGGAGCGGGAGACCCCGCGCTCGGTGCAGCTGTACGGCGTGGACCCCGCCACGGTGCGCCGCGCGGTCGAGATGATCCGAGAGCGCGATCTCGCCGACCACATCGACCTGAACTTCGGCTGCCCGGTCCCCAAGGTCACCCGCCGCGGCGGCGGCGGCGTGCTGCCCTGGAAGACGGAGCTCTTCACCCGCATCGTCACCGCCGCGGTCGAGGCCGCCGGTCCTGAGGTGCCCGTCACCGTCAAGACCCGCATCGGCATCGACGACGAGCACCAGACCTTCCGCGACGCCGGGCTGATCGCCCAGGAGGTCGGCGCGGCGGCGATCGCCCTGCACGGCCGCACCGTCGTCCAGCACTATTCCGGCGAGGCCCGCTGGGGCGCGATCACCGAGCTCAAGGAGCTGATCACCGACATCCCCGTGCTCGGCAACGGTGACATCTGGTCCGCCGAGGACGCGCTCGAGATGATGGACCAGACCGGCTGCGACGGCGTCGTCGTCGGCCGCGGCTGCCAGGGACGCCCCTGGCTGTTCGCCGACCTCGCCGCCGGATTCGCCGGCAAGCCCGACCGGATCCAGCCCTCCCTGGGCGAGGTCGCGCAGATCCTGCGCCGCCACGCCGAGCTGCTGATCGAGTTCTTCGAGGACGAAGGCCGGGCCCTGCGTGATCTGCGCAAGCATGTGGCCTGGTACTTCAAGGGATACCCCGTCGGCGGCGAGATGCGCCACCGGCTGGCGACCATGGAGTCCCTCGCCGACCTCGATGCCAAGCTCGCCGAGCTCGACCTCGAGAGCCCCTATCCCGGTGCTGCGGTCGAGGGACCGCGCGGCCGGGCCGGCACGCCGAAGAAGGCCCACGTCCCCGATGGCTGGATGTCCTCCCGTGAGCTCAGCACCGAGCACGCCGCCCGCCTCCACGAGGCCGAGCTCGACACCTCGGGAGGATGACCGCATGACCACCCCGTCTCCGGCCGGCTATTCGGCGCCCGACCTCGAACGGTGGGTTCCCGAGCCCCCGAAGTCGCAGGCTCGTACACCCTTCCAGCGGGACCGCGCGCGCGTGCTGCACTCCTCCGCGCTGCGCCGGCTCGGCGCCAAGACCCAGGTGCTCGGCGCAGGGTCGAACGACTTCGTGCGCACCCGCCTCACCCACTCCCTCGAGGTCGCCCAGGTGGGCCGCGACATCGGTGCCGAGCTCGGCTGCGACCCCGACATCGTCGATGCCGCCTGCCTGTCCCACGACCTCGGACACCCGCCGTTCGGGCACAACGGCGAGAAGGTCCTCGACGAGCTCGCCGCGGACTTCGGAGGCTTCGAGGGCAATGCCCAGACCCTCCGCCTGCTCACCCGGCTCGAGCCGAAGGTCGTGGGGGAGGACCGTCCCTACGGCCTGAACCTCACCCGGGCCAGCGTCGACGCGGCGATCAAGTACCCGTGGACGCGCGGCCAGGGCCCCGATCCGACCTCGGTGAAGTTCGGCGCCTATGCCGACGACCTCGACGTCTACACCTGGGCCCGAGAGGGAGCGATCCCCGGCAGGCAGTGCTTCGAGGCGCAGGTGATGGACCTCGCCGATGACGTCGCCTACTCGGTGCACGACATCGAGGACGCCATTACCGGCCTGACCCTGGACCTCAAGCGGCTGCAGGATCCGATGGAGCGAGCCGCGGCGCTGTACGTGGTCCAGGACTGGTACATGCCCGGCGAATCCATCGATGCGCTCGACGAGGCGCTCACGCGGCTCGAGGCCGAGCCCTACTGGATGCCGACCTTCGACGGAACGATGCGCTCGGCCGCCGCGCTGAAGGACATGACCAGCCAGCTGATCGGCCGCTTCACCCACTCCGCGATCTCCGCCACCCGTGCCGCCCACGGCCAGGACGCCATGTCCAGATACGCGGGAACGGTGGAGGTGCCCGATCACACCCACCTCGAGATCGCCGTGCTCAAGGGCCTGGCCGCCGCCTATGTGATGTCCTCCGCGTCGCAGCAGCCGGTGTACGAGGCCCAGGAGGAGATCATCCGCGACCTCTACTCGCGGCTCTGGAACACCGGCACCCAGTACCTCAGCCCGCTCTTCGCCGAGCTCTGGCAGAGCGCCACGGACGACGACGTGCGGCGCCGGGTGGTCGTGGACCAGATCGCGTCCTACACCGACGTCACCGCCCGCAGGCTGCACGAGGTCCTCTTCGACCGGGACCTCACGCACATCACCGCCGCGGACACCCCCCTGCCCGGCCTCGGATCGGAGCTCTGAGCCGGTGGCCCAGGGACTGATCCGTCGCGCTGACGTGGAACTGGTGCGGGAGCGCTCCCGCCTGGACGAGGTCGTCGCCGAGCACGTCACGCTGCGCACCGGCGGAATCGGCTCGATGAAGGGGCTGTGCCCCTTCCATGACGAGAAGACCCCCTCGTTCAACATCCGCCCGCAGCTGGGCCACTGGCACTGCTTCGGCTGCGGCGAGGGCGGGGACGTCATCTCCTTCGTGCAGAAGATCAGCCACCTCAGCTTCGTCGAGGCGGTCGAGATGCTGGCCGGCCGCTACGGGGTCCAGCTGCACTACGAGGACAGCGGCGGCGGCAGCGCGGATCGGCCCGACTTCGGGACCCGGCGCCGGCTGCTGGATGCCCACTCCATCGCCGAGGAGTACTTCCGCGAACAGCTCAGCACCCCCTCGGCGGAAGTGGGCCGCAGGTTCCTCACCGAACGCGGCTTCGACCAGGAGGCCGCCGCGCACTTCGGCGTGGGCTTCGCCCCGGAGGGCTGGGACTCACTGACCGGAGTGCTGCGCTCCCGCGGCTTCACCGAGGCTGAGCTGACCGCGAGCGGCCTCGTCTCCCAGGGGCAGCGCGGGGTCTACGACCGCTTCCGCGGGAGGCTCGTCTGGCCGATCCGCGACATCACCGGCAACACCATCGGCTTCGGCGCCCGCCGCCTGCTGGAGTCCGACCAGGGCCCCAAGTACCTCAACACCCCCGAGACCGCGATCTACCACAAGTCCAGCGTGCTCTACGGCCTGGACATCGCCCGCAAGGAGATCTCCTCCCAGCACCAGGTGGTGGTGGTCGAGGGCTACACCGACGTGATGGCCGCCCACCTCGCCGGGGTCACCACTGCGGTCGCTTCCTGCGGCACCGCCTTCGGCCCTGATCACGTGAAGATCGTGCGCCGGGTGATGGGGGACTCCAACGCCTCGGCCGGGCTGCGCCTGAACACTGATGGCCGCGGGCTGGCCGGCGAGGTCATCTTCACCTTCGACGGCGACGCCGCCGGACAGAAGGCGGCGCTGCGCGCCTTCGAGGAGGACCAGCGGTTCGTGGCCCAGACCTATGTCGCGGTCGAGGCCGGCGGCATGGACCCCTGCGAGCTGCGGATCACCCAGGGCGACCAGGCGGTGCGGGACCTCATCGCCAACCGTCGGCCCCTGTTCGAGTTCGCGATCCGCTCGGCGATCGCCCAGGTGGACCTCGACACCGTCGAGGGTCAGGTCACCGCCCTGCGGATGGCCGCGCCGGTGGTGGCACAGATCCGCGACCGTGCGATGCGCCCCGAGTATGCGCGTCGGCTCTCCGGCTGGCTGGGGATGGAGGAGCGCACCGTGCTGCGCGCCGTGCATGACGCGGCCCGCAGCGAAGGCCGCGGCGGCCACCGGGCCGACGAGCCGGCACCGACGACCGAGCGGCCCGGCGAGCGGGGATCCGGGGCCGACGGCGCGCCGCAGAGCCTGCCGCTCGCGCGCCTGGCCGATGCGGTCAACCCCCGTGACCCCGTGGGGCAGGTCGAGACGCAGTCGCTCGCAGTCATGCTCCAGGCGCCGCAGCTGCTGGACCCCGAGAAGGTGGCCTCGCTCCCGGACGACTCCTTCCACGTGCCCACGCTGCAGGGGGTGTGGGACGTGATGCTCGCGGCCGGCACCCTGCTCGACGCCGTCGCGGGGGAGCTGCATGCCGCCCGCTACCTCGAGCAGGTCCTCGAGATCGCCGGCGAGACCATCAGGCCGATGATCGTCGAGATCGCGAACCTCGACCTGCCGGCCCGGGACGAGGAGGATCTGCGCAAGCTCGCTGACTCGCTGCTGAACCGCCTCACCGAGCTGTCGATCACCCGTGAGTACTCAGTGCTCAAGCAGCGCCTGCAGCGCACGGATCCCGGGGATGCGGAGCGGCATCAGGAGATCATGTCGCGCCTCGCGCAGGTGCAGGTCAAGCGCCGCACGCTGCGCGCCGGGGACGACTGAGGGACCCTCCTACCAGGGAGGCGACGACGGTCAGAGCAACGACGCGGCGCGGGCCACCAACTGGGCCCGGGAGACGCTCAGCGCGTCCCGCAGGCGCCCTACGAGGGTGGTGCTGCTGGCCCTTCCGGGGCTCTGCAGCCCGTCCAGGAACTCGGTGCCGATCACGGTGTCCTGCAACTCCCCGAGCACGTCCTGCACCTGCTGCGCCTCCTCCAGATGCGCCTGAGCGGCAGGCTCCACCGGAGCCAGCAGCTCGGCGGCATAGCGCCAGCGCTTGGCGGCTTTGCGCGCGGAATGGAGGGCATCCGGCTGCCCGCCCGCGGCGGAGAGTCGGCGCCTGACCGTGTCGCGGGCGCGTCGCAGCGTGTCCTCTGTCGCGGGCATCGCGAGCGACGGCGGCGCTGCGCTCCACTGCTCGAGCTGGCCGACGGCCCGCGCCCAGCGTGCGTCCTCGGCATGCGCGCGGAGGTCCGTGAGCGCCCGCTCGCGGGCGGAGGTCAGGGCCGCGGCGAGCGCGTGCTGCTCGCTGGACGGTGCGTCAGCGGAACGCGCGTCGGCGTCGGTGGCGCTGAGTGACTCCGCCAGGGGCAGCAGCAGCTCGGCGAGCACGTCGGCGTCCCGGACGGCGCCGAACCCGAGAGCGACCCACTGCAGGTCCGCGTCATCGGCGACCAGGTCGGGGAAGGACTGCGGGAACGTGCGCACGGTCGCACGGAGCCGGCGCAACGAGGTGCGGGTGTCATGGACCATCTCGACCGACGGTGCGGCGGCGAGATGCCGCACGCCCTCGAGCGCCCGCGTCGTATGCAGGGCGAGGTACGCGGTCAGGGGGTCACGGTCACTGCCCATCGTCGGCCTCCTCGAAGTGAACCGTCGCGGTCATACCCCCATCGAGACTACGGGGCCAGCGCGCTCCTGACGGCGGGCTCCTCACGGTGCCCTTCAACGACCGCTTCACCGCCGACTGGCCCCACCTGGTCAGCAGGTGGGGCCAGCCGCTGCCGATGAACGGTGAACCGCTGAAGGGACGTGGCGCTAGCTGCTCCGTGCGGCGGAGGAGGCGGCCGATGCCGCCAGCGCGCTGATGACCAGGAACGTCGACTGGGTGACGCTGAGGCCTGCTGCCTGGGCGCCCGCACTGCCGGCCTCGTACTCACGTGCCCGCTGGATGACTGCAGAGGTCCAGGGGATGTCCGGGTCCAGCTGGTGGAGCTGTGCACTCGCGGACAGCAGCGCGATCAGGGCTCCGGTCCGCGCACTGGCGCGTGCGCCATCCACCAGCACTGCCCGGATCTGGGAGAGCAGCTCCTCCCGCCGGGAGCTACCCAGTTCGATCCGCTCCCGGGGGATGAAGCCCAGAAGGGTCGTACGGCGCCGGCGCAGATGCCCCTTCGCGAGCAGCTTCTCGATGACCCGGCTGCGAAGGTCCGGCCCGACAGCTGAGATCACGGTCTGGGGGTAGCGGGACTTCCTGGCCAGGTAGTCCCATGCCGGGCGGAGCAGGTCCTCGTGAGGGGAGGAGCTCATGCGCGAGGTGATCCGGTCCGTCCCATCACCCGTCGCCTGCACCAGGTCGCGCAGCGCGAGCTCGGTGAGGGCCGCGCCTCCTAGGATGTAGAACAGGGTGTTCTCCCCGGCGATGCTTCCCGAGGTGGGCTGGAAGAGCAGGAGCAGCGTGTCCTCGGCGAGCGTCGTGTCGACGCTGTGCTCGGGGTGGGGTGACGGTGATCGATGGGCCGGCTGGTCGTGGTGCGTGGTCATGGGACCTCCTTCGATGGGTGCATGTATGTGCGTCGCGTATCCGGTGCGTTGCTCATCCGGCGCAGCGGTCTCAGCGGCGGGGCTCCCACCGGAAGAACCGCTGGGCGAGCGCGACGCCGACGGCCACCCAGGCGATGGTCGGCGGCAGCAGGAGCAGGTTGTCGACCAGGCCGGTGCCCCCGTTCCAGGCGTTGATGGTGAGCTCGGTCGCCGCTCCGCCGGGCAGCAGACGCTTGAGCATGCCGAGCTCCTCGGTACCGGTCAGTCCGATCCAGAAGGCCACCGCTGAGGTGCCCATGGTGATCGGGAGGGTGGTGATCTGGGCGTGCTCCGGGGACGTGGTGATCCCGGCCGTGGCTAGGGCCAGACCCACCATCATCGCCACCAGGGACAGGGCGGAGACGATCAGCAGCGGGATGCTCGCAGGGATCTCCGTGAGGACTGCCAGTACGACGAGCACGGCGGTGACCTGGAGCAGGCCGATCATGGCCGGCGGGCCGAGGATCCCGGCGAGGGCGGCCGCATCGCTGACCGCGGTGGAGCGCAGACGCTTGAGGAACAGGGTCTGGCGACGAGCGGCCAAGGTGGAGACCGCCGTGGTGTACAGGCCCATGCTGATCAGGATCATCATGAAGACCCCGGCGAGGAGGCCCATACCGGCGGGCACCTGGCCGAAGAGATCCCGCTGGGTGATGAGCAGCAGGCTCATGCCCACCGGGATCACGGTGGCGCTGAAGAAGACGAGTCGGTTGCGCAGGATCTGTTGGAATTCGCTGCGGGCGATGGTGAACATCGATCTGTCCTTAGGGTGTGGGGTGAGCGGTGGGTCAGTGACGGGAGACGGCACGGAAGACGTCATCCAGGCGCGTGGGTCCGGCGTCGAGGTCGCGCAGCACGGTGTTGCTCGCGTGCGCCCAGGTGAGCAGGGCGTGGAGATCCTGCTGGAGATCCTCGGTGCGGATCAGCTGCCTGTCGTGGTCCGTGGGTGAGCTCTGCAGCGGCAGGTGGGGGACCAGCTCCTCCTCGAGGGCGAAGCTGATGGTGCCGGGCAGAGTGCGGGTCAGCTCGCTGACGGTTCCCTGCCTCCGCAGGGTGCCCTCATGCATGAGGCCGATCCTGTCGGCCCGCTGCTGCGCCTCTTCCAGATAGTGGGTGGTGAGCACGATGGTCGCGCCGTCCTCACGGAGCCGGTCCACCGACTCCCAGAGGTCGTCGCGGGACTGGACGTCGAGCCCGGTGGTGGGCTCGTCGAGGAAGATCAGTTCGGGCGAGCCGTAGACGGCGGTCGCGAAGTCCAGCCGACGCTTCTCACCCCCGGAGAGGGAAGCGACCCTGACGTCGGCCTTCGAGGTAAGCCCGACCACGTCGAGCACCCGGCTGGGCTGGTCCTGGCGACCGGAGAGTCCACCGATCAGGGCCAGGGTCTCCCTCACGCTGAGGTCGGCGGCGAAGCCGCTCTCCTGGAGCATGATGCCGGTGCGATGGCGCACGGCCCGGCGGTCCATGGGGTCCTCTCCGAGGATCCTGACCCTCCCGGAGGTCGCGGGGCGGTGGCCCTCGATGACCTCCAGGGTGGACGTCTTGCCCGCACCGTTGGTGCCGAGCAAGGCGTACAGCTCGCCACGTCGGACCGAGAACGTGAGGTCCTTGACCGCGTGGAAATCGCCGTAGCTGATGTGGAGTTGTTCGATGTCGATGACTGTCGGTGAGTTCATGCCGCTATTCCACGCTCGTGGGCGCCACCACGGCAGTCGCGCTGCGTCACCAGCGGGCATGACGTTCTGTCACTTCCGGTGGTGCGGGGGATCCGAGATGATGAGTGGAGCAGAGCGCCCGTCGGACCCCTGGAGCGGAGGCAGAGCAGATGACCTCGACCTCCATCACCGCACGACGGCGCCTGCACCGGGCCACGGTGATCACCACCGTGGTGGCCATCGCCCCGGTCACGCTCGCGATCGTCGCCATCACCTCCGGCAGCTGGCAGGAGGCTCTCGTGTTCAGCCTGGGGGTGCTGGTCGCCTTCCTGGTGCTGCTGGAGTTCGAGCCCGCCCGGTATCCGCGATCCACGGCGCTCGCCGTCGCCTTCTCCTACGCGATCTGGATCCTCAGCGCCGCGCTGGCCATCAATCCGGTGGCCTTCTTCGGAGCCGCGATCCTCAGCGGGATGCTGATTCCCCTGCGACGCGGGCGGCACCTGGTGTGGATCGGCGGCGTAGGGGCGCTGATCGCCGCGATCGGCGGCCTGTACTTCGTGAACGAGCCCGTCACCTGGGTCGACCTGGTGCGCTTCGTGGTGATGCCGGGAGGGCTGAGCGTGTTCGTGGGAGCAGTGATCCTCCTGATCCAGAGCTATTGGCGGATCATCGACGATCTGGAGGTCGCTCAGGAGGCGGAGGCGGAGCTGGGGATCATGCGTGAGCGGATGCGCTTCGCCAGCGAGCTCCATGACATCCAGGGCCACACGCTGCACGTGGTGAACCTGAAGGTCGCGCTCGCCGAGGAGCTCGTCCACCGCGACCCCGCCCGCGCGATCACCGAGCTCCGCGAGGTGTACGCGCAGGTGGAGGAGACCATCAAGGAGACCAAGAGCCTCGCCTACGCCCAGCGCAGGCTCAACCTCCGCGCCGAGCTGGAGAACGCCCGGAACCTCCTGGCCGCCGCCGGGGTCACGGTGCGGATCACCCGCGCCGGGGAGACCCGCTCCGGGATCGGGGAGCTGCTGAGCCAGGTGCTGCGCGAATCGACGACGAACATCCTGCGCCATGCCCAGGCCAGCCGCGTCTCGATCACGCTCACCGACGGCGGGATCGAGATCGTCAACGACGGCGCGGCCATCGGCCCGGCGCCGGCCCTGCGCGGCCTGGAGACCTTACGCGCCCGGGTCGCGAGCGAAGGCGGCATGCTCACCGCGACGCAGGCCGGGGGCGAGTTCCGCACCACGGCCCACTTCCCTGCCGCGGACCCTGCCCCTGCCCCCGCCTCGTCAGAGCGTGTCGAGAGGAGGTTCCCGTGATCCGGATCGTGCTCGCGGATGATGAGGCTCTGCTGCGCTCAGCACTGGCCTCCCTGCTGCCCCTGAAGGCGGACATCGAGGTCGTCGGTGAAGCGGCAGATGGCGCTGCCGCTGTCGATGCAGTCATGGAGCATCAACCTGATGTGCTGCTCATCGACCTCGAGATGCCGGGCACGGACGGTCTCGCGGCGGTGGAGATCATCCGGCGGCGCCGCCCCGAACAGGTGATCCTCATGCTCACCCGACACGCCCGGCCCGGGGTGCTCCGTCGCGCCTTGAAGCTGGGCGTGAGCGGATTCGTGAGCAAAGCGGCCCATCCGGCCCTGATCGCCGAGGTGATCGAGACCCTGCATGCAGGCAGGCGCTGGATCGACCCCGAGATCTCGGCGCAGGCCGTGCTGGATGATTCCCCGCTCACCGACCGGGAGCTCGATGTGCTGCGCGAAACCCTCGAGGGCTGCTCGGTCGCCGAGATCGCGGCGCGGCTCCACCTCGCCGAGGGCACCGTCCGCAACTACCTCTCCAATGCCATGCACAAGACGCAGACCCGCACCCGGCGCGAGGCCGCCCGTTATGCGCGGGCTCGGGAGTGGCTGTGAGCGATGGGCTTGGGTGCCGAGGGGGCGTTCTGGCTGGTCAGGGGTTCGAACCCGCGACCGACGGATCAGGTGGGCGCCTCAGAGCTGCTTGACCACGGTCAGGAGGATGACGGAGTCTTCGACGGCGTCGAGCGAATGCGGCCCGTCGGGGACGGTCAGAAGGTCGCCCGGGGAGCCGTTCCATGACACCTCCCCGAACTTGAGAAGGACGCGGCCATTGAGCACCTGCACTGTGGCCTCACCAGGGTTCTCATGTTCGGACAGGCTTTCGTCGGCGCGGAGAGCGACGACCGTCTGGCGCAGTTGATGCTCATGACCTCCGAAGACAGTCTTCGCGCTCCGGCCGCTCGAGGCCTCACGGGCCTGGCCCAGCTCGTGACGGGCAAGGGCGACGAGGGAAACTCTCTGCATGAGGAGTGCTCCGATGTGTAGGGGTTGACAGTCGGTATGGAGAGCGTCCTCGCTCCAGGCCTGCCCGTCCTGGTCCCACGATCATCGCTTGTGGCGCATGCTGGGCGTATCGGAACGTCGGACATGGCTTCAACGTAGCCTGCGATAGAGCGTCAACCGGTAGATCCGCTCCACCTCATGGATGCTTCGCCCGAGTACACCAGACCCCCATCGCCCGCTGCAGACCAGGGCGCGCACGGACGAGTGCGGACCAGCTTCCGCACCGAGCTGGTCACGAAGCGGGAGGACGTCGTCGATGCCTCCTGGGCCGGAGGGGTGGAGCCTCAGCACGGGGTCGCGCCCCACGTGCGGATCGGGAAGAGCAAATGGTTCAACCTCCTATGGCTGATCCCGATCGGATTCTTCCTTCTCATCGTCGGTGCTGCCGTGGCGAAGGGGATCCGGGAGCTCCCGCGGGTCCAGGAATTCATCGCGCAATACCCAGGCGAGTCCGACCTCCCTGACGGTGCCCCGGTCGGGTTGCCGGCGTGGCTCGGCTGGCAGCATTTCCTGAACCTGTTCCTGATGATCTTCATCATCCGTTCCGGGCTCACGATCATCGCGGACCATCCCCGGTTCTGCGGGCGCGTCAGTGCGCCTGCGCGACGCCGGACCCGTCGCGTTGTCGGAGTTCCGGTGTCGACGTCTCTCTGCCAGACTCTCGTCATGGCAGCTCTCGACGCGATCCCGAACCACGTCTTCGATGCCCTCGGCACGGAGCCCATCGTCCTGGAGGACCGGATCGGCGGCTCCGTGATGGTCGTCGAGAAGCGCCCCGAGAACGGACCGATCACCCTGATCACCGCCGGGGCCTCCCAGATCCCCACCGACTCGGGTGAACGGGTCGAGCTCGCGGTGGAGGTGGTCGACGGTCAGCAGGGCGCCGCCCTGGTGGCGATGAGGATCGTCTGCGACGACATCGCGAACAACCGGCGCGTGCCGCCGATGGGCACGCCGTGGCGCAACAGCGAGCCGTTCCTCTCGGGCACCGGGATCTCTGCGATCCTCGCGACGGGCTCCCGGTGGGGCGCCGCCTTCGACGAGGTGCGCTCCGAGGACGGCGAGGTCCTCGGCCGCGTGTGCACCCTGCGACTGCTCACCGATGCCGAGGCGAGTCACATCGCCTCGAGCGGCTGGGATTCGTTGCGCGACGAGGCAGGATCTGTGGATGCCCTGCTGGACGTGACCCGGGGGAGTGCGGTCGGCGCGGCCGGACTGCCCGATGCGATGCCCGTGTTCCTCTCGAAGCTCCACGCCGAGCATCCTCCGCGGTGGGTGACGTTCACCGGCCGGGAGGTCCAGTCGGTCACGGGGCTCGAGTCGGAGGCCTATATGGACGATGCGAGCAACCACGAGGTCTGGTCCGTCGGGTCCTTCCGAGACCGCTTCCCCATGGTCGACGGATTCCTCCGCGTCGCAGTTCCAGGCCAGACGGCGCTGTTCACTGACGAGTCCGGCACCTTCGCGATCGAAGACGACTGAGATGCCCGTGGCGGACCTTCCCAGGTGGGACCCCGCCGGCGGTGCGCTGTGACCTCTTGCGAGGGGGCCGCGCGCCGGGTACCCGAGGCGTCGGGCTCGGGGATGGATCGTCCGCAGCTCGCACCGTCCGCCCCGGGCTCACTCCTCGTCGACGCCCAGCGCCTCGACGCCCACGCCGGCGACCGGCACGATCTGCACCGACAGGTGGAGGTGCCGTTCGAGGCGACCCTCGCTGATCTGCTGGCCCTGGTGATCGAGCCGTTCCTGAGGGCCGCTCCCCGGAGCGACTGGCACTGCCGCGTGGGAGGAACAGGCCGATGGCAGGACCTTGCGGAGGCAACCTGGGACCCACCGCGCCAGCACCTGTCCGCACACCTCTTCGCCGAGGATCGACCAGCCCGGGAGCTCGCTGCCGAGGGACTGATCGAGATCGCCTGCCGGCCACGGTGACACGTGCCGGAGCGCAGTCGAGTCGATCCTCCGCGTCCTGCGCCAGGAGCAGCGGCAGAGAAGCCGGGCTGATCCAGAAGCGCTCATGGCTCCAGATGACACTCGATGGCGGAAGGTTTCGCAGGTCTTGGTACCCACGGCAGGCCCTTCTATCGTCGCCGTCATGACCGCCATAGCAAGCATTCAGTCCGCCGTCCCCGACATCTCCGCCGAAGATCGCGCCGCTCGCCTCACGAACGCCGGCAGCGCATGGGCCGAGCGCATGGATGCCGATCGGTCGAAAGCCCATCTGACCTACGCGGTCGAAGGCGCCGGTGCCGGTTCAGTGGCAACGACTGTGCGCGCTGGCAAGCATTCCTTCGTCGTCGACGAGCCCGCAGCGCTAGCTGGCGATGACGCCGGGACCAGCCCCGTCGAATACGCGCTCGGCGCGCTGGTCGGATGCCAGGTCGTCGTCTATCGCCTCTACGCGCAGCAGCTCGGCATTCCGTTCGATGACATCGTCATCAGGGCCGAAGCCGATCTGGACGCGGCGCGTCTGTTCGGCGCCGACGAGTCCGTGCGTGCCGGGTTCTCCGAGGTGCGGCTTGATATCGAGCTCTCGGGACCGGAGACGAACGAGCGCTACGACGCGCTGCGCGAGGCCGTCGATGCCCATTGCCCGGTGCTCGACATCTTCCAGAATCCGACTCCGGTCAAGACCACCGTCACCCGCGCGTGATCACCGCCTTGCCGGTGTGATCACGGCCGGGGCAGGACTCCCCGGCCCGCTGCGGGCCGGGGTCAGGATCTGCTGCCGCCCCTGCGGGGCCCCTTCCTGCGCTTCCTGGTGGGGACGAGCGCAGCCAACAGCTCTAGGAGAAGGTCAAGGACCAAGGCCATGCCGGATCCTCTCTGGGGGTGACGGGACTCTTCGTTGAAGTCCCAGCTACGTCGTAGCCCAGGCGGGGCTTGAACCCGCGACCGACGGATTATGAGTCCGCTGCTCTGACCGGCTGAGCTACTGGGCCGTGCGCTCCTGAGGAGCGCACCCGAATCTACCGCACACGGGACACCGGGACGCACCCGAATCGGCGCCGTCGGAACCTGGGCTGCGCGGCGTTACCTTCGTCATATCAGCCGGTGGGAGGGCAGAACGGAGATGCGAGCACCGGCCAGATCCTGCTACAGTCGTTCAGGTCGATCCCGCATAGCTCAACGGCAGAGCACTCGACTGTTAATCGAGCGGTTCTTGGTTCGAATCCAAGTGCGGGAGCCCAGTACAGGAGCACAGCCCCGGAGATCATCCGGGGCTGTCCCATTTCCTGATGGTTCTCGTGAAGGAGAAGGACGATGCCCACCGTCCCCGATGACCGTTTCGAGCTCCCGGAGAGCTTCGGTCCCGGCAGCGTCTGGGCGGACCGCTCCGGTGCCCGCACCCTGGTGGGTCGCAACCAGCGCGGGGTCGAGATCCCGATCGGCCATGGCGACGGGGAGATCAACCCCGGTGAGCTGCTGAAGCTCGCGCTGATCGGCTGCGCCGGAATGAGCAGCGATGTGAATCTCGCTCGCCGCCTGGGGGATGACTTCCCGATGCGCCTGTGGGCCCACGGGGCCTCCGACGCGGCCGAGAACCGCTACCTGAGCATCGCCGAAGAGGTGCAGCTCGCGTTTGAAGGGCTCACCGAGAGCGAGATCGCCACCGTGGTGAAGGTGTTCGGCCGCGCGGTCGCCGCCGGCTGCACGGTCGAGCGGTCCGTCGTCCCCGGCATGGAGGTCACCCACCGCGTGCTCGGTGCTGAGCGGGAGGCGCAGGCATGACCATCCGCCCTATCAGGGTCGTCGGCGACCCTGTTCTGCGCACTGCCTGCGACCCGATCACGAAGATCACCGATGGCACCCGCGCCCTGGTGCGCGACCTGCTGGACACCGTGGACGACGAGGGGCGGGCCGGTGTCGCCGCCAATCAGATCGGGGTGAACCTGCGTGCTTTCTCCTGGCACCTGGTGGAGAAGCAGGAGCTCGGATACATCTTGAACCCCGTCATCGTCGAGCTCTCCGAGGAGCTTCAGCACGACGACGAGGGCTGCCTGTCGGTGCCCGGGCTGTTCTTCCCGCGCACCCGCTCCGCCTACGCCCGGTGCATCGGCACGAACCTCGAAGGTGAGGAGATCGAGTTCGCGGGGGAGGGGCTCATCGCACGGCTCATCCAGCACGAGGTCGGTCATCTCGACGGTGCGCTGTACATCGACGGCCTCGAACGCTCGGTCAAGAAGCGGGCGTTGCGCCAGATCAGGGAGACCCTCTAAGCTCTACACCGACAGCCACCTCTGTCATCAGATCCATCCGCGGTACCGATTCGTTGGGGAAGACGCATCGGAGACCGGAAGGAACGAGATGACTCAGGGCGTTCTGTATATTCACTCCGCTCCGCGAGCCCTCACGCCGCATATCGAATGGGCCGCCAGCGGAGTTCTCGGCGTGCCCGCACGCATCCGCTGGGAAGACCAGCCGGTGAGCCGTGGGCTGCAACGTGCCGAGATGACCTGGCGCGGGCGCGAGGACACCGGGGCCCAGCTGGTGAGTGCGCTGCGCGGCATGAACGAGGTGCGCTTCGAGGTCACCCAGGAGGCCACCGCCGCAGTGGACGGTGCCCGCTGGAGCTGCACCCCCGAGCTCGGCATCCATCATGCCGCCACCGATCATGCAGGGAACATCGTCCTCACCGAGGACCATGTGCGCGGCTGCATGGAACGGGCAGGGAACGACCCGCACGCCCTCCGCCATGAGCTCGACATCGCCCTCGGTGCCCCCTGGGACGACGATCTCGAGATCTACCGTCATGCTGGTGAGGGCGTGCCGATGCGGTGGCTGCACCGCGTGAGCTGAGCGCAGCTGCACTCATCCCTGGAGGCCCGGTCCGTGGAAGCCAAGCCCATGGAAGACCGGAACGGCGCCCGGAACACTCTCCGGTAAGGGAAGTGCTCCGAACGCCGTTCAGCGGACTGCGCGGTGGGCAGGGTGCTGCGCGGCGCGAGAACGCGCCGCGTGGCACGTCGATCAGGCGCTGGTGAAGACCACCGCAATGTCGTGGCCGCCGAAGCCGAACGCGTTGTTCAGCACGGCGATGTCGCCGCCCGGCAGCTCGGCCGGCGCGTTCTGTGCGATCCGCATCGGGGTCTCCGGGTCGAGGTTCTCGATGTTGATCGTCGGCGGGGCGAGGCGGTGGTGCGAGGCGAGGACCGAGAAGACGGACTCGAGTGCGCCGGCGCCGCCCAGCAGGTGGCCGGTCATCGACTTGGTCGAGGAGACCACGATCTGGTCCGTGACGCCGCCCAGCGCGGTGGAGACGGAGTTGAGCTCGCCGATGTCGCCCAGCGGGGTGGAGGTGCCGTGGGCGTTGAGGTGCACGATGTCCTGCGCGGCGACGTCCGCATCCTCGACGGCCTCGCGCACTGCGCTGGCCTGACCCTCGGGGGAGGGGGCGGAGATGTGGTGCGCGTCGGAGGCCATGCCGCGCCCGGAGGCGTAGGCGTACACGCGGGCACCGCGGGCGGCGGCGTGCTCCTCGCTCTCGAGCACCAGGATGGCCGCGCCCTCGCCGAGGACGAAGCCGTCGCGGTCCACGTCGTAGGGGCGCGAGGCGTGCTCGGGATCATCGACCCGGGTCGAGAGGGCGCGGATGTTCGCGAAGGCGGCGATGGTCATCGGGTGGATCGATGCCTCGGTGCCGCCGACGACGACCACGTCGGCCCGGCCGTCGCGGATCATCCCCATGCCCAGAGCGACCGCTTCGGCGCCGGAGGCGCAGGCGGAGACGGGGGTGTGGGCACCGGCGCGGGCGCCGAGCTCCATCGAGATGTTGGCGGCCGAGGAGTTCGCCATCAGCATCGGGACGGTGAACGGGTTGACCCGCCGGGCGCCGCGCTCGCGCACCACGTCCCACTGGTCCAGGGTGGTCCAGATGCCACCGATGCCGGTGCCGACCACGACGCCGAGCCGTTCGGGGGCGACCTCGGGGGCACCGGCATCGGCCCAGGCCTCACGTGCGGCGACCATGGAGTACTGCCCGGAGGGGTCCAGCTTCTTGGACTCGGGCCGGGTGAGGGAATCGAGAGCGCCGGGAACGATCTGGCAGGCGAAGTCCACGGACAGCCCGTAGCGCTCCTTCCAGTCGTTGTCGAAGGTGCGCGCGGTGGAGGTCCCGGCCAGAGCGGCCTCCCAGGTGGAGGTCACGTCACCGCCGAGCGGGTTGACGGTGCCGAGGCCGGTCACGGCGACACGAGAACGGGGAGCGGGCATACGGACCTCCGGGTCGGGGCGGCAGACGAAACGGCGACGCCCGGGACGGGATCGTCCCGGGCGTCAGGCGGGGCTCAGTTCTGGGCGCCCGCGATGTACTTGACGGCGTCGCCGACGGTCGCGAGGTTCTTGACCTCTTCGTCGGGGATGCGGACGTCGAACTTCTCTTCGGCGTTGACGACGATGGTCATCATCGAGATGGAGTCGATGTCGAGGTCGTCGGTGAATGACTTCTCGAGCTTGACGTCCTCGGTGGCGACACCGGTCTCCTCGTTGACGATCTCGGCGAGGCCCTCGAGGATCTCGTTCTCCGTGTGTGCCATGGGTGCTCCTTCAGGTGTGCGGATGTGTGGCGGTCACAGACTACCCGTGCTACCGCGCGGTAATCGGCCAGCGGGGATCGTGTCCCCCGTGAGGCGTGATGCGGGCGACAGTGCGCCCGCGACGGATCACGGCAGGATCAGGACCTGGCCCGCGTAGGCGAGGCCGGCACCGAAGCCGAACTGCACGAGCACGTCGCCGCTCTTGGCGGCGCCCTCCTCGATCAGACGGTGCGTGGCCAGCGGGATCGAGGCGGCAGAGGTGTTCCCGGTCTCGGCGATATCCCGGCCGATCACCACGGAATCAGGCAGCTTCAGCTGCTTGGCGAGCTCGTCGATGATCCGCATGTTGGCCTGGTGGGGCACGAACACGTCGATGTCCTCGATGCCGATCCCGGACTTCTCGAGCATCTCGCGGATCTTCTCGGCGGTGTGCCAGACGGCCCAGCGGAACACCGTGCGGCCGTCCTGCTCGAGGGTGGGCCACGGGCCGTTGCCGTCGCGGAAGTTCACCAGCGAGTTCGTCATCCGGATGGTGTTCCAGTTGTCGCCGTCGCTGCCCCACACGGTGGGGCCGATCTTGGGAGCGTCGCTCGGTCCGACGATCGCGGCTCCCGCGCCATCACCCAGCAGGAAGGAGATCGAGCGATCGGTGGGATCGACGAAATCGGAGAGCTTCTCCGCGCCGATCACCAGCACATGACGGGCGGCACCGGAGCGGATCAGCGAATCCGCCTGACCGATCCCGTAGGCGAAGCCGGCGCAGGCGGCGGAGATGTCATAGGCGATGACGTCGGGCCGACCCAGCTCTCCGGCCAGCAGCGTGGCCAGGGACGGGGTCGGGTAGGGGAACGAGACGGTGGAGACGATGATCGCGTCGAGCGTCTCCAGATCGATACCGGAACGCTCGATCGCCTCCTTGGCCGCTGTGAGCGAGAGGTCCTTGACGCCGACGTCCTTGCTGGCCCGCATGCGGGTGATGATGCCGGTGCGCTGCCGGATCCACTCATCGGAGGAGTCGATCGGACCGACCAGGTCGTCGTTGGGTACGACGACATCGCCGCGGGCCGCGCCATAGGCGAGGACCTGCGAGCCGGGGACGGTCTTCTGAGAGGTGAGGGCGACGGTCATGTCAGTTCTCCTGATCCGTGGGGGCGACGCCAGCATGTTCGCGCACCAGGGCACGGGCCGACTCGAGATCGTCAGGGGTGTTGAGGTTCGCCAGCGCGATCCCCTTCAGCTCGCGCTTGGCGAGCCCGGTGAGGGTCCCTGCGGGGGCGACCTCGATCAGCGCGGTCACGCCGCGCTCGCGCAGCGCCGCCATGCAGGCCTCCCAGTCCACGGGGGAGGCGACCTGGTTCACGATCAGCTCGAGGTAGCGGGCACCGGAGGTGATGACCTCGCCACCGGCGTTGGAGATCAGCGGCACCGACGGGTCCGAGGGGTGCAGGCCGGGCGCGAACGCTGCCAGCTCCTCGCGGGC
Organism: Brachybacterium sp. AOP24-D1-21; assembly: GCF_052378665.1. Taxonomy (NCBI): domain Bacteria; kingdom Bacillati; phylum Actinomycetota; class Actinomycetes; order Micrococcales; family Dermabacteraceae; genus Brachybacterium; species Brachybacterium sp. AOP24-D1-21. The sequence continues at coordinate 818,352 of NZ_JBQSXX010000002.1, forward strand.
CCCGGCCATGTACGGGGTGTGGAAGGCGCCGGCGACCTGGAGGGGGATCACGCGAGCCTTCGCGGGACCGTCCTCGACCAGGGCGGCGATCTTCTCACCCGTCCCGGCTGCGACCACCTGGGCGGCGGAGTTGATGTTCGCCGGGTGCAGGCCGTGGCGCCGGATCGTCGCGATGACGTCCTCGCGGGTACCGCCGACGACGGCCGCCATCGAAGTGGGCTCCGCCGCCGCGGCCTTCGCCATCGCCTGGGAGCGGACGGCGACCAGACGCATCGCGTCCTCGTTGCTCAGCACCCCGCCCAGTGCAGCGGCCGTGAGCTCTCCGACGCTGTGGCCGGCGAAGGCGTCAGCGGCGGGCAGGCCCTGCTCCTGGTACAGGGACGAAGCGGCGATGATGCCCGCGGCGACCAGCAGCGGCTGGGCCACGGCGGTGTCGCGGATGGTGTCCGCATCGGACTCGGTGCCGTGACGGAGCAGGTCGACGCCTGCCGGTTCGGACAGGGCTGAGAGCGCTTCCTCGACGCCGGGCAGTTCACGCCACGGGCTCAGGAATCCGGGCTTCTGCGCCCCTTGTCCGGGACAGACGATCGCGAGCACTGGTACCTCCAGGGAGAGACGGGGCACGGCCCGCTCGGAGGACGAGACGGGCCGGCTGGGGGAGAGACCGTCGGGCCTCCCGTCACGAGGATGGGCGGCCCGACGGGGCGATCAGGACTCGCCGCCGAAGGAGCCGGACTGGCCGGCGTTCACATTCGTCAGGTCGTACTTGTCGATGGCCTGGCGCACCACCGAGGGGTCCACCTTGCCCTCCTTGGCGAGCAGCTGGAGGGCCTTGACGACCATCGAGTGCGCATCGATCTTCAGGTGACGGCGAGCTGCCGGACGGGTGTCCGAGAAGCCCCAGCCGTCGGCTCCGAGAACGCCGTAGCGACCCGGGATCCACTCGCGGATCATGTCCGGGACCATGAAGTCGTAGTCGGAGGTCGCGACGAACGGACCCTCGACGCCTTCGAGTCGCTGGGAGATCCACGGGGTGCGCTGATTCTCAGGATGCAGGAGGTTGTGCTTCTCGACCTCCTGGGCCTCCTTGCGCATCTCGGTCCACGAGGTGACCGACCAGACGTTCGCCTTCACGCCCCAGTCCTCGGCCAGCAGCTCGCGGGCGTGCAGCGCCCACGGGACACCGACGCCGGAGGCGAGTAGCTGAGCTTCGGGGCCATCGCCGTCAGGCTTGGCCTCGAGCAGGTACATGCCCTTGAGCAGCCCCTCGACGTCCAGGCCTTCGGGCTCCTTGGGCTGCACCATCGGCTCGTTGTAGACCGTGATGTAGTAGAAGACCTCTGCGACGCGGTCGTCCTCGCCGTACATGCGCTGGAGACCGTCGCGGATGATGTGGCCGAGCTCATACCCATAGGTGGGGTCGTAGATCACGGCCCCGGGGTTGGTCGACGCGAGGATCGGCGAGTGGCCGTCCATGTGCTGCAGGCCCTCGCCCGCGAGCGTCGTCTTGCCGGCGGTCGCGCCGATCACGAAGCCCTTGGCCATCTGGTCGCCGGCGGCCCAGAAGAAGTCACCGGTGCGCTGGAACCCGAACATCGAGTAGAAGATGTAGAACGGGATCATCGGGAAGTCGTGCGTGGCGTACGAGGTGCCTGCCGCGGTGAAGGCTGCGGTGGAGCTGATCTCGTTGATGCCCATGTGCTTGATCTGGCCGGAGGTGGACTCCTTGTAGGCCAGGAGCAGATCGCGGTCGACGGAGAGGTAGTTCTGACCGTCGGGGTTGTAGATCTTCGCCGTCGGGAACAGCGAGTCCATGCCGAAGGTGCGGGCCTCGTCGGGGACGATCGGGACCCAGCGCTTGCCGGTCTCCTTGTCGCGCATGAGGTCCTTCAGCAGCCGCACGAGCGCCATCGTGGAGGCGATCTCCTGCTTGCCGGAACCGCGCTTGACGACCTCGTAGGCCTTGTCGCCGGGGAGGTTCAGCGGCTTGTGCTCGGTGCGGCGTGAGGGGACCGGACCGCCGAGGGCGGCGCGGTGCTCCTTGAGGTACTTCATCACCGGTGCATCGTCGTCCGGCAGGTAGAACGGTGCGTCGTAGACGCTGCCGGCGGATTCGAGCTGCTCGTCGCTGATCGGGATGCGCAGCGTGTCGCGGAGGGCCTTGAGGTCCTCGGGGGTGAACTTCTTCATCTGGTGGGTCGCATTGCGGCCCGCGAAGTTCTTGCCCAGGCGGTAGCCCTTGACGGTGTGGGCCAGGATCACGGTCGGCTTGCCGTTGCTCTCGGTGGCCTGCTTGAACGCTGCGTAGATCTTCTTCGCGTCGTGACCGCCGCGGTTCAGCTTCCACCAGATGTCCTCATCGGACATGTCCTCGACGAGTGCCTTGGTGCGGGGGTCGCGGCCGAAGAAGTTGTCGCGGATGAACCCGCCGGACTCGGCGCGGTAGGTCTGGTAGTCGCCATCCGGGGTGGCGTTCATCAGGTCGATGAGCGCGCCGTCGGTGGACTCTTCGAGCAGCGGATCCCAGCCCGCGCCCCAGATCACCTTGATGACGTTCCAGCCGGCCCCGCGGAACTGGCTCTCCAGCTCCTGGATGATCTTGCCGTTGCCGCGGACAGGGCCGTCCAGGCGCTGCAGGTTGCAGTTCACGACGAAGGTGAGGTTGTCCAGGTGCTCCTTGGCGGCGATGTGCAGGGCGCCGCGGGATTCCACCTCGTCCATCTCGCCGTCGCCGAGGAATGCCCAGGTGTGCTGCTCGCTGGTGTCCTTCAGGCCACGGTTCTGGAGGTACTTGTCGAAGGAGGCCTGCTCGATCGCGGCGACCGGGCCGATGCCCATCGAGACGGTCGGGAACTCCCAGAAGTCCTGCATCGCCCGCGGGTGCGGGTAGGAGGGCATCCCGTGCTCGCTGGAGACCTCCTGGCGGAAGCCGTCGAGGTCGTCCTGGGAGAGGCGGCCCATCATGTAGGCGCGCGAGTAGATGCCGGGGGAGGCATGGCCCTGGAAGAAGACGTGGTCGCCGCCGCCGGGATGGTTGCGTCCGCGGAAGAAGTGGTTGAAGCCGACCTCGTACATGGTCGCGATCGAGGCGTAGCTCGAGAGGTGCCCGCCGACGCCGATCCCGGGAGCCTGCGCCCGGTGCACCACCATCGCCGCGTTCCAGCGGTTGATGTTGCGCAGCTCCTTCTCGAGCTCGAGGTCACCGGGGTACTCCGGCTGCTGCTCGACCGAGATGGTGTTCACGTAGTCCGTGGTGAGCGACTCCGGGAGGTGGATGTCCTCTTCCCGGGCGTGCTGGATGACGCTCTGGACGATCTCGGAGGCGCGCTCGGCACCGCGGTGCTCGACGAGACCGTCGAACGAGTCCAACCATTCCCGGGTCTCTTCCGGATCCGGATCCTGGGCATGGCTCGGCAGGTTGATGCCGATGGGACGAGGGGTCTCGTGCGAAGTCACACTGTCCTTCTCTCTACGGGAGGGGGCGGACCGGCCGGGGGAGCGGGAATCGCCGGTGGGCCCTGCTCCGTCGGCCTCGGTGCGTGCAAGCCTACCGTTGCCAGGAGGGCGCGGGACCTCCACGCACCGTCCGCATCTGTGACACGTCGGACATCGAATTCTCCGGTGCTGGTACCAGGACTCTCGTCCCGGAATGCATGTGAGGTGCGCGTGACATAGAATCAGGCCCGCGCAGCACGGCCTCGGGCCCTGCAGGCCCCCGTCGCTGCCGAGTTCGTCATACCCCCGCTCTGAAGGAGTCCTTTCTTGTCACCGTCGGCAGACGCCACTTCGTCCAGCTCCCTCGCCGAGGTGCTGAGCTTCACCACGGGCCAGATCGTGCAGGAGATCGGCTACGACGATGATGTCGATCTTGACCTGCGCGATGCGATCGAGGATCTCATCGGCGACGAGCTCGAGGATGAGGACACCCAGGAGATCGTGGACGCCGTGGTGCTGTGGTGGCGCGATGGCGACGGTGACCTCACCGACGCCATGGTGGACACCCTGCGGAACATCGAGCCCGGTGCGCCGGTGTGGATGCTGGTCCCCAAGGCAGGCCGCCCCGGTCACGTGATGCCGGGAGACATCCAGGAGAGTGCGAGCATCGCCGGGCTGCGGGTGATGAGCTCGGTGAGCCTCGCCGCGGACTGGAACGGCACCCGCCTGGCCAGCCGCCCCAGCTGAGCCGAGACGGAGAGATGCTCCCAGTGAGGAGCGTCATGTCGCCCGAGGAGTCGGGTGTCACGGGGGTCCGCCCCCGCCCGGGTCGTTAGCTCAGTTGGTCAGAGCGCCTGGTTTACACCCAGGAGGTCGGGGGTTCGAGCCCCTCACGACCCACCGGAACTTCCCTGGCTGCTTGTCGCCGCTGCAGCGCTCAGCGGGTGATCGTGTACAGCAGCACCAGCACCACGGGCACGGCGACGACCAGGCAGCCCCAGGTGATCGCGGTCTGTCGGTCCCGCATCTTCTCCTCATGGGTGCGCTCGGGGGCCTCTGGCCGTCCGGACTTCTCCCACTCTTCGCGGGCGCGCTGGCGCCGCACCAGGAGCTGTCCGACCAGGACGACCACCGAGACCAGAATTGCCACGGCCATGGCGAGCAGGATGAGATTCGTGATGGCGGTGCCTCCGGAAGGTCGCAGGGGTCAGGGACTGTGCACAGGGTCTCACGGCCCGGCCCGTCCACCTGGACGCTTCCTATACTGGCAGGGCAGCCATGACCGGCGTGCTCCGCAGCTCGCGGGGCCTCGGCCGGAGCCCCGTTGAAGGAGGAGCCGCGCAGGTGAGTGCACCCAGCAGAGAGTTCGACGTCGAGACGATTCGCGCAGACTTCCCGATCCTCACCCGGATGCTCGATCCGGACACCCCCCTGATCTACCTCGACGGCGGTGCCACCTCGCAGCGCCCCCAGCAGGTGATCGATGCCGAGGTCGCCTACCTCCTCAGCGACAACGCCGCGGTCAAGCGCGGCGCCCATCGGATGGCGGGCTTCGCAACCGACGCCTACGAGAATGCCCGCGAACGCATCGCGGACTTCCTCGGCGCCCCTTCTCCGGACGAGGTGGTGTTCACCAAGAACGCCACCGAGGCGCTGAACCTGGTCGCATACTCACTCGGCAACGGCGACGAGTCCACCCCGGCCCGGCTGCGGGTGCGCGAGGGGGACGAGATCCTGGTGACGGAGATGGAGCACCACGCGAACCTGGTGCCCTGGCAGGAGCTCGCCCGGCGCACCGGCGCGACTCTGCGCTGGATCCCGGTGACTGACGAGTTCACCCTCGACCTCACCGATCTCGACTCGCTGGTCACCGAGCGCACCAAGGTCATCGCCTTCACCCATCAGTCCAATGTGCTGGGCACCGTGAACCCGGTCGGCACGCTGGTCGAGGCCGCGCGCGCCGTCGGCGCCCTCACTGTGCTGGATGCCGCGCAGTCCGCGCCGCACATGCCCTTCGACGTCGCTGAGCTCGGGGTGGATTTCGTCGCCGCGTCCGGGCACAAGATGCTGGGCCCCACCGGGATCGGTGTGCTGTGGGGACGCTACGAGCTGCTCGCCGAGATGCCGCCCTTCCTCACCGGCGGTTCGATGATCGAGCTGGTCGATATGGAGCGCTCCACCTTCGCCGAGCCGCCCGCCCGTTTCGAGGCCGGCACCCCGCCGATCTCGCAGGCCGTGGGGCTCGCAGCGGCCTGCGACTATCTCGACGCTCTCGGGATGGAGCGGATCGCCGCCCATGAGCAGGCGCTCACCCAGCAGGCGCTGACCGGCCTCGCCGCGATCGACGGGGTGCGGATCATCGGCCCTGCGGCGTCCCCGTCACGCACGGGCGCGGTGGCCTTCGACGTCGCCGGCCGGCATCCCCATGACGTCGGCCAGGTGCTCGACTCGCTGGGCATCGAGGTGCGTGTGGGGCACCACTGCGCATGGCCCCTGCATCGCCGCTACGGCGTGCACGGCACCACTCGTGCCAGTTTCTCCGTCCACACCACCGCCGCCGAGGTCGACGCCTTCATCGCCGGCGTCGCCCACACCATCGACTTCTTCGGATCCCTCTCATGAGCAGCCAGCTGTCCGCCCTGTACACCGAGCTCGTGATCGAGCACGACAAGCGCCCCCTGCATGCCGGGCTGCGCGAGCCGTTCTCCACCGAGGTCCATCACGTGAACCCCACCTGCGGGGACGAGATCACCCTTCGTCTGCAGCTCGCCGACGGGGGTGAGCGGATCGAGGACATCTCCTATGACGCCGTCGGCTGCGCGATGAGCCGCGCCGCCGCCTCGATGATGGCGGACCTGCTGATCGGTCGCACCATCGAGGAGGTCGCCCCCGCGCAGGACCACTTCGAGGCGGCCATGCGCTCCCGGGGGCGGCTCGAGGGCGACGAGGACCTCATCGGCGACAGCATCGCGCTGCTCGGCGCGGCGAAGTTCCCTGCCCGCGTGAAGTGTGTGCTGATGCCCTGGAAGGCCTACCAGGCGGCACTGGTCGAAGCACAGATGCTGGGAGCGTGAGCGTCGTGGAGAGCCACCGGGTTGCCGGCAACATGACCGTCGGTTCCGTGATCGGCGCCCTCGAGGACGCCTACCCGCTCGCGTGGGCGGAGTCCTGGGACCGGGTGGGCCTGGTGCTGGGGGAGCGGGGCGCCGCCGTGCAGCGCGTGCTGCTGGCGGTGGATCCGACGGTCGCGGTGGCGCGCGAGGCGGTGGACCGAGGCGCAGAGCTCCTGGTCACCCACCATCCTCTGCTGCTGCGCGGCGCGAGCTTCCTCCCGGCCGACGACGGCAAGGGCGCCGTGGTCACCCACCTGCTGCGGCACGGCACCGCCCTGTGGTGCGGGCACACGAACGTGGACCGCTCCACCCGCGGCACCGTCGGAGCATGGATCTCGCAGCTCGGCCTGCAGGACGCCTCCGCGCTGATCCCGGGGGAGGTGCCCGCGGAGGCGGCGCACGGCTCCCACCGCTTCGGACTCGGCGCCGTGGGCACCCTCCCCGCGCCCACCACGGTGGGGGAGCTGACCTCCGCGATCGCAGGCCTCGTCCCCGCGACCGCCCGCGGAATCCTTCACACCGGTGACGCCGACCGTCCGGTGCGCCGCGTCGCCGTCTGCCCGGGGGCCGGGGACTCCTTCCTCGACGCCGCCGCCGGCGCCGAGGTCGATGTGTACATCACCTCGGACCTGCGCCACCATCCGGCGCTCGAGCATCTCGAATCGGCCGCTGATCCCGCGGTGGTGCCGGCCCTGATCGATGTGCCCCATGCCGCGAGCGAGGCGCTCTGGCTTCCGCTCGCGAAGGACCTGCTCGAGACCGCGGTGCCAGGCCTCGAGGTGCTCCTCAGCGAGCACACCACCGACCCCTGGGGCGGCCGCGCCGGCTGAGCTCAGGCCGCGCGATCCACCAGGACGAGGGTGTCGCCGTCGAGCTCGACCTGCAGGCCGGGCAACCCGGAGCTGACCGCGTCGACGGCCTCATCCGGCGTGGCCGGTGCGCGCTCCAGATCCATCAGCACCTGCGTGACCAGTCCGCGATATCGCTTCGCGTCGTGGGAGATCACCTTGCGCACACCAGCGCGCTCCTGCACGGGTGCCACGTCGAGCACCCGCACCCCGTCTCCGCTGCGCATCGGCATCATCGACCGGTACGAGCCCGAGCGGCAGTCGATCACCAGGGGAGAGCCGCTCTCGGCCTGCTCGGCTCGCAGCTGCGCGGCGAGAGGCCGCAGCTGCCGGGCCCACCACGTGCCCGCCTTGCCCAGCCGGGAGAGCGAGGACCCGGCGGAGAGCCGGTAGGCGGGGATGCGGTCATGAGCGGCGTCGACCAGCCCGAACAGGGCGCTCTGCACGAGCACCTGACGGTCCGCAGCAGGGGAGAGGCCCTCTGAGAGCTGGTCGTAGAGCACCCCTGAGTAGACCGTGAGCGGCCGGTCGACGGGTTCCTGCTCGAGATGGAGCATGCGCCCCACCAGCTCCGGTGCGGAGGCCGGGACGCCGAGGCGGAGCGCGGCATCAGCTCCCGCAGCCGTGCGCTGGGCAGCCCGCAGCATCGTCTGCCGCGCCTCGAACAGGGCCGGGCGCGAGAGCTCCTCGAGATCCAGCCGACCCGCGGTGATCTCCGGGGGGCGGGTCTTCGTCTCCGAGGGCGGCAGCAGGATCAGCATCCGACCATTCTGGTCCCGCCGCGCGCGCCCGCTGGTCAGGGCTCGGGGAGAGGTTCCGCACGTCGGCCCTGTCCAACCCGTGCTCCAGCCCGTGCTCCAGCTCGCGGTCGGTGCGGGTCTGTGCGGGTGAGAGCGGCGAGTGCGCGCGGTCAGTGCCCCTGCGAGTGCAGTCGAGACCGCTGCTGCCCGTAGACTGCAGCCGGACCAGTCGGCCGGGCAGCCGCGTCCTCGAGGCTCCGGCCTCGGGGCCGAGGAAAGTCCGGGCTCCATCCGGCACGGTGGTGGGTAACGCCCACCCGGAGTGATCCGCGGGACAGTGCCACAGAAAGCAGACCGCCGCCGCACCCCTCGGGGAGCGGCGGTAAGGGTGAAAGGGTGGTGTAAGAGACCACCGCGGCCTCGGTGACGAGGTCTGCACGGTAAACCCCACCGGGAGCAAGGTCAGACAGGGGATGTTCGAGGGCGCCGGCCCGAGTCCCTGGGTAGACCGCTGGAGGTCGTCGGCAACGGCGATCGTAGAGGGATGGCTGCCGATTACAGAACCCGGCTTATAGGCCGGCTGGTCCGCCCTTCGGGGCCCAGGCGCCGCGACCCTGAAGGGGCGCGGCGCGAGCCGTGTGCAGGGGGCAGAAGGCAGCGGCCTACTTCGCTGCCTCGCGCTTGACCTTCTCCTTCTCCCCCGCCTGCTGCTCGGACTTTTCCGCGGCCTTCTTCGCAGCCTTCTTGGCGGACTTCTCGTCTGACTTTCCGTCGGACGTCTTCCCAGCCTTCTTCGCGGCCTTCTTCAGTGACTTCTGCTCGTGGCGGGCGAGGGCTGCGGCGCCGACGATCCCGGCCTCGTTGCGCAGCTCCGCCGGCACGATCTCGGTCTTGAGATCCAGCAGCGGCAGGAACTTCTGATGCTTCTTGGACACACCGCCGCCGACGATGATCCGGGTGGGGCTGAAGAGGAACTCGACGTGCGAGAAGTACTCCTGGAGCCGGCCGGCCCAGGTCTCCCAGTCGAGGTCCTCCTTCTCACGGATGGAGCTGGCCATGTACTTCTCGGCGGAGTCCCCGTGCAGCAGCAGGTGGCCGAGCTCGGTGTTGGGCACGAGCCGCCCGTCCACGAAGGTCGCGCTGCCCACGCCGGTGCCCAGCGTGACCACCAGCACCACCCCCGAGGTGCCCTGGCCGGCGCCGAACGTCATCTCGGCGATCCCGGCGGCGTCGGCGTCGTTGACCACGAACACGTCGTGGCCGGTGCGTTCGGTGAGCAGCGCGTCCACGTCGGTCCCGATCCAGGACTTGTCCACGTTCGCGGCGGTCTGGGCCACCCCGGCCTGGATCACGGCAGGGAAGGTGACACCCACCGGCATATCGTCGTCGATGTCGAAGGAGGCGATCAGCTCTGCGACCGTGTCGGCGACGGCGTCGGGGGTGGAAGGCTGCGGGGTGGCGATCCGCACCCGCTCCGCGAGGAGCTCACCGGTGGCCAGATCCACCGGGGCGCCCTTGATGCCGCTGCCGCCGATGTCGATCCCGAAGGCCTTCTTGCTCATCGTGTCTCCTGGTTGCCGTGGGCGGGGCGCGAAGAGGCCCCGCGGATCTGTGCACCGGACGTGGCGGTGCTCACAACGGTTCAGAATACCCGGCGCAGCGGTGGCGGCGGCGCGCGGTCCGCGCCGCCTCAGACGACGGTCAGCAGCTCGGGCCCCTCGGCGGTGATCACCATCGTGTGCTCGAACTGCGCGGTGAAGGAGCGGTCCTTGGTCACGACGGTCCAGCCGTCGTCCCACTGCTCCCAGTCCTGCGAACCGATCGTCACCATCGGCTCGATCGTGAAGGTCATGCCCTCCTCGATGACGTCGTCGAACATCGGAGCGGAGTCGTAGTGGGGGATGATCAGCCCGTTGTGGAAGCCCTCGGCGACGCCGTGGCCGGTGTAGTCCTGCACGGACTCGTAGCCGTGGCGGGCCACGTACTTCTCGATCACGCGACCGATCACGTTCACCTCACGGCCGGGCTTGGCGACCTTGATGCCGCGCATCATCGTCTCGTGCGCGACGGTGATCAGATCCTGCGCGCGGGGGTGGATCTCGCCCACCGCGAACGTGGCGTTGCAGTCCCCATGCACTCCATGGATGAAGGCGGTGACGTCCACGTTGAGGATGTCCCCGGACTCCATCACGGTCGAGTCCGGGATGCCGTGGCAGATGACCTCGTTCAGGCTCGTGCAGCAGGACTTCTCGAAGCCCAGGTAGCCCAGCGTCGAGGGGTAGGCGCCGTGCTCGATCAGCACCTGGTGGACGACCTCGTCGATCCGGTCCGTGGTCACCCCCGGCTGAGCCGCCTCGCCAGCGGCCTGCAGGGCGAGAGCGGCGATGCGTGAGGCCTCGCGCACCCGCTCGATCACCTCAGGGGTCTGCACGCGGGGACCGCTGTCCGAGACCGCTTCGTCCTTGTCGACGTACTCGGGGCGCTCGATGCGCGCCGGCACGCTGCGACGGGGGCCGATGGTGCCGGGCACCAGCAGCGCGCGGCCTTCTGGACGGGTCCATTCCTGCTCTACAGTCATGTCCACCAGTCTCTCACCGACTTAGAAGGAGCCAGACGTGAGCGAGGGCACGCAGTTCTATTACAACCTCAGCACCGGGAACGTGGAGGAGGGGCAGCAGTCCCCCGGCACGGACCTGATGGGGCCGTACGCGACCCGACAGGAGGCGGAGCGGGCACTGCAGACCGCTGCCGCCCGCAATGAGAAGTGGGAGGAGGCCGACGAGAAGTGGGAGGACTACGGCACCCCGCCGGCGAAGCCCGACGGCGCGCGCTGAGCCTCCCGGCTCACTCGAAGGAGTGCTCAGGACCCGGGTAGCTGCGCTCCCGGACCTCGGCGCGGTACTGCTGCGCGGCCTGCTGGAGATCTCCGCGCAGATCCGCGAACGCCTTCACGAACTTGCCCTGGAAGCCGGAGAGCCCGGCCATGTCCTGCCAGACCAGCACCTGGCCGTCGCAGCTCGGCCCGGCGCCGATCCCGATGGTGGGAACGGAGACCGCCTCGGTCACGCGTGCGGCGAGCGCGGCGGGGACCAGCTCGAGCACGATGGCGGAGGCTCCTGCCTCCTCGAGGGCGAGGGCATCGGCGAGGAGCTTCTCGGCGCCGGCCTCGTCACGGCCCTGGACCCGGTGGCCCGAGAGCGAGTTCACCGACTGCGGGGTGAAGCCGAGATGGCCACACACCGGGATCCCGGCATCGACCAGCGCCCGGACCTGCGCGGTGACCTCCACCCCACCTTCTAGCTTGACCACCTCGGCGCCCGCGCGGATCAGCTCGACGCCATGGCGCAGCGCATCCGTCGGCCCGCTCTCATAGGTCCCGAAGGCGAGGTCCGCCATCACCAGCGGTCGGTGCACGCTGCGGGCCACCGCAGCGGTGAAGGTGAGCATGTCCTGATGGGTGGTCGCGGTGGTGGAGGAGTGGCCCAGCACCGTGCTGCCCACGGAATCCCCGATCAGCAGCACCTCGATGCCTGCCGCCTCGAAGATCTGAGCGGCGAACTGGTCATAGGCGGTGAGCATCGCGAAAGGCTGTCCCTGCGATTTGGCCAGCTGCAGATGACGCAGGCGGATCTTCGCCGGAGAGGCGGGGGACTCAGTGCTCACAAGGCGCTCCTGGGCAGTGAACGGGTGGGGAACTGCGCTCCAGCCTATCGCCGTCGGGGCCACCCCACAGCGCCTTCGCCCGGTCGCCGGTCTCCTGCCGCAGGAGGTCCCGGAGTGTGCCACTCTGGTGCCGACCCACTCATCGGTCGGCCAGGAGGAGAAGGCGACGTGAGATCGAGGAAGCAAGGCATCGGCCGCCGCATCGCCGCGGGCGCCGGGATGCTGGCGCTCGCGCTGGGCGCCGCGGCCTGCACCGGCGGTGAGGACGAACCGCCCGAGTCACCGCGGGCCAGCACCTCGCCGCAGGATGCACCCGGACCTGCGACCGCTGAGGAGAGCACCCCCGCTGCGAGCGACGGCGGGGGGCAGGTCGCCGGCAGCCCGTTCAGCGACGAGCAGCTCGAGGCCGCCTCGCAGCGATTCGTCGAGGGTCTGCAGCTGCTGGATGACCAGGACTGGGACGCGGCATGCGCCCTGGTGCTGGATCCCACCACCCGTACTGCCCCCGAGGGAGAGCGGCTCCAGGAATGCGCCGACGGGGTGGAACCCGCCCTCGCCTCCTACTCCGAGCTGCTGGTGCCGGGCCGGTTCGACGTGATCGACACCTCGATGGTGGAGGCTGTCGACAACGGTGACGGCACCGTCTCGCTGAGCCTGCTCGGGGAGCCGCTGGACATCCCGATGGTGCAGGGCGACGACCAGGAATGGTATTTCTCCCTCCCCTTCTGAGCCTGGTACGACGCCTCGAGAAGGTGCGCCATGGGGAGTTCTCCCCAACGACAGCGCGGCCGCTGCTGTGCCACGCTCAGCGGTGTCGGCATCCGCGTCGGCATCCAGAGGGAGGACAGCATCATGACGTCGATCATGCGCAGGACAGTTCGTGGGACCGCTGCAGGGCTGGGGGCCCTTGCCATCATCGTCGGGGCCGCTGCCTGCGGTGGCGGGGATGCCGAGACCACGGACCCCGCGGTCTCGGAGGAGGAGCCCGCCGAGGAGGAGGGCGAGCCCGCCGAGGAGGCCGACCCTGCCGAGACCGAGGAGGACGGCGGCGAAGCGAGCACCGACGAGGGCACGGACTCCGAGGGCGACGAGGCAGCTGCTGGCGAGGGTGACGACGCAGCTGCTGGCGAGGGCGACGACGCCACAGCCGGCGAGGCCCTCAGCGAAGAGGACCTCACCGCAGTGGGTGACCGCTATTTCGAGTTCCTGCAGGCCGCCGCCCAGAGCGATGGCACTGCGGCGTGCGCGTTGATCCTCAACCCGCTGACCGACGAACCGTTGGAGGGCACCGTGCTCGAGCAGTGCGCCATCGGCTTCGAGGGCGAGGCCGGGGCAGAAGGCGTCGATCCCTCCATGTTCGATGCGCTCGATCGCTCGATGTTCGAGGGCGTCGACAACGGAGACGGCACCGCCGGGGTCAGCGTGATGGGTCAGGATGGCGGGATGACATTCCTCAAGGCTGATGACGGCCAGTGGTACATCGACGGCAGCGACTACATCTGAGCGTCCCTCCCGTGAGATCGACGCCCCGGCATCCAGCATCCGGATGCCGGGGCGCTCTGTCATCTCCGGGTGGGGGGCCTGAGGCACACTGGTCGCATGGGACATCTCCACGATGACGTCATCCGCACCGTCTCCGATCAGGACGTGCGCTTCATCCGGCTGTGGTTCTGCGATATCGCGGGGACGCTGAAGTCCATCGCGATCTCCCCCTCGGATCTCGAGACCGCCTTCACCGAGGGCATCGGCATCGACGGCTCCACCATCGAGGGTCTGACCCGCAGCTTCGAGTCCGACATGCTCCTGCGCCCCGACCCCGGCACCTTCGAGCTGCTGTCCTGGCGGGGGGAGACCAACGCGACCGGTCGCATGATGTGCGACGTGCTCACCCCCGACGGGGAGCCGGCCGCCTCGGACCCGCGGCGGGTGCTGCGCCAGGCCCTGGGCCGTGCGGAGGAGAAGGGGCTGGAGTTCTTCACCCACCCCGAGATCGAGTTCTACCTCTTCGAGGAGCCCTATGCACAGGGAGAGGCGCTGCGCCCGATCGACAACGCCGGCTATTTCGACCATGTCCATCGAGGGCAGGGCCAGGATTTCCGGCGCACCGCGATCCAGCACCTGGAGGCGATGAACATCCAGGTCGAGTTCTCCCACCACGAGAACGGACCCGGTCAGAACGAGATCGATCTGCGCTACGCCGACGCGCTCACCACGGCGGACAACATCGTCACCCTCCGCACCGTGGTCAAGGAGGTCGCGCTGTCGATGGGCCAGGTCGCCACCTTCATGCCCAAGCCGATGATCGACCAGCCCGGCTCCGGCATGCACACCCACCTCTCGCTCTTCCAGGGCGGCAAGAACGCCTTCCACGAGCCGGGTGCCGAATACGGGCTCTCACGCACCGGTCGTCAGTTCATCGCCGGGCTGCTTCGCCACGCACCGGAGTACAGCGCGGTGACGAATCAATGGGTGAACTCCTACAAGCGCCTGTGGGGTGCGCAGGAGGCGCCGAGCTATGTGTGCTGGGGGCACAACAACCGCTCCGCCCTGGTGCGGGTGCCCTTCCACAAGCCCACCAAGGGCACCAGCTCCCGCGTGGAGTTCCGGGGACTGGACTCCTCGGCCAACCCCTATCTCGCCTTCTCGGTGCTGCTGGCCGCCGGGATGGCGGGCATCGAGGGGGAGTACGAGCTGCCCGAGGGGGCGGAGGACGCGGTCTGGGATCTCTCCGAGCGGGAACGGCGGGCCATGGGCATCGACCCCCTGCCCTCCGACCTCTTCCGTGCCCTGGAGGTGTTCGAGAGCTCCGAGCTGATGGCCAGCACGCTCGGCGAGCAGGTCTTCGAGTTCTTCCTGCGGGACAAGCGCCAGGAATGGCAGCGCTACCGCGAGCAGGTGACCGACTACGAGCTGCGGTCGACCTTCAGCCGGGTCTGAGGACACCGGCGCTGAAAACGCCGCGTCATTGGAAGTCGCGTGAGTGAGAGCCGCGTGAGTGTAGGCCGCGTCAGTGAAAGAAGAGCACGTGAGCAGCGAACCGTCGACCACCACCGGGGCCCTCGCGCGCCTCGGCTTCAGCAGCACCGACCGAGTGCGCCGCTTCCTCGCCGAACCGGCCCTGGCCGGACTCGGCGGCGACGCCGCCCGGGCCCTGGGCCGCACCGCCGACGGCGACGACGCGGTGCTGGGCCTGCTGCGACTGGCCGAAGCCGCGCAGGAGGCGGGGCAGCAGCCGCTGATGGAGGGGTTCCTCGGCGGCATCGGGACGGCGGGCACACCCGGGCATCGCCTCATCACCCTGCTGGGCACCTCTGTTGCTCTCGGAGACTTCCTGGCGCGCCATCCCGAGCATCTGAGCCTGCTGCGCGAGGGCGACGACGAGCTCACGATGACCGCGACCGAGATCCGGCGCACCCTGCTCGAGGCCGTCGGGGCAGATCCCGCGGCGGACGTCCCCGTCGCCGGTGACGGCGGCCGCGAGATGCGAGATGCCCTGCGCATCGCCTATCACGGCCGGCTCGCGCAGATCGCTGCCGCGGACGTCGGCGCGACGGACCCGACAGCGCTCCAACCCCGCGTCTCCGCCGCGATCAGCGACCTTGCCGATGCGGCGCTCGAGGCCGGCGCGGCGATCGCGCGGGCGACCATCGAAGGCCACGAGAAGGTGCGCTGGGCGGTGATCGCGCTCGGCAAGACCGGTGCCCGCGAGCTCAACTACATCTCCGACGTCGACGTCATGCATGTCGTCGCCCCCGCACAGCGCCCTGAGGACGGTGATGAGGGGGAGGGAGACGTCATCGCGATCGGCGCGGCCCTGGCCCGCGAGCTCGCCCGGGCCTGCTCCGAGCGCACCGGTGAGGGCTCGCTGTGGCAGGTCGATGCGAACCTCCGCCCCGAGGGGAAGGACGGACCCCTCGTGCGCACCGTCCCCTCCTACCGCCGCTATTACACCGAGTGGGCGAAGTCCTGGGAGTTCCAGGCGCTGCTGAAAGCACGCGCGGCCGCCGGGGACCACGCGCTCGGGCTCGAGTTCGAGGCGATGGTCGAGCCCTGGGTGTGGCAGGCCTCCACCCGGGACGGCTTCGTCGAGGATGCCCGCGCGATGCGACGGCGGGTGGTGGCCCACATCCCGCGCGCCGAGGTCGAGCGGAATCTCAAGCTCGGACCGGGCGGATTGCGGGATGTGGAGTTCACCGTGCAGCTGCTGCAGATGGTGCATGGCCGCGCCGACGAGGTGCTCCAGGGCCGCTCCACCCTCGATGCCCTCGCCCGGCTCGGAGAGGGCGGCTACATCTCGCGGGACCACGTCGCGGAGATGGACGAGGCCTACCGCTTCCTGCGCTGCGTCGAGCACCGCCTCCAGCTGCACCGCCTGCGCCGCACCCAGGTGCTGCCCACCGCAGCCTCCGATCTGCGCCGTCTCGCCCGCAGCCTGGGCCTGTCCACCGATGAGTTCCATCAGCGCTACCAGCACACACGGCGCCGGGTGCGGCAGCTGCACGAGGAGATCTTCTACCGGCCGCTGCTGCTGACCGCCTCGCAGCTCAGCGACGGGCAGATCCGACTGAGCCAGGAGGACGCCGCCGCCCGCCTCTCGGCGATCGGCTACCGCGACCCCTCCCGGGCGCTCGACCACATCTCCGCGCTCACCGAGGGCATCTCCCGCCGCGCGAAGATCCAGCGTCAGCTGCTGCCCGCCATGCTCGAATGGTTCGCTGACGGCGTCGACCCGGACCTCGGCCTGCTGGGCTTCCGCCGGCTCTCGGACACGATCGGCTCCGCACATTGGTACCTGGGCCTGCTGCGCGACTCCGGCCTCGCCGCCAAACGACTCACCCGGGTGCTCGCCTCCGGCCGCTACGTCGGCGAGCAGCTCGAGCGGATCCCCGAAGGGGTCCGCTGGCTCGCCCGCGACGAACAGCTGCGCCCCCTCGCCCGCGACGTGCTGGGGCGGGAGTTCCTCGCCGTCATCTCCCGGGTCGATGACGCGGAGGTGGCCCGTGATGTGCTGCGCCGCACCCGCAACCGCGAACTGCTGCGCATCGCCCTCGCCCACCTCACCGGCGTGGCGAGCCCGGCCGTGGTCGCTCGGGCCCTGACCGACCTCGCCGAGGCGGTGCTCGAGGCCGGAATGCTGGTCGCCCTGCACGTCGTGGCCCGGCACCGGGAGGTGGTGGGGGAGGACGCCGAGACCCTCGACAGCGAGCCGGAGGTGGATGTCGAGACCGCACTGCGCCTGCGCGAGAAGCGCTCCGACCCGGCACGGGCGCTGGGGATCGAGATGGCGATCATCGCAATGGGCAGCTTCGGAGCCCGCGAGATGGGGTACTCCTCCGACGCCGATGTCCAGTTCGTCGTGATCGACCGCGGCGCCGGCAAGTCTGCGGTCGAGATCGCCGGTGCGGTCGCCGCCCAGATCCAGAAGATCCTCAACGCCCCGACCGCACGCTCAGACATGCGGGTCAGCGCGGACCTCCGCCCCGAGGGGAAGGTGGGTCCGCTCGCCCGCAGCCTCGACTCCTGGAGCGACTACTACCGCCGCGACGCGGAGACCTGGGAGAAGCAGGCCCTGCTGCGGGCACGGCCCGTGGTCGCCTCCGAAGCGGTCGCCGAGCAGCTGCGCGAGGAGATGGACCGCTACCGCTATCCCGAGGGCGGGCTGCCGGAGTCGGCCCGCCGTGAGATCACCCGGATGAAGGCGCGGGTGGAGTCCGAGCGGCTGCCCCGCAACACGGATCCCTCTCTCCATGTGAAGCTCGGCCGGGGCGGGATGACGGACGTGGAATGGTCCGCCCAGATCCTGGCGCTTGAGCACGGCCACGAGGTCGAGGGGCTGCGCACGCCCCGCACCCTCGACCAGCTCACGGCCGCCGCGGAAGCGGGCCTGCTCACCGCCCGCGAGGCCCAGGAGCTCACCGATGCCTGGACCCTGGCCTGGCAGATCCGGCGCGGACTGTTCCTGTGGAAGGGCCGCGAGGGGGATGTGCTGCCCACTGACCGTCACGACCTGCGCGCCCTGGCGCTGTTGATCGATGGCGAGGATGGTTCCGCCTCCGAGCTCGAAGAGCGCTACTTCCGCCTGACCCGTCGGGCCAGGATCATCGCCGAGCGGCTCATCTTCGGTGAGGAGGAATGAGCGGCTCGCGTGTGATCCGGGGAGCGGCCCGGCGCGTCCGCGCACCGGCTGGGCTCACCTGTGCGCGCCGCGGCGTACGGTGGGCGTCGTCCATCATCCTCGTCGCCCTGGCGACGCCAGTTCCCCTCCTGAGGACTCATGACCACGCCCTCTCTCAGCGCTGACACCCCGCGCGGCCGCATGTACCGACTCGAGCCCGACGGGCCGCTCATGTACCCCTCGATCACCACGGTCGCGGGAGCGCGTGCGAAGGACTTCCTGCAGGGCTGGTACGCGACGATGGCCTCCAAGCGGGCGCTGGACATGTATGCCTGGCTGGACCGGAACCCGCAGCGTGCCTCCGCAGAGATCTCCCGGGTGACCCGTGACCGCTGGGGAACGCAGAAGCGCATCGCGGCGGCCGCCCCGGAGTACACCCGCTCCGCCGCAGACTTCGGCACCCTCGTGCACACCGCCTGCGAGGACTGGAGCACCAGCGGCGCCCGTCCCGATGCCGCCCACCTCGGAGCGCTCATCGACCAGATGCGCACCGCGCACGGCAGCTTCGCCGACGAGAAGGATCCCCGGGCCCTCATCTCCCGCGCCGAGGTGCGCCTGGACGGCTATGGCCGCTTCCTCGAGGACTATCAGCCCGAGTTCCTCGAGATCGAGCAGACCGTCGTGAACCACACCGTGGGCTACGCCGGCACCACCGATGCGATCGTGAAGATCGGCAACACCGTGCTCAGCGCAGACATCAAGACCTCGAAGAAGGTGCGCGGAGACTACGCCCTGCAGGGGGTCGCCGTGTGCCGCGCCGAGCTGCTGCTGGACGACGACGGCACCACGCGCGAGATGCCCGAGCTGACCGGCGCGTTCATCATCCACCTGCCCGAAGCCGGTGGCTACAAGGCGGTGCCGCTGCGCACCGGGGACGCCGAGTTCGAGGTGTTCCGCTCCCTGCGCGCGGCCTGGTCCTTCGAGCCCGACGAGTGTGCGCTCGAGCCGGCCGACGGGCCCAAGGATCTGCTGCTCTCGCTGCTGCGCAGCAAGGGCGGGCTCGACACTCTGGGCTGACGCCCTGCGGGAGGCCCTCCCTGCCCGTTCCCCGCACCAGTCCGCGGCGAGCACGCTACGGACGTTCTGTGATTTTCCCTTGCCCTACATTGAACACGCGTATAGGGTGTTGAACGTCAGTTCAATGGAGCCTCTGTTCGAGGCTCGAAGCGAGCCGAGGGAGCGCCCATGGAACCCACCCCACCTGCCGAGGAGCGCATCCTTCGCGCCGCTCTGCAGCGCTTCGCCGTCGACGGGCTCAGCGCGCCACTGCGTGCCGTCGCCCAGGACGCCGGGGTCAGCGCGGGTCTGATCATCCACCACTACGGCTCTCGTGAGCGCCTCCTCGAGGCGTGCGACCGACAGGCGCTCGAGGTGACCCACGAGAACAAGCTCGACGCCTTCACCGGCGGCTCCGGGGTGATGCTCGCCCAGCTCGCCGAGACCGAACGCTACGCCCCGGTGGTCGGCTACGTGCTGCGCCGGCTCCAGGCCGGCGGACCCCTGGCACAGCAGCTGGTCGCGGACTTCGTCGTCGACGCCACCGACTATTTCGAGCAGGGCGTGCACGCCGGGCTGATCAGCCCCAGCCGCGATCCTGTGGCGCGCGCCCGCGTGCTCACGGAGATGGCACTCGGCGCACTGCTGCTCCAGCTGCCCGCCCAGCGGGACCATCTCGATCTCGCCGACCTCCCCACCTGGCTGCGCAGCTACACCGACTCGCTGATGCTCCCGATGCTCGAGCTCTTCACGACGCCCCTGCTGCAGGACAGCTCGCTGCTGGATGCCTATCGCACTGCCGCAGCGAGCGGCGACCACACCCCGACAACCACCGAAGGGAACACCTCATGAACACTGCCCATGCCCCCGACCCCGACCCCGCCGCCGGCCGCACCGGCTCAGCTCCGGCGACTACCGATGCCCCGCCGACCACCGATGCTCCGGCCCCCACCGATGCGCCGCCGACCACCGATGCCGCCGTCGTGGTCCGAGGTCTCACCAAGACCTTCGGCACCACCCGAGCCCTGGACGGTTTCGACCTCACCGTGCCCCGCGGCCAGGTCACCGGTTTCCTCGGACCCAACGGCGCCGGGAAGTCCACCGCCATCCGCGTCCTGCTCGGACTGCTGCGGGCCAGCTCGGGCACCGCCGAGGTGCTCGGCATGAATCCGTGGTCCCACGCCGTGCAGATTCATCACCGACTCGCCTACGTGCCGGGAGATACGAACCTCTGGCCGAACCTCACCGGGGGAGAGGCGATCGACGTGCTCACCCGCGGCGAGAAGGGCGCCGCCCACCAGCGTCGCCGGAGCGAGCTCATCGAGCGCTTCGAGCTCGATCCCACCAAACGCTCCCGCACCTACTCCAAGGGCAACCGGCAGAAGGTCTCCCTGGTCGCAGCGCTGTCTCGGGACGTGGACCTGTACATCATGGACGAGCCCACCTCGGGCCTGGACCCCCTGATGGAGGCGATCTTCACCGACGAGGTCGCCCGCCTGCGGGCCGATGGCCGCACCGTGCTGCTGTCCAGCCACATCCTCGCCGAGGTCGAGAAGCTCTGCGACACGGTGACGATCATCCGCGCCGGCAAGGACGTCGAATCCGGGACCCTCGCCCAGCTGCGGCACCTGACCCGCTCGACCGTCGCGGCCACCTCGAGCGCGGATCCCGCCCGACTCACCGCCCTGGACGGCGTCCACGACCTCGTGGTCGACGGCGATCGGCTCCGCTTCGACGTCGACGACGCCGCTATGCACGACGTCCTGCCGGCGCTGACCCGGATGGACGTCACCGCGCTGACGATCACCCCGCCCTCGCTCGAGGACCTCTTCCTTCGCCACTACGGAGATGACCTCACTGCAGGGCCCCGCGGAACCGGGACGGAGGAGTCATGAGCGCCGTGACCGGCACGCCCGCACTGCACACGCATCGGGCCCCACCGGTGGCGGGATCGCCGCTGACGGGTCTGGGCTCCCTGGTGCGGCTCTACGGGCGGATCTCACGCCGCGCGATCATCGTCTGGACGCTCGCCCTGCTCGTCCTCGTGCCCGCCTCGATCTACGCGATGCAGGAGGCCTACCCCGATCAAGGGGCGCTCGATGCGCGGGCGATGCTGCTGGACAACCCGTCGGCCGTCATGATGACCGGGCCGTTCTTCGCCACCGAGCAGTACACCTTCTGGGCGATGGTGGCCAATGAGCTCTTCCTCTACATCCTGATACCGGCCGCGATCATGAGCGTGCTGCTGACCGTGCGCCACACCCGCGCAGAGGAGGAGGCCGGGCGCCTGGAGATGATCCGGGCGCTGCCCACCGGCAGGCTCGCCCCCGCCGTGGCCGCGCTCCTCATCGTCACCGCCGCGAACCTCGCACTCGGCGCGGCCATCACCATCGGCACCCTTGCCATGGGCGGAGAGGTCGCGGGGTCTGTTGCGCTCGGCCTCGCGACAGCGCTGACCGGGATGGTCTTCGCCGCGATCACAGCTGTCGCCGCGCAGGTCACCGAGCATGCCGGCACCGCCTCCGGGATGGCGCTCGGGCTGCTGGCCCTCGCGTTCATGGTGCGCGGCATCGGCGACGTGATCGACCGGCAGGGCTCCTGGCTCTCCTGGCTCTCGCCGCTGACCTGGGCTCAGCAGACCCGCGTCTTCGTGGATCTGCGCTGGTGGCCGCTGCTGGTCTCCCTCGCGGCGGTGATCGCCCTGCTGGTGCTCGCCGGGGCGCTGTCCCGCCGCCGTGATGTGGGCGCCGGGCTGCGAGCTGCCTCGGGCGGGCCGCGCCGCGCGTCATCCGCACTGCTGGCTCCCGGCGGTCTCGCCCGGCGTCTGGTGAGCGGGTCGATGCTCGCCTGGGGCATCGGACTGTTCCTGTTCTCCCTCGCCTTCGGCTCCCTCGCCTCCTCGCTCACGGACCTCGTCGAGGAGATGCCGACGATCCAGGAGTTCGCTCCCATCTCGCTGGATGACCTCACCGGCTCGTTCTCCGCCTTCGTGCTGATGATGCTCGCGATCGGGCCCGCCGCCCTCATCGTCTCCGGGGTGCTGCGGATGCGCACCGAGGAGGTCGCCGGCCGTCTGGCCGGGGTGCTGGTGGCGGGGACCTCCCGCGTGCGCCTGGCCGTGATGTGGTTCCTGGTCGTGCTGGTCGAGGTCGCGCTGATGCAGGTGCTGCTCGGCGTCGGGGTGGGGATCGGCGTGTGGGCCGCGACCGATGACATCTCCTGGATCGGGGACATGACCTTCGCCGCTCTTGCGTACCTGCCCGCGATCGCGCTCTACGGTGCCTTCGCCCTCGCCTCTTACGGACTGCATCTGCGCGCCACGGGCCTCGCCTGGCTGCTGGTCGTCTTCACCGCGCTGGTCACCTTCCTCGGCGACATGCTGGGACTGCCCGACGGGGTGAAGGACCTCTCCCCGCTGAGCCACGTCCCGCTGCTGCCGTCGGCGGAGTTCGAGAGCCTGCCGCTGCTGGTGATGGGCGGACTGGCAGCTGTGCTCGTGGTGGCGGGGCTGCTGCTCCTGCGGCGACGGGATCTCGCAGCGGGCTAGCGGCGCTCGCGCGCGGGGAGGAGACTGCCCGGACGCAGGCACGTGACCCCGCGGGACGAATACTCCGCGGCCGACGAGAGGCGGACCCGATGTCGAAGTACCTGATCTCCTTCCCCAGCAGTGCGATGACCGTGCGAGGACCCGACCTGCAGGCAGCCGCAGACGCCTCCCACGCCGTGGTGCGCGAGGCGAAGGCGGCTGGCGTGTGGGTGTTCGGAGGCGGAATCGACGAGAGCGTGCCGCCCGTCATGGTCGACGGCACCGGCACGGTGCTCGAGAGCACCTACGCCGAGACCCGCCACATCGAGGGCGGCTATGCCGTACTCGAGCTGGCCAACCGGGAGGAAGCGCTGGACTGGGCCCAGAAGCTTGCCGTCGCCTGCCGCTGCGCCCAGGAGGTGCGGGTGTTCGGGGACGATCCGGAGAGCTGAACCTCAGTGGCCGTGGTGGGTGCGGACCGGGGCGGGAGCACCCGCGGCCCGGCACCGACGGTGACTCAGAGCCAGCTGAGGTTCACCGGGAGCCAAGGATCAGAACGGGCCGATCCGCACCACTGCACCCGCGAGATCCATGTCCCAGGCGATCTGACAGGTCAGCCGGGAGGTGGGTTCGCGCTCCGCCTCGGTCAGGCTGTCCAGCACATCGGCCTCGTCCTCATCGATCTCGCCTGCGGTCTCGAAGGAGACCTGGTCGAGGAAGGAGTGGCAGGTGGAACAGGAGGCGTTCCCTCCGCAGATCGCGAGGATCGGGAAGCTGTTGCGGACCAGGCATTCCATGAGGGACTCGTCGTCCTCCCATTCGACGCCGGGGTTTTCGACGCCTTCGCGGTCGATGACGGTGATCTCGATACTGCTCATGCCCCTATTCCACACCCTCCGAGGCTCTGGGGCCAGTCGGGTCCAGGAGGGCTGGCCCACGACGCGGTGAACGAGGGCTGTGAACGAGTGCGGTGAACGAGAAGGGCCCCCGGCCCGCGGCGACGCGGAGCAGGGGCCCATCCTCAGACGAGTCGAACTCAGATGTCGTAGTAGAGCTCGAATTCGTGCGGGTGCGGGCGGTAGCGGAACGGATCGATCTCTGTGGTGCGCTTGAGCTCGATCCAGGTCGAGATGAGATCGGCCGGGAAGACGTCACCCTCGGTGAGGTAGTCGTTGTCGGCCTCGAGGGCATCGAGTGCTGCTCCGAGGGACTCGGGCAGCTGCTTGATCTGCTTGTGCTCCTCCGGCGGCAGCTCGTACAGATCCTTGTCGATCGGCTCCGGCGGCTCGATGCGGTTGCGGATGCCGTCGATGCCGGCCATCAGCTGCGCGGCGAAGGCCAGGTACGGGTTCGCCGAGGGGTCCGGCGCACGGAACTCGACGCGCTTGGCCTTGGGCGAGGAACCGGTGACCGGGATGCGGATCGCGGCGGAACGGTTGCGAGCCGAGTAGACCATGTTCACCGGCGCCTCGAAGCCGGGCACCAGGCGCTTGAAGGAGTTCACCGTGGGGTTGGTGAAGGCCGTCAGCGAGGGGGAGTGCTCGATGATCCCGCCGATGTACCAGCGGGCGATGTCGGAGAGTCCGCCGTAGCCGCGCTCGTCGTAGAACAGCGGCTCGCCGTCCTTCCACAGC
Organism: Brachybacterium sp. AOP24-D1-21; assembly: GCF_052378665.1. Lineage (NCBI taxonomy): Bacteria > Bacillati > Actinomycetota > Actinomycetes > Micrococcales > Dermabacteraceae > Brachybacterium > Brachybacterium sp. AOP24-D1-21. The sequence goes on from NZ_JBQSXX010000002.1 coordinate 842,482, forward strand.
GACTGGTGGGTATGCATCCCCGAACCGTTGTCGCCGAACAGGGGCTTGGGCATGAAGGTCGCCGTCTTGCCGGCATCCCACACGCAGCTCTTGACGACGTACTTGAACTTCATGACGTCATCCGCTGCCTGCAGCAGGGTGTTGAAGCGGTAGTTGATCTCCTGCTGGCCTGCGGTGCCGACCTCATGATGGGCCCGCTCGACCTGCAGGCCGGTCTCCTCCAGCACAGCGCAGATCTCATCGCGCAGATCCGCCATCTGATCGTTCGGCGGGACCGGGAAGTAGCCGCCCTTCAGGCGCGTCTTGTAGCCCTGGTTGCCGCCGAACTCGGACTCGTCGCGGTCGGTGTTCCAGACCGCCTCGTCGGAGTCGATGCTGTAGAAGCCGGAGTTCACCGTCGTCTTGAAGCGCACATCGTCGAAGATGTAGAACTCGGCCTCCGCGGCGAACAGCGCAGTGTCGGCGATGCCGGTCGACTTCAGGTACTCCTCGGCCTTCGACGCCACGGTGCGGGGGTCGCGGGAGTACGGCTCATCCGTGAACGGGTCCACGATCGAGAAGTTGATGATGAGGGTCTTGCGCTCGCGGAAGGGATCGAGATAGGCGGTCTCCAGATCCGGGACGAGCTTCATGTCCGACTCGTGGATCGCCTGGAATCCGCGGATCGAGGAGCCGTCGAAGAGCTGGCCGGTCGCGATGGCCTCCGCGTCGAAGGTGCTCGCGGGGATGTTGAAGTGCTGCATGACGCCGGGAAGGTCGCAGAACCGGATGTCGATGAACTCGACACCCTCTTCTTCGACGTACTTCACGACCTCGCTGGGATTGTTGAACACATGCCCTCCATTCGCGCCCGTGGCGCGTGTTGTGCTGTCTGACCCCGATGGGCGTCACCTGATGAGCTCCGTCGGCCCCCAAGGGACCTGAGCTCGGGTGCGCCCAATCCTAATGCTGTGTCCCGCAGCACTCCGGGAACCGGCGCTCCCAGATCGGCGCACTATGGTCGTGCTCGTGATCGAACGCAAGGACCTCGGTGCCTGGCTCGAAGGCGCCCCCCACGAGACCGGCTACGTCAAGGGCTCCTCCATCGGGCTGCCCGCGGAAGGGCCCGGTTCCGTGGCGCCGTTCTGGCGCCGGCCGCTGTCGGTGGTGATCGATTGGGGGCTGTGCATGCTGGCCTCGGCGCTCGTGTTCGACGGTGATGCGCTGGCGAACCTGGTGCTCTTCGTGGCGATGAACGTGCTGTTCCTGACGCTTTTCGGGGCAACCGTGGGACAGTTCGTGCTGAAGCTGCGAGTGCGGCCCGTCCGCGGGCGCAGCCCGATGCTGCTGAGGTCCATGATCCGCACGGGGATGATCCTGCTGCTGCTCCCGACGGTGGTCTGGAACAAGGACGCGCAGCCGCTGCACGACGTGGCCGCGGGTACGGCTGTCGTCACCGTCTGAGCTGTCCATCCCCGTCTGAGGCGCGACAGCTGGCCTCCGAGGTGCCCGATCCGCGGCCGCTGTGCGCTCCGACCCTTCATGGACATCGCCCCTCCTCAAGCCGCTGACCTGCGACGATAGTCAATGTCACGAAAAGATCACGGAGGTAACGGGACGGTAACGGCGTGGTGGCCGGCGGGCGGCGCCAGCAGGAGAGCCGCGTCAGCTTGATGGCAGCGCCGACGGGAGGCCCGTGCCGATGGGAGGCCCGCGCCGACAGGAGAGCCGAGCCCGCAGGAGGGTCAGTGCGCGCAGGTGGGGCCGCGCCCGCACGTGGAGCGGCCCAGCAGGAGGCCTCGCCCGACTGGGCACGACGAAGCCCCCGTCTGGAACTCCAGGCGGGGGCTTCACAGCAGGGGAGAGGGGCTCAGCGGCCTCGCATCGCCTTGCGATTGGGGCGGGCGCGCATCGGGTCGACGCCCTTAGGGATTGACTGCCGCAGCGAGCGGCGCAGAGCGTTCAGCCGCTTCGTGACCTGGGCGGCCTCATCCTTGGTGAGCTGCTTCTTCATCCGCTGCATGTGGCTGGGCAGCTTGTGCAGCGGGACCTCGCCATCGCCGTCGCCGACCACGATCTGATGGACCGGGACGTTGTCGTGCTGGAGCACGCGACGGATGCTGCGACGCTCCTTCTCAAGCAGCTTCATGGAGGTCGCAGAGGAGTCCTCAGCGACCACCGCGATACCCGCCCGGCCCGAGGCGCGGAAGAGCATCTTCTGGCTGCGGGGGTCGATCTGGACCGGCTCCTCGTCGATGTTCCAGCCGCGACGGATCGACTGCATCGCCGCGAGCGCCGCCCCCGGCTGACCCTTGATGCGGCCGAAGGCGGCACGCTCCGCCTTGCGGGCCAGGATCATCATCGCGACCAGCACACCGATGGCCAGGCCCATGAAGATGCCGTACCAGGGGCTGTTCAGCACCAGCCAGCTCACCAGGACACCCAGCGCGATCGCACCGAGGATCGCACCGATCATCCACGGCAAGGTGGTGCGATCGATCTCCTGGGTGTACTTGTACACCTCGATGATCTGCTTGATCCGACCCTGCTTCTTGGAGCCGTCGGCGTTCATCTTCGTGCCCTTCTCGGGCTTGGTCTCGGACTTGCGAGCCATGTGCGGTGGGTCCTCTCGGGGCCGGGCGGGCGTCAGCTCGCGACGGCCTGCTGGGTGCGGGCGACGACGCTCGCAGCTTCCTGACGGGCGGGCTGGTTCGAATCGAGGTGGCGGAGGTTCTCCGGGATCTCGCGGCCGAGCTTCCGCATCGACTGCGCCCAGAGCTTGCCGGCGCGGTAGGAGGAGCGGACCATCGGCCCGGCCATCACCGCGAGGAAGCCCATCTCCTCAGCAGCCTGGGACAGCTCGACGAACTGCTGGGGCTTGACCCAGCGGTCGATCGGGTGATGCAGCTTCGACGGGCGCATGTACTGCGTGATGGTGATGATGTCGCAGCCGGCATCGTGAAGACGCTGCAGCGACTCGAGGATCTCCTCATCCGTCTCACCCATCCCGAGGATGAGGTTGGACTTGGTGATCATCCCGGCCTCCTTCCCCATCGAGATCACGTCGAGGGAGCGCTCGTAGCGGAACGCGGGACGGATCTGCTTGAAGATGCGCGGGACGGTCTCGAGGTTGTGCGCGAACACCTCGGGCTTGGCCTCGAAGACCTGCTGCAGGTGCTGGCCGTTGCCCTTGATGTCATCGATCAGCAGCTCGACACCGGTGCCCGGGTTCATCGCATGGATCTGCTCGCAGGTGCGGGCGAACAGACCGGCCGCCCCATCTTCGAGATCATCGCGGGCCACACCCGTGATGGTCGAGTAGCGAAGACCCATCTCCTTGACGGACTGGGCGACCTTGAAGGGCTCCATCGGATCGACGGCCATCGGCTTGCCGGTGGCGATGTTGCAGAAGTCGCAGCGCCGCGTGCAGGTGTCACCGCCGATGAGGAAGGTCGCCTCGCGGTCCTCCCAGCATTCGAAGATGTTCGGACAGCCGGCTTCCTCGCAGACCGTATGGAGACCCTGACCATGCACGCGCTTCTTCATTGCGGTGTACTCCGGGCCCATCACGGCCCGGGTCTTGATCCATTCGGGCTTGCGCTCGATCGGGACCTCGGCGTTGCGAGCCTCGACGCGCAGCATGCGTCGGCCTTCGGGGGCGAATGTCACCCTGATGCCTCCTCATCTCGACGTTCCCTGGAGTCTATCGACCTGGCCAGGTCCCAGGGCACTCAGCCCACGCGGGGCGAGGTGCGGTGCGCCACGAGCTCGGTCATGGCCGTCGCGGCGATGTCCACCACGTCGGCAACCGCGATCCGGTGCCCGGCCTCTCGGCTGAGGCTGGTCACTCCGGCATCATCGATCCCACAGGGGATCACATTCGCGGCCCAGGAGAGATCATTCGCGCAGTTCAGCGCGAAACCGTGCATCGTGGCACGCTTCGAGACCCGCATGCCGATCGCACACACCTTGCGCGACTCCTCGCCCTCCGGCGCGACCCAGACGCCGCTGCGACCGGCCACCGGCATCGTCGCCACGCCGACGGCGGCGCAGACGTCGATCAGGGTCCGCTCGAGATCACGGACGAAGCCCACCACATCGATCGGGATCGGAAGCTTCACCAGCGGGTAGCCGACGAGCTGCTGCGGGCCGTGCCAGGTGAGCTTCCCGCCGCGGTCGATGTCCACGACCTCAGCACCATCACGGGGGCGCTCGTGGTCCTCGGTGAGCTTGCCTGCTGTGTAGACCGCCTGATGCTCGAGCAGCAGCAGCGTGTCGGGACGGCTGCCCGAGACCACCTCGGCGTGGAGCTCGCGCTGCAGCGCCCAGGCGGCTCGGTACTCGACCGGGCCCGGGGGCAGGCCGAACTCCTCATGGCGGTCCCCACCGGGGACGGGTTCGCTGAAACCGAGACGGATCACGTCGAGCATCGACCCAGGCTACTCCGCCTCCCACCTGCGCGTTGTGGATGAATCGCGGAGAGCTCACTGCGATGCGGTTCACTGCTGTCATGGACGAGAACGACGAGGAGAGCTCCCACCGGGGCCCCGGCACGTTCGGACCGGGCGTGAGCCCGCCTCGCGCCGGAACGGCGCGGCAGGAGAGGCAGCGAGAATCTGCCGGGCACGGCCAGCAGGTGGAGGTCAAGGGGCTGGATGAAGACGCCCGCCACAGCATCCGCGATGAGCTCCAGCTGCTGGCGACGCTCGAGGTCGCGGGGATCACGGCGGCACCGAACGTGCTCGAGATCGAGGACGACGGATACCTTCGCGAAGCCGCACCTCCTCTGCGGCGTCGTTCCGGCCGGCGGGCTGCCGAGGACTGCGCCCCACCTACCGCTGAGCGTCTCGCCCTCGCGCGGGCCCGGGACGATCTCGATGATCTGATCGATGCGGTCCATCAGCGGGGATGGGTGCTGGGAGCGGGACCGGGGCAGGGGCTCGGTGTCCGTCCAGACGGGAGTGTGGTGGCCCTCGACCTGGCCGGGCTGCGGCGGGATGAGACGCTCTCCGCCCGGCAGGCTGACCGCCGCTGGGTCGACTCGGTGCTCGGGGACCAGGAGCGGACCCTGCGCCGACGGATCGATCTCGTGGCCCCCTCCTGGCCGCTTCAGGAACGCTCGCTGCTCGGTCCCGGCCCTGCTGCCGAAGTGCTAATGGAGCCGGCCGCACAAGCGGCGTCCGGACAAGCGGCGTCCGGACAGGAGGCCGAGGCGGAGCTGGAGGGGCCGGACGGGGTGGAGGGTCCGGAGGTGGAGCACGCGGGTGCGGCTCTGCCGCGACCCCGCCGGCTCCGGCGGCGGGAGCGGGGCGAGTTTGCAGCGGTGGGCGTGTACGGACGCCGCACGCCGCACCCCGCTGGCCTTCGGACCTTGGTCGGCCCGCTGACGGGGACCGGGAGACGCGGGTTGTCAGCGATCCGTCAGGTGCTGAGTCAGCCTCCGCTGCGACGAGTTGCCGTCGGGAGTGCCCTCGTGGTTCTGCTGCTGGGATCCACTGCGGCGATGGGTGCGTGGTGGGCCAGTGAGCGTCCCGCGCAGGCTCCCGGTCATGAACAGCTTCCCGTCGCGACGCCAGCACCGCCCAGCGGGGCGCCCCGGATCGAGGATCCCTGGGCCCTGGTCGCAGACGTCGCCGGAGCCCGGCACGCCTACATCTCCGGAGTATCCGCGCAGCCGGTGGCTGTGCCGGGGAGTGAGGCGTTCACGGCTGACGAGGAGACCCGCCTCGCATACCAGGGCCATCAGGTCCGAGGCGGTGGGCCGGTGGTCCATGAGGCGGAGCTGCTCGCGGGACCGGACGGCGACGGCACCGTGGTGCTGCGCGCGGTCACCTCGACCGCAGAGCATGAGCTCGAGGACCGCGCCGGGCAGCTCACGCACGTTCCCGCGACTGCCCCGCGCGAAGTCCGGCTGACCCTCCACTGGAATGGCGAGCGATGGCTCGTCGAGGCGGTCGAGGCGGTCGAGGAGGTCGAGGCGGTGGAGCCGGACGAGCCAGTGCAGCCGGGTGAGCCAGTGGAACCGGACCAGCTAGCGGAGCCAGCGCCGGGGGATACCGGAGCGAGCTGATCGTCCCCATGCAGCCGCACCTCCACCGGGCACGCCGAAGGGCCCCGACACCAGAGAACTGATATCGGGGCCCTTCAACATCGCTCAGTGCGCGGGACGCGCCCAGACGAGGAAGCTCAGGACCTCACAGGCCCAGCTCTGCCTCGAACGCGCCCTCCTCGAGCCGCTTCTTCATGAAGGTGAGGAAGCGTGCGGCGTCGCCGCCGTCGACCATGCGGTGGTCGTAGGAGAGGAACAGGTACATCATCGAGCGGATGGCGATGGTGTCGTCACCCTCGGCGTTCTGCACGACCGCCGGACGCTTGGTGATGGTGCCGGTGCCCAGGATGCCGACCTGCGGCGCGGGGACGATGGGGGTGTCCCACAGCGCACCGCCGGAACCGGTGTTGGTGATGGTGAACGTGGCACCGGCGAGATCGTCCGGAACCAGCTTGTTGCCCTTGGCACGGCCACCCAGATCGCCGATCTGACGAGCCAGGCCCGCCAGGTTCAGATCGCCGGCATTGCGGATCACAGGAACCACGAGACCGCGTTCGGTGTCCGCCGCCATGCCGATGTTCTCGGAGCCGTGGTAGACGATCTTGTCGCCCTCGATGCTGGAGTTCAGCTGCGGGTAGGTCTTCAGACCCTCCACCGCTGCCATCATCAGGAACGGGAGGAAGGTGAGCTTCGCACCCTCACGGGCGGCGAAGTCCTCCTTGGCGCGGGCGCGCAGCTTCGCGATACGGGTCAGATCGACCTCGACCGCGGTGGTCAGCTGGGCCATCCCGTGCAGCGACTCCGTCATCCGCTGGCCGATGACCTTGCGGATGCGCGGCATCTTCTCCTCGGTGCCACGCTTCGAGGAGACCTCGACCTTGGGGGCTGCCGGGGCGGCTGCGGGCGCTGCGGCGGCGGCAGGAGCCGAAGCGGCGGCCTTCTGCGCATCGATCGCCTGCTGCACATCCTGCTTGCGGATGCGTCCGCCCAGGCCGGAGCCCTTGACGTTCGACAGGTCGACGCCGGCCTCGGCCGCCATCTTCCGTACCAGCGGAGTGACATAGCCGGAGGACTCCGCACCGGAGACGGCATCGGAGGCCTTCGGCGCCGCCGCAGCTGCCTCTGCCTTGGGGGCCTCAGCCTTCGCGGGCTCTGCCTTCGGAGCCTCAGCCTTCTCAGCCTTGGGTGCCTCGGCAGGCTTCTCCTCGGCCTCGGGAGCCTCAGCAGGCTTCTCCTCAGCCTTGGGCGCCGGGGCGGAGGGCTGCTCTGCGGGAGCAGAGGCCGCAGCACCGGAGCCGACCACTGCCAGCACGGCGCCGACCTCTGCGTCCTCGTCCTCCTGGACCTTGATCTCCAGCAGGGTGCCCGCGACAGGGGAGGGGATCTCGGTGTCGACCTTGTCGGTGGAGACCTCGAGCAGCGGCTCGTCGATCTCGACGGTGTCGCCGACCTCCTTGAGCCAGCGGGTGACGGTGCCCTCGGTGACGGACTCGCCGAGCGCGGGCATCGTCACCTCCTCACCGGAGGCGGCGCCGCCGGAGGTGCCGGAATCGGCATCGCCGGAAGCCTCGGCAGGCTTCTCGTCCTCGCCGGCCGGAGCCTCCTCATCGGTGGACGGGGCGACGGTTTCGTCGGAGGCGAGATCCTCGCCCTCGGCGGGAGCGTCCTCCGACTCGGCGGGGGCCTCCTCGGAAGCGGCCTCAGCACCGGAAACAGCCGATCCGGCAGCCTCAGAGCCGGAACCATCGCCGATGACGACGAGATCGGCGCCGACCTCGGCGTCCTCGTCCTCCTCGACCAGGATCTTCTCGATGGTACCCGCGACGGGCGAGGGGATCTCGGTGTCGACCTTGTCGGTCGAGACCTCCAGCAGCGGCTCGTCGACCTCGACGGTGTCGCCCACGGCCTTGAGCCAGCGGGTGACGGTGCCCTCGGTGACAGACTCGCCGAGTGCCGGCATCTTCACGGTTTCAGACATGGGGTTTTCTCCTCCTGGAAGATTCAGGCGTGGGCGTGCAGCGGCTTGCCGGCGAGGGCGAGCGCAGCTTCGCCCAGGGCCTCGTGCTGCGAGGGGTGGCCGTGGATGAGGGAGGCGACATCCTCGGGGTAGGCCTCCCAGTTGACGATGAGCAGCGCCTCGCCCATGAGCTCGGAGGTGCGCGAGCCGATCATGTGGACGCCGATGATGGGCCCGTCCTTCTCGCGGACGAGCTTGATGAAGCCGGTGGTGCCGAGGATCTGGGACTTGCCGTTGCCACCGAGGTTGTACTCGTAGACCTCGACGGCGTCCTCGCCCAGCTGCTCCTTGGCCTGCTTCTCGGACAGACCCACGGAACCGAGCTCGGGCTCGCAATAGGTGATCCGCTCGATGCCGGACTCGACGATCGGTGCCGGGTTCAGGCCGCCGATCCGCTCGGCCACGAAGATGCCCTGGGCGAAGCCGCGGTGCGCGAGCTGCAGGCCGGGGACGATGTCACCCACGGCGTAGACGCCGGGGACGTTGGTCTCGAGGGTCTCGTTGTTCGCGAGCACGAAGCCGCGATCCATCTCGATGCCCTGCTCCTCGTAGCCGAGCCCTGAGGTGTTCGGGCCACGACCCACAGCGACCAGCAGGTAGTCGCCCTCGAAGACCTTGCCGTCGGCGAGGGTGACCTTCACCCCGGACTCGGTCTGCTCGGCCTTCTCGGTGAAGATGCCCAGCGAGAACTTGATCCCGCGCTTCTTGTACGCGCGCTCGAGTGCCTTGGACAGCGCCTCGTCCTCGTTGGCGACCAGGTGGGGGAGGCCTTCGATGATGGTCACGGACTCCGCGCCGAGCGACTTCCAGATCGAGGCGAACTCGACCCCGATCACGCCGCCGCCCAGGATGATGGGGTTCTTGGGGATCTCGGGCAGCTGCAACGCGGCCTCGGAGTCGAGGAAGCGGCCGCCGAGGTCGATGCCCGGAAGGGTCTTCGAGTACGAGCCGGAGGCCAGGATGATGTTCTTGCCGGTCAGGGTGCGGGTGCCGGACTCGGTCTCGACCGAGACGGTGTTCGGTCCCGTGAGCGTGCCGAAGCCCTCGACGTACTCGACCTTGCGCGACTTCACCAGGCCCTGCAGGCCCTTGTAGAGCCGGCCGATGATCTTGTCCTTGAAGCCGAGCACCTTCGCGGCATCGATGCCGTTCAGAGTGAGGTCGACGCCGGCATCAGCGGCCTCGGACGGGGCGTCGGCGAGCTCGCCGACGTGCAGCAGCGCCTTGGTCGGGACACAGCCGCGGTGCAGGCAGGTGCCACCGAGCTTGTCCTTCTCCACGAGCGCGATCTTCTGGCCGAGCTGGGCTCCGCGCAGCGCGGCCGCATAGCCGCCGCTGCCACCGCCCAGGATCACGACGTCGAACTGGTCAGTGGTTGTCTCCGCCACCTGTGTGCTCCTCGGTGTATACGTCACTCCGCGACCCGCCCGGACCTGGATGGCCGACGGCGCCGCCTGCGTGTCCCATGCTAGGCCACCAGGCGGCGCCGGGCCGACTGCTTCGCGCGATCTCTCAGTGCTGTGGTGCGGTGCGCATCACGGTGCGGGGCGTGAGGCGACGTCCGCGAGGATCTGCAGCACGGTGCGGGTGCTCATCCCGGTGGCGCCCTTGCCCATGTAGCCCAGGGGCGAGGAGGCGTAGCCCGGTCCCGCGATGTCCAGATGCGCCCACTGGGTATCGCCCACGAACTCGGCCAGGAAGATGCCCGCCGAGAGCGCACCGCCCGGTCGGTCCCCGATGTTGCGCAGATCAGCGACGCGGCCGGTGAGATCGGCACGCAGCTCGCTGGGGAAGGGGAGCGGCCAGAACGGCTCGCCGGTGGTCTCAGAGGCCGCCATCACGAGGTCGCGGCCCTCGGAGGTGCCCATCACGCCGGCGGTGCGCTTGCCCAGCGCCACCACCGCCGCACCGGTGAGGGTGGCGACGTCGACCACCAGATCGGGGTTCTCGGCGACCGCATCGACCAGCGCGTCGGCCATCACCATCCGCCCCTCCGCATCGGTGTTGAGCACCTCGACAGTCCTCCCATTGCGCATGGTGACCACGTCACCGGGGCGCTGAGCCCCACCGCCGGGCATGTTCTCGGCCAGGGCGAGGTAGGTGGTGACCTTGACCTCGAGGCCGAGGCGGGCGGCACCGACAGCTGCCGCCAGCACGGTGGCGGCGCCGGTCATGTCGGAGGTCATGTCGTCCATGCCGGCCGCGGGCTTGAGCGAGATGCCGCCGGTGTCGAAGGTGATGCCCTTGCCGACCAGGGCGACAGAGCTGGTGGCCTTCGCGGGGGCGTACTCCAGGCGCACCAGGCGCGGCGGGCGGGTCGATCCCTGGCCGACGCCGACGATGCCGCCGTAGCCGCCCTCGGCAAGCTGCTTCTCGTCCAGGACGGTCACCGTGATCGGCAGCTCGGCGACGAGCTCCTCGGCGCGGCGGGCGAACTCGGCGGGATGGAGCAGGTTCGGGGGCGTGTTGACGAGGTCGCGCACGATGCCGACGATCTCGGCGAGCACGCCGGAGCGGTCGACCGCGGTCTGGGCGGCGTCGGCGTCGCCCTCGGTGATCAGGGTGAGGGCTGCGAGGGCGGCCTTCGGTGCACCGGCACCGGTGCCGGTCTTGTAGGTGGTGAAGGTGTAGGCGCCGAGCGCGGCGCCCTCGAGGGCTGCGGCGCGCTGCTGCGTGGTGGCGGTGGGCACGGCGATCGCGGCGTTCTCGACCCCGGCGAGCGAGCGGGTGGCCGCGCCGAAGGCGAGCCGGAAGTCCTCGTCCTCGACCTTGGCGAGATCCTCGTCACCGAGGCCGACCAGCAGCAGCGAGGTTGCGGAGGCCAGTCCGTAGGAGGGGATCCGGTGGAGATCGCCTCGGGCGGAGGAGGCATCGAGACCCGAGATGGCCTCGGAGATCTCCGGTGCGCCGGGCACCGTCGCGGGGGCGCCGTCGGCGCCCGCGAGGAGGGGGAGGATGAGGACGTCGGCAGCGACGTCGCGCAGAGATGCATCGGTGATGGTGATGGTGGGCATGGCTCTATCGTAGGGGCGGGCCGGACACGATGTCGGCGTACCACGGAGGAGGGCGGAGAAGCAGATGACGGTGCTGAGCATCGTGGTCTTGGTGCTGGGCGGGCTGACCGCCCTGCTCGGGATCTACTACACAGCGCGTGACCTGAACGCCGATCTGGTGCTGCTGGGCGCGTGCGCCCTGCTGGCCGCGTCCTGGGCCGTGCTGGGCATCGCCCTGGGGCTCAAGGACCTCGCCGGCGGGAACCCTCCCGAGCGGGTCACGCTCTACGGCTATCTCCTCACGGCTCTGCTGATGGCGGTCGGCGGCGGCTGGATGGGACTGTTCGAACGCAGCCGCTGGGGAAGCCTCGTCATCGCCGTCTGCGCGGCGGTCTCCATGGTGCTGCTGATGAGGCTGGAGCAGATCTGGCCGGGAGGCTTCGCATGAACGTCGAGAACGTCGAGAACGTCAAGAACGTCAAGGGCGCTGAGCACGGCAAGGGCGCGGCGGCGGCGTCGCCGGGTCGCCCCGAGCGCGCCGGGCGCGGCTTCGAGATCGTGCTGATCGCGGTGTACGGCATCTTCGCGCTGTCGGCGACCGCGCGCAGCCTGGTGCAGGTGCTGCGTGACTTCTCCTTCGCACCGGTCGCGTACAGCCTCTCCCTGCTCGCCGCCGTGACCTACATCGCCGTCACCATCGCTCTGGTGCGTCGCGGCCGCGGCTCCCCGGTGGCGAGGGCGCTGTGCATCGCGGAACTCGCTGGGGTGCTCATCGTCGGCACCCTCACCCTGCTCGATCCGGCGCTGTTCCCGGATGGGACGGTCTGGGGCGTCTACGGCAAGGACTACGGCTTCGTCCCCCTGCTGTTGCCCGTGCTCGCCCTGTTCTACCTGTCGCGAGCACCGCGAGTACGCCGTTCGGGACCTGTGGACTGAGATCCGCGACCAGGAACGCGTACGGTATCCCTCGTGACCCCTGACGACGCCCCTCGACGTGGGCCCTATGACGTGCTCTTCCGCCGCGTGCTGAGCCGGCTCGACCCGGAACAGGCTCATCGGCTCACGGTGCGGGCGCTCGCAAACGCTCATCGCCTGCCGGGAGGCCCGCAGCTGCTGCGGGCCCTGTTCGGCGGTACGGACCCGCTGCGGGACACCGGGCCCACCCGCCGGGTGCTCGGCGCCGAGCACCGCAGCCCGCTGGGCTTGGCCGCAGGCTTCGACAAGGACGGCGAGGTGCCGCTGGCACTGCTCGATCTCGGCTTCGGCCATGTCGAGGTGGGCACCGTGACCGCCAAGGCACAGCCCGGGAACCCCCGGCCGCGATCCTTCCGGCTGATCGAGGACCGGGCCCTGATCAACCGTATGGGCTTCAACAACCACGGAGCTCAGGCGCTGGCGCGTCGGCTGGCCAGAGCGCGCCGCACCGAACGTGGCCAGCGCGCCGTGATCGGCGTGAACATCGGCAAGTCCAAGGTGACCGCCCTCGAGGACGCCGCTGAGGACTACCGCTTCTCCGCCCGGCTGCTCGCCCCCTACGCCAGCTATCTCGCCATCAACGTCTCCAGCCCGAACACCCCCGGACTGCGGGATCTCCAGAGCGTCGAGATGCTCCGACCGATCCTCGAGGCGGTGGTCCAGGAAGCTGTTGCGGTACGGACCCGGCTGCGTCGGGAGGTGCCGGTGCTGGTCAAGATCGCCCCTGATCTGCATGACGGCGATGTGCAGGCGGTCGCCCGGCTCGCCGCCGAGGTGGGGCTGGCGGGCGTGATCGCGACCAACACCACCATCGCCCGCCCGGACTCACTGGCGACCGCGCGCTCTCGGGTCGAGCAGATCGGTGCCGGCGGGCTCTCCGGGCCGATTCTCGCCGACCGCTCGATGCAGGTGCTGCAGCTGCTGCGCACCACCCTTCCGCAGGACGCGGTGATCATCAGCTGCGGCGGCGTGACCAGCGCCCAGGACGTGCGCGACCGCCTCGATGCCGGCGCAGATCTGGTCCAGGGCTACACCGCGATGATCTACGAGGGCCCCGCGTGGCCCGGACGGCTCTCCCGTGAGCTCGATCCCCGCCGCTGAGCCCCGGCGCGCCCGCGTCGCCACCTCGGCCTAGGCTGGGGGGATGGACGAGGACCTCTTCTCGCTGAGCGGCGATGAACCCGCACCGCGCACGCTCTCGGATCGCAACCGCGACCACCGCGCACCGCTCGCGGTGCGAATGCGCCCGCGCTCCCTCGAGGAGGTGGTGGGGCAGCGCGACGCGCTCAAGCCGGGCAGCCCCCTGCGGCGCCTGGTCGGAGCCGACGACTCCCGCACCGCGCCCAGCTCCCTGATCCTGTGGGGCCCGCCCGGCACCGGCAAGACCACCCTGGCCTACGTCGTCGCACAGTCCGGCGATCGCGAGTTCGTCGAGGTCTCCGCCGTCCTCGCCGGCGTCAAGGACATCCGTGAGGTCGTGGACCAGGCCCGCTCCCGGCTGCGGACGATCGGTCGCGAGACGGTGCTGTTCGTCGACGAGGTGCACCGCTTCTCGAAATCCCAGCAGGACGCCCTGCTGCCGAGCGTCGAGAACCGCTGGGTCACGCTGATCGCCGCGACCACGGAGAACCCTTACTTCTCGGTCATCTCGCCGCTGCTCTCCCGTTCGATCGTGCTCACCCTCGAGTCGCTGGAGCAGGAGGACCTCGACGCGCTCGTCGATCGTGCGCTCGAGGACGAGCGCGGCCTGGCGGGCTCCGTGACCCTGACCGACGACGCTCGCGAGGCGCTGCTGCGGCTCGGCGGCGGGGACGCCCGCAAGATCCTCACATCCCTCGAGGCGGCCGCGGCGGCGGCGCTGATGAAGGAGACCCCGGAGATCGATGCTGCGGTGCTCTCCCAGGCCGTCAACCGAGCCGCCGTGCGCTACGACCGGGCCGGGGACCAGCATTATGACGTCACCAGCGCCTTCATCAAGTCGATGCGCGGCAGCGATGTCGACGCAGCCCTGCACTACCTGGCGCGGATGATCGAGGCGGGGGAAGACCCCCGCTTCATCGCCCGCCGAGTGGTGATCGCCGCCGGGGAGGAGGTCGGCATGGCCGATCCGAGCGCCCTCCAGGTCGCCGTCGCCGCGATGCAGGCGGTGCAGATGCTCGGCATGCCCGAAGGGAGGATCCCGCTCGCACAGGCCGTGGTCCATATCGCCACCGCGCCCAAGTCCAACGCCTCCTACCAGGCACTCGATGCGGCCATCGCCGATGTCCGGGCGGGGAAGGGCCAGGGCATCCCGGCGCACCTGCGCGATGCGCACTACTCCGGCGCGAAGAAGCTCGGGCACGGCACCGAGTACCGGTACGCGCATGACGCCCCGCACGGGGTGGTGGCCCAGCAGTACGCACCCGATGACCTGGTGGGCGTGGACTACTACCACCCCAAGGGCCACGGGAACGAGGAGCGCACCCGGAGCCGGGTCGAGGCGCTGCGACGGATCCTGCGCTCGTGACCTCGAGCTGAGGTGGCGCTGCGATAGCGGAGGTGGCGCTGCGATGCTGAAATGCACGGACGCCGATGAGCTGCTGCGCGGGGCGATGCGCGGGGGCGCTGAGGCGCCGCACCAGGCACGCCGCCCCGGCCGGGAGCCGGCGTGAGGCACTCCACAGGAAGTAAGGCGTGACCAGTGTCGTCGATCGTGGACCTCGAGGAGTTGCTGCGGTAATGTGGGTCGCTGAATCCGCGGCTGCACGACTGGATTCACCACACGCGAACAAGAGGTATACCTCGTGACCAACGTCACCCGCGCGCGCCGTCAGGCGCGCCTGTCCCGAGCCCTCGGGCTCCCGCTCACCCCGAAGTCCGTCAAGTACTTCGAGAAGCGCCCGTACCCCCCGGGCGAGCACGGCCGTGCTCGCCGTCGTACCGAGTCGGACTACGCAGTGCGACTCAAGGAGAAGCAGCGTCTGCGCGCGCAGTACGGAATCCGCGAGAAGCAGATGCACCGCGCCTACCTGGACGCCAAGAAGGAGCCCGGTCTGACGGGTGAGAGCATGGTCGAGCTGCTGGAGATGCGCCTGGACGCGCTCGTCCTGCGCTCCGGCTTCGCCCGCACCACCCTCCAGGCCCGCCAGGCCGTGGTGCACCGCCACATCCTGGTCGACGGCAAGCTGGTGGACCGTCCCTCGTACCGCGTCTCCCCGGGCCAGACCATCCAGGTCAAGCCCAAGTCACAGGCGATGGAGTCGTTCCAGATCGCTGCTGAGGGCGGCAACTCCGACGTCCTCGCCAAGACCCCCTCGTACCTCTCGGTCGAGCTTCCCGAGCTGAAGGCCCAGCTCGTCGCGCGCCCCAAGCGCGCTGAGGTCCCCGTGACCTGTGAGGTCCAGATGGTCGTCGAGTACTACGCTCGCTGACCTTTCTTCACCGCGGCGCGACAGGCCCCGGCGGGTGTACTCCGGTACCCTGACCGGGGCCTTCGTGTCCGCAGAAGCACCTCGCCCGCAGAGCGGGCCCACCCCGGCTGTTCCAGGAAGGACACCTCCCGACCATGCGCACCTCCGAGATCCGTCATCGCTGGCTCGATTTCTTCGCGAAGAAGAACCACGAGATCGTGCCCAGCAGCTCGCTGGTGTCCTCCGACCCGTCGATCCTGTTCACGATCGCCGGGATGGTCCCCTTCATCCCGTACATCGTCGGGACGGAGAAGTCTCCCTACCCCCGCGCGGCGAGCGTCCAGAAGTGCATCCGCACCAATGACATCGAGAACGTCGGCCGCACCACGCGCCACGGCACCTTCTTCCAGATGGCCGGGAACTTCTCCTTCGGCGACTACTTCAAGACCGGAGCGATCGACTTCTCCTGGGAGCTGCTGACCACCTCCCAGGACGATGGCGGCTTCGGGTTCGACCCCGAGCGCCTCTGGTTCACCGTCTGGGAGCAGGACGAGGAGTCCTACCGCCACGTCACGGAGGTCGTGGGCCTGGACCCGCAGCGCGTGGTGCGCCTGCCGCGCGAGGAGATCTTCTGGGACACCGGCCAGCCCGGTCCCGCCGGTCCGTGCGGCGAGTGGCACTACGACCGCGGCCCCGAGTACGGACCCGACGCCGTCACCGGCACCGTCCCCGAATGGCCCGGAGACGAGAAGGGCGAGGACCGCTACATCGAGATCTGGAATCTGGTCTTCGACCAGTACCTGCGCGGCGAGGGCAAGGGCAAGGACTACCCCCTCCTCGGCGAGCTGGACCAGAAGTCCATCGACACCGGTCTCGGCGTCGAGCGCGTCGCCTACCTGCTGCAGGGCAAGCAGAACATGTACGAGATCGACCAGATCTTCCCGGTCATCGAGAAGGCGCAGGAGCTCTCGGGCCGTGCCTACGGCGGGGACGAGGAGGACGACGTCCACCTGCGGATCATCGGCGACCATGTGCGCAGCGCGCTGATGCTGGTCTCCGACGGGGTGCGCCCGGGCAACGAGGGACGCGGCTACGTGCTGCGCCGGCTGATCCGGCGGGCGGTGCGCTCGATGCGGCTGCTCGGCTACGCGCAGCCGTCGATGCCCGCGCTGCTGCCGATCTCGAAATCCCTGATGGTCGAGTCCTATCCCGAGCTCGAGGCGGACTTCCCGCGGATCAGCGAGATCGTCTACGCCGAGGAGGAGGCGTTCCGTCGCACCCTGGAGACGGGCACCTCCATCTTCGAGCAGCTCGCGGGCGAGGTGAAGAACGGCGGCGGCCGGGTCCTGGCCGGCGACGACGCCTTCCGCCTCCATGACACCTACGGCTTCCCCATCGACCTCACCATGGAGATGGCGCAGGAGGTCGGGCTGCAGGTCGACGCGGACGCCTTCCGCGGAGCGATGCAGGAGCAGCGCGAGCGCGCGCGTGCCGACGCCGCCGCGAAGAAGTCCGGACACACCGACACCGCGATCTACAACCGGCTGCTCACCGAGCGCGGCGGCGAGGTGCCCTTCCTGGGATACACCGAGGACACCGTCGCCACCACGGTCGAGTCGGTGCTGGTGGACGGCAAGCTGGTCACCGCCGTCGAGGCCCCGGCCCAGGTCGAGGTCGTCCTCGCCTCCACCCCCTTCTACGCGGAGTCCGGCGGCCAGCTCGCCGATCAGGGCCGCATCACGCTCACCGGCGGCGGCCTGATCGAGGTCGACGACGTGCAGAAGCCCGTGCGCGGACTGATCGTCCATCGCGGGCGCCTCGTCGAGGGCTCTCTCGCGCAGGGCGCCTCCGCGATCGCGACCATCGACGGCGAACGACGCGGCGCCATCGCCCGCGCCCACACCGCCACCCACATGGTCCACGAGTCCCTGCGCGAGGAGCTCGGCCACAGCGCCACCCAGGCCGGCTCCGAGAACTCCCCGGGCAGGATGCGCTTCGACTTCCGCTACGGCCAGGCCGTGCCGAAGTCGGTGCTCGAGCAGATCGAGGGCCGCGTGAACACGCTCCTGCAGGACGAGCTGACCGTCACCGACCAGCAGATGTCCTTGGACGAGGCCAAGTCCCTCGGCGCGCAGGCGCTGTTCGGCGAGAAGTACGGGGAGGTCGTGCGCGTGGTCTCCATCGGCGGTGACTGGTCCCGTGAGCTGTGCGGCGGCACCCATGTCTCCAGCACCGGCGCGATCGGCACCGTGCAGCTGATGGGCGAGGCGTCCATCGGCAGCGGGGTGCGGCGCGTCGACGCGCTGGTGGGGCTCTCCGCCTACCGCCACCAGGCCAAGGAGCACGCACTGGTCTCCCAGCTGTCCGAGCTGCTGAAGGTCGGCGCCGCCGAGGAGCTGCCCGAGCGGGTGCGCGTCCTCACCCAGCGGATGAAGGACATGGAGAAGCAGCTCGCGGCGCTGCGCGGCCAGCAGCTGCAGGCTGAGGCCGGGCGACTCGTGGACTCCACCACCGAGGTCGCCGGCATCCGGGTGCTGACGCACGATGCCGGTGAAGGTGTCGCCGCAGGAGATCTGCGCACCCTCGCCCTCGACCTCCGCTCCCGGCTCGGCGAGGACTCGCCGGTGACGGTCGCGGTCGCCGGCCACGAGAGCGGTCGGGCGGCCCTGGTGATCGCCACCAACGCCGCCGCGCGCGAGCGTGGCCTCGCCGCGGGCTCCCTGCTGCGCATCGCGGCCGAGGCGATGGGTGGCCGTGGCGGTGGCAAGCCGGACATGGCGCAGGGCGGCGGCGGCGAGCCCGCCCAGGTGCCTGCGGCACTGGCCGCTGTGCACGCGGCGATCGAGGCGGCTCAGGACGCATGAGCCCGGGCAACGGCGAGGAGTCCCGACAGCAGCCCCCGTCGCTGCCCCGCGGGGTCAGGCTCGGGGTCGACGTCGGTGATGTGCGGGTCGGTCTGGCACGCAGCGACCTCGACGGGATGATCGCCACTCCGGTCGAGACCCTCGCCCGTGACACGGCGGTGGGGCGAGTGCTGGCAGAGGCTGCGGAGCTCGACGCGCATGTCATCATGGTGGGGCTCCCACGGTCGTTGAACGGCACTGAAGGCGTCGCGGCACAGAAGGCGCGAACCTTCGCCGTGGAGCTCGCCGCAGGCTCTCCGGAGCTCGAGGTCAGGCTCATCGACGAACGGCTGACGACCGTCTCCGCGCACAAGGCGCTCCACAGCTCCGGCAGGAAGGGCCGCAAGCACCGCCAGGTCGTCGACCAGGTGGCCGCAGTGATGATCCTCCAGCAGGCGCTGGACATCGAACGGTCCACCGCGGCGCGCGCTGGTGAGCGGGTGCCCGCCACCGCCATCCCGCCATCGACCGAGGAGGACACCCTGTGAACGACGAGGAGCTCTCCTTCGTCGACCTGGCGGATTCTCAGGGCGGCGAGCCCGCAGCGGCGGGTCGGGATGGCGCACGCGGACGTCGCAGAGGGCCCAAGCGGTCGCGTCGACGCCACGGATTCCTGCGGGGGGTGCTGCCGGTGCTGCTGGTGCTGCTGGTGGTGGGCGGGCTCATCGTCGGCGGGATCCAGGGGTACCGCTGGATCACGTCCAACGTCAGCCTCGAGCAGGAGGCCGCAGACTATCCGGGGCCCGGCAGCGGCGAGGCGGTGGTCGAGGTGGCCGAAGGCGACACCGGTACCGACATCGCCGGCACGCTCGTGGAGATGGGAGTGATCAAGAGCGCCGGCCCATTCGTCAACCTCTTCTCCAACACTCCCGAGGCCGCTCGCATCGAGCCCGGCATCTACCGCCTGAAGCTGGAGATGACCTCCGCGGATGCGCTGGAGGCACTGCTGGATCCGTCGAACCTCGCCGGCCAGAGGGTGATCATCCCCGAGGGGAAGCGGCTGACCCAGATCTGGGAGCAGCTGGCTGCGGAGACGGATATCCCGGTCGAGGATTTCACCGCTGCGGCCGAGGACTACACCAGCTACGGGATCCCCGAGAACGCTGCCGGATCGCTCGAGGGCTACCTCTGGCCCGGCCGCTATGACATCTACGAGGATGCCACCGCCGAGGATGTCATCCAGATGATGTGGGATCGGATGGAGAAGGAGCTGACCGCTCGTGACATCCCGCAGGAGCAGTGGCACGAGTCGCTGACCATCGCCTCCCTCGCGGAGATGGAGGTGCGCAAACCCGAGGACTACGGCAAGGTCGTGCGGACCATCGAGAACCGTCTGGAGGGGGCCGGCGAGGCCAAGGGGAAGCCGATGAAGCTCCAGTTCGACTCCACCGTCCACTACGTGACCGGGAAGTCCGCGAGCGTGGGGACCTCCGATGCGGAGCGCGCCACGGACAGCCCCTACAACACGTACAAGTACCAGGGGCTGCCGCCTGGACCGATCGCCGCGCCCGGGGCCAATGCGCTGGATGCCGTCGACGCGCCGCCTGAAGGTGACTGGCTGTACTTCGTCAGCGTGAACACCGACACCGGGGAGACGAAGTTCGCGGCCACCTGGGCCGAGCACGAGGAGAACGTCAAGGAGTGGCAGGAATGGGCGGACGCGAAGGGATGAGCCCGCGTCGGTTCGCGGTGGTCGGCTCGCCGGTCGAGCACTCCCTCTCGCCCATCCTCCACCGCACCGCCTATGAGGCGCTCGGCATCACGGACGCCGTCTACGAACGTCATCAGGTGCGCGCCGGGGAGCTCGCGCAGTTCCTCCGCCAGGGTCCCGGGCGGGGGCTGCAGGGCCTCAGCGTGACCATGCCGGGCAAGCCCGAGGCTTTCTCGCTGGGTTCCGAGGCCGACGAGACGTCCCGCCAGCTCGGCATCTCCAACACCCTGATCCGCACCGGCCAGGGATGGCGCGCCGAGAACCACGACGTCCACGGCATCGTCGCCGCACTGCAGGACCACGGTGCCGCCGCTCCGGAGACCGGTGCCGTGCTCGGCTCGGGTGCCACCGCCCTGAGCGCCCTCGCCGCCCTGGCGGAGCTCGGTGTGCAGAGGGTGCTGCTCTCGGCCCGCAGCGCGCACAAGCTCGCATCGCTCGAGGAGTATGCCGCCATCCGTGGGGTGGCCGTGGAGCAGATCCCCTGGGAGCGGCATCACGAGGTGCTCGCCGCAGATGTGGTGGTCAGCGCCTTGGCCATCGAGGGGGCCCGTGCGGTCGCCGAGCAATGGCGGGCTCAGTCCGATCTCGCCGTGCCCGGGGTGGTCCTCGACGTGCTCTACGACCCATGGCCCGCGCCGATCGCCGAGGTGATCCAGAGCTGCGGGGGCGAGGTGGCGGACGGACTCGAGATGCTGGCGCACCAGGCCGATATGCAGCTCCGTTCCATGCTCGCGATCCCGGCCGCGCCGGTGCGGGAGATGCTCGCTGCAGCGCGCACGGAACTGGCCCGGCGCAGGTCCGTCACCGAGGTCTGAGCGAGCATCTCGGCTCCGCCCCAGCAGGCCTGGTCACCCGGCAGGCTCCAGCTCTCATCAGGCCTCGTCTTCCAGCTGGTAAAGACCCTTGTCTCCACAGGTAAAGCATGGGTAAAGTCATGGACGACGGACAGGCCCGACGGGCCCGGGGAGAGCACGAGGGAAGTGACTCATGGAGCTGGAGCGCGAAGCGGGCGAACAGATCGATGCGGTGGCCCAGGTCGGCCTCGGCCAGCCTTCCTCGAGGGGAGATCGGCGAGGGGCTGCGGCGGAACCCGACAGGGTCCCCATCGATGCCGACGAGTCGGTCGCGGTGCTGCGGCGCTGCACGGCGCTCGCGGCCCGAGCCCGGGTGGAGCTGCTCACCGAGAGTCGGCGCACCGCGACCGATGAGCTCTCCGCACTGCTGAGCTCCATGGGGGAGTGGTCTGCGCACCTCATGGAGACGCCCGACGCAACGATGACCGTGCTCTGTGCGGCCGCCCTCCAAGACCTCGCCGCACGGCTACCGAACCCCGATGGGCTGCTGGCAGCCCGCGTCGAGGCGGTCCTGGTGCTGCTCCACTCCATGATGGCGGAAGGCCGCGTCGGAGCCCCGGCGTGATTGTCTTCACGTTCGCCCTGGCAGTGCCGCTTTCGGGTGCGAACCATCCGCAGGTGCGTGCTAATCTGCTCTAGTCGCTACGGCGATCACCCGTCCGGGTGGCGGAATTGGTAGACGCGCTAGCTTGAGGTGCTAGTGCCCTTTATCGGGCGTGGGGGTTCAAGTCCCCCTCCGGACACGCGAATAGAGCCCCGCTCCACACTGTGGAGAGGGGCTCTTCGCATTCCCGGATCCATCGCCGTCAACGGTGGCGTGGAAGAATCTGCGGCATGGTCCACGTCTTCCTCCACGAACCCGCGATCGCCGGGAACACCGGCAATGCGATCCGGCTGTCCGCCGTCACTGGCGCGCACCTGCACCTGATCGAGCCGCTCGGCTTCGATCTCGAGGACGCGAAGCTGCGCCGCGCAGGTCTCGACTATCACGACCTCGCCGATGTCAGCATCCATCCCGGCATCGAGCAGGCCTTCGCCGCGGTCCCCGGCGCGCGGGTGTTCGCCTTCACCTCGGGCACGGACGTGAGCTTCGAGAGCATCGAGTACACCCGGGAGGATGTGCTCCTCTTCGGGACCGAGCCGACCGGCCTGCCCCAGGACGTCATGGATCATCCGCGCATCACCTCCCGCGTCCGGATCCCGATGCTCCCTGCCCGGCGCTCGCTGAACCTGGCCAATGCGGTCTCGATCGCGGTCTACGAGGCCTGGCGACAGCTCGGCTACGACGGAGCCGGAGCATGAACCGGCACTCCGCCTCTGCCTCCGCCTCCGCGCCCGGAGCCCGCAGGGGAGCACCGCGCCTGCCCTCCCGACTGGACCGGCGCAACGCACTGTTCCAGCAATGGCAGGCGCTGCTGGGCAACCGCACCAAACGTTATCGCGCCGGCGAGATGATCATCCAGGGCGTGCGTCCGATCTCGCAGGCCATCGCCCATGGCATCGAGATCCGGACGCTGCTGACCGACGGCAGGGAGCAACCCTCCCAGTGGGCGCAGGAGCTGCTGCAGAGCAGCCCGGCGCCGGTGGTGGTGCTCGCCCCGGAGCTGATGGCAGAGCTGGGGGAGCGCGAGGACGGCACCCCGGAGCTGCTGGCGATCGCGGCGCTGCCCGCAGATGACCTGGAACGGCTGCACCCTGGGCGCTCGGACGTGCTGGTCGTCTTCGACCGCCCCGCCGGCCCCGGCAACATCGGCTCACTGGCCCGCTCCGTCGACGCCCTCGGCGGGACCGGCCTGCTGATCACCGGGCACTCCGCCGATGCGTGGGACCCGGCCGCGATACGTGCCAGCACTGGAAGCCTGTTCGCGATGCCGGTGCTGCGCCTGCCCTCCCATCGCGAGGTGATGGCGTGGATCGATGAGCGTCGGGCCCTGGGGGAGCCGTGGACCGTGATCGGGCTCGACGAGGCCGGCGGCCACCAGCTGGCGGACACGGACCTCTCCGGCCCCACGCTCCTGGTCGTCGGGAACGAGACCATCGGGATGAGCGCCGGCTGGCGGGAGGCCTGCGATGTGGTCGCGGAGATCCCGATGACCGGCAGCGCCTCCTCCTTGAACGCGTCGGTCGCCGGATCCATCGCGCTCTACGAGGTCCGGCGCCAGCGGCGGGCCGCGCCCTCCGTCTGAGATATGGAGGTGCCTGACCGGCTCACCGGCCGCTCAGTTCAAGGGGTCAGCCGGTCCGAGCGATCAATCGGTCCGAGGGAGCAGCCGGTCCGCGGGGTCAGCCGGTCCGAGGTGGTCAGCCGGTGCCGAGGGCGGCGCGCACCAGCGGAGCCCCCAGCAGGCCCAGGAACGGCCCGGCCAGCAGCACCGGTCCCAGCGCGAACCGCACCCCGGCGCGGCGGGTCACGCCGAGCACCACCATTCCGATCACGCCTCCCACCAGAGCGATCCCGAGGAGCGCCCCGATCAGGACTTCGCCGCCGAGGGCCGCTGACATCAGCACTACCACCGGCAGCGTCTTGGCATCGCCCATGCCCAGCAGCGGGGGAGCCAGCAGCGCCACCAGGATCGCTCCGAGCCCCAGCACCAGAGCGAGCACCGCGGCCGTGGCCAGGTCCGGGCGCATCGTCGGCACCAAGAGGGCGAGGACCGCCAGCGCAAGGGTCACCGCGCCGGTCAGCAGCCCGACCCAGCGGTTAGGCAGTCGGCGCTCTCGCCCGTCGACCCAGGCCAGCGCGAGTGCGGGCGGCAGGTAGATCACCAGCAGCACGGCGCACAGCAGCAGGAAGCTCATGGACACCAGGCCATTGCACCAGATGCTGAGGAGCTCTGCCGCCTGCTCCTGCCGGCTGTGGACAGACCCGGGCTAGAGCGTCGACTCCACCCGGATGATCCGTCGGCGCATCCAGACCTTCTTCCCGCCCCCGAGGTAGAGGCGGGTGCGGGCGTGCTCCCACCGGCCGTACTCCGCCTGCTCGGTCAGCTCAGCGCGCACCTGGCCGAAGGAGGTGCCCCGCGGCACCGTGATGATCTGGAACTCGTAGTCCGCTGCGCGCCGTCCGCGCTCGACGGGCAGGTCGCGCCATCCGCGCGGATCGCTCACGTGCTGAACGCCGGCGACGAGAGGGGTGCGGGGTCGGATCAACGGTTTTCCTCCTGTGGTCGATGACCTGCGACAGCAGTGGTCGATTGCGCTGCTGGGACTGCGGCGGATTCGTGACCAATGCGTGCACGCTTCCACTGTTCATTCTGCCGCTCGAGGATGTACGGTCCAACCATGAACACGGATCCTCGCTCCGCTCTTGCTGCGCTGATCGCTGCCCTCGAACGCCACTACGAAGCCGCCGCCGGCTCGCGGGGGGAAGACGATCCCGCGCTGGAGTCCGCCACCGAGCGGCTCGCCAACGCCTTCGACACCTACGACGATGCACTCTTCGACGCCTATGACGTCGCCACCCCCCTGATCGTGTTCGACGAGGACGACGACGATGAGGACGACGATGACGACTTCGACGATCTCGACGACTTCGAGGACGATGACGAGGACGACGATGACGAGGACGACGACGACGATGACGACTACGAGGACGAAGATGACGAGGACGACGCGCCGCGCTGAGCGCTGAGCGCCTCCGGTCACACGTCCCAGGACCTCTACGTAGTCTTCACCACTGCTCCGCTGCGCGGCGCCGGGCTCACCGCTCGGCGCCGCGTACTCTGTCCGGGTCCGGCACCGATGCTCGCCGGCACCGCAGGCCCGCAGAACCCATCGAGGAGTGTCCATGTCGTTCATCGAGGCGGTGATCCTGGGCCTGGTCCAGGCATTGACCGAGTTCCTCCCCGTCTCCTCGAGCGCCCACGTGCGCGTGGTCGGGGAGCTGATGGACCCCGGTCAGGATCCGGGCGCCGCGTTCACGGCGATCATCCAGCTGGGCACCGAGGCTGCGGTGCTGATCTACTTCTGGAAAGACATCACTCGCATCATCGGAAAGTGGTTCAAGGCACTGGCGGGGAAGATCCCGCACTCCGATCCCGACGTGCGCATGGGCTGGCTGGTGATCCTCGGCTCGATCCCGATCGGGGTGCTGGGCCTGCTCTTCGAGAACCAGATCGACCACAGCCTGCGGAACCTCTACATCACTGCGACGATGCTGATCGTCTTCGGTCTGCTGCTGGGGCTCGCGGACCGCATCGCCCCGCAGCGGAAGGAGCTCAAGGAGCTCACCGTGCGCGACGGCATCATCTTCGGCCTGGCACAGGCTCTCGCGCTGATCCCCGGCGTCTCCCGTTCCGGTGGCACCATCACCGCCGGGCTGCTGATGGGCTACACCCGCCAGGCCGCCGCCCGCTACGCCTTCCTGCTCGCGATCCCGGCCGTGTTCGCCTCGGGGCTGTACAAGGCGGCCAAAGAGGTCCCGGTGCTGCTGACGGCCGACGGTCGCGCCGCCGCCGCAGCCGCCGGTGAGCCGTCACTGCTGGCGATGGTGGTCGCCACCGTCGTGGCCTTCGCCGTGGGCTACGCGGTGATCGTCTGGTTCATGCGCCTGGTCGAGAATCGTTCGTATCTGATCTTCGTCATCTACCGGATCGTCGCCGGTCTGGTGCTGCTGGCGCTGCTCGGCACGGGGCTGGTCGACCCCCTGGGCGGGGCCTGAACCGCGGGAGGCCGACGGATCGTATGATCACGTAGTGCAATCCTGGACTTCCCCCTCTCTCAGCCCGCTTCCCGCTTCCGGCAGGCCGCTGCGCCTGTACGACTCGCGCACCGGCAGGGTCGCACCGATCACTCCGCTGGTCTCGGGACGGGCACGGCTGTACGTCTGCGGGATCACCCCCTATGACTCCACCCACCTCGGTCACGCGTCGACCTACCACGCCGCGGATCTGATGCGCCGGGCCCTGCACGATTCGGGGCTCGAGGTCGAGACGGCGCAGAACATCACCGACGTCGACGACCCGCTGCTCGAACGCGCGGACCGCGACGGGGTGGACTGGCAGGAGCTCGCCGCGTCCCAGGTCGAGCTGTTCTCCGAGGACATGGCCGCGCTGCGGATCATCGCCCCGGAGACCTATCGCTCGGTGAGCGAGGCGATGGACGAGATCATCGCCGTGGTCCTCGCTCTGCACGCACGGGGCCGGGCCTATCCGGTCGCGGCGAACGATGCCGAGGGGCCGGACTGGTATCTGGATCTCGCCGTGGACGGCGCCCTGGGCGACGTCTCGGGCTGGTCCGAGTCGCAGATGCTCGAGGTGTTCGCCGAACGCGGGGGAGACCCCGAGCGGGAGGGCAAGCGCGGTCCCTTCGATCCGCTGCTCTGGCGTGCCGAGCGACCGGGCGAGCCTGCCTGGGATGCCGGGGTGCTCGGCCGTGGCCGTCCCGGGTGGCACGTCGAATGCGTCTGTATCGCGCAGGAGGCGTTGGATCTCCCCTTCGACATCCAGGCGGGCGGGAGCGATCTGATCTTCCCCCACCATGACCTCAGCGCCGCCCACTCGGTGGCCCTCGGCCGACCGTTCGCGACGACCTACGCGCACAGCGGGATGGTCGCCTATGACGGCGAGAAGATGAGCAAGTCGCTAGGGAACCTCGTCTTCGTGCACCGCCTGGTGCGAGATGGCGTGGACCCCATGGCCATCCGGTTGGTGCTGATGGCCCACCACTACCGTTCGGACTGGGAGTGGTCCGCGCAGGAGCTCGAGCTGGCCGATACGCGCCTTGGGCGCTATCGCACTGCAGCCCAGCGCGGCGGGCATTATCCGGCGACTGTCCAGGCCCTGCGCGCCGCGCTGCGCGACGACCTCGACACCGCCTCCGCCCTCGAGGCCCTGGACAGCTGGGCCGACGGTGGGACCTCAGCGCGCTCCGACGACCTGACCGAGGGCCCCGGAGACGTCGCGGCCGCGGTCGATGCCCTCTTCGGGATCGCGCTCCTGAGCTGAGCTGAGTTGAGAGCCGAGCTGAGCTGAGCCGGGCTGAGCCGGGCTGACTGGCTGGCTGGCCTTGGGTGAGCGGAGCTGAGCTCAGCCCTGCTCGCGCCGGCGGCGCAGGAACTGCTCGAACTCCTCGGCGATCGCCTCGCCGCTGGCCTCCGGCAGGCTGGCGGCGTCCTGGGCACGCTCCAGTCGGCGCACGTAGTCCGCGACGTCCTCATCGGTGCGGGCGAGCTCGTCCACACCGCGCTCCCAGGCTTCCGCGTCCTCGACCAGCTCATCGAGCGGGATCGTGGCGCTGACCACCTTCTGCACCTCCCGCATCAGCCCCAGCACGGCCTTCGGGGACGAGTTCTGGGAGACGTAGTGAGGGACCTGCACCCATGCGCTGGTGGTCCGCAGCCCGGCGGCGGCGGTGCGGCGGGCCAGGATCGTGGGCACCCCGACCGGTCCCGAGTAGCGCTCGGCCGAGTCGACGGCCTGGGCGGGAAGCACCTCGACCTCGGCGCTGACCGGCAGCGGGCGGCTGTGCGGTGAATCCGCGAGCAGAGCGCCCAGCGACACCACTTCGCTGACGTCCAGGATCTGGAGCTGCTCGAGCACCTCGTCGCAGAACCGCTTCCAGTGCAGGGACGGTTCGGGGCCCATGACGGTGACCAGCT
This sequence comes from Brachybacterium sp. AOP24-D1-21, assembly GCF_052378665.1. Taxonomy (NCBI): domain Bacteria; kingdom Bacillati; phylum Actinomycetota; class Actinomycetes; order Micrococcales; family Dermabacteraceae; genus Brachybacterium; species Brachybacterium sp. AOP24-D1-21. Next base: position 869,950 of record NZ_JBQSXX010000002.1, read on the forward strand.
CGGGACCGCTCGGAGGCGTCACCAGCCGCAGCTGGGTGTCCGGCCAGTCGATGACCCTCAGCCCGTCCTCGTCCGTGCGGATCTCGGGACGGTTGACCTGGAAGTCGATGAACTCCTCGGCATCCACCGCACCGACGGGCCGAGAGGGCCAGACCTCGAGCAGATGCTCGATCACCCCGGTGGCGGCATCGCCGGCATCGTTCCATCCGCTGAAAGCCGTGATGGCGATTCGACTCATCCCTCCATCATAGGCACCGGGGGACTCCGAGCTGGGGCGCAGGGGGAACGGTTATCCTCAGCCTGCCCAGAGGGAGCCGCCGCCCCGGTGGCGGAGGAGATGGATCATGAGAAGCCCCACGCTGCGCCTCGGCGCGCTGCCTCCGATCAAGGTGAGCCCCGGAACGCTCGTCACCGTGCTGCTGCTCGCGGTGCTGATGTACCCGGCGCTGAGCCGGGGCGGTGCGGAGCCGGGCGCGGTGGTGCTGCTGGCCATCGGGATCGGACTGTTCATGATCGTCTCGGTCCTCGCGCACGAGGCGGCGCACGCCGTGATCGCCCGCGCTTTCGGGGCCACCGTCGACCACATCGCACTGACCCTCTGGGGCGGGCACACGCAATATCGCGCCCGGCAGATGTCCGCATTCGGCTCAGTGCTCGTCTCCCTCTCCGGCCCGGCCGCGAACGCGGTGCTGGCCGCGCTCATGTCGGTCGCCGCGCAGGTGGCGGGCGAGGGCACCACGCTCGCGGTGTTCTTCTCCGTCAGCGCCTGGTTGAACCTGGTGCTGGCCCTGTTCAACCTGCTGCCCGGACTGCCGATGGACGGCGGGAGGGCGCTCGAATCGCTGCTGGGCGCGGTGCTGAAGAACCCGGTGCTCGCCACCAGGATCACCGCCTGGCTGGGCCGCGGCATCGCCGTGGCGGTGGTGGCCTACCCGCTGGTCCAGATCATGCGCACCGGCGGGGCCGGGAGCCTCTCCCTGCTCACCCTGGTGTGGGCGATGCTGATCGCGGGGATGCTGTGGCAGGGCGCCACCCGCGCCCTGGACGGCGCGGCCCTGCAGCACCGCATCCGCACCCTCGATGCCGGGACCCTCGCCGTCCCGCTGCGCATCGTCGCCCCACACGCCGCGCTCGCCGCGCTCGGCACTCCCGAGGAGCTCGACCAGGTGCTGCTCCTCGAGCGTGACAGCACGCTCCCCGGCGGTGTCGGTCGGGGATACCGGATCGACCCCGATGCCGCCGCGTCGGTGCCAGCCGAGCACCGGGGCTCCACCCCGGCCCGCGCCGTGGCCTCCTCCGTCGGGCCCCTCGGCACGCTCCCTCTCTCCCTGCAGGGAGATGCGCTGATCGAGGCGATGCTGTCCCAACCCGCCCCCGCGTACTTGGTCCTCGACGAGGACCGCACCGTCCACGGGGTGCTCATGAGCGCAGAGGTCAACGCACTCCTGCGCCGGCGGTGAACATCACGGCCAGGGCCCCCACCCGAGCCATATGCTGGAACCCATGACTGATCAGCCGCAGCCCGCCGCCCACCCCGGGGCGCAGGAGCCCGCCCCCCGGGCCCCCAAGCGCGGTCTGGACCGCACCGGACCCTTCGCCCTGGGCGACAAGGTGCAGCTCGCGGACTCCAAGAACCGCCTGCACACCATCACCCTGAAGCCCGGCGGAGAGTTCCACTCCCATCGCGGCGTGCTCCACCACGATCAGCTGATCGGCGCGGAGGATGGGACGGTCGTGGAGAACACTCACGGCATCCGGTACCAGGCGCTGCGTCCGCTGTACGCGGACTACATGCTCGCGATGCCGCGCGGCGCCGCGATCATCTATCCCAAGGACTCCGCCCAGATCCTGATGTGGGGGGACATCTTCCCCGGCGCACGCGTGCTCGAGGCCGGTGTGGGCTCCGGCGGTCTGACCACCGCGCTGCTGCGCGCGGTGGGACCCGAGGGCTCCGTGCACTCCATCGAGCGCCGCGAGGACTTCGCCGAGGTGGCCCGCGAGAACGTCGAGACGTTCTTCGGCGGCCCGCACCCCGCCTGGGAGCTGTCGATCGGGGACTTCCAGGATGTCGCCCCGACCCTCGCCCCCGACGAGCCCGCCGTGGACCGCGTGGTGCTGGACATGCTCGCCCCCTGGGAGTGCGTGGACTCCGCCGCGGAGGTGCTCGTCTCCGGCGGCGTCTTCCTCTGCTACGTCGCCACGGTCACCCAGCTCTCCCGCACTGCTGAAGCACTGCGCGACCACGGCGAGTTCACCGAGCCCTACGCCTGGGAGTCCTTCGTGCGGCCCTGGCACCTCGAGGGCCTCGCCGTGCGGCCCGAGCACCGGATGAACGCCCACACCGGGTTCCTGCTCACCGCCCGCCGCACCGCGCACGGCCAGCCGGCGCTCACCCGCGTCACCCGCCCGGCGCCCGGATCCCGGCTCGAGGAGGAGCTGAACCACCCCGACAACGAGGGCTTCGGCGGCTCGGGCGGCGAATGGGGACCGCAGGACATCGGGGAGCGCGGCGTGGCTCCGCGCAAGCTCAAGCGGGCCCTGCGCGATATCCGACAGGGCCGCGATCGCTGATCGCGCCCGGGAAGGGGATGTGTGATGACGATGAAGACGTACGCCGAGATGACCGCAGAGCTCGAGAAGCTCGCGACCCACAACGAGCGACTGGTCGGCGGGCTCCGCGCCGCCCGTGAACAGATCGTCCAGCTCAAAAGCGATCTGGAGCGGGTGGGCGATCCGCCGAACTCCTACGCCACCTTCCTGCGCCGCTGCGAGGGCAGCACCATCGACGTGCTGCACAACGGCCGTCGGCTGCGAGTCGCGACCGCTGCGAGCCTCGACCTGGACGCGCTGCTGCCGGGCACCGAGCTGCGGCTGAACGAAGCCCTGGCCGCCGTCGACGCGGTCCCCGCGAGCGATGCCGGCAACGTGGTGCCCGTCGTGGAATCCCTCGCCGATTCCCGCATCCTCGTCGCCGTCGCGCCCGACGACACCCGGGTGCTGCGTCGTGCCGGCACCCTCACCGACGAGCAGCTGCACCCCGGCGATCACGTGCTGGTGGACCTCAAGAGCCAGCTGGTGCTCGAGCGCATCGACCGAGCGGAGATCACGGACCTCGTGCTCGAGCAGGTGCCGGAGGTGTCCTTCGAGCAGATCGGCGGGCTGGGCGAGCAGATCGAGGCGATCCGTGACGCCGTCGAGCTGCCCTTCCTCCAGCAGGACCTCTACCGCACCTACGGGCTGCGGCCCCCGCAGGGCGTGCTGCTCTACGGACCTCCCGGCTGCGGCAAGACGATGATCGCCAAAGCGGTGGCTCACGAACTGGTGCTGCGCAGCGCCGAGGTGCGCGGGGTGAGCGTGGCCGAGGCGCTCGAGAACTCCGCCTTCCTCAACGTCAAGGGCCCGGAGCTGCTGAACAAGTACGTCGGCGAGACGGAGCGCTCCATCCGCCTGGTCTTCGAGCGGGCTCGCGAGAAGGCGGCCGCGGACCACCCGGTCGTGATCTTCTTCGACGAGATGGAGGCGCTGTTCCGCACCCGCGGGACCGGGCTCTCCAGCGACGTGGAGACCACGATCGTGCCGCAGCTGCTGGCCGAGATCGACGGCGTCGAAGGGCTCGACAACGTGATCGTCATCGGTGCCTCGAACCGTGAGGACATGATCGACCCCGCGATCCTGCGACCCGGCCGCCTGGACGTGAAGATCCGGGTGCGCCGTCCCGGTGCGCGCGCCGGCCGGGAGATCCTCGGCCTCTATCTCGACGAGTCGGTGCCGCTGCGCGAGGACCGTGAGCAGCTGCTGGACCTCGCGATGCACGAGATCTACGACGAGAGCCCGGCCTCGGCCTTCGTCCGGGTCGAGTACTCCGACGGCGGCCAGGACACGCTCCACTTCCGTGACTTCGTCTCCGGTGCGACGCTGCGCAACATCGTGGACCGCGCGAAGAAGCTCGCCGTCAAGGACCAGCTCGCCACCGGGCAGATCGGCGTCGGCGCGCAGCACCTGCAGGACGCGATCACCGCAGAGTTCGTCGAGAACGAGGACATGCCCTCCGCCGCGCACCCCGAGGACTGGGCCCGGGTCTCGGGCCTTCCCGGCAGCGGCCGGCGCCGAGTCGATGCCATCGTCCCGCTCCAGGGACGCACCCGCGGCGTTCCCGCCGCAGAGGCGATCGCAGAGGAGGTGCCCTCATGAACGAGACTACCGGGCAGCAGCCCGAGACCGGCCTGACCACCGAGCGGGTGATGGGCATCGAGACCGAGTTCGGGGTGACCCACGCCGATCTCGAGGACCGCACCCGCGCCGGCGCCGGCAGCTCGATCCTGCTCTCCCACCTCGTGGTCGGCGCCTACGCCCTGCTCGACCCGCAAGAGGGCGAGCGCGGGCGCCGGGTGCGCTGGGACTACGGGGACGAGACCCCGCTGCGGGATGCCCGCGGCTTCGAGCTGCAGCGCGCCGCCGCCCACCCCTCCCAGCTCACCGACGAGGTGCGCGACGCCCACGTGCCGAGCGTCGAGATGGACATCCCGCTCAGCGGCCCCGAGATCGCCCCCGAGGGGGATGACGCCGAGGTGCTGACCTGGGCGACCCAGCGCTCGATCGGGAACGCGGTGCTCAGCAACGGCGCCCGCTGGTACGTGGACCACGCCCATCCCGAGTACGCCGCCCCCGAGGTGCTGCGCGCCCGCGAAGCCGTGGTCGCCGATCGGGCCGGCGAGGAGATCGCCCGCCGCGCCATGGCGCTCCTGGCCGCGGCCGACGGCATCCCCGAGGTCGCGCTCTACAAGAACAACACCGACGGCAAGGGCGCCTCCTATGGCACCCACGAGAACTACCTGGTGGACCGTGCCGTCCCCTTCGAGCGCGTGGTCGCCGCGATGCTCCCCTTCCTGGCGACCCGCCAGGTGATCGTCGGCGCCGGACGCGTGGGGCGGGGCACCCGCGGCCAGGAACCCGGCTACCAGCTCTCCTCCCGGGCCGACTTCATGGAGGCCGAGGTGGGTCTCGAGACCACCCTGAACCGGCCCATCGTCAACACCCGCGACGAACCGCACTCCGACCCCACCCGCTTCCGGCGCCTGCACGTGATCATCGGGGACGCAAACCTGCTCGAGGAGTCCACCTTCCTCAAGCTCGGCTCCACCTCTCTGGTGCTCGCCGCGCTCGAGGCCGAGCATCGCACCGGGACCGCGATCCTGCCGGACCTCCGCCTCGCGGATCCGGTGGCAGCGGTGCGCGCCATCAGCCATGACCCGTCGCTGCGCACCACGGTGCCGCTGGCTGACGGCCGTGAGCTCACCGCGCTGCAGATCCAGCGCGCCCACCTCGACGCCCTGGCCGCGGTCGCCGACCCCTCGGACGAGGAGACGACCACGCTGCTGCGCTCCTGGAGCGAGATCCTCACGCTGCTCGAGCAGGGTCCGATGCTCGCCGCCGAACGGGTGGAGTGGGTCGCCAAGCTCCAGCTGCTGGAGCGCTACCGCGCACGGCACGGCCTGGAGTGGGACGATGCACGGCTGGTCATGATCGACCTGCAGTACTCCGATCTGCGCCCGGGCCGGGGGTTGTTCGGCAAGCTCCGTGCCGCCGGCGCAGTGCCCGCGCTGGTGAGCCAGGACGAGGTCGACGCCGCGATGCGCATCGCCCCCACCAGCACCCGCGCCCACCTGCGTGGCGGGCTGATCACCGCGCACCGCGGGAACGTACCCTCCGCCGGCTGGGATGCGATCACCCTGGCCGATCCCGAGGGCGGCCACCGGCTGCGCCTGGCCGATCCGCGCCTGGGCTCCGCCGCCTGGTGCGCGCTGCACGGCGTGAACCCCACCGATGACACCGCGACGATCCTCGACGCCCTGCGCCGAGCCGTCACCGACTGAGAAGGAGCACCCATGTCCCAGCAGTCCCTGAATGCGCCCGGCAACGGCCCCGAGGAGCCCGGCGACGGCTCCGAGATCGTGACCGGCGGCCAGACCTTCGCCTCGACGCAGGCGGCCGATGATCTGCTCGACGAGATCGACTCGGTGCTCGAGTCCAACGCCGAGACCTTCGTGCGCGCCTTCGTCCAGAAGGGCGGCCAGTGACCCGATGAAGCGTCGAGTCGGAGGTCTGGAGACCGAATTCGGGCTGGTGTGCGTGCGAGCCGACGGCTCTCGGGCGCTCGAGCCCGAGGCCGCCGCGCGTGAGCTGTTCCGCCCGGTGGTGGCCATGGGCCGCTCCTCGAACGTGTTCCTCAGCAACGCCGCACGCCTGTACCTGGACGTCGGCTCGCACCCGGAGTACGCCACCGCCGAATGCGACGACTGGTGGGAGCTGGTCGCCCAGGACCGCGCCGGTGAGCGGATCTTCGCGGACCTCACCGCCCAGGCCAATGAGCGCCTCGCCGCTGACGGCCAGGACGCCCGCATCCACCTGCTGAAGAACAACGTCGATTCCGCCGGCAACGCCTTCGGCTCGCACGAGAACTTCCTGGTGGACCGCCGCGGCGAGTTCACCCGCCTGCCCCGCTACCTGCTCCCGTTCCTGGTCACCCGCCAGATCATCACCGGGGCCGGGGGAGTGGTGCGCCCGCAGCCCGGGGGCGCCGCGCCTGCCGCCGCCGACACGGCACCGGAGCCAGCGCAGTTCGTCTTCTCGCGCCGCAGCGATCACATGTGGGAGGCCGTCTCCTCGGCCACCACCCGCACCCGCCCCATCATCAACACCCGCGATGAGCCCCACGGCGATCCCACGCGGTTCCGGCGCCTGCATGTCATCGTCGGCGACTCCACGATGAGCGAGGTCTCCACCCACCTCCGCTTCGCCACCACCGATCTGGTGCTGCGGGCGATCGAATCCGGGCGCGCCCTGCCCGAGCTCAGCCTCCACGACGACATCACCGCGATCCGCGCTGTCGCCCGGGACCTCAGCGGCGCGGCGCCGATCCCGCTCGCGCACGGCGGGACCACGACCGCGATCGAGGTGCAGCAGCGCTGGCTCGACCACGTCACGCAGTTCGCCGACGAGAGCGAGCAGCAGGTGCTCGAGACCTGGCAGAAGGGGATCGACGCGGTCCGCACGGGAGACCGGAGCTGGGCCGCCACGCACCTGGACTGGGCGATCAAGGAGCGACTGTTCCAGCAGGTCACGGAGCGTCGCGGGATCGATCTCGGGGACCCCGCGATCGAACGGCTCGACCTCGCCTATCACGACATCGACCCGGCCCACGGGATCTTCCACACCATGCAGCGCCGAGGCCTGGCCCCGTCGACGCTGCCCGAGGAGCGGATCGAAGCGGCCAGGACCACCGCCCCCACCACCACCCGCGCACACCTGCGCGGGCAGGTGGTCACCACCGCCCAGCAGCACGGCGTGGACCACGTGGTGGACTGGACCACGATGCGGCTCACCCGCCCCGGCTCGATGCCGGTGCAGGTCCTGGACCCCTTCGCCACCACGCTGCCCGCGGTCGACGATCTGCTCGCCCAGATCCGCGAGCTGGGCACGGGCAGAGGCCCCGATCCGGCTCCCTTCGCCTGAGCGCTGGACCACACCCCAGCTCGCTGTCATCCGCCTGCCCGTACCCTGGTGCCTGCCCCCGCCCGCGGGGCCGCCGATCCGAAAGGTCCTGACTTGATCCGCCGCCGCACGCTGCTCACCACCGCCCTCGCCGCGACCGCCGCCATCGGGCTCGCCGCCTGCACCGACGAGGGCTCCACCGGTGGGTCCGACGGTGGTGGCTCCGACGGCGGCGGCGACGTCCTGGCCGGAGTCACCGTCAGCGACGACCTGGGCGCCGAGCCCACCGTCGAGTTCGATGCCCCGCTCGAGATCACTGCCGCCGATGCGAAGATCGTCACCGCCGGGGACGGCGCGATGATCGCCGAGGGGGACACGGTCATCTGGCGCAGCCACTTCGTCGACGCCAGCACCGGTGAGACGCTCTCGTCCTGGTGGCAGGGCGCGCCCGCCGGGGGAATGCAGGTCACCCCCGAAGGGGCGGGCGAGGTCGCCTTCTCCTTCCTCACCACCGTCCCCGTCGGCTCGCGCTTCGTGATGGCCGGCTGGCAGCAGGGGAGGGACGGCCAGGCGTACTCGCTGCTCCAGGTCGCCGACGTCGACCGCGTCGTCTCCCCGCTGCGCGCCGAGGGCACTGCTGGAACTCCCTCAGGCACATACCCTTCGGTGAGACTCGACGGCAACGGTGCGCCTTCGATTGATGCACCGCCGGAGGGCGAAGCTCCCGCGGAGACAGTGCGAGAGCTGCTCATCCAAGGCACCGGGGACACCACCCGCGCCGGCGACTACCTCACCATGCACTACACCGGCTGGTCCTGGGACACCGGTGAGCAGTTCGACTCCTCCTGGGACCGCAGGGCTCCCTTCGCCTTCGCACAGGGCCAGGGTCAGGTGATCCAGGGCTGGGACGAGAACCTCCTGGACCTGAAGGTCGGCTCGCAGGTGATGCTGGTGATCCCGCCGGACCAGGCATACCCGGAGGGCTCTCAGTCACCGGTCGCCGGCCAGACCCTGATCTTCGTGGTCGACATCCTCGACGCCGCCCACACCAACGCTTGACCTGCGCGCTCGTCCCGACCATTCTGACCATTCCTGACCATCCATCACCACAGGAGGAATCCGCATGACCGATCGCACCAAGCCCGAGGTCGAGTTCCCCGAGGGCCCCGCGCCCACCGAGCTGCTCAGCGTCGACGAGATCGTCGGTGACGGCGAGGAAGCCGGCCGCGGCGACGTCGTCGACGTGCACTACGTGGGCGTCTCCCACTCCACCGGCGAGCAGTTCGACGCCTCCTGGGACCGCGGCGAGCCGCTACGCTTCCAGCTCGGCGTGGGTCAGGTCATCTCCGGCTGGGACCAGGGCGTCCAGGGCATGAAGGTCGGCGGCCGCCGCCGCCTCGACATCCCCGCAGCTCTCGGATACGGCGACCACGGCGCCCCGCCGGTGATCGCTCCCGGCGAGTCGCTCATCTTCGTCTGCGACCTGGTGGCGGTGCACAAGCGCTGAGCAGCACCGCCGAGGGAGCGGCGGGGGAGCGCGCGGGAGATCCGGCCGACGGCCAGGAGTTCCTCTTCGCGGCCCCCGCCTTTCCTGTTCCCGATCCCTCCCCGCCGGCCGCGGTGCCGAGCGACCCGGGCCGCCCCGTCGCGGCCCGGGCTTCCGGGTTGCGCACCGCCGCAGGTTTCGATGTGGTCGACGACCTCCCGGTGGCCAGCGTGCGCCTGGTCGGAGTGCTTCCCCACCTGGACCGGCCCTTCGAGTACGCCGTCACCCCGGCGACAGCCGCCGCCGGGCCGGGCATGCGAGTGCGGGTGCGGTTCTCCGGCAAGGACACCGAGGGGATCGTGCTCGGCCGCCACCCCGCGCCGACCACCGATCGGGCACTGGCCCCGCTGCACCGCCTGGTCTCCGAGGACGTGGTGGTCCCGCCCGCGCTGATGCGCGTCTGCGAAGAGGTCGCCGAGCGCAGCGCCGGAACCGTCGGCGACGTGCTGCGCCTGGCCCTGCCGCCGCGCCATGCCCGCGCCGAGAAGGCCGATCGCGCCGCCGAGGACAAGGAGCGCGAAGCGCTCGCGGCGGCAGAGCCTGTCGCGACGGAGCCCGTCCCCACCGAGCCCCTCACTGCGCACCCCGCAGAGCTCGAGCACCCGTCCCGCCCCCGACCCGGTGATCGCTATCCGGGACTGGCCGCGCTGCTCGCCCGGTCAGGCAGTCCCGAGGGTCCGGTGCCCCGTGCGAGCCTCACCCTCGATGCCGTCGACAGCTGGACCGACGTCGCCGCCGACGCGATCGGGGACCTCGATCCGGCCAAGGGGGCGCTTGTGATCGCCCCCGATCAGCGAGATGTCGCACGGCTCTCCCGGGTGCTCACCGAGCGCGGCATCGAGCACGAGATCCTCGCCGGCACCGAAGGACCGGAGAAGCGCTACCGCACCTTCCGGCGCATCCTGCGGGGCGCCACCAGGGTGGTGCTCGGGAACCGCTCCGCGGCGTTCGCCCCGGTGCAGGATCTCGCTCTGGTGATCTGCTGGGATGAGGCGGACGATCTGCTCGAGGAGCCGCGGGCCCCGTATCCCCACACCCGCACCGTGCTCCAGTGCCGCTCCGCCGAGGAGCGCTGCGCGCTGCTGTTCCTCAGCCCGAGCGAGTCCGTGACCCTGCGGGCGCTCGCGGATCTCAGCTATCTCGCGCGCCTGGAGCCGCTGCCCGGCCCGGTCACGGCCGTCCGCCCGCGGATCGTGGCGATGGATGAGTACTTGCGGGAACGTGAAGGCCCCTCCGGCCGTTCTCGCCTGCCGCAGGAAGCGATGCGCGTGATCCGGCGCGGGCTGGAGCGGGGCTCGGTGCTGGTGCAGGTGCCGCGTTCCGGCTATGCCCCGGCGATCGCGTGCACCTTCTGCCGCACCCGCGCCCAGTGCCCGCACTGCTCGGCGCCGCTGTCCCAGAGCGGTCGCGGCGGACCCCTGCACTGCCGCGTCTGCGGCCGTCGGGAGGACGGCTACCGCTGTCCCGAATGCGACCGCACCCAAGTGCGGGCCATGGTCATCGGCTCGACCCGCACCGCAGAGGAGCTGCACCGTGCCTTCCCCGAGGCGACGTTGAAGGTGGCGGGCGGCGCGCACGGAGCGCTCGCGGACGATGCCGTCCCGGACCACGCGATCATCGTCGCCACCCCCGGGGCGGAGCCGGCCCCCCGGTCCCGGTACGCCGCCTGCCTGCTGCTGGATGCGGACGCACTGCTGGGCCGCGCCGCCTTCGATGCGGACGTCGAGGCGGTGCGGCGCTGGCGGGGCGCCATCGCACTGGTGCGCTGCGCCGACGACGGGGGAGAGGTGCTGATCGTCGGCACCTCCACCCTCCCCGCGATCCGCGACCTGGTCGCCCACCGCTCCTCGTTCTTCCTGGACCGGGTGCTCGAGGACCGTCACGAGCTGGACCTGCCTCCCTTCCGTCGGGTCGCCGAGATCGTGGGCGACCGGGAGGCGTGCCGTGGATTCCTCGAGACCGTCGAGCTCCCGGACGGCACCGATGTCTTCGGCCCGGTCGATCTCGAGGGACCCGACGCCGCCGGCCGGGCCCGCGCGGTGGTGCGCATCGAGCCGGGCCGCTCCCGTGAGCTCGCCCTCGCCCTGCGTGCCGGCATCGCCGCCCGGAGTGCCCGCAAGGCCCGGGGCTCCCTGCGCGTGCGACTGGATCCGCCTGACGTGTTCTGAGTGTTCCTCCCCGGCGGAGAACACGCTCGCCGTAGGGTGATCGGCGTCACTGGATTGCCGAGACGGAAGGACGACGATGACCTCCGCCCCTGATCAGGACTCGACCGCCACCGCGGAGGAGGACCGGCCCGACCTCTCCGAGGGGGAACGGGCCCCCGCCGCCAGCGCCCGCAGCCTGCGGGTGCGTCGCCTCGGCCTGGTCCTCGGCCTCCTCGTCGCAGTGCTCATCTACTTCCTGATGCCCGCCGACGTTCCCCACGGTGCGAAGCTCACCGCCGCGACCGCGGTGCTGATGGCCGCGTGGTGGATGACCGAGGCGCTGCCGATCCCCGCCACCGCTCTGGTCCCGCTGGTCGTCTTCCCGGTGCTCAACAGCGAGGTCGGCGTCGACGACGTCGGCGCGTCCTACGGCAACAACGTCATCTTCCTGTTCATGGGCGGGTTCATGCTGGCGCTCGGCATGCAGCGCTGGAACCTGCACAAGCGCATCGCCCTCGCGATCGTCGGGACGATCGGCACCAGCCCCTCGCTGCTGATCCTCGGCTTCATGGTCGCCACCGGATTCATCTCCATGTGGGTCTCCAACACCGCGACCGCGGTGATGATGCTGCCCATCGGCCTGTCGGTGCTGATGCTCGTGAACAAGCTGCGGCTCGAGGACGCCGTCGCGAAGGGGGAGGAACCCGGCGAAGGAGTGGATCCCGATCCCGAGGGCGGCTCACGTGACGGCGAGGTCGCCCCCGTCACCTCGAAGTTCGGCACCGCGATGATGCTCGGCATCGCCTACGCCGCCTCCATCGGCTCCCTGGCCACGATCATCGGCACCCCTCCCAACGCCCTGCTCGCGGCGCACATGAGCCAGGAATTCGGGGTCACGATCGGCTTCGGACGCTGGATGATGGTGGGCGGGCCGCTCGCGATCGTCTTCATGGTCATCGCCTGGCTGCTGCTGACGAAAGTCCTGTACAAGCCCGAGATCACCGAGATCCCCGGCGGCACCGAGCTGATCCGTCAGGAACGCAGCAAGCTCGGCCGCATCTCCGCGGGGGAGACCAGGGTGCTGGCAGTCTTCGTGCTGGCCGCACTCTCGTGGGTGTTCATCCCGCTGCTCTCCGATGCGCTCGGCCGGGAGGATCCGTGGATCTCGGACGCCGGCATCGCGATGGTGGTGGGACTGGTGCTGTTCCTCCTGCCAGCCGGTGCGGCACGGGGCGTGAGGCTGCTCGACTGGGAATCCGCCGCGAAGCTGCCCTGGGGCGTGCTGCTGCTGTTCGGCGGCGGCCTCGCCCTGTCCGCACAGTTCAGCTCCTCAGGCCTGACCGAATGGATCGGCGAGGTCACCGAGGGCGTCGGCGGACTGCCCGTGGTGCTGATCGTGGCGGTCGTCGCCGCCGGCGTCCTCTTCCTGACCGAGCTGACCTCGAACACTGCCACCGCCGCGACCTTCCTGCCGCTCGCCACGGCCGTGGCCGTCGGCACCGGGATCGACCCGATGCTGCTCGCGATCCCCGTCGCGATCGCCGCGACCTGCGCCTTCATGCTCCCTGTCGCGACGCCCCCGAACGCGATCGCCTACGGCTCCGGTTATGTCACGATCCCGCAGATGGCCAAGGCCGGGCTGTGGCTGAACCTGATCGGGATCGTGCTGGTGACCGCCACCACGATGGGCCTGGCGGTATGGGTGTTCGGGCTCGTCTACTGACGCCCCCGGAGAGCTCTCGCGACAGCCATCAGCGGTGCCACCGTAGACTCGACCCATCATGCGACTGCTCTTCGCCGGCACCCCAGAGGCCGCACTTCCTTCCCTGCGCACCCTGCTCGACTCGCACCATGAGGTCGTCGGGGTGCTCACCCGACCCGACGCACCCTCCGGTCGCGGCCGCAGGCTCACCCCCTCACCGGTGAAGACCCTCGCCCTCGAGGCGGGCGTCCCAGTGCTCGAGCCGACCACGCTGCGCGACGAGACGGTCCAGCAGCAGATCCGCGAGCTCGCCCCTGACGCCGCGCCCGTGGTCGCCTACGGGAACCTGGTCCCGCAGGCCGCTCTCGACATCCCCCGCCACGGGTGGGTGAACCTCCACTTCTCATTGTTGCCGTCCTGGCGCGGCGCGGCGCCCGCCCAGCGCGCGGTGCTCTCCGGCCGGCAGGAGACCGGCATGAGCGTGTTCCGCCTCGAGAAGGGACTGGACACGGGGGATCTGATCGCCACGGCACCCACCCTGATCGGTGAGTTCGAGACCTCCGGCGAGCTGCTGGAGCGGATGGCGATCGACGGCGCCCCCGTGCTGCTGAGCGCACTGGACGCGCTCGAGGCCGGCACCGCGGTGCTCACACCCCAGGACCATGCACTGGCCACCCACGCCGCGAAGCTCACCACCGCCGAAGCCGAGATCGACTGGACGGTCCCCGCCGAACGAGTCGAGGCCCACATCCGGGGGATGAGCCCGCAGCCCGGCGCATGGACGTTGCTGGACGGCGCCCGCACGAAGATCCTGGGCGTCGAACGCGCCCCGGAGCACCCTCCGCTGCCACCCGGACAGATCGCGGCCACCAAGCGCCAGATGCTTGTGGGCACCGGCACCGGGGTGATCGCCCTGGCGACCCTCGCCCCGGCCGGCAAGCGGCCGATGCGGGCCGCGGACTGGGCCCGCGGTGCGGGCCTCGCCCCCGATGCCCGATTCACCAGCCAGTCGCAGGACGGAGTCACCGCATGAACCAGGACCGACGCAGCAATCAGGACCGCGGCCGACGCGACGAGAACCCGCAGCGAGACCAGCGCGACCAGCACGGCCGTTCCCGCTCCGGCTCGCGCGGGCAGGGAGGCCCCCGCCGCGGCTATTCCGAGTCACGGCCGGCCGAGCGGGCACGCCGCTCCACCCCCTCCCGCCAGGTCGCCTTCGAAGGGCTGCGGATGGTGCGCGAGGAGGACTCCTACGCGAACCTGGTGCTGCCCCGGCTGCTGCGCAGCCACCACGTCTCCGGCCGCGACGCCGCCTTCACCACCGAGCTGTTCTACGGCTCCCTGCGCGCACAGGGACGGCTCGACGCGGTCATCACCGCCTGCGTGGATCGCCCACTGGCCAAGATCGACCCGCCGCTGCTGGACGTCATCCGGCTCGGCGCCTACCAGCTGCTGGACATGAGCGTCGCCCCACACGCGGCGACCTCCGAGACCGTGGCCCTGGCCCGTTCCGTGGTCGGCGCCGGTGCGGCGAGCTTCGCCAACGCCGTGCTGCGCCGCGTCGGGGAGAAGGACCTCCCGCAGTGGCTGCTCGAGGTCGCCCCCGACCGCGAGCAGGATCCCACCGGGCACCTCGCCGTGGTGCACTCCCACCCGCGCTGGGTGGTCCGCGCCCTGAGCGACGCCCTGGCCGGCCACGGCCGTTCCCGCGACGAGATCGATGAACTGCTGGCCGCCCAGAACGCGGCACCGTCGGTCTCGCTGGTGATGCGACCGGGCCTCACCGACCTCGACGAGCTGATCGACCACGGCGCGAGCCAGGGCCGGCTGAGCATCTTCGCGGCCTCCTGGCCCTCCGGCGACCCCGGCGGCATGGACCCGGTCAAGGAGGGCCGCGTCGCCGTGCAGGACGAGGGCAGCCAGCTCGCGGCCCTCGCCCTCGCACTCGGCGCCGACGACCTGGTCCTCGCCGAGGACCACCACTGGCTGGACCTCTGCGCAGGCCCCGGCGGCAAGGCCGCGCTGCTGGGCGGACTGACCGTCGGCCACGACGCGGACCTGCTGGCGGTCGAGCTCCAGGAGCATCGCACCGAGCTCGTCAACCGGGCCGTGGCCACCTTGCAGGAGGCCGGCTGCGAGATCACCACCCGCACCGCCGACGGCACCACCATCGGCAGCGAGCTGCCCGGCCGCTTCTCCCGCGTCCTCGCCGACGTCCCCTGCTCCGGGCTCGGTGCCCTGCGGCGCCGCCCCGAAGCCCGCTGGCGCCGCACCCCCGCCGACATCGGCCAGCTGGGCGGGATCCAGCGCGGGCTGCTCACCTCGGCCCTGGACGCCGCCGCGCCCGGGGGAGTGGTGGCCTATGTGACCTGCTCCCCGCACCTGGCCGAGACCCGCCTGATCGTCGCCGACGTGCTCAAGCGGCGCGACGACATCGAGCAGCTCGACGCGCGCGACGCGGTGCGCGCCGGGATGCTCCCCGCAGTCCGGCAGGACGTCGAGCTGGGCGAGGGCCCCGCGGTCCAGCTGTGGCCCCACGTCCACGGCACCGATGCGATGTACATCCACCTGCTGCGCAAGCAGCCCGCCCCCACCGAGGAAGGACTCCCGACGGCATGATCACCCCGTACTCGACCGACGGCCACTACATCCACCCCAGCATCCTCAACGCCGACTTCATGAGCATCGGCAGCGAGCTCGACAAGATCTCCAGCGCCGACAGCGTCCACGTCGATGTGATGGACAACCATTTCGTGCCGAACCTGACCTTCGGTCCCTCGATGGTCGAGCAGATCGTCGAGCGCAGCACGATCCCGGTCGATGCGCACCTGATGATCGCCGACGCCGACACCGAGGCTCCCGCCTATGCGGAGGCCGGTGCCGCGTCCGTCACCTTCCACCTGGAGGCCGCCCGGGCCCCGGTCAAGCTCGCCCGTGACCTGCGCAGGAAGAACGTGCAGGTCGGCGTCGGCCTTCGACCTGCTTCCGCGGTCGAGCCGATCCTCGACATCATCGGCGAGTTCGACATGCTGCTGATCATGACCGTCGAGCCCGGCTTCGGCGGCCAGAGCTTCCTGGACACCATGCTCCCCAAGATCCGTCGGGCGCGCGCGGCGATCAGCGGGGCCAACCTCGAGGTGTCGATCCAGGTCGACGGCGGGGTCAGCCGGGAGACCATCGAGCGCTGCGCGGAGGCCGGGGCGAACGTCTTCGTGGCGGGGTCTGCGATCTATCGGGCCCAGGATGCGGCCGCTGAGATCTCTGCCCTGCGCGAACTTGCCCGGGGCCACGCCGCCCACTGACCTGCGGCTGCGCCGCCCCCTGACCTGCGCCACGCCGCCCACTGACCTGCGGCTGCGCCTCCTGCTGATCAGCGCGGTCGCCTCCACCGTGTCCCCCGCCCCGTCACCTGCGTTCATGCGCTCTCCGGTGGCGGGGCCGACGGTCTAGGATGATCTGGTCACGACCAGTGACGTGCTCCGGGGTCGGTGAAATTCCGAGCCGGCGGTGATAGTCCGCGACCCGCTTCGGCGGTGGAGCCGGTGAAATTCCGGCGCCGACAGTACAGCCTGGATGAGAGGCGCACGTCCTGCATGTCCCAGGGCGCCCTCGGCGCGCGCTGGCGCCATGCCGGAACCCTTTTCCCCCGGAGCCACTGCATCCGACGGCGAAAGGACCGACATGGATTTTCTGCAGTGGCTCTTCGACGCGCGAATCGATTTCGCGGGCGGACAGTTCCTACTCCTGCGAGAGGTGCTCGGCAACGTCTTCGGACTGCTCAGCGCCCTCGGCGGCATGCGACGGAAGGTATGGGCCTGGCCCATCGGCATCGTCGGCAATGTGCTGCTGCTGACGGTGTTCATGGGCTCGGTGTTCGGCAACCCGAACTCCGTGGACCTGCTGGGGCAGGCCGGACGCCAGGTGATGTTCATCGCCACCAGCATCTACGGCTGGCAGCGGTGGCGGCAGGCGAAGCACGACGGCGGCACCGCAGTGGAGCCCGAGTGGGCCTCCTGGGGGACTCGCGTCCTGCTGCTGGTCGCGCTAGTGGGCGGCACCGCAGCGCTGACCCCCCTGTTCCGGATGCTCGGCTCCTATGAGCCGGTCTGGGCTGACGCCTGGATCTTCATGGGCAGCCTGCTGGCGACCTTCGGGATGGCCAAGGGCTGGGTCGAGTTCTGGCTGATCTGGGTCGCGGTCGACATCGTCGGCGTCCCGCTGCTGCTCGATGCCGGGTACTACGCGAGCGCATTCATGTATCTCTTCTACGGAGCCTTCACCCTGACGGGGTTCTTCGTCTGGTGGGGTGTGCGCAGCCGCCGCCAGGTGGAGGAGACGCGGGTGACGGTGGAGACCGCCCATCTCGATCCCACGGTGCGCAAGGAGTGACTCGCCTTCCAGCAGGTGGTCCTCTGAACGGGCCACCTGCCGGAACGCGTATCCTGTCGGCGTGAAGGATTTCGAGGCACTGTTCGCCGAGCTGACTGAGAAGGCCCGTACCCGACCTGAGGGGTCGGGCACCGTCCGCGAACTCGATGGCGGGGTCCATCAGATCGGCAAGAAGATCGTCGAAGAGGCCGCCGAGGTGTGGATGGCCTGCGAGCACGAGACCGATGAGGACGCCGCCATGGAGATCAGCCAGCTGCTCTATCACGTGCAGGTGATGATGATCGCCAAGGGCATCTCGCTCGAAGACGTCTACCGACAGCTCTGACCCACCAGCTCCGACCCGCGCCGGTCTGCGGTCGAAGGTTCGCACCCGGTCCCGCGGTCTCCGGCTCTTCCGCCGTTGCCTCCGCATCCTCCGGGCTTGCAGCGTCTCGCCGCCTCCATCCTGTTCCTCTCCGTCCCACCCCCACTCGTGGCCGCCGCGGCGGCCGAGGAGGATCCGTGCTCCGCATCGCCGTCCCCAACAAGGGCGCCCTGTCCGATCCCGCCGCCGATCTGCTCCAGGAGGCCGGCTACCGGCGCCGCGGCACGGCCAAGGAGCTCGTCGTGGTCGACGAGGAGAACGGCGTCGAGCTGTTCCACCTGCGCCCGCGGGACATCGCGGTGTACGTGGGCTCCGGCACGGTGGACGTCGGCATCACCGGCCAGGACATGCTGCTGGACTCCCGCACCCCGGCCGATGAGATCCTGCCGCTGGGCTTCGCGCGGTCGACCTTCCGCTTCGCCGCGCCAGCGGGAACCCGCCGCGACGCCTCGGAGCTGCAGGGCGCCCGCATCGCCACCAGCTACGAGAACCTCGTCGAGGACTACCTCGCCGAGCGCGGCGTCACCGCCGAGGTGGTGCACCTCGACGGGGCCGTCGAATCCTCGATCCGGCTCGGGGTCGCGGATGTGATCGCCGATGTCGTCGAGACCGGCAGCACGCTCCGCCAGGCGGGCCTCGAGCCCTTCGGCGAGGCGATCATGACCAGCGAAGCGGTCCTCTTCTCCCGCCCCGGGCTCGAGCTCGACGAGGACGGCACCCACTCCCTCGAGGTCCTCGCGCGACGCATCCGCGGGGTGCTGGTGGCGCGCGAGTACGTGATGCTCGACTACGACATCCCCACGGCCCTGCTCGAGCGCGCCGTCGAGATCACCCCCGGCCTGCAGTCTCCGACGGTCTCCCCGCTGCACGGCGGGGAGTGGTCCGCGGTGCGCGCGATGGTGGACACCCGCTCCGCCCACCGCATGATGGATGACCTCTACGACGCCGGGGCCCGCGCGATCCTGGTCACCGCGATCCAGGCCTGCCGCATCTGAGACGCCGATGAGCACCCCCGCAGCGGATCAGCAGCCGGGGGAGAGCCGTGCCTCGATCGTGCTGCGTCCCCGGGCGGTACGGGTGGCCGCCTACCTCAGCGCCACCATCGTGATGGCGGGGATGATCGGCGGCGCGGTGATGATCACCAGCTTCCAATGGGGTGGACGGCTCGGACTGGTCGCCGTCGGCGTGCTGGTCTTCATCTTCTGCCATCTCGAGGCCTCGGTGACGGTCACCGCCCGCCCCGAGGTGCTGGTCGTGCGCAACCTGATGAGCACCCGCACCCTGGAGTGGGCCGAGGTGATCGGGATCAGCTTCCCGATGGGCGACCCCTGGGCGCACCTGGACCTGGCCGACGGCTCGACCCTCGCCCTGCACGCGATACAGCGCTACGACGGCGATCGGGCGATCGCCGCTGCGCATCTGCTGCTGGGGCTGGTGCAGGAACGGGGCGAAGCGGTCGGCGACTGAGCTCGATCGTCGTCACGAGGCTCTCGGGGCCTGAGATCGGTCCTCGCAACGAGGCTCTCAGGGCCTGAGCTCGGTCGTCGGGCTGGGGGCTCAGGGACCGGCGTCAGGCCCGCGGCGCGAGGGACGCGGCGCAGCGTCCCGCGAGCGCCGCGTACTGGAACGCCCAGGGATCCTCCGCCAGAGTGCGACCCATCGTGGTCATCCGCACCGGCATGTCCTCCAGCGCATCCCGCAGGCCCTTGGCATCGACCTCGGTGAGCTGGTGCCGCACTCCGCGCTTCTCCGCCGGCTTGAGGATCGTGGTTTTCACCTGTTTCCGTACAGACTCATGAAATGCGTTGTACCGGCTGTCGTTGCGGGGGAGCACGGGCAGGTGGACAGGGGCGAGCAGCGCACGGCCATAGGTGGTCGAAGAATGATGGGACAGGCCCCGATGTCGCTTGCGCTCATCGGCACCGGAGACCCGCAGCGTCGCGACGGGGCGGCCGCCGAGCACCGAGGCGGCATGGACCGCCTCGGCCGCCTGCACTCCGGAGAATCCCCAGCCGGTTCCGGTGCCCAGATTGCCGGGCCCCTGGATCACGATCGCGACGTCGGCGCCGACCACGTGCTTCGCCCCGAGCAGCGCCGAGTGCACGGTCACTGCTTCGAGGTCGCCGCCGAAGGACTGCCCGGCGCTGATCACCGAGGCCAACAGATCCGCTTCCCGCAGCCGGGCCGCGATGCGGGAGTAGGCCGCCGGCAGCGCGGCGGCGTCGGTGTGCACGTAGGCGATCTTCGCGGTGCGCCGCTCGGCCCGGATGCCCGCAATGATGGCGGGCAGCGAGGAGTGGAGATCCGCGACCACCACCGGCATCCCGTCGATGCTCTTCGCGGCGCGGACCGTCTCGTAGTGCTCCCCGTCGGGATCGTCGAGCGCGTCGACCATGGTCTGCATCGGGGTGTACCTGGCCTTGACCATGTGGCCGCTGGTCTCCGTCGCCTCGGGAAGCACATCGAGGCGGGCCACCACCATGGCGTCCCCGCCGGTGCCCAGCTCGCGGCGCAGGGCATTGGTGTTCAGCAGCACCCGTTCGCCCAGCTGGGGCTGACCGGTCAGCTCTCGGAAGGCGATCGCGGTGATCGTCCCCGCATCGTCATCGAGCTCGATCTCGAACCGATCCACACCGTGCCAGGAGCTCAGTGCGTCCTTCACGGTTCCCCGTTCCCATCGCAGCATGAGCACAGCCTAGAGCCGCGGCGCGGAAGCGGCCCATTCGGCCGGTCCGGACGGATAGTCTGACCGGGTGGCTTCGAAGAATGTGGAGAGACTCCTCAACGTCATCATGACGATCGGCTCACGGCGACGGATCGATCGCGCCAAGCTCTTCTCCGTCATCCCCGATTACGCGAATGCGGTCTCCGACCAGGCCGCGGAGCGGATGTTCGAGCGCGACAAGGCCGCCATCCTCGAGCTCGGCCTGCCCCTGGCGACCGAGCGCGATGTGCTCGACGAGAACACGGTGTACTACCGGATCGAGACGGCACGCTCCGGAGCGGTGCTGGATCTCACCACGGAGGAGTACACGGTGCTGCTCGCGGCGAGCCGTGCCTGGGATGCGGCAGCAGCCGGCGGAGCGGCCCGCCGGGTCCGCTCCAAGCTGCTGAGCCTCGGGCATGACGCCGACCCCGATCTGCTGCGACGCACCCCGCGCGGTGCGGTCGAGTCGCTGCCCGTGCTCTCGCCGCTGCTGGACTCGGTCGTGGGCGGCAGGTCCGTCCGCTTCACCTATCGCGCCACCCACGGAGCCCCGGCGGAGCGCCGGGTCGAGCCCTGGGTCGTCGGGGTGCACGAGGGCCACTGGTACATCTACGGCTGGGACCTGGATCGTTCTGCGCCACGCCTCTTCCGTGCCTCGCGCATCGAATCCTTCCCGGCTGACCTCGCTGCGGCTCAGCAGCCCCGGCCCGAGGACACGGATCTCTCCGGAGTCCTCGGGCGCATGCTCGACAGTGACGACCGGGATTCCGCGGTGCTGCGCGCAGCACCGTACAAGGCACTGTCGCTGCGCGACCGGGCGGGGGCGCCGCTCGAGGCTGAGCGCCTCACGCTGCCGAGCCTCCCGCGTCCCGCCGCTCGTCGCCTGCTGCTGGGCGATATCCGCTGGGTCGAGCTGCTCGAGCCGCAGCCCTGGCGGGAGGAGCTCGCCCAGGTGCTGAGCTCGATCGCGGACCTGCATGCGCAGGAGCCGCAGCTCTCGGAGCTCCAGGAGGCGACCGGCCGCCCGACGCCCAGGATCCGGCTCACCCCGCAGAGCGGCGACCACCTCTCACGGCTGATCTCCGCCGCGTCCTATGTGCTCAGCCGTGGCGAGGCTGATCTGGCGGAGCTGGCCGAAGCCCTCGACATCACTGAGAAGCAGCTGGTGACAGATCTGCAGGTGCTGTTCGTCTGCGGCGATATGGGTGACGGCTGGGAGGACCTGATCGAGGCGGAGTGGGAGCACGGAACGGTGCGGGTGCGCAACGCCGAGCCGCTCCGTCGTGCCCTGAGCCTCAGCGCAGTGGAGATCACCGCGCTGCTAGCAGGGCTGGCAGCTCTCGAGCCCGTCGCAGGCCAGGCCGAGCAGACAGTGGCCGCGGCACGAGCGAAGCTGCTGGCCGGTGTGACCGGCAGCCCCGACGACTCCGCGCAGGTGCCCACTCGATCCGACCTGGCCGACGCGATCACCGCCGACGAGATGGCCGCCCGCACCGCGGACCGCGCGGAGACGGTCCTCGCCGCTGTGCATGGCGCGCTGCGCGCGCAGCCCGGCGCGGAGGACGGACAGCTCGTGATCCGCTATTCCTCCTCCGACCGGCCCGGCACCAGCGTGCGCAGGATCCGGCCGCTGCGCATCGAGAGCGATGGCGTGCGCTCCTACCTGCTCGCCGACTGCGAGCTCGCCGGGGCCCAGCGCCGGTTCCGCCTGGACCGCGTGGTCGAGATCCTGCCCGCCGGCACCGCCATTAGCCGCGCCGACGCGGGGGAGCAGCAGGCCCTGGCCGGGCGCGTCGAGGGGGAGGTCTGGCTCCGGCTCGAACCTGCCGGGCATTGGATCGCCGAGTCGTTCGGGGCCGCCGAGATGCGGGACGGCGGGGACGGCGAGGCCTTCGCCCGGCTGGACTCGCCGCTGCTGGCGCCGCTGGTGGATGCGGTGCTGGAATCCGCCGGTGCGGCCGAGGTGCTCTCGCCGTGTGATCTCAGAGACACGATCGTGACCGTTGCAAGAGATGGCGCGGTACGTCACACCTCGTAGGAGCCGTTACGCTGGGACGACCCGCCGTGCGGTGGGCCGAGTCGCCACCGTGGCGACCCGTCCGGCGCCCAGTCCGCTGTGGGATGATAGGTGCGCCCGCGCCGTCTCGTGGCGCTGTTGAAAGGGACTTCCATGAACTTCTTCCGCAACCCCTGGGCGATCGTCCTGCTGATCGTGCTGGTGATCCTTCTGTTCGGGGCCAACAAGCTCCCGGGTCTCGCCCGCAACATGGGCAAGTCGATGCGCATCTTCAAGAGTGAGGTCGAGGAGCTCCGCGGCGAGGAGAAGCCCGCCGACGAGGACGAGGAGGACGATCGTCCGGCCCGCTCCACGCGCCCGCGTGAGGACCGCGACAGCCGTTCCCACGACGACCGCGAGTACAACCCTCGCGATGACGCGGACCGCGGCCGCGAGCCGATCCGCGCCCACGACGACGACGATTCCTACCGTCGCGACTGAGCATCTCGGCGCAGAGCGCGCCGTCGACAGCGGGCCCGGGTGGGAGACCGTCCGGACCCGGAGCGCTGGGAGGAAGCAGATCCGTGGCGAGTGATACGCAGGGACGCGAGCAGACCGAATCGGAGCCCGCGAATAAGTCACGCAGGGACCCCGAAGGACGGATGTCGCTCGGCGAGCATCTCGTCGAGCTGCGCAACAGGCTGATGATCAGCGCGATCACCGTCCTGCTGCTCTCCATCGTGGGCTGGTTCCTGTTCCCGTGGGTCTTCGACGCCGTCAAGGCGCCGATCGAGGCAGCCAGCGAGGACTCCGAGCTCCAGTCGCTGATCAACTTCCAGGGCGTGGGCCAGGGCCTGAACGTCAAGCTGCAGATGGCCGCGTACATCGGCCTGATCCTGTCCTCACCGATGATCATCGCCCAGATCTGGCTGTTCGTGATGCCGGGCCTGCACAAGAACGAGCGCAAGTACGCCATCGGCTTCTTCGGCAGCGCGATCCCGCTGTTCTTCGTCGGCTGCGTGGCCGGTTACTGGGCCGTCAGCCAGCTGGTGCCGGTGCTGATGAGCTTCACGCCCACCGAGGGCTCGGTCTCGCAGATCATCCCCTACGACCAGTACCTCGCGCTGCTGATCAAGACCATGCTCGCCTTCGGCATCGCCTTCGTGATGCCGGTGGTGATGGTCCTGCTGAACTTCATGGGGCTGGTCAGCGGCAAGGCGATGCTCAAGGCGTGGCGCTGGATCATCTTCCTGAGCTTCGCCTTCACCGCCGTCATGGTCCCCACCCCGGAGCCGATCACGCTGATCGCGATGTCCGCAGCGATCGCCAGCCTCTTCTTCGGTGCGATCGTCATCTCGCTGATCCACGATCGGCGCAAGGCGCGCAGGTCCGGTGACGAGGACCTCGACGATGACCAGGCCAGCAGCATCGACGACGAGGTGGAGAAGATCGACGGCCCGTCCCGCCTGGACGACGCCGACGGGGACGGGCGGTGAGCAGGCTCCGTGTGGGTCTGCTCGCGAATCCCACCGCTGCACAGGGAGCCGCTCACCGGGTCGGCCGCCAGGTCGGCCATCTGCTGCGGCTGGCCGGGATCTCCGTGGTGGACCTCTCCGCCACCTCCGCCCACCTCGCCCGGGCCCGCGCCGAGGAGATCCGCGACTCCCTGACCGCATTGGTGGTCGTCGGCGGTGACGGCACCGTCTCGCTCGGCGCCGAGATCGTGGCCGGCTCCCCGGTGCGGCTCGGGATCGTCCCTGCCGGCAGCGGCAATGACTTCGCGCGCGCCCTCGGGCTGACGATCAACGATCCGGAGGAGTCCACCCGGGCCCTCCTCCACGCCCTGTCGCGCCCGGTGGTGACGATCGACGCGATCGAGATCATCGCCGCCGGCGAGCATGCGCTGCCGCATCGCTCGCTCGCCCTGGGCAACGTGAACCTGGGCTTCGATGCCCTGGTCAACGCACGTGCCAACAGCTCTCGGGCCCGCCACACGGTCCGCTATACGACGGCCCTGATGCGCGAGCTGCCCGCCTTCACCCCCCTGCCCTACTGGCTCGAGATCGACGGGGGCGAGCGGATCGAGCTGGACGCCACGATCCTGACCCTGTGCAGCTCCGGGATCTTCGGCGGCGGGATGAAGATCGTCCCCGAGTCGCGGATCGATGACGGCATGCTCGAGCTGGTCACCGTCGCCGGGCTGGGCCGCAGCCAGCTGCTGCGCTTCTTCCCGCGCGTCTACCGGGGCACGCACACCACCCTGGACGCGGTGAAGATCCAGCCCGTGCGCGAGGTGACCGTCGGCCTGCGCCACGGCCGGGCACTGCGCGCCTACGCGGATGGCGAGCCCCGCTCGCTGCTGCCGCTGACAGCACGGGTGCTGCCCGGAGCGGTGCGGCTGCTCGCCGAGCTGCCCGCCGCGGCGGAGACCGCCGACGGCAGCGAGGGAGCCCAGTGACCTCTCCCTCCGAGCGCTACGCCCAGTGGAAGCAGGAGCAGCAGCAGGAGCAGTCCTCCCGCGAGCTCACCGCCTTCACCGCCCGCTACCCCTTCGATCTCGACGAGTTCCAGCTGGCGGGCGGGCGGGCGCTCGAGGGCGGCAGCTCGGTCCTGGTCGCCGCCCCCACCGGCGCCGGCAAGACCGTGGTGGGGGAGTTCGCGGTGCATCTCGCACTGGCCCGGGGCCACAAGGTCTTCTACACCGCGCCGATCAAGGCGCTGTCCAATCAGAAGTTCGGCGAGCTGGTGGACTGGCTGGGCGCCGAACGTGTGGGTCTGCTGACCGGCGACACCTCGATCCGCCCCGATGCCGAGGTGGTCGTGATGACCACCGAGGTGCTGCGCAACATGCTGTACGCGGACTCCGACCTCCTGCAGGGACTGGGGTTCGTGGTGATGGACGAGGTGCACTATCTCGCCGATCGCCTGCGCGGGCCGGTGTGGGAAGAGGTCATCATCCACCTCGACCGCTCGGTGCAGCTGGTCTCGCTCTCGGCGACGGTCTCCAATGCGGAAGAGTTCGGTGCCTGGCTGCAGGAGGTCCGCGGGAGCACCGAGATCATCGTCTCCGAGACTCGCCCGGTGCCGCTGTGGCAGCACGTGATCGTGGGCGATGAACTCCTGGACCTCTTCGTCGATGCCGACGGGGAAGCTGTGGTGTCACAGGGTCCGGGCGCCCGCAGCGACCGTCAGGTGAACCCCGAGATCGAACGCATCACCTCGTTCTCCCTTCCCGTCGACGAGCGGACCGGCGGCGCGCGCGGCAAGGACTACCGGGGGAGGAAGGGCACCGGCGGGCGCCACCGGCCCCGCGGCTCCGGACAGCACCGCCCTCCCCACAAGCGCAGGGGGCGTGGCCCCGGCGCCTACGACGGCAGCGGCTACGGCGGCAACCGGAGCGGTGACAGCAGGAGCAGCGACAGTAGGAGCCACGGCGGTCAGGCCCCCGGACTGCCGCAGCGCACGATGCGGCGTCCCGAGGTCGTAGCCCTGCTGGACCAGGCAGAATTGCTGCCCGCGATCGTGTTCATCTTCTCCCGCGCCGGGTGCGAGGGCGCCGTGCAGCAGTGTGCACGGGCGCGCCTGCACCTCACCGATGACCGGGAGCGACGTGAGATCCGCGCAGTGCTCGACGAGCAGCTTGCCGGGATCGGCGCCGAGGACGAGGAGGTCCTCGGCATCGCCTCCTTCCGCCGCGCGGTGCTCGACGGCTTTGCCGCCCACCACGCCGGGATGCTGCCGCTGCTGAAGACGGTGGTCGAGCAGCTCTTCGCCCGGGGGCTGATCAAGGTCGTCTTCGCCACCGAGACCCTCGCGCTGGGCATCAACATGCCAGCCCGGTCGGTGGTGCTCGAGAAGCTCGTGAAGTTCAACGGTGTCGAGCACGCGGACCTCACACCGGGAGAGTTCACTCAGCTCACGGGACGCGCAGGCCGCCGCGGTATCGACACCGAGGGCCATGCTGTGGTCGTCGCGGGGCCCCGGTTCGATGCCCCCGCCGTGGCCTCCCTCGCCTCGAAGCGCACCTACCCGCTGCGCTCGGCGTTCCGACCCACCCCGAACATGGCCGTGAACCTCCTGGACCGTTTCGATCTGGCACGTGCCCGGGAGACCCTCGAGACCAGCTTCGCGCAGTTCCAGGCAGACCGTTCCGTGGTGGGGCTCGCCCGCCGCGCCCGGGAGCTCGAGGACACGGTGACGTCCTACCAGGAGGCGGTGACCTGCGACCGCGGCGATCTCCTCGAGTACGCGCAGCTCCAGGAAGCCGTCTCCGAGCGCGAGAAGACCCTCGCCCAGGCTCGCGCTGCTGCGGACCGGGACCGGACCCGCTCGGTCCTCGGTGACCTCCGCCGTGGTGAGGTGATCGCGCTTCCCGGCGGGAAGCGCCGGGGGTACGCGGTGGTGCTGGACGTGGACCGCGCGGTACTCGGCGGCCCACAGGTGGACCTGCTGGACACCGAGGGCCGACGTCGCAGCCTGCGCCCGGGCGATGTCCCCTCCCCGCCCGCCGTGATCGACAGCCTCCGCCTCCCGCGGCAGGATGCCCTGGGCAGTGGGAAGGTGCGCAAGGACACCGCGGCCGCGCTGCGCCAGCGACTGGCCGGACAGGACGACGCCGATCGCCGCGAGGTGCGGCGCCGCACCGGCCGCACCCCCTCGACCGTCGCCACCGATGAGCAGCTGCTCGGCCTGCGCGAACAGCTGAGCGCGCATCCGTGCGGCGAGTGTCCGGACCTGGAGTCGCATCTGCGCTGGGTGGGCCGCTGGCGGAAGAGCCGCGCGGAGCTCGAGGGAGTGCAGCGCAGGATCCGGGGGCGCACCAGTTCCCTGGCCCGTCAGTTCGACCTGCTCACCGGCCTGCTCATCGAGCTCGGCTATCTCGAACGGGTCAGCACCTCGTCCGCCGTCGGCATCCCCGACGCGGTGACGGATGCTGGCTCCGCGGAGCTGCGACCGACCCCCACCCCGGAACTGCGACCGACGGCGAGCGGCCTGCGGCTGCGACGGCTGTTCAGCGACCGGGACCTGTTGATCGCCGAGTGCCTGGAGCACGGCGCCTGGTCGGGACTCTCCGCCGCCGGGCTGGCCGCGGTGGTCTCCGCCGCGGTGCATGAGTCTCGCCGCGACGATCGTGCCCCGGAGCTGATCCCCGAGCCCGCCGTGGGTGCCGCGCTCGAGGCCTCCGCCCGGGTCGCCGCGCGCCTGCAGGCCGCTGAGAGCCGATATGGCATCACGCCCACCAGTGCCCCCGATCCCGCGATCTCTGCGATCGTGCACCGCTGGGCGCAGGGTCTGCACCTGGCCGCAGCGCTCGAGGGCAACGATCTGCCGCCCGGGGACTTCGTGCGGCACTGCCGCCAGGTGATCGACCTGCTCGATCAGCTCACTGCGGACCCCGAGCTCGGACACATCGCACGCGAGTCGATCAGGGCCGTGCGACGAGGTCTGGTGGCCCAGGAGATCGACCGATGAGCTTTTTCCCAGGCGGACGGGAGAAGCTTGGCCCCGTGAGCGAGAACGACCGTCATCAGACCCCCGCGACCGGGCAGGCCGCCGCCCCGATGCTCTACACCGGGATCGTGCTGTACAGCGCCGGCGATCCGGAGGCCTCCGCGATGCTGGTCGCGGACGGGCTCATCGCGTGGACCGGCCCGGAGGACACCGCGCGCGTGCTCCACGGCGATGTTCAGCAGGTCGATGCGACCGGCTGCCTGATCACTCCGGGCTTCGTGGACGCCGCCGCGACCGCCGACGGCTCTGCCCCTGATCCTGCGGATGATGCCGCAGCGGCCGCGCTCGGCATCGTGCTGCGGCTGCCCGGCCCCACCGGGATCCGAGAGGGAGTGCGCATCGTCGCCCCGGTCAGCGAGAGCGCCGACTATCTCGACCTGCTCGCTGAGGGCACCCCGCTCGCCTTCGCCTCCGCGGGCGAGCCGGCGGCGGCCGATCCCTGGGACTGGGTGCGCGGCGCCGCCCGTACCAGCCCCGCCGAGCAGCGCATCAGCGACCGCGCGGCCTTCCTCGCCGCCTCCCGTGGCGGGCAGCGGGTGGCCGGGAACCGCCACCCCGGGTCCCTGCAGACGGGGATCCCGGCGACCTTCGTGGTGTGGGAGCCGTGGGACCTCACTGTCCGCTCCCATGCCCAGCGGGTGGACAGCTGGTCCACCGACCCGCGCTCCCGCACCCCGCTCCTGCCCGACCTGGACCAGGGGACCCCGCGCGCCCTGCGCACGGTGGTGGACGGACACATCCTCCACGACCGGCTCGGTCAGGACGGCGGATGACGGCGACCACACGGTCGAGACCGTCGCGCGAGCGCAGCCGTAAGTCTCGTGACGAGTTCACACCCACACCCTGGCCGGTTGCTGTGCTGTGCGGCGGCTTCGGCGGCTTCTGCGCACTGCTGGCCTTTCCTCCCTACGGCATGTGGATGCTGCTGCCGGTGGCGATCGCCCTGCTCGGGGCGGGCCTGCTCGTCCGCTCCTCACGGCTCGCGATGTTCGTCTCACTGGTCTGGGGGCTCGCGTTCTTCGTCCCGCTGACGCATTGGGCGAGTACCTACGCCGGTACGATGCCCTGGATCGCACTGGGCGTGTTCGAGGCCCTCTACATCGTGCTCTTCGGCCTGGTCGCTCGGACCGTGATGGTGCGTCGAGGCCTGTGCATCTCCAGCGCACTGATCGTCGCGGCGCTCTGGGTGGGAGTCGAGACGCTGCGCAGCACCGCCCCCTGGGGTGGCCTGTCCTGGGGTGCCAGTGCCTTCGCACTGGCCGAGTCCCCGCTGCTGAACCTCGGTCCCTGGATCGGGATGGCCGGGCTCTCGCTGGTGACCGCCCTGCTGGGACAGCTGCTGCTGTTCGGCGTGCTCGCGCTGCTGGGCAGGCGCCGCCGCGGGCTGATCGGCTTCTCCGGCGTATGGCCCTGCGCGATCGCGGTGTCCCTCGTGCTGGTGACCGTGGTGGTCCCCTATCCGCACAACCGCGCACCGGTGGACCGGCCGTCCATGACGATCGCCGCCATCCAGGGCTCGATGGGCGAGATCGATCCGATCTCCTTCACCATGCCCGATGACGTCTTCGAGAACCACCTCGCCGTGACCCGGGAGATCATCGAGCAGACGGCGGCCGACGGCACCCAGCTGGGCCTGATCGTCTGGCCCGAGGATTCCACCGGCTGGGATCCGCGGCAGGATCCGGTGCTCGCGGACCAGCTGACCTCCGCGGCCGAGGACGCCGGTGCCCCGATCCTGATCGGCACCCAGACGCGGGTGGGCGAGACCGAGAGGCTGAACCAGTCGGTGCTGTTCACCCCCGAGGCGACCACGCCCTACCAGTACTCCAAGCGTCATCCGGTGCCGTTCGGCGAGTTCATCCCGATGCGCGGGCTGTTCCGCCAGCTCACCGACAAGGTCGACCTGGTCTCCCTGGACATGATCCCGGGGCAGGACGTCGGAGTGATGGATCTGGGCGCCCTCGATCAGGGAGAGGGGAAAGTGGGGATCCTGATCTGCTTCGAGATCGCCTACGACTCCCTCGTCCATGATGTGGTCGATGGAGGCGCCGAGGTCATCGTCGTGCAGTCCAACAACGCGCTGTTCGGAGACTCCCATGAGGCGATCCAGCAGCTCGCCCAGGCGAAGGTGATGGCGGTGATGTCCGGCCGCAGCGTCGTCCACATCTCCACCGTGGGAGATTCTGCGATCTTCAGCCCGGAAGGTCGCCAGATCGACCTGGTCGGTCATTGGGACCGAGGCTCGCTGCTGGCCGACGTTCCCCTCCGCACCGGCATCACCCCGGCGGTCGCGGCAGGTCCGTGGATCGCAGTCGTGATCTCCGCCCTGGGACTGGTGGGGCTGTTGTCCGCGCTGACCACCGACCGTCGCGCCCTCGCCCGCTCCGCGACCGCCAGCACCGGCTCTACCCGCAGTGCCTCTGCCCGCGGCGGCTCTGCCCGCAGCGGTTCTGCCGGTACCGCACCATCCCGCACCCGCCGAGGACAGTGACCATGCATCCCTCCAATGCCCCGCTGCCGCCGACCCTCATCGTCATCCCCACCTACGATGAGCGAGAGGCGCTGCCGGGCACTCTGGCCCGTCTGCGCGCCGCTGTGCCCGAGGCGGATGTCCTCGTGGTCGACGACTCCTCCCCGGATGGCACCGGTGCGTGGGCTGAGCAGATGGCAGCCCAGGATCCGGCGGTGCACGTGCTGCACCGGGCCGGCAAGCAGGGTCTGGGACCCGCCTATCTCGCCGGCTTCGCCTGGGGGATCAAACGCGGCTACCAGCAGCTGGGGGAGATGGACGCCGATGCCTCGCACCGACCCGAGCAGCTGCCCGGGCTGCTTGAGGCGGTGCGACGCGGCGCCGACCTCGCGATCGGCTCCCGCTGGATCCCCGGCGGGGCGGTGCATGACTGGCCGCTGCGCCGCCAGGTGCTCTCCCGGGGCGCGAACGTCTACGTGCGGGCCCTGATGGGACTCGGTGTCTCGGACGCGACCGCCGGCTTCCGGGTGTTCCGCGCTGAACTGCTCGAGCGAGTGATCGCCGAGGACGTCGCCTCCCAGGGCTACTGCTTCCAGGTGGACATGACCCGACGTGCCCGCGACCTGGGGGCGGTGATCGCCGAGGTGCCGATCGACTTCGACGAGCGCACCGAGGGGGCCAGCAAGATGTCCTCGGGAATCGTGCGGGAAGCGCTCGTGAAGGTCACTGTCTGGGGACTGTCACGTCGTGCCCAGGCGGTTCGCAAGGCCCTGAGTTAGGCTGAACTGGTTCGCCACCGCAGGAAGGGAGCCTTCATGGCCGCACAGCAGCGCAGCACTTCGGGGGCGTCCGCACGCGCTTCAGCCGCCGACGGCGCGCAGAACCCGCGCTCCGGCTCGACCTCACGCTCCGGCTCGACTTCGCGCTGGGGGGTCCTGATCCCGCTGGGGGTCGTCCTGCTGGGGCTCGTGGAGCTCACCATCCTGGTCCTGATCGGGATCAACACCAGCCTCTGGTGGTCCGTGCTCGCGATCGCCGTGGGCTGGGTCGTCGGCATCGCGTTGCTGGTCGCCGCCGGTCAGCAGTCCTTCGTGCGCCTGCGCTCTCTAGTTCGCGCTGTGCGCGGTCGCGGAGACGTGCAGGAGCATCTTTCCCGCCCGGCGTTCACGCTGCTCTCCGCGCTGTTCTTCTTCTTCCCAGGAATCCTCACCGATCTGATCGGGTTGGTCCTGCTGCTCACCCCGGTGCAGCGCCGCTCGGTCAAGGCGATGGGGCTGAGCAGCGGCTCCGAGGGGGCGCGCAAGGTGCTCTACCGCCGCTCCGGCACCGGCGTCATCGACGGCGAGATCATCCTCGACAGCCGCTCGTCGGGCCCGTCACGCGGTGACGGCAGCACGCCGCCCATCATCACCCAAGACTGAGCCTCCCCACCGCTCCGTGCCACTCCAGGGCCAGGACATCCAGGGCCAGAGCGCTCGATGTCTCGTGCGCGAGCCCGCTCGCGTCACCCATCCCCTCTGAACTGTCGCTCTCGGGCCGCCCATCCGGTCTGGGTGGTCGCTCTCGCATCGCCCGTCCTCTCTGAGCTGTCGCTCTCGCGTCGCCCATCCCCTCTGAACTGTCGCCTGGGGGCTTCGTGGGCGACAGTTCAGAGGGGATGGAGCCGCACCTTCAGAGGGGATGGAGCTACAACTTCAGAGGGGTGGAGCCACACACCACCCATCGTGCGCTGGCTCTCGGAGACCATGACGAGCTCGGGGACCACGACGCGCTCGGGGGACACGACGAGCGCGGGGGACATGACGAGGGGGCACCCACCGCATGGTGGATGCCCCCTCGTCGCTCTGCTCAGGTGAGCAGTGCGGATGTCTCAGAGGTTGCGGCGCTGGTGAAGCTTCCCGGCGCGCAGCAGCGCGAGGCGCTGGTCGAGGAGGACCTGGAGGTCCTCTTCGCTGCGACGCTCGAGCAGCATGTCCCAGTGGGTGCGCACGGGCTTGCCCGGCTTCACCTCGGGACGCTCATGGTCACGGAGCAGCGCGGAGGCGCCGCAGCGGCACTCCCACACGGCGGGCACGTCGGCCTCGACCGAGAAGGGGAGGACGATGGTGTGGCCGTTGGGGCAGTCGTAGACGGACTCCTGGCGCGGTGCGGCGAGGACGCCCTCGTCGGTCTCCATGGAGAGGGAGCCCAGTCGGGTGCCTCGGAGGCTGCGGCTGTTCATGCGGTTCTCGCTTCCTGCCGGGGATGGCGGCCGGACGGTGTGCCGTCCGGAGAGGTCTGTGGTGTGGTGGCACTCGAAGGTGGTGTGGTGGCACTCGAAGGTGCCAACGCGCACGGAGCCGGATCTGTTCCCAGACCCGGGTGGGGTCCTCGCGTCTCAGATGCTGCTGGGACTATTCGAGAGCAGCTCGGAGAGCAGATCGACCCGATTGGTGATAATACCATCCACGCCCATGACCAGCATTTCCCGCATGGTCCTGGGGTCATCGATCGTCCACACGTGCACCTCGCACCCGGCGCGGTGGGCAGCAGCGACATTCGCCGTGGTGACCACCGGGATCCCCTGATAGGTGGGAGGGACCTGCAGCGCGCCGTAGGGAGCGAGGATCCGGCGGATGACGGGGGCGGGGGCCTCCACCGCACGGGCTGCGAGGAAGCTCCCGATCACGCCGCGGGCGGGGCTGCGCACCGGGGTTGTCCCGGTGGCTGCGTGGATCGTGGCGACGGCCTTGCGGACCACGTCGCCGTCGAAGCCCGCCACGCAGACCCGGTCGGCGCTGCGGGTGCGCGCAATTGCGGCGACCGCGGGCCCGATCGCCGCGGCGTCCTTGATGTCCACGTTGAGCGGGACGTCGCGGAAGGTGCCCAGCACATCCTCGAGCATCGCCAGCGGCTCGTCTCCGGCGAGCCGCACCGTACCGGCCTCATGGGCGCTGAGCTGATCGATCCGGCGCTCGTCACCGGCGACGCGGAGCAGGTCCTCATCATGGAAGGCCAGCGCCAGCCCGTCGCGGGTGGCGCGGGTGTCTGTCTCGAGCATGCCGGCACCGGCCGCCAGGGCGTCCTCGAAGGCACGCATCGTGTTCTCGGCCCCGTCGAGGGCGAGGCCGCGGTGGGCGATGCGTCGCGGCCTCGGGCCCGGCAGGAACCTGGACCTCGGGTCGCTGCTACGCTCAGGGCGTCTGCTGATCGATGAGGGCATCTTCTTCCTCCTCGTCCTGGCCCCGGCGCCGAGCGCGGACCGCACGGCGGGGACGGTGATCGGTGGGCTGTCGGGAGGGGCGCGGCGTGGCCGCAGATGCCGCTTCGCCTCGCCCCGTCTCGTCGTCATGGTCCAGGGTGGTCCGGGAAGCTGCGGGCGCGGCGTCGGAGTGCTCGGAGCCGACGGCGTCCCGCTCCTCCTCGTCCGCTGCGAGATCCTGGAAGAGCCGGCGCGTGCGGTAGATCAGAGCGGCCGGGAAGAACAGCGCGAAGACCCACCACTGGACGGCGTAGGACAGGTGCGGGCCCAGGGAGGTGTCGGGGTAGGGGAGCGCCGTCGGCCGTTCTGCTGCCGGATCTTCTGCGGCCAGCTCTCCATACGCCTGGGAGACGAGGCCCCCATCCTCCAGTCCCATCAGCCCGGCGGACTGCTCGGGGTTGACCGAATGGGTCTGGCCCGGGGGCGGCTCCCGGTCCAGTACGGGCTCGGCGGGCCGCAGGCGCACCGTGACGGTGAGCTCTCCTTCGGGTGCAGGAGCGAGCTGCGCCGGGTCGGAGGAATCCGCCTGCTGCGGCACCCAGCCCCGAACGACCAGCAGACTCGTGCCGTCGTCGGCCTGGAACGGAACCAGCTGCCAATACCCGACCTGGCCCGAGAGCTGGCGATTGCGCACATAGAGCACGCAGTCGCCTTCGGTGCAGTAGCTGCCGTGCAGGGTCACCGGGGTCCAGACGTCTGCGGTGCTCAGCGGCGACTGCGGATCAGGGAGCACCTGGTCCAGGGAGACCGGTGCGGATTCGTAGTTGGTGCGGACCACGGCCGCCTCGTCACGGCGGTTCTCGTAGCGTCCGTACTGCCACATGCCCAGCAGCACGCAGAGCGCCGCCAGGAGCAGCACAGCCACCAGCCCCAGCAGGGTCTCTCGGCTGAAGAGGATGCGTCGACGGGCGGTGCTGTCGGTCATTCGGCGACCGGTGCCGCGGCACCCGCCTCGGTCACCGGGGCGACGGCCTGCAGGTGCCCCGCGGCCTCCGCCATCATCCCGGGCAGGTCTTCGATCGCGAAGTCGACCAGCAGCACGAACATGACTGCGGTGAGCGCAGCGACCACGAATCCCAGAGCGGTGACCGAGATCGTCACCCCGAGCCGCAGCCGCGGCCGCTGCTTGCGGGGCTTCGCCGGAGGGAACCCATAGTCCTCGGACTGCAGGTGGTTCTCCGTCCACATCCCGGGGTTCAGCACGGCGACCGGGTACTGGTCCACCCGAGACCGCGGGCGGGCACCGCTGGCAGGGACATCCTCGGAGTCCTGCAACGGTGCCTCGCCCTGCCCTGAGGGCTGGTCCTTCAGCCAGAGCCTCCAACCCGCCGGCACCGGACCCCAGGAGTACTGGGGTCGGAAGTCCGCCGGCGGGATCCATCCGTCATGCGGAGGCTCCGGCCAGTGGGGCGGCGGGTTGAAGCGCTGGCGCTGGGTCACGCAGGGACGTCCCAGGAGTACTGGTCGGCACGGGAGTCGAAGACCAGCTTGTTGCCACCGGCACGCTTCACGTCGAAGAGGAGCGTGAGCGTGTATTCCTCTCCTGCCTGGTGTTCGTTCGGGCCGTCGGTCCCGGAGCCCTTGAGGCCGAAGCTCGCGGTGGCCGGCTCCACGGCGCCGCCGTAGGGGGTCTGGATATCGAACCGGAACGGGTTCATGGACAGCTCGCCCTCGGTCACCGTCATCTTGGCGGTGAGCACGACGTAGTCGCCCTGCTGCGCGTCTTCGACGGCACCTCCGTAGCTTCGCTCCAGCTCCGCGCCGGGGGTGTAGACCATGTGGACCGCCATGGTGCCCGTGCCATCGGGTCCCACGATGTTGATCGCCTCAGCCTCGGCGGCCGGGTCGATCGTGTTGAGATCGGTCGGGATCGGGATCTCGTCCTCGGTGGTCTCCTCCTCGGTCGGCTCTTCCTCGGTGGTCTCCTCGTCGGTGGGTTCGTCCGTCGTCGGATCCTCCTCCTGAGTGGTGGTAGAACCGCCACCACCGGCCTCCGTGCCGCCCGAGCGGCTGAACAGGAAGATGCCGCCGATGGCGATCAGCGCGAGCACGAGCACGATCGCGATCAGGCAGCCGATCCACCAGAAGCGCTGGATGATGCCCTTCTTCGGCGGTTCACCGGCGCCGGTCGACGCGGTCCAGCCGGACCCGGTGTCGATTCCGGGGGAGTTCTGGCCGTAGCCCGGTGCGGGATAGTCCGAGGCGGAGCCCTGTCCCGGGTAGTCCGGTGCGGAACCCTGGCCGTAGCCCGCGGCGGGCGAGGCCTGACCGTAGCCCTGGGCCGGCGAGGGCTGGCCATAGCCCTGGGCAGGTGATGCCTGGCCATAGGCGGGAGCGGAGGAGCCGTCGCCGTAGCCCTGAGCGGGCGAACCCTGGCCATAGCCCTGGTCCGCGGGCTGCTGGCCGTAGCCCTGGCTGGGGGATGCCTGCCCGTAGCCCTGACCGGAGGGATCCTGCTGGCCGGACGCGGCTGCCGCGCCAGCAGCCCCGCCGGCGGCTGCGGCACCGGCCGCCATGCCGTAGCCGGCGCCCTGAGAGCCCTCACCGGAGTGGTTGCTGTCATCGGCGGCGACGGGCTCTGCGGACTCGTACGGCGCGGACTCGTAGGGTGCCTGCTGTGCGAGGTCGGCCTCGAGATCGGGGCCCCCATATTCGGCAGTCTCAGCGGCGCCTTCCGCCTGCGTTGCGTGGGAACCGGCGGCATCGGGAGCGGCGCTGTCGCGCTGCCCGGAGTCCGCGACATGGGTGGCGTCATCATGGACGGCCGTTGCGGACGCATCTTGCGGCGCGGCGGCAAGGCCGGACTCCTCAGCGGTCCCAGCCGGCTCGGCTGCGACGGCGGGCTCCGGAGCGGCAACGGGCTCCGCGGCGGCGGCGGGCTCCGCAGCGTGGCGACCGACGGACTCCGCCGGGGCTGAGCTGCTCTGGTCGTCGGCCAGCGGCATGGAGCCGCCGCCAGCGGACTGGTCGACATCCTGCTCGGGCGCACCCTGCACGGGCGCATCCTGGGCGGCGGGAGCCTGCCCGTAGGGGTTCAGCGACCCGTACTGCCCGGCGGATGCCTGCTGATCGCCGGCTGCCTGTTCAACGTCGGGAGCCTGCTCAACGACGGGAGCCTGCTCGGCGGCAGGCGTCTGCTCGCCGGTGGAGGCCACCCGGGTGGCGTCGTCGGCGTCAGGTGCGGGAGCGGTCGGTCCCTGCTCACTGGTTGATGCGACGCGAGTGGCATCGTCGTCGTCGGCCGCACCAGCCTGTTCGGAGGTCGCCTGCGGGGCCGGGGCCTGCTCGGACGCGGTCCAGAAGTTCCAGCCGTCGGGAGCGGGGCCCCACGAGGGATCCGGCTGCCAGCCGGGAGGCGGGCTCCAGTTGGCATCGTCGATCGGCCAGTTCGGCGGAGGATTGAATCGATATGCCATCGGGCAGCACCTTCCGGGGCGATGTTCGTGGACGGGTACCCCCCATGGATCCCGACACTCTCTCGCCCCGTATCGTAGAGCACGAGCACATGCCGAGGCGTTTCCCTCACCGCATGACATCGTCCTTTATGAGGGCATCCGCCCCGCCCACCTCTCACCCAGGAGTCTGAATGTCCGACGCCACCACCGAGCCGCGCAGTGTCCTGATCACCGGAGGGAACCGGGGGATCGGTCGCGCGATCGCCGAGGAGTTCCTCCGTCGCGGGGACAAGGTTGCTGTGACCAGCAGATCTGGGCAGGGCGGGCCGGACGGCGCGCTGACCGTCGCCGCTGACGTCACCGACGGGGAGAGCCTGGATGCGGCCATCCAGACGGTCGAGCAGGCCCATGGCCCGATCGAGGTGCTGGTGGCCAACGCAGGGATCACCGACGATCAGCTGCTGCTGCGGATGGGCGACGAGTCGTTCGAATCCGTCATCGACACCAACCTCACCGGTGCCTTCCGCACCGTCAAGCGGGTCATCAAGTCGATGATGCGGAAGAAGAAGGGGCGCATCGTGCTGATCAGCTCGGTGGTGGGCCTCTACGGCTCGCCGGGCCAGGTGAACTACGCCGCGTCGAAGTCGGGGCTGATCGGGATCGCTCGCGCGCTCACCCGTGAGCTCGGCTCCCGCGGGATCACCGCGAACGTGGTCGCGCCCGGCTACATCGACACCGAGATGACGCAGGCGCTCTCCGAGGATCTCCAGGCCTCCTACCGCAAGGCGATCCCGGCGGGCCGTTTCGCGGATCCGTCGGAAGTGGCGAAGGCGGTCACGTTCCTAGCGAGTGACGATGCGGCGTACATCTCGGGGGCCGTGATCCCCGTCGACGGCGGCCTCGGCATGGGACACTGAGCCCGAACCTGCACCACCGATCCCGTAAGGCGTGAACGCATCTCCATGTCATCTTCCGACCCCGACAGTCGTCTGCTGCTCCTGATGCGTCATGGCAAGGCGGAGAGCGGATCCGGCCAGCCGGATCACGCTCGCGCCCTGGCCGAGAAGGGGGAGGCTCAGGCCCGCCTCGTCGGGGAGTACCTTGCCGCGCAGAGCGTGCAGGTCTCCCGGGTGCTGGTCTCCGATTCGCTGCGGACCACCCAGACCTGGGAGGCGGCGGCCTCGATGATGCCCGGCTTCGACGGCAAGGTCTCCTTCCACGAGGAGATCTACACCGGTGGGGCTGCCGAGCTCCTCGCACTGGTGCACGGCATCGGAGACCAGCACCCGGTCACGCTGGTCATCGGCCATGAGCCGACGATCTCTACCCTCAGCGCGCTGCTGGCCGACGATGATTCCGATCCCGGCGCAGTCGCCCAGGCCCGCATCGGCATGCCGACCGGCGGGCTGGCCGTGCTCTCCGGCGTGGCGAGCAGCTGGGACGAGCTGCAGGAGGAGTCGTTGACCCTGCACACGATCGTCCGTCCCTGACCGGAAGAGCCCTGACGCACGGCTCTCCGTCGACCCGACGGAGCAGATCAGCATGACGGACCCTCGTCACCCAGGCCCTGCGGCCGGGTGACGATGGTCCGTCAGTTGTTGTGGGTCAGCTGCCTGGGGTCACCGATCGGTGACGGTGCTCGCAGCGCTCTCGAGGTGGGGCCAGGCGTCCAGCAGCGACTCCCCGTCGATCTCCACGTCGGCGATCTCGCGCAGCGCGGGCTTGGCCCGGAAGGCGATTCCGGTGCCGGCCGCGGCCAGCATCTCCCGGTCATTGGCCCCGTCGCCCAGGGCGATGATCCGCGAGGTGGGCACCCGATGCTGCGCGGCGAACTCCTCGAGGGCACGGCGCTTGGCGGCGCCGTCGATGATCGGTCCGGACACCCTTCCGGTGAAACGGCCATCCGTGATCTCGAAACGGTTGGCGCGTACATGATCGATGCCGATCTCCGCGGCGAGCTCATCGATGACCTCGTGGAATCCGCCGGAGACCAGTGCTGTCACCCAGCCGGCCGCCTTCGCGCGCCGCACCAGCTCGAGCGCGCCCGGGGTGGGGACCAGCACGCCCCGGACCGCTGCGAGCACCGATTCATCGAGCCCCTCGAGCAGCGCCACCCGGGCGCGCAGGGACTGCGCGAAATCGAGCTCGCCGCGCATCGCAGCCGTGGTGATCTCCTCAACCCGGTCCCGCACCCCGGCATGCTCCGCGACGAGCTCGATCACCTCTTGGGTGAGGAAGGTCGAGTCGACGTCGGAGACCAGCAGCCCGGTCGCCGTGCGGGCGGTGGGTTCGGTCGCCGCAGTGGTCACGGGGTGATGACCGTGCCCTTGCCGAGCACCGTGATGCCCGACTCCGTGACCACCC
This sequence comes from Brachybacterium sp. AOP24-D1-21, assembly GCF_052378665.1. Classification (NCBI taxonomy): domain Bacteria; kingdom Bacillati; phylum Actinomycetota; class Actinomycetes; order Micrococcales; family Dermabacteraceae; genus Brachybacterium; species Brachybacterium sp. AOP24-D1-21. The sequence continues at coordinate 909,273 of NZ_JBQSXX010000002.1, forward strand.
AGCCGCGCGCACGATCCTTCGCGGCATCCAGACCGATCTGGGTGCGCGGGGGCACCACGACTCCCTTGTCGATGATCGCGCGATGGATCTGGCAGTGGCGACCCACGATCACACCGTCCATCAGCACCGAGTCGGAGACGTTGGACCACGAGTTCACCCGTACGCCGGGGGACAGGACCGAGCTGGAGACCTGCGCACCCGAGACGACCACTCCGGGGGAAATCACCGAGTCCACGGCGGAGCCGACGCGGCCCGGCCCGGCATGGACGAACTTCGCCGGCGGCTCGTTGCGGTGGCCGGTGAAAGTGGGCCATTCGGAGTTGTAGAGGTTGAAGACGGGATGGATCGAGATCAGATCCATGTGCGCGTCGTAGAACGCATCGAGCGTGCCGACGTCCCGCCAGTAGTCACGGTCCCGGTCGGTGGAACCGGGCACGTCGTTGCGGATGAAGTCGTAGACGGCCGCGTCATTCTTAGCCACGAAGGAGGGCACGATGTCCCCGCCCATGTCGTGCTTGGAGGTCTCGTCCTCGGCATCCCGGGTCACCGACTCGACCAGCGCGTCGGCATTGAAGATGTAGTTGCCCATCGAGGCGAGGATCGAGCTGGGATCGTCGGCCAGCCCCTCGGTCTCGGTCGGCTTCTCGACGAACGCCTTGATGGTGGTGGGATCCGACGAATCGGTCTCGATCACCCCGAACTGGTCGGACATCTCGATCGGCTGCCGGATCGCTGCGACGGTGCAGGACTTCCCGGATTCGATGTGGGCGTCCAGCATCTGCGAGAAGTCCATGCGGTAGATGTTGTCGGCGCCGACCACCACCACGTAGTCGGGCTTCTCGTCGTAGATCAGGTTCAGGGACTGGGCGATCGCGTCGGCGCTGCCGCGGAACCAGTGCTTGCCCATGCGCTGCTGCGCCGGGACCGGTGCGACGTAATTGCCCAGCAGCGAGCTCATCCGCCAGGTCTGGGCGATGTGCTTGTCGAGGGAGTGCGACTTGTACTGCGTGAGCACCACGACGCGCAGATAGCCGGAGTTGGCAATATTCGACAGGGCGAAATCGATGAGGCGGTAGATGCCGCCGAACGGCACCGCGGGCTTGGCCCGATCAAGGGTCAGCGGCATCAGCCGCTTCCCCTCGCCGCCGGCGAGAACGATGGCGAGAACCTTTTTGGACGACATGGTGCGAGGATAGTCCAGAAGTGGCACCCATCACGCCGGACTTCGTCCCTCGGACCGCAGCGCGGCCCAGGCGCTGTCCGATGATCTGACTCTGCCCATGAGAAACCGTTCGAGCCCATGAGAAGGAGCCTGACATGCGTGTCGATCTGCTCACCAAGGAGTATCCGCCCGAGGTCTATGGCGGTGCCGGCGTCCATGTCGCCGAGCTGACGAAGGTGCTGCGCCCGCACATCGACGTGCGGGTGCGGGCCTTCGGCGCCCCGAGGGATGAGGAGGGGACATTCTCCTACTCGACTCCCGCCGAGCTCGAGGGCGCCAATGCCGCCCTCTCGACGTTGGGGACGGACCTGCTGATCGCGGCGGACTGCGCGGGGGCGGATCTCCTCCACTCCCACACCTGGTACGCGAACTTCGCCGGCCATATGGCGTCGCTGCTGCATGGTGCCCCGCACGTGCTCTCCGCCCACTCGCTGGAGCCGCTGAGGCCGTGGAAGGCCGAGCAGCTCGGCGGCGGGTACGCGGTGAGCTCCTTCGCCGAGCGCACCGCCTACGAGGGCGCGGCCGGCGTCATCGCCGTCTCGGCAGGCATGCGCGAGGACATCCTGCGGTCCTACCCGACGGTCGACCCGGCCAAGGTCCACGTGGTCCACAACGGCATCGACATCGAGTCGTGGTCCCCGAATCCGGAGACCTCGGCGCTGACCTCCCGAGGGATCGACCCCGAGGCGCCGACGATCGTCTTCGTGGGCCGGATCACCCGCCAGAAGGGCCTGCCGTACTTCCTGCGCGCGGTACGGGATCTTCCCCGCGACTACCAGGTGGTGCTGTGCGCCGGCGCCCCGGACACCCCGGAGATCGCGCAGGAGGTGAGCTCGCTGGTCGAAGAGCTCGCCAAGGAGCGCGGCAACGTCCACCTGATCACCGAGATGCTGCCCCGGCACGAGCTCACCCAGATCCTCACCCACGCCACCACCTTCGCGTGCCCCAGCATCTACGAGCCGCTCGGGATCGTGAACCTCGAGGCGATGGCCTGCGGCATCCCCGTGGTCGCCTCCGCGACCGGCGGCATCCCCGAGGTCGTGGTCGACGGAGAGACCGGCTATCTCGTCCAGCTCGAGCAGGTCACCGACGGGACCGGCACCCCGGTGGACCCCGAGAAGCTCATCGCGGACACCCGCGACGCGCTGGTGCGGATGGTCTCCGATCCTGCTCGGGCGAAGCAGATGGGCGAGGCCTCCCGGCGCCGGGCGGCCGAGCACTTCTCCTGGACCTCGATCGCCGAGCGCACCCTGGAGGTGTACCGGACCGTGCTCGCGCAGAGCTCCTGACGCACAGGGGGTCCGGGGCTCAGCCGGTCTGCTCGGCGAGGATCCGCTCGACGGCTTCGACGAGCGCACTGCGGGCCGCCTCATGCAACTCGTCGAGCAGCCCGCGCCGGGCCAGGGCCTCGGCGAGGTGCACGGTGTGGCCGTGCCCCTCGTCGATCTCCGCGCGGGTGAGCAGCACGGTGCGCGCGGCGAGCACCAGCAGATGCGCCGCGGAGCTGTCGATGTGGCGAGGCAGAGCGGTGGAGACCCACCCGGGCGGGATCCGGGCCGGCTCCACCGGCTCATCCGGCACCAGATCCAGCTCGACGCTCCCGTTCGCGGCCCGCTGCAGCGCCTGCAGCAGATCCTGGCGTGCGCTGCCCGAGGTGGCGGCCGGCGGCACCTGGGCGCCCACCGGCGCGGCCGCGCGTGCCCAGGAGACCGCGCTGACCGGGCCTCCCTCATGCTCGACGGACGAGAGGACGGGGATCAGCGTGTGGTCGGCGATGCCCGCGGCGGTGACCACGATCGCCTGCTCCGCGGCGAGCGCGAGCGGGATCGCAGAGGGAGGGCCGACGAGACCGGCCAGGCGGCCGGGGACAGGCAGGACCAGTCGCAGCTGCGCGAGCGGCAGCCGTCGCAGACCCGTCATCCAGCTGAAGAGGTCCTCTCCCTCGCCACTGGGGCCGCTGCGCCCCACGCCGTAGCTCATCTGTGCCGCGTCGTCGGGCCCCATGTCACCGCGCAGGTAGGCGGAGACCCACAGCATCAGCACCGCCGCGCGAGGAAGAGCGACTAGGTCCCTGCCCGCGGCGGCCTCGCTCACGCCGTGTTCCCGTCGGCGGCGTCGGCCCGATCGGCGGCGTCGGTTCCGGCTGCGACGAAGACGGCGCGGCGCTTCGCTGGGTCGACGGACTCGAGCCGGACCCGCACCACCTCGCCGGGCGCGGCGTCCATCGGCACCCAGGTCGTGATCGGCGGATCCGTCAGCTGCACCTCGACGCGGGTGGGGGCACCGCTATTCCCATTGCCGTTCCCATGACGGTTTCCTTGTCCGTTCCCCCCACCGTTCCCGTTGCTGGACTGCGTCGCCTCCCGGCGCTCGAGGACGGTCCCCTCGAACTCCTCGCCCTCCCAGGCGGCGAGGGCGGCGGTCTCCACCAGCCCGATCGCCTTGCGCTCCAGATCACCGGCACGAGCTCCGGCCGCGCGCATCGCCTCCGGGATCTCCGCCATCGCCGCCAGCAGCTCCGGTGAGGGGGTGCGGCCGGAGACATGGTCGTAGCAGACCAGCAGCACGAACCGATCCACCAGGCGGCGCAGCGGCGCGGTGGTGTGCGCGTAAGGGGCGGCGATCGCGGACTGCTCCGGGTCCTCGGGAACCTCCGCAGCGCTGGCGAACGCCGCATAGCCGGCACCCCGGAACAGGAAGGTGGCCAGGTTCAGCAGAGCCAGGTGCGTCGGCTCGTGCCAGTCCAGCGAGCGCAGGAACTCCCCGTAGCTCTGCTCGGTGGTCCAGGGGATCCCGAGCACCTGGCTCTGGCGGCGGAAGCGGTCCACCGCCTGCTGCTCGGCTGGGGGCATGGTGCGCAGGATGCCGGCACCGTGCTCGAGCATCAGCGAGGCCGCCGCCATGCCCGTCATCAGCGAGATCTGCGCATTGGCGTCCTCGATCGGATTGGGGCGGCGCCAGCTGAGCTGCACCACGTCCCCCTCGGCGACGATCTCCTGCTCGGGCACATTCAAGCTCGCACCGCCGCGCTGGGCCTCCAGCTGGGTCCGCAGCGCCCCGATCTCCTGGAGCAGCAGCATCATCGGCTGGCCCGCGCCCTGATCGAGCTCCTCCTGCACCCTGTCGTAGGCGAGCTTCTGCACGGAGCGGATCATCGCGCGCTCGAGGCCGATGCTGCGCACCTCGCCCGCCCCGTCGAGGTCGAGCACCCAGACGAACGCCGGGGTGTCCTGGTCCGGGAGCAGGGAGGCGGCGCCCCCGGAGAGCACCTCGGGGTGCAGGGGGATCCGCCGGTCCGGCAGATAGAGCGTCTCGCCGCGGTCGCGGGCCGCATGGTCCAGCGGGCCGTCGAGCGCGACGAACCACGGCACATCGGCGATCGCGTACAGCACCCGGAACCCGTCGCTCGTGCGCTCGAGGTGCATCGCCTGGTCGAGGTCGGTGGAGCTGGCGGGATCCAGGGTCATGAACGGGATCTCGGTGCGGTCGATGCGCTGCGCGGCCGAAGGATCCTGGGCGGCGGCCCGTTCCGCCTCCGCGAGCACCTCCGGAGAGAACTGGAGCGGGACGTCGCCATCCTGGTCCGCGAGCAGGGCGTCGATGCCCTCACGGATCACGTCGGCGGCGATGGACCCTCGGGGGGCGTGCAGGGAGACGGGCCGATGCGGCACGAGCACCTCCTGGAGCGGCGAGTCGGGCTCGGTCAGTCTATGGGTGGGATGTCGGCCACGTGAGCAGGTGAGGGGCCGCTCACCCGATAGGCTCAGAGGCATGTCCGTCGCAGCAGCTTCCTTGAACGATGTCACCGTCCGCCGCAGCGGGGCGCCGATCCTCGATGCGGTCTCCCTCGAGGTCAACGAGGGGGAGCGCTGGGCGGTCCTCGGCCCCAACGGCGCCGGGAAGTCCACCCTCGTGCGGCTGCTCTCCGCCCGGATGCATCCCAGCACCGGAAGCGTCGAGATCTTCGGCGAGCGGCTCGGCAAGGTCGACGTGTTCGAGCTGCGCCCCCTGATCGGGCTGGCCAGCCAGGAGCTCGCCGACACCATCCCGGTCGAGGAGACCGCGGAGAACGTCGTGGTCACCGCCGGTTACGGTGTGGTGGGCCGCTGGCGTGAGGAGTACGACCAGATCGATCTGGACCGTGCCCGCACCCTGCTGGCCGCCTTCGGCGTCGGAGATCTCGCCGCGCGAATGTTCGGCACCCTCTCCACCGGCGAGCGCAAGCGCGTGCTCGCCGCCCGGGCGCTGATGACCGATCCCGAGCTGCTGCTGCTGGATGAGCCCGCCGCAGGCCTGGACCTCGGTGGCCGCGAGTCCCTCGTGCGCACCCTGGGACGGCTCGCGAAGGACCCTGCGACTCCGGTGACCGTGCTGGTCACCCACCACGTCGAGGAGATCCCGCCCGGCTACACCCATGTGGCGCTGCTGCGCGAGGGCGCCGTGGTCGCCGCCGGCCCCATCGGCGAGACCCTCACCTCCCAGAACCTCACCCGCACGTTCGGCCTGCCGCTGATCGTCGAGCAGCGCGGCGAGCGGTACACCGCCCGCTCGCTCTCCCTGAACTGACCCGGTGGTGGAGCACCCTCAGCTGCAGCAGGTCACCGACCTCGCAGATCCGGCGCTGGACGACTACCTGCGCATGACCGACGTCCGCCTGCGCTCCCGCGTCGAGGTGGAGCGGGGCCTGTTCATGGCCGAGAGCTACGAAGTGATCTCCCGGGCGATCGAGGCCGGGATGGCGCCGCGCTCCTTCCTCATGAACGAGAAGTGGCTCGCGAAGTTCGCCCCGCTCTACGAGCAGTTCCCTGACGTGCCCGTCTACGCCGGGGAGGAATCGCTGGTCGAGCAGCTCACCGGCTTCAACCTGCACCGTGGGGCGCTCGCCTCGATGCAGCGGCCCGAGCTGCCGACGGCTCGCGAGCTGCTGCGCACCGCGCGTACTGTCGCGGTGATCGAAGACATCGTGGACCACACGAACGTCGGCGCCATGTTCCGCTCCGCCGCCGCGCTCGGAGTCGATGCGGTGCTGGTGACCCCGCAGTGCGCGGACCCCCTGTACCGCCGCTCGATCCGAGTCTCGATGGGCACCGTCTTCCAGGTGCCGTGGACGCGCATGGACGCCTGGCCGCGCGAAGGCGTGGACCTGCTGCACGAGGCCGGCTTCGATGTGCTCGCGATGGCCCTCACCGAGGGCGCCATCCCGCTCGACGAGGTGGATCTGGGCCCGGACCGCAAGGTCGCCTTCGTGCTCGGCGCCGAGGGCCACGGGCTGAAGCCCGCCACGCTGGATGCAGTCGATGCGCACGTGGTGATCCCGATGGCCGGGGGAGTGGACTCCCTGAACGTCGCCGCGGCCAGCGCCGTCGTGTTCTGGCAGCGCCGGGCGGCGCTCAGCTCCTCCGACGCGCCAGCAGGCTGAGGGCGTTCGGCAGCCGACCGTCCCAGGCGGCGGCCGCATCCTCGTCCTCGGGCATCCAGAACGGCTGGGGATGCTCTGCGAGATGCAGCAGCTCGAAGCCGGCGCCCTGCACCGTCATGACCATCTCGGCCAAAGTCCGCTGATGCTCCGTCGCCCCGCGGGCCGGGAAGGTGTCGTTGACGTGGTGCGCGGCGAAGTAGCTGCGGTCCTCTCGCACCCGCGCCTCGTCGTGGTCCCAGGCCCACAGCGGCACCAGAGGATGCGCCTCGTAGACGAACAGATGCCCGCCGGGACGCAGCAGTCGATGCATCTCCGCCGCCCAGGCGTCGAGGTCCTCCATCCAGATCAGGGCGCCTTTGCCGGTGTAGACCAGATCCGCGATCTGCCCGGGCAGCCCGGTGTCCGGCAGCTCGGCGACCTCGTAGCGGCACGGGACGCCCAGCTCGTCGGCCCGGCGCTGCGCAGCGGAGACCGCCGTCAGGCTGTAGTCCAGGCCGCGCACGCTGCGAGCTCCGAGTCGGAGGAGCGCGTGGTCGTCGAGCCCGTGACCGCTCTGCGGATGCAGCACCTCGGCGTCGCCGATCAGGGGCCGCAGCAGCTCGTCCTCGACCGGCAGCAGCCGGGCGATGCGGGCCTGCTCGAGGAGTTCCGCGTACTCCCGCACATGCTTGGAGGACGCGTCGTCCCAGGCTCGCCGGGTGTCGTCGTAGGAGCTCATCGCTTGAGGCTAGCTCTCCATGACGCACCCCAGTATGCGCATTTAGACAACAGTTGAACGCTGTTACTCATCGGACAACCTCTAAATGCTGTCAAAGGAGTCGGCCTGAACCGGATCGTCGCGTCCGCAGACGGCTCGTGCGCCGCCGACGCCGGCCGAGGGACGATCTCCCACCATCCACGTCCCGGGATCAGTTCTCGTCTGCCTCTCGTTCTTCGTTCAGCAGGGAACCCAGGTAGCGGGCGATGTGCCGGGCGGCAGAGACTTCCAGAGATGCCTCGACCTCGGGGTTGTAGTTGGTGTTGGTATTGACGTCGTAGGTGACGGTACGGCCGTCTACCGTCGTCATGTACTCGATCCCGGCGATCTCGATACCCAGCTCGGTCAGCAGCGCCTGGTACCGGCGGATCAGAGGCGTACTTGCGGTCACCTCAGGGCGGATCCGGAACATCGGCTCCGCCGCGTCGTCCTGGCCGGGGATGGCGCAGGCCTCAGCGGGGCACAGCTCGAAGGCCCCACCGGAGGTGTCCACCCGCACCGCGTAGACGAATTCACCGCCGACGAACTCGGCACGGGTGATGGCGGGCTCGTCGGCGACCAGCAGCTCCTGCAGCAAGGTGATCCCGTCGGCGGCGTCCTCGAATTCGTCGCCGTGCACGTAGTCGGCGAAAGTGGCGTGGTCGTCGAAACGACGCACTCCGAGCCCCTTACCGCCCTGGTTGTGCTTGGTCAGGAACGGAGCGCGGAAGCCTTCGGCCACGTCGATCAGTCTGTCGCTCCCGAAGACTGCGAGGGTGCGAGGTACGTCGAAGCCGGCGCGACGCAGCTGGGCGTGCTGGAGGATCTTGGAGACCTCGAGGTCCGCGACGTGCTGGCCGTTGACCACGCGGCGACCCCAGGAGGCGGCCCAGGCAGTGATCGAGCGGGCGGCGTCCTTGGCGAGCGGGGCGTTGCGGGTGTGCGAGGAGGCGCTCAGGCGCGACCAGATCACTCCGCGGGGCGGTTCGGAGTCCAGGTCGAGGTGACCTTCGCCGAGTCGCCATTCGACCAGCGGCACGCCCTCGGCCTCGAAGGCCCGGCGGAACGGTGGCAGCCACTCGGGATTGTCGTGCAGCACGTGCACGGCGTACTGAACCGGGGACTGGTCCGGCGTCGTGGCGGCGGCGGGGGCGTCGGGTGCCAGACGCACGGCGGGCACGACGGTGACGGGAGAGGCGGACATCATCAGCTCCTATGGGGGTGCAAATCAGCTCTTGAGACTATCCCTTCCTGGCGCCTCCGGAGAGAGGCGTCCGCGGAGCACTCCCACGTCATGCGGCAAGGGTCCACAGGATCTCCCTGGTTGTCGATGCGCTCAACGTCGGCTCCCAGGGGTGCGGCCAGATTTCCCCATGACTGACCCAGCCAGTCAAGAACTCGGCCGCGCGGCCACCCGCGATATCGGCCGACGGATGATCGCCCACCATCCACGTCTCGATGCCGTTCTCGAGCCCGTCGACAGCGAGCGCGAAGATCCTCGGATCCGGCTTCTTCATCCCCCACCGCCTCGGAGATCACCACTCGACCCAGGAGCGGGCTGAGCCCAGTGCGCTCGATCTTCGCGCTCTGCTGGAGAACGGTCCCGTTGGTGACCAGGATGAGCTCAGCACCCCCGTCGCGCAGAACGCGCAGCGCATCGAGCACCCCGGGGTAGCAGGTGATGCTTTCGATCACCTCGAGCTGCAGGCGCTGCTCGATCTCGGATGCCTGGGAAGAGGGGCACAGCCGCTCGACGATCGCCGCGGCGAGCTAGGGTCGCGGGCGGTACCCGTTCTCGTCGGCCGCCCGCAGCCACTCCAGCTCCGCCGCCGGGGCTCGGACTTCCACGAGGAAGAACCGCGCCCAGTCCTCGAAGGCACGCTGGCGGTCCACCAGCGTGCCGTCGAGGTCCAGCAGCACCCGCAGGCGGGGCATCAGAGTGTGATCTGCAGCTTCACATCCGTCGGCCGGCCCTCGAGGAAGCGCTCGAAGGCCTGCACGGAGTTCTCGAAGGTGAAAGTCTCCGAGACGAAGCGGGAGAGGTCCACGGCATCGGTCGCGGCGAGGTCGATCGCCTTCTGGTAGACGTTCGCGTAGCGGAACACCGTCTCCAGGGAGATGCCGCGGCTCTGCGCGGTGGCGATGTCGAAGGGCACCGGATCCACCGGCATGCCCACCAGCACGATGCGGCCGCCCGGCGCGGGCAGCTCCCAGAGCTTCTTGTAGGCGGGGGTGGCGCCGGTGGCCTCGAACACCACCTGCGGGCCCCAGCCGCCGGTCTCCGCGCGGACCCGTTCGCCCAGGTCCTCCGTGGTGGCGTCGACCGTGACGATGCCCTCGAGCCCGTCGAGCAGCGCGAGCTTCTGCGGCAGCACGTCGGAGATGAAGACGGTGCTCGCGCCGCCCGCGCGGGCGGCGATCGCGGTCATGATCCCGATGGTCCCGGCGCCGACGACGGCGGCGACATCGCCGGGCTTGATCCCGGCCTTCGTCGCGGCGTACATGCCCACGGAGAACGGCTCGATCAGCGCACCCTCGGCGAAGCTGAGGCTGTCGGGAAGCTTGAAGGTAAAGGCGGCGGAATGGATGACCTCGTCGACGAGGCAGCCGTGCACGGGCGGGGTGGCCCAGAACTGCACGCCGGGATCCACGTTGTAGTTGCCCTCGCGCACCGCACGGGAGCTGGGATCGGGCACGCCGGGCTCCATCGCGACCCGGTCACCGGGGGAGAGGTGGGTGACGCCCTCGCCCACCTCGACGACGGTGCCGGCGCCTTCATGCCCCAGGATCATCGGCGCCTCGACCACGAAGGGGCCGATCTTGCCGTCGGTCCAGTAGTGCACGTCCGAGGCGCAGATGCCGACGGTGTGCATCTTGATCCGAACCTGTCCTGGGCCGGGAGCGCCGACGGGCTCGACCTCCTCGATCGACATCCGGTTCTTCTCGTGCAGCATCAGTGCGCGCATGCGGAGGCTCCTTCGCTCAGGCGGGACGGGCTGTTCATGGCCCTGCAGGAAACTCTGCCACACCGCTGCGCAGCGGCCCCTGCCTGTCTGCGGTGGCTCCGCCGTGGGCCGTCCGGCCGCCGCTCGCCAGTCCTCGACAGGGGGTTGAGCGTGATACCCCCTGGGGTATACGGTCGAGATACCCGACCATCAGGAGCTTCCGTGCAGCTGAATCTCGATGAGCTCACCCCCACCGTTCATCGTCTCAAGCGCGCCGAGGGGCAGCTGGCTGCCGTCGTGCGCATGCTCGAGGAGGGGCGCGACTGCAAGGATGTGGTCACCCAGCTCGCCGCGGTGTCCAAGGCACTGGACCGTGCAGGGTTCGCGATCATCGCCAGCGGCCTCGAGCAGTGCTTGAAGAACCCGGAGGAGAGCCTGGACAAGAAGGACTTGGAGAAGATGTTCCTGTCCCTGGCCTGATCACCGGCAGTTCCAGTCAATGCCGCCGCCGTTCACCGCAGTCACCGCAGTCACCGACCCGCGCAGCACCGTCCATTTCTGAACCGCAGGAGGAATCATGCTTCTCGAGCGCATCTACGATGAGGACCTCTCCCAGGCCAGCTACATGATCGGCTGTCAGGCCAGCGGAGAGGCGCTCGTCGTCGATCCCCGCCGCGACGTCCAGCGGTACCTGGACCTCGCTGCCCGCCACGGCCTGCGGATCACCGCCGTGACCGAGACCCACGTGCACGCCGACTTCCTCTCCGGCACCCGCGAGCTCGTCGCCGCGACCGGCGCGACCGGTTACGTCTCCGGTGAAGGCGGAGAGGACTGGACCTACCGTTTCGACGCCGAGGTCCTGCACGATCTGGACACCCTCACGCTCGGGAACCTCACCATCACCGCGCGCCATACCCCGGGCCACACCCCGGAGCACCTGTCCTTCCTGGTGACCGACGGTGCCGTCACGGACGAGCCCGGCTACTACCTCACGGGCGATTTCGTCTTCTCCGGCGACGTGGGCCGGCCGGACCTGCTGGATGAGGCCGCCGGCTTCCAGGACACCCGCTTCACCGGCGCGAAGCAGCTGTTCGCCTCGCTGAAGGACTCCTTCCTCACCGTCCCCGATCATGTGCAGGTCTTCCCGGGACATGGTGCGGGCTCCGCGTGCGGCAAGGCCCTGGGGGCACTGCCCTCGACCACCGTCGGGTATGAACGCAGATTCGCCTGGTGGGCGCCCTATCTGGCCAACGACGATGAGCAGGGCTTCATCGATGAGCTGCTCGACGGTCAGCCCGACGCCCACGCCTACTTCGCCCGCATGAAGCGCCAGAACGTCCAGGGCCCGGCCCCGCTCGGCGAGCGGCCGCCGCTGGCGAAGCTCGAGACCGCGCAGATCGCACAGGGCCTGGACGACGGCAGCATGGTGCTCCTGGACGTCCGCCCGCAGGCTGAGATCCATCGAGGTACGGTCGCCGGCGCGCTGACCGTGCCCGGCGCCGCCAAGGCCGCGAGCTTCGGGGCCTGGGCCTATGATCCTGAGGCCGAGGACACGCCCCTGGTGCTGCTCGCCCCGGACGCCGACGCGGCCGGCGAGATCCGTGACCATCTGGTGCGCGTGGGCATCGACCACATCGCCGGATACACCCCGACGCTCGAGGGCCTGCCGCGCGCCGTCCCGGAGACGGTCACTCCGGCGGACCTGGGGGGCTTCCTCGCCCAGCACGAGAACGCCCTGCTGCTGGACGTGCGCAACCGCACCGAGCACGCGAACGGCCACCTCCCCGGCTCACAGCAGCTCAACGCCGGCAAGGTCCTCTTCCAGCAGGATGCCCTGCCCGCCCCGGAGGCCGGCCCTCTGGTCACCTACTGCCAGTCCGGCGTGCGCAACGCCGTGGCTGCAGCCGCCCTGCGCCGGGCCGGCTTCGAGGTGGTCGAGCTCGAGGGCAGCTATGCGGGCTGGGCGGCATGGGCAGCTCAGCACGCCCCGGAGCAGCTCACCTCCTGACCTCGCCGTATCCGGACGGTCACGCATCGATCGTGCCGGGAGGATCCTGTGGGTCCGCGCCGTTGCTCACAGCGCGGATGAGGAGCGCCAGGAGGATCGTCGCCGCTGCGAGGATCCACCATCCCCACCCGCCGCTGAGGGCGATCGCGGCGCCGAGGATCGCTGGCGCCACGGAGGAGACCAGCCCGTTGCTGATCCCGTAGAACGCACCGTACTGACCCTGCTGCTGCGCAGGCGCCAGCCGGAAGAGCAGCTCCATCGTGCCGGCGCTGTACAGCACCTCTCCTGCGGTGTGCGCAGCGAGGAAGAGGATCAGCACGAGCACCAGCACACCCGGCGATGATGACCAGCCGGAGAGGAAGAACAGGTAGGAGATCGCCAGGCAGAGCGCGCCGATGACCAGGGGCCTGCTCGCCGCACCGACGCTCACGATCCCCGCACTGGCCGGCACCTGGAAGGCGGCGGTGAACAGAGCGTTCAGCGCGACCAGGACGCCGACGACCCAGATCAGCTCCGGGTGATGGATCACCGCCCACAGAGGGAGCGCGAAGGACAGCACGTGCAGGTAGATCCCGATCGCACCATTGGCGAGCGAGAACACGGCGAACCGTCGATCGGGAAGCACCGGGCGCGGCCGCCCCGCAGCCCCGGCAGGGGCGGGCGGCACCGTGATGCGCAGCAGCATGACGGCGGCGATGACGAAGGTGAGCGCATTGCCGAGGATCGCGATCCGGAACGCCGTCGCACTGCTGCTTGCCAGGACCAGCCCGGCCAGCAGGGCGCCGGCGGAGATCCCGAGGGTGAGCAGTGACCTCAACGAAGCTCGGGCGAGCGCCGGATTCTCGCGGGCGATGCGCCGGATCAGGGTGGTGTTCGAGGACATGCACAGTCCCTGCCCGAGACTGATCAGACACAGCACGAGGGCGAAGCTCGCCTCATCCCAGACCACCAGCAGCAGTGCGGTGGCGAGCGCGGAGAGTGCGAGCCCGGCCAGGAGCACCGGCTTCGGGCTCGCGGAATCGGAGAATCTGCCGCTGACGAGGTCACCCCCGATCGCGAGCACGGTCGCAAGGACCAGGATCCCCGAGACAAAGCCGATCGAGAAGCCGAGATGCTGGGTGTAGAACAGGATGCTGATCGTCGCGAAGAGCCCATTGCCCAGCGCGTTGACCCCCGTCAGGAGCGCGAGCGTGCGCATCGCGGACGAAGCCCGCAGCGTCGAGGCCGCGGAGGCGTAGGGAGCGATGAGATTCGCTCCCATAGACGGACTTCGAGGACCTCGCGAATTCTTCTGCATTTGCAGAGAGTAGCGCTGTATCTGTGTTGTGCGCATTCTTTGCGTCACCCCTCGGGCATCCCTGTGATGTGTGTTATCGTCCCGATCGCTTCTTCGAAAGTGTGGGGTCGCGATATTCCATTGGCAGGTTCTCGATGAGGTTCTCCAGGGAGGGGCCTCGAGGGGGATCGGAGGATCGGGGCGGGGGCGGAGGGCCATGCAGGAGCGGCCTGAGGGTGCCGCATGGGTGGCCGGCGTCCTGCGCAGCCTCGGCGTACTTCGGTAGGCGGAGAGGTTGTCCTCCACCGTCGGCTCATCCACGACATGTGGCGGATTCTCTCCTCCCCACCGCGAGTTATCCACATTTTCGGAGAACCTCTTGCTGCAGCAATGAGCCTCGATAAAATAATGGGACGGCATTTCATTGAGTCGCAGCACTGTCCCGCAGATCTCTTTCTCTGGTCGGGACTGCTGTCGCCATATCGAGGGGGAGGAGGTGTGCGATGGGTGATCTTCGCGAAGGTGCGAACGAACCGTTCGGTGAGGAAGATGCGGAGGGGGACTCCACCCGGCGGAATTCCTTCCCAGAGATCCGGGCGGCGTCCACGGCGGCAGCTGATCACACGCCTGCGGAAGTCTCTGACCCCACTCCCGCAGCCCCAGTCCTCCCCGAGCATCTGCGGGAGGTCCACGCCGCGGCGATCGAGGAGAGCCACCGCCTCGCCGCCCGCTTCACGGCCCTGGCCCCGTCATTCCACGACACCGAGAGCGAGGGCTACGACGAAGACGTCGCTGATGCCGAACTCCTCTCCGTCGCTCTGGCTCTGCGCTGCACGCGGACGGTCGCGGACCGGATCCTCCATGACGCCCATGTGGCAGTCACTCAGCTCCCGCGCACGCTCATCCGCCTGGGAAGTGGGGAGTACCCCGCCGCCTGGTTCGACCGCATCCTGCGTCGCACCCGCCACCTCACCCCACGCCAGATGGAGCACGTGGATGCGGCCGCATCTCTCTGGCCCACCACCCTCACCACCGAGCAGTTCCATCAGCGGCTCTCCCGGCTGCTCAGCCGCCTGGAATCCCAGCAGGAGACTCCGGCTCACGTCACCCCTGAGGGTCGGCGCCGAGTGGAACTGCTGCCCACCCGGGACGACGGGATCGGATGCCTGCGGGTGATCGGCCCGGCTCCGGAGATCCTCGCCCTCGCCCAGCGTCTGGACTCGGCCGCCCGCGCCGTGCAAGCTGCCCAGCGCCACGCCCTGGAAGCGGGGGAGGCGCCGCCGATGGACCCGCGCGGCACCGTCGCCGCGACGGCGATGACCGCCTCCCTTGCTCTCATCCAGTACGACCTGCTGGGAGGTGCCTCGCTCGACACTGACGGCGTCCAGGTCCCCAAGCCCCGGTTCCGCCTCAACATCACCGTGCCGGTCATGACCATGCTCGGAGGCTCTCAGGAGCCCGGCCTGCTGGAGGGCACGATCCCGATTCCCGCGGCGATGGCCCGCGAGCTGGCGGGGCAGAGCGAGACCTGGTACCGAGTGCTCACCGATCCCTGCAGCGGCGCCTTCCTCCCGCTGCCCGCAGAGAGCTACACCCCGACCCGCGCCATGCTCGAACATCTGCGTCTGCGCAACACCACCTGCGCGGTCCCCGGATGCACCCGCACCACCTCCTGGGCCTCCGAGGCGGACCACATCGAGGAGTACAACCGCGGGGATCCGGAACGCGGTGGCCTCACCGAGATCGAGAACCTGCACCTGCTGTGCTGGCAACATCACCGCGCGAAGACCGCCGGCCTGATCGACCCGACCCGTCTGCCGTGCATCCCCGGCCTGCCGGGACGGACAGCCTGGTCGATCCAAGATCGGGTGACCGTGATCGTCCGTGACAACGAGGACCTCGCCAGCCCGTACATGACGCGCGAGCTCATGGACTCCTGGACCCGCTACCAGGCACAGCTCGAATCGCGACGGCGCGCTCTCGAGCGGCGGAAGAACCCGCCGCCCCCGCCCTACTGACCTCGAATCCGCCTCGCCTCGATAGCCCAGGCTGCTTCGTCGGGCCAGTGCTCCAGAGCGGTGGTTCTACATCAGGCTTTCGGCAAGGACGAAGGTGTTCGGATCTGCGGTGCGACATTCGATCAATTCGCTGCCGTCAGATTGCACGGAGATCCACCGGCACGCCGTCGGTTCGGGGATCCCAGAGACGTCGTGCGCTTGTGCCAACTGCTGCGTGATGTCGCTGGCTGTGTGCAAAGCAATGGCGTCGATGGTTCCTACCTGGTCAGAGAGGACCCACGATGGAGAGCCAGCCGTGCCATAGACGTACACCGCGAGTCCATCTCCGTGGAACCCATCCTTGTCCTCGATCGCGTCAGTGAGTTCTGCGTCCCCAGCAGGGAGTACCTTCCAGTTCTGCTCGAGAGCCCACTCTGCGTCGATGGTGTCGGTCGCAGAAGTGGAAGTAGCAGCAGTGAAAGCATGGACCGCCAGGAAAAAGAGACCTATCGGCAGTCCGATGATCAAGGCCACGGCAAGAATGGCGATCAATACCTGGAACCTGTCGATCGTCTTCTCCACGGTGCCCCCCTTGCGCCAGAATCTGCCGATCTGGTGAACGCTACTGCGGCGCGATACGACTCAGGAGGGGTGATGGTGGGGGGTTTGTGAAGAGCTCTGGCCACGGAGACCATGGATGCCCTCCTGGCCGCGAATGCTGCGCTCCGCGCGTCAGCGTCGTTTCACAGCACGCGCTCGAGAGTCGGAACTGGCTGAGGTCGGTGCCTTCTGCGCGGCGGGGAGGTCGTGCTGCTCCGCACGTCGGAGGCTCAGATCCATGCGGGGATACCCTTCTGCAGGTCGGTCGGGAAGCGCAAGAGCGGTGCGGCAGAGCGTCAGCGGACGAGCCGGACCTCGGCGAGGTCGAGCGTCTCATCGACGTGACGGGCACCATCGGGAATGAAGCCGTTGCGCTCGTAGAACCGGCGCGCACAGGGGTTCTCCGCGGCGACCCAGAGCTGGGCCGGGACGTCGGCAGGCAGTACCGCGTCGAGCAGGATCTGGCCGGCCCCGCTGCCGTGATGCGCGGAGAGCACATAGAGCGAATACAGCTCTCGGTCGCGCACCGGCGTATGAGGACCGATCTGCCGCCCCGTATGTGCAATGGCGAAGCCGATGATCTGGTCAGCGGATTCCGCGACGGTCACGGCGACCCCGCCGTCGAGCCATTTCTGCCAGGTCGCAGTACGCTGCTCGAGCGTGTCGGTCTCCCAGTGCGATGCCGGAAGCAGTTCGGAGTAGGTCTCGACCCATGACGTGTGATGCACGCTCGCGCATCCGTGGGCGTCGTCCGCAGCGGCGGGACGGATGCTGAAAGCCGGGCGAGGATCGCAGTGCCAGCGAACCCACGTGGCTACCGTCCCGGGCCACGGGGCGGCGGTCGGGGCGAACCCCTCCCGCGCGTAGAAGCTGCCGGCGCTCGAGTTCTCCGAGACGTACTCGGTGAGCAAGCCGCAGCCGCGCGCCCGCGCA
Organism: Brachybacterium sp. AOP24-D1-21; assembly: GCF_052378665.1. Taxonomy (NCBI): domain Bacteria; kingdom Bacillati; phylum Actinomycetota; class Actinomycetes; order Micrococcales; family Dermabacteraceae; genus Brachybacterium; species Brachybacterium sp. AOP24-D1-21. Next base: position 926,409 of record NZ_JBQSXX010000002.1, read on the forward strand.
CGATCCTTCGCGGCCGAGATCAGCTCATGCCCGATTCCTGAGCGCTGCTGCGAGGGCAGGACGTAGAGCTTCCACAGGACCAGGTCGTCCCCGAGCTCCGCGACCTCGGCCATGCCCACGACCCCCTCCGCGGTCTCCGCGACGTCGATGTCACCGGCCTCGATGGCAGCACGCAGGGCCTCCGCGCTCCAGTAGGTGTCCAGCGCGTCGAGGACATAGCGAGCACCCTTGAGCTGCCCATAGGGGCTCTTCCCGGTTCGTGGTGATGGGGAGCGTCGCGTCGTTGACGTAGAACGGCTCGTGGTCCTGCTGTGATGGGTGTTGTCAAGACATCCGAATCTCAGAGGACCACGAGCCTGTGCACGAGAGTACTGGTTCGCAGCGTGATGCTGCGAGCACGATCTTCAACTTGCCCAATTACCGCGTCATCGATGCCGTCGACCTGCCCGACGGGGGCCGGCGGGTGGTGATCGCCTCGACCGTCCCGCCGGGCTGTCCGTCCTGCGGCGTGCTGGCGACGAAGGTCCATTCCCGCCGGTCACAGCAGGTCCGGGACGTTCCCGTCGCTGGCGCAGCGGTGGTGGTGTGGGCCAAGCGGCGCTGGTTCTGTCTGGAGCCGGCCTGTGCCCGGGGCACGTTCGCCGAGGCCACCGAGCAGATCCCGCGATACGCACGCTCGACGACCCGACTGCGGGACCAGGTCGTCTCTGCCGTGATCCGTTCCGGCCGTGCAGCCTCCGAGGTGGCCCGGGCCCACGGCGTCTCGTGGTGGCTGGTCCAGGCCGCCCTCAGCGCCGCCGCAGTGGTCCTGCCTGACGTCGACGACGTGCGGGTCAGGCGTCTGGGGGTCGATGAGCACCGCTACCGGTCAGTGCGCTGGTTCCGCACCGACGAGGGCGCTTGGAGACGGTTCGAGCCGTGGATGACGACGCTGGTCGACCTGGCCACCGGGCAGGTCCTCGGCATCGTCGACGGCCGGGACTCCAGGGCCGTCGGGGATTGGCTCGCGCAGCGCTCTGAGCAGTGGCGGGAGCGGATCGAGATCGTCGCGATCGATCCCTCGGCCGCGTTCCGCAAGGCGCTGCGGACCTGGCTGCCTCGCGCCGCGGTCTCGGTCGACAAGTTCCACCTGGTCAAGCTCGGGAACGACATGGTCACCACCGTCAGGCAGCGCCTGGCCCGCACCCATCGCGGTCGTCGGGGCCGCAAGGACGACCCGGCCTGGGCCCACCGGATGCTGCTGCTGCGCGGCGGCGACACCCTGACCCCGAGGGCGTGGGAGCGGTTGGAGAGGGTGTTCCGCACCGACGACCCCACCGACGAGCTCTCGGCCTCCTGGGGCATCAAGGAGCAGCTCCGACGCCTGCTGGCCACCGACACTCTCGCCCAGGCCTGGCAGGAGCGGATGCGGATGGGCTACTTCGTCCAGATCGCGAACATGCCCGAGGCCACGAAGCTCTACGACACCGTCGTGACCTGGTGGGACGCCATCGAGGTCCTCATCGTCACCGGCGCAACCACCGCGAAGGTCGAAGCGGGCAACACCGGCATCAAGAACATCAAACGCACCGGCCGCGGATTCCGCAACGCGGAGAACTACCGGACGCGTATCCTGCTCACCAGCGCCGCGAGAACCGTAGCGTGAATACCCGCCACAGCAGGGTCATTCACCACGAACCGCGAAGAGCCCCCATAGGTGGGAGGCCACGTCGAGAAGCCGAGGAAGCGCACTGCGTCGAGATCCTCAGCGACGGCTCGGCGGATTCTGATGCTCATGACCGGCATGTATACCAGCCCCCACACGGATCGACCCAGCCCTCAGCTCCCGCCTCCTGCACCCCGGGGCCACCCCGTCGCCATCTGTCACACCCCTCCCCGAGGCTTCGTATGTACGTTCGAAGTCACTGCCTGGGCACCTTGAGCCCCACCCCTCCGAGGCGTACAGTTCGAACCCCTGTTCGAACATATGTGCGAGGGGGACGGCGAGAGGCGGAAGGAGGAAACACGATGGGCACAGCTCTCCAGCGGGAAGAACGTGAGCAGCGCCTGTCCCGGGCTCGGGCCGCACTGGGCGCTGCCGAGCGCTCCGCCGCACGCTGGGGCGGCCGGATCGACCGCACCGCCCTGCAGTCATCGGCACCATCCCTCACACAGCCCGGCGCAGGGCCCGGCGCAGGTTCTGTCGCAGGACCCCGTGCGGAACTCGCCGATGACGGCCTCGGCACGCGCCTGCCGGTCCCGGGACCGCTTGCCACGCTGTTCCCGCGCGGCAGCCTGCGCGCGGGCAGCTCCGTGGCGATCCAGGGCGCCGCGACCACCTCGCTGCTGCTCTCCCTCGCGGTCGCCGCGGTGGGGGAGGACTCCTGGTGCGCGATCGCCGGTATGCCCGACCTGGGCCTGCGCTCCGCCCTGGATGCCGGCCTGGATCCCTGCCGCCTCGCGCTCGCCCCAGCGGGCGGGGACCAGCGCCCCCAGGTGCTCTCCGCCCTGGCCGACGGCGTGGGCGTGCTCGTGCTCGGCCCCGACCTGGACCTCGCCCCCGCGCTCTGGCGCAGTCTGCTGAACCGCGCCCGCACCGCCGACACCCTGGTCCTCGCCGCCACCCCGCCCGGCCGCGCCGACCTCACCCTGCGCGCCACCACCCAGGGCTGGGCAGGGCTCGGGACCGGTTCGGGCCGGCTGCGCAGGCGCCGCCTCGAGATCACCGCCGACGGGCGAGGGATCGCCGGGCATCGCACCACCGATGTTCTGCTGCCCCAGGTGCGCGGGATGATCGCGGACGCTCCGCAGGGCAGAGAGGTCACGCAGAGCTCTGCGCGGAGCCTCGCGAGCACGGAGCCGGTGCGTCTGCTGCACCCGGTGCGGAGGGCCAGCTGATGAGCGCACCGGAGACCCCCCTCGCGATCGCCACCCCCGCAGCGCCCACCGCGACCCGCACCGTCGCCGTCACCGTCCCGGACTGGCCGCTGCTGGCGGCGCTGGACCGCCACCAGCGCCGCAGCGAGAGCGAGGCAGAAGCTGCGGCGGGGGAGGCCCCGCCCGTGCTCGACCTCGCCGTCGCTCCGGTGATCCTGCTGGACCAGCACCGCGTCACCCATGCCGGGGCCGCCGCCCAGGTGGCCGGGGTGGTGCCGGGGATGAAGCGACGCGCCGCCCGCGCCGCCTGTCCCGAGGCGCTCGTGCTGGAGGCGGACCGGGAGCACGAATCCGCCTTGTTCGAGCTGGTCGCCGCCGCGGTGGATACGATCGCCGCCGGGGTCGATGTGCTGCGTCCCGGGGTGCTGCTGATGTCGGCCCGCGGCCCCGCCCGCCACCAGGGCGGCGAGGGACCCCTGGCGGAGCAGATCCTCGACGCCGTCGCCGAGCTCACCGGCTGGGACTGCACCGTCGGGATCGCCGACGGTCCCTTCGCTGCGCTGCTCGCCTCCCCGCGCGGGCGGATCGTGCGCGAGGGGCGCAGCGCCGACTACCTCGCCCCGCACCCGATCGCGACCCTGCGCAGCGCGCCCGTCGGCCCCGGCTGGGGACATCGCGGCCAGCCCTCGGCCACCCGCCCGGAACGCAGGCTGGATCTCGCCGAGACCGTCGACCTGCTGCAGCGCCTCGGCATCACCACCCTCGGGGACCTCGCCGCCCTCCCGTCGGCCGCCGTCGCCGACCGCTTCGGCCCCGACGTTGCGACCTTGCACCTGCTGTCCCGCGGTGAGGAGCCCACCCCGCCTGCGGCGCACCATCCCACCCAGCCGATCCTCGCCGAGACCACGCTGGAGACCCCGCTGGTGCGCACCGACCAGGCGGCCTTCATCGCCCGCCCGCTGGCCGAGCAGCTGCACGAGATGCTGGTCGCGAACGGCCTGGTGTGCACCCGGCTGCGGATCGTGGCCCGCACCGAGAGCGGCGAGGAGATGGAGCGCACCTGGCGGCACGACGGGGCGCTCACCGCCGCCGATGTCGTGGACCGCATCCGCTGGCAGTGCGACGGCTGGATCACCCGCGCCCGCCTGGGCGGCCCCGCGACCGGCGCGATCACCCGGATCGGTCTGCACCCGCTGCAGCTCGCCCCGGCCGGGGAGAACGCCCCCGCCCTGTGGGGCAGCGCCGGGGAAGCGGCCCAGCGCGCCTCCCGCGCCCTCGCCCGAGCCCAGGGCCTGGCAGGAGAGGACGCGGTGCAGGTCCCCGCCCTCACAGGCGGGCGGTTGCTCGCCGAGGAGGTGACGCTCGTGCCCTGGCGCAGCGAGAAGCCCACTCACCGCGACGGCCCCTGGCCCGGCTCCCTGCCGCGCCCGGTACCCGCCACCGTGTTCCGCGAGCCGCCCGCGGTGCGGCTCGAGGACGCCTCCGGCCGGCCCGTCGTGGTCACCGCCCGCGGCCTGCTGAGCGCCCCGCCCGCTCAGCTGCTGGTCAGCGCGCCCGGCGCTCCGGCCCTGCAACGGGCGGGACTGCGCGCCGGCTCCGGCTATCCGGTGCTCGGCCACGGTGCCCCGACGGTGATCGATGAGCGCTGGTGGGCCCGGGACGGCCATCGCGCCGCCCGCCTGCAGCTGGTCGTGCGGGGCGCGAGCGCCGAGGAGACCGCGGTGCTCGCGTTGTCGCGGACCGGCGACTGGGCACTGGAGGGACTCTATGACTGAAGCAGTGATCAACCCCTTGAGACTCACAATAATGGAGGATATCCTCCGTTATATGAGAACTGAAGCGCCTCTGCTTGCACCGATCTTCCGGTCGGACGGCCAGGCCCGACTGCTGTCCGCGCTCATGCTCGACGATGAGGAACGCAATCTCACCCAGCTCGCCGAGCAGACGGGGTTGGCATATCCCACCGTGCACCGGGAAGCCGCCCGCCTGCTCCAGGCCGGGATCCTGGCCGAACGGCAGGTGGGGCGCACACGTCTGCTCCGCGCCGATCCGGACAGTCCGCTCTTCACTCCGCTCCGCGAGATCCTGCTCATCACCACCGGACCCGTCGTGCTGCTCAAGGAGGAATTCTCCCGGATCCAGGGAGTCGAGAGCGCGTTCCTGCACGGCTCCTTCGCCGCCCGGATGCGAGGAGTCGACGGACCTGCCCCGAACGACATCGATGTCCTGGTCATCGGGACCCCCGACCCCGATGAGGTGTATGACGCCTGCGGACGGGTCGAGGAGATCGTGCGCCGTCCGGTGAATCCCACGATCGCCACCCGCGCCGAGTTCGACCGTGACTCGGGGTTCCACACCCAGGTGCGGAACAGTCCCACCGTCCCCGTCCTCGGAGAGCTGCCATGGCCCTGACCCCACTTGAGACCGCGCAGAGCCAGGTCATCAACGCGCTCGTCACCGCACATCGCCTAGAACAGGTGCCTGTCGACCTGAGACGTGCAGAGCTGTTCCTGGAGAAAGCGCGCCGGCGTCTCGATGACCTCGACAACCTCACCTGGGCCGAGAGCCGCTACAACCTCGCCTATGACGCCGCGCATGACGTCGGAGAATCGCTCCTGGCCGCCTACGGATACCGGACGACCAACGGCCCGGGGCAGCATGAAGCACTCGGTCGCTTCCTGAAAGCAGTGCTGACCACGCCACCGGGGCAGTCGGGCGCCCGACGCTTCGACCAGATGCGCCGGGCGCGCAACCAGCAGAGGTATGAGGCGCGCAGCGTCGGCGGCGCCGATGCAGAGACGGCGAGCAGGGCGGCACGCGCGCTCTACGCCGGCGCGGCAGCACGGGGGATCTGAGCATGGCCCGCTGGTTCCTCGGCCCACCCGCGTGGAAGGACCTCGAGGCGATCCTCTCGGACCGTCCCGCCGAGGTGGTCTCCCCGCCGGTCGTCATCGAGCACACCGGGCAGGTCACCGATGACGCCTACCGGCCTGAGCGCACCGTCGACTACGCGGAGCTGCACGCCCACTCCCACTTCAGCTTCCTCGACGGCGCCTCGAGCCCCGAGGACATGGCCGCACAGGCCGCCCGGCTGGGGCTGGGGGCGATCACCCTGGTCGACCACGACGGGCTGCCCGGCGCGGTGCGCTTCGCGAAGGCTGCGGCGGAGGCGGGGATCGCCACCGTCTTCGGGGCCGAGCTGACCCTGGGCCTCGAACCCGGGGCGGACGCGGCGAGCACCACCCCGATCATCTCCGCTCCCCGGACCGGCGTGCCGGACCCGGAGGGGGAGCACCTGCTGGTGCTGGTGCGCGACACGGACGGCTACCGCCAGCTCTCGGCCGCGATCGCCCGCGCTCACCTCGACAGCAGGCAGAAGGCCGCCCCCCGCTACCGGCTCGCCGAGCTCTCCCGCCTCGCCCACGAGGGGCACTGGCAGATCCTCACCGGCTGTCGCAAAGGCTCGGTGACCCGGGCCGCGGCCCCGCACCTGGAGGTCGGGGACCTCGAGGCGGCCGCCCACGCGGCCGCGGAGGCCATCACGCGACTGCTGGAGCTGTTCGGCCCCGGCAACGTCGCCGTCGAGCTGATCGCCGGCGGTGGGGGAGAGGCGGATGAACTCCACGACGCGCTCGCCCAGGGCGCCCGCCTGGTGCGCGAGAGCCACGGGCTCGATGCGGTCTCCCTGCCGCTGGTGGCGAGCACCAACGCCCACTACGCCCGCCCGGCCGACAAGCGCCTGGCGGACACCCACGCCGCCCTGCGCGCCGGAGTGCCGCTCGCCCAGGCTGATCCCCACCTCTCCTCCCGTCCCGCGCACCTGCGCAGCGGCGAGGAGATGGCCCAGCTGCTGCCCCGCTATCCCAGTGCGATCGCGCAGGCGGCACGGCTGGGACGGGACTGCGCTTTCGACCTGCGGCTGCTGGCCCCGGATCTGCCGCCATTCCCGGTGCCCTCCGGGCACGACGAGGCCAGCTGGCTGGTGGAGCTGGTGGAGATCGAGGGCCAGGAGCGCTACGGACCGCGCCCGACGGCAGAGCGTCCCGAGCAGATCCCGGGGGCGTGGGCGCAGATCGACCACGAGCTGAAGGTCATCATCGACCTGCACTTCCCCGGCTACTTCCTCATCGTCCACGAGCTCGTCGACTTCTGCGCCGGGGAGGGGATCCTCGCCCAGGGCCGGGGCTCGGCCGCCAACAGTGCCGTCTGCTACGCGCTGGGGATCACCGCGGTCGAGCCCGTCGGCCACCACCTGCTGTTCGAACGGTTCCTGGCCCCCGAGCGGGACGGCCCGCCGGACATCGACATCGACATCGCCTCCGACCGCCGCGAGGAGGTGATCCAGCACGTCTATGACCGTTACGGGCGGGAGAACGCCGCCCAGGTCGCCAACGTCATCACCTACCGGGCCCGGCTCGCGGTGCGCGACGCGGCTCGGGCGCTCGGCTACGACCCCGGCGCGCAGGACGCCTTCGCCAAGCGGATCGAGCGCTCCTTCTCCTCCCTCGCCGATGCGGACGTCCCCGCCGACGTGGTCGAGCTCGCCCACCAGCTGCGTGACGCCCCCCGCCACCTCGGCATCCACTCCGGCGGGATGGTGCTGTGCGACCGGCCGGTGATCGAGGTGTGCCCGGTGCAGTGGGCCGCGATGGAGAACCGCTCCGTGCTGCAGTGGGACAAGGAGGACTGCGCCGACGCGGGCCTGGTGAAGTTCGACCTGCTGGGGCTGGGGATGCTCACCGCGCTGGATCATGCGCTGCGGATCATCGCCGAGCACCACGGCCAGCACTTCGAGCTGCGCACCCTGCCGCAGGAGGACGAGGCGGTCTACGACATGCTGTGCGAGGGGGACAGCGTGGGCGTGTTCCAGGTGGAGTCCCGTGCCCAGATCTCCACCCTCCCGCGGCTGCGGCCCCGGGAGTTCTACGACCTGGTGGTGGAGGTGGCGCTGATCCGGCCCGGCCCCATCCAGGGCGGAAGCGTGCACCCCTACATCCGGCGCCGGAACAAGGAGGAGGAGGTCACCTTCCTCCACCCGCGGCTGGAGAAGTCCCTGGGCCGCACGCTCGGGATCCCGCTGTTCCAGGAGCAGCTGATGCAGATGGTGGTCGACGTCGCGGACTTCACCCCCGCCCAGGCCGATCAGCTGCGCCGCGCGATGGGCTCCAAGCGCTCCACCCAGAGGATGCTCGAGCTCTCCGACGCGCTGTTCGAGGGGATGGCCAAGCACGGGATCGTGGGGGAGGACGCCGACGCGGTCCACCGCAAGCTGCTGGCTTTCGCCAACTACGGCTTCCCCGAGTCGCACGCGTATTCCTTCGCGTACCTCGTCTACGCGAGCTCGTACCTGAAGTGCCACTACCCGGCCGCGTTCACCGCGGCGCTGCTGCGCTCCCAGCCGATGGGCTTCTATTCCCCGCAGTCGCTGGTCGCGGACGCCCGCCGGCATGGCGTGCTCACCCGCGGGCCCGATGTGCTGCGAAGCCGCGCCCGCACGGATCTGGAGACCGACGAGGAGCATCACGGCTACCGGGTGGATCCGCCGCGGGAGCAGGTCCAGGGAGAGAGCGCAGCGGCCGGTCCGGCGATCCGGCTGGGCCTGGATCAGGTGCGCGGCATCAGCACCGAGACCGCGGAGATGATCACGGGGGAGCGGGAACGCGGCGGGGCCTTCGTCTCGGTCCCGGATCTGGCCCGCCGGGTGCGGCTGACCGCTCGGCAGCTCGAGGCACTGGCCACGGCCGGGGCGCTCGATGCGCTGGCGAGCTCGCGTCGGCAGGCTCTGTGGGCCGCGGGCGCCGCCGCGCAGGAATCCCCGGGCACCCTGCCGCATCTCGCGATCGGTGCCCAGGCGCCGATGCTGCCGGGGATGAGCGAGGCGGAGCTCGCCACCGCCGACGCCTGGGCCACCGGTATCACCCTGGATGACCAACCGATGGCGCTGCTGCGGAAGCAGCTCACGAGGGACGGGGTGCTCTCGATCGCCGGCACCCGCGAGGCGGAGGACTCGACCCGGATCCGGGTCGCCGGGGTGATCACCCACCGCCAGCGCCCCGCGACCGCCGGGAACGTCACCTTCCTCAGCCTCGAGGACGAGACCGGGATCCTCAACGTGGTCTGCTCCCAGGGGTTCTGGGTACGGCACCGGGCCCTGCTGCGCACCGCCCGGTCGATCGTGCTGCGCGGCATCGTGGAGAACCGCACCGGCGCGGTGAACCTCGTCGCCGACGACGTCACCGCCCTGGACCTGGTCGCAGCGGGCAGGTCCAGGGACTTCCAATGACTCAGGCTGCCGCCGGGACCGCCCCCGCGCCCACCCGCACGGAACGCCGCGCGAAGCGGGCCCTGCGCGAGGCCACCAGGGTCAGCAGCAGCGAGACCGCCGCCCACGCAACGATTGCCAGCAGGGTGCTCGAGGTGCTGACCAGCGACCCGCCGAGCGCCGCATGGACCAGGCCCTGGGTGACGATCGACAGCGGCATCAGCGAGCCGATCGACTGCAGCAGCTCCGGAGCAGTCTGCACCGGCACGATCCCCACCAGCGTCACCACCTGCAGCACCATCAGCACGATCGAAGAGATCCGGCCGATGCGATCGCCCAGCAGCGTCAGCAGCATCTGGTGCAGCGCGGCGAACATGACCGCCCCGGCGAAGGCCACCAGTCCCACCGACAGCGGGGACAGCGGCGAGATGCCGATGGCGGTGAGCACCGACAGCACCGCGACGGTCTGCACCACCGCGATCAGCAGCGCCGGTGCCAGCGAGCGCAGCACCACCTGCCACATCGGCAGCGCCCGGTCCAGCAGGCTGCGCCGCAGCGCCGGCAGCAGCAGGAAGGTGCCGAAGGCGCCCAGCCACAGCGCGAGCGCGGTGACGAAGGGGAAGGTGGCGGTATCCGCCCCGTTCGCCTCGTTCTGCCGCTCCACCTCGGTGCCGACGGGAGCGGCGGCCATCTCACCCATCCGGGTGCGCTCGGCCTCGGTGTACGAGGGCACGGAGTCCGCGCCCTCGCGCAGACCGCCGGCCAGCTCCTCGGTGCCCTCCGCGAGCCCGGTGGTGCCCTCGGCCAGCTCCTCAGTGCCCTCCGCGAGCTCCCCGGAGCCATCGGCCAGCTGCTGATTGCCCTGCGCCAGCTGCTGCGCGCCGGTGCCGAGCTCGGTCGCCCCCTCGGCCAGCTGATCGGTGCCATCGGCGAGGGTTCCGGCGCCATCAGCGCTGGTCCGGGTGCCAGTGGCGAGCTGCGAGGCGCCCTCCGCGAGCTGGTCGACGCCGTCGGCATACCGCACCAGCCCGTCATGCAGGCCGCTCACCCCGTTCACCAGTTCTCCGGCGCCGTCGGCGCTGGTGCGGGCGCCGGCGGCGAGCTGCTGCGCGGCCGCGGTGAGCCCGGGGTTCTCGGCGGTGCCGTCCCCGTCGACGGCGGACGCGATGCCCTGGGCGTAGGTCACCACGCCCTCGGTGCCCTGGACCAGGCCCGGCTGCTCGTCGGTGCCGTTGATGCCGTCGGCGATCTGCTGGACGCCGCCCGCAGCGGTGCTCGCGCCGTCGCCCACGCTCTGCGCGGTGGCGGTCAGGCCGGGGTTCTCGGCGGTGCCGTCGCCGTTCACAGCGGCTGACGCGCCGTCTGCGGACGCCGCGAGCCGCGAGGCCTGGAGGCACTCCATGCTCTCGGAGTCCTGCGCGCAGAGAGTCTCTTGAAGCGCCGCGGCGTCGGCGGCCATCCCCGGGTTCTGCTCGGTGCCGTCGCCGTTCACGGCGGCGTCGATCCCGTCGGCGTACTGCACCACGCCCTGCGCCCCCTGTGCGAGGCCCGGCTGCTCGGGCGTGCCGGCGAGCCCGTCGGCGGCCTGCTGCGCGCCCTGGCCGAGCTCCGCGGTGCCCTCTGCGACGCCCTGCGCGGTGGGGACCAGGCCGGGGTTCTCCGCGGTGCCGTCGCCCGTGACCGCGGTTCCGGCCTGGGAGACGCCGTCCGCGAACTGCTCGATGCCGGTGGCGAGCTGGTCCGCGCCGGCCTCGAGACCCGGGTTCTCCGCGGTGCCGTCGCCCTCCACGCCGGCGGCGAGCAGCGAGGCGCCATCGAGCAGGCCCGGCTGGCCGTCGGTGCCGTTCATGCCGTCCTGCAGTCCGAGGACGCCGTCGGCGAGATCCTCACTGCCGGTGGCCAGCTCGTCGAGTCCATCGGCGAGCGTGCGGGTCCCGTCGGCCGCCTGCCAGGTGCCGTCGGCGAAGGTCCACACCCCGCCGGAGAACTCGTGCGCGCCCTCGGCCGCCTTCTCGGTCCCGTCGGCCAGGGTGCGGGTGCCCTCGGCGAGCTCCTGGGTGCCGCTGTCCAGATCGCTGGTGCCCTCGGAGAGGTCCTGCGCACCGTCGGCGGCATCGCGGAAGCCCTCGCCGAGGTCGTTGAAGCCGAGGTAGAGGCCGTCGAGGTACTGCTGTGCCATCTGCCCACCCATGGTGGAGGCGGACGCCTCGGCGACCGCAGTGCCCACCAGGGCGTTGATCTGGCCGCTGGCGTCGTTGGTGGTGACCTCGAGGATCGCCTGGGTGGCCTCGGGGGTGCCGATCGTGGCCAGATCCTGGGAGAAGTTCTCCGGGATCACCACCACGGCGGAGTAGGTGCCGTCCTGGAGGCCCTGCGCGGCATCGTCCTGGCTGGTCAGCTGCCAGTCGAAGCCGGTGGTGTCGGGGGTGTCCTGCCCCTCGACGGTGCCGGGCTGGGTCAGGGACCCGGCCAGCAGTCGGCCGAAGGGGACGGTCTGGACCTCGCCGTCGGCGTTCTCGATCTCAGCGCCCGCATCGAGGTTCACGACTGCGGCGGGCACCGTGTCCAGGCGGTCCACACGCCCGCTGAGCGCCCACATGCCCAGTGCGGCCACCAGCAGCGGCAGCACCAGGACGACGATCAGGGTGCGGGGATGCGTGAGGCGGTTCATGCGAGGGCTCCTTCGAGGGAGGACGCGGTGTCTGGAGACGATGCGGTGGAGCGTTGGACGGACAGGGCGAGCAAGCGGCGCGGATCCCGCAGGCTCCCCAACAGGTGGCGTTCGGCGTCGACGGGACGGTCGGTGCGGGAGCCGACGACCACCGTGGCGCCCTTCTCCAGCAGTGCGTCGAGGCGTTCGATGAGGGTGTCGTCGCTGACGGCGGCGGCGTGGGCGAGGTCCTCGATCTGCTCGATGACGATCACCGCCCGGCCGATGCCGTGGCCGTCGATCTCAACCAGCCGGTGCGCGACAGGTGCGCCGGCGCCGATCCAGTGAGCACGTCCCTGGATCGCCCCGAGGTCGTCAGGGGCCAGACGGTCGTGGACGGCGAGGATGCCGGAGGTCGGGGTGTGGCGACCCGCGGCGAGCGCGAGGAAGGTCGCGCGGGCGGCGTCGTCGGGCGCGCGCACCACCAGCAGGGTGCCCGGGGCGATGGAGCCGGTGAGCGGACCCACGGTGCCGGAGGCACCGAGCAGAGGCGCGACGACCTGGTCCAGACGCAGCGCGTGCTCGCCGTGCTCCTCGGTCCAGCGGCGGTGCTCGAGCACCGCGGCCAGCCCCTCGCCCTCGACATCGACCGTGGGCAGCGCGCGGGACAGCCATCCCGGCAGCCACCAGGCATGCCGTCCCAGCAGCGCGAGCACTGCGGGGACGAAGGTCATCCGCACCACGAAGGCATCGACCAGCACCCCCACCGCGAGCGCCACGGCGATCGGCTGCAGCATGAACCAGCCGGAGGTGACGAAGCCGGCGAACACCGCGACCATGATCAGTGCCGCGGCAGTGACCACCGGGGCGTTGGCGGTGAAGCCGCGTTCGATCGCGCCGCGGGCATCGCCGGTGTGCACGAACTCCTCGCGCATGCGGGAGACCAGGAAGACTTCGTAGTCCATGGCCAGGCCGAACAGCACGCCCATCACCATGATCGGCATGAAGGAGACGACGGGGCCGTTGACGTGCACGAACAGCGGTCCGTTGAACCAGCCGTACTCGAACACCATCGAGGTCACGCCGAAGGCCGCGGCGACCGAGAACAGATAGCCCACGGAAGCCTTGATGGGCACCCAGATGGAGCGGAACACGAGGGCGAGCAGGATCAGCGAGAGGCCCACCACGAACAGTGCGAAGGGCAGCAGAGCACTGGAGAGCTTGTCGGTGACGTCGATGCCGACGGCGGTCGCACCGGTGACCGTCACCTCGGAGATCGCCAGCTCGTCCTCCCAGCCGTCGGCGCTGCCGCGCAGCTCGGCGACCAGGTCCTTGGTGGACTGGTCGGTGGGCCCGCCGTCGGGGACCACGACCACCACCGCCATGTCGGCACCCCGGTTGGGGGTCGCCATCTGGATCTCCTTGACGTTGTCGAGGGAGGCGATGTCGCTCTCCAGCTCGTCGACCACGCCGAGTGGATCAGTGGTGTTGATGATGTCGGCGGTGACCAGCAGGGGACCGTTGTAGCCGGGGCCGAACTCCTCGGCGACCAGGTCATAGGTGTCGCGGGCGGAGGTGCCCTGCGGCTCGGTGCCGAGATCGGGCAGTGCCAGCTCGAGGTCCTTGATCGGGATCGCGAGGGCGCCGACGCCGATGATCACCAGCAGGATCGTGAGCGCGGGCACCTTGGTCACCAGGCGCGCCCAGGTGCGGCCGAAGCTCCGACGGGGTCGCGCGTCCGGCTCCGGGGCCGGCAGCGTCCCGCCGTGTTCTGCCATGGCCCGGCGGATCCTGCGCGGGCGCAGACGTTCACCGAGGATCCCCATCATCGCCGGGAGCATGGTCAGGGCGACGACCACGGACAGGGCAACGGTCGCCGCTGCGGCGACGCCCATCACGGTGAGGAAGGGGATGCCGGTGATGAACAGGCCCACCAGCGCGACGATCACGGTCAGGCCGGCGAAGATCACGGCGCTGCCGGAGGTGGCCAGGGCCTTGCCGATCGATTCGTGGACGTCATCGCCCTGGCTGAGCTGGTCGCGGTGGCGCGAGAGGATGAACAGGGCATAGTCGATGCCGACGGCGAGGCCGAGCATCGCGCCGAGCGCGGTGGTCACCGAGGGGATCTCGACCCCGGCGGAGAGTGCGACCAGGGCGAGCATCGAGACGCCGACGCCGACGATCGCGGTGATAATCGGGATGACCGCGGGGACCAGCGAGCGGAACACGATAGCGAGGATCAGCAGCGCGACGATGACGCCGATCACCTCTCCGGCGCCGAAGGGGATCTCGGCGCTCTGGAGCACCTGGCCTCCGACGTGGGTCTCGAGCGACGGGGTCTCCGCCTCCTCGATCAGCTGCGTGATCTCGGCGATGGACTCCGCGGGGTACTCGCCGTCATAGGGCTCCATCTGGAACTGGGCGATGATCGCGGTGTCGTCCTCGGTGCGGGTGCCGGGAGAGAGCTCGTCGAAGGGGGAGGGGGCGGCGGCGACGCCGTCGACGGCGGCGATCTCCTCCATGAGCGTCTCGATCTGGTCCTGATGCTCATCGACCGTGGTGCCGTCGGGGGCCACCAGCACCACCTGGCCGGCGGTGCCGCCCAGCTCCGGGAAGCGCTGGGCGAGGGCATCGATGCCGCGCTGTCCCTCGGTGCCGGGGATCTGGATGTCGGTGGCGAAGGTGCCGCCGAGGCCGACGGCGAGGCCGCCCACGATGAGCAGCAGCGCGGCCCAGGCGCCGACGATCTTCCAGCGCAGGGAGGCCATCAGACGACCGAGGCGGTACAGGGACGAGGACACGCGACCTCCAGGACGGGCACGAGCAGGGGGAGACGTCGGACCGCCCCACTGGAGACGCCCACGCATTCGATACACGAACGTATCGGTGCGATAGTATCGGCTGGTCCTCACGGACATCAACGTCCCCTGAGCATCACCGGGGTGAGAGTCATCCCACCCGCCCTGCCCTGCCGCAACCTGTCCCACCGCATCCCCATGAGGAGCCATGAGCGATCTGTTCGAGCCGCTGCCCGAATCCGCCGGCACCCGGCGCCGGGAGAACACGCGCGCGAAGCTCGTGCGGGCCTCGCTCGAGGTCTTCGTCGAGAAGGGCGTCGACGGCGCGACGGTCGACGACCTCGCCAAGGCGGCCGGGTTCACCCGCGGAGCCTTCTACTCGAACTTCTCCACCAAGGAGGAGGTCTTCACCGCGCTGTTCGACGAGGTGACCGCGGAGCTCATCGGCATCGCGAACAGCTCCGTCGAGGACGCGGTGACCCAGGCGTCGGCACAGAACTCCCAGCGCCTTCCCGACCTTGACGATGCCGACGTGATGCTCGCGGTGTTCGAGGGGATCCGACCCTTCGGCCGCCAGTGGTACCTGCTCTACTCCGATGCGATCGCGCACTCGCTGCGGGACGAGCAGATGCGGGTGGAGCTCGCCGTGCAGCGTGAACGGCTGCGGAACGAGATCGGCGCCATGCTCTCGATGCGGCTCGAGGCAACCGGGGCACGCGCACTGCTGGCGCCGGAGGATCTCGCGCAACTGCTGATCGGCATCTTCATCGACCTCATGCTGCGCGAGCACATGGAGCAGCGCGACGTCACCGAGCTCGCCGCGACCACCATCCTGGGCACGCTGCAGGCCTTCATAGCGCCGCGCGCGGACTGAGTGCCCCGAGAGGGCTGAGCGCCGGGACACGGCTGTGGGCCCGCTTCGGCGCGGTCTGCCCGATTCGTCGCGACACGCCGAGTTCTGCAGCTGCGGACCCCATGGGGGAGCGGTTCCGCGTACGGTGGCGGCGGTGTGACGGTCGTCGCACTGACTGTTCCTGCTTCCCCAGCTTCCCCGCTTCCCCAGGAGACGCCATGTCGTCCTATCGACCACGCCATCTCACCCCTCCTCCCGTTCCCGCCGATCCCGTCGGTGCCTCGCGCCGGTCCGTCCTGCGCGGAGGGGTCCTCGGCGCCGCGGCCCTCGGCGCCGGCACGGCCGCGCTGGCAGCCCCAGCGGCGAATGCCGCCGGCATCTACGGCCAGGACGTCTCCGGCTGGCAGGGGGAGGTCGACTGGGCCGCCCAGGCCGAGCTCGGCTCCCGCTTCGCCTACGTGAAGGCAACCGAGGGCCGCAGCTACCGCAGCCCTGCCTTCAATCACCAGTACACCGGTGCCGGGAACGCGGGCCTCGTGCGCGGCGGCTACCACTTCGCGCGCCCCGACTCCGGAGGCCCCGAGGAGCAGGCGGATTTCTTCCTCAACAACGGCGGCGGCTGGAGCGAAGACGGCGTCACCCTGCCCGGCATGGTCGACTTCGAGGGGTACAGCGGCTTGCCGCGCGACTACGGTCTCTCCCGGCAGGAGATGCGCGACTGGATCGTGGGCTTCTCCGATCACTACCGTGAGCAGACCGGTCGCCGACCGGTGCTGTACACGAACCTCCACTGGTGGAACGACGTGGTGGGGGAGTGGACCCCGAAGAATTCCCCGCTCTTCCTCGCCTCCTACTCCTCCTCCCGCCCCAGCACGCTGCCGGGCCGCTGGTGGGGCTGGGAGATGTGGCAGTACTCGGACTCCGGCCCCTTCGCCGGCGACTCGAACCTCTGGCACGGCAGCGAAGAGCAGTTCGCGCGCTTCGTCGGCGAGTACGACTACGGCGCCGACGGCATCTGAGCCTCCACCGGACTCCATCGCACCGGCCGGGCCGAGCCCTGACCGCGTGGTCTTGGCCCGGCCCGCGTGGTGTCGGTCCGGCCCACTGTGTACCCTGCCCCGGTGAACACTGAAACACCCCCCACCCCCTCCGCCCAGCACTCTGGACGCCCGGCCGGCGCCGTCTACGCCGACCGGGGCAGCTCTCACTTCGACATACTCCTCGCCGCCATGGTCACCGTGGTCGTGCTCTCAGGGATCGGCGCTGCCAAGGGCGTCAGCTTCGGAACCATCCCCGGCACCGGCTTCGAGATCATCACCGATGGTGGCTTCTTCCTCTTCCCCCTGGCCTATGTGCTCGGCGACATCATCACCGAGCTGTACGGCGCCCGCAGCGCGCGCCGCGCGATCATCACCTCCTTCGCCGTGAGCATCCTGGCCTCGATCAGCTACCAGGTGATCATCGCGCTGCCCCCGTTCCCCGATGCCTACGGGCTGGCCAAGCAGGAAGCTCTCGAACTGGCTCTGGGGCCGGTCTGGATCGTGGTGCTCGCCGGGCTCGCAGGCTTCCTCGCCGGGCAGAGCCTGAACTCCTTCGTGGTGACCCGTATGAAGCGGCGCATGGGGGAGAGGGGCCTGATCGCCCGGCTGTTCACCTCGAGCGGCCTCGGCGAGCTGGTGGACACGATCATCTTCTGCTCGATCGCCTCGGTCGCGATCGGCATCACCAGCATCGAGCAGTGGGCTGAGTACACGATCCTGGGGTTCGTGTACAAGGTCGCAGTGCAGTACGCGATGATCCCGGTGACCTCCGCAGTGATCCGCTGGATGAAGCGCACTGACCCCAGCTACCAGGCGGGGCTGGCCGCGCGGGAGAAGCCCGCCGTGTGACGGCGCGCGCGTGCCGAGGACCTGTACGGGGCCGCGGACGCGCCTATAGGATTGCTGATCGGGCCAGGCAGGATCGCCGAGATCCTCCTGGCCCGACGTCTGCACTCCGTGAAAGGACCTCCGTGGCACCCGCCGCCGACGACACATCCCGCGAGGACGCTCGCGAAGAGCCCCCGACCTCCACAGGCTCGATCCCCACCACGACCGGATCCATCCCCACCGCGACCGGATCCATCCCCACCACCACTGGGTCCATCCCCACGATCACCGGTGCGATCCCCACCATCACCGGTGCGATCCCCGTGCTCGAGGACCCGGCGGACCACGAGATGGCCCGCCTCCCCGACGAAGAGCAGCTCAGCCGCACCCGCAGCAAGGTCACCGCGATGGTGATCCTCGTGCTCACCACGCTCAGCGCGATCGGCCCGCTCGCCACCGACATGTACATCCCGGCCTTCCCGGAGGTGGCCGAGGAGCTCGGCAGCACCGCCTCGATGATGCAGCTGACTATCACGGCGTTCTTCCTCGGCACCGCGAGCGGACAGATCGTCGCAGGCCCGCTCTCGGACCGCATGGGCCGCCGCATCCCGCTGCTGATCGGCATCGTGCTGTGCCTCGTGGCCTCGATCGGCTGCGCCCTCGCCGGGGACGTGGAGATGCTCCTGGTGATGCGCGTGCTGCAGGGCATCGGCGGCGGCTTCGGCATGGTGCTGGGCCGCGCGGTGCTGATCGACATGACCGACGGCCCGGAGCTCTTCCGGATCATGAACATCATGCAGGGCGTGGGCGGCGTCGCACCGATCGTCGCCCCGCTGCTCGGCGGGCTCATCCTGCTGGTCGGCCAGTGGCGGGAGGTGTTCGTCGTGATCGCCGCGATGTCCCTGGTCTCGCTGCTCGGCGTGCTCTTCCTGATCCCCGAGTCGCTGCCGGTATCCCGACGGCACTCGGGCGGCTTCCGCACCTTCCTGCGGAACGTGCGCACGCTGCTGCGCCGACGGATATTCGTCGCGTACCTGCTGGTCAACGCCTTCTCCGCATTCGCGCTGATGGCCTACGTCTCCGCCTCGTCCTTCGTGGTCCAGGAGATGCTCGGCTTCTCCTCCAGTGAGTACTCGGTGAGCTTCGCGATCAACTCCGTGGGCATGATGGTGCTCTCGCTCCTCTCGGCGCGCCTGACCCGCACCATTCACCCCCGGGCCCTGATCCGCGTGGGTCTGATCGTGGTGTCGCTCGCGAGCTTCGCGCTGCTGATCGGCAGCCTGTTCCTGGACACCCCGGCGTGGATCGTGCTCCCGGCCTTCTTCTTCACCGTCGCGCCGCAGGGCATGATCTTCGGCAACGGAGGCGCGCTCGCCTCGGACCAGGCCCGCGAGTTCGCCGGCACCGGGTCGGCGATGCTGGGCCTGGGCTTCTCCTTCTCCGCCTCGATCGCCGCGCCGCTCGTGGGCATCGCCGGTACGCACTCCTCGCTGCCGATGGCGATCACCATGGTGGTGGGCTGCCTGATCTCGGCGACGTTCTTCGTTCTGGCGGGTCGGGGGAGCGGCACCGCGAACCCCCACACCGTCGCGGCCTGAGCGGATCGGCCGCGAGATGAGCCAGTGATGATCCTGCCCGAGGTGCGTGATCCGCGGATGGTGACGATCCGTCGCGGAGGGACCCTGCGTGACGAGCACCATCAGCTGCTGGCTCGCTGGGCGGCCGAATGCGCCGAGCACGTGCTCGCGCTGTTCGAGACCGTCCAGCCGGGGGACGCGCGTCCCCGCGACGCGATCGTCGCGGCGCGCGCCTGGGCCGACGGCGAGATGTCGATGATGCAGGCCCGGACGCTGGGCGGGCACGCGATGGGCGCCGCCCGGCCGCTGCCCGGTGCCGCCCGTTTCGCCGCCTATGCCGCCGGGCAGGCCGCCTGCGTGGGCCACGTCGCCGAGCATGACCTGGGTGCTGCCGCCTATGCGCTCAAGGCGGTGCGCAGCGCCTCCGGCGACGACGCACTGTGCGGCGAGCGGGACTGGCAGCGCGCCCGCCTGCCGGCAGCGGTCCGGGAGCTCGTGCTCGAGGACCAGGGGAGTCGTGACGCGATCTGCTGGTCGGTCTTCTCTCTGTGAACT
Organism: Brachybacterium sp. AOP24-D1-21; assembly: GCF_052378665.1. Classification (NCBI taxonomy): domain Bacteria; kingdom Bacillati; phylum Actinomycetota; class Actinomycetes; order Micrococcales; family Dermabacteraceae; genus Brachybacterium; species Brachybacterium sp. AOP24-D1-21. Next base: position 945,828 of record NZ_JBQSXX010000002.1, read on the forward strand.
GGTGCTGCGCGCCGCGCAGCACAAGACCCTCGAGGAACCTGCAGGAAAAGTCCGTGACGCCCATGCGGGTCGGCCTGCGGCATCCGATCGACGCGCGAAAAGAATCCCGTCGAGCAGAGCTGTGCCGTGACCTGCGACGATGCAGCAAACCTGCAGGTCGCAAGCACTTTACAAGAGAGTGCCGGGGGAGAGGTCGCCAGGAGCGTGCGGAGATCAGGGCTGCACGGAGAAGGTCTCCCGAAGCGGGCGATACAGCGTGCGAAAGATGTGTTCCTGAGTTCAGTGTTCAGATGCTGTCTCGATGGCCCGGATGCCCGGATCCCCGAGCTTTGGCGCAGGTTCGTCACTGTCGGTGCAACGCCGTCGATTGTGCCGAGGGTCGATGTTCCTGACGGCCTCAGTGGGATCCTGGACGAAGCCGTCGTGGGCGACACCTTGTAGGTAGTGCGCCTGAAGTGTCAGTGGTGCGGCGACACGGCCGACACATGCCCGGCCAGGCCCTTCATGCGCCGCCGATAATGCACGTTATGTAAAGTGGGCCTGGAGCGACGCGCAGAGAGTGCTCCCCTGACGGTTCTGTGTTCTGTGTCCTGTGTCTAGTCCAGCTCACGCTGGCTCCACGGTCATGACCATGACGCAGTTCTTCAGCCCCTTGGGTCGGTCGTAAGTGAAGCCGAGCCGCTCGTACAGGCGCCGGGTGCCGTTGTACAGGAACGACGAGGACATCTTCTTCGTCTGATGCGTCAGGTCGTGAGGATAGCTCTCGACCGTTCCGCCGCCGGCTGCCGCGATGTGCCCCAGCGCGCCGGTGATCGCCAATTCGGTCAGGCCGTGGCGCCGATACCGCTTGTCGACGAAGACACAGGTGATCCGGAAGTCCGGCGCCGCAGTGCTGGTGGCGTCGTACTGCTTGCGATGATGGATCGTCGGCAGCTCCTCCGGGGTGCCGTACTCGGCCCAGGCGATCGCCTCCTCGCCGTCCATGACCAACGCAGCGTGTGCTGTCCCCTGCTCGACGTGAGCCTTCTTCAGCAGGCGATTGCCCTCGAAGCTCTCGCCGCGCCCTTCGCAGGCCGGATGGAAGTACAGGCACCAGCAGCCGCCGAAGATGCCGTTGTGCCGCTGCACCAGAGCCTCGAAGGCAGGCCAGGTGCGGATGTCCAGCGGCTCGATGCGGTACGACGACCCTTCGGGCATGTCAGTCCCCTGTGCCCGCGATCGGCGCCGGAGCGCACACGACTCCCCTGTTGCCGTCCTGGTCGGTGATCACCACGAGCGAGGGCGCCTGACTGTCATCGACGACAGTCCCCCCGGCGGCCACGGCCGCCGCGATCCGCTGCGGCGCGACCTCCGGGGTCACGTACACCTCGAGATGGAACCGCTGCTCGCCCGCCTGTTGCCCGTCCCCGAACCACAGATTCGGGACCCGCCCCGTGGCATCTCGCACCTCGTCGCTCGGTGTCCCGCGGCCCTGGGCCGCAGGGTCCCCGGTCAGGAGCGCTGCCCATACCGGGGCGATGATCGCGGAGCTCTGGGTGTCGAGCCCGAGCTCGATGTGGCTGACCGCAGCCACCTCGGCGCGAAGATCGTGGAGCGCAGCGATCTCGGTGATGCGCCGTGCCAGGTCCAGGTCCCTCTGGGTGACCCACTGGACGACGTGCTCAGTCTCTCCGTCCCGATAGATCGCGTCGTCACTGACCAGCTTCAGATCGACATGACCGGCGTCCATCGATACTCGAGGCTGATGGCCGAGCTCGGTGCCGACCTCGCCGATGGCCACGAGGAAACGTGCTCCCGCTTCGAAGTCGTCGATGAGATACCGGGCGTGCAGGCCCTGGGCGAGTTGGCACCAGTCCGTCAGGCGGGCTGCGGCGATCTGAGCTGCTCCGAGCATCTCCATGAACGTGACCCTAGCGGTGAGGCGACGGTGGCGCCAGACCGCCGGACCCTCGGAAATCCCCTTGCTACTGCCGATGCGGAGCATTGCCTGGAGTTCGCCGATCCGGTGGGCCACCCGTTCTGCCTCACGCTGGTGGACATCCCCGGCTGAGCTGCGGGCGGTGCTCAGTACGCGACGACGACGCCGTCGCCGCCGGACCAGCGGGCACGCAGCCGTACGGTGCCGTCGAGATCACCGAGGGTGCGCGCGATGGTGAACGGCGCGCCGTCCAGCAGCTCATCCCCCGTCGGCGGCTGCTCGCCTTCGTCGACCTCGAGGCTGAGCGTCACGCTCTGCGGAAGCGTCTCGCTCAGCGTGCCGTCCTCGTCATAGATGTCGAGCGCCGCCTGCTGCTGCTCCCCACAGATCGCGCGCCGGAAGCAGTCCAGTGCGGTCTCGTCGGCCAGGCCGTCGTAGACGAAGCGCTCACCGAGCACCGAATGCTGCATGATGGCCAGCAGATGCTCGTCGGCACCGTCAACCCGGAGGGGTCGGTACGAGAGCGGCAGATGGTAGGTCGTCTCCCCCACGCGCACCAGATGGCACTCCACGCCGACCTCGCCCTCGGGGTCGTCGAAGCGGTAGGCGCCGAGGAGCACGAGCTCACCGGTCTCTCCCCAGGAACGCGAGGACAGGAAGTCGTGGAGGATCTCGGTCTTGTTGGGGCTGAGCTCGGCACGGTAGATGATCGCCATGGCTCCCACGGTAGTGCCCTGCTCCCCCGCGACACGCATGAGAGCGTCCACATCCTGGCTTCACCCCGAACTCATCGAAAGTTCATACACTCCCGATATGTCCACCTCGCCCTCCGCGCCCGCGGGCTTCAGACCGCTGTCCCAGTACCGGGTCGCCCTCCGCCTGATCGCGGTCGCCGCAATGATCATCGTGATCGCGCTGTTGTTCCTGCTCGCGCATCAGCGCACCACCGGGCTGCTCTCGCAGAACCTGCACACCGTCTTCTGGTATTTCGATGTGGGCCGCGAGTACAACATGGCCACCTGGTACAACTCCGGACTGTGGCTGCTGCTGGGCGTCCTCGCCGCGATGATCGCCGTGACGGGATCAGCCCGACGCCGGTCCTGGTGGCTGCTGGCAGTCGTCGCCCTGTTCGCCTCGGTGGACGAGTACCTCGAGGTGCATGAACGGCTGGACGTGCCCGGGAACCTGATCGCGGAGCATCTGCCCGTCACCATCGGCTTCTCCTGGGTGCTGCTCGGCGCCCCGATCGCCCTGGTGATCGTCCTCCTGCTGCTCCGCCTCGTCCTCTCCCTGCCCTCACGTGCACGCAACGGACTGTTCCTGGGAGGCGCGCTCTTCCTCGCCGGAGCGGTCGCGGTCGAGACCCTCAATGGGCGGATCCTGGTGGGGAACGACGGCATCGTCAACAACGCCTATATCTACAGCACGATGCTCGAAGAGCTGCTGGAGATGAGCGGGATCGCGGTCGCCTTCGCCTCAGTGCTGAGCCTGATCCAGCGCGATCCCGTGGCACGGGTCCTGCGACTGGATCCCGCGGTGCTCCCGGACGTCAGCCGTTCCCAGGAGCCGGCCGGTCGCCGCTGATCCGACCATCGGCCAGGGCGATGATCCGGTGCGCGCGCTGCGCGACCTGGGCGTCATGGGTGACCAGCACGATCGTCGTCCCCTCGGCGCTGATCTCAGCAAGGGCATCCATCATCTCCTCGGTGGCTGCGGAGTCCAGCGCTCCGGTCGGCTCATCGGCCACCAGCAACCGAGGATGGTTGATGAGTGCCCGGGCGAGAGCCACCCGCTGCAGCTGCCCACCGGAGGCTTCACCGACTCCACGCTCGGCGAGATCGTCGACGCCGAGCTGCGTCATGAGCTGCTCGGCTCTGGTGCGCAGCACGGTGCGCTGCTCGGTCCGGGCGAGCAGCCCCGGCAGCAGCACGTTGTCCAGCAGCGAGAGGTTCCGCAGCAGATGGAACTGCTGGAACACGATGCCGATCTCCAGCAGTCGGCGGCGCGAACGTGCCTTCCCGTCGAGCGTGCTGTGGTCCTCCCCCGCCCACAGCACGCTGCCGTCGGTGGGGTCCTCGAGACCGCTGAGCGTGTACAGCAGGGTTGACTTCCCACAGCCGGAAGGGCCCATCACCGCGAGGAACTCCCCGTCCGCGACCGTGAGATCGATGTCGTGCAGGATGGTGGTCCGCTGCAGGCGGCGCGTCACTCCTCTGGCCTCGAGCAGCGGAACGTCCAGGCCGGTGGTGCTGAGGGTGGTGGTCATGACGGTCTCCTCCGAGGGGATCATTCCGTGGTCTGGGCGCGCACGTCGGCGGTGCGCAGCCGGCGGCAGGTCCACAGCGTGGCGAGCGTGGCGATGGTGCCCAGCAGCAGCGGCATCGCGATTCCGGTCAGCAGCGGATCGACGACGAGATCGATCCGGCTGGTGCCCTGGAACAGATGCTCCATCCCCCCGAACATCCCCTCGATCAGGACGTTGAACAGTCCCTGTCCCAGGGTGAGGGAGAGTGCGGCACCGGCGACCAGGCCGAGCAGCAGGGTGACCAGCATCCGGATGAGGTACGGGGCGCGCAGCGTGAGGGGCGAGGCACCCAGCGCCCGCTGGACGGCGAGCGGGGAAGCATCGGTGGCCAGCCAGAGTCGGGAGATCATCACCGCCAGCAGTGCGGCCAGGGCCACCGCCGCCGCCGAGGCCAGCGCCGCGGCGACGCTGATCCGCTCCGCCACCGGACCCAGCAGCTGGGACCGGTACACCTCGGTCTCCGAGACCCGGGCGTCAGTGAGCTGAGCGGACAGATCCTCGGCGACAGCGGCGGTCTCAGCGCCCGGGGTCAGGGCCGCCCCGAGCACGTACCCGATCACCTGCTCGCCCTCCGCGGGCAGCATGCCCCTGGCGGTCCGCCCGCCGTTGGTGAGGTCCTGATAGGAGCCGACCACCTCCAGCTCCTGTCACTGCCCCTGGACCTGGATCGGCAGCTGGTCCCCCACGGAGACCCCGGCCTCCGCCAGCGACAGCAGCGAGAGGGCGATCTCCACCTCGCTCCGGGGCGCTCGTCCCTCGGTGTAGATGCCGGGCGTCGCGGAGCGGTCCCCGCTGGAGACGGCCAGGCCCAGCTCCTCGCCCTCATCGGTCTCGACGAGATGCCGGGTGGTGACCAGGGCGGTGTGCTCGGCCACGCGGGCGTCGTCGGCGAGCGTGCGGCGGGCGCTCTCGAACCGGTCGGTGCTGTCCTTCCCGGTGTGCGGCAGATCGATGCGCACATCGGCCGCGCCCAGTCCGAAGTACGCGGAGAACTGCGGAGAGGACAGCGTGGTGGCGATCGAGGTGGGCACCATCACCAGCAGGGTGCACACGGCGAAGACCGTGACCAGCAGCGGTGCTGAGCTGCCGCGGCCCAGCAGGGACATCAGCCCCAGGCTCACGCCGACGGGCAGGGGTGAGCGGCGCAGGCGCAGGCGGCCCGGTCCAGCGGCGTCGCCGACCGAGCCGCTCCTGCGCAGCACCTCGAGCGGCCCGATGCGGCGAAGTCGGCGCAGCAAGCCTGCGACCATGGCGAGCACTCCGAGCACCAGCAGCATCGCGGCCAGGGCCGGCACGATCACTACGCGGACTCCCCCGGTCTCGCCGAGGAAGCGGGTCAGCCCCGAGGAGAGCACCCGCTCGAGCGCGATGCTGCCCAGCAGTCCCAGCGCTCCCGCGACTCCGGCGAGGGTGCCGTAGACGAGCAGGTGGAGCGTGCGCACGTCGCGGGCGGAGATCCCGATGGCGGTCATCACCGCGATCTCGCGACGGTCCCGCGCGAGCGCCGTGCGCAGGGCGAGGCGGAGGGTGAGCATCCCGATCACCAGCACCATCCCGGCGGCCAGCAGCACCAGCGCCGCGACCAGGCCCTCGGCGAACACGGTGAACAGTATGAACGCCGAGCGGTCCACCGACGGGCCGGCCGCGGGCAGGCCCGCCTCCTGGTAGGCGGCGCGCACGGTGGTGAGGTCCCGGGAGCGGTCCTGGACCCAGAAGCTGATCAGGTGCTCCCAGGTCCCGGTGTGCTCGGCCACCGCGGCGAGGTCCTCGGCGCTCACCGCGAGCCGCTTGGAACCGGCGATCGCGGGGCCCATGCTTGAATCGCGCAGGAATCCCGCGACCTCGAGGTCCAGGCGGAAGCCGTCCGGGGCGGTGAGAGTCACGGTGGAACCGGCGGCGAGGCCGGAGTCCTCATACAGCAGCGGGAGCCAGATGGTGCCGGGCTCGACATCGATGATCGGGCGGTCCTGCAGGCCCAGCAGCAGATCTCGTTCATGGCTCGGGACCACCAGGGAGTTCTGCTGCACGTTGCTGGACTGGCTGGCCCCGTCGAAGAACAGCTGCGCGCCGTCGATCCCGAGCAGGGGCGTGACCTGGTGGGCGGTGATCTCGGGGCGGTCGGCGGCGAAGTCGGCGATCTCGTCGACATCGACGTCGCCGGTGTGCAGCTGGGCGAGGTGCGGGGCATCGGCCCGCTCGATCAGGGCGTCGCCGCTGCCCACCAGGCGAGTGATCAGGCCGGTGCCGGCGCAGGCGAGCAGGACCGAGAGCATGATCAGTCCGGCCAGCGTCGTCATCACCGCGCGCTCCTCGCGCAGCTTTCCTCTCGCCATCCGCCACAGCACGGTTCCACGACCCTCCGCCGGACGCCGCTCGATGCCGCGCCGATCACCTCACGGTAGGGTCATGCTCCCGTGGTGACCAGTGATTTCAGGGGACCTGGCGGGAGTCTGAGGGGATCCCCCGCCTCCCTGCGGGGGTCAGCGGGAAGGAGCCTGCGGGGGTGGGCCGCTCCCCGTGTCACTGGACCGCTGGGCCGAACAGCGCGCCCAGGGCATACAGGGAGGTCACCCGCTCGGAGTCCCCGGCATCGAGGGCGATGCCGGCGGTCTCCAACAGCACCCCGCGCACCCCGGCGGCCCGAGCGGCCTCGACGTCGCCGGGGCGGTCCCCCACCGCGAGGCACTCCTCAGGCGCGAGCGCGTGCCGCGCGAGGAGAGCCAGCACCATCGCCGGATCGGGCTTACGCGCGAAGCCGTCGGGAGCGCAGACCATGTCGTCGACCGGCAGCTCCAGCGCCTCGATGAGCGCAGTGGCGCTCCCCCGCTCCCGATGGGTCGCGACCAAGTTCAGCCCGCCCGCGCGGTGCACGGCCGCGAGCAGCTCATGGGCGCCCGCCATCACCGCCGGCGGATGCTGCTGCCAGTGCACCTTCGTCGCCTCGTAGGCGGTGCGCAGCCGGCGCTCGGGCACCTGGTGCCTGGCGGCGAGGGTGCTGATCGCGTGGGAGCTCGAGATGCGGGTCAGCTGCCCCACCTCGCGGAGCAGCTCCTCACCGGGCTGCGGATCGAGCGCCGATGCGAGGGCGCGGTCCACATCGGGATATGTGTCCACCAGAGTGCCGCCGAGGTCCCAGATCACTGCTCGCATGTCACCAGTCTGTCAGGGAGCGGACTGATTCGTCCCCCGCGCGGCAACCGGTGTTCACTGAACCGGTGCCCCTGCTCGATCAGCTGCTCCAGCTCTCCGCCCTCACGCTCGTGCTGCTCATCGGCGCCGCGTTCGTGGCGGGATGGGTGGATGCTGTCGTCGGCGGCGGTGGGCTGATCCAGCTGCCGGCACTGCTGACCTCCCTGCCGGCCGACGCCTCCACCGGCGCGGTGCTGGGCACGAACAAGGTCGCCTCTGCGGCGGGTACGGCGATCTCCTCCTGGACGTACATCCGCCGGATCACGCCCGTGGCCGCGACCGCTGTGCCGCTGGTGCTGTGCGCCCTCGCGGGGAGCGCCCTCGGCGCGGGCCTGGCCTCGTTCCTCCCCCGGGAGTGGCTCTCGCCCATCGTGCTGCTCGCTCTGCTCGGCGTCGGCACCTACACACTGCTGCGGCCCGCGATGGGGCTCGTGCACGAGCCGCGGCATCAGGGCCGGGCCCATGTGCTGCGCTCGGGCGGAATCGGCGGTGCGGTGGGCGTGTACGACGGCGTCCTGGGGCCCGGGACCGGCACCTTCTTCATCATCGCGATGGTGGCTCTGCTGGGGTACGGCTTCCTCGAGGCGAGCGTCCACGCGAAGCTCGCGAACCTCACCACCAATCTCGGTGCCCTGCTGGTCTTCGGGCTGCAGGGCGAGGTGTGGTGGATCCTCGGAGCGGTGATGGCGCTGGCGAACCTGGCCGGCGGCTACCTCGGTGCCCGGCTCGCGCTCAGGCTCGGCTCACGGTTCGTGCGGGTGGTGTTCCTGGTGGTCACCGGGGCGCTCGCGCTGCGCCTCGCGATCGACTCGGTGGCGCTGGTCACGTGATGTGTCCGCTCAGGATGGAATAGGCCCGCCGCGGACCTCGTTGCAGAAGTAGTCACCCGCGCCGCCTTCCCGCGGCCCGTCGCCTTGGAGGTCAAGATGGATCCGACGACCCTGTTCAGCTACGAGCGTCACGTCGACTCGCGCGCCCTGCGCGGTCGGACCCTGCTCGTCACCCTCGGCGCCTACAGCGATGCCGGCGACGCCCAGCGGCTGGTCGACGATCAGCTGCTGAACGCCCTCTCGAGCCGCGTCGTGGGCCGGCTCGACATGGACCAGGTGTTCGACTACGCGGGACGACGCCCCGAGGTGACCCTCCAGCTCGACCACTTCACGGACTACGAGAAGCCGGAGATCCTCCTGCACGAGGTGACCGCACCGGACGGCGAGACCTTCTTCCTGCTCACCGGTCCGGAGCCGTCGTTCCAGTGGGAACGGGTCGCGAACGCGCTGCGGATCGTGGTCGAGCAGCTCGGCATCGAGCGGACCCTGCTGCTGCAGGGGTTCCCGGCACCAGTCCCCCACACCCGTGAACTCCCCGTGACCCGTTTCGCCGGCGACCCGGACTCCATCACCGTGCGCCGCACCATGCCGGGGACCTTCCGGCTGCGCGCCCCCTTCACCGCGCTGCTGACGATGCGACTCTCCGAAGGTGGCCATGAGGTGGTGGGGCTGACGGTGCACGTCCCTCAGTACCTGCACGAGATGACCTATCCGGACGTGGCGATCGCCCTGCTCGGTGCGATCACCGAGGAGCAGGGACCGGAGCTGCCGCTGGACGCGCTCGAGACCCAGGCCGGGCCGGTGCGCGAGGCGGTGGCGGCACAGATCGACGCTCAGCCCCAGCTGCAGGAGATGGTCCAGGGCCTCGAGAAGCGATTCGATCGGATGATCACCTCCGGTGCCGGCGCCGAAGTCCCCACCGCGGACGCGATCGCCGCGGAGGTCGAGGAGTACCTCGCGAGCTTCGACGCGGAGGGTGAGGACGGCAAGAGCAGCTCGGACCCTGACGGCCCAGGAGCGGCCGACGGCCAGGAGCCCCTGAACGGTCCAGCGAACCCCGGCGATCTCGAGACGCCGAGCGCTTCGGAGACGCCCAGCACGCCGGAGAGTCCCGGCGGGTTGGACTCGCCGAGCGGGCCGGACTCGCCGAACGGACCTGCGGACTCACGGTCCCCGGAGGCCTGAGCAGCGCGTCGCGAAGCGGCGAGCGTCAGCGCAGCGGGAGCCGCTCCCCCGGCGTCTCGTGCGGCAGTCCAGGATCCACCACCGCGGTGACCTGGATGCCGCTGAGGGTGACGTTGCCCGCCAGGGTGGTCATGAAGGCGGTGTCCGCCGCATCCTGACCGGTCGCGATCCGCACCATCGAGGCGCGGGGAGCCAGATGAGTCGCATCGACCACCTGCCACGAATCCTCGACCAGCGCCTCGACCACCAGGTGGAAGTCCATCGGGCTGAGCCCCGGTGCATAGACGGAGGAGCAACGGGCGGGAATCCCGCTCGCGCGCAGCAGCGTCGCGGTGAGATGCGCGTAGTCGCGGCACACCCCCTGACGCGCCAGGTACGTCGAGCGCGCGGAATCCGTGATGGTGCTCGATCCGGGCACATAGTCCAGATGCTCGTGCACCCAGTCGACCACCGCCTGCACGGCGGCATCCCCGGTGCGTTCACCGACGATCTCCGCCGCGATCCGATCGAACTCGTCCACCTCGCAGTATCGCGAGGGCCGCAGATGCAGCACGGCATCCGCCTCGTCGCTCTGCGGCACGGGGGCCTCCCCCACGCCGGTGGCGTCATAGACGAACTCCACTGCGCCCTCCGGGAGGCCGTGCACCAGATGCAGGCGGCTGCCGAAGCGGTCGCGGGTCTCTGTGACGGGGTGGTCGACCCCGTCGGCGAGAACCTGCAGCGACTCCTCCGCAGCAGGAGCATCGGAGACAGCCACCAGCAGGGCGATGTCGGTCCCGGCGGCCACCTCGGCCCTCATCCACGCGCGCACATGTCGTTTCACCCCTTCAGTGTCCAGCATTCGGGCGCCCGGGGCATGCGCGGCCCTCGTCTTTGCCGCCACGTGATCTCCGACATAGAGTTGTGACCCAGCCGTCACCACCGATCCCCCCGGCCCTCACCGTCCGGTTCTAGGAGCAGCAGTGCAGATCTCCGTTCAGCTCTACAGCGTGCGCGAGGCCTTCGCTGCTGACCCCGCGAGCACGCTCCGGCGACTCGCCGAGATCGGCTTCACCACCGTCGAGCCCTACGGGCTCATGGACCATGCGGAGACCCTGCGCACGCTGCTGCCCCAGCACGGGCTGACCGCCCCCTCGGCGCACGTCTCGTTGCTCGGGGCGGAGGATCCCGCCGCGATCTTCGCCACCGCCGCCGCCCTCGGCGTGCAGTCGGTCATCGACCCGCACTGGGACCGCGAGCACTGGGCGCGTGAGGACGACATCAAGGCCACTGCTGAGCGGCTCGGCGAGCTCGCCGGGATCGCTGCCGCGAACGGGGTGCGCGTCGGCTACCACAACCACGACTTCGAAGCCCGCCCGGTGTTCGACGGGCGCTGCGGCCTGGACATCCTGGCCGATCATCTCGACCCTCGCGTCGTGCTCGAGCTGGACACGTTCTGGTCCGCCGTCGGCGGGACCGACCCGGCCGCGCTGCTGAGCCAGCTGGGCCAGCGCATCCAGCTCGTCCATCTCAAGGACGGCCCGCTCCAGGGCGACGTGCGCGATCAGCTCAGTCTCGGCGAGGGCGAGATGGATGTGCCCTCGATCCTCGCGGCCGCCCCCTGGCTCGAGCTCGGGGTGATCGAGTTCGATGGCCACGACGGTGACATCTTCGAGGCTGTCGACCGGTCCTACACCGTGCTGAACCAGTACCTCCGCGAGGTGCAGGCATGAGCCGTAGGACCGGCCCTGTGGGCGTGGGGATCATCGGCGCCGGCGTCATCGCCGCCCAGCACCTCATCCACGTCGTGCAGATGCCCGACATCGACGTGCGGGCCATCGGAGACCTGCGTGCCGAAGCCGCCGCCGCCACTCTCAGACTCGCACCACCGCGACCCGTCATCCTCGACCCCTCCTCCACCACCACCAGCCATCCACGACCTTTCCTCCACGACCCGCTAGTCACCACCCGCCATTCCTGAGAAGGAGCATCACCCCATGTCCCATCCGCACACCCTGTTCACCGGCCAGTGGGCCGACCTCACCCTCGACGAGGTCGCCGAGCTCGCGGCCGGCTGGGGATACGACGGTCTCGAGATCTCGGTCTCGGGCGAGCATCTGGACGCCGCACGCTGGGATGACGAGGAGTACGTCGCCGAGCGGCTGGGAATCCTGGAGAAGCACGGCCTGAAGTGCTGGGCCATCTCCAACCACTTCAAGGGCCAGGCGATCTGCGATGACCCGATCGACTTCCGCCACCAGGCGATCGTGGGCGCCGACGTCTGGGGCGACGGTGACCCCGAAGGCGTCCGTCAGCGCGCCGCGGAGGACATGAAGAACACCGCCCGGCTCGCGCAGAAGCTCGGGGTGAAGACAGTCATCGGCTTCACAGGCTCGAAGATCTGGAAGTACGTGGCGATGTTCCCGCCCGTCTCCCAGGAGGTCATCGACGAGGGCTATCAGGACTTCGCCGATCGCTGGAACCCGATCCTGGACGTCTTCGACGAATGCGGTGTGCGCTTCGCTCACGAGGTCCACCCCTCGGAGATCGCCTACGACTACTGGACCACCCAGCGCACGCTCGAGGCGATCGGCCATCGCGAGGCCTTCGGCCTGAACTGGGATCCCTCGCACTTCATGTGGCAGGAGATCGACCCGGTCTCGTTCATCACCGACTTCGCCGACCGGATCTACCACGTGGACTGCAAGGACGTCCGGGTCCGCACCACGGGGCGCAACACCCGCCTGGGCTCGCACCTGCCCTGGGGTGACCCGCGCCGTGGGTGGGACTTCGTCTCCTTCGGCCGGGGAGATGTGCCCTGGGATGCAGCATTCCGCGCGCTGCGCTCGATCGGCTACGACGGACCGCTCTCGATCGAGTGGGAGGACGCCGGGATGGACCGGCTCCACGGCGCGAAGGAGGCCATCGAGCTGCTGCGCAGCTTGGACTACCCCACCTCTGAGTTCTCCTTCGATGCCGCCTTCTCCCAGGACAGCTGAGATGGCGGAGAGCGCGAGGACTCACGGGACCGAGCGGGAGGACTTCGCAGCGAGCTTCCTCGCGCTCGGCCCCGTGGCGCCGACGATCCTGCCGGGCTGGGATGCCGCCGCGCTGCTGGAGCACCTGCATCTGCGGGAGCGGGCACCGCACCTGATGCTCGCGCACCGGCTGCCGGATCGGTGGGCAGGGCGAGCCCGCTCAGCGCTCGAGCGGTACCGGAGGACTCCCTGGGAGGAGAGGGTGGCGGCTTTCCACGCCGGCCCCGGTCCCCTCTCCCCCATCGGCCGGATCGATGCGCTCAGCGGCCAGGCGGAGCTGCTGATCCATCACGAGGACCTGCGCCGGGCGCAGGACGGCTGGGAGCCGCGGCGCATCTCGGCCGCGCGAGCTGAGGATGCGTGGCGGGCGGTCGGCCTGATGGCACCGCTGGCGATGTCGGTGCAGGCCGATGTCACCCTCGTCTCCCCGCTCGGCGGCAGGCGCCTGCGCGCCCGCCGCTCGGCGGGGAGCCTGCGGGTGCACGGCGAGCCGCTCGAGCTGCTGCTGTGGGTCAGCGGCCGCGACGAGGTCGCCCGGGTGCAGGTCCACGGGGAGCCAGCCGCGCTGCGTGCGCTGCAGGACGGCCGGCGGGGCCTGTAAGGAATGCCCGGAAGGATTGGCCGGCGGGCCCGTGTGGCCAGGTCCCAGCCGCACTCCAGGTCCCAACCGCGCTCGAGGTCTCAGCCGCGCTCGAGCAGGAACAGGCGGGGGTGGTGGCCTTTCTGGAAGAACCGATGCTCCCCCACAGGTCGCCAGCCCGCCGGTGAGGTCTCCAGCACCCGCTGCATCCTGGTGATCTCGTGGGTGAGCACCCCCATGCGCGACTGCGGGGCGGAAAGCTCAGCGGCGCGGCCCAGCAGCGCGGCCAGCAGCTTCTCGTTCGTCTCGTGCTCGCCATGGAGGGTGCCCCAGGGCGGATTGGTCACCAGTCGGGAGAATCCCGGCTCGAGGTCCACCTCCAGCACGTCCCCGACCACCCAGTCCACTTTGCCCTTGCGCCGGGCGGCGCGCTGGTGCTCGCGGGCGGCGTCGATCGCGGCGGGATCCAGATCCACACCGACCGCGCGCGCGGGTGCCACCTCGTGCAGCTGCTCCACCAGGAAGGTGCCGGAGCCGCAGGTCATGTCCAGCAGGGAATCGTCGGCTCTCACCTGGAGCTGATCGAGCACGGTCGCGGCGATGGTCGCGTTCACCGCGCCGGGGTAGTCCACTGTGCGCCAGGCGCGGGTGGCCAGCGGCCGCGGGGTGGTGCGCAGCAGCACCTGCCAGGTTCCGGACGGCGCCCCTCGCCGCACCCGCATGACCAGGTCACCGTCCGCGGCGACCGGCACCCCGGCGAGCTCGGCGACAGCGGTCGCCAGGCGGCGCATATCGGGTGTGTCAGAGCCGGCGGCCTCGAGGCGCAGGCCGTGGAAGCGCATCCGCGGTCGTTGACGGCGCACGTCCTCGAGCAGCTCGCCGAGCCGCTGCTGGACCGAGGTCTCGAGCAGCTCTCGCGGCCGACGGGCCGCGACGGTATGGCTCGTCGAGGCCGCGACCACGCGCCGCAGCGTGCGCACGGCGTCGAGATCCGACGTGCTCAGCACCAGCTCGGTCGGTCCGACCAGCCGTGCGAACCCGAGTCGGCTCGCCTCCTGCAGGGCGCTCGCGCCGCAGCCGTCGAGCACCTCGAGCACCAGTTCGTGGGTGATCTGTCCCATCGATTCCCCCTGATCGGCTGTTCATCGAATGATTCACGCAGGTTACCGCCCGTCGTGGCGTCCGTGCGCAGGTGCTGTCGGTAGACTGCGGAGCGTGTTCATCGTGAGTGTGTGTTCCCTGAAGGGCGGCGTCGGCAAGACGTCCGTGACCCTGGGCCTGGCCTCTGCCGCCCTGCATCAGGGGGTGAATACCCTCGTGGTCGATCTCGACCCGCAAGGGGACTCGACCCTCGGACTGCTCGGTGAGCCGGCGAGCACGCTGGACATCGCCGAGGTGCTGTCCTCCCCGCGCACCGAGACCATCGACCGGGCCATCATCGAGACGCCCTGGGCGGCCGGGGCGGCCTCCCACCTGGACATCATCCCGGGCTCGAGCCGTTCGGCAGTCATGGACTCCCCCGCGCCGACCCCCAAGGACGTGCGCCGCCTGCATCAGGCCCTCGACAAGCGCTCGCACCAGTACGACATCGTGCTGATCGACTGCCCGCCGTCGCTGAACGGGCTCACGCAGATGGCGCTGGCGGCTTCCGACCGCTCCCTGGTGGTCGCTGAGCCCGGGTTCTTCGCGGTGACCGCCGCGGACCGGGCCCTGAAGCTCGCCACCGAGATGCATGCCGACGGCGTCGCCCCCCGACTGCAGCCGCTGGGCCTGGTGGTGAACCGCTACCGTCCGCGCTCGGTCGAGCATCAGTACCGGCTCGCGGAGCTGCGTGAGCTGTTCGGCGATGCCGTGCTCGAACCAGTCATCGAGGAGCGCGTCGGGCTTCAGCAGGCCCAGGGCGGCGCCGTGCCGCTGCACCGCTACGAGGGCGCGTCCGGCAAACGTCTCACGGAGGACTTCGACGCGCTGCTGGCCACGGTGATGGACTCGCGCCAGAACTCCTGACCGCCGGTCGGGACCCGAGGCGCAGAGGCCTCTGCGTCGCTGCCCGGTTGTGGTCCCTGCTCGCCTGCTCGTCGCTCCCCTGCAGGTCCTGAGACACAGCAGGTTTCAGCGCACGCGCATCGGATCAGCAGCATCGGCACAGCAGAGCGGCGAGTCCCTTCCCAGGACTCGCCGTTCTGCTGTGCGACTGTGGTGTGTGGGCTGGCTCAACCAGCCTGGCGGGAGCGGCGCCGAGCGGCCAGCTCGTCCTGGAGCGCGAGTGCGGCATCGTCCGCGGGGTTGACACCCGGCAGGCCCAGCAGGTCGTTCTCCACCTCGCGCCAGACTCGGCCGACCGCGATGCCGAACACGCCCTGGCCGCCCTGGACCAGGTCGAAGATGTCCTCGGCGGAGGTGCATTCGTAGACGGAGGCGCCATCGCTCATCAGGGTGATGCCTGCGAGATCGTCGATCCCGCGCTCACGCAGCGCACTGACGGCGACGCGGATCTGCTGGAGGGAGACGCCGGTGTCGAGCAGGCGCTTGACGACCTTCAGCACCAGGATGTCGCGGAAGCCGTAGAGACGCTGACTGCCGGAGCCGTGGGCGGCGCGGACGCCTGGCTCCACGAGACCGGTGCGGGCCCAGTAGTCGAGCTGGCGGTAGGTGATGCCGGCGGCCTTGCATGCGGCAGGGCCGCGATATCCGAGCTCGCCCGGCGTATCCACGATGTCGTCGAAGAGCACGCCCTGGGCGGGCTCTGCGGGGACGGTGGACTGCTCAGTGCGATCATCGCCAACGGCGTTCACGGCTACCTCCGGGTTCAGGCTCTCCGAGGGGGAAGGGTGAGAGCACCTGCTCAGAGTAGCGCGAAGTGCCCGCCGGCCGACAGCAACGCGCCGCCCGAAGGTCACGGAGAGGTGACGGCCCCCTGCTGGTCAGCGATCCCGGAGCGCGGTCCGCAGCACAGCCCCGTGCAGTGTGATCATCGATTCGCCCAGGTCACGAGCAAAATCCTCAGCTTCTCCGCGTGCCGCAGAGTCGCCGGGACGCGAACGCGGGCTGGCGACAGAGCGGATCATGTGCGCCTGCCGCTCCGCTGCGGTGCGCAGCATCACCAGGTGGCGCGGATGCAGGCCCTCCTCGGCGAGATCCCGGGCCGCCCCGACGAGCTCCAGCTCGGTGGAGCCGTAGAAGAGAGCGCCATCACCGAGCAGTCCGTACTGCTCGAGCTCGGCGAGGAACTCCTCCTCGACGGACGCCTCACGAGCGAGCCCTCGCCGGTCCAGACGCACCGCCTGGAGCGACGCGGTGGGGCCGGGGCGGGAGGCGATGGACGTGACCTCGGAGTCGACGCCGTGCTCGAGCAGGTGCTCCTTGATGACCTTGAGCGGCCAGAAGCGGTCCCGCTGGGCCCGCAGCACGAAGCGCAGACGGTCCACGTCCTCACGGCTGTACTTGCGATAGCCGGCGGCGCTGCGGTCCGGGGAGATCAGACCCTCGGACTCCAGGTAGTGCAGCTTGGAGTGCGCGAGGTCCGGGAACTCATCGCGCAACATCTCGAGCACCTGCCCGATGCTCAGTCGCGCTGCGCCCGAGGAGCTCGGCCTGCGCGCGGCGGAGGCCGACATCAGGTCAGGCCGTCCCGTGGAACAGGTGATAGGTCAATCGGTACTTGCCGATCTGGACTTCCTGGCCGGCCTGGAGGCGAGCTTCGTCGACCCGGTCCTTGCCCACATATGTTCCGTTGAGAGAGCCGAGATCCCGGACCAGGAAGCCATCGCCATCACGCACGAAGGCGGCATGCTTGCGGGAGACCGTCACGTCGTCGAGGAAGATCTCGCTCTTGGGGTGACGTCCCGCGATGGTGGTCTCGGAATCCAGCAGGAAGCGGGCGCCGAGATTCGGGCCCTTCTGCACGATCAGCAGCGCACTGCGCGGGGGCAGGTTCTCGATCGCCCTGCGGTCCTGGGACGAGAGACCGGGCTCGGTCTCCTCCAGGGGATCGTTGGGCGAGATCGCACTCAGCTTCGATGTGTGGTCGAGATTCTCGTCGTTCCACTCGGTGTTCCCTGACACCGCGCACCCCTTCCTGGCCTGCAACGGACCCTGCGCAATGGGCGCGCAGGATTCGGCTCCACCATCCTCGCACGCGAATCGCCCTGCAGGGGACCTTCCAGGCGGGGAGACGCCAAGAATTGACGATCACTTGACCACTCGGGAGTGTTCGGGGTCCTTCAGCGCGACGGTGGCTTCCACCCGGACCGCGTCGTCGGCGGTCGCCGCGAGCGTTCCGCCGTCGCCTGCGACCGAGTCCGCCGCCCCGCCCGGGATCCGCAGCGCCGGCTCCATCACGGAGGGGTCCCCGATAGCTCGGATCTCATAGGGCGCTTCGATCGGCGTTCCGTCCACCAGCAAGCCGCCTGCGGGGGCGGTGGTGATCGAACTCGAGGCGATCACCCGCACATCCTCGATCTGGATCACCTCTGCCCCGGCATTGCGCAGCTCCTGGATCACTCCCAGGAGCGTGGACGCGCGCAGCTCGCCGTTCGGATCGGCGATCGAGACCACCACTCCCCGGCCCTTGGCCGGGGCGGTCCCGGCGAGGATCTCGAGGTCCTCCAGCCGCTCCTCGGCCGCATTCTGCGCCGCGACGTCATCCTCCTGGCCGGAGCGCAGCGCCTCCAGGGTGCGATCGAGCTCCGCGTTCTCGACCTCGAGATCGGCGGCGTGCCTCCCCGACTCATCCAGCAGGCGCACCAGCTCCTGCTGGCTCGCGCCCTCGAGGGACTCATCGCCCTGCCGCACCTGGGCGGCGATCGAGAGCCCCAGCAGCAGGCACAGCAGCCCCACGATCAGCTGGGAGAGATTCGCCTGCGGGCGGAGGGTGTCGCGCAGCCGACGCCAGACCAGCTTCTGCTGCGTCGGGGAGTCGGGAGTGCGGGTGCCGTCGCTCATGACCGGAACAGCAGACGTCTGATCGCTGCCGCGTTCGAGAAGATGCGGATCCCGAGCACCACGATCACGGCGGTCGAGAGCTGCGAGCCGACTCCGAGCTGATCGCCCAGGAAGACCAGGAACGAGGCGATCAGCACGTTGAACAGGAACGAGGTGATGAAGACGTGGGAGTCGAAGGCGCCGTCGAGGCTCGCCCGCAGGCCGCCGGCGAGGGTGTCCAGGGCCGCCACCACCGCGATCGGGAGATAGGGCTGGAGCACAGCGGGGACATCGGGTTGGACGACGACGCCGAGCACGATGCCCAGCACCAGTCCGAGAATGGCGATCATGGGGACTCCTCCTCGGCGCCGCTGCCGGCGGTCGATGATTGGTTCGAGCTGGGGGTCGGCGGGGTGTCCGGGGCGCCCTGGGTCTCGTCGTCGAGCACCGAGGCCTCCTGGAGGATGCCCACCGCGCGCGCCGGAACGGTGAGCTCCTCGCCATCCTCCCAGGACATCCGGATTCCGAAACGGGTCGAGATCTCCGTGAGGTATTCGCCGGTCTCAGCCTCGAGCACCCCGGAGTGCAGCTGCTCGGAGTCGCCGAGCGCCGTGATCCGGTATGGCGGAGACAGGGGGCGGAAGTCGACCAGGACCGCGGAGCCCGCGGTCCGGATCGCGGTGGTGCTGGTGATGCGCTGGCCGTTGATGGCGATGGCCTCCGCGCCGGCGGCCCACAGTCCGTTCACGGCGATCTGCAGGTCACCGTCGGTCACCCGGTTCACGGTGCCGGCACCGCCGCCGGGGCTCGACGGCAGCGGAGCGGAGTCCTCGAGCTCCAGGACCGTTCCCGGGCCGCTCAGCGGCACTCCTCCCCCGGCCTGCTCGTAGCTGGCCAGGCGCTCTGACGCGCCGGCGTCGGTGCTGTCGAGGACGGTCCCTTGGGCGTCGGCGATCTGTGCCTCCAGCTCGGCCTGGCGCTCCTCCAGCTGCTCGGCCTCGGCCCGAGTCTCGAGGACCTCCTGCTCGAGCAGGGCGCGCGGGCCGTCCGCCGCGCCGGCCTCGTGGCGCAGATCCAGCACCGAGACGGCGACTGCGAAGCCCAGCGCCAGTGCCAGCAGCAGGGTCACCCCCCGCATGATCCGGTTGTCAGGCGGCGCGGCCTCGGCAGCCGGGTGATCGTCCTTGCGCAGAGTGTCCACGCCGTACGGGTCCGCAGTGAGTGCGCGCAGCAGCGAGGTCGGCGAGTACGGGGTCTCGCCGTGCGGGGTCTCATGCTCGCGTTCGCGCATGTCAGCAGTCTAGGAGCGGCAGCAGTGCGGAGCCGTCAGACCCGCGGGACATCCAGCTGCTCACCGAGCAGGGCCGAGAAGTCCGTGCGGCCGGCATCTGGCGTCTCGGGCGCGCTCGCCTGGACCAGGTATCTGCTCACGGTGGCGGAGAAAGGTCCCTTCCGCACCTGCGCCTGGAGGTGTTCGAGCATGTCCCGGTAGCCGTCGACATCGAAGTCCTCCGGGGCATCCCAGGGGGCCCGGCGCAGGTAGCGCAGGAAGGTCGGCACATCGTCGAACTCGAAGTGGCCGTGGAAGGTGTCTGAACGGTCCACGCGCAGGCCGGCTCTGGTGAGTGCGTGGACCGTGCCCTCGAGAGTCTCCTCTTCCTTCGGATCATCCATGCCGAACAGCTCGCGGATCTCGTGGCCGTCGTCTCCGCCCACCTGCTGGGTGAGGAAGGTGCCGCCGGGGCGGAGCAGCCGGGCGACGTCCGTCGCGTCGAAGGCTCCATGACGGTTCAGCACCAGTCCGAAGGCGGCGTCGGCGAAGGGCAGGCGCGATCCGGCGGCTTCCGGGTCGTGCTCGTGGACCTCGATGCCCAGCGGCGTCAGGCGCTCCCGGGCGGCAGGCAGGTGGGAGGCCCGTCCCTCGGTCGCGGTCGTCCCCTCCGGCAGCACATCCGCGAGGGAGGCGAGCACCTCTCCCCTGCCGGTGCCCAGGTCCAGCACCCGGTCCGCCATCGGGGCGAGGTTCTCCACCAGGGTGCGCCACCGCCACGGCGGCTCCGTCTCCCGAAAGCCGGCGAGGGCGGAGACGTCCCACCCCGTCGGCTGCTCCGCGAGGGCCTCTCGCCAGCGCTGCAACTGCTGCTCGTCGGTCATCATCGATCCTCCTGCGCGTCGGGTCCCGCTGGGTGGATGGTCTCGGCCATGGCGGGGGCACGGCCTGCGCCCACTATCGCATCCGCGTCCTCGCGGGCGGGTACGGCGCAGGTGCCGCAGGTCACGCACCTCCCGATTGGCTCCTAGGGGCTTGCTCGGGGTACTGTGATCCTCGGTCCTCCGGTGACGGAGGATCACGCAAGATCTCGGGCTGTGGCGCAGCTTGGTAGCGCACTTGACTGGGGGTCAAGGGGTCGCAGGTTCAAATCCTGTCAGCCCGACAAATGCCCTGGTGAGAACAAGTTTCTCGCCAGGGCGTTGTCTTTTTGGCGGCGATGTGACCGCTAGAGTCGCGCCGGCTGGAGACCGCACGAGCCTCGGGGTCACCATCACGACGGCGATCGACGTTCGAGTGCCGCACTCGGACCAGGGGCACGCGGGGCGAGCACAGAACGGGGCCGGCTGGTGGCCAGGGCCAGGGTCTCCCCCAGGTTCTCTCGTCGCCGCGACTCAAGACCAGGCAGGCCGGCTCGCCCGTCGCAAGGCTGCCCTTCCCGTCGGAGCTCACACGTGGGGAAGAACTGCGGCAGTGTCGGCGCGGCCACTCTCGGCTGCCGGGGCATCGATAGCGCTGCGCCCTCACGGGTCATCCACCGGGTCACCTTCCACGTACGCCTCGAAGTGCCCCTGCACCGCGGCTACCCGTCAGGGCGAACAGGACCCACGCCGCGGTGGGAAGCCATCCCGCTGCACCGAAACGCATATTTGGCCGTGCGGGCACCATCTGCGGAGTGCTCAAGTTCTATGCGTCAAGCTCCTCCAGCTGATTGCTGAAGAGGTGTCCGGCTCTCTGTTGATGGGTTTCGTGTGACACGTGAACTCAATGTCCGATAATGGCTGTTACCGGACATTGAACGATTCCGGTGTCAAGGGACATCGGGATCTCCCTGTGGGCGGACGTTTGATCTCCCTGTCCGCGGACAGTTCATCTCCCTGTCGGCGGTCAGTTGATCTCCCTGCGGGGTTAGGTCAAAGGGACGACACCGCGTCCGGCGGTGGCCTCGGCCAGTCGCATCGAGGTGCCCTCGGTGGTGAGGACGTGGGCGTGGTGGAGGAGCCGGTCGACGGTCGCGGTGGCGAGGGTCTTGGGCATGAAGGTGTCGAACCCGGCGGGGTGGAGGTTGCTGGTCACGGCCAGGCTCCGCCGTTCGTAGGTAGCGTCGACGAGGCGGTAGAACGCTTCGGCGGCGGCCTGCCCTGCCGGGAGCATGCCGATGTCGTCAACGACGATCAGGTCGGCGCGGGTGATCCGGGCGATGACCTTGTTGATCGACCCATCGACGCTGGCCCGTCCGATCGCGGTGGTCAGCGATTCCAGGGTGAACCAGGCAACGCGCATGTCGGCGTCGATCACCTGGTGGGCGATCGCCTCGACGAAGTGGGTCTTCCCGGTGCCGGAGGGCCCGCTGATGGCGAGGTTCTCAGCGCGGTGGATCCATTCCAGGGTCGCCAGCGCCGACTGGGTCGGGGCGGGGATGGAGGAGGCGGTCTCCTGCCAGGTCTGGAAGGTCTTCCCGGCTGGCAGGCCGGCGCTCTTGCGGCGCATCGCCTTGGTGGCCGCGTCCCGCCCCCGGACCTCTTCAGCCAGAAGGACGCGGAGGACCTCGGTGGGGTCCCATCGCTGCGCTTTCGCGGTGGCCAGCACGTCCGGGGCGGCAGCACGGAGGTAGGGCATGCGCATGCGCTTCAGGACCGTGGTCAGGTCCTCGGGCAGCGGCGGGGCAGTCATCGTCGTGGTGACGGTCATCGGGTGGTCTCCATGCTCGTGGTGGTGGTGAATCCGGCCCAGCTGGTGGTGCCGGGCTGGGCGGAGTGGGTCTCATCAGCGATGACCAGGTCTGCGACCGCGGCACCGCTTAAGTGGTGGTCGACGATGGTGGCCAGGTCACCCTCGGCGAAGCGTCCGGCGGTCGCGGCGATCCCGAGTCCGGCATCAACCTGATCGGTGCCGACCAGGGCGGCCAGCTCGAGCGCGGCGGTCATCTTCGCCCGGATCCGCACTGTCCCGGCGGCAGAGGCCTCGATCAGCCAGGCCCTCGCCCCATCTCCCAGGGCGAGGAAGTCCCGCTCGGCGCTGGTGCGGGCCCGGGGCCGCGGAACGCGGGGAGCGCCGGTCGGGTCCTGGGGATGGTCGGGATAGTGGGCCAGGTCGATCCGGGGAGTGCCCGGGGTGGAGAGGCGATGGCGGGCGACCTCGACCAGCCCGCGTCGGTCCCCGGCCCAGTCCGGGAGGGTGGGTAGGGCGTCGAGGTCGGCGATGATCACCAGCTCCATCCCCGCGGCGCGGACCCAGACCTCGGCCCCGACCAGGCCCGGCGGCGTGGAGTAGCGCACCGATCCGAACCGCACCGTCTGATCGGTGCCCACCGACCGGGTCTGGCCCAGCGCCATCGTGTGAGGAGCCGCCGGCAGCACGTGCAGGCGGGCACGTTCCTCGGCCAGGGCCTCGGCCGGGATCCGTGCGGACTCTCGATGCCTGCGGGCGTTGACCTTGTGGGTGAACGTCTCGCAGGCGGTCTCGAGCTCGGCGAACGAGGCGTAGTCGGCGCGGAGGTTCGCGTCGGTGGGCACCAGATCCGCCTTCGCGATCTTCACCGTCGCCTCGGTCCCGCCCTTGGACTCCGGATCGAAAGGGACGCAGGTATGGACCTGCATGCCGTAGTGCCGGCCGACCTCGACGATCTGCGGATGCCGCACCGGGACCCCGGCCACGTGATCGATGCTGACGGTCCTCGGGTTGTCGGTCAGGACATAGGTCGGGACCCCGCCCAGGCGGTGCAGCGTCGCATCCAGGCACGTGATCAGCGTGGGCAGGGTCTGGTCCCAGACCGGGATCACCACCCGGAACCTCGAGAAGGCCAGCCACGCGCAGAACAGCCACGTCCGCCGCGGCGTCCCGTCCGGGCCGGGCACCTTCGGACCCTCACCCCAGTCGAACTGCAGCCACAGCCCCGGCTCGGTGATCCACGGCCGGTAAGTGCGCCGGTGCCCGGCCCGCCACGCCGCCTTGGCTCGTGCGACCGCCCGCCGAGTAGTTCGCTCCGTCCCCGTGAACCCCTGCGCGACCAGCCGTTCATGGACCACGTCCGCGCGGACCTTGCCGCTACTGCGCTCGACCCACTCCTCGATCTTCGGCAAGAACCCATCCAGCATCCGCGGCCGCCGGCCCGGCCCCATCACCGGCGCCCCCGCATCCCGGGCAGCGACGTAACGCCGCACCGTCTTCGCATCCACCCCCGCCAGCCCCGCCGCCGAATGCGCGGACCCCGTGGCGTCGAACGCCTCCAGAATTTCCATGATCTCCCTGTCAGACTTCTTCATGCGTCCCTCCGGTGGGTACCTGCTCGTGGTGGTAGAAGACCTCGAGCAAACCCCGGAGGGACGCGCATTTCGGGACCGACACGGCCCGATCCCAGGACCACAGACAGGGAGATCAACTGTCCGTCAGCAGGGAAATCCGTGTCCGCCTACAGGGAGATTGGCATGTCCGCTAGCATCCGGGGTACCAGTATCTGTGCAGTCCACAGTTCCTTGCATCCACCGCCAATCATGCAGCGGCCACATTCCGAGTAGCGCTCACTTCCCGGGCATCGTGCACAATCTGCGTGCCACTCGAAATGACGATTCGGGTATGGAATGCTTTGTTGAAGCCGACCGTCCGCAGCACCAAACCGAATCCCGACGAGCAGATCCCCGTGGCCCTCGCCGCGCGCATCGCCGACATCGACCGATCCTCCCTCGCGCACCTGGTCGATCACGGGCTGATAACCCGTCTCAACCTCGAGGCCGTGCGGGCACTGGCCGCCAGTGGCGAGGTCGCCGCCAAGACCACCGACACCCCGGGCCATCTCGTGATCCGCATGGATGTCGACCCCACGGTGCAGCGGATCGCGGACATGAGCGACGACGAGCTGTCCCACGGCGTCGAGGGACCGCACAGGCTCCCAGGCTCCTCTGCGGGTCGCGACGTCCTGCTCTGCGTACGGTCGTTCGTCATCGCCACCGGGCACCTCGAAGGCCTCGGCGATCCGATCCCGCTGCGCACCGATCGCCGCGGCCGCGAGATCACCGGACGGACCATCTCGGTTACTATCGACCACCGTTTGAGCGACCTCACCTCCCGCCCTTCGAAGGCTGTCGAGAATGCCCGGTGGCTCGGCCGTCGGGCTCGTGTCGGCACCGGCGGCGCGGTGCTTCCCTTGCAGTCCTGACGCCCAGGTCCCGCATGCACACCGCGGCCGGCTGCCGCCACGCTTCCTGAACTCGAGTCCGACCACGAGCGCCTCACACCCAGCCGGGCACCTGTCCTGTCACGCGGTGCTCGCGCCCACTGCACCAGTACCCGGACGGGCCGGGTAACGAGGAGCAGGAGCCGCCATGACCGCCATCGTCCAGCACGCCGCACCCCATCCCGTCGACGAACCGCCCGCTGTGCAGGTCCTTCTTCGGACTGCCGAGTTCAGCGACGACCCCGAGGTGCTGGACGAGCTGGCCCGCACCGAGGTCACCGGCGAGGTGCTGCGGAAGATCGCGCACAACCCTTCAACCTCCGAGGTCACGCTGGAGCACCTGATCGACCTCGACCAGCGGTGGCTGACCTACCCCGTCACGCGTCGCCATGACCTCTCCCCCGAGTTCATCGACCGGATCGCCCGTCGGCTGACCGACCGCAACGCGATCTTCCACGCCTCCTCCGCACCGAACGCGGCCCCGGAGACCCTGCGCTACCTGGCCGCTCACCCGTCGGCACCGAAGGCGACTGCGGAGACTGCCGCTCAGCGACTCGGCATGACGCCGCTGTCGGTCGCGTAACCGCACTCCGGGCTGATCAGCCGACCGCCTGGAGATCATCGGCCATGAGCAAGGCCATCACGGCATAGGCGAGACCCCGAGGACCAAACTCCTCGGGGTCCTCTGTCACCAGCCCCATCGGCCGAGCGGCCGTGGCATGAGATGCGGTCGCCACAGCGCGTGGATCGGTTCGGGAATCACGATGCCGCCCCGTTCGCCGTCGAAGCGAGCAGTACCATCGTGGCCACCTACGCCGAAGGAGGCCGGCCGTGTGTGGTCGCTACGTGCTCGAGGTCGATGCCCAGGGGCTGCTGCACTCATATGCCGCGCACCCGGCACGAGACTTCGACTGGGAGCCGGTCTTCAGCGTCGCACCCCGGACGACGGCCCCGGTGGTCCGCGAGCACTACGACAAGGATGCCGGGGAGGTTCAACGAACGCTGGAGTTCGCGCGCTGGGGCTACAAGCCCGCATGGGCCAAGGAGAAAGGGCCACGGCCCATCAACGCCCGCTTCGAGACCGTGCACACGAACGGCATGTTCCGGGCTGGGTTTGCGAGCTCTCGCGCCGTGGTGCCGATGTCGGGCTACTTCGAGTGGGTCGAGATGGACAACGGCAAGCAGCCCTACTACGTTCACGCCACCGATGAGCGTCTCCTCCACGCTGCGGGCCTGACTACGGTCGAGCAGAACGGCGACGGCGACTGGGACGTGAGCTTCACGATCATTACCCGCGAGGCTCGAGACGCTGCTGGTGATGTCCATGACCGGATGCCAGCGTTCCTGGACGAGGAGCTCATGAGTGAGTGGCTGGCACCGGGGAAGCTCGAGAAGGACGAGCGGGAGAACCTGCACGGGATGCTGGGCGACCTGTCCGAGAAGATCGCGGGGTCGCTGGTGACCCACCCGGTCGACCGGGCCGTGAACAACGTCCGCACACTCGACCGGAAGGACCCGAGCCTCATCGCGCCGCTCGTGCTGGGCTGATCCTCCGTGCCACTCGCTGATCAGCGCGGAGTGCATGCCCTGGCCGTGCACTGGCCGCGATAGCGAGAACGTCCCGCGAGGAGCGGGTTTCGCCCACTGGCGCGGAGCACAGGACGGACGGAGGGAGGAGGCGACGTGGCACTGACGCACTACGAGACCCTCGGCGTGTCCCGCGACGCCTCGAGAGCCGACATCACTGCAGCGTTCCGCACCCAGATGCGGGCGCTGCACGGTGACGCTGGAGGGGACGACGAGCTCGCCAAGCACGTCAGCTCCGCGTACAACGTCCTGGCCAATGCTTCCAGGCGGGCCGCCTACGACCGCACCCTGGCACCCCAGTCCCCCGCTGCCGCCTCCGATCCGTCACCGGCATCGGCATCGGCGCCGACAGCGCCTCGGCGTCGCGTGTTCCATCCCGAGCGCGGCACTCGAGCATCCTCGATGCTGGACGTCGACCCCACCGCGTGGGACTGGTACATCCCAGTCCACGATCTTCCGAGCGGCGCCGACGCGAAGTCACCGCGCCGTCGGCCACTCTTCACGATATTTCTCATGGTCGCCTTCGTGGCGTGGGCAGCAGCCGGGGCGGCAGCCGCTGCGACGCTCGGACTGCCGCTGGCTCGCATCGGAGCGGTCTCGACTCCGGTGGCGCTGCTGTGCGGGTTGGGAGCGCATCTGGTCTGGTCGCTCCTGGTGATCACGCGAAGCATCTTCCACCGCTGGGGACTCCTCCTGACGCTGCTGGTCGCTTTCGCTGGCGCTGTCTGCATCTATCTCGACGCCGGCACGCCCCTGCCCATGCTCGGCAGCCCGTTGTGCCTCATTGCGAGCACGACCACGACCTACCTGTCCTTCGGGGTCGTCCTGTCCCGCTCCACCCAGGAGGACAACATCATCGACTCCTCATTCATCACGCAGGTGGGCACGACCTCGCTCGGGTCCCGGAACACCGATATCGAGCGGCAGCTCGGCGCCCTCAAGGGAGCATTCGGCCACCGTGACGGGGTGCGCGTGATCCTGCTGCCCGACCGGGTGACCCCGCGACCCAGCACCTCCCCGGTCCGGTCGCAGGTCGCCGTCGTCGTCGGCCGGTCCGTGCACCTGATCGCGATCCCTCCGCTCGGCGCCGACGGCCTGGAGATCTCCGGATCCGAGATCATCGCGGACGGCCAAGTGCATCGCAACGTCGTTCGCGATGAGGTGCAGGTACTCCGCGGGCGCTACGGCCGGACCGCCGACGTCCACGGATACATCGTGCCCACGAAGCTCGCAGCGGCCCCGACGGAGATCGAGCAGGTGGGCGGAGTCTCGTTCGGCTCGCTCACCCAGGTGATCGATTCGATCGGGGCCGACGCCGGCCCGAGCCTCGATCGGCCCAACACCCTGTTCCGCCATCGGGCACTGGAGTCCATGTCGCTGCTGGTCTGAGCCTCTGCAGCCGCAGTCCTAAAAGCTCATCGCCGCGACCACCAGCGCAGGGTCGGTAACTGAGCCTCCTGTTCAACTGGAAGGATCCTTAGGCCCCTCACATCGGCGACGATCTCCTTTTCCATGCCCTCCAAGACTCGCGCGAAGACCCGATCGGCGGGGATATTGACGACCCAAACCCGACCGGTTCTATCCCTTGGCGCTTGGCGCTCACGGGCGAAGTACTCAGCTTGGCGAGGGTCGAGACTCCAGGAAAGCCCTGCACGGTTGGCTTCGGTCGCGCCGCGGAAAGCACGCACAGACCGTCGCGGGCGAGACTTGACGATGCCGTCTTCCGTGTAAGCGATGTGTTCGAACATCGCCCTCCAAGTCTCGACCGGTACCTGACTGTTCGCCTCGAGCCCCACCCAGACTCGTGGCAAGAAGAATGTGAGAGCCGCCCGTGAGACCTCTCCTCGCCTGAACAACCTCACCAGCTCAGATACTGGAGCCAGGTTGTCAGTGCGACTGATGATGCCCGCGATCTCATCAATATCCATGTCGGTGTGCACGATCCGATTGCGGATCACCCAGTCTTCGACGTTTGCCCTGGTGACCATGAATCGACTCTCATCTAGGGTGCTCGGTACAACTAGTCTGCGGCCCGAAGTTGGCCGTTGCGTACTGGTTAGTCAAGTGGTGCGGCGGTAGTCGGCGAAGAGTTCTCGTGCCACGTCCAGGACTTCCTGTAGCCGCGCGCTCAAGTCGCGCCGCGCTGCGGGCTCGGTGATCCTGAGCCTCTCGATGATCTCGCGCCGCGTGGGGAACTCTCCGATCGCATGGTGCGCGAAGTACACGCGTGCCACGTCGGCCGCCCGGACCGGTTCACGCTTCAGCCGTCGAGTGCGCAACCGCTCCCGCTCCCGGTCGAGCCGTTCGCATCGGTAAACGACGTCGCAAACCCGATCTGACCAGTTCAGCGGCCCGCGCACCGTGCACCCGTGCTGTCCGCGTATCAGGCGACGCGACTGCTCGATGAGTTCATCGAGCGCGGTGAGCTCGCACGGTGGACGATGCTCGCGCACCTGGAGCAGTTCGCCCACGAGAGCGTCCATCAGGTTGCGACGTCGATCTGCCGGGAGATCACCGGCATCGAGGAGCACGAGACCGTGGTGAGGCTGCTTGATGATCAACAGCTCGACCTCGTCGTCACCCACGTGCTCTACGGCGCTGCCGGCCCGGACAGTCGCATACTGCGCTCCCTGGACCGTTGCCTGGACCCGGCCACCACCCGGAACGTCGACCCGATCCGGTACCTCACCACCCAGATCCGCCGGGACCTCGGCGACCAGGTCCGCGTCGCCATCGGCGATCCCCAAGTAGGCCCTCGAGTTTGTCGCGTCGCCCGCTCACTCGGCACCGGCGCCGGCCTCGAGCAGATCATCGACCGCTACAACGACCTCCACCCCACTGACCGGGTGTCCACCACCCGCGCCATCCGAGCATTGACCGTCGCCCCGTCGCTCGAATCCACCGCCGTCCGCAACATCGCGGAGGCCAGTGATGTCTGAGCACCCCACCGGCGAGATCGACATGACCCTGCTCATCAGCCAGCGACGAGTCGCCAACGCAGCGCGCGGTGAACTCCTGCAGCTGATCACGGACGGCACGATCACCCCGTGGGAGGCGATCATCGCCGCCGCGGCGTCTGGCGAGAAGCCGCTGCTGCGTCTGCGCCTGGAGCAGATCATCACCGCCGGCCCGGGGATCGGCGCCGCACGCGCCCGCGCCGTCATCGCCCAGGTGCTGCACATCCTCGAGGCCACCGAGTCCCGCACCGCGAACGGGCACGTCACCCTCGCCTACATCCTCGACGAGCAGGCGCGCGGACGGCGCCTGCTGGCGGTGCTGGATGCATTTATCGCCCATGGCCTGATCCGGCAGGCCCAGGACCTCACCGTCTGGCCGGGATTCCCCTTCGCCGCCGCCCCGCTTCCCAGGGAGGATGCACGATGACCGCGCTGTTGCTGAACACCACTGCGAGGGTCCGCCGGCGGGCTGATCATCATCGTCGCTGCGACTGCGATCGGGACACGCTCGAGACGCCGTGGAAGGCCGAGATGTGTCAGATCCTCCACGCCCGGAAGCGGGTCGAGAAGCGCGCCCTTCTCGATGAATTTTTGTACACACATGAAAGCGAAATTGCGCGGGTCCTGAAGAGGGCGCAGCATATTTCGCGTCTGGACTACCACGACAAGGATCTGGTCCTCTCCTATTTCGGAGATGCGCTGATGAGAATGCTCGAGACGCGGTGGAGGGCGAAGTCCGGGCCGGGGACCAGCAGTGTGTTCAACTACTCACGAAACCTGCCGACGATCTTGGAGGCGGAGACGCGGTACTGGATCCGAGAAGACCGACGGAAGGGTCTACTCAATGGCACTGCCGGGGTCCCGGGCGACAGCTCTCATGATCGTCGGGCGAAGCTGGTGAAGCGTTCCCGTGAACTGTTCGAGACCGAGCATGCACGCACTCCGTCCGATGCTGAGCTCGTCGACTTCCACAACACTCGCATGTACGCGACTCGAAAGGACGCCGCGCGGCAGTCCGTCCTGATCACGATCCGGGGTCTCGGCAGCCTCCGTTCGAGGCTCTTCGCGGTTCGTGGTGAATGACCCTGCTGTGGCGGGTATTCACGCTACGGTTCTCGCGGCGCTGGTGAGCAGGATACGCGTCCGGTAGTTCTCCGCGTTGCGGAATCCGCGGCCGGTGCGTTTGATGTTCTTGATGCCGGTGTTGCCCGCTTCGACCTTCGCGGTGGTTGCGCCGGTGACGATGAGGACCTCGATGGCGTCCCACCAGGTCACGACGGTGTCGTAGAGCTTCGTGGCCTCGGGCATGTTCGCGATCTGGACGAAGTAGCCCATCCGCATCCGCTCCTGCCAGGCCTGGGCGAGAGTGTCGGTGGCCAGCAGGCGTCGGAGCTGCTCCTTGATGCCCCAGGAGGCCGAGAGCTCGTCGGTGGGGTCGTCGGTGCGGAACACCCTCTCCAACCGCTCCCACGCCCTCGGGGTCAGGGTGTCGCCGCCGCGCAGCAGCAGCATCCGGTGGGCCCAGGCCGGGTCGTCCTTGCGGCCCCGACGACCGCGATGGGTGCGGGCCAGGCGCTGCCTGACGGTGGTGACCATGTCGTTCCCGAGCTTGACCAGGTGGAACTTGTCGACCGAGACCGCGGCGCGAGGCAGCCAGGTCCGCAGCGCCTTGCGGAACGCGGCCGAGGGATCGATCGCGACGATCTCGATCCGCTCCCGCCACTGCTCAGAGCGCTGCGCGAGCCAATCCCCGACGGCCCTGGAGTCCCGGCCGTCGACGATGCCGAGGACCTGCCCGGTGGCCAGGTCGACCAGCGTCGTCATCCACGGCTCGAACCGTCTCCAAGCGCCCTCGTCGGTGCGGAACCAGCGCACTGACCGGTAGCGGTGCTCATCGACCCCCAGACGCCTGACCCGCACGTCGTCGACGTCAGGCAGGACCACTGCGGCGGCGCTGAGGGCGGCCTGGACCAGCCACCACGAGACGCCGTGGGCCCGGGCCACCTCGGAGGCTGCACGGCCGGAACGGATCACGGCAGAGACGACCTGGTCCCGCAGTCGGGTCGTCGAGCGTGCGTATCGCGGGATCTGCTCGGTGGCCTCGGCGAACGTGCCCCGGGCACAGGCCGGCTCCAGACAGAACCAGCGCCGCTTGGCCCACACCACCACCGCTGCGCCAGCGACGGGAACGTCCCGGACCTGCTGTGACCGGCGGGAATGGACCTTCGTCGCCAGCACGCCGCAGGACGGACAGCCCGGCGGGACGGTCGAGGCGATCACCACCCGCCGGCCCCCGTCGGGCAGGTCGACGGCATCGATGACGCGGTAATTGGGCAAGTTGAAGATCGTGCTCGCAGCATCACGCTGCGAACCAGTACTCTCGTGCACAGGCTCGTGGTCCTCTGAGATTCGGATGTCTTGACAACACCCATCACAGCAGGACCACGAGCCGTTCTACGTCAACGACGCGACGCTCCCCATCACCACGAACCGGGAAGAGCCCCGTTCGATACCGTTGGAGGATCCATCCTTGTTCGGTGAGGATCGTCTGGCCTGGGCGGATGTTCCGGATGAGGGGGCGTCTGAGCGCACTGCGCGGATTCGGTCGATCGTGGCCGAATGCGCGCGGAGAGACGCCGAACGAGAGGCTTCGCGTCTACGCGCGCCGAAGCGTCAGCCGGTCCCTATGGCGAGCGTGGCGGTGGTGTTTTTCGCGCATCACTGCGAGGGAGAGTTCCCTACGCGCAAGGAGCTGGTCGCAGAGCTCGGCGTGACGGAGCCGGCCGGTCGCCGCGAGATCGGATCGCATCTCAATGAAATCCTCGCGATCTCTCGCCGACAGTTCGCAGACTACCGAAACGCCCGGTGACCGCTAATATGCATGACTCCTCAAGGGAAGTGTGCC
This sequence comes from Brachybacterium sp. AOP24-D1-21, assembly GCF_052378665.1. Taxonomy (NCBI): domain Bacteria; kingdom Bacillati; phylum Actinomycetota; class Actinomycetes; order Micrococcales; family Dermabacteraceae; genus Brachybacterium; species Brachybacterium sp. AOP24-D1-21. The sequence continues at coordinate 977,667 of NZ_JBQSXX010000002.1, forward strand.
TACACTGTCCGCGCAATCACTCTAATCACTGGAGGTCACAATGGCTCGCAAGACCCAGGTTCTGCTCGTTGACGATATCGATGGTTCGGATGCCACGAACACAGTGACGTTTGGGCTGGACGGCGTCTCGTACGAGATTGATCTGAATGAAGACAACTCTCGCCAGCTGCGCTCCGAGCTGGAGAAGTGGACCGTTCTGGCGCGGCGCACTGGTGGTCGCGCGCAGCGCGGCACCGGTGCCAGCACCGGCGGCGACGCCGCGAAGATCCGCCAGTGGGCGGTCGCGAACGGCTACGAGGTCTCGGAGCGCGGTCGCATCCGCGCCGATGTCCGTGAGGCTTACGCCAAGGCGAACTGACTCCGCTCTATCCACTGCTCGGCCCGACACCCCTCAATGGGTGCCGGGCCGTGGTGCGTCCGCGCATGTCTTGCAGCACGGGTCCGCTGATGAGTGCAGCGCTGCCTTAAGACAATCTTGAGAATGCGTTCGATCTCTCGCGTCATCCTTTCGACCGTACAGGTAAAGGCCCGGCCTACCCTCCGGGGGTATCAGGAGAGCGTGCGCAAAGCCGCGGTTAAATCTTCAAGCAGGGCACCCCATGCCTCCGTAGAACCGCCGAACCAGCCCGTACGTTGGTTTCACTGCCCACGAAATGAGCTGGCGCTTCACTGGTCGCTCTGCCGTCGCTGCGGCACTGACGAAGTCATCGACTCCCTCCCGTCTCGAGGAGGGAAACCTACGGAGTAGAACCATGGCCCATAACAACACCCACCGCGCCTTCGGCCGAGCAGTCACGCCTGTCGGGACCGCTGGCCGCGCGTTGCGGGGCACCGGCGGTGCCGCTGTCCTCGGCACGGTCCTCCTCGGATCCGCTTTCGCCGCGGGCCCGGCTCAGGCCGCCCCCGCTGTCTCGCCCGCCGCCTCTGCCGTTGCTGCGCAGGCTGCCGCTCCGGCAGCGCTGGCTCCGGTACACGTGAAGTCCGCCGTGGCATCCGAGAAGCTGCGGTGGGGCTCCGAGGGAACAGCTGTCGAGCAGCTGCAGTCGGCGCTGAACGACCATGGTGCCTCGATAGCCGTCGACGGCAAGTTCGGCAAGCTCACCCACGGGGCCGTGAAGGACTTCCAGGGCTCGCATGACCAGAAGATCGACGGGGTCGTGGGTCCGGAAACCCGCGGCGCGCTGAACGGTGGCGGCGCTTCCATCTCGGGCGGCGGGACCTCTGTTCCCGCTCCTGCGAAGTCTGCGACGAACTCGAAGCAGGCAATCGTCGACGCCGCACGCTCACAGATCGGTGCCTCCTACTCGTGGGGCACCTCTAAGCCGGGCGTCAGTTTCGACTGCTCGGGCCTGAGCTCTTACGCGTACGAGCAGGCCGGTATCGACCTGCCCCGTACCTCGTCTCAGCAGGTGGCGGCCGGCACGACGATCTCGAAGTCCGAGGCCCAGCCCGGTGACCTCGTGGTGTGGCCTGGCCACCTCGGGATCTACGCCGGTGGCGACACGGTCATCGACGCGGGACGCACCCCGGGCGCTGTCACCGAGCGGACCATCTGGGGCAACCCCACCTTCGTCACCTTCCGCTGACCGCACGCCACAACGCCAGCGCAGAGGCAGCCTCGACCACCGGTCGGGGCTCCCTCTGTGTACAGAGGCAGCGTCGTCAGCCGATCGAGGCCAGCAGCTCGGCGCAGGCCTGCTCGCAGCGACGGCAAGCCTCGGCGCAGACCTTGCAGTGTTCGTGCATGCCCGCATGCTCCTCGCACTCCTCGGCGCAGGATTGGCACGCCGCCTGACAAGCCTCGAGCAACTCTCGGTTGAGGGCCACGTTGTTGCCCGTCTGACGGGACAGGACCCGGCCGGTCGTCTCGCAGACGTCGGCGCAGTCCTGGTTCCGTCGGACGCACTGGGTCAACTCCGCCACCATGTCCTCGGCCAAGCAGGCGTCCGCGCAGGCGGTGCAGGTCTGGGCGCACTCGACGCAGGCCTCGATGCATACGGCGAGTTTCTCCCGGTCGATATCGCCGAAGTCCTTCGGGTAGGTCTGAAGCATTGATGCGACGTGATGAGTCATGATCGTGCTCCTTCTCGTTCCGAACGGACCGGCGGCTGCCCGCCCGCCCTGACGACGATAGCCGGGGCGTCGCGGGAGGCAGAAGTGATTAGACCGTTCGTTCTGAGGTGCCGCAAGCCGCCTGGTCAACGTTGTGCACAAGAAGTCCAGACCTGGCCTTGAGGAGACCTTGATCTGAGGGTCGTAGGCTGGCGCAAAGTGTCCTCTGACTAGGAGTAATTATGCGTTCTCGTCGCTCTTTCGGCCGTCTCGCGGCGGTCGTCTTCACCGGTGCGATTGTGTTTGCCGGCTGCGCCGACAGCGGGTCTGACGACGGTCAGACGTCCGGTGGGTCCGAAGCCTCGGAGGCGTCCGATGGTGGTGGCCACGGGGGCATGGAGCACCCGATGGATGGCGGCCCTGCACCGGAGGGGATGGCGCCTGCGGAGGATCCTGAGTTCCCGGTCGGCACAGAGGTGACGCTCACGGCGGACCACATGGAGGGCATGGAGGGAGCGACGGCGACGATCTCCGGTGCCTTCGACACCACGACCTATTCGGTCAGCTTCACCCCGACCGACGGCGGCGAGCCGGTCACTGACCACAAGTGGGTCGTTCACGAAGAGCTCGAAAACCCGGGCGAGGCACCGCTGGCGGAGGGCACCGAGGTGGTCATCACCGCTGATCACATGGCGGGTATGGAGGGTGCTGAAGCCACCATCGACAGAGCCACCGAAGAGACTGTGTACATGGTCGACTACGAAGCCGACGGGATGATGATGACGAACCACAAGTGGGTCGTCGAGAGCGAGATCGAGCCTGCGTGATGACCACCCCGTCGAGCCCTCGAGGTGCATTCGCTTCCTCCGGGGATGGGCCCGGTCGTCGCACTGTGCGGGTGCCCCGACGATCGGTCTCGATCGGTGCCGTCCTGTTCCCGCTCGTGGTCGCCGGCTGCGGCACCGTCGGGTCCGAGCCCCCATCCATCACGGATGATCAGGAGCTGCTCCAGGAACATGGCTTCGCCGACGCCGACGCGCACGAGATCATCGACCGGCTCGAAGCGCTCCCGGTGGCCGAGCGACCGCAGAACCTGATCGCCAGCGTCACTGCGACGTCTCTTCAGCTCCAAGACGATGCAGGGCGGGAGGCCGAGCTGCCCCTCCCGCAGGATCAGTTCTACCTGTCGGTGGCCCCGTTCGTGGAGACCACCCACGAGTGCGCCCTCCACAGTCTGACGACGTGCCGCGGGGAGCTCCGCAGCCGCGAGCTCACTGTGAGCGTGGTCGACAGCAGCTCGGGCGAGATCCTCGAGGAGGGCACTCGCACCACTCACGACAACGGGTTCATCGGTTTCTGGCTGCCGCGCGGGATCACAGCGGAGCTCACGTGCACTCTCGAGGGCTACACGGGGTCCGCGTCCATCTCGACCCAGGCGGAGGATGATCTGACCTGTCTGACCAGTCTTCAACTGACGTGATCGGACGAAGCCTCCGCACCGCACTTCGACGCCCCGTCACCGACCCATTCATGAGGAGCGGGGCTCGGGTCGGCCCGAGTCGGCGGACCACACTCCTGAGCGGCGGTCTATTCGTCCTTGCTCCCTTACTTGCGGCGTGCAGCAGTTCTTCGGATGCCGCGAGCGAGGCGAACGCCGGGTACGTCTCCGGTGACGGGGTCGTCGTGGAGATCCCCCCTGAGGGCCGCGCCGCTTCTCTGGAGATCCGGGGAACGACGTACGGCGGTGACGACTTCGACTCCACGGCGCTGCGCGGTGCACCGTTGGTGATCAACGTCTGGTACGCCTCGTGCCCGCCGTGCCGGGTCGAAGCACCAGCACTGAAGGCCGTGCACTCCGAATATGGTTCACAGGGCGTGGAGTTCGTGGGCGTCAACACCCGCGACAAGGCCGGACCGGCCGCCGCATTCGAGAAGACCTTCGGCATCACCTATCCCTCCATCCCGGACCCCGATGGGGTCGTGATCACGTCGATGGACGGCAGCGTCTCACCCAACGCGGTCCCCACGACATTGATCCTCAATGCTGAAGGACGAGTAGCCGCCCGGATCACGGGCGCAGCCGACCAGAGCACTCTCGAGAGCCTTTTGGATGCCGTGCTGGCGGAGGGTGCCTGATGGATGAACTCTTCGCCACCACCGTGCTGAGCGGACCCCTGGCCGCAGCCCTTCTCCTGTCGAAAGTTGCCGGTCTGGTCGCGTTCCTCTCACCGTGCGTGCTCCCGGTGGTCCCCGGCTACCTGGGATACATCACCGGCCTCACCGGACCGGGCACCGGGCCGCGTAGCAACAGTGATCCGGGCGAGCGTCCGTGGCGCCTGGTCGCCGGCGCGGTGCTGTTCGTGGCTGGATTCACTGCGGTGTTCCTGGTCATCGGCGGCTTCGTCGGCGCCCTCGGGTCATTGATGGTCCAGTACACCAGCGCGATCAATCGGATCTCCGGGGTGCTGGTGATCCTCATGGGACTGGTGTTCGTGGGAATCTTCCCCCGTCTCTCCGGTGAGAAACGGATCCGGAAGCGCCCCGATGCCGGACTCGCCGGCGCACCCCTGCTCGGGATCACGTTCGGCTTCTCCTGGACTCCGTGCATCGGCCCAACGTTCGCCGCGGTCGCCGCGCTCAGCCTCGGGGAGGCCTCCGCGAGCCGCGGCGCACTCCTCGCGTTCGGCTACGCGATCGGGCTCGGGATCCCGTTCATCCTCTTCGCCCTCGTGTTCCGGCGCGCCCTCGGCATCTCCAAAATGCTGTCCCGGCATCGCCGCACGCTACAGATCGTCGGTGGCTCCGTGCTCATCGCCATCGGACTCCTGCTGGTCACCGGCGTGTGGGAGCAGTGGATGGCTCTCCTGCAGGTGCGGATCGGCAACTTCACTACGATCGTCTGAGGGGTGCGTTCCGCCGTGCGCGGCGGGCTCAGCGGTCAGCGGTCGCACGAGGAAGCCGAATGGTGAAGGTGGCTCCCTGTCCGGGCCCCTCACTGGCTGCGGCCATGGTCCCGCCGTGCGCATCGACGAGGGCGCGGCTGATCGTCAGGCCGATGCCTGAGCCGGAGTTGTCACGGGTGCGGGAGCTGTCGGCGCGGAAGAACCGTTCGAACAGGCTTGACCGGTCCTCATTGGTGAAGCCTTCGCCGTCGTCCGCTACCGTGATCTCCACCGTGCTGCCGTGGGTGGCTGCCGAGACCGTGACGGTGCCTCCGGGGGAAGTGTGCCGTAGAGCGTTGCTCAGCAGGTTTCCGAGGACTTGGGCGAGGCGGTCCGGGTCCGCGTGGATCGTCACGGAGTGGGGCAGGGCCGTTTCTCGTCGTAGTGCCACGCCCGCTGTCTCGAACCGTTCATCCCATGCCGGGAGTATCGACTCCAGCAGGTCGTCGACGGCGAGGGGGTGCAGCTGTACCGGGAGCTGGCCCTCCTCGGCCCGGGACACTTCACTGATGTCGTCAGCCAGCCGCGAAAGTCGCATGGTCTGGCTGGCGAGGATGGGCATGGCTGCCTCCGGCTCGATGACGCCATCGGCCATCGCCTCGTGATGTGCCGAGAGGGTGGCGATGGGGGTGCGCAGCTCATGGGCGAGGTCGGAGAACAGTTGGCGTCGGGTCTCCTCGACGGCGTCCAGGCGCGCTGCCATGTCGTTGAGCGTGGCGGCCAGGGAGTCGAGTTCGGTCCCGGCTCCGACGGAGGGCACGCGCGTGGAGTAGTGGCCGCGGGACAGTTCATCGACAGCCGAGGTGAGGCCGTGAAGCGTCTGGCGGAGTCGTCGTGCCAGGTTCCAGGTGACCAGGCCGGCGGCCAGGAGGGAGACCACCAGTCCGACCCCGAGGGCAAGTGCGAGCGCGTCACGGTAGGCGCGTTCGATGTGGACGAGCTCGTCGCTGCCCACCGGGAGATCGGTCTGGAGCAGGTGGTAGTGGAAGACGGCGGGCCCGATGATCACCGTCAGCACCGTGATGGTGAGCGCGCCGGCGAGCAGCACGATGAGCTGGCCGATCATCAGGCGCGAGGCCAAGCTGGTGCTAGGGCGAACCGTTCGCACAGATGTATTCGGTGCGGTCACGAGCTCACCCCTTCCCCATCCGGTACCCGATACCGCGCACCGTGGTGACGAACCGTGCAGACTCAGCCGTCTCGTCGAGTTTTCGTCGGAGGTTGGCGATGTGCACATCGACGAGATGGTCAGAGGGTGTTTCATTAGCTGTGTAAGGGTCCGGTCTCTAACCGAGGTGTGACCTGCGGGCTCGCCTCTGAAAAGGACCGATGACATGACCGAGATTGCTGATGCCCAGAACCCTCTTGCGGGCGTGCTGAGCGCCGACCAGGTCGACGCCCTCGTCAACGCCGCCGAAGACCTCGGAGAGGGCCGCCACGGGGTCGAGGAGCTGCTGTCCCGGATGACCCAGGCCGTGCTGGAGCGGGCCCTGGAGACCGAGATGAGCGACCACCTCGGCTACGAGTCCGGCGACCCTGCCGGCGCCGGAACGGGCAACTCCCGTAACGGCAAGACCACCAAGTCCATCCATACCCTCCAGGGCCCAGTGCAGCTCACCGTCCCCAGGGACCGCAACGGCTCGTTCGAGCCCGTGATCGTGCCCAAGCGGACCCGCCGACTGGGCAGGGTCGAGGACATGGTCCTGTCGCTGTATGCCCGCGGGATGACCACCCGCGACATTGGCTCCCATCTCGAGGAGATCTACGGCTCGAAGGTCTCCGCCGCGACGATCTCCAGGGTCACGGACGTCGTCACCGACGAGGTCGCCCAGTGGCAGTCCCGGCCCCTGGAGTCGGTCTACCCGATCGTCTACATCGATGCGATCTGGCTCAAGATCCGCGACGGCGGAGTCGTGACCAACAAGGCCTGCCACGTCGCCGTAGGCGTCGATATGGAGGGCCGCAAGCAGGTCCTGGGCCTATGGCTGGGGGCCACCGAGGGCGCGAAGTTCTGGGCCAACGTCCTCACCGAGATTCGCAACCGTGGCACCAAGGACATCCTGATCCTGTGCTGCGATGGGCTGACCGGGCTGCCGGCCGCGGTTAACAGCATCTACCCCGAGACCGTGGTCCAGACCTGCGTGGTCCACCTGCTGCGCTCGGCGATGAAGTACGCCTCCTACACGGACCGCAAGACCATGGCCAAGGACATGCGCCCGATCTACACCGCGGCCACCGTGGCGGCCGCTGAGCTGGCCCTGGAGGCCTTTGCCGAGGCCTGGGGCAGCAAGGCGCCGGGGGCGGTGCTGGCGTGGCGGAACGCGTGGGAGGACTTCATCCCGTTCCTGGCGTTCACCCCCGAGATTCGGAAGGTCATCTACACGACCAACCAGATCGAGTCGATCAACTACCAGCTCCGGAAGATCACCAAGACGAGGGGCTCATTCCCGTCGGACGAGGCGGCGATGAAGCTGGTCTATCTGGGGATCCGGAACATCGAGACCCGCCGCGGTGGCCAGCTCGGAACCGGCACTCAGGGATGGCATCAAGCCCTCAATGCTTTCGCCGTTCAGTTCCCCAACCGACTTCCGCTCTGACCACCCGGCAGAGAGGCTGTTCGACCGGCCCCTTACACAGAAAACTTGACACCTCCGATGGTCATCTCCGAGCCAGCTGTCTCCCCAGACGGCCTCCATCAGCTGTCTGCGACTGAAGGCCTGGCCAGGACTGAGCGCCAGGGTCATCAAGAGTCCCCTCTCGGTGGGGGTCAGCGGAAGTGGCCGGCTGGCGAGCCGCACCTCCTGGGCAGCTGTGTCGATCTCGAGCTCTCCAAAAGTGCGCACTGTGTCCGAAGACGCCGTCCCGGAATCGGCGCGGGGCCTGCGCAATACGGCCTGGACCCGAGCGACGAGCTCACGCACGCTGAACGGCTTGGTGAGGTAGTCATCCGCCCCCACCGACAGCCCCACCAGGCGGTCCACCTCCTCTGACCGTGCCGTCGTGATCAGCACGTAGCAGTCGGAGAAGGCGCGGATCCTGCGCATCACCTCCAGACCGTCGAGCCCGGGCAGGCCGAGATCGAGGACGATCACGTCCGGTGACAGAGTGCGGGCTGCCTCCACCGCCTCCGGACCGCTCCGCGCGCTCGCAGTCGCGTAGCCGGCCTTCACGAGATACGCCTGGACCACATCCGACAGCGCGGCTTCGTCCTCGACGACGAGAACCATCGCCGCTGCTCGATCCGTTTCACTCCTCATGGCTCCAGTCTGGTCCCCGTCCCTGGAGATCGCGTGTCTACGGAGGCGCAGACGGACTATCTGGACCAGATCTTGAGGAACTCTCGACGAGAACTTCGCCCGCCCCGGGGGAATCTGATGTGGACCGTGCCGCGTACGAACTCGACCCACTAAGGGAGCTGCTCGATGATGCCTACCGATGCGATGTCGTGGCTGATGTGGGTGATAGTCGCCGGTCTGCTCGCTCTCCTCTGGGCCTCGGCACTGCTGCTGGCATGCACCGTGCTGCCCGGGCGCCCCCGACGCGCGCGGGACGAGAACGAGGCGATCGGAGAACTCTCACTGCGCCTCGCACGAGGCGAAATCACGGCCAACGAGTTCGAACAACAGCGACAACTGGTCCTGACGGCTTTTCGGCCATGACACCACCCCCTCACTCGAGAAGGACTGCACCTGTGAAGACCGTTTCCCGCCGCACCGTGTTCACCGGAGGTCTCGGCGCAGCAGCCCTGACGCTCGCGGCATGCGGTAACCGCACCACCTCGACCGACGCCGGAGCATTCCCGCCGCCTCCAGCCCTGACGCCGAAGGCCGGTCAGAATGTCGTCACCCAGGCCCTCGCCGCGGCGCCGACGACGGTGGACCTCGGAGGGAAGACGGTCTCTACTTGGGCATACGGCGAGAGCCTCCCCGGGCCGCTGATCCGCGCCACAGCTGGCGATCTGCTGCGGATCACGCTCGAGAACCGCCTGCCCGAGGCCTCCACGATCCACTGGCACGGCATCCGACTGCACAATGCGGCCGACGGGGTGCCGGGGATGACGCAAGATCCGGTCGAGCCGAACACCTCCTACACCTACGAATTCGTCGCCCCCGATCCCGGCACGTACTTCCTCCACTCCCACGTCGGCCTGCAGCTCGACCGCGGGCTTTACGCCCCACTGATCATCGACGACCCCGACGAACCCGGAGACTACGACGCGGAATGGATCGTGACCCTCGATGACTGGATCGATGGGACCGGGCAGACTCCCGATGAGGTCCTGGCTGCGCTGACCGGTGCCAGCCCCTCGGATTCCGGCGGCATGGACCACGGCGACATGCCAATGGGCGACGACCCCGCCGACGGGGGATCCGGAGGCATGGACCACGGCGACATGCCCATGGGCGAGGAGCCCTGGGGCGATGCCGGCGACGTGACCTACCCCCACTTCCTCCTCAACGGCCGGATCCCCGAAGCGCCGGAGATCTTCGAGGCGAAGCCCGGCCAGCGCGTGCGCCTGCGCCTGATCAACGCCTCCGCCGACACCATCTTCGCTCTCGCGCTCGGAGATCACGATCTCTCTGTCACCCACTCTGACGGATTCGCCGTCGAGCCGGTCACCGCCAAGGCGCTCTATCTCGGCATGGGCGAGCGGTACGACGTGGTGGTCACCGTGAAGGACGGCATGTTCCCTCTGGTGGCGCGTCCTGTCGGGAAGACCAGCGGCGGCCAGGGGCTCGCCGTGTTGAGGACCGGTGCCGGGGAAGTGCCCGCTGCGGACGTCCGGGTCCGAGAGCTCGACGGGGAGGCCCTCATCGGATCTACTCTGGAGCCGGCCGAGGCGGCGCGACTCGAGGACCGCGCAGTTGACACCGAGCTCGGGCTCTCGTTCCAAGGCTCGATGCAGCCGTACCAGTGGGCCATCAACGGCGCCCCCTACGGGCAGAACACTCCACTGAGCATCCGTGAGGGGCAGCGGGTGCGCATCATCGCGACCAACCAGACGATGATGAGTCACCCCCTCCACATCCACGGGCATACCATCGCCCTGCCATCGGGGCTCCGAAAGGACACGGTGATGATGGCACCCATCGAATCGTTCGCTCTCGACTTCGATGCGGACAATCCGGGCCGGTGGGCAGCGCACTGCCACAACGCGTACCACCAGGAGGTCGGCATGATGACCGGCATCGACTACGCGCCCTGACGCCGTGGGTTCCGGCCCCCGGCGCCGAAGTAGGTCGACATTGGTGTCGCCCTCCTGGGCCTCGATCAAAGGCGAGCGGGCCATCTGGTCGGAGTCAGCGGCTTGGATTCTGGCGCCGACTAGAGGGATGTCATGCCACCCCTCCGCGCCTCGATCACGCCGATGGTCACAGCGGATTCCGACCCCTCGACATATACCCCCTAGGGGTATATGGTCGGACGCATGAACGCTGGCAACCAGACACACGGTCGAGACCACGGAGGACCCGGCATGCAGCACGCTCATCCTTCCCCCACGCCTCAGGACGCCCACTCCGGCAGTGCTGAGCACGACGCTCCCGACGCGCATCACGACCACGGAACTCACGGAGACCATTCGGGACACGAGGGCCACGCCGCCGGGCACGGTGGGCACGCAGGCCATGGCGACCACGTCGCACAGTTCCGGCGGCTGTTCTGGATCAACTTGATCATCGCGATTCCGGTCGTCCTGTTCTCACCGATGTTCGCGATGCTGCTCGGGTACAGCGTTCCCGACTTCCCCGGTTCCCTATGGATCGCCCCGCTCTTCGGCACCGTCATGTACGTCTGGGGTGGCCGTCCGTTCCTCACCGGCGCCGTCTCCGAGATCCGTTCCCGTCAGCCCGGGATGATGCTGCTGATCGGGCTCGCGATCACGGTCGCGTTCATCGCCTCCTGGGGAGCCACCCTCGGGATTCTCGACCACCAGCTGGAATTCTGGTGGGAGCTCGCCCTGCTGATCGTGATCATGCTGCTCGGCCACTGGGTCGAGATGCGCTCCCTCGCCCAGACCACGTCCGCACTCGACTCCCTGGCCGCGCTGCTGCCCGATATGGCAGAGCGCATCGACGGCGACGAGCTCGTGAGGGTCTCGCCGACCGAATTGCAGCACGGGGACCTGGTCCTGGTGCGCCCGGGGGCGAGCGTCCCGGCCGACGGTACGATCCGCGAGGGTCGCGCCGACGTGGACGAGTCCATGGTCACCGGCGAGTCCCGTCCCGTGACGCGCTCTACCGGTGACTCCGTCGTGGCGGGAACCGTCGCCACCGATTCGAGCCTCCGCATCGAGGTCACCGCCACAGGTGACGAGACCGCCCTCGCCGGCATTCAGCGCCTGGTGACCGAGGCGCAGAACTCCTCGTCCCGGGCGCAGCGCATCGCAGATACCGCTGCGGCGTGGCTTTTCTGGTTCGCTCTCGGCGCTGCCGTGATCACCGCGATCACCTGGTCTCTGCTCGGCATGCCCGATGCCGCCGTGGTGCGCACGGTGACGGTGCTCGTGATCGCCTGCCCCCACGCTCTGGGGCTCGCGATTCCGTTGGTGGTCTCGATCGCCACCGAGCGTGCTGCTCGTGGCGGAGTTCTGGTCAAGGATCGCCTTGCCCTGGAGGCCATGCGCATGGTCGACGCCGTCCTGTTCGACAAGACCGGCACTCTCACCAAGGGTGAGCCCGTTCTCGCCGAGATCATCACCCGCGGTGCGGACGAGAGCGAGGTGCTGGCCCTGGCAGCTGCCGCCGAGGCGGAGAGCGAGCATCCGCTCGCCCGCGCCATCGTCGCCAGGGCTCAGGCCGAAGGAGCGCAGATCCCTGCGGGCTCCGACATCAGCTCCACCCCTGCGCTGGGCGTGAGTGCCCAGGTGGACGGGCACGAGATCCGCGTGGGCGGTCCCCGACTGCTCGAGGAGACCGGAGTGAGTGAAGTCGACGAGGCTGAGGCCTGGCGCCAGGAGGGCGCGATCATCCTCCACGTCCTCCGCGACGGCGAGGTGATCGGCGGCCTCAAGCTCCACGACGAGGTGCGCCCCGAATCTCGCGACGCCATCGATGCCCTGCACAGCTTGGGGGTTGAGGTCGTCATGATCACCGGTGACGCCGAGGCGGTGGCGAACAGCGTCGGCAAGGAGCTCGGTATCGACCGTGTCTTCGCCGGGGTGCGGCCCGAGGACAAGTCCTCGAAGGTCGCCCAGCTCCAGAAGGAGGGCATGAAGGTCGCGATGGTCGGCGACGGCGTCAACGATGCCCCTGCCCTTGCTCAGGCCGATGTCGGCATCGCCATCGGTGCCGGCACCGATGTCGCGATCGCCTCCGCTGGGGTCGTGCTGGCCAGCTCCGATCCACGCTCCGTGCTCTCGGTCATCGAGCTCTCCCGCGGCGCCTACCGGAAGATGAAGCAGAACCTCTGGTGGGCTGCCGGCTACAACCTGATCTCCGTGCCGCTCGCGGCGGGCATCCTCGCCCCCATCGGGTTCGTGCTGCCGATGTCCGTCGGAGCGATCCTGATGTCCCTGTCCACCATCGTGGTCGCCCTGAACGCCCAGCTCCTGCGACGCCTCGACCTTCGCCCGGAGGCGACCGTCGCCGCCGTCCGCGCTCGCCGCGGACCCAGTCTCACCGAGCGGAATCACTCATGAACACAGTCCCCAAAACCGCGGAGGGCCATGCCTGTCACAGCGGGCCTCACGGATATATCCAGGACAAGCCCCGCTATCTCAATCGTCTCAAGCGCATCGAAGGTCAAGCGCGGGGGATCTCCCGAATGATCGACGAAGACGTCTACTGCATCGACATCCTCACCCAGATCTCTGCCCTGGACAGCGCGCTGGAGAACGTTGCGCTGGGCCTACTCGGCGACCACCTCCACCACTGCGTACTCGATGCCGCCCGCGAAGGAGGAGACGAGGCCGAGATCAAGCTAAGTGAGGCCTCTGACGCGGTAAGGTGCCTCGTCAAGTCGTGAAGAGATCCGGGGGCTTGCGTTCCCTCTGTCAGCTCGAACGGCTGCGCACCTACAGGCCGATCTTGCCCGCTGTTGAGTCTTCGAAGGCGCTGGCGGGGCGCACGTACCGTGCGAGGGAGTCCAGTCGACGGTGTCTGGTGGTGCGGGAGATCGCCATCGGGTCGACGCCCTCCTCTGCGGCGGATGTCGCGTGTCCGGCACGCAGTGAGTGCCCGGAGACCCAGGTCTGGGCGACTCCTGCGGTGTGGGCGTAGTCCTTCCCGCTGGTGCCGGCGGCTGCGGCGCGGGCCTGGATGATGCCGGCGATCGAGCGGTCCGACAATGCAGCGTTGGCGATCCGGGAGTGGTTGTAGATCCGGGAGAACACGGGGGTTCCATCTCCGAGGCGTCTGCCGCTGGCTTCGAGCCACGCCTCGAGTGCGAGCACCGGGCAGGTCTCGGGGTGGGCGCCGAGGGGGATGCCGATGAGGTCTCCTCTCCCGGTCTGGTCGGTCTTGGAGCGGCGTATGCGCAGCAGCAGGCCGGCATCCTGGCGGGCGATGTCGTTCGTGGTGAGTGCCGCGATCTCGCTTCTGCGCTGGGCGGCGGCAAGTCCGAGGAGGAGGATTGCGCGGTCGCGCTTGCCGGTCGCGGTCTCAAGGTCGTCCATCGCGTCGATGATCTGACGCATCAGGGTGGTCGTCAGAGGTGATGCTCGACGGGAGGGTGCGGTCCCGAGCGTCCTGCCGGCGGAGCGGAGTGCCTGGCGGACTCCGTGGTGGGCGGTGGGGTCATCGAGGCCTCCGTCCAGGTGCGCGGCGGCGATCGCGGCGACGTCACGGGAGATCGTCGAGTGTGCGACGTACGTGGACCGGTGCGCGATGTAGGACGCGACGACCTCCGGGCCCGTGGGCAGACCTGGGTAGCCGCGCTCCTGGCACCAGGCCGTGAAGGTGCGCATCGCGGAGGCGTAGGAGCGTCTGGTCTCGGCGGAGCGACTGGCCGCGAGGAGAGTGCCTACGTTCTGGGCGTCCTCGAGCCTGACCGGCGTGGGCAGTGGCGTCCGCTTCTGGATGGCTCTGGTCATCTGCCCTCCTGTGTCTTCTCCCTTGGGGACTGCCGCACCGTTAGGTGACATCTGATCTGGCTTGCCCACTGGGCGGCCTGGAAGGATGTGCACCATGCCCGCTCCCTACCCCCAGGAGTTCCGCGAGGACGTCGTGCGAGTCGCCCGGTCCCGCGAGGACGGCGTCACCATCGCGCAGATCGCGAAGGACTTCGGCGTCCACGAGATGACGCTCCACAAATGGATCCGCCAAGCAGACATCGACGACGGCAATCGCCCCGGGAAGACCCGTGAGGACTCAACGGAACTACGCGAGCTACGCCGCCGGAACCGGCTGCTGGAGCAGGAGAACGAGGTCCTGCGTCGTGCTGCTGCATACCTGTCCCAGGCGAATCTGCCGGGAAAATCCTCTACCCGCTCGTGAGCGAGCTCGCCGCCGACGGGATCCCCGTTGCGGTGTCCTTGCGGGTCCTGAAGCTCTCTCGCCAGCCCTACTACCGCTGGCGGAAACAGCAGGTCACCGAGGCCGAGCTGGTCGAGGCCTATCGAGCCAACGCGCTATTGGACGCTCACCGCGACGACCCGGAGTTCGGGTACCGGTTCCTCGCCGGCGAAGCCGCTGAGGCTGGTGAGGTCATGTGCGAGCGGACCGCGTGGCGGATCTGCCACGACAACCAGTGGTGGTCCGTTTTCGGGAAGAAGCGCGCCAAGAACGGGAAACGTCCGGGACCGCCTGTCCACGATGACCTCGTCCAGAGGGACTTCACTGCCGATGACGTCAACGAGCTGTGGCTGACCGACATCACCGAGCACTGGACTGATGAGGGCAAGCTCTACCTCTGCGCGATCAAGGACGCCTTCTCCGGCCGGATCGTCGGCTACTCCATGAGTGACCGGATGAAGGCCCGCTTGGCGGTGAACGCCCTGGCCAACGCGGCAACCCGGCGCGGCGACGTTGCTGGCTGCATTGTTCACTCAGATTATGCCGAGGTTTGTGTTAAGCCGAGGAGCTCGGTGTCTGGCGTGGTTGGAGCGGAGATCGCTGTTGGTTCCTCGGCTTAACGTTCCTGCAGTCAGTGTCTAGTGTCCGTCGTATCCATCCGTCTAGGGAAGGGACGCGGTCATGGATACGACGGTCATACAGATCGGCGCGGTCACTGTTGCAGCGCTGCGCACGGCCGACTACATGGAATCAACCATCAGGAACTATCAGAAGTCGATCAGCGCGCTGACCAGGTTCGCTGCCGACCGTGGCGGCGTCTACTCGCCCGCGTTGGGTGCCGAGTTCGCAGCGATGACTACGAGCCCGCGCACCGGTGGGTTCAGCGCACAGCGCCGCTTCGATTACGGCCGGATCGTTACCGTGTTCGACTCCTACCTGCGCACCGGTCGGGTCGATCTCGCGGTCCGTCGGCGTGGCGGCGGTGGGCCGTGGCCTGCTTCGGACGAGTTCGTAGCACTGGATGCTGCTTGGGAAGCGGACATGGCCGACCGTGGGCTGGCACCGGCCACGCGCGCTGCCTACGGCCGGGTGGCCCGCAGCTATCTCGTGTTCCTCGAGGATCGCGGGATCGACAGCCTCGAGGAGACTGATGCGGCCAGCATCCTCGCGTTCCTCGAATCGTTGCTGACCAGGTGGGCGAAGTCGTCCTTGTTCTGGGTGGTGTCGAACTTCCGCCCGTTCCTGAAGTTCACCGGCCGCCGCGAACTGGTCGATGCCGTCAACCTGGCCGGGGTGAAACGTTCGCAGACGATCCTGCCTGTCCTCGAGGACGCCGATGAACAGCGGGTCGTCGAGGCGTGTGCAACCGGCATGGTCTCCGCTCGGGATGCTGCGATCACATTGCTGGCGTTGCTGACCGGGCTACGGGCCTGCGACATCATCGCACTGCGGTTGGCAGACATCGACTGGCGCTCCCAGACGATCGGGATCGTCCAGCAGAAGACGAAGAACCCGGTGACGCTGCCGCTGCCCGGTCTTCTGGCGGTAGCGCTGGCAAGCTACGTGCTCGAGGAGCGTCCCGCCGGCGAGGACGACCACGTTTTTCTCCGCTCGGTGGCACCGTTCATCCCGTTCGTCGATCACGCCTCGATATACAAGGTGACGGCCAGAACGTTCCGGACTGCCGGCGTGATCGGAGTGAAGGCCGGGACGCGGCGCCTGCGGCACAACGCGGCCTCTCGCATGCTGCGTGCTGCCGTGCCGCTGCCGACGATCTCGGCGGTGCTCGGACACGCCAGCCAGGAGTCGACCAACGTGTATATGAGCGTCGATGACCAGCGTCTCCTGCAGTGCGTGTTGCCGGTGCCGGCGGGAGCCCGGTCATGAACGCCCACGGTTTCACCAGCGTGTTCGCCACCGATCTGACGGCTTATCTCGCATTCAAGGAGAGCATGGGCTTCTACGGCGTCTCCCGGATCTGGTATCTGAAACAGTTCGACGCTTACTGCACCCGCCACGACCTGCGCGTCTTCGATCGGGACACCGTCGAAGGATGGGTGACCGCCCAGCTGGCGCGCTCTGGCCGGTACCGGTCGTGGATGTCCTACATCCGCGACGTCGGACGATGGCTCCAGACCCAGGGGCACACGAGCGCCTACGTGCTCTCTGACCAATGGAAGGCCCCGTTCATCCGGGTCACCCCCTACCTGCTCAACCGGGACGAGATCGAGCGTTTCTTCACCGCCGCGGCCCAGCTTGACGCGCAGTCACCGTGGCGGTGGCAGGCGATCGCGTTCTTCACGCTGATGCACTCCTGCGGGCTACGAACCGGCGAAGCTCGCGCTCTGTTGGCCGCGCAGGTCGACCTCGACGACGGGCACCTCGACATCGTGGGGGCCAAAGCCCGGCGCAGCCGCCGTCTGCCCCTGACCGATCAGATCGTCGAAATCCTGGCCGTCTGCGACCAGAGATCCCAAGCCCGCTTCGGGGCGCATCAGACGTTCTTCGTTTCGGCCGCCGGGACCCCGGTGACTGCGGCAGCGGTCGGTGTGATCTTCCGTCGCATCTGGGACCAGGCCGGCCTGCCTCGCCCCACGGCCGGCAGACAGCCGCGACCTTACGACTTCCGGCACCACTTCGCCTACGCCAACCTCGAACGCTGGATGGGCGAGGGCACTGACGTGACCGCGATGCTGCCCTACCTCTCCCGCTACATGGGCCACGCGACCTTCGAGTCGACCTACTACTACGTCCACACCTCTCCTGACTTCCTGGACGCCTACGCCACCATCGCTCGCGAGAGCCAGTCGCTGCTGCCGGAGGTTGGATTCGAATGAGACGCGACCCGAAAACCGGAGCCCCGGACTTCTGGGTCCTGGCCCGAGACTTCTTCCACGCCTACATGCCCACCGTTCGCGGGCTGTCGCCGAAGACGATCGAGGCTTACCGGATCAGCCTGGAGTGCTTACTGACCTTCCTTGCCGACCACGAGCACCTCGACCGCGCAGATATGACGTTCGACCACTTCGACCGGCCCCACCTGAAAGCGTGGCTGGCCTGGATGCGGGCGGACCGACAGTATGCGGCGAGGACCATCACGCTCCGGCTCAGCGCCATCAAAGCGTTCCTGGCCTACGCCGCGAGTGAGGACCTCACCCTCGTCGCGCTTCACCAGCAGGCGAAGACGCTCAAAGCCCCGACCGCGCCCCGAGCACCCATCGAATACCTCACCGACGACGAGCTGCGAGCCGTGCTCGCCGCCTTCACCGGCCAGACGGCGAAATCGCGCCGGAACCGGATGCTGCTCATCCTCCTTTATGACACCGCTGCCCGCGTCGGCGAGATCACCAACCTGACCCTGCAGGACCTATCCCTGACCGCGCCCGGACGCGTCACACTGACCGGAAAACGCCACAAGACCCGCATCGTGCCGCTCACCGAGAGAACGATCGAGCACCTGCGCGTCTACCTCGCTGAGTTCCACCCCGGCCCGGCCACGCCGCCCGCAACCAGGCCGGTGTTCTACAGCCTGCACCGCGGAGAACCGACCAGTATCTCCTCCGACACGGTCGCCGCGGTTCTGAAAAAGGCCGCCGCGATCGCGACCGCGGACTGTCCCTCGGTGCCGGAGCGCATCCACTGCCACATGCTTCGCAAGACCAAGGCCATGGACCTCTACACACAAGGCATTCCACTGCCGATCATCATGCGGCTGCTCGGCCACGAGAACGCCTCCACCACCTCGGCGTTCTACGCCTTCGCGACCCTGGACATGATGCGCGATGCCATTGACGCCGCCACTCCGATGACCAGCACTCCGGCTGCTGAAAGACTCACCGAGGACACGCTCAATGCCCTCTACAACCTCCGATAGCGCCGCATCGGTAAGCCGAGGAACCAGCAGCGACCCCCGCTCCAACCACGCCAGACACCGAGCTCCTCGGCTTAACACAAACCTCGGCATAATCCGAGTTAAGCCGAACTCGGTTTAACTCAGACCGCGGGTCGCAGTTTCGATCCCGGAAGTTCGTCCACGCCCTGAACCAGCATCACCTCATCGGATCCATGGGCCAAGTCGGTGCTGCCGGTGATAACGCGGCGATGGAATCCTTCTTCGCGCTACTCCAGAAGAACGTCCTGGACCGGCGCCGTTGGCGCACCCGTGAGGAACTCCGGATCGCGATCATTACCTGGATCGAACGGACCTACCACCGCCGCCGGCGTCAGGCCCGCCTGGGCCGATTGACCCCCATCGAATACGAGACCATCATGAACCCGACCGTCATCCTGGCGGCCTAAACCGGCTCTTCGCGGTTCGTGGTGAATGATCCTGCTGTAGCGGGTATTCACGCTACGGTTCTCGCGGCGCTGGTCAGCAGGATACGCATCCGGTAGTTCTCGGCGTTGCGGAAGCCGCGGCCAGTGCGTTTGATGTTCTTGATGCCGGTATTCGCGGCCTCGACTCGAGCGGTGGTCGCGCCGGTGACGATGAGGACCTCGATCGCGTCCCACCAGGTCACGACCGTGTCGTAGAGCTTGGTCGCCTCGGGCATATTCGCGATCTGCACGAAGTAGCCCATCCGCATCCGTTCCTCCCAGGCCTGAGCCAGGGTGTCGGTCGCCAATAGGCGGCGGAGCTGCTCCTTGATGCCCCAGGCGGCGGAGAGCTCGTCGGTGGGGTCATCGGTGCGGAACACCGTCTCCAACCGCTCCCAGGCCCGTGGAGTGAGGGTGTCAGCGCCGCGTAGCAAAAGCATCCGGTGGGCCCAGGCCGGGTCGTCCTTGCGGCCGCGACGACCGCGATGGGTGCGGGCTAGGCGTTGACGGACGGTGGTGACCATGTCGTTTCCGAGCTTGACGAGGTGGAACTTGTCGACCGAGACCGCAGCGCGGGGCAGGTAGGTCCGCAGTGCTTTGCGGAACGCGGCCGAGGGATCGATGGCGACGATCTCGATCCGCTCCCGCCAGAGCTCGGAGCGCTGGGCGAGCCAGTCGCCGACGGCGGTGGAGTCCCGGCCGTCGACGATACCGAGGACCTGCCCGGTGGAGAGGTCGACCAGGGTCGTCATCCAGGGCTCGAACCGTCTCCAGGCACCGTCGTCGGTGCGGAACCAGCGCACCGACCGGTAGCGGTGCTCATCGATGCCCAGGCACGTCACTGACACGTCCTCGGCGGTGGGCAGGACCACGGCGGCAGCCGCCAGCGCGGCCTGGACCAGCCACCACGAGACGCCATGGGTCCGGGCGACTTCCGAGGCTGCCCGGCCAGAGGTGATCACCGCGGAGACGATCTGGTTTCGCAGCCGGGTCGTTGAGCGCGCGCGGTGCGGGACCTGGTCGGTGGCTTCCCAGAACGTGCGCCGGGCGCAGGCCGGCTCGAGGCAGAACCAGCGTCGCTTGGCCCACACCACCGCCATCGCCCCGGCCACGGGGACGTCCCGGACGTGCTGGGACCGGCGGGAGTGGACCTTGGTCGCGAGCACTCCGCACGACGGACATCCGGGCGGGACGGTCGAGGCGATCACCACTCGACGGCCTCCGTCGGGCAGGTCGATCGCGTCGATGACGTGGTAGTCGGGCAGGTTGAAGATCGTGCTCGCAGCATCTCGCTGCGAACCAGTATTCTCGTGCACAGGCTCGTGGTCCTCTGGAATGTGGATGTCTAGACAACACCCATCACAGCAGGACCACGGGCCGTTCTACGCCAGCGACGCGACGCTCTCCTTCACCACCAACCGCGAAGAGCCACATAAACCCCTGACGGATCTGCCGGTGGCTACCAAGAGCCGGGACCTGGCCGGGACCTGACGCATGCAAATCATGCAATCCATGACGTGAAAAGGGACCTTCTGAGGGGCAGAAAAGCCCGGAAAATCAAGGATCTGGGCTGAACCGTCTACCTGGGGGTCAAGGGGTCGCAGGTTCAAATCCTGTCAGCCCGACCGAGATGGAACACCCTCCCACCTGCTGGTGGGAGGGTGTTCTGCGTTCTGCACCTCTCCGCGTGCCCAGCCCCTCCAGGCACGGGCTCGTCAACCCTTCACGGGCCCCACCCAGACCTGCTGGGCATTGGTGAACTCGCGGATGCCGTGCGGGCCCAGCTCACGGCCGTAGCCGGAGCGCTTGATCCCGCCGGAGGGCAGCCGCGGATCAGATTTCACGATCCCGTTGACCGAGACCTGACCGGCGTCGATGCGGCGTGCCATCGCGACCCCGCGCTCGGTCTCGGTCCAGATCGCGGCGCCGAGACCGTAGGGGGTGTCGTTGGCCAGAGTGAGGGCGTGCTCCGCGTCCTCCGCCGCCATCACCACAGCGATCGGCCCGAAGGTCTCCTCGGTGCAGGCCGCCATCCCCGGCGCAACACCGGTCAGCAGAGTCACCGGGTAGAAGAAGCCCTCCCCCTCGGGCATCTCTCCGCCGAGCACGAGGATTGCGCCGGCCGCGACGCTCTCGGTGACCTGCCGGTGGAGGTTCTCTCGCAGCTCCTCCCGGGCGATGGGTCCCACCTTCGTCGCCTCGTCCCGGGGATCACCGACCACCAGGTCCCGCAGCTGGGCGGTGAGCAGCTCGACGAACTCGTCGTGCACGGAGCGTTCCACGATCACCCGCTTCGCGGCGATGCAGGACTGGCCGGCGTTGATGATCCGCGAGAGGGCTGAGACCTCTGCCGCCTTGGCGAGGTCCGCATCGGCCAGCACGATGCAGGGATCGGAACCGCCGAGCTCGAGTACTGCGGGCTTGATCTCGCTCGCGGCGATCGACGCGACCTTCGCCCCGGCCCGGTCCGAGCCGGTGAAGGAGACCGCCTGGACGCGGGGATCACGGATCGCCTGCTCGACGTCCTCGGTGGTGGCCAGCAGGGTCTGGAAGACCCCGTCGGGGGCGCCGGCGGCACGGAACACCTCCTCGAGCGCAGCGGCACAGCCCGGCACATGCGGATCGTGCTTCATGATGGCGGTGTTCCCGGCCATCAGCGCCGGGGCGCAGAAGCGGAAGGCCACCCAGAACGGGGCGTTCCAGGGCAGGATCCCGAGCACTGGGCCGAGCGGCAGGTACTGCACGTAGGAGGAGGTCGCGTCGGACTCCAGGTGCTCTTCGGCCAGGTACTCCGGGCCGAACTCGGCGTAGTGCTCGGCGGCCCACGCCGATTTCGCGACCTCTCCCCTGGCCTCGCCGATCGGCTTGCCCATCTCCTCGGTCATCAGCGGGGCGAGCTCGTCGGTGTGCTCGCGCAGGTAGGTGGCGACTCTCCGCAGCACCTCGGCGCGTTCGGCGAGGGTGGTGTCCTTCCAGGAGGTGTAGGCGGTCTGGGAGCGGTCGATGATCGCGGTGATCTCGGCAGGCGTCGCAGCGGGCACCTCGCGCACCACGGAACCGGTGGTGGGATCGATGGCGGTCAGCATGGTCATGGGTGCTGCTCCTCTCAGAAGCGGGGGGCGAGGACAGCACCGGTCGGGAACGACCGGGCCGAGCTCTCGTGGACGGTGAAGTCCTCGGGCAGGGTGAAGAACGACTCGCAGCCGTCCTCCGTGATGTGGACGGTGTCCGAGATGCCGACGGTCTTGTTCCCGTCCACTCCCCACATCCACGGCAGCAGATGGAAGGTCATTCCCTCCTCGAGCTGCCGCTCATCGCCCTCCAGCAGGGAGACGATGTATCCCTCGTCCCAGGATGGCGGGAAGGCGATCCCGATGGAGTAGCCGGCGCGGGTGACGAGCTGGGCGCCCACGTCGTTGCTCTCGATGCGGGAGCGGGTGAGCACCGCGATCTCGGAGACGGTCACCCCCGGCTTCATCAGTGCCCGCAGCTCCGCCAGGGTCTGCTTCATCAGCTCCTGCGCGGAGTGCATCGAGTCCGAGAGCGCCCCGTTGACCACGGTGCGCATCATCGCCGTGTGGTAGCGGCGGTAGCACCCGCCGACCTCGAGGAAAACGTGCTCGCCGGGACGGATCATGCGGCCCTCCCAGGTGGAGTGGCCGATCATCGAACGGGGTCCGGACGCGACATACGGCATCACCGCCGGGAACTCACCGCCTGCCCGGAACATCGCCGAGGTGATCGCGGCGGCC
The DNA here is from genome assembly GCF_052378665.1 of Brachybacterium sp. AOP24-D1-21. Lineage (NCBI taxonomy): Bacteria > Bacillati > Actinomycetota > Actinomycetes > Micrococcales > Dermabacteraceae > Brachybacterium > Brachybacterium sp. AOP24-D1-21. The sequence goes on from NZ_JBQSXX010000002.1 coordinate 1,000,182, forward strand.
ACATCGTTCTCAGTGGCTCCGGCCATCGCCGCCCCCAGCCCGGCGGCCATCCCCGCCTCCCCGGCATAGGCGGCGAGCTGCATCACGTCGATCTCGGCCTGCGACTTGCGGACCCGTCCCTCCTCGACGATGCCGAAGCAATCCACCAGCCCCTCTCCGAAGGCGTCGTGGAAGCGGTCCTGCTGGTAAGCGGGGAAGTAGTAGCTGTTGCGCTCGTAGCCCACCCGGGAGTCCCCCAGGCGCAGGTCGCGCAGGGTGCTGACGAGTTCGAGGATCGCGTCGCCGTCGTCGGGATAGGGCCGGGAATGCTCCACCCAGGTCCGGGCGATCACGTTGGACTCCTCGAGCGCGCGGGTGATCATCACCGAGTCCGCGCTCAGCGGGACGATCAGGGCCTGGAAGTAGGAGTAGCCGGTGGTCTGATAGTCGGTGAGGTACATGAGGTTCTCGGGGTCGGTGATGATCACCGCGTCCAGCTCCCGCTCCGTCATCCGCCGCCTCAGCTCCCCCAGTCGGCGTTCGTATTCCTCGGGCGCGAAAGTCATATCGGACCGGCGGCGCATCAGCGAGCCTTCGTCGCGGCGTCGATGGCCTGTGCCAGCAGGTCCAGTCCCTCGGTCAGATCGGCTGCGGGGATGGTCAGCGGCGGGATCAGCTTGATCACCCGTCCTCCGCTGCCGCAGGGGCCGATCAGCAGGCCGCGCTCGAAGCATTCCGTCTGGACCTGCTTGGCGAAGGCTCCGTCCCCGGTGTCCAGGGCCTGCATCATGCCCTTGCCGCGCACCTCCCACTCCTTGTCGGGATGGGCCGCGGCGATCGCCTCGAGCGCCTCGCGCATCTGTTCGCCCTTGGCGAGCACGTCGGCGAGGAACGACTCGTCGGTGAAGTAGTCCAGCGCGACGGTCCCCGCGACGAAGGAGAGCCCCTGTCCTCGGAAGGTGCCGGTGTGGGCACCGGGTGACCAGTTGTCGTCGACGGCGGGCTTGTTGAGGTTCATCGCGATCGGGGTGCCGAAGCCGCCGAGCCCTTTGGCGAGCGTGATGATGTCCGGGTCCAGGTCCATTCCGTCGAAGGAGAAGTAGCCTCCGGTGCGGCCCACGCCGGCCTGGATGTCGTCGATGATGAACAGCGCTCCGACCTCGCGGGCGAGGTCCTGGATCTCGTGCAGCCATTCCCTGCTGGCGATGTTGACGCCGCCCTCGGCCTGGACCGGCTCGACGAGGAATGCCGCAGGAGGGGTCAGGCCGCTGGAAGGGTCCCGCAGCGCGGCGGCGTAGTCGGAGACGCCGGTGCGGCCACCGGGCGCGGTCTCGAACTGCAGGCGCACGACGTCGGTGAGCGGAACCCCTGCCCACTGTCGGAATGCCTCATTCGCGGTCGCGGCGAGCGAGCCGAGGGTCATGCCGTGGAAGCCGTGGCTGAAGGCGACGATCTCGCGCCGACCGGTGGTGAGGCGAGCCAGTTTGAGCGCCGCCTCCACCGCATTGGACCCCGTGGGCCCCATGAACTGCATCCGATGGTCCATCCCCCGCGGCGCCAGGACCACCTCATGGAAACGGGCGATGAAGTCACGCTTGGTGGTCGTGTAGGTGTCCAGGCTGTGCGCCACGCCGTCCGCCTGGAGGAACTCGATCATCGCCTCCTTCATCCTCGGGTTGTTGTGCCCGAAGTTCAGGACTCCGGCCCCGGCGAAGAAGTCGATGTAGCTGGTGCCGTCCTCATCGACCTGGCGGGCGTTGGAGGCGGAGGCGAACACCGTCGGATACGCGCGGCAGTACCCGCGGATCTCGGACTCATGCTGCTCGAAGATGGTGGTGTCCATGAGGGACCTCCCGTCGCGATGCGGGGCAACCTCGCTCGTCACGCCCGGCCGCATAGCGAAGTTCGCCCCGTCTGACAAGTGGGTGCCGGTGTGCCGACCATCACTCACCCGGGGCGGTCCCGTCAAGCGGCCCAGCTCGAGAGGCCTGTCGTGACCTCTCTGCACCGGTGCGCCTGCGGGCAGGTCTCGAGTGGGCAGTCCCGCTCCCGGGGGCAGTCAGGCCCTTCAGCTGCCGCGAGCCTCTCCCCAGTCGACACCCTCCAGGGAGAGGTCAGCGGCCATGTCCTCGAGGAAGCGGATGACAAGACGACGTTCGGCGGAGCCGAGCTTCTTCGCTGCGTTGACGCGACGTGCTTGCTGAGCGCCGATCGTTCGCATCGCTGTCGCGCGGGTCGAGGGGTCGACGTGCACGACCAGCGCGCGACGGTCAGTGGGGTGGCGCACCCGCCGGATGTGCCCGGCGTTCTCGAGACGGTCCAAGAGCTTCGTGGTGGATGCGCTCGAGATTCCCAGCGTCCGCGCGATAGCCCCGGGGGTAGCCTCTGAGCCCATGTTCTCGCTCACGATGACGAAGTGCAGGGCTCGCATATCGGTCTCGCTGAGCTCCATGTACCTCAGGGAAGCTTCAGACAGGGCCTTCTCCGCGGCGCGGAGCCGCGAGAGCGCCTCCATCAGGGCGTCTATCTCCTGAACATCCTGCGCAGCCAGGCCGCTGTATTCGATCAGCTCCTCGTGCGGATCGCTTGCGGCCATCGAGAACAATGACGGCGTGGCGGGCTCGATCCCCTGCTGCGCCGCCTGCTCTCCTGACGTGTTCATGCCGACGAGCCTACTCCGCAGAAGGTGACGAAGTAGGTATCTTATCTAACTACTGATCTGTGAGACACTATCCCGGTCACGCAATTTCGAAGGGACGAACATGGCCTCCATCAACGATTCGACGGACGGCTCCGCAAAGCCGACGCACCGTCGCAGCACGCGAGGGATCCCCCGAGCCCTGCGCGTTCTGATACCCGCGCTTCTGATCATCGCGTGGCTAGCGGCGGCAGCTGTGGGCGGGCCGTACTTCGGCCGAGTCGAGGAGGTCTCGTCCAATGACCGCACCGCTTATCTCCCCGAGACCGCCGACGCCACACAGGTCTCCCTCCTCTCCTCGAACTTCCTCGGATCGGATTCGCTGCCCGCGATCGTGGTCATCACCTCGAGCGATGAGATCGACGACCAGATGGCTGCCGAGCTCGATGAGACAAGCGCCGATCTCGCGCAGCTGGACGAGATCACCGGCGAGATCTCACCGGTGATCATTGCCGACGACGGCCTCGCCGCACAGCTGTTCATCCCGCTCGACCCGGACGCGGATATGGCAGAGCTGACCGCTGAGATCGAGAACACGCTGGCAGCTGATCTGCCCGAAGGCCTCACCCCGTACGTGACCGGCCCAGCGGGATTCTCCGCCGATCTCGGCGCCGCCTTCGCGGGTATCGACGGGCTGCTGCTGGCCGTGGCGCTCGCAGCGGTGTTCGCGATCCTCATCGTCGTCTATCGCTCGGTGATACTTCCCGTGGTCGTCCTCGCCACGAGCGTCTTCGCACTGTGCGCCGCTCTGCTCACCATCTGGTATCTCGCTGCCGCGGATATCCTGCTCCTGTCCGGGCAGACCCAGGGGATCCTCTTCATCCTCGTGATCGGCGCCGCCACTGACTACTCCCTGCTGTACGTGGCCCGATATCGCGACGAGCTCCGCCACACCCGGCTCCGCGGGGCCGCGACGATGAAGGCTCTGCGCGGCACCATCGAACCGGTGCTCGCCTCGGGCGGCACCGTGATCGCCGGCCTCCTCTGCCTGCTGCTGTCGGATCTGAAGTCGAACAGCACGCTCGGCCCGGTGGCGGCCATCGGAATCCTCTTCGCCATGGCCGCGGCACTGACCTTCCTTCCGGCGGCGCTGTACGGCATGGGCCGAGTGGCGTTCTGGCCGCGCCGCCCCCGCTACGAGCCCGACGCCCCCGCCGCCGGGGCCGACCCGGCCGACCATGGCATCTGGGGACGCATCGCGCTCGCCGTCCGGCGCCGCCCCCGGCGCATCTGGATCATCACCGCTGTGGTCCTCGCGGTCGGCTGCCTCGGGGTGACCCAGCTGCGAGCTGACGGCGTTCCGCAATCCGACCTGGTGCTGGCAGAATCCTCCGCCCGCGAGGGTCAGATCGCTCTGGGCGAGCACTTCCCCGGAGGCTCAGGAACCCCCGCCCAGATCCTCGTCGACGACTCCGCCCTCCAGGACGTCACCGACATCCTGCTGGCTGCCGACGGTGTGGATTCCGTGACGGTCACCGCCGAGGACTCCCCCAGCGGCTCCGCTCCCGTCACCGAAGAAGGCGTCCAGCCCTTGGGCCCGCCCGGAACGCCAGCTCCGGAGCCCACCGTCATCGACGGCGACATCCTTCTCCAGGCGACCCTCTCCGACGCACCGGACTCCGCGGCAGCCGAGGACACGGTGCGCGAGCTCCGCACCGAGTTCGCCGCGCAGGACATCTCGGCGCTGGTCGGCGGACCCACCGCCATCTCGATCGACACCAATGACGCATCGGCTCATGACCGCGCGCTGATCATCCCGATAGTTCTCGTCGTGATCCTGCTGATCCTGATGCTCCTGCTCCGCTCGATCCTCGCTCCGATCCTCCTGATCGCCACCACGGTGCTGTCCTTCGGCACGGCGATGGGCGTGGCCGCGTTGGTGTTCAACAACCTGTTCGACTTCCCCGGCGCCGATCCGGCGGTCCCCCTGTACGGGTTCGTCTTCCTGGTCGCTCTCGGCATCGACTACAACATCTTCTTGATGACCCGGGTCCGGGAGGAGTCGCTGAAGCACGGGACCCGCGAGGGCGTGGTGCGCGGCCTCGCCGTCACCGGTGGGGTGATCACCTCGGCGGGCATGGTGCTCGCCGCGACCTTCGCGGCGCTCGGAGTGATCCCGATCCTGTTCCTCGCCCAGCTGGCGTTCATCGTCGCCTTCGGCGTGCTGCTGGACACCTTCGTGGTGCGCACCCTGCTGGTCCCCGCTCTCGCCCTGGACCTGGGCAAGATCATCTGGTGGCCCTCGAAGCTGTGGAGGTCGGGCCGGGCGTGACGTAGCCCGCAGGTTCTGGGGCCCGCGGCCTCAGAACCTGCGCGGCTTCCTAGACTGGCCGCATGAGCATGACCCCCTCCTCCCAGCCCCCGACCGAAGCCTCCACGGCGCTGAACGAGTTCGTCCTCACCGTGGTGTGTGCGGACGCTCCCGGCATCGTCCATGCCGTGACCGGCGCGATCGTGGAGATCGGCGGGAACATCACCGAGAGCCGTCAGTTCGAGAGCGGCACCACCCACCGGTTCTACCTGCGGCTCCAGGTGGTCACTGCGGCCACGCTCGAGCAGCTCGAGGCCGCGCTGTCTCCGGCGGTGGCGCGCTTCGAGCTCGAGCATCGCATCGATGTGGTGGGCCGCCCTCTGCGCACGCTGGTGCTCGGCTCCACCGCGAAGCACTGCGTGAACGATCTGCTCTTCCAGGTCGACTCCGGGAATCTGCCGATCACGATCCCCCTGATCCTCGCCAACCATCCCACCCTCGAGCCGCTAGCCAGCTTCTACGGGGTGCCCTTCGAGCACCTGCCCACCAAGGGCGCCGGCGCGAAGGCGGCCTTCGAGGACCGGGTGCGCGAGGCGATCATCGAGCACGACATCGAGCTGGTGGTGCTGGCACGCTATATGCAGATCCTCTCCCCTGAGCTGTGTGCTGAGCTCGCCGGGCGCTGCATCAACATCCACCACTCGTTCCTGCCCGGCTTCAAGGGCGCGAACCCCTACCGCCAGGCCTATGCGCGCGGGGTGAAGCAGATCGGCGCGACCGCGCACTTCGTCACCAGCGACCTCGACGAGGGGCCGATCATCGAGCAGGACGTGATCCGGGTCGACCACACCCGCTCCCCGCAGGAGCTGATGGCGATCGGGCAGGACGCCGAGGTACGGACGCTCCGCCAGGCCGTCACCTGGTTCGCACAGTCTCGCGTGCTGCTGGATGGACCCCGCACGATCATCTTCCGCTGAGGCGGCCCTCCCGCCTCAGAAGACGGGCCTGCCTCCGGTCACCCCGAGTACGGTGCCGGAGACGTAGCTCGCCTCCGAGGGGCTGGCTAGGAACACGAATGCTCCGGCCACCTCGGACGGCTGCCCGGCTCGACCCAGCGGAGTGTTCGCCCCGAACTCGACGTAGTCGTCGGACACGCGGGTCGCGACGTTGAGCGGGGTCCAGATCGGTCCCGGCGCGACCGCGTTGACCCTGATCCCGCGCGGGCCGAGGTCAGCAGCCAGGTTGACCGTCACGTTGTTGATCGCCGCCTTCGTCGCTGCGTAGTCCATCAGCGGGACTGAGGGGTCGTAGCTCTGGATCGAGGAGCAGTTGATGATGCTCGCCCCATCGCCGAGATGAGGGGCCGCCTCCTGGGTGATCCAGAAAAGAGCTTCCAGGTTCGTGGTGAGGGTGCGGTGCAGTCGCTCGGACGTCATGCCCTCGAGCCCCTTGGGCTCCGCGCGGCCCCATTGGAACGCCGCATTGTTCACCAGAATGTCGAGACGGCCGTGCTCCTCGACGGTGCGGGTCACGAGCGACCGGGCCAGCTGCTCATCGCGGATGTCTCCGGGCAGCAGCAGTGCGCGCCGGCCCGCTTCTTCGATCCAGTGCCGGGTCTGCTCGGCGTCCTCCTGCTCCTCGGGCAGGTACGAGATCGCCACATCAGCGCCTTCGCGCGCGTAGGCGCTCGCGACCGCACGCCCGATCCCGGAGTCCCCTCCGGTGATCAGTGCGGACAGGCCCTGCAGGCGGCCGTGGCCCACGTAGCTGCTCTCGCCGTGATCGGGGATCGGCTGCATGGGGGCAGTGAGCCCGGGCGGCTGCTGATCCTGGGCGGGGAATGAGGGCTCTCCGTCGCGGGTGGACAGGGCGCGGGCTCGTTCCGCGATCTCGGAGGGCAAGGGCTGATCGGTGTGCTCGGTCATCGGGGCTCCTTCGTCGGTGACGGCTGTGTGCTCACGCTAGTGCGCGACGGCAGGGACCGCACCGAACGACCGGTCGGGCGCGTCGTCTGTGGGTCCTGCTGCTGGTACGTCCGGTTCCGGCGGGATGCTCAGCCCTTGACCCCGCCCGCGGCGGCGAAGCCCTGGCCCAGGCTGCGACCGAGGAACAGGTACAACACCACCACCGGCAGCGAGTAGAAGATCGAGAACGCGGCCAGCTGGCCGTAGGCGACCTGGCCGTACTGCGAGGAGAAGGTGTACAGGGTGACCGCGGCGGGAAGGTTCTCGGGGCTCAGCAGCAGCATGAACGGCACGAAGAAGTTGCCCCACATCATCACGAAGGTGAAGATCGTGGCGACCGACAACCCGGAGCGCATCAGCGGCAGCACCACCGACCACAGCGCCCGATAGACGCCCGCGCCCTCGGTCCAGGCGGACTCCTCGATCTCGATCGGCACGCCGTCCATGAACCCCTTGGTCAGGAAGATGGCGTACGGCAGGGAGCTGGCACCGAGGAACAGGATCGCCCCGCCCATCGAGTCGATCAGGTTCACCTGCACGAACAGCGAGTAGACCGGGATCATGATCGCCGTGATCGGCAGCCCGGTCGAGAAGATGATCGTCAGCAGCAGGGGCCGCTTGGCGCGGAAGCGGAACCTCGACATCGGGTAGGCGCACAGCACCGCCGCGACCATCGTCACGATGGTCGCCCCGCCGCACAGCATCAGCGAGTTCGCCAGCGGGCGGAACGTGGTCTCCGTGTTCCAGATCGCCGCGAAGTTGCCCAGCGACCAGCTCTCCGGCCAGGAGACCGACAGGGTTGCCTCGGTGTTGAAGGAGGCCAGCACCACCCACAGCAGGGGCACCAGGAAGGCCGCTCCGATCACGATCATCACGACGGTGCTGGCGATCGTGCTGCTGCGCTCCCTCGACCCGGTGCCGGAGCGGCGGGGGCGTAAGCCGGTCCCGCTCCGTGAGGCGGGGGCAGACTCACGGGTGGCGGTGTCGTCGGTCGTGGTCATCGCTTATCCTCCTCGGGCAGCAGACGCAGGTACGCGAGTGAGGCCAGAGCCCCGATCAGCAGCAGCAGGAGGGCCACGGCGGTGCCGTAGCCGAGCTGCCCGTAGGAGAACGCCTGCTCGTACATGTACAGCGGCAGGGTCTGGCTCTGCCGGGCTGGGCCGCCGCCGGTCATGATGAATATCAGACCGAACACCGACAGGGTCTGCAGCGTGGTCAGCATCAGGTTGGTGGCGATCGCCGGTCGCATCAGCGGCAGCGTCACGGACCGGAAGCGGCGCACCGGGCCGGCGCCGTCCAGCGAGGCCGACTCGTAGACGTCGGCGGGGACAGCGCTCAGCGCCGCGGAGTACACCAGCATCGAGAAAGCGGTGCCGCGCCAGATGTTCGCGAAGGACACCGCGATGATCGGAGCGCTGAACAGCAGGTCCTGCGGCGGCAGACCGATGGCCGAGATGATCACGTTCAGGGAGCCGTCGGGCGCGAAGAAGGTGTAGAGCAGGTAGCCGGCCACGACCTCCGGGAGGATCCAGGCGGCGACCACGACTGCGGTCACCACGAAGGTGACGATCCGGTGGGATCTCTCCATGAGCAGCGCCAGCAGCATGCCGAGCACGTTCTGTCCGATGATCGCAGAGACCACCGTGAAGATCAGCGTCAGCACCACGGAGTTCCAGAAGTCGCCGTCGGTGAATGCATCGGTGAAGTTCTGGAGGCCGACGAAGCTGGTCTCCTCCGCGCCCTCCCCGCGGATCGCGCTGTCGGTGAAGGCGAGGTAGATCGAGTACACGATCGGCCCCAGCATGAAGCCGATCAGCAGCAGGAAGGCCGGGACCATGGGCACTGCACGGGCGGGGGTCAGGCGGTTGCCGAGCCGGCTCGACCTGCGGTGTGGGGGCGGGGTCGGGGACCCGTCGCTCGGCCTCGGGGTCCGCTCGGCGGCGCGGGCATCGGTGGTCATGCGGTGGCCTCCTGCACGTTGTCCTCGCCGACGATGTCGGTGACGGTGGCGTCGTACGCCGCGGCAGCGGCCTCGGGGGTGCTGCCCGTCATCACGGCCTCCATCGCCTCCTGGATGGCGGAGGAGACCTCCGGGTAGGCAGGCAGTGCGGGCCGGTAGTAGGCGGTCTCCAGCAGGTCGGTGAAGTACTCCACGGCCGGGGAGTAGCTGAGGTAGCGCTCGTCGGCGGCGACGTCCTCGCGCACGGTGATGTGGTTGTCGGCGATGGCGTAGTTGATCAGGGTCTCGGTGGACACGAGCTTCTCGAGGAAGCGGAAGGCGATGTCACGGTCGGTGACGTGCTGCGGGATCGACAGCCCCCAGCCGCCGGCCAGGGTCACGGTGCCTGCACCGCCGCCGTCCTGGGTGGGCATGTCCGCCAGGCCCACCACGTCGGGCCATTCGGGCCAGGGACGCGGAGCGGTCTCCGTCCAGTTCTGGGAGATCCAGGAGCCGTCGATGAGCATGCCGAGCTTCTTCTCGGGCAGCAGGCTGGTGTAGATCGACTCGGAGATGTTGGGGTCCAGGTGCTGGCCGAGCGGGAGTGTCAGCTCCTCCTCGAAGAGCGTCTTGAGGAAGGCGAGCGAGTCGATGAACCCCGACGAGCCGATGATCCACTTCTCGCTCTCCTTGTCGTAGAGCCAGCCCTCCTCGGCGGTGCCGTACAGCAGCATCTCGAAGCCCTGCATCGAGGCCTTCTCGCCCTGCGGGGTGCCGGCGAACATGAAGAAGGGCGTCGCCTCGCTCCCGGAGTCACGGATGGTGCGGGCGGCCTCGAGGATGTCCTCCCAGCTGCCCGGCTGCCAGTCCTCCGGGAGCCCGGCCTCGGCGAACACCTCCTTGTGGAACCAGATGGCCCGGGTATCGGTGGTGATCGGGACGCCGTAGATCCCGGCGTCCTCCCCGGTGACGGCCTCCTTCGAGGCCTCGGCGATGTCGTCCCAGTGCGCGAATGTCTCAACCAGGTCGGTGATCGGCTGCAGGTACCCCGCTCCCACGTCGGAGAGCAGGATAAAGGAGTCCTCGTACACCAGGTCGGGGCTGGTGCGGGGGGGAGCTCATGAGGAGCTCGTTCTTGGTGAAGTAGTCGTTCTCGGAGGCGACGATCGGGACCAGTTCGACCGTCAGCTCGGGATTTTCGGCGGAGAACTCCTCAGCGGCGGTAGTGATCCACTCCTGCTTGATGGTGCCGGAGCCGAACTGCTGGAAGGCGATGCGGAGGACTTGCGGGTCGCGACCGCCGCCGGTGCATCCGGCGAGGGCGGTCAGCGGGAGCAGCGCGGCCGCTCCCGCGGTGAAGCGCAAGAAGCTGCGACGGTCCGGCACGAGCCGGTGCGGGGGGTCGGGGGCCACGGATGCCTCCTCGTCGAGGGCTACGGACGTTCGACACTAGCCTGTGACGTACGTCTCGCAAAGACCCCGCTCGGCGCGCCGTCGTCCGGGCGGGACGAGCGGCTCAGGCGCGGGGCCGAGCCCGGCCGACGCCCTGAGCGTGTTCGGCGTCGGCGTAGCGCATCCCGGGTGGGACCTGGGCGAGCTCGAACCAGGAAGCGGCCCGCGGCAGCAGCCGCACGTCCTGCCAGGGGACCTCGAAGGCGGGATCACGCCACAGGGTCAACCCGATCTCCTCACGGCGCCCGGCGGCGATCAGCGTGAGCCGACGCAGGCGGGACAGCGGGTGGGGATCTGCCCGGGAGGCCGCGGGGATCGCCACCACGCCACCGAGGTCCAGCGGCCAGACCGTCTCTCCCCAGTGCAGGCTCGCCTGCTCCGGGGAACCGCTGATCACGGCAGGCGGCCGCAGATCCGCGGCTGTCACCGGGGTGGGGGCGAGCGGAGTGCCGCGTTCGAGCACCTCGTGCTGGACCCACGTGCCGGGCAGGAGGGCCGTCCCCCCGACCGAGACGTCCACCAGGATCGATTCGGCGAAGGGCTGCAACGGAACGCTGAGCTGGCCGCCTCGCGTCATGTCACGCCGGGGCACTGCGATGACCCTCACCACGGCAGTGTCGCCGGGTTGGTCGGTCAGCGAGATCCTCACCCGGGTGCCGGGCAGCGGGTCGAGGCGCCTCACCGGCGGAACCGCGCTTCGGGACGGTCCTCGAGCGCCCATCGGAGCTGCTCGGTGAAGCGTGCGTTCATCGGCGGTGCGGCATCCACGGGGAACCAGCGCGCCTCGGTGTTCTCACCATCAGCGGGGTACGGCCTGGAGTCACGGTCGGCCTCGCACAGGAAGCACAGGTCCAGGTACTGGGCCTGGTCGCCATTGCCATAGGTGATGGGTGGCAGGGTGCGAACGTCGAGCAGTCGCCGCGCGGTGGAGGGGATGCCCGCCTCCTCGGCGACCTCGCGCACCGCCGCGCGGGCCGGCTCCTCGCCGGGGTCGATGATCCCGGTGACAGGGGTCCAGGCGCCGTCATCCGCGCGCCGCACGGCGAGCAGCGAGGTCCGTTCCCGATCGAGCACCAGGGCGGTGACGCCGGGCATCCACAGCAGCTCGTGCCCGACCCGCTCGCGCAGGGACAGGACGAAGTCCGGGGTCGCGATGGCAGCTCCTCCCAGGAAACTGGCGGCGTCAGCCGCCCATCAGGATCGGCAGCGTGGCCACGCCCATGATGAGCACCATGAACACCACGTACACGATGAAGAACAGGATGATCAGCACCAGCATCACCCAGAACAGGATCCACCCGACCTTGTTCATCTTCTGAGCGGAGTACGGATCACTGTCCATCTGCACCAGGGCGATGATCCCGAAGATCGCCGGAATCGTGCCTCCGCAGAGGAAGCCGACGATGATCAGGATGATCGCGCTGGACTGGATCTTGCTGCGGTCCGGCAACGGGCCCTGGGGGTGGTAACTCATAGCTCGCGGATCCTTGTCGCTCAGGCGTGGGGACGGGCGGGCCGTCCTTCAGCAGGTTCGGTCCAGCAGCTCAGTCCTTCAGCGGGCGACCGTGGGCGTCACGCTCGAAGGTCGGGGACTTCGCGAGCACCATGATGCCCTCGATGAGCCCCCACCAGGCGCCGATGCCGCAGGTGAAGACGGTGACCGCGATCTGGATGATGCCGATCGTGGTGTACCCCAGCAGGAAGCGGTGGACCCCGAATCCGCCGAGGAAGATGCCGAGCAGGCCCACCACCAGGCGGCTCTGAGGCTCACCCTGGGGTGCTGCGCCACCGGCGGCGGGAGCCTGGCCGGCGCTGGGCTGGCCGTAGCCGGCGCCGCCCTGCGCGTAGGGATCGGAGGCGGAGGGGCCGGAGCCCGCCGCCGGCGACCAGTTCTGCTGCGGCTGCCCGTACGGATCGGAGGCGGAGCCGGCAGACGGCTGGGCGTACGGGTCCTGCCCGGCAGCGGGCTGCTGGCCGAACGGGTCCTGCCCCGCAGCAGGCTGCTGGGCGTACGGATCCTGCCCGGCGGCAGGCTGCTGGGCGTACGGGTCCTGCCCGGCGGCAGGCTGCTGGCCATAGGGATCCGAGGCGGAGGGGACCGGCTGGCCGTAGGGGTCCTGCTGTCCGTACTGCTGCGCGCCCGGCGTCTGCTGACCGAAGGAATCCTGCTGGGCTGCAGGCTCCGCAGGCGGCTGCGCCCACGGATCCTGCTGCGGCTGCGCGTAGGGGTCCTGCGGCTGCTGCGCGTAGGGATCCTGCTGCGGCTGGCCATAGGGATCCTGGCCACCCTGCTGCGCATCGAAGTCGTTCCCCTGGGTGTTCCAGGAGCCGTTGTCACCGGGATTGCTCATGGCGGACACGATACGTGGTGCAGCCGTGGTGATGCACCTCGGCTGGACCCGGCTGTCAGCGGCGGCGCTTCTCGCGGATCCGCACGCCGATCACGATCGGTGAGCCCGTGAACTCGAAGTCCTCGCGCAGACGGCGCTCGATGAAGCGGCGATAGCCGTGCTCGAGGAAGCCGCTGGCGAAGATGACGAAGCGCGGCGGCCTGGTTCGTGCCTGCGTCGCGAACAGGATGCGGGACTGCTTGCCGCTGCGCACCGGGTGGGGATGCGCGGCCACCAGCTGGCCCAGGAAGGCGTTGAGCCGGCCGGTGGCGATGCGCCGGTCCCAGGACTCCAGCGCAGCTTCGAGCGCGGGCACCAGGCGGTCGGCGTGGCGGCCCGTCTCGGCGGAGATGTTCACCCGAGGAGCCCAGGAGACGTGTGCGAGATCACGCTCGATCTCCCGCTCCAGCGTCTTGTGACGCTCCTCGTCCAACAGGTCCCACTTGTTGAAGGCGAGCACCAGGGCGCGCCCGGACTCCAGGACCATGTCGATGATCTTCAAGTCCTGAGCAGAGATCGGTTCGGAGGCCTCCAGCAGCACCACCGCGACCTCGGCCCGGTCCAGGGCGGAGCGGGTGCGCAGCGAGGCGTAGTAGTCGGCGCCCTGGGACTGGAGCACCCGGCGCCGAATACCGGCGGTGTCCACGAAGGTCCACTCCTTGCCACCGAGCGTGATCTTCTCGTCCACCGGGTCCCGAGTGGTGCCGGCGACATCGTCGACCACGACGCGCTGCTCCTTGGCGAGCCGGTTCAGCAGCGAGGACTTGCCGACGTTCGGACGACCCACCAGGGCCACCCGGCGGGGACCGCGGTCGGCGGGCGTCCCACGGCCTTCCTCGGGCATCGCGGCGAGCACGGCGTCCAGCAGGTCGCCGGATCCGCGCCCGTGCAGGGCGGAGACCGCATGCGGCTCCCCCAGGCCCAGGTTCCACAGCCCGGCGGCCTCGATCTCGCCGCGCTGGTCATCGACCTTGTTGGCCACCAGCACCAGCGGCACCTTGGCCTTGCGGAGCACCTTGAGCAGCTGCTCATCGGTGGTGGTCACACCGACATTCGCATCGACGATGAACATCACGACGTCGGCGAGGGAGACGGCCACCTCGGCCTGCTCGGCGACCCTGTAGGCGATGCCCTGGACCCGGTCCTCCCAGCCGCCGGTGTCGACCAGCCAGAAGTCCTTGCCCGCCCACTCAGCCTCATAGAAGACCCTGTCGCGGGTCACCCCGGGGCGGTCCTCGACGATCGCCTCGCGGCGGCCGAGGATGCGGTTGACCAGGGTGGACTTGCCCACGTTGGGACGGCCCACCACCGCCACCACCGGAAGGTTCCGCTGGATCTCGGGCATCAGTTCCTCGGACTCGTCCCCCGTCAGCAGGGCCAGGTCCTCGTCATCGAGCTCGTAGTCGGACAGGCCGGCGCGCAGCGCGTTCTCGATGTCCGCATCGGTGGGACCGTCGGCCGACGCGCCCTCCGAGGTGGTCGTCCGACGCCGGACGGGCTCGGGCTTGCCGTGCTCGGCCTCCTCCTGCGCGGTCTCGGCCGCGGCGACGAGCATCAGCACCCGCTCGACGACGTCTGCGATGTCGAGGCCCGTGGTGTCGAGGGTCTCGACCCCCTCGGCGGCGGTGAGGAACTCCGAGACGGTGGAGTCGTCCCGGTCCCGGCGCAGCACCTGATCGGCCATCCGGGCGCGGGTGTCCTCGTTGTCCTCGAGGTCGAGCTCGGCGGCGCGGCGGCGCATCCGCTCTTCGTCGGAGGCGATCAGCAGCACGCGCACCTGGGCGTCGGGGGCGACCACGGTGGTGATGTCGCGGCCTTCGGCGACGCAGAAGCCGCGCTCGTCGGCGGTGGCGTAGAGCAGCTCGCGCTGACGCTGCTGCAGGATCGCGCGCACCAGGGTGTTGGTGGCGACGTCGCTGACGCGCTGGGAGATCCGCTCGCTGCGGATCTCGGCGGTGATGTCGGTGCCTCGCACCACGACGGTCGCGCCCTCGGGATCAGTGCCGAGCTCGAGCTCGAGCTCCTCGGCGGCCTGGGCGACAGCCTCACGATCGGTGAGGTCGATGTCGCGGTCCAGGCAGTCCCAGGCCACGGCGCGGTACATCGCGCCGGTGTCGAGGATGCCGCCCTCGAGCGCATCGGCGACATAGCGGGAGACCGTGGACTTGCCGGAGCCGGCCGGTCCGTCGATCGCGATGGCGATGCCGCGGGCGGGGCCGGTGTTCGCGAGGGAGGAAGGGTCGTGCGGCGCGCTGGTGTGCATCCGGCAAGGATACGGGGCGTTCAGGACTCCGCGACGGTCCAACCGCGTGCGGAGAGCTCTCGGGTGAGCAGCTCCTCACGGGAGGCGTCCACGGAGAGGTGTCCGAGGCCCACCTGGCGCCCGTAGTTGTGCTCGAGGTGGAAGTCCTCGAGGTTGACCCCGATCTCCCCCATCTCGGTGAACAGCCGACCGAGCTCGCCGGGACGGTCCGGCACCAGCACCGTCACGGTCGAGAAGGAGTCGGAGGCTCCGCCGTGCTTGCCGGGGATGCGCCGCACCCCGCGATTCCCGTCGGCGATGAGCTCTGCGAGGGCGCGGCGGGAGCCGACGGCGGGGTCCGGGTCCCCGGTCATCGTGGCGAGGGCGGCCAGGATCTCGTCCAGCCGGCCGCGCACCCCGTCGAGCACCTCGCTGACCGCCTCAGCGTTGGCGCCGAGGATCTCGACCCACAGCCTCGGGTCGGAGTCGGCGATGCGAGTGGAGTCGCGCAGACCCTGCCCGGACAGTCCCAGGGCCGTCTCCCCCGGTTCCAGCAGCGTGGTCGCCAGCAGGCTCGAGAGCACCTGCGGCACATGCGAGACGTGAGCCACTGCGGTGTCGTGCTCGTCGGCGCCCATCACCACCGGCACCGAGCCGATTGCGGTGGCGATGCCCTGGAGGAGGCTGATCGCTTCGGGGCGGGTGCTCGGGTGGGGCACGACCACGAAGGGTCGCCCGCGGAACAGATCGCCACGGGCCGAGATCACGCCGGAGACTTCACGTCCGGCCATCGGATGGGCCCCGATGTATCGGGTGAGCTCCTCGGGCTCGACCGCCTGGGTGATGCCCTCGAGGACGATCCCCTTGACGCTGGCCACATCGGTGACCAGTGCCTGCGGCCAGGTGCGCAGGGCCTGGACGACCAGCTGGGCGGTCGCGTCGGGTGGGGCTGCGATGACCACGAGCCGCGGGTCGGGCCCGGCGGGGTCGGCGACATGCCCCACCCCCAGCTCGACCGCGAGCGCCGTGGTGCCCGGGGAGACGTCCTCGACCTGCACGCTGGCTCCCGCGGCGCCGAGCGCCATGCCCAGCGAGCCGCCGATCAGCCCGGTGCCGATGATCCGGACCGGAGAGGGCACCAGCGACATCACAGCCCGACCTCGGCCATCAGGGTGCCGAGTTCACGGCCCGTCAGCTCCCGGGTGCTGCCCGAGTCGAGATCGCCGAGCAGCACCGGGCCGATCCGGGTGCGGACCAGCGCGGTCAGCTCGAATCCCAGCGCGGCGAACATGCGCCGCACGATGCGGTTGCGCCCCTCATGCAGGGTCACCTCGACCACCGCTTCATGACCGTCCTGGGCGAGCACCCGGGCCCGGTCGGCACGGGCCGGACCGTCCTCGAGCTCGATTCCCTCGCGCAGGGACTTCACCAGGCCCCGGGGAGCGCCGCCCGGTGCCTCGAAGCGGCACACGTAGGTCTTCTCGACCTCGAAGCTGGGGTGGGTCAGGCGGTGGGCGAGCTCGCCGTCATTGGTCAGCAGCAGCAGGCCCTCGGTCTCGTAATCGAGCCGGCCCACGTGATAGAGCCGCTGGGAGTGGCCGGCGGTGAACTCGGCGAGGTTGCGCCGGCCTTCCGGATCGCTCATCGCGGAGACCACGTGGCGCGGCTTGTTCAGCACCAGCGTCAGCTTCGTCTGGTCCAGCTGGAGCCGGCGACCGTCGACATGCACCACCTGGGTGGTGGGATCGATCCGCACTCCCTGTTCCTGGACGATGACCCCGTCGATCCGCACGCGACCGGTGGAGATCAGGGTCTCGCAGGCCCGGCGGGAGCCGAAACCGGCTCGGGCCAGGACCTTCTGCAGCCTCTCGCCCTCTTCGCGATGGGGCTCGGGGGCGAGGCCGTCCGGATCCTTGGCCGGCGCCACCGGGGTGCCCGCCTCGTCGCGCAGCCGCACCCGCTTGGGCGGCGTGAAGGCGCTGCGACGTCGCTGAGGCTGGCTGCTGGAGCGGCCCGAGGAACCGGGGCGCTGCCCGCCGCGCCGATCGGCGGCCATCAGGCCGCCGAACCGCGGGAGATGAGCTCCCTGGCGAGCTGGCGGTACGCGTCAGCGCCCTTGGTGGAGGAGGCGAAGGAGATGATCGGCTCGGCCGCCACCGAGGCGTCGGGGAACTTCACGGTGCGGTTGATCGTGGTGTGGAAGACCTTGTCCGGGAAGGCGCCGACCACCCGCTGGCACACCTCGCGTGAATGAAGGGTGCGGGGGTCGAACATGGTGATCAGGATGCCGTCGAGCTCGAGCCGGGGGTTGATCCGGTCCTGCACCTTCTCGATCGTCTCCACCAGCAGGGCCACGCCGCGCAGGGCGAAGTACTCCGCCTCGAGCGGGATGATCACGCCATGGCTCGCCGCCAGTGCGTTCACGGTCAGCAGGCCCAGCGACGGCTGGCAGTCGATGATGATGACGTCGTACTCATCCGCCACCGGGCGCAGCACGCGTGCCAGGGCCATCTCGCGGGCCACCTCGTTGACCAGGGTGACCTCGGCGGCGGAGAGGTCGATGTTGGCCGGGAGCACGTCGAGGTTCTCAGTCGAGGTCTCCTGGATCACGTCGTGCACGTCATGGCCACGCTCCATCAGCAGGTTGTACACGGTCACGTCGAGGTCGTAGGGGTTCACCCCGGTACCGGCGCTGAGCGCACCCTGCGGGTCCAGGTCCACCAGGAGCACCTTGCGCCCGAGCTCGGCCAGGGCCGCCCCGAGGTTGATCACGCTGGTGGTCTTCCCCACCCCACCCTTCTGATTCACCATCGAGATGATGCGTGCCGGCCCATGGGAGTCGAGCGGGGCCGGCTCCGGGAGCTCCGGCATCGGTCGGCCGGTCGGGCCGAGATCGATGTCCAGCTGCTGGGAGGAGGTCGGGCTCACGTCGGTGTCCTGTCGTCGGCGTCGTGGTCTGGTGGTGCGGAACGATCCGTGACCGTTCGGAACTGATCCGAGCGTGGTCCGGGGAACGACGGCTGCACCATGCCGTCCGCGTCCCGCACAGGTCGTCCCCGAGGGATCGGGCCCGGCAGGGACGTCGCGCCGGACAAGTCTAAGCCCCTCACTGAGCCCGGGGGTGGGCGGAGGCGTGGGTCTCGCGCAGGGTGTCGACGGTGACCTGCGTGTACAGCTGCGTGGTGGTGACGGAGGCATGTCCCAGCAGCTCCTGCACGCTGCGCACATCTGCGCCGCCGTGCAGCAGGTGGGTGGCATACGAATGGCGCAGGGTGTGAGGGCTGATCGGCTCCGCCAGATCCATCAGCTCGGCCTCCTCCGCCGCGCGCCGCACCACCTGCCAGGCGGCCTGCCGGGTGAGCCGGGTCCCACGGGAGCCCAGGAACACCGCCGGGGAGCCGCTCCCCCGCGCCGCGAGCGTGGGACGGCCGCGGGTCAGGTACGCCTCGAGCGCCGCCAGCGCGAAACGGCCCACCGGGAGCACCCGGTGCTTGTCGCCCTTGCCGCGCAGCACCGCGGCCCGTTCCTGGGGATCGATGTCGTCCACATCCAGTCCGGTCGCCTCTGAGATCCGGGCGCCCAGCCCGTAGAGCACCTCGAGCAGCGCGCGATCGCGCAGCGCCCGCTCGGTGGCGTCCCGCCCGGTGCCGGGGCGGCCGGCGGCATCGATGAGCGTTTCGACCTGGTCGATGCTGAGCGGGTGCGGAAGCCGTTTGGGCAGCGTCGGAGACGGGACCAGGCGCGAGGGATCGCCGGTGGTGGAGACGCGTTCGGCGTCGAGGAACGAGTGCAGCCCTCTGACCGCGGCCAGGGAACGGGCGGCGGAGGCGGCGGAGAGCGGGCTTCCGCCGTCGGCACCGGTGCGCACGGACTGCAGCCAGGCCCCCAGCTGCTGCGGATCCGCGGCCGTGGGATCCACGTCCCGCCGGGCCAGGTCGGCCAGATAGCGGGTGAGGTCGCGGCGGTAGGCGTCCAGGGTGTTCGAGGAGAGCCCGCGCTCGATGCGCAGGTGGCTCAGATACTGCTCGAGGGTCCGACGGTCAGCGGGACGCAGGATCTGCTCGCCGGCGGGTTCCGGCTCGCCAGCGGGTTCCGGCTCCCCGTCGGGTCCCGGACCGCCGCTGGTCACAGGGTGACGAAGGGATCGATCGCGAGGGCGACGAAGAGCACGGTGAGATAGGTGATCGAGCCGTGGAAGACGGTCATCGGGCTCAGGGCCTTGCCGGTGAGACCACGGCGCACGCGCAGTGCGTAGCGGATCACGAGGTAGCCGAACCACAGCCCGGAGGCGACCGCGGCGACGCCGTACACCCAGCCGGTCGATCCCAGCGGGATGATCGCAAGGCTCGAGGCGATCATCAGAGCGGTGTGCATGATCATCTGACGGGCCACGGTCGTCTTCGAGGCGACCACCGGGAGCATCGGCACGCCGGCATTGGCGTAGTCCGCGGCGAACTTCTCCGCCAGCGGCCAGTAGTGCGGCGGGGTCCAGAAGAAGATCACCAGGAACAGCAGCACTGCGGTCCAGGACACCGTGCCGGTCACGGCGGCCCAGCCGATCAGCACCGGCATGCACCCGGCGATCCCGCCCCAGACGATGTTCTGGCTGGTGCGGCGCTTGAGGATCATCGTGTAGAAGACGACGTAGAGCAGGATCGCACCGACCGCGAGCGCGGCCGAGGCCCAGTTCACGAGCAGGCCCAGCCAGAGCGCGGAGACGATCGAGATCGTGATGCCGAAGATCAGGGCGGCGCGCGGCGAGACTGCGCCGGACGGGATCGGTCGGTTGCGGGTGCGCTTCATCTTCGCGTCGATGTCGCGCTCGAGGTACATGTTCAGAGCGTTGGCCCCGCCCGCAGCGAGGTACCCGCCGATCATGGTGTTCAGGATCAGCCACGGCGAGGGGAACCCGCCTGCGGCGAGGAACATCGTGGGGATCGTGGTGATCAGCAGCAGCTCGATGATGCGCGGCTTGGTCAGCGCCACATAGCTGCGGATCACGGAGCGCGCGGACTGCGGGGCCCGTCCACCTCCCCGGCGTGCATGCTGGACCGAAGCTCCCTGGGTGGCGGTCACCGCCCACCGTCCTTCCTCTGAGCGCGGCAAGGCAGCCGCGTGAACCCCCACAGTCTAGGCGGTGGCCCCTCCGGGCGGCACCAGTGCCAGAGGTGAGAACCCGCACCGTGTCGCCCACCCCGCCATGCACCCCGGGCGGCAGGCGCGACCGCGACCGCGGAGGATCGTGTGCGAAGCCGCTGGGACACGCTCGGCAACAGGCTGGACGGACGAGCGTCATGGACCCCGCCCGACTAAGCTGGACGCTGTCGCCTCGCACAGGGAACCCGCACGTCGCAGGACGTACTGCCGGGACCGCCCGCCGAGGCCTGTCGATCCACGCGGCCGAGCGGCTGCACACCGGCGAAAGGAAGCACCCGATAATGACGGAGAACTTCAAGGCCCCCGAGGGCTGGACCGAACTCGACAAGCGTGCGGTCGACACCGCGCGCGTCCTCGCCGCTGATGCGGTCGAGAAGGTCGGCAATGGGCACCCGGGCACCGCTGTGAGCCTCGCTCCGGCCGCCTACCTGCTCTACCAGGACGTGATGCGGCACGATCCGAAGGATCCGTCGTGGCTGGGCCGCGACCGCTTCGTGCTCTCGGCCGGTCACTCCAGCCTCACGCAGTACATCCAGCTCTTCCTCGGCGGCTTCGGCCTCGAGAAGAAGGACCTCGAGGAGCTGCGCACCTGGGGCTCGAAGACCCCGGGCCACCCGGAGAACTTCGTCACCTCAGGCGTGGAGATCACCACCGGTCCGCTGGGCCAGGGCATCTCCTCGGCAGTCGGCTTCGCGATGGCGCAGCGCCGCGAGCGCGGCCTGCTGGACCCCGAGGCCGCTGAGGGCACCAGCCCCTTCGACCACTTCACCTATGTGATCGCCTCCGACGGCGACCTCCAGGAAGGTGTCAGCAGCGAGGCCAGCTCCATCGCCGGCACCCAGCAGCTCGGCAACCTCATCGTCCTGTGGGACGACAACGAGATCTCCATCGAGGGTGACACCTCGATCGCCTTCACCGAGGACACCGCCGCGCGCTACGATGCCTACGGCTGGGACGTGCGGACCGTGGACTGGACCCAGGGCGGAACCGAGTACCTCGAAGACGTCGCGGCCCTGAAGACCGAGATCCTCGAAGCTCAGAAGGTCACCGACAAGCCGACCTTCATCCGACTGCGCACCGTCATCGGCTGGCCGATCCCCGAGCTGGCCGGCAGCCACTCGGTGCATGGCGCGAAGCTCGGTGCCGAGGGCGTCGCAGGCCTGAAGAAGGCCGTGGGCCTGGACTCGGAGCAGCAGTTCCAGGTCGACGAGGATGTCCTCGCCCACACCCGCGCCCTCGCTGAGCGCGCGGTCTCTGCGAAGGCGGAGTGGGACAAGGGCTACCAGGCGTGGCGCTCCGCGAACGCGGAGAAGGCTGCTCTGCTGGACCGGCTCCAGGCACGTGAGCTGCCCGAGGGCTTCGCCGAGGCGTTCCCGAGCTTCGAGGCCGACGCCAAGGGCCTCGCCACCCGCGCCGCCTCCGGCAAGGTCCTCGAGGCCCTCGCACCGGTCATGCCTGAGCTGTGGGGCGGCTCCGCCGACCTCGCCGGCTCGAACAACACCACGATGAAGGGCGAGTCGTCCTTCCTCCCCGAGGAGCTCAGCTCCTCCGAGTTCTCCGGCGACAAGTACGGCCGCACGCTGCACTTCGGCATCCGCGAGCACGGGATGGGCGCGATCCTCTCGGGGATCTCGCTGCATGGGCTCACCCGCCCCTACGGCGGCACCTTCTTCCAGTTCTCCGACTACATGCGCGGCGCGGTGCGCCTCGCCTCGCTCATGAAGGTCCCCGCGACGTATGTGTGGACGCATGACTCCATCGGTCTGGGCGAGGACGGCCCCACCCACCAGCCGGTCGAGCACCTGGCCGCGTACCGCGCGATCCCGAACCTGTCGATCGTGCGCCCCGCGGATGCGAATGAGACCGCGCAGGCCTGGAAGGCGCTGCTCGAGCGGGATCACGGCCCGGTCGGCCTGATCCTCTCCCGGCAGGCGATGCCGACCTTCGACCGCAGTGAGTACGCGGGCGCGGAGAACCTCGTCAAGGGCGGCTACATCATGAAGGAGGCCTCGGCGGAGCCGCAGGTGATCCTCATCGGCACCGGCTCCGAGCTGCAGTACGCCGCGGAGGCGCAGACCCAGCTCGAGGCGGCGGGCATCCCTGCCCGCCTGGTCTCGATGCCGTCCGTCGAGTGGTTCGACGAGCAGGACGAGGAGTACAAGGAGTCTGTGCTCCCGGCGTCGGTCACCGCACGCGTGAGCGTCGAGGCCGGCATCGCGATGCCCTGGTACCGCTTCCTGGGCACCCATGGGCGTGCAGTCTCGCTCGAGCACTACGGTGCATCGGCCGATGCGGGCACTCTCTTCAAGGAGTTCGGCTTCACCGCCGAGGCCGTGGTCGCAGCGGCGAAGGACTCCCTCGCCGCAGCCGGGGCCTGATCCTCCGCGGGGCGGGGCCTCCGGGTCCCGCCCCGCTCCTCTTCCCCTCCTCTCCCCATCCTCTCCTCTCCCCTCCCCTTTCTCCCTCCGCCCGTCCCGCCGCCGACCGCGGACCCAGAGGTTCCCTCCCTCACCTCGGGGAAGGATCCGGCGCTTGAGACCGTTGCACCGGGCGACACCAGTTCGACACAGGGCGCACAGCGCCCGGAAGGAACACCATGGCTCAGAACACCAACACCCAGGCCCTCTCCGATGCCGGAGTCTCGATCTGGCTCGACGATCTCTCGCGTCAGCGGATGTCCTCCGGGAACCTCCAGGAGCTCATCGACAGCCGCAACATCGTCGGCGTGACCACGAACCCGTCGATCTTCCAGGCTGCGATCTCCGGCCGCTCGGAGTACGACGCAGACATCGCCCGCCTCGCGGCGGAGGGCAAGGACGTCGACGCCATCGTCGAGGTGCTCACCACCGATGACGTGCGCAGCGCCGCCGATCTCTTCGCCGACATCTACGCGTCCTCGCACGGCTTCGACGGCCGCGTGAGCATCGAGGTCGATCCCCGCCTCGCCCACGAGACCGAGAAGACGATCGAGCAGGCCAAGCACCTCTTCGAGGTCGTCGGCCGCGAGAACGTGATGATCAAGATCCCCGCCACCGAGGCCGGCCTGCCGGCCATCACCGCAGTGATCGCCGAGGGCATCAGCGTCAACGTCACCCTGATCTTCTCTGTCGAGCGCTATCAGGCCGTGATCGAGGCCTACCTCACCGGTCTCGAGCAGGCCGCGGCAGCGGGCAAGGATCTCGCGAAGATCCACTCTGTCGCCTCCTTCTTCGTCTCCCGCGTGGACTCGGAGATCGACGCGCGGCTCGAGGCCCTGGGAACCGAGGAGGCGACCGCTCTGCGCGGCCAGGCCGGCGTCGCGAACGCACAGGCCGCCTTCGGCACCTACCTCGAAGCCTTCGGCTCTGAGCGCTTCACCGCGCTCAAGGGTGCGAACGTCCAGCGGGCGCTGTGGGCATCCACCGGCGTGAAGAACCCCGACTACGCCGATACCCTGTACGTCGACAACCTGGTCGCGGATCCCTCCGTCAACACCATGCCGGAGAAGACCCTCGAGGCCGCCGCGGACCATTCGGAGCTGAAGGCTCCGCTGTCCGCCGAGGCCGCTGTCGCGGGCGTCGCGACGCTCGAGCGCGTCGCCGGCGCCGGGGTCGACCTGGTCGAGGTCTTCGCACTGCTCGAGCGCGAGGGCGTCGAGAAGTTCGAGAAGGCCTGGAACGAGCTCCTGGCCACGGTGTCCGCCTCCGTCGAGTCCGCCCGCGCCTGACTCTTCGAGGAGCACGGTCCCGCATCATGGGCGGGCCGTGCTCCTCTGCTCCGTGTCCTAGAAAGGACGAACGTGACCGACTCCTCCACTCCCCCTGCCGGGGCTGACGCGCCGAATCCGCTGCGCGATCCCCGCGACCGCCGTCTCCCGCTCATCGCCGGGCCCAGTTCGATGGTGATGTTCGGCGTCACCGGCGACCTCGCCCGCAAGAAGCTGCTGCCCGCCATCTATGACCTCACCCATCGTGGCCTGCTGCCGCCCAGCTTCGGGCTGGTCGGCTTCGGTCGTCGGGAGTGGTCCGATGACGACTTCGCCGACTACGTCCGCAAGAGCGTCTCCGAGCACTCCCGCACCGGCTTCGACGAGAGCGTCTTCGAGCAGCTCCGCGGCGGGCTCCGCTTCGTCACCGGCACCTTCGATGACAGCGCCGCCTTCGAGAAGCTGACCGAGGTGGTCGGCGAGCTCGATCGCACTCGCGGCACCGGCGGTAACCACGCCTTCTACCTCTCGATCCCGCCGGACGCCTTCCCGCAGGTCTGCGGCCAGCTCGCGGACTCGGGGCTCAACACCCCCCGCGACGGTTCCTGGCGCCGAGTCGTCATCGAGAAGCCCTTCGGGCACGACCTCGCCTCCGCCCGCGAGCTCAACGACGTGGTGGAGAAGGCGTTCCGTCCCGAGGACGTCTTCCGCATCGATCACTACCTGGGCAAGGAGACGGTCCAGAACATCCTGGCGCTGCGCTTCGCGAACCAGATGTTCGAGCCGATCTGGAACGCGAATTATGTCGACCACGTGCAGATCACGATGGCCGAGGACATCGGCATCGGTTCCCGTGCCGGGTACTACGACGGCATCGGCACCGCCCGAGACGTGATCCAGAACCACCTGCTGCAGCTGCTCGCGCTGACGGCGATGGAGGAGCCCGTCACCTTCCGCGCCTCCGATCTGCGTGCCGAGAAGGAGAAGGTCCTCGCCGCCGTCGAGCTGCCGGAGGATCTGGCGGCGCACACCGCTCGCGGCCAGTACGTGGGCGGCTGGCAGGGAGGCGAGCAGGTGCGTCCCTATCTCGAGGAGGACGGCATCCCCGCCGATTCCACCACCGAGACCTTCGCCGCGATGCGCCTGGACATCGCCACCCGCCGCTGGGCCGGTGTCCCCTTCTACCTCCGTGCAGGCAAACGGCTGGGCCGCCGCGTCACCGAGATCGCAGTCGTCTTCAAGCGTGCCCCGTTCCTGCCGTTCCGCTCCACGGACACCGCGGATCTGGGTCAGAACGCGATCGTCATCAGGGTCCAGCCCGATGAGGGCGTCACCATGCGCTTCGGCTCGAAGGTCCCCGGCACCCAGATGGAGGTGCGGGACGTGACCATGGACTTCGCCTACGGCATGAACTTCACCGAGGAGTCACCGGAGGCGTACGAGCGGCTGATCCTGGACATGCTGCTCGGGGACCCGCCGCTGTTCCCGCGGCAGAAGGAGGTCGAGCTCTCCTGGAAGATCCTCGACCCCATCACCGAGTTCTGGGCCCAGAACCTCGACCCCGCTCCTTACCGCCCCGGCACCTGGGGCCCCGATACCGCGCACGAGATGCTCGCCCTCGACGGGCGTACCTGGAGGCGACCGTGATCACCACCCTGACCGACACCACCGCATCGGCGATCAACAAGCAGATGATCGAGATGCGGGAGACGTTCGGCGCGAACACCATCGGCCGGGTCCTCACCCTGATCATCGTCGCCACCGGCGATGTCGAGGAGCCGCTCGAGGCGGCCATCGCCGCCAGCCACGAGCATCCTGCCCGGGTGATCGTGGTCGATGCGGAGCCGGAGGCTGAGAACTCCGGCCTGGACGCGGAGATCCGGGTGGGCCGTGACGCCGGCGCCGGGGAGATCGTGATCCTGCGTGCCCGCGGGGACGTGCTGTGGTCGCTGGACACCCTGGTGATGGCGCTGCTGCTCCCCGATGCCCCGATCGTGACCTGGTGGCCGGAGAATGCTCCGTCCTCCCCCATCCATGACGTGCTGGGTTCGATGTCCCAGCGTCGCATCACCGACTCCGCCGCCTGCCAGGACCCGCTGGGGACCCTCAAGCGGCTGCGCCGCGGCTACGCCAGCGGCGACTCCGACTTCGCCTGGGCGCGGCTGACCCGCTGGCGCGGACTGGTCGCGAGCGCCTACGAGGTCCCGCCGATCTCGACCCCCACCAAGGTGGAGGTCGCCGGCACGGTCGACAACCCCTCGGTGGTGCTCATGGCCGGCTGGCTCGAGCACGCCCTCGGGGTCGAGGCGGAGGTGCTGCCCCCCAACGGCGGCGACGTCGACTATGCGGGTGTGCACAGCGTCCGTCTGGTCCGCCAGGACGGCACCATCGACCTCACCCGGGTCGATGACGCCTCGATCGTGATGAAGCTCCCCGGTGACGACACCGGACAGCACGTCACCATGCCGCGCCGCACGCTCGCTGAGCTCATCACCGAGGAGCTGCGCCGACTGGACCCCGACGAGGTCTACGGCGAGGTGCTCGCCACCACGTACAGCAGCATCGATGACACCGCCACCTTCGCCGGGGGCAAGCCCGATCCCGTCGACCAGGTGCTGCCCGACGCGGACGGGGTCGCGGCCGCTGCCGCAGAGCACACCGCGAAGCAGCTCGCAGCCGCCCTCGAGGAGCGTCCGCTCGCGCACCTGGTGCTCACCGGCGGGACGGTCGGCACCAAGACCGCCGCTGCGCTGCCCGCAGCGCTGGACGCCGCAGGGGTCGATGCGAGCCGCCTGCACCTGTGGTGGGGCGACGAACGCTTCGTGGCCTCGGACTCCGAGGATCGCAACGAGGTGGCGGTGCGTGACTCGCTGCTCGCGCCGCTCCAGGCCGAGTCCGGGCTTCCGGCCCGCAACATCCATGTGATGCCCTCCCCCGCGGACGGCATGTCACTGGACGACGCCGCCGCCTGGTACGGGCAGCAGCTGGACCAGATGGGCGGCGATCAGCCGTTCCGCACCCGCGGCCGGGCGTTCTTCGATGTGGTGATGCTGGGCGTGGGACCTGACGGTCATATCGCCTCGCTGTTCCCCGAGCATCCGGATCAGCGACAGGTGGCAGCGAGCGCGATCGGGGTCACCGACTCGCCGAAGCCGCCCTCGGAGCGGATCTCGCTGACGTGGCCGGTGCTGAACTCCTCCCGCCATGTGGCACTGCTGGTCGCCGGCGAGGAGAAGGCCGGCGCGGTGCGCGACGGTCACCAGGACATCAACCCCTGGGAAGTCCCTGCCTCGGCAGTGCGCGGCCTGGAGTCGACGACCTGGTTCCTCGACGCCGCCGCCGCCGGGCAGCTGCCGCAATGAGCAGTCCCACGGGACGCTGAGAACGCGAGAAGGGCCGGTCACCACCATGGTGACCGGCCCTTCTCATACGACTCAGCGGCCTTTAAGAGACCGGAGGCGAAGGCTCAGAGCAGCTTCTCCACGATGCCCAGGCCGACTGCGCACACGCCCCAGCTGACCGCGACACCCACCGTGAGGCGGTTGAGATTGCGCTCGGCCACCCCAGAGGCGCTCGCATTGGAGGAGACACCGCCGCCGAACATATCGGAGAGCCCGCCGCCACGTCCCTTATGCAGCAGGACGAACATGATCGTGAGCAGACCGAGGACGGCCAGCATGACCTGAAGGATGAGCTTCAGCAGGGGCAGATCCACGAGTGCAGGCACCTTCCACGGGGTACGACGGACTGATCCAGCATACGGCACGGGCCGGACCCATACTGGGTCCGGCCCGCGTGGCAAGGCTCTCGCCTGCTGAGCTTCTACCGCTCGCAAGCTCGCAGTACGTCGCTCAGCCTGCGCTGAACCTGCTGAGCTTCTACCGCTCGCAAGCTCGCAGTACGTCGCTCAGCCTGTGCTGAACCTGCTGAGCTTCTACCGCTCGCAAGCTCGCAGTACGTCACTCAGCCCTGGAAGCCCGCGATCTTGGCGAACTCCTCGGCCTTGAGCGAGGCTCCGCCGACGAGGGCGCCATCGACATCGGCCTTGCCCATCAGCTCGACCACGTTGGACGACTTCACGCTGCCGCCGTAGAGGACGCGGACCGCGTCGGCGACGACATCGCCGTGCAGCTCGCGCAGCGCCTCGCGGATCGCCTGGCAGACCTCCTGCGCGTCGTCTGCACTGGCCACCTCGCCGGTGCCGATCGCCCACACGGGCTCATAGGCGATGACGATCTTCGCCGCCTGCTCGGCGGTCAGACCCTCGATGCCGCCCGTGAGCTGCGCGAGGGTGAACGGGACATGGTTCCCGGCCTTGCGCTCCTCGAGCGGCTCTCCGACGCACAGGATCGGGGTGAGCCCCGCGGCGAAGGCTGCCCGAACCTTAGCGTTCGTGACCTGCTCGTCCTCGCCGTGGTACTGGCGACGCTCCGAGTGGCCGACGGCGACATAGGTGCAGCCCAGGGTCTTCAGCATCTGCCCCGAGACCTCGCCGGTGTAGGCACCGGACTCGTGCTCGGAGATGTCCTGCGCGCCGTAGGCGATCGGCAGCTTGCCGGCGTC
Organism: Brachybacterium sp. AOP24-D1-21; assembly: GCF_052378665.1. Lineage (NCBI taxonomy): Bacteria > Bacillati > Actinomycetota > Actinomycetes > Micrococcales > Dermabacteraceae > Brachybacterium > Brachybacterium sp. AOP24-D1-21. The sequence continues at coordinate 1,028,502 of NZ_JBQSXX010000002.1, forward strand.
CACGGCGACCTGCACGGTGCGCAGGTCCACGAACGGGGGGAGCACGACGGTCTCGACGACCGAGGTGTCGAGACCCTTGAGCTGTTCTCCCAGCTCCTCGACCAGGGACAGGCCCTGCTTCCAGTCGAGATTCATCTTCCAGTTGCCCGCCATCAGCGGGGTACGGGTCGTCACTTGGAGTCCTCCTCGAGGATTGAGATGCCCGGCAGGTCCTTGCCCTCGATGAGCTCGAGGCTCGCGCCGCCGCCGGTGGAGATGTGCGAGTAGAGGGATTCGTCGAATCCGAGGATGCGGACCGCGGCGGCGGAGTCGCCACCGCCGACCACGGTATAGCCGGGAGCCTTCGAGAGCACATCCGCGACGCTCGAGGTGCCCTTGGCGAAGCTCTCGAACTCGAAGACACCCATCGGGCCGTTCCAGAACACGGTCGCTGCATCGGCGATCTTCTCGCCGAACAGCTTCGCCGTCTCCGGGCCGATGTCCATGCCCTCCTGATCCGAGGGGATCTCGGAGGAGGGGACCACCGTCGCGGGCGCGTCGGCGGAGAACTCGGGTGCCACCACCGTGTCGACGGGCAGGACCAGCTCGACACCGTTCTTCTCGGCGCGCTCGAGGTACTCGCGCACCACGTCGAGCTTGCTCTCGTCGAGCAGCGACTTGCCGACCTCGTAGCCCTGCGCCTTCTGGAAGGTGTAGGCCATGCCGCCGCCGATCAGGATGCGATCGGCCTTGCCCAGCAGGCTGTCGATGACTCCGAGCTTGTCGGCGATCTTCGCACCGCCGAGCACCACCACGAAGGGGCGCTCCGGAGAATCGGTGACCTTGCGCAGGGACTCCACCTCACGCAGCACCAGCTCACCGGCGGCCGAGGGCAGCAGGGTGGCGAGCTCGTACACGGAGGCCTGCTTGCGGTGGACGACGCCGAAGCCGTCGGAGACGAAGGCATCACCGAGGGCGGCGAGCTGCTCGGCGAAGGCGAGCCGCTCCGACTCGTCCTTCGAGGTCTCCCCCGGGTTGAACCGCAGGTTTTCGAGCACGGCCACCTGGCCATCCTCAAGCCCGGCCACGACCTCCTGCGCGGAGCTGCCGACGGTGTCCGTCGCGAAGGCGACGTCCTGGCCCAGCAGCTCGCCGAGACGGCCCACGACCGGCTTCAGGGAGTACTTGTCCTCCGGTGCGCCTTTGGGGCGGCCGAGGTGGGAGATCACGGCGACCCGTGCACCGGCTTCGACCAGCCGGGTGAGGGTGGGCAGGGCGGCGCGGATGCGACCGTCATCGGTGATGGTGGTCCCGTCCAGCGGGACGTTCAGATCAGCCCGGACGAGCACGCGCTTGCCGCGCAGCTCTCCGAGCGAGTCGATGGTCTTCAGCACGATGGTGCTCCTTCAGGTTCGGGCGAACGCGCCATCGCTCGGCGCGGACTCGTGAGACGACCGGAGCCCACCGGCCACCGACCCTTCGGGGTGGTGACCGGTGGGCTCCGGGGTGATCCGGGTCGTCAGTACGACGACCGGTGGATCAGAGGGACTTGCCCACGAGCTGCGAGAGCTCGACGAGGCGGTTGGAGAAGCCCCACTCGTTGTCGTACCAGGTGAAGACCTTCACCAGGTTGCCGTTCACCTTGGTGAGCTGGCTGTCGAAGATCGAGGAGTGCGGATCGCCCTCGATGTCCTTGGAGACGATCGGATCCTCGGTGTAGCGCAGGATCCCCTTCAGCGGGCCCTCTGCAGCCTTCTTGATGGCGGCGTTGATCTCCTCGACGGAGACCTCGCGCGATGCCTCGAAGGTGAGGTCGGTGATCGAGCCGGTGGGGACCGGAACGCGCAGCGAGTAGCCGTCCAGCTTGCCCTTGAGCTCCGGCAGCACCAGCGCCACGGCCTTGGCCGCACCGGTGGTGGTCGGGACGATGTTCAGCGCGGCCGCACGTGCACGGCGGGGGTCCGAGTGGGGGCCGTCCTGCAGCACCTGGTCCGAGGTGTAGGCGTGGACGGTGGTCATCAGACCCTTGACGATCCCGAACTCGTCGTTCAGCACCTTGGCCACGGGGGCGAGGCTGTTGGTCGTGCAGGACGCGTTGGAGATGATGTGGTGGTTCGCGGGGTCGTAGTCGCCCTCGTTCACACCGATGACGAAGGTGCCGTCCTCGTTCTTGCCGGGGGCCGAGATGATGACCTTCTTGGCGCCGGCCTCGATGTGGGCCTTGGCCTTCTCGGCGTCGGTGAAGATGCCGGTGGACTCGATGACGACGTCCGCACCGATCTCGCCCCACGGGATGTTCTTGGGATCGCGCTCGGCGAACGCCTTGATGGTGTTCTCCCCGACGGTGATCGAGTCGTCGTCGTACGAGACGTCGTAGGGCAGCACGCCACCGATCGAGTCGTACTTGATGAGATTCGCGAGCGCGGCGTTGTTAGTGAGGTCGTTCACACCGACGATCTGGATGTCGGCCTTCTGCTCGAGTGCGGCGCGCAGGAAGTTACGGCCGATGCGGCCGAATCCGTTGATTCCAACCTTGATGGTCAAGGGTTCCTCCTAGATTCGCAGAGAACTGCGAAATTCCGGTACTGACATGGTGCGCACGCCCTTGTACGCTCGGACGGCGCCGGAAGTGACCGACGACCACGACGATCTTATCAACGTCCTGGGTCCGGTGACGGGGGTAATCGGTCCTCGTCCACTCCGTGGTCGGTTCCGGGCATGCCCAGATCCTCCGCGCGCTTGTCCGCAGTGGCGAGCAGGCGCCGGATCCGCCCGGCCACGGCGTCCTTGGTGAGGGGCGGATCCGCCAGACGGCCGAGCTCCTCGAGGCTCGCCTGACGGTGCTCGAGGCGAAGCTGGCCCGCCGCCTGCAGATGCTCGGGGACCTCATCACCGAGGATCTCCAGCGCCCGCTGCACCCGCTGCCCGGCAGCGACCGCCGCGCGGGCGGAGCGGCGCAGATTCGCGTCGTCGAAGTTCGCCAGTCGATGCGCGGTCGCCTTGACCTCTCGCTTGGTGCGGCGCTCCTCCCAGCTCTTGACGGTCTCGTGCGCCCCCATGCGGGTCAGCAGCATGGAGATCGCGTCTCCGTCCCGCAGCACCACGCGATCGGTCCCTCGTGCCTCGCGCGCCTTGGAGGCGACGCCCAGCCGGCGGGCGGCCCCGACCATCGCGAGCGCGACCTCGGGGCCCGGGCAGGACAGCTCCAGCGCTGAGGAGCGTCCCGGCTCGGTGAGCATCCCCCGGGCCAGGAAGGCTCCGCGCCAGGCGGCCTCCGCGTCGACCGTCGCCCCGCCGACCACGAAGGGGGGCATCCCCCGCACCGGTCGGCCGCGGGCATCGAGCAGGCCGGTCTGCCGCGCGAGCATGCCGCCCTCGCGTTCGACCCGCACGATGTAGCGAGTGGTGCGGCGGATGCCGGAGGGGGCCAGGACCGCGAGCTCGGCCCGGTGGCCGTACATGTCGGCGATGATCCCGTGCAGACGCCGGGCGACCGCGGCGGAATCCAGCTCCGCCTCGACCACCACCTTCCCGGCAACCAGGTGCAATCCGCCGGCGAAGCGGAGCATCGCTGCAGCCTCTGCCTTGCGGGCGGAGGGCCGGCTCACCTCGAGGTGGCTCAGCTCCTCCTTCGCCTCACCCGTCAGAGCCATGCAAGTCCTCCTCGATGGTGGGGGGCTGTGCCCCCGTGATGCGGTGCTCGGTGCCCTCATGGTCGGGCTCGACATCGCCGTAGGCGTCGTCGAAGAGATCACGGTACGCGGCGGCGAGCCGCACCGGGTCATGGTGCGGTGTACCGTCCCCCACGCTCACCTGGCGCAGCAGGGTGCGGATCCCGCGGGCCTGGGCCGCCTCCGCCAGCTCGAGGGCGTCCTCGAGGGTAGTGGGATCCGCCAGCAGCGCATCGAAGCGGCACCCCTGGGCTCGTTCCAGGAGCACATCGAGCATGTCCAGGCTGGTCATGCCCTCTGCCTCCTGCGACCCCACCGAGAGGTTGGTGGTGATGCAGCGCCGGGCGGGGCTGGTGCGGATCGCCTCGGCGATCTCGGGGATCATCAGATGAGGCAGCACGGAGGTGTACCAGGAGCCGGGGCCGACGATGATCCAGTCTGCGCGGCCCAGCGCGTCGATCACGTCCTGCGGGACCCGTGGCCGCTCGGGGATCAGCCGGATGTCCTCGACCCTTCCCTCCGCGGTCGCGACCTGCCACTGACCGGAGACCGTGCGCAGAGTGCCGTCGGCGCCGCGCACCTGGGCCTCGATATCGAGGGGGTCCAGGGCCATCGGCAGCACCCGTCCTCTGGCGCCGAGCAGCTCTGCCATCTGATCGAGCGCCTCGACCGGGTCCTCGAGGATCTGCCACAGCGCGACGATCAGGAGGTTGCCCAGGGCGTGCCCGTCGAGCTCGCCATCGGTCGCGAAGCGGTGCTGGATCACATCGCCCCAGATGGAGCCCCAGTCGGAGTCCTCGCAGAGCGCCGCGAGCGCCATCCGCAGGTCCCCGGGGGGCAGCACCGGCATCTCGGTCCGGATCCGTCCGGAGGAGCCGCCGTTGTCGGCGACGGTCACCACGGCGGTGATGTCATCGGCCAACAGCCGCAGGGCGCGCAGGTTCGCGGCCAGGCCGTGACCGCCGCCGAGAGCGACCACCCGCAACGGGCGCTGCGGATCGCCGCGCCGACCCCGCCGCGCACTGGCGGAGCGATCCGCGCCCCGGAGGCGAGATCCCCGGGCGCGCGGTGCGATGCTCATTCGCGCCCCAGATCGCGGTGGCGGATCCGTACGGCGTGGCCGCTGCGGCGCAGCTCCTCGCCGATCTTCTCCGAGACCGCGACCGAGCGGTGCTTGCCGCCGGTGCAGCCGATCGCGAGCGTGGTGAAGTGCTTGTTCTCGGCGCCGTAGCCACGCAGCACCGGACGGATCATCTCGAGGTAGCGGTCCACGAACTCCTGCGCGTTGGCGTCCTTCAGGACGAAATCCGCCACCTCGGGGTCGGTGCCCCGCTTCGGTCGGAGCTCAGGGACCCAGTAGGGGTTGGGGATGAACCGGACGTCGCTGACGTGATCGGCTTCGAGCGGGATCCCGTACTTGAAGCCGAAGGAGAGCATCGTCACGGTGAGCTGCTGCTCCTCGCTGGTGCCGAAGACGGTGCGCATCTTCATCGTGAGCTGGTGCACGTTCAGGGGGGAGGTGTCGATGACCAGGTCTGCCATCCGCCGGTAGGGGGCGAGCATCTCGCGCTCCCGGCGAATTCCCTCCAGCACGCCCTCCTCCCCCTGCAGCGGGTGGGGACGGCGCACCGAGTCGAAGCGACGCACGAGCGTGGATTCGTCGGCGGTGAGGAACACCAGGCGCAGGCGCAGATCGGCCTTGCGCAGATCGGCGACCACATCGGAGAGCTCGCTGAAGAAGGGGCCGGAGCGGGGGTCGACGACCACGGCGAAGCGGTTCTCGCGGCCCACGGCGGTGGCGCGCAGCTCATATAGCGTCCCGATCAGCTGCGGCGCGATGTTGTAGACGACGTACCAGCCCATGTCCTCCAGGGCGTGGGCGGCGGTCTCCCTCCCGGCACCGGCGAGGCCGGTGATGATGACGACGTCACCCCGGGTGTCAGTGGTGGGGGTCAGTACGGGCTCCTCGGTCACGAGCGCTCCTTCCGGGGTCGGGGACAGGGGGTGGGTGCAGCTGGTCAGCGGTCGAGGATCTCGCCGGTCGCCATGTCCACGGTGACAGCGAGCTCGCCGTCCTCGAGGACTGCCTGCGCCTGGTCCCCCTGGTCGGATCGTAGCGCGAGCGCGATCTGCGCGGCCAACGCGGGTCCGATCCCGTTGACCCGAGCCAGCTCCTCCTCGCTCGCCGCACGGATCGCGGAGACGGTCACGAAGCGATCCAGGAGCGCCCGTCGACGGGCGGGGCCGAGCCCGGGGATGCCGTCCAGGGCGCTGGCCTGCATGGCGCGACCGCGCTTGGATCGGTGGTAGGTGATCGCGAAGCGGTGCGCCTCGTCACGCAGGCGCTGGACCAGGAAGAGCGCTTCGCTGGTGCGCGGCAGGATCACCGGGTAGTCGTCCCCGGGCAGCCAGATCTCTTCGAGCCGCTTGGCGATGCCGGCCAGGGCGATGTCGGTGATGCCGAGGTCGTCGAAGGCACGCTGGGCGGCGGCGACCTGGGGCGGGCCGCCGTCGACCAGGATCAGCGAGGGCGGGTAGGCGAAGCGCCGGTACCGTCCCTGCTCCTCCTCTGCCGGCTCGGGCGGGTCCAGGTGGTGCTTGAGCCGCCGGGAGATGACGTCGTACATGGAGGCGGTGTCGTCGCGGGCTGCCTCGCCGCTGACGGCGTAGCGGCGGTACTCGCTCTTCTTGGGCAGGCCGTCCTCGAAGACCACCTGGGACCCGACCACGTTGGTGCCATGGGAATGGGAGATGTCAAAGCACTCGATCCGCAGCGGCGGCTCGGCGAGGTCGAGCGCCTCCCCCAGGTCCTCGAGCGCCTTGGTGCGGGCGGTGAGATCGCCGGTGCGCTTCAGACGGTGCAGCCGCAGCGCCTCGGTCGCGTTCTCGCCGACGGTGAGCAGCAGGTCCTTCTTCTCGCCGCGCTGCGGGACCCGCAGGTCAGTTCGCGGGCCCATCAGCTCGAGCACCTGCTCGCGGTTCCGGGGCAGGATCGGGACCAGCACCTCCTTGGGTGCCGGGCTCTCGGCGTACAGGGTGGTCAGCGCGCGCTCGATGAGGTCGGGCCCGGTGGATTCGTCGAGAATCTCCGCGGTCCAGCCGCGCTGGCCGCGGATCCTGCCGCCGCGCACATGGAAGACCTGCACGGAGGCTTCGAGCTCGTCCTGCGCGAGGCCCACGAGGTCCGCGTCGGTGGCGTCGGAGAGCACCACGGAGTTCTTCTCCATGACCTTGTTCAGCGCCTTGAGGTCGTCGCGCAGGCTCGCGGCGGTCTCATAGTCCATCGCCGCGGCGGCGCCCTTCATCTGCTGCTCGATGCGGCGGGTGTACTTCGAGGTGTTGCCGGCCATGAAGTCCGCGAACTGCTCGGCGAGGCGGCGGTGCTCGTCCTCGGAGATGTCTCCGACGCAGGGGGCGGCGCATTTGCCGATGAAGCCCAGCAGGCAGGGCCGCCCGGCGCGCTCGGCGCGGCGATACACCCCTGCGGTGCAGGACCGGATCGGGAAGACCCGCAGCATCAGGTCGAGGGTCTCGCGGATCGCGCCCACCTGCGGGTAGGGCCCGAAGGTGCGGTCACCCTTGGCGCGGGGCCGACGGGTGATGTGCACCCGGGGCACCTGCTCCCCCATCGTGATCACCAGGTACGGGTAGGACTTGTCGTCGCGGAACTTGACGTTGAAACGCGGGTCGAACTCCTTGATCCAGGTGTACTCGAGGGTGAGCGCCTCCACCTCGGTGCCCACCACGGTCCATTCGACGCTCGCGGCGGTGGTGACCATCCGCCGGGTGCGTTCGTGGAGGACCGCGAGATCCTGGAAGTAGTTGACCAGGCGCTGGCGGAGGTTCTTCGCCTTGCCCACATAGATGACCCGGCCGTGCTCGTCCCGGAAGCGGTACACCCCGGGCCGGGTCGGGATGGTCCCGGTGGCGGGACGGTAGGTCGCCGGATCTGCCACGGTGTGCTCAGCGCTCGGTGCTTCTCGGGGTGCGGCCTGCTCGTCCCGTGGCGAGCATCGGGGCGAGGAAGTGCCCGGTGTAGGAGCCCGGGGTCTCCGCCACCTGCTCGGGGGTGCCGGTGGCGACGATGCGGCCGCCGCCCGAACCGCCCTCGGGGCCGAGGTCGATGACGTGGTCGGCGGTCTTGATGACGTCGAGGTTGTGCTCGATGACGATCACCGAGTTGCCCTTGTCGACCAGGCCGTTCAGCACCTCGAGGAGCTTGCGGACGTCCTCGAAGTGCAGGCCCGTGGTGGGTTCGTCCAGCACGTAGATGGTGCGTCCGTTGGAGCGTTTGTGCAGCTCGGAGGAGAGCTTCACCCGCTGCGCCTCGCCGCCCGAGAGGGTGGTCGCGGACTGGCCGAGCTTGACGTAGCCCAGGCCCACGTCGACGAGGGTCTGCATCTGGCGGCGGATCGCGGGGACCGCGTCGAAGAACTCGAGCGACTCGGCGATGGACATGCCCAGCACCTCGGCGACGTTCTTGTCCTTGAACTTCACCTCGAGGGTCTCGCGGTTGTAGCGCTGGCCCTTGCAGACCTCGCACTGGACGTAGACGTCCGGCAGGAAGTTCATCTCGATCTTCAACGTGCCATCGCCGGAGCAGGCCTCGCAACGGCCTCCCTTGACGTTGAAGGAGAAGCGCCCGGCGGTGTACCCGCGGATCTTCGCCTCGTTGGTCTGGGCGAACAGGGTGCGCACCCGGTCCCAGACCCCGGTGTAGGTGGCGGGGTTCGAGCGCGGGGTGCGGCCGATCGGCGACTGGTCCACGTGCACGACCTTGTCGAGGTGCTCGAGGCCGGCGACCCGCTTGTGGCGGCCGGGGACGATCCGGGCGCGGTTCAGCTCCTTGGCGAGCACCGCGTAGAGGATGTCGTTGACCAGTGACGACTTTCCGGAGCCGGAGACGCCGGTGACGGCGGTGAGCACGCCGAGGGGGAAGGAGACGTCCTGCCCGACGAGGTTATTGGCGCGTGGGGCGACGACCTTGAGCATCCGCTCCTTGTCGATCTCTCGGCGGGACTCCGGCAGCGGGATCTCGAGCGCTCCGGAGAGGTACCGGCCGGTGAGGCTGGTCTCGTGCTGCTTGAGCCCTTCCACCAGGCCGGAGTAGACGACCTCGCCGCCGTGCTCGCCGGCCAGCGGGCCGATGTCCACCACCCAGTCCGCGGCGTTGAGGGTGTCCTCGTCATGCTCGACCACGATCAGGGTGTTGCCCAGATCGCGCAGCCGCTCGAGGGTGACGATGAGCCGCTCGTTGTCGCGCTGGTGCAGGCCGATCGACGGCTCGTCGAGCACATACAGCACGCCCACCAGGCCGGAACCGATCTGGGTGGCCAGGCGGATGCGCTGGGCCTCACCGCCGGAGAGGGTGCCGGCGGCACGGGCGAGGGAGAGATAGTCCAGGCCCACGTCGAGCAGGAAGCCGAGCCGGGAGCGGATCTCGCGCAGCACCTCGTCGGCGATCTGCGCCTCCCGCACCCCGAGCTCGAGGCTGTCATGGAAGGCGTGCGCCTCACGGATCGACATCTCGGTGACCTCGGCGATGGAGCGCCCGCCGACGGTCACGGCGAGCACCTCGGGTCGCAGCCGGGCACCCTTGCAGGCCGGGCACGGGACCTCGCGCATGAACTGCTCGTAGCGGTCCTTGGCCCAGTTCGACTCGGTGTCGGAGTGGCGCCGCTCGAGGAAGTGCATCACACCCTCGAAGCCGGTCGAATAGGTGCGCTCGCGGCCGAAGCGGTTGCGGTACTTCACGTGGACCTTGTGGTCCTTGCCGTGCAGCAGCGCTTCCTGCGCCCGCTCGGGCAGGGCACGCCAGGGGGTGTCCATCGAGAAGCTCAGCTCCTCGGCGAGGCCGGCCATCACCTCGAGGTGACGGTCGGTGGAGCCCATCGTCCAGGGCGCGATCGCGCCCTCGGCGAGGGTGAGGTCCTCATCCGGGATCACGAGCTCGGGGTCGACCTCGAGCCGCTGGCCGAGCCCGGTGCACTCGGGGCAGGCGCCGTAGGGCGCGTTGAACGAGAAGGTGCGCGGCTCGATGTCGTCGATCGCGAGCGGGTGGTCGTTGGGGCAGGCGCGCTTCTCGGAGAAGCGGCGGATCCGGTCCGGATCCTTCTCGTCCAGGTCCACGAAGTCGACGGACAGGATCCCCTCGGCGAGCCGCAGCGCGGTCTCGACGGAGTCGGTGAGGCGGCGGCGGGAGTCCGGCTTCGCGGCGAGGCGGTCCACCACCACCTCGATGGTGTGCTTGAACTTCTTGTCGAGGGTGATCTCCTCGTCGAGCCGGCGGTTCTCCCCGTCGATGCGGGCGCGGGCGAAACCCTGGGAGCGCAGCGAGCTGAGGAGGTCCACGTGCTCGCCCTTGCGGCCCTGGACCACGGGGGCCAGCAGCTGGAACCGGGTGCCGGGCTCCTCGCCGAGGAGGGTGTCCACGATCTGCTCCGCGGAGGAGGAGCTGACCTTCTCACCGCAGACGGGGCAGTGCTGCTCGCCGGTGCGGGAGAACAGCAGACGCAGGTAGTCGTAGATCTCGGTGATGGTGCCGACCGTCGAGCGGGGGTTGCGGTTGGTCGACTTCTGATCGATCGACACCGCAGGGGACAGCCCCTCGATGAGGTCGACGGACGGCTTGTCCATCTGACCCAGGAACTGCCGGGCATAAGCGGAGAGCGACTCCACGTAGCGGCGCTGTCCCTCGGCGAAGATGGTGTCGAAGGCCAGGGAGCTCTTGCCCGACCCGGACAGGCCGGAGAACACCACCAGCTTGTTGCGGGGGATGTCGATGTCGATGTTCTTGAGGTTGTGCTCGCGCGCACCACGGACGACCAGAGATTCAGTCACCGGACCATTCTAGAGGCGAACACCCACCTTCGAACAGTTGTTCGGAGGAGAGGTGGACGACATACTGGGCCCATGAGCGATCACGAGTACACCGGACACGTTGAACCCGGAGGCGAGCCGATGGTGCGCGACCTCCGCCACCTGCAGATCCGCAAGCTCTCCGTGGGCCCGATGAACAACAACGCCTACCTGCTGACCTGTCGGGCCTCGGGAGCTCAGCTGCTGATCGACGCCGCTGCGGATCCCGACGCGCTGCGCCGCATGGTCGCCGCCGGTGGGGAGCACAACGTGCTGGACCTCATCGTGACCACGCACAGCCATCACGACCATGTGGGGGCGCTCGCGGAGATGATGGGCGCCACCGGTGCCCGCACGGCCGCCGGGGAGGCGGATGCCAAGGAGATCACGGAACGGATCGACCTCCCCCTCGCCCACGGTGACGTGCTCCGATTCGGGCAGCAGCAGGTCGAGATCATCCACCTGCGGGGCCACACCCCGGGCTCGGTCGCGGTGCTGCTGCGCGCCGGGGATGAGGGCGATCACCTCTTCACCGGAGATTCTCTGTTCCCGGGCGGGGTGGGCAACACGGAGCAGGATCCGCAGCGCTTCGCGCAGCTCATGGACGACGTCGAGGAGCGGATCTTCGACCGACTCGGGGACGAGACGTGGGTGTACCCGGGCCACGGGGATGACACCACGCTCGGCGCCGAGCGCCCCTCGCTGCCGGCCTGGCGTGAGCGGGGCTGGTGACCCCTCCCTCGTCACCGGCGTCTGTGCCCTCTTCCCTGCCTGCCGTCCCGCCCACGTGGTGCGTCCTCGGTCGCGGCGCTGGCGGGCGCACACGGCTCGTGGCACTCGATGGGCAAGGCAGGCCGCTCGGGGTGGAGGAGGTGGCGGCCGACGGGCTGACTGCGCTGGTCACCCGGTACGAGGCGGAGCATGCCCCGCGCTGGGTCTGGAGCGACGCGGCAGCCTGGTATCCACGACTGCTCGCCGCTGGGGTGACCCTCGAGCGATGTCATGACCTGCGGCTGATCCACCGGATCCTCTGTCACTCGGAGCTCGTCCAATTCGCGCAGGCGCTGCGCGCTGCGACGGGCTGGGACACGCCGCTGGACCCCCACGAGCCGGTGAAGGCTCAGGGCGCCACCCTTTTCGAGCTCGATGTCGCCTCTCCGCGCTCCGGCGGCGTCCCCTCCGACGCGGAGGAGACGCTGGCCGAGTTCGTCCGTCAGCGCACCGCGATCGACACCGCGAGCGATCCGGCACGGCTGCGTCTCCTGATCGCCGCGGAGTCGGCCGGGGCGCTGATCGCCGCCGAGCTGCAGGCCGCTGGGATTCCCTGGGACGTGGCCCATCACGACCGGATCCTCACCGCCGCCCTCGGGCCACGCCCCTCCCCCGGCACGCCGCCAGCGCAGATGGTGCAGACCGGGGCCGAGGTGCGGGCCGCTCTCGGTGACCCGCTGGTGCCGCTGGACTCCCCGCCGAAGCTGCTGCGGGCCTTGCACCGGGCTGGGATCGATGTGCCCTCCACCTCGCAGTGGGAGCTGCAGCAGCATGAGCACCCGGCCATCGAGCCGCTGCTGCGGTACAAGAAGATGTCCCGCCTGCTCACCGCCAACGGCTGGACCTGGCTCGATGAATGGGTGCATGAGGGTCGATATCGCCCCGTCTATGTGCCCGGCGGGGTGGTCACCGGGCGCTGGGCCTCCAGCGGCGGTGGTGCCCTGCAGATCCCGCGCCAGCTGCGCCCGGCGCTCCGCGCCGATCCGGGCTGGCGTCTGGTGAGCGCGGATGTCGCCCAGCTGGAGCCGCGGGTGCTCGCCGCGATGTCCGGGGATCGGGCGATGATCGCTGCGGGGGCCGGCAAGGATCTTTACTCCGGGATCGTGGACGCCGGGATTGTCACCACGCGGCAGGAGGCGAAGATCGGCGTGCTCGGAGCGCTCTACGGGGGCACCACCGGGGACAGCGGAAGGGTGGTGCCGCGGCTGCGGCGGAACTTCCCTGACGCGATGGCGCTGGTCGACGGCGCGGCCGCGACCGGAGAGCGCGGCGGGACGGTCACCACCTGGCTGGGACGCTCCTCCCCCGCACCTGAGGAGGCCTGGTCGCAGGCGCAGCGCGCCGCGAACCAGGTCGATGCGGGGGTCGGTCAGCAGGAGGCGGCGCGGCGCTCCGCCCGGGACCGCGGCCGGTTCACCCGGAACTTCGTTGTCCAGGGCACCGCCGCAGAGTGGGCGTTGTCCTGGATGGCGGCGCTGCGGCTCCAGCTCGCGGCGCTCCCGGAGGTGGCGGAGTCCCAGGCGGCCGCGCCCTCCGGCCCGGTGTTCGCACGAAGGGCGCACCTGGCGTTCTTCCTGCACGACGAGGTGATCGTGCACGCCCCGGCCGAGCAGGCGGAGGCCGCCGCCGAAGCGATCCGGGAATCCGCGAATGCCGCCGGCAGGTTGCTGTTCCCCGGCAGTCCGATCGATTTCCCGCTGGACCTGACGATCAGCGAGCGTTCGGCGGAGAAGTGAGCTCGTGCTCAGTGCGCGTCGAGAGCTTCGAGGTAGTCGAGGCAGGTCTGCAGGATCGCGCGGATCCGACGCTCGAGGACCTCGGCCGGTTCCCGCCGCCCCCAGGGCGAGTCACCCTCGGTGTACTCGGTGAGCAGGGGCCGGATCATGGACATCTCCGTTGCGGTGATCTCGTAGTCGGTGCTGATCACCTGGAGCGTGTCGCGCAGATCTGAGCGCCCGGGCCCTGCGGTGGTGCGGAGCACGTCGATGGCGCCTTCAAGCCAGCCGAGATCGTCCTTGCCATCCTCGGTCACCGACTCCTCCATCTCGGTGGTGACGAGATCGAACAGCATCATGTGTGCGGCGAGATATCCGGGATCCGCATCCTCGTGGTCGTCGTGGGGAAGGCGCGCGGCGCGGCCGATGAGTCGCGCGGCACGTCCCTCGTCACCGTCGGCCAGCGCGAGCAGCGCTTTACGGAGCAGCTGCCTCGCGCCCTCGGCCGCAGCGATGCTGAAGGGCTGCAGGGTGCGCCCGGAGGTGCCCTCGGTGTTCCCGAAGCCGGTGTCGTCGAGGGCCAGAAGGTGCTGTTCGAGGTCGCCGATCTGTTCGCCGCGCATGGCGTCGAGCCTACGCGGGCCGGGCCCTATGCGCTCTCGTCAGAGCTCCGGTCGGATCGTCAGCTGGCGTTCTCGTCCTCCGGGCTCGAGGGCACGCGGTCCCCGAGCGCATTCACTCCCAGCATCAGTGCCCCGGAGGCGAGCCCCATCATCACGCGGGGAGCGGGCACACCCCGTCGGCGCAGCAGGTTCTCGATCCCGCGGTCCAGGCAGATGCTCGCTGCCCCGGCTCCGGCCACCACGCCGCCGAAGGCCAGGGACAGGGCGCACTGGGAGACGGTCGACATGCTCGACCCGCGAGACGGCTCGTCAGTGATCCTGTCCGCACGTCGGGCCACGGATGAGCGGGATGCATAGTGCTGGAACGCGAGCAGCATGATGGCCGATGTGGCGGCGGCGGGGACCACGATGTAGCCGGTCTGCACCGGGCGTGGCAAGCGGTGCAGCGGGATCATTCCGACGCCGATCGTCACGGCGGTGCTGACGGCGTGGGTCAGGATCCGAGAACCTGGGGGCTTGGACATGGGCATTCTCCTCGATCACGTGAAGGTGGCGCGACGTGCTCGGTGCGGGAGGGCAGGCCGCGCCGTCGACTCGCGCCGTCGACGTGGTCACGACGCTACCGGCGGACACCGCCTTCCGCCGCCGACGATCGTCGGCGCGGTGGATGACCTTCGACGGGTCAGGCGCAGGCGCACCATCCATGCGAGACGATGGGTGCATGCGTCTGTGGTCACTGCACCCCCGCCACCTCGATCGCCAGGGCCTCACCGGCTGCTGGCGGGAATCGTTGCTGGCCCAAGCGGTGCTCGCTGGACGGACACGGGGCTACCGCGCGCACCCGCAGCTGGAGCGGTTCCGGGCGCATTCCGAGCCGGTCGCCGCCGTCGGCGCCTATCTCGCAGCCGTCGCGCAGGAAGCGACCGAGCGGGGCTACCGCTTCGATCTCACGCGCATCGATCTCCCGCCGGGAGCGGGCGTGCAACCAGCTCCTATTCCGGTGACGGACGGCCAGCTCGCGCTCGAGTGGACGCATCTGCTCGCGAAGCTCGAGCGCCGAAGCCCTGTGTTGTGGGAGCAGGAACGTCAGCTCCATCAGCCCGAGGTGCATCCGCTGTTCGAGGTCATTCCAGGACTTGTCGAGTCATGGGAGCGTGAGCCCGAACGTCGCGAGCGTTGACTGCGGGGTCGCTCGAGGCACCTCGGCTGTACATCAGAAGCACACTTCGGATCTGGTGAGATCTGCCGTGCCGCAACCAGACGAGAGCCCCTCCTCTGCGCACTTCGGAAGCATCCTTCCGATAGGACGCTCAGTGTGGGATAGCGGCACCCATCAGCCACCGTTTCGGAAGGATCTCTCCGGTATGGCACGCACCGCGTCTCTCAGGAGCGCTGCACCGCCCGCAGCTCCTTCTTGAGCTCCTGCACCTCATCCCGCAGCCGGCCCGCGACCTCGAACTGGAGGTTCTCCGCCGCCTGGTGCATCTGGGCGGTCATCTCATCGATCATGCCGGTCAGCGCGCCCACCGGATCATCGCCGAGGTCCACGCTGCGTCCCTTGACCGCGTCGACGGCGTTGGCCCGGGCGCGATCCCGGGCCACTCGCTCCTTGCCGGAGCGGTAGTCGGTGGACATCAGGGTGTCGGTGTCGATGTCCTCGCGGGCGAGCATGTCCGTGACATCCGCGATGCGCTTGCGCAGCGGGGTGGGGTCGATGCCGTGCTCGAGGTTGTAGGCGACCTGCTTCTCGCGGCGCCGGTTGGTCTCTTCGATCGCGGACTCCATCGAGTCGGTGATCCGGTCCGCGTACATATGCACCTGGCCGGAGACGTTGCGGGCGGCGCGGCCGATCGTCTGGATGAGTGAGGTGCGGGAGCGCAGGAAGCCCTCCTTGTCCGCGTCGAGGATCGCGACCAGCGACACCTCGGGCAGGTCCAGGCCCTCGCGCAGCAGGTTGATGCCCACCAGCACGTCGTACTCCCCCAGCCGCAGGGAGCGCAGCAGCTCGATCCGGCGCAGGGTGTCGACGTCCGAGTGCAGGTACTGCACCCGCACGCCGTTCTCCAGCAAGAAGTCGGTGAGATCCTCCGCCATGCGCTTGGTGAGCGTGGTGACCAGCACCCGCTCATCGCGCTGGACCCGCTTCTCGATCTCCTCGCGCAGGTCGTCGATCTGGCCCTTGACGGGCTTGACGATCACCTCCGGGTCGACCAGGCCCGTCGGCCGGATGATCTGCTCGACCACGCCGTCGGACTTCCCGAGCTCATAGGCGGCGGGAGTGGCGGAGAGGTAGACCGTCTGACCGGTGCGCTTGGTGAACTCGGAGAAGGTGAGCGGCCGGTTATCGAGCGCCGAGGGCAGGCGGAAGCCGAAGTCGACCAGGGTGCGCTTGCGGGAGCGGTCCCCCTCGTACATCGCGCCGATCTGCGGGACGGTCACATGGGACTCGTCGATCACCAGCAGGAAGTCCTCGGGGAAGTAGTCCATGAGGGTGTTCGGGGCCGTGCCGGGCGCACGGCCGTCGAGGTGGCGGGAGTAGTTCTCCACCCCGTTGGTGGAGCCCATCTGGCGCAGCATCTCGAGGTCGTGGGTGGTGCGCATGCGCAGCCGCTGCGCCTCGAGCAGCTTGTTCTGATGCTCGAGCTCCTCGAGCCGTTCGGCGAGCTCGATCTCGATGGTGCCGATCGCACGGGAGAGCCGTTCAGGTCCGGCGACGTAGTGGGAGGCGGGGAAGATGTGGATGTGGTCCTCCTGGCGGATCACCTCTCCCGTCATCGGATGCAGGGTATAGATCGCGTCGATCTCGTCCCCGAAGAACTCGATGCGGATCGCGAGCTCCTCGTACATCGGAATGATCTCCACGGTGTCGCCGCGCACCCGGAAGGTCCCGCGCTCGAAGGCGATGTCGTTGCGGTCGTACTGCATGTCCACGAAGCGGGTCAGCAGCTCGTCCCGGTCCAGCTCCTGACCGACCTTCAGCTGCACCATCCGGTCCACATACTCCTGCGGGGTGCCCAGGCCGTAGATGCAGGAGACGGAGGAGACCACGACCACGTCGCGCCGGGTGAGCAGGGAGTTGGTGGCGCTGTGGCGCAGCCGCTCCACCTCGGCGTTGATCGAGGAGTCCTTCTCGATGTAGGTGTCCGACTGGGGGACGTACGCCTCGGGCTGGTAGTAGTCGTAGTACGAGACGAAGTACTCCACCGCGTTGTGCGGGAGCAGCTCACGGAACTCGCTCGCGAGCTGGGCGGCGAGGGTCTTGTTGTGCGCCATGATCAGGGTGGGCCGCTGCACCTGCTCGATCAGCCAGGCCGTGGTCGCGGACTTGCCGGTGCCGGTCGCGCCCAGCAGCACCACATCCTGCTCGCCATCGTTGATGCGGCGGGTGAGGTCGGCGATCGCGGTCGGCTGATCACCCGAGGGCGTGTACTCGGAGACGACTTCGAAGGGATGCTCGGAGCGGACCAGATCGGTGACGGGACGCATCCCCCGAGCCTACGACTCAGGGCCGACGGACGACATGCCCGCCCGGCGGCGTCAGCGCAGGGCGGAATCCTCGAGCTCGGCGAGGACCGTCTGCAGGGCGTGCAGGGCGCGGACCGAGAGGGTCTCCCGCTCCGCGGTGTTCAGCACCAGACGATCGGCGCGACGGATCCGTTCGAGGTCGGTGACCTGCGCGGTCATGATCGCCTCGACATAGGCGCGATCCTTCCCGCGGTCACGCATCACCCGGGAGATGCGGTCCTCGCGCCGGGCGAGCACCACGACGACCGAGCGGTAGTCCGCGTCGTGGTGCATCTCGAGCAGAAGAGGGCTGTCGTGGATGACGAGCCGCTCCCCCGCCCGGGCCGCCTCCTGCTCCTCCCGGGCCACCGCCTCATCGACCCGGGATAGCACGATGTGCTCGAGATCTACCCGGGCGGCGGCGTCGGCGAACACCAGGCGCGCCATCGCCGCCCGGTCGATCGTGCCGCTCTCGGTGCGGAGCTCCTCGCCGAAACGGGCGATCGCCTCCTCCACGCCGTCGCCGGGCACGTCCAGCACGGCGCGGGAGTGGGCATCGAGGTCGATCACCCGGTGGCCGGCCTCGCCCCAGATCGCGGCGACAGTCGACTTGCCGGAGCCGATGCCGCCGGTGAGCCCCAGGCGCAGCGGGGTGGTGAGCGTGGTCATGACCAGATCGTACGGTCCGCCGCTCCTGCCCGGCGCGTACTACCGTCGAACCTGTGGACCCTCTCGAGCTGCTCGTGACCAACGACTTCCTGCGCATCCTGGATCTGGTGGGGGTCTTCGTGATGGGCGTTGCCGCCGGGGCGCTGGCCTCCCGGCTGAACTTCGATGCGGTGGGCTTCGCGATCATCGGAATTGCCGCCGGGCTCGGCGGCGGCATCGTGCGCGACCTGATCCTCGATCTCGGCGTCCCGGCCGCCTTCTCGGGCCCCTGGTATCTGACCTGCGCCCTGGCAGGCGCGGGCTTCTCCTTCTTCATCTCCACCGACGGACCCTGGTGGCGGCGCACAGTGACGGTGCTGGACATCGCCGCGATGGGGCTGTGGGCGGCGACCGGCACCGCGAAGTCGCTCGCCTACGGTCTGGACGTGCTGCCCGCGATCCTGCTGGGCGTCACGAGCGCCGTGGGCGGCGGGGTGATCCGCGACGTGCTGGTGGGACGGATCCCGGCGATCTTCGGCGGCGGTCCGCTGTATGCCACTGGAGCCCTGGTCACCGCGGTGCTGACCTGGGGCGTCTTCGCGCTCGGCCTGCCCTCGGGGACGGTGCTGGTGGCGGTGACGATCGGGTCCCTGCTCGCCGGGGTCGCCGCCTGGCGCCGCTGGACGCTGCCCGGCCACAGCGAATGGCAGGTGACGATGTCCGCGTCCCAGCTCAAGCAGCTGGTGCGTCGAACGCGCAAGAGCGAGCGGGAGCGTGTCGCGCACGAGACCGGGACGATCCCGGTGGTCGATGCAGGCACCGATGATCTGGCCGAGGACTCCTTCGCGGACGACCTCGACGCCGGCGGCTACGAGGACCGCATCTTCCCCCACGCCGACGTCGAGGAGCTGCCGGGGACGACCGAGCACGAGCGCCGCGCACGCGACGACGACGGCCCCGAGGGCCCGGAACGA
This sequence comes from Brachybacterium sp. AOP24-D1-21, assembly GCF_052378665.1. NCBI lineage: Bacteria > Bacillati > Actinomycetota > Actinomycetes > Micrococcales > Dermabacteraceae > Brachybacterium > Brachybacterium sp. AOP24-D1-21. The sequence continues at coordinate 1,047,245 of NZ_JBQSXX010000002.1, forward strand.
CTCTGAGGAGCTCTGCTCAGGGACGCAGCAGCTCGAGCATCCGGGAGACATCCTCCGCGGCGAGCTGCCCGGGGGCCGAGCCGGCGCCGACGGTCGCGAACGTCGCGGCGCTGCCGAAGGTCTCGGCCGCGACGCGGCTGCTCGCACCCAGCGGTCCCATGCTGATCGCGATGTGCGGGCCCGAGAGGTCCTCGGCAACGGTGAGGCTCGCCGAGAGCAGAGTGAGGACGTCCCGCGGGCTGCGCGGGGTGACGGCGATCTTCGGGACGTCGGCCCCGAGCCGGCGCTGGGAGCGCAGGATCTCCACCAGCGTCTCCTCCGACGGGGTCGAGTCCATGTCGTGGAACGAGCCGACGACCACGGTGCCGTGACGGTGCGCGGCGGAGATCACCCGGGAGACGGTCCCCGGATCGCGTGAGGTCTCGATGTCCACCAGGTCGACCGCGGCCTGGGTGCCCGCGCGGCGGCCGCCGATCAGGCTCTCGAGCAGGATTCCCAGGTCACGGTCCGAAAGTGCCCTGGCTCCGCCCTCAGCTGCGGTGCGGAAGGTGACCAGCAGCGCCTTGTCCGGCCCCAGCTGTCCCCGCAGGCGGGGCAGAGCGGCCAGCACCGCATCGCGATGGTCCGAGACGTCCTCGAGGTCCGGCCGGAAGCGGTCCAGGCGCCATTCCACGATCCGGGCCCGGGTGCCCACGGCAGCCGCGGCCTGTTCCAGCAGCGTCTCCTCGTCGGGCTCGACCAGGGGCACGATGATCTCCGGCCGTGCGCGGCCCAGCTCGATGCCGCGCACCGTGGCGGTGCGGCGACGCACGTCGGTCCCCGGCGCGGTGACGCTGTCGGGGCTGGAGCTCTCACTCTCGGGCGTGGTCTCGTGGTTCATCTCGGTCCTCACTCCTCGGTGATGGCGGCGTAGGCGGACAGCAGCAGGGCCGGGTCGGGTCCCTCGATCCGGGAGACCACCCCGATCCGGTCGAGCACCACGAAGCGCAGCAGCCCGGCACGGGTCTTCTTGTCCCGCTTCATGGCGTCCTCGAGCTTCGGCCACTGGCGGTCGCGATAGGTGGTGGGCAACCCCAGCGAGGTGAGGATCGTGCGGTGACGATCCACATCGGCTTCGGACAGCTTCCCGGCGAGGTGGGAGAGCTCGGCCACGAACATCATCCCCACGCTCACCGCGGCTCCATGGCGCCACAGGTAGCGCTCATTGCGCTCGATCGCATGGGCGAGCGTATGCCCGTAGTTGAGGATCTCGCGTTCACCGGACTCCCGCAGATCCGCGGAGACGACTCGCGCCTTGACCCGGATGGCACGCTCGATCACCTCGCGGAACGCATCGCTGGACACATCGAGGACCGCCGCCGGATCTGCCTCGACGATCTCCAGGATCCGCTCGTCCGCGATGAATCCGGCCTTCACCGTCTCCGCGAGGCCGGCCGCGACGTCGTTGGCTGCGAGAGCGGCGAGCACATCGAGGTCGGCGAGCACTGCGATCGGCGGGTGGAAGGCACCGACCAGGTTCTTGCCCTCGGAGGTGTTGATGCCGGTCTTGCCTCCCACGGCGGCATCCACCATCGCGGACACCGTGGTGGGGACCTGGAGCACGTCGATGCCCCGCAGCCAGGTCGCGGCGACGAAGCCCGCCAGATCGGTGGCGGCGCCTCCGCCCAGGCCGATCACCAGGTCTCCCCGGCCGATCTCCGCCTGTCCGCACACGCCCCAGAGGAACCCGGCGACCTGCGCCGTCTTGGCCTCCTCAGCATCGGGAACCTCGGCGGCGAAGGCCTTTCGTCCGGTCTCGGCGACGATCGATCGGACCTGCTCCGCCACCTCGCGCAGGCTCGGCTGGTGGATGATCACGACCCTGCGCGCACGCTCGGGCAGCACAGCGGGCAGCTCGGCCAGCAGGCCGCGGCCGACGTGCACGTCATAGCCGCCGGTCGGGGTGGTCACCGGGATGACGGTGGTGCTCATGCGGTCTCCTTCTCAGGGTCGGTCGGCAGGGGAAGCTGCAGGGTGCGGAAGATCGTGCGGGCCACGCGCGCAGGGCTGCCGTGACCGGAATCGATGCGGTGCGCCGCCACATCGCGATAGTTGCCGCCGCGCTCCTCAGCGAGCTCTCGCCAGCGCACCATGGGGTCTTTGCCCGCGAGCATCGGTCGGCCCGCGCCGTAGGAGAGGCGCCGGGCCGCGATGTGCTCCTCGACCTCGAGCAGCACGACCGGCCGGCCCCGCAGCAGCTCAGCAGAGGCCGGATGCACGGGGGCGCCGCCGCCCAGGGAGAGCACCCCGTCGCATTCGGTGAGCGCGCGGGCGAGGGTCCGGGACTCGAGCTCGCGGAAGGCGGGCTCGCCCTCCTCCGCGAAGAGTGTGGGGATGCTGCGGCCCGCGGCCTCGACGATCAGCGCGTCCAGATCGGCGAAGTCGACACCCAGCCGGGAGGCGAGAGCGCGACCCACGCTGGTCTTGCCCGCTGCCATCGGACCGATGAGGATGACGAGCGGGCCCGTCACGAGGCGGGGCCCGGTCGGCGGTCAGTCAGTGCCGACTGCAGAGCGTTCGTCCCCTCCAGGTGGGCGCGGATCTCGGCGACGGAGTCACCACCGGTCTTCTCGAGCAGCGCGTCCGCCAGGGCGAGCGCCACCATCGCCTCGGCGATCACTGCGGCGGGCGCCACCGCGCAGGTGTCGGAGCGCTGATGGTTCGCGGTGGTCTGCTCGCCGGTGGAGACGTCGACCGTGCGCAGTGCACGGGGAACGGTGGAGATCGGCTTCAGAGCGCCGCGCACGCGGATCACCTGGCCGTTGCTCATGCCACCCTCGAGACCGCCGGCGCGGTTGGTCACGCGGGGGAACGTCCTCGATGCGCCGGAGTCGGAATCGCCGGTGGCGAGGATCTCGTCATGCGCCTCGGAGCCGCGCCGACCGGCGGTGGCGAACCCGTCACCGATCTCCACGCCCTTCATCGCCTGGATGGACATCATCGCCTGGGCCAGCCGGCCGTCGAGGCGGCGATCCCACTGCGTGTGGGAGCCGAGGCCGACGGGCACTCCGTAGGCCAGCACCTCGACCACGCCGCCGAGGGTGTCACCGTCGGCCTTGGCCGCGTCGACCTCCGCGATCATCGCCGCGGACGAACCGCGATCGAAGCAGCGCAGCGGATCGGCGTCCAGAGCAGCGAGATCGTCCGGAGTGGGCAGCGGCGCCTCATCGGGGACTCGCACGCTCCCCACCTGCAGGGTGTGGGACACCAGCCGGATCCCGGCAGCCTGTTCGAGCAGCGCGGCGGCGACGCGACCCGCCACCACTCGGGCAGCGGTCTCGCGTGCGCTGGCACGTTCGAGGATCGGGCGGGCCTCATCGAAGCCGTACTTCAGCATCCCGGAGAGATCGGCGTGCCCGGGGCGCGGCCGCGAGAGCGGACGGTTGCGCGCGATCTCGCGCTCGTCCCCGGTGCCGGCATCGACCAGGAGGTCCTCACGGGCCACCGGGTCGGCGCTCATGACCTTCTCCCACTTCGGCCACTCCGAGTTCGCGACCTCGATCGCGAGCGGGGAGCCGAGGGTCAGTCCGTGACGCAGCCCGCCGTGGATGGTGAGCACATCCTGTTCGAACTTCTGGCGGCTGCCACGGCCGTGTCCGAGCCGACGACGCGCGAGCGCGTCCTTCAGGTCGTCACTGGTCAGCTCGATACCGGCGGGGACGCCGTCGAGCAGGGAGATCAGGGAGGGGCCGTGGGATTCCCCGGCGGTGAACCAGCGCAACATGGCGTTCATTCTGTCATGACGCGCTGGCACGAAGGGTCCATGTCCGTGCGGTGGGAGCGCAGGCGAGGAATGACCCGCGACGCACCGGCCCCGGCCGCTCTCTGCTCACATCGGCCCTGGCCCATCCCGTCCGTGCCGGTGCGGTGCGTTCAGTCCTCGCCCAGCTCCACGGACTCCATCGGGGTGAGCCTTCCGACCAGTGGAACCACGTCCGCGATGCCGTCGAGCACCGCAGTGGGCCGGTACGGATACCGGATGATCTCGTCCGCCTGCGTCGATCCCGAGAGCACCAGCAACGAGCGCATCCCGGCCTCGAGACCGGACTTCACATCCGTGTCCATCCGGTCCCCGATCATGATCGAGGTCTCCGAATGGGCGCCGATCCGGTTCAGAGCGGTGCGCATCATCAGCGGGTTGGGCTTGCCGACGTAGTACGGCTGGATCCCGGTGGCGGCGGTGATCATCGCCGCGACCGAGCCGGTGGCCGGCAGCGGCCCCTCAGCGCTGGGTCCGGTGACGTCCGGATTGGTGGCGATGAACTTCGCCCCTCGCGCGATCAGGCGGATCGCGCGGGTGATCGCCTCGAAGGAGTAGGTGCGGGTCTCCCCCAGCACCACGAAGTCGACATCGGAGTCGGCGAGGATGAACCCCTCCTCGTGCATGGCGCTGGTCAGGCCCGCTTCGCCGATCACATAGGCGGCCGCGCCCGGCTGCTGCTCCGCGAGGAAGCGAGCGGTGGCCAGGGCGCTGGTCCAGATCGCGGCTTCAGGGATGTCGATGCCGCTGCGAGAGAGCCGCGCCCGCAGATCCCGCGGGGTGAAGATCGAGTTGTTGGTCAGCACCAGGAACGGGCGGCCGTACTGCTGCAGCGCAGCGATGAAGTCAGCTGCCCCGGGCAGTGCGGCATCCTCGTGGACGAGCACGCCGTCCATGTCGGTGAGCCAGGAGTGGATCGGGTGGTCATCGAGCGCGGTGGTCATGGCACCAGTCTGCCGTACCACCGCCACCGGGCGCGACGTGGCCCGAGACGCGACGACGGGCGCCACCCGAAGGTGACGCCCGTCGTCGATGTCGATCGCTGATCAGCCGATCAGCAACGGATCAGTTGCCGGTGAGCTTGGCGCGCAGGGCGGCCAGGGCCTCGTCGGAGGCGAGGGTGCCCTCGTCCGAGGAGCTCGACTGGTAGGAGGACTGCGACGCGGGGGCCGCGGACTCCGTGGAGGAGGAGGAGGACGAGGTGGAGGCGGCCGCCGGAGCGTTCGCGGACTCCTCGTCAGCCTTGATTGCCTCGACGACCTGCGCCTTGTGAGCGGTCCAGCGCTCGTAGGCGGCCGCGTACTGGCCTTCCCACACCTCGCGCTGGGCGTCGTAGCCCTCGAGCCACTCGTTGGTCTCCGGGTCGAAGCCCTCGGGGTACTTGTACTCGCCGTTGGCGTCGTACTCCGCAGCCATGCCGTAGAGCGCCGGATCGAAGGTCGAGTCGTCGCCCTCGGGGTCGACGCCCTCGTTCGCCTGCTTGAGCGACAGCGAGATGCGGCGACGCTCGAGGTCGATGTCGATGACCTTGACGAAAACGTCCTGGTCGACGGTGACGACCTGCTCGGGCAGATCCACGTGGCGCTGAGCCAGCTCGGAGATGTGCACGAGGCCCTCGATGCCGTCCTCGACGCGCACGAACGCACCGAAGGGAACCAGCTTGGTGACCTTGCCCGGGACGACCTCGCCGATGGCGTGGGTGCGGGCGAAGAGCTGCCACGGGTCCTCCTGGGTCGCCTTCAGCGACAGGGAGACGCGCTCGCGGTCCATGTCCACGTCGAGCACCTCGACGGAGACCTTCTGGCCGACCTCGACAACCTCGGAGGGGTGGTCGATGTGCTTCCAGGACAGCTCGGAGACGTGCACCAGGCCGTCGACGCCACCGAGATCGACGAAGGCGCCGAAGTTGACGATGGAGGACACAGCGCCCTCGCGGACCTGGCCCTTCTGGAGGGTCTGGAGGAAGTCCGAGCGGACCGCGGACTGGGTCTCCTCGAGGTAGGCACGGCGTGACAGGACCACGTTGTTGCGGTTCTTGTCGAGCTCGATGATCTTCGCCTCGATCTCCTGGCCGACGTAGGGCTGCAGGTCGCGGACGCGACGCATCTCGACGAGGGAGGCGGGGAGGAAGCCGCGCAGGCCGATGTCGACGATGAGGCCGCCCTTGACGACCTCGATGACGCGGCCGGTGACGACGCCCTCGTCTTCCTTGATCTGCTCGATCGTGCCCCAGGCGCGCTCGTACTGGGCGCGCTTCTTGGACAGGATCAGACGGCCTTCCTTGTCCTCCTTCTGGAGAACCAGGGCCTCGATCTCGTCTCCGACCTCGACGACCTCACCGGGGTCGACGTCGTGCTTGATGGACAGCTCGCGCGAGGGGATGACGCCCTCGGTCTTGTAGCCGATGTCCAGGAGGACCTCGTCGTGATCGACCTTCACCACAGTGCCTTCGACGATGTCGCCATCGTTGAAGTACTTGATGGTCGCATCGATGGCTGCCATGAGTTCGTCGGCGCCGCCGATGTCGTTGATGGCGATCTGGGGGGTCGTGGTGTCGGTCATGTAGGTAAGGACTCCGTCGGGACAGGAAATGAGTAGGGTCGATGGACGTGCAAGCCCTCCGGAGAGGACCTGTCGGTGCCCGTGCCGTGCTCGACGTGGTGAACACGACGGTGACGGCTCGGCCACAGACCTTCGAAAGCCTAACAGCCCGGACGATGAACCGCGAGGGCAGGACGGTCCGGAACGCGAGTGGCGGATGTGAGTTCCGTCCTGCTCCTCTCCCCGCTTCTCCCGCCGCGCCTCTCGCCGCTGCTTTCGCAGTTGCCGGTCAGGTCCTGATTCCTCAGTGTGCTGCCTCGCGCCAGGTGCGGCCGATGCCGATCCCGACCTCGAGCGGCACCGACAGCTCATACGCCGAGTCCATGCCGTCCTCGACGATCTCCCGGACCCTGTCGAGCTCGCCGGGAGCGACCTCGACCACCAGCTCGTCATGGACCTGGAGCAGCATCCGGGAGGAGAGCTCGGCCTCACGCATCCGGCGCTCGACGGCGAGCATGGCGAGCTTGATGATGTCTGCGGCGCTGCCCTGGATCGGCGAGTTCAGGGCCACGCGCTCGGCGTTCTCGCGACGCTGGCGATTGTCCGAGGTGAGGTCGGGGAGATAGCGGCGGCGTCCGAGGATGGTCTCGGTGTAGCCGGTGGTCCGAGCCGTCTCGACACTCTGCTGGAGGTAATCGCGCACACCGCCGAACCGTTCGAAGTATCCGTCGCGCAGAGCCGTCGCCTCTGCGCGGGAGACCCGCAGCTGGCGGGACAGGCCGAAGGCGGAGAGCCCGTAGGCCAAGCCGTAGCTGACCGCCTTCGTCTTCGAGCGCATCGCCGGATCCACCGCATCGGGACTCACCCCGAACACCCGTGAGGCGACGAAGTTGTGCAGGTCCTCCCCGGAGTTGAACGCCTCGATCAGGCCCTCGTCCTCGGAGAGGTGCGCCATGATGCGCATCTCGATCTGTGAATAGTCCGCGGTCAGCAGGGTCTCGAAGCCGTCCCCGGCGACGAAGACGTCGCGGATCCGCTGCCCTTCGGAGGTGCGCACCGGGATGTTCTGCAGATTCGGCTCGGTGGAGGCGAGACGCCCGGTCGCCGCGGCGGTCTGCTGGAAGGTGGTGTGCACCCGGGAGCTGCTGTCCACCGCCTTGTCCAGGCCCACCAGGTAGCCGGTCAGCTTGCTCATCTCGCGGAAGCGCAGCAGCCAGGAGAGGAAGCGATGCCCTGCGGAGTCCGGATCCAGGGTCTCGGAGAGATCGGTCAGAGATTCAGCATCGGTCGAGTGACCCGAGGAGATCTTCCGCGTGGTGGGCAGGGAGAGCGTCTCGAACAGCACCACCTGCAGCTGCTTGGGAGAGGCGAGGTTGACCTCCTCCCCCACGATCTCGCCGGCTTCGCGCTTGGCCTGGGCGACGAAGCCCTCGAACTCCTGGCGCAAGGTGGCCACCGCCGGGCCGTCGAGAGCGATCCCACGCTCATGCATGGTCTCCAGCACCGCCTGCAGGGGGCGCTCGAGCTCATCGAGGATGCGCAGCGCCCAGGGTTCCTGCGCCAGGTTCTCCCCGAGCACCTCAGCCGCCGGGTGGAGCGCGGCAGCGGCTCCCGCGAGGCGGGCCGCCGCGCGGGCGACGTGCTCGGCGCGGACCTCCGGGGCCTCCTTGGCGAGAGTCGAGGGGGCGGGCTTGCGCGGACGCGGCTCGAAGCTCACGCCTGCGAACTCGGTGCCGAGCGCTTCCGCGTCATAGGTGCGGGCGCCGGGACGCAGCACGAAGGATGCCAGGGAGAGATCGTGCAGCTGTGCCTGGGGACGGTAGCCGCGCTCACCCAGCCACGAGCGGACCGCAGGAGCGTCGGCGACCAGGATCTCCGTGGCGCGATCAAGGGCGGAGGCGAGCAGGGAGGAGGCCTCCGAGTCCAACCGCTCCAGCTGCACAGCGCCGCGCGCATCCGGTGTGGCCAGGCCCAGCAACGCGCCGCCGCGGACGTCTTCGACCACATCGAGGGCGAGGATGTCGCCGCCGGTGTCCAGCAGCTCCTGCAGCCCCGCGACGTCCTCGATCATGAGGACCTCCGAGACCTGCTGCTCCTCCTCTGCCGCTGCGACCGAGACCGACTCTCCGAGCAGCGAGGCGGGCAGGTCACGGCGGATGGTGTCACCGAAGGCGAGGTCGTCGAACACCTCGAGCACGCGGGCGCGGTCCCCGCCTCCGAGGGCGTAGTACGCGGGGTCCTCGGGCAGATCCAGGGTGGTGAAGGCGGCGTTCATCAAGCGGTTCCGCTCGACAGCCTCCAGATGGTCGCGCAGAGACTGGCCGGCCTTGCCCTTGATCTCACCGGCATGGGCGATCACCCCGGGCAGGTCGCCGTACTGGAGGATCCACTTCGCGGCGGTCTTCGGGCCGACGCCCGGGACGCCGGGGAGATTGTCCGCCGCCTCCCCCACCAGCGCCGCGAGATCCGGGTAGCGCTCCGGGGGAATGCCGTACCTCTCCACCACGCCCGCCGGGGTCATCCGACGCATCTCGGTGACGCCCTTGATCGGCTGGAGCAGCGTGACCTTCTCGCCGACCAGCTGGATCGCATCGCGGTCGCTCGTGACGATCAGGGCTTCGTCGCCCGCCGCCTCGGCGCGCGTGGCGAGGGTGGCGATGATGTCGTCCGCCTCATAGTCCTCGTAGGTGAGCCAGCGCACTCCCAATGCGTCCAGGACCTGCTGGATCAGAGCGATCTGACCATGGAAGGCGGCGGGGGTCTCGTCCCGACCGCCCTTGTACTGGTCATAGATGCGGTCGCGGAAAGTGCCGCCGGGCAGATCGAACGCCACCGCCAGGTGCGTCGGCCGCTCGGAGGCGACCACGTTGATGATCATGCGGGTGAACCCGTACACGGCATTGGTGGCCTGGCCTCGGCCGTCGCTGAAGCCCTCCGCCGGCAGGGCGAAGAAGGCGCGGAACGCCATGGCATGCCCGTCGATGAGGAGGATGCGCTGGTCGTCGGTGTCACTCGCATTCATGGGGAGCAGTCTCCCATGTCGTGCCGACACCCGCTCCCCCGCCGGGCTGTGGCACGCTCTTTCCATGACCGACAGCAACCGCCCTGATCACACCGCCGCGCCACCACTCAGCCCAGAGCTGCGGGCGCACTTCGCCCCGCTCCTGCGCGGCACGCTGGTGGAGCGGTGCGGGATGGAGCTGCTGACGCTGGATGCCTCGGGCGGGACGATCAGCATGCCGGTGACGGGCAACCTGCAGCCGGCCGGGCTGCTGCACGGCGGTGCGACGATCGCACTGGCGGAGACCATCGCGTCCTTCTCGGCGATCCTGCGGGCCCGTGAGGTCCACGGCGAGGGGGCGCAGGCGGTGGGGACCTCCGTCTCCGCTCTGCACCATCGCTCGGCGAAGCAGGGCAACGTGATGGGAACCTGCCGGGCCCTCCACCTCGGGCGCCAGGTGGCCAGCTATCTGGTGGAGGTGCACGACGAGCAGGGCACGCTGCTGAGCACGATCACCGTCTCCACCCAGCTGCTCGCACCACGCTGACGCCTCCCACCGATCTGACCGGCCGGCATGCGACGCGTCACGCTCCCGCCCGTCCTACTCGGGCGCCTCGAAGTTCTTCGCTGTGCCGGGCTCCAGCACATTGGCCTCTGACCAAGTGTACTCACGGAGCTCTCCGAGCCGGGCGTCGAACTCAGGCCCCAGCTCGAACTTCCCCATCCTCCCGGAGTACGCGACCGTCGCAGTCTCCTCCGCCTCCAGGCCCGTCCTCATCACCTGCCGGCACATGCCGTAGTCGGTGCAGGCCTCCGAGCCGGTCAAGATCGCCGGGATCGCCCCCGCGAGCGCGGTCCCCTCGACCGAGAGCGCATGCTGAGCTGCCAGGCAGGCCATCGTGAACGCGTCGTATCCCTGCTGCGAATAGGCGTATCCGGTGCGCAGGAAGTCGGCATTGAGGTTGAGCATCATATTCTGGTGCTCCTTCGTGATCTCTGCGCCGGGTTCATAGCTGGTCGCCGAGGTGAGGCATTCGGGCACGAGGTCCTCCGCCACCTGCTCCCGCGAGAAGTCGACCGTCGCCGCCGGCGCGAGGCGCTTGGGGAACTCGACCTTGGGGCGCTGGCCGGGATCTAGGGTCGCCGAGTAGAGCGCCGACAGGAAGGGCGCCGCCTCTGCACCGCCGTTGAAGATCAGCAGATCAGGCGGAGCGTCCATCACCGCCTTCACCCGGGCCGCGATGTCACCGAAGTTCCCGACCTCGTAGAACTGCTGGGAGACCACGCTCCCGTTGCGTGGGACGAGTTCCTGCTCGAGCTCGTAGAGCAGGCTCCGGCCCTGCAGGGTGTCCTCCGAGAGATAGGCGATCGTCCCCTGCGGCCCGGCCTTCTCCGCCGTGCTGCCCAGCGCGATATCCGCATACTGCAGCGCCATCGTGAGGTCCGAGGGAGAGAGCCGCACCAGCAGGTTCGCCGTCTGCACCTCGGGCTGGCGCAGATCGCGTCCGGAGGTGAACACATCGATCACCGCAATCCCCGCCTCGACCAGGGCCGGCATCGCCGCGATCAGCGACTCCTCATCGATCGAGGTGATCACACAGGTCACACCAGAATCGGCCATGCCCTGGATGACCGGGGTGAGATCCTCCCCCGGCTCCTGCATCACATACCGGTCGGAGAGCTCGACCTCGTACCCGAACAGCCCGTCCCATCGCGCGTTCACGTCGATCCTGGCCATGGTGATCGACACCGCGATCGCTTCCTCGAACTTCGCCATCCGGCCGTAGTTCGCACCGATCTGGCCGATCACCAGAGGCGTCTCGGGCTCCGAGAGGGCTTCAGCGGTAGGCGGGGGCGTGGTCGCACGGCGGCGGCCTCGACGCATCCCGCCTTCGCCGCAGGCCGTCAGCGCGCCGGCACCGAGCATCCCCGCTCCGAGCCCGCGCACCAGCGTACGTCGTGAGATCGCCATAGCCCCGCTGCTCCCCTTCTCGTCCCGGCCCACCCCGGCCCTGGTGACCTCAGTCCTTGCTCTGACCGCCCAGCTGATCGATCACGGCATCCGCCACCTCGCGCATCGTCAGGCGACGATCCATCGAGGTCTTCTGGATCCAGCGGAACGCCTCCGGCTCGGACAGTCCCATGTTGGTCTGCAGCAGGCCCTTGGCGCGGTCCACGCGCTTGCGGGTCTCGAAGCGCTCCCCGAGGTCGGCGATCTCGGACTCCAGCTGCGTGATCTGCTGGAAGCGCGAGATCGCGATCTCGATCGCCGGGAGCAGATCAGCGGGGGTGAAGGGCTTGACGACGTACGCCATCGCGCCGGCGTCCCGTGCGCGCTCGACCAGCTCGGTCTGCGAGAAGGCGGTGAGCATGACGACCGGCGCCAGGTTCTCCTCGCCGATCCGCTCGGCCGCGGTGACGCCGTCCATCTGCGGCATCTTGACATCCATCACCACCACATCGGGGCGCAGCTCGCGGGCCTTCGCCACGGCGCTCTCGCCGTCACCCACGGCTACCAGCACCTCGAATCCGGCCTCGGTGAGGGTCTCGACGATGTCCATGCGGATGAGGCTCTCGTCCTCAGCCACCACGGCAGTGCGACGCGGCGCACCGTCACCGGGCAGAGTCTCGTCCTGGGCGTCGTCGGGAAGTGAAGTCATATCGTCAGTCATGTCGCCCTGTGTCTCGGTGTGGGCCTGGCGTACAGGTGGCGTGCACCCGCGCGTTCGAGGCCGGTGGTCATCAGCGGTATCCTAATCCAGCACTCCCTCGTGGGGGGCCAGCCGGGTTGGCGGAATGGTAGACGCGGCGCACTCAAAATGCGCTGTCCGTGAGGGCGTGCGGGTTCGAGTCCCGCACCCGGCACCAGTTCCAACATCACAATGGCGCCCGACGGCTTTGCAGCCGCGGGCGCCATTGTCGTGATGAGGGTCTCGCTCAGCCCTCCTGACTCGCTGCGCTCCTACCGCTCGCGAGCTCACAGAACGTCGCTCAGCCCTGCTGGATCAGCCCTGCGGGCCGGCGGCGATGTTGCTCGCCTCGATGCGAGCCGACTCGGTGCCGTCGAGGTCACCGATGCGGTGCACGCGCAGGGTGTTGGTCGAGCCGTGGACGCCGGGGGGCGAACCGGCGGCGACGATGACCAGGTCGTTCTTCTGGAGGCCCTTCTGCTCGCGGAGCAGATCGTCGACCTTGCCGACCATTGCGTCGGTGTCGTTCTGCATCGGCACCAGGTGCGACTCGATGCCCCAGGTCAGGGACAGCTGGCGGGCGACCTCGGGGTACGGGGTCAGCGCCAGCAGGGGGATGGTGGGCCGCAGGCGAGAGAGCCGGCGGGCGGTGTCTCCGGACTCGGTGAAGGTCACCAGGTACTGCGCGGAGAGCTGATCGCCGATCTCGGCGGCCGCGCGGGTGATCGCACCGCCGCGGGTGTGCGGAATGGTGCCCAGCGGGAGGATGCGGTCTGCGCCGTTCTCCTCCGTGTTGGTGATGATGCGTGCCATGGTGCGCACGGCCTCGAAGGGGTACTTGCCCACGCTGGTCTCGCCCGAGAGCATGACCGCATCGGCACCGTCGAGGATCGCGTTCGCGCAGTCCGATGCCTCTGCACGCGTGGGACGCGGGCTCTCGATCATCGACTCGAGCACCTGGGTGGCGACGATCACGGGCTTCGCGTTGCGGCGGGCCAGCTCGATGGCGCGCTTCTGCACCAGCGGGACCTGCTCCAGCGGCATCTCGACACCCAGGTCGCCGCGGGCGACCATGATGCCGTCGAAGGCGCCGACGATCGAGCGCAGCGCCCGGACCGCCTGCGGCTTCTCGATCTTCGCGATGACGGGGACGCGGCGGCCCTCTTCCTGCATGATCCGCAGGACGTCATCCATGTCATGCGCGTCACGCACGAAGGACAGCGCGACGAGATCTGCGCCGAGGCGGAGGCCGAAGCGGAGGTCCGCCACGTCCTTCTCGCTCATGGCGGGCACGGACACGGCGACACCGGGCAGATTGATGCCCTTGTTGTTAGACACCGGTCCGGGGACCTCGACGACGGTGACGACCTCGGTCTCGGTCACCTCGGTGACGCGCACCGAGACCTTGCCGTCGTCGATCAGCAGCACGTCGCCGGGGCGGCAGTCGCCCGGCAGGCCCTTGAAGGTGGTCGAAACCCGTTCCCGGGTGCCCTCGATGTCATCGGTGGTGATGGTGAGGCTGTCGCCCACCTCGAGCTTGTGCGGGCCGTCGGTGAACTTTCCGAGCCGGATCTTCGGACCCTGCAGATCGACCAGCACGGCGACGTTCTTGCCGAGGTCCTCCGCGGCACGACGGATGTTCGCGTAGACCTTCGCGTGATCATCGTGCGTTCCGTGGCTGAAGTTCATCCGGGCGACATTCATCCCCGCTTCGATCAGCGTTCGGACCTGCTCGTAGGAATCGGTCGCCGGCCCGAGTGTGCAGACGATCTTGGCTTTCCGCATGTCAACCCATCTGTAGTTCGTATGTAGGGCCGCGACCCTAGTCAGCGGGCCCGCGCGCGTGCGCTGCCCAAGGGCCGCAGCATCGCGTGTCGAACCCTAGTCTTTCATACTGTGACAGGCTTCTCGCCGGGGCGCACGGGCTGTGGCAGGGACGTGACCCCCATCAGGTGCTCATCCACCGCTGCGGCGCATGAGCGACCCTCCGCGATCGCCCACACGATGAGGCTCTGACCGCGTGCGCAGTCCCCCGCGGTGAACACCCCGTCCACACTGGTGGCCCAGTCGGCATCGTGCACGATGTTGCCGCGTGAGGTGATGTCCACTCCCAGCGTGGTGAGCAGCCCCTCCTCACTGGCACCGGTGAAGCCCATGGCGATCAGCACGAGCGTGGCGGGCAGCACCGTCGCGGTGTCCGGGGTGGGCACGCGGGTGCCGTCGACGAAGCGGGTGCGTGCGACCTCGAGCCCGCTGACCGCGCCCTCGGAGTCGACCTCGAAGCCGGTGGTCGAGGCGAGATAGGAGCGGTCGCCGCCCTCCTCGTGCGCGGTGGACACCTCGAACAGGACCGGGTGGATGGGCCAGGGCTGGCGCTCGTCCCGCGCGGACGGCGGCTGGGTGCCGATCGCGAGGGTCGTCACCGAGCGGGCCCCCTGCCGCAGGGCGGTGCCCAGGCAGTCGGCGCCGGTATCGCCGCCGCCGATGATCACGACGTCCTTGCCCTCGGCCGAGAGCGGATCCTCGATCCAGTCCCCCTCCACCAAACGGTTCGCCTGGGTGAGGTATTCCATCGCCGGGTGGATGCCAGTGGCCTCGCGGCCGGGGACGGTGAGCTCGCGCGGGACGCTCGCACCGGTGGCGAGCACCACTGCGTCGAAGCGGGAGCGGAGCTCCTCGACGCTCAAGGCGCCCTCCCCCGTGCCGCCCACGTCGATACCGGTGCG
>NZ_JBQSXX010000003.1:0-42081 GCF_052378665.1 Brachybacterium sp. AOP24-D1-21
TCGGTGTTGACGAGCACGTCTGGCGCCACACCCGGCGCGGCGACAAGTACGTCACCGTGATCATCGACCTCACCCCAGCCAGGGACAAGACCGGCCCGGCGAGGCTGCTGGACATGATCCCCGGCCGCTCCAAAGCAGCGTTCAAGGCCTGGCTCGAGGCCCGCCCCAAGGCATGGAAGGACCGCATCGAGGTAGTGGCGATGGACGGGTTCACCGGATACAAGACCGCCGCCGGCGAGGCCCTCCCAGGCGCGGTCGCGGTCATGGATCCCTTCCACGTCGTCCGCCTCGCCGGAGACGCACTGGACGACTGCCGACGACGCGTCCAGCAGCAGCTCCACAAGCGCAGGGGCCGCAAGGACGACCCCCTCTACAAGACTCGCCGCACCCTCCACACCGGCACCAAGCTGCTGACCGACCGCCAATGCCAGCGCCTCAGCAGCCTGTTCGAGCGAGAGAAGCACGTTGCGGTCGAGGTGACCTGGGAGATCTACCAGGCGATGGTCGCCGCCTACCGAGAACCCGACCGGGCGAAAGCCAAAGCGAAGATGGAGAAGCTCATCACCGCGCTGAGCAAGCGCGTCCCGGACGCCTTGCCCGAGCTGGCCAAGCTCGGCCGAACACTGACGAAACGCGCAACCGACGTGCTGGCCTTCTTCGACCGACCGGGCACCAGCAACGGTCCGACAGAGGCGATCAACGGCCGGCTCGAACACCTCCGCGGCTCCGCCCTCGGATTCCGCAACCTCACCCACTACATCGCCCGCAGCCTCCTCGAAGCAGGAGGCTTCAGACCCCACCTACACCCTCAAATGCGATGAGCCGGATCTGCTCGGTGGCCTCAGCGAACGTGCCCCGAGCACAGGCCGGCTCCAGGCAGAACCAGCGCCGCTTGGCCCACACCACCACCGCCGCGCCGGCGACGGGAACGTCCCTGACTTGCTGTGACCGTCGGGAGTGGACCTTCGTTGCGAGCACCCCGCAGGACGGACAGCCCGGCGGGACGGTCGAGGCGATCACCACCCGCCGGCCACCATCGGGCAGGTCGACGGCATCGATGACGCGGTAATTGGGCAAGTTGAAGATCGTGCTCGCAGCATCACGCTGCGAACCAGTACTCTCGTGCACAGGCTCGTGGTCCTCTGGAATGTGGATGTCTTGACAACACCCATCACAGCAGGACCACGAGCCGTTCTACGCCAACGACGCGACGCTCCCCATCACCACGAACCGGGAAGAGCCGCTTTCGGGGATGCTGGCATCGCATCAACGCGCCGGGTTTTGGCCTTCGATGAGTCGAGCGAAGCGGAGGATGTAGTCCTGAACGAACTGCACGGTCGATTCTTGCGAGATGTTCCCGTCCTCATCGAGAAGCGTGGGTGATTGAGAGAGGAAGACCTCGGGCTGTCCGGGGGTGGGCATGTCGAAGTATGAGAGTGCGAGCCGGAGGTTCTTCTGCGAGCTGTACCCGCCCATGCGGCCAACGGAGTGGCTGATGATCCCGGCAGGCAGGTTCTTCCAGGCGACATCGCTGTTGGGTTTGGAGCCGATGTCGATGGCGTTCTTCAGGCAGGCGGGGATGGTGCGGTTGTTCTCTGGTGTGACGAACAGGACACCGTCGGAGGCTTGGATGATCTCCCGGAACTGCGTGTACTCCGGCGGGGTGGGTTTGTCGGTGATGTCGGGGTCGTCGTAGTCGAAGTCGTAGAGAGGAAGGTCGCGGATCTCAACGATGCGTGCGTCGTAGCCGTCGGGAAAGTATCCGATGGTGTTGTGGGCGATCTTGCGCGCGTAGGAGCCGCGGCGCAGACTGCCGACAAGGACGGAGATGCTCTTACTCAAGGTGTGGTTCTCTTTCTCTGAGGCGTAAGTGTGGGAATGATGGTCGGTTAGAAGTCCCAGTCGTCGTCGCTGGTGTCGACGGCTTTGCCGATGATGTAGGAGGACCCGGATCCGGAGAAGAAGTCATGGTTCTCGTCTGCTCCGGGTGCGAGGGCGGCGAGGATCTCCGGGTTGACTTCCGCTTCTTCCGGGGTGAATCTGGCGGGGTAGCCGAGGTTCATGAGTGCTTTGTTCGCGTTGTAGCGGACGAAGACGGCGACGTCGTCCATGAGGCCGAGCGGTTCGTAGAGCTCACCGGAGTAGGCCAGTTCGAGCTCGTAGAGCTCGTCGAGGAGCGCATAGGTGAACTCGCGCATGTGTTCCTGCTCGGCGAGGGTGTGGGTTTCGAGGCCGCGCTGGTACTTGTAGCCGGAGTAGTAGCCGTGCACGGCCTTGTCGCGCAGGATGAGCCGGATCATGTCCGCGGTGTTCGTGAGGGTCGCGTGGACGGAGAAGTGCAGCGGCAGGTAGAAGCCCGCATACAGCAGCAGGGACGAGAGCAGCGTGGAGGAGACCTTGCGCTTGAGCGGGTCATCTCCGTAGTAGTGCGCGAGCACCTTCTTGCAGCGCTCTTGGAGCAGGTCGTTCGCGATGGCCCACCGGTAGGCGTCGTCGATCTCGGGTGTCGAGGTGAGGGTGGAGAACACGCTGGAGTAGGAGCGTGCGTGTACGGACTGCATGAAGGCGATGTTGGTGTAGACGGCCTCTTCGTGTTCGGTGCGGGCGTCTTGGATCTGGCAGATCTCTCCGACGGTGGCTTGTACGGTGTCGAGCATGGTGAGCCCGGTGAACACGCGCATGGTCAGCGTGCGCTCTTCCTGGGTGAGTTTCTGCCAGGCGGGGAGGTCGTTGGAGAGGGGCACTTTCTCGGGGAGCCAGAAGTTCGCGGTGAGGCGGTTCCATACCTCGAGGTCTTTGTCGTCTCCGACGCGGTTCCAGTTGATGGGACGCAGTCGGGCTGCTGGGTCGTGCCGGTAGCCGGGTGGGGTGACGGAGATCTCGGTGATCGGGCGCGTGGTGTCGGTGAGGGTCATGGGTGTTCCTTCGGGAAGATCGGATGATGTGGTCAGAGGGCGCAGGAGACGCAGCCTTCGATTTCGGTGCCTTCGAGTGCGGGCTGGCGGAGGCGGATGTAGTAGAGGGTCTTGATCCCGGCGCGCCAGGCGTGGATCTGTGCCTTGTTGATGTCGCGGGTGGTCGCGGTGTCGCGGAAGAACAGCGTCAGGGAGAGGCCTTGGTCGACGTGGCGGGTGGCGGCGGCGTAGGTGTCGATGATCTTCTCGTAGCCGATCTCGTACGCGTCCTCGAAGAACTCGAGGTTGTCGTCGGTCATGTGCGGGGCGGGGTAGTAGACGCGGCCGAGCTTGCCTTCTTTGCGGATCTCGATCTTCGCCGCGATCGGGTGGATCGACGCGGTCGCGTTGTTCACGTACGAGATTGATCCGGTCGGCGGGATGGCCTGCAGGTAGGCGTTGTAGATGCCGTGCTGCCGCACCGATTCCCGCAGCTGCGCCCAGTCGCCGCGGGTGGGGATCGCGACGCCTGCCTCGGCGAAGAGGGCGCGGACGCGTTCGGTGGCGGGCTGCCACTCGCGCTCGGTGTACTTATCGAAGTAGGTGCCGTCGGCGTAGGCGGAGGTCTCGAAGCCGGCGAAGGCCGTGCCGCGTTCGATGGCGATCCGGTTGGAAGCGCGCAGGGCATGGTAGGTGACGGTGAGGAAGTAGATGTCGGTGAAGTCGATGCCCTCCTCACTGCCGTAGCGGATGCGCTGTGAGGCGAGGAACCCGTGCAGGTTCATCTGCCCGAGACCGATCGCGTGCGACGCGTCGTTCCCGGCCGCGATCGAGGGGACCGCGTCGATGTCGGTCTGATCGGACACGCTCGTGAGTGCCCGCACCGCGGTCTCCACGGTCGCGCCGAAGTCCGGTGAGGCGAAGGCCTGCGCGATGTTGAGGGAGCCAAGGTTGCAGGAGATGTCCCGGCCGACCTGCTCGTACCCGATCGCGGCGTCGTAACGGGACGGGGTGTTGACCTGGAGGATCTCGCTGCAGAGGTTGGACATGTTGATCCACCCCTGCAGCGGGTTCGCGCGGTTGACGGTGTCCTCGAACAGCACATAGGGGTATCCGGATTCGAACTGCAGCTCGGCGAGGGTCTTGAAGAACTCCCGTGCGCTGATCGTCGTCTTCCGCACCCGCGGGTTCGCGACCAGCTCGTCGTAGTGGTCGTTCACCGACAGATCCGACAGCGGCTTCCCGTACTCGCGCTCGACGTCGTAGGGGCTGAACAGGTGCATGTCCCGGTTCTCCTTCGCGAGCTGGAAGGTGACGTCGGGGATCACGACGCCGAGGGAGAGCGTCTTGATGCGGATCTTCTCGTCCGCGTTCTCCCGCTTCGTGTCGAGGAAGCGCAGGATGTCGGGGTGGTGCGCGTGGAGATACACGGCTCCGGCTCCTTGCCGGGCACCGAGCTGGTTGGCGTAGCTGAAGCTGTCTTCGAGGATCTTCATCACCGGCACCACCCCGGAAGCCTGGTTCTCGATCTGCTTGATCGGCGCCCCGGTCTCACGCAGGTTCGTCAGCAACAACGCCACCCCGCCCCCACGCTTGGACAGCTGCAGCGCGGAGTTGACGCTGCGTCCAATGGATTCGAGGTTGTCCTCCAGGCGGAGCAGGAAGCAGGAGACGAGCTCGCCGCGCTGCGCTTTCCCCGCGTTCAGGAACGTCGGTGTCGCAGGCTGGAAGCGGCCGGAGAGCATCTCGTCGACGAGCCGGGTCGCGAGGGCTTCGTCGCCCTGCCCGAGGAAGAGCGCGGTGGCGACGACGCGCTCTTCGAATCCTTCCAAGTAGGTGGTGCCGTCGAACGTCTTCAGGGCGTAGGAGGTGAAGAACTTGAACGCCCCGAGGAAGGTCTGGAAACGGTGCCCGGCCCGGCGGGCACGGTCGTGCAGGTTGGTGAGGAACTCCGGACGGTACGCGTCGAGGAATGCCCGCTCGTAGTAGTCGTTCGCGACCAGCCACTCCAGGCGCTCGGCCACGCTCGGGAAGGCTCTCGTGTTCGGGGCGACGTGCTGGCGCAGGTATTCGTCTGCGGCTTCCCGATCCTTGTGGAACTGGATCGACCCGTCCGAGGCGAACAGGTTCAGCTGTGCGTTGAGGGCGTGGTAGTCCTTCCGCGCGCCGATCCCGGTGCGGGCGGGGGCTTCTGGGGAGATGACGGTCATGCGGTCTTCCTCTCAATGGATGTCAGATTGTCGGAGGCCTGCTCCCAGAAGCGGGTCAGGCCGTTGTTCACGTGTTCGATATCGCGCTGCGTGCCGAGCAGCTCGAAGCGGTACAGCTCCGGGACCTGGCATTTCGCAGAGATGACGGGACCGGCGAGGCAGTAGTGCTCGCCGAAGTTCGTGTTCCCCGCCGTGATCACACCCCGGATGAGTTCCCGGTTCGCGGGGTCGTTGAGGAACGCGATCACTTGCTTCGGCACAGCCCCGGCGCGTTCCCCTCCGCCGTACGTGGGGACCACGAGCACAAAGGGCCGCGTAACCCGGATCAGCCCCTCCACCCGGGGCCGCAGCTGGATACGGACCGCGGGCCGGTCGAGACGTTCGACGAAGCGGCGGGTGTTCTCCGACACGCTCGAGAAGAACACGAGATCAGGCGACTCGGCGGGCTCGAGCTCGCGCACAGAGGGCGCGGCGCGCCGGGACTCGGGTGGGGCTGGCATAGCGATCCTCCTCGCTCTCTGGCTGTGACGCGCCACGCCACCAACCACTACATGTTGTGCCTCACCGATGTTTGGAGCGGCGTATCTAGTAATAACATCGATGTGGTTCACTTGTCTACGCCATGCCCATGTTTGGAACTACGGCATGCCGAACACTATGCTGTGGGGTATGGGGGCTCTTCGCGGTTCGTGGTGAATGACCCTGCTGGGACGGGTGTTCACGCTACGGTTCTCGCGGCGCTGGTCAGCAGGATACGCATCCGGTAGTTCTCCGGGTTTCGGAATCCGCGGCCGGTGCGTTTGATGTTCTTGATGCCGGTGTTGCCCGCTTCGACCTTCGCGGTGGTCGCGCCGGTGACGATGAGGACCTCGATCGCGTCCCACCAGGTCACGACGGTGTCATAGAGCTTCGTCGTCTCGGGCATGTTCGCGATCTGGGCGAAGTAGCCCATCCGCATTCGCTCCTGCCAGGCCTGGGCGAGGGTGTCGGTGGACAGGAGGCGGCGGAGCTGCTCTTTGATGCCCCAGGCAGCGGAGAGCTCGTCGGTGGGGTCATCGGTGCGGAACACGTCCTCGAGCCGCTCCCAGGCCCTCGGGGTCAGGGTGTCGCCGCCGCGTAGTAGCAGCATTCGGTGCGCCCAGGCCGGATCCTCCTTGCGACCTCGACGGCCGCGATGGGCGCGGGCCAGGCGCTGCCTGACGGTGGTGACCATGTCGTTTCCGAGCTTGACGAGGTGGAACTTGTCGACCGAGACCGCAGCCCGGGGCAGGTAGGTCCGCAGCGCCTTGCGGAACGCGGCCGAGGGATCGATCGCGACGATCTCGATCCGCTCCCGCCAGGCCTCGGAGCGCTGGGCAAGCCAGTCCCCGACGGCCCTGGAGTCGCGGCCGTCGACGATGCCGAGGACCTGCCCGGTGCCCAGGTCCACCAGCGTCGTCATCCACGGCTCGAACCGTCTCCAGGCCCCCTGATCCGTGCGGAACCAGCGCACCGACCGGTACCGGTGCTCATCGACCCCCAGACGCCTCACCCGCACGTCGTCGACGTCAGGCAGGACCACCGCAGCGGCGCTGAGGGCGGCCTGGACCAGCCACCACGAGACCCCGTGGGCCCGGGCCACCTCGGAAGCTGCACGGCCCGAGGTGATCACGGCCGAGACGACCTGGTCCCGCAGCCTGGTCGTCGAGCGGGCGTAACGGGGGATCTGCTCGGTGGCCTCAGCGAACGTGCCCCGAGCACAGGCCGGCTCCAGGCAGAACCAGCGCCGCTTGGCCCACACCACCACCGCCGCGCCGGCGACGGGAACGTCCCTGACTTGCTGTGACCGTCGGGAGTGGACCTTCGTTGCGAGCACCCCGCAGGACGGACAGCCCGGCGGGACGGTCGAGGCGATCACCACCCGCCGGCCACCATCGGGCAGGTCGACGGCATCGATGACGCGGTAATTGGGCAAGTTGAAGATCGTGCTCGCAGCATCCCGCTGCGAACCAGTATTCTCGTGCACAGGCTCGTGGTCCTCTGGAATGTGGATGTCTTGACAACACCCATCACAGCAGGACCACGAGCCGTTCTACGCCAACGACGCGACGCTCCCCATCACCACGAACCGGGAAGAGCCGTGTTGCCGGTGGCAAGCTGGTCAATGCCAGAACGGTCAGCCTGCGCCAGAAACTGGTCAATATTCCCGCCCGGATTGCGCATCGGGCTCGCAAACTGATCCTGCATTTACCTACGCACTGGAAATGGGCCACCGCCTTTGACCGGCTATGGCACAACACGCTGAGCCCACCACAGCTGGCCACACCGTGACCACCCAGCCCGAAAAGGGGCGCCCGGCCGAGCAGCAGAAAGGAATGCTCGGAAACCCATCAGTGGACACAACCGGTGCCAGGCCGGGAGACATCAACGACCCCAAAACGCTCAACCGCGCACCATCGATTCCTCAGCGTCGCAACTGCACATCGCTTATCTAATCGGTGGATCCAGGCTAAGGACGCCCCGACCATCGAACTCGAGGACGTCACGGCGGTGCGGCGCGAGAGCATCGGGCAGATGATCCGCGACGTTCACCAGCCCGCACTGCGAGATCTCAGCCCGGGGAAGCTGGCGTATCTCGAGGCGATGCTCGATGACGACGGCCCCACACGAGTGGCTGATATCGAGCAGCGGCTCGGTAAAAGTCCGGGGTACCAAAGCGTCTACCGTGACCGGTTGATCAACGACGAGATGATCCGCCCCACCCAACGTGGATACGTCGAGCTGGCAATGCCCTACCTACGCGAGGCACTCCTCGAACGTCTCAGCGGCACGCAGTACTACACGAGGACGCCTACGGCCTCGATCTCCGCGGCACGTCGCCCCGGCACTGCCAGCGAACGAAGCCACCTCGACCGCTCCCGCGGGGAGGGGCAGCGCCGCGAACACGGCTACGGGAGGTAGTCCGTCGGCCCCGCCAGTTCCGCCTCGAGGGCAAGGATGCGGAGCATTCGCGGCAGCTCAACGCCCGTGTTCTCGGTCTGAACCTTCACGGGCCGGCTTCACCTGCTGCCGATACGTCCTGGCCGGATCTCGTCGGCCGCGCTGATTCACGGTGTCCGAGGGCTGCACATCTGCTCGAGGCCGTACATATGCGCCAGGGACTCGTTCGGGGCGGGTCGTGCGCATGACGCCCTGTAGCTCCGGTTCCAGAGCATCCCATTGGTTCTGGGTGAACTGACGGACGCTGCGCCGCAGCCGACGCTGCTCAGGTGACACCGCCGCAGCCTCACGATGTTCACCACGCTGCTCAGCGATGGTCTTCTTCGACTGCACACGACGTCGAGGAGCCTGCTCCAACTCGTGCTGCTTCTCGATGCGTGTGCATGCGGCCTGTGCTTGTCGGCGGTCATTGCGTCCGTGCCAGACCTCACCGGTGTCGTTGACACGGGTAACGACCACATGGATGTGGTCCTCACCGTGACGGACCGCAACCCATGGATGCTCCCCCACCCCCATCTCGTCCATGAAACGCGAAGCGATATCGGACCACTCACGATCATCCATGCTCCGATCCCCTGGAGCGGCGCGCAGTGATGCCTGCCAGATTGGCTTGGTGATGTCCGGGCGCTGCTTTTGCGTGTGCCGTAGGTCCGCGGCCCACTCCGCGGGGTCGGTCGCGCCCTCGGCGCCGATGTTCGAGGCGATCACCATTCCTCCGGAGTGCCGGCGCCCGTCGCGCAGGTACTGGTGCTCGTTCGCCTTACCCGGCCCATGCAGGTACGCGGCGATGTCCCCCACGCGCTGCCCCCGGGTGATCTTCGCGATCACGACTGCCCCCTCGTCCACTCACGAATCTCCGCTAACTGTTCCCGAGCGGCAGCAACTACCGCGAACACCTCATCACTTGTCGGCCCGTCAGCCCCGCCGCGTTCAGCAGTGTTCAGTGCGCGCGCAATCTGGTTCAGGTTGTTGCCCACCCGGCCCAGGTCCGTGCGCAACCCGGCGACCTCTCCGCCTACATCGCTGTGCCCGAGCTCATGCAGCGCAATCGAGCTCGTCACGCGCTCTCGTGCCCACCGCGCGACCGAGCCCCTACCGGCGGTCTGGGCCAAGTGCTGCCAGACCTCGAGCTCGTCTGCGCTTAGCGAGATTCCCACTCGATGCGTCCGCTTCGCATCACCTCTCGCGGGGCGACCCGCACTCTTGCGCGGCGAGGGATCCGCCTGCTCGCGCCGCGCCTCGCGGTTCGACTGCGCGATCGCATCTCGCAACCAGTCCGGCAGCTCCTGCTCGCCAGATGCCGGCTGCCCGCCTGCCGTCGTCGACGCGTTGCCGCGCGCCGGTTCGGCGCGCTCGGGATGAGGGCCGGTCGGCACCGTGGATCCCCTTTCGTCCGAGCCCTGGCGAGGACCGCGACCTCCGGTCGCTCGCTCTCCGCGTAGGAGCAAGGTCGATTGTGTGGGACACCACGGGGCAGTGAGGAACGAACGGTACGCCCCGTTGTGTCACGCACAATCATACCTTGCATCGGTTTCTAGCGCACCGACAGAGGAGGACACAGCGCGCTAGAAACCAGGGGCGGGTCTCGTGCCCGACGACTCCCCAAAGCGAACGCCGGGAGTCGGGCACGAGACCCGCCGTGATGCGCGAAGCGCGTCACAGGCGACCCCGTCCAGGGGTCGCACGACCAACAGGCAGCAGCTCAAGAAGCCGACTCTCCGATGGGCGCGGCCATGTGTAAACATTGTCTACATGTCGCCAAACCAGAACAGCTTCGACCCCCATCGCGATCACCGTAACGGGATCCCTCGCGTCGGCTACAAGGTCGTCTCTGCACGCATGGACGATGAACTTGTGCACGAGCTTGATGCGCTCGCGCGCCACACAGGACGCTCACGTGGGTTCTACCTCCGCGCCGCTCTGCAGGAGATGTTGCCCGTACTGAAAGAGCGCTACTGGCATCACGACATCAAGACCAGACAGGCAGAGCTCAACGAGTACAACCACTTCATGGAAGAGCTAGGGAACAGCGACAGCTAGAACTCCTCCACGAGAGTGAAGAACTCTCGGGTGGTCCTGAAGTAGGAATGAACAGGGATCACGACTCAAGCCAGCTGTAGTAGCTACTCGCGACCAGCCCGCCATGCTCTCTCCCATTCAGGCCCTCCGGCTACCGGGGTTGGCCTGTCTCCAAGCTGCCATCCACACCTCGTCGTAGCGGCGCTCTCCCGGGCGCGTCTTGGCGACACGGAGGTCGATGTGGGCCACGAGCCAGCCGAGTACGTGCGCCCGCAGATCGTCGATCCGGTCAACCCATTCGGCGGAGCGAATGAGCAGCTCTTCCTCGCCGGTGACGATGTGGATCGACCAATCGGGCAGCCTCTTGTCGAGGTCGGAGTGGGTGGCCGTCACCGTCGGCCCGTCAAGCGTGAGGCTGTACCTGATGGTGAGTCCATGAACGGCCCACACGGCCGTCTGATGCGCGAAGTACACGGCGTAATCGCTGCTCATGGCAGCCAATATGCGCCGCACCTCTGACGCCCAACACTGGCGCAGCGGGGTGCGCGGGCACCACTGTCGTGCCACACTCGATGTACACCCTCGGGAAGGAGGCCGTGATGACCACCAGTGATACTCGTGTCAGATTCCGAGATCTCAAGCCGTACTTCACGGTCGATTCCCTCGAGGTCCTGCAGGGGCCGGCGCACGGTGTGGTCGAGCTGCCGGTGTCGGTGTTTTGGAGCGGTAGCCCCCGGTTCGACCTCGACGTTGACGGGGCGCGCACTGAGTTCTACCAGTCGGTGCTGTCCAACGGCTCTGCCGAGCACATCGCCCGGTACCTCAACCGTGAACTCCTACTCGAGGTGTGGCCCACGCTCCCCCTGGATCAGCGAGTCGTCGAGACGTGGCACGCCCAGCACCCTCACCTCGCGGCCCTTCGGGGCGCTGATGGTCGACGCCGACGCTAGACGGGCCACGGCCCGTACCGCACTGGAGTCACTGGCCGGGACCGGCTACGTCCTCGCTGGCGCCAGCGCCTTGATCGAGCACGGCCTCATCCCCCGCGAGACGGTCGACGTCGACCTGTTCACGACGTCCGCCGAGACCACGCCACTGCCCGAGGTGCTGGATCGGCTGCACGAGGAGTTCACCGCGCGTGGCGGATCCATGGAGGTCAATCGGACCGCCGACCAGTACGCCAACGTGCTCTTCCACCTCGCCGGTGCCACCATCGAGGGCGACCTCGGGACGGACTGGCGAGGCCATTCACCGGTCCGGGGCGAGCTGGGGCCGATGCTGGATGAACGCGACGCCGTGGGCAACAAGGTCGCAGCCCTCTACAGCCGTCGCGCTGCCCGTGACTACATGGACGTCGCGGCGATCGCCCTCTCGGGGCGCTGGACCCATCGGACACTGATCGACGCTGCACGGAACCAAGACCCTGGCATCGGCCTCGACATGCTCGCCGACGCCCTCGCATCAGATCAGATCCCCGCCTCTGACCGCTTCGCAGCGGCCGGCCTCACCCCCGACGTCGAGCGAGTCATGCGCCACGCACTGACCCATCTTCACCGCGGCGTCGACTACGAGCATCGCGTCGAGCTCGTCGCTCGCGAGGATCCCGAGGCCGCGGAGGCCATGCGGATCAGTGCCGCAGGCAAAATGCAGCCACTCACCGAACAGCTACGCACCTGGCGCGCCTCTCCCCCGGCACGCCACGTTAAGGGGCAGAGTCGGGAGTCGGACCGTGCCCCGGGGTACGGCGACTGACCCGGTCAGCGCTCGTGGGCGGGTTCCCGGCTCGGCTCTTGCCTCCATGCTTGCCGGTGTGCAGGTAGAGCAGCGCCGTGAGTGGGCCCTGACGGGGCCTGAGGCGTTGCGGGACCCTCTCCACCGCCTGTGGGTACGTCGGGACCGGTGTCGTCCAGAGTGGGGCCACTGGGGTCTTCCTTGATCGCCTTCTCTCGCGCCAGCATCCGCTGCTGTTGCGCTGCGAAATTGGAGGGTTTCATCCGTCCTGGAATGCATCCCTGGGTCGGCCGGTGGGGACTTGGCCGGGCTGGACCGGTGCCCACTGCTTGCCGTTGTTGTACTGGCGCTCGAGGCGTTCGACCTCCGCCAGAAGTCCTCGGCGGATCAGATCCGAGAAGGTCCGCGGTCCTTCCTGATTCGGGGCGAAGGTGTTCACCAGAGCTGCACGAGCACGATCGGCTTCCTCAGCCGGCATGAAGAACCCAACCTTCGTTTTGGCTGCGGCTTTCCGCGGGGTCGGTCGCGGCTGCTCGATTGACTTAGGTTCTTCTGTAACCGGGAATGGCGGCGGGGCTGTCTCCGTGCGGGGTGCGACGGGATCGACACTGCCGAACGCCGACCGCTTGCGGGCGGGCTTGTCGCTCACTTGAGGGCTCCTTCGATGCTGTGCAGGTGCGCCGTGTAGATATTGGCAAGGGCGCGAGCTTCGGCGCTGCGGGCCTGGTCGAGTCCGGTCCCGGATTCGATGGCGTCGCGGATCGCTGCTCGTTTGGGTATGTGCGGCTCGAGGAGGCTGAGGCCGTGGGCAGCTGCCCCCTCAGTCAGTTCGTCCATTGCGGCGCGCACGCCCTTCTCTCTGGCGTCGTAGCGATTGACGATGATGCCGGCGATGTTGAGCGTGGCGTTGTAGTGCTGTCGAACGGTGGCGATGGTGCGGATGAGCTGGGCGAGCCCGTCGGTGCTGAACAGGCTGGCTTCGGTCACCACCGCAGCACCATGAGATGCGGTGAGGGCGTTGACGGTGATCTGGTCGAGGGCCGGTGCGCAGTCGATCAGCACGAGGTCGTAGCTGTCGCGGACGGCATCCAGGGCGTTGCGCAGCCGACTTTCGCGTCCTGCCCCGGCGATGACGAGTTCATCGCGGACGGCGGCAAGGCCGCTCCCCGTGGAGGGAGCAACGCTCAGCCCTTCCCATGCGCCGGGGACGGTGATGTCAGCGAGACCGTCGCTTGAGCGGTCAGTGAGGACGTCGGCGAGGCCGGGCTGGTCTCGCTCCAGGTCGGGGACGGTGACGCTGGAGAGGTTGCCCTGCGGGTCCGCGTCGATGAGCAAGGTGCGTCGGCCCTCCGCGACGGCCGCGCGGGCCAGATGAAAGGTGGTCGTCGTCTTGCCGACGCCACCCTTCTGGTTGCATATAGCGACGATCTTCGAGGTCATCAGGCGATTCCCTTCCATAAGTACTGTCGGGTTAAACAGTACCGTATATGCCGTGTGTGCTGTTGGCACCGTTGGTGTCGTATGGAATTAGGTGACGTTTGCCCATCTGGCCTCTTCGCAGCATCGCGGCGCCAAGGGTTCCGTAGAAACATACAGTACCGTTTGCAAGGGTACCGATGCAAGATAAAACAGTAGCGTTTGTGTATTCGGTAGAAATAGCGCCTTGCCCGGGGTTCGCCGTTGGGCCGTGGTCACGCGACCGCCGAGAAGCTTGTTGGTACTGGTGGTGGGTCGTCATCGTTCATACGCATTTCGTCGAGCAGGGCGAGGATTTCAGCATCGGCTACGAGGTCGTCGGCATGGAGGGCGATGTGGTGGCGGTCGAGGTAGGCCCACCAGATGCGTCGCTGTGCGCGGTAAGTCGCGATCTTCGTCGCGCGGGCATGGGTGACGCCAAATCGTTCGGCGAGTCGTTCGAGGTCCGCATCGCTGCTGGTGAGCCAGTAGCCGTCTGCAGGGTCGCCGTCGATGAGGTTCCATCCAGCCAGGGTGGTGAGCGCGTCGGTAACGGCCGTTCGGGAGAGACCAGTTCGTTGCTGGACGGTGGTGGGGGAGGAGCCGTGGCCATGTTCGATCGCCTCGTAGACCAGGGCTGCAGGCGCTCCGAGCTGCTCGAACACCGGACGTAGGGCCTGTGCCTTCCCTCGAGTCCAACGAACCGTCGTGGCCGCTTCGGCGTAGCGGTCGGGAATGCGCAGCTCGTAGGCGGCTGCCTCGCGGCCACGGGCACGAGAGGTCAGCGTGATCCAGGGATCGGATTCGGTAGAGATCTCACGGAGCAGCTCAGCAACCGTCTGCAGGCTGAGTCCAGTGGCGACAGAGAGACCGCGGACACCGGTGGCTGTGAGGGTGGAGCCGATCTCGTGGGACTGCTTGGCCGCAGCGCGAAGGAGGAGACGGCGAGTCCAGCCCCGAGCACCGGGGAACTCCCGGGTCTCCACCTCGTGCAGGAGGCTGCGCCAGGCGCGGATCACCCCGTGTGTATCCCGGATCGACGGCCCCCCCGTGTGAGAGTTGGCGCTTGTGTCAGATGTATGGACGGAGTCGTCCCGCTCGTTGTTTGTCGCGTTGAACAGGGGTTCCATCCGCTCCCAGTCGCCCGCGAAGGTGGCCCAGGGGGCGTGCCGGTGGCCGTGCAGTGCCCACAGGCCGGCCCACCGGCCATCGCTCATACGCGCGGCAACGTCTTCGCGGCCAAGGCCGGTAGCCCTCGCGGACCACAAGACGGCCCAGCGGGCCTCGGAGGGACTGTCATAGCCGTAGGCGGCCCAGTCGCCCTCCAGAGCCAGGGCGAGGTACTTCTGGCCCATGATGCGGCCCGCACCCGCCTCGTACACGGCCGGGGTGCTGTGGGGCTCGGCCGCTGCTGTCGCGGCGCGCTTGGCCTTCACGACGAGGATCTCGTCGCGGAAGTTCAAACGAAGCTGCCGGAGCGCCCGGGCAGGGGTCCGCAGGCCGTCGACCCGCTCGCGCAGAGAGCGCTCACTGATCGTGAGGTTCCGGTGTCCGCCGTGCTTGTGGACGGTGCCGGGGACGGTGATGCAGCCACGGGCGATCGACTGGTGAGGGGAGGGGTCCAGCGTGACCCACCGTCGTGCCATCGCCTCGACCAACTCGCGTGCCTCCAGGAACGCGAGCGGCTGCTCAAGGAGGACGTAGATGTGCGTGCCACCGTGAGCGTGATCGGTGAGGAACCAGGCGCCAGCCTGATCGAGCAGGGCTTCGGCCTGGAAGACATCATAGGCAACGTCAGCGACCTGCTCGAGGGTGCGGTCCTTGGCATCGAAATCGAGCCCGAGGACGCTGCAGTGCCCCGCGTTGCTGTAAAGACGCACCGCGGCGGGCTTTGTGGGCAGCTCGGCCGTGAGGTCCCGCTCCGTGCTGGCGGGGTAGCTGAGGCGACCCTCGCGCTGCTTCCTACCCAAGCGCATGCGAGCCTGGCCCGCGATCACGGGTGCGGTAAGGGTCCAGGAAAGCTCTGGGGAGAGGGTCATCGGGGTGTGCGGAGACACGCCGGGCTCGCCGTAGTTGCCTACGGTGCCTCGACCCCCGTACTCTGGGGGCAACAAGTGAATGAACCTCCTTTCAAGGTTCGCCCCCGGGACCTAGCTTGCAACTAGACCCGAAGACTTCTGAATCGCCCTCGACCTGCTTCAACAGGTTGGGGGCGAAGTCTTTATGCGCGCTTCTTCTCGCTGAGGTTCATCTCCATCTGGCTCTCGCCGGTCTCCATGTCCCAGTTGGACGGGAGCCCGTTGGGGCCAGGCTTGCCGGCCCGGATGGCTGCCTCGACGACAGCCCACTGAGGGGCGTTCGCGATTTCGGCGTACTCGTCGATCTTTTTCTTGATGTCGGTCGCCAAAAGCATGTGCGCCTGCACAGTCGGGGTGCCTCGCGGGCGGCGGTAGGAGCTAGCCATGTGGAACACACTACACGTGGACGGTACATGTACGACACTGTTTGATGGCGTGTCGCTGTACTAGGACGTCTTCTCAGCCGGGGAGGCGGGGATGCGCCGGATGCCGACGAAGGGGCTGACGTCGAAGCGTGTGGGGGAGATGCGGACTTCCATGGCAGAGGGGCCTGATGCTCCTGTCTTGTGTCAAGCGGGGGTGAGCCAGGTTCGGTAGCGGTCGGTGAGGTCCGGGAGCGGCCGGGTTCGTCGTTCGATGTCGGAGATGCGTGCCGACCGGGGCTGGAGCGCCTCGGCGGCTTGGGTCAGCGTGATGCCTTTCTGGGTGCGCAGGGCCCGGAAGTCGACCGGCTCGACGGTGGAGGGGTCGAGCAGGACGTGGTGGATCTCCCGGGAGATGGCCCGTTTGAGGCGCCGTCGAGGACTGCACCTGTCCCGGGCTTAGCAACTGGGCCATCTGTCCCAGCTGCTTGCACGGAAATTGACGCAATCCACCCACTTCAACGAGCGCGACACAGCAGCGCGACCTACAAGCATCAGCGACGCAGCATCAGCGAACGCATCAGACCCATCCAGAGCACACAAGAAGCACCAACATGAACACGAAAGCAAGGACGACCACGAGCATCAATCAAGACGACGAAACAGCCCCACGAGGACCCGAAATCCTAGAAGTCTAGAAGAAACAGCCCGACGGACCTCTGGCACCAATGCGTCCCCGGGGGGACATGAGGTAGCCAGCCCACCCAGTAACGAGCGTTTGAACGATGGAGGTCGGCAGGCCGGTGACATCTCCGAGTGGGTTCGCCAGCGCCGATGCCGCCCGTCCTTGCCGGGTCTTCCGGAACAAGGTTCCTGACCCGCGCCGGAGACAGCGCCACTCTCAGGCGAGAGCAGATTCCTTGGGGGAGGGGAAGCGCACCTGGCCCCAGAATCAGACGGGCCTCGCTAGGAGATGCCACTCAGGTGTTGAAGTCCACCGCGTCATTGATGGCTACGTAGGTGTTGCGCATGCGTTCCTCCGCGAACGCCGACCTGCCGGCGGACACCGGCCTGCGACTCAGCACCACGAGGCGCCTCTGGAAGAGCTCACGCGCGCCCTCCGATCGAGTTGCCCTGCTCAGTCCAAACAGATCCCGGAATCGCTGCTCTGACCACCAGACCTCCCTCTCGTGGTCGCCAAACTGCTCTTCAGTGATCACGAGCAGCATCGCTAGAGCTTTAGCGCTCATCGACTGGATGTGGCCGTTGAGCCAAAGGGTTCTAGGGACCTGGAAGTAGTCGTGGTCATGCCGGTCGGCAGGCGCGGCTCGGAAGCGAGCGGTCGAGGGAACATCGACGTACGGCAGACCCACCCCGGACTCCACGAGTAGCCGCACCGTTGATGCTCCGCCCCGGCTCCTCTCTACGTGGATCAGCCGTTCCTGCTCAAGCTTCACTAGCGCCTGGTTGATACGTCGCTTCCCGTTGACGGATGGATCATCCAGATCCAACAACTCCGCCCACACTCGGGACGAGACCCCCTTGACCTCAAAAGGAGGTCTGGCAGCAAGCCACACCAGTCCAAGATGGAGCTTCACCGCAGTCGCGCCCCCTCGTCCCCCTGAGCGAATCAGGCGTGCTAACGGCGGATCCTCACTCATGTCCGAGCTGCGGATGTAAGCCGTCCGCAACGGGATCCCCTTCCGCCGCTGGACACGCTCTGCAAGATCGCGTGCGCGACTGCGTGACAGCTCCGAAGCGTCTGACACCAGCTCGGGCAAGCCGCTGCGACCGATAGTCTCTGCGCCCTCAATTCCGCCCACCACACCTACTCCTCTTGAACTTCCACGCAACAAGGTTGCCTACTTAAACGGCGGCTCGGCACTGCCTACTAATAGGGACTGAACGATATGTACCGTCCTAGCTTACTCGCAGCAACTACGTCTCGCCTAGAGCCGTAGCAGCACCCCTCAAGCTCATGACAGCGTCTCGCCCCCGCATCAACAGGAAACTTTACGTTTCAACTTCAGGCTTGCGTGTGCCGAAAACTCGTGGGAAGCTCAATATGCGCGTAGGCGAACTGGCGTTCCTCTCATTAGGGTCCTGCCATCTCGACGCACTGGCCTCTTCTCATTAGAGAGTGTCCGGATGCCACACCTCAAGGCGCGAACGATAGAGCTGGCCCCGCCCCGTGGGAACGAGGCGGGGCCAGTTTCGTGCAAGTCGCACCGAAGCGCGAGGTTCCCACCGAGGAGCTTCTGCATAGGTCGCCGCGCAGATCGAGCACTCGGGCAACCTGTTGCACTCCTGCCGGGGCGCAAGATAGAGCGCCGCAGTTGTTAGCCGATAGCTGGCCTTTCCGGCTGGTTGGGCGCCCGGGGGTGAAGTGTCCGTGCAGCTCAATAGATACTGCTATACCCCTACGGCTTGGCCGCCAGTAAAACCGGGACGTCGCTGTTGGCCGCAATGTGCTGACTGAGTGGTGCCGAGAGTGTGCGTGCTACGAAGATGATGCGTCTACGTAGGTTCTCCGGCCGCTGGTCGAAGATCGACTCGTTGTGGGCCAAGCGGTTACGGGCGTCGCGCAACAAAGACAGCGCGTCGTGTAGCTGGGCGCGGTCTGCGCCAGGCGCATAGGCAAAGCGGAGTGAAGGCACCCAGAGGGTCTTTTCGTGAAGACTGTCGGTCAGATAGGTCCAGAATCCGAACATGATTTCAGCGATGACTTTTCCGCGATTTACCGAGCCGCCGTCCGTGTACCCAGCGTATTTCCTTGCAGTCTTAATGGCACCTCGAGGAGTGGAGTTCTTGTCTTGCGTGTTGCCGTCGGCACCGACCACAAGATGGGGAGCCCAGAGCTGGTCGTAGATTGCGCGGCTAATCCAGTCTTGGCCCGCGGCAAGGGGATGGGCCAGCAGTTGACGGTCGTAGGCGTTGCGCAGGCCGACTTCAAGGTGCCCTAAATCATGTAGCAGAGCTGACGAAACACGAGCGTTCCACTCGTAGAGCTCGAGGGCGCGGACGGGGTCGTGACCAGCGGCCTTCAGATACTTGTTGTAGCGCCCCGGCGTCAACCACTCCGTGACCCAGGTGTCAGATACCGTCGACATACACGCTCCCGTCAGGTATGCTCAGAGCAGCGAGAGCCCTTGATGACCGATGCCTCACGGCATGTTACTTGGGCCACGATCTTGGGAAGCCCCGGTATCAGGAAACTGACCCGGGGTTTCTCGCTGTTTGCCCGCGCCGGCCGTGCGTTGCCTCGTCGCGACCGACGTTGCGCAACGCTAACCGTAGTCGGTGAACGCTTCGCTCCACGACCTCACTCGACTCTCTGGCGTCAGGCTCGTCCGGTACGGCTGCCGATGAGCGCCCCCTATGACTCTTAACCGCTAGCTACACGGCGCCGAGGGCGTGGAGAGTTGACCAAGCGGCCGAAGATGGTGCCCTAAAAGCGCACTGGAGCCGGTCGCCCCTCACGGGTTCAAATCCCGTACTCTCGCCATCGACGTCCCATTGAGGCATACCCAAACGCGACACCCGTCACCGAGACGTCGCCACTGTTCCACTAGGTCCCTTCCCGTGTTTTGGCACATGTAGCGGCTAGGGTCTAAGACGTGAATGGAACACTTCGGGCCCCGGGGCAGCGCGTTGCGTACCTTCGGGTGTCATCGGCCAGCCAGAACCTCGCCCGGCAGCTCGAGGCGGTAGGGGAGTGCGACCAGGTCTTCACCGAGAAGCAGTCGGGCAAGAGCATGACCGACCGCCCGCAGCTACAGGCCCTCATCCGGCACGTCCGCCGCGGCGACCATGTCGTCGTCGCCTCCATGGACCGCCTGGCTCGTTCGGTCATCGACCTGAACGACATCGTCCAGCAGATCACCGGTGACCCCGCCGATCACACCGAGCAGCGGCCCCGGAAGGGTGCGAGCGTCGAGTTCCTCAAGGAGCGGCTCACCTTCGAGCCCGGGCACGCGGATGCGATGGCGGCGTTCCAGCTAAACATGATGGGCGCCTTCGCGCAGTTCGAGCGCGAGCTCATCCGTCAGCGCCAGGCCGAGGGCATCGCCGCCGCCAAGAAGCGCGGCGCCTACAAGGGCCGGCCCCGCAGCCTCGAAAGCGACCAGATCCGCTCTGTCCGCAACGCCGCCCTCGCCGGCACACCCAAAGCCCAAATCGCACGTGAGCACGGTGTCAGCCGATCCACGCTGTACCGCTACCTCCAGCACCCGTGATCCCCGTGGTTCGCCTCAAAGCGCACCCGGCTCGTTACAGTTCAACCATGATCGAACCCCATGACGAGGAAGCAGCCAACGGGGCTCTTCGCGGTTCGTGGTGAATGACCCTGCTGTGGCGGGTATTCACGCTACGGTTCTCGCGGCGCTGGTGAGCAGGATACGCGTCCGGTAGTTCTCCGCGTTGCGGAATCCGCGGCCGGTGCGTTTGATGTTCTTGATGCCGGTGTTGCCCGCTTCGACCTTCGCGGTGGTTGCGCCGGTGACGATGAGGACCTCGATGGCGTCCCACCAGGTCACGACGGTGTCGTAGAGCTTCGTGGCCTCGGGCATGTTCGCGATCTGGACGAAGTAGCCCATCCGCATCCGCTCCTGCCAGGCCTGGGCGAGAGTGTCGGTGGCCAGCAGGCGTCGGAGCTGCTCCTTGATGCCCCAGGAGGCCGAGAGCTCGTCAGTGGGGTCGTCGGTGCGGAACACCCTCTCCAACCGCTCCCACGCCCTCGGGGTCAGGGTGTCGCCGCCGCGCAGCAGCAGCATCCGGTGGGCCCAGGCCGGGTCGTCCTTGCGACCCCGCCGCCCGCGATGGGTGCGGGCCAGGCGCTGCCGGACGGTGGTGACCATGTCGTTCCCGAGCTTGACCAGGTGGAACTTGTCGACCGAGACCGCGGCCCGAGGCAGCCAGGTCCGCAGCGCCTTGCGGAACGCGGCCGACGGATCGATCGCGACGATCTCGATCCGCTCCCGCCACTGCTCAGAGCGCTGCGCGAGCCAATCCCCGACGGCCCTGGAGTCCCTGCCGTCGACGATGCCGAGGACCTGCCCGGTGGCCAGGTCGACCAGCGTCGTCATCCACGGCTCGAACCGTCTCCAAGCGCCCTCGTCGGTGCGGAACCAGCGCACTGACCGGTAGCGGTGCTCATCGACCCCCAGACGCCTTACCCGCACGTCGTCGACGTCAGGCAGGACCACAGCGGCGGCGCTGAGGGCGGACTGGACCAGCCACCACGAGACGCCGTGGGCCCGGGCCACCTCGGAGGCTGCACGGCCGGAAGGGATCACGGCCGAGACGACCTGGTCCCGCAGTCGGGTCGTCGAGCGGGCGTATCGCGGGATCTGCTCGGTGGCCTCAGCGAACGTGCCCCGGGCACAGGCCGGCTCCAGACAGAACCAGCGCCGCTTGGCCCACACCACCACCGCCGCGCCAGCGACGGGAACGTCCCGGACCTGCTGTGACCGGCGGGAATGGACCTTCGTCGCCAGCACGCCGCAGGACGGACAGCCCGGCGGGACGGTCGAGGCGATCACCACCCGCCGGCCACCATCGGGCAGGTCGACGGCATCGATGACGCGGTAATTGGGCAAGTTGAAGATCGTGCTCGCAGCATCCCGCTGCGAACCAGTACTCTCGTGCACAGGCTCGTGGTCCTCTGAGATTCGGATGTCTTGACAACACCCATCACAGCAGGACCACGAGCCGTTCTACGTCAACGACGCGACGCTCCCCATCACCACGAACCGGGAAGAGCCCGTTTAGCCCTCGGCTACGTGACTGTCGGTAGTCTGTAGGTTGTGCCAGTTGAATTCTTGAGTGATGCGCAGGCTGCCGCGTTCGGGCGGTTCGTGGGAGAACCTTCGCAGAACGATCTGGAGCGGTTCTTCCATCTCGACGACACCGATCAGGAGTTGATCCGCAGGCGCAGGGGTGAGCACAGTCGGCTTGGGTTTGCCGTACAGGTCGGGACGGCACGATTTTTGGGGGCGCTTCTTGCTGACCCGCTCGATGTGCCATGGTCCGTGGTCGATTACGTTGCGGCGCAGCTCGGAGTCGCGGATCCCTCGGTGGTCAAGCGATACACCGAGCGCGTTGAGACAGCCAACGCGCATGCGCGCGAGATCCGTGCCGTTTACGGGTACCGGGATCTTGATGCTCCGCTAACTGAAGCATTGACGGCGTTCGTCTTTTCGCGGTCCTGGACGCATGGCGAGGGGATCACCACGTTGTTCGGACACGCGGTTGCCTGGTTGCGCCGGGAGAAGGTCCTTTTGCCGGGCGTGAGCGTCCTGGCACGGCTCGTGGCTGCGACCCGTGAACAGGCGACAGTACGTTTGCACGCACAGATTGCTGTTGCGGCGGAGAGTGCCGATCCGCGGTTGCCGGCGGTGTTGTGGAGTGAATCGCCCTGGGTTTCTTGGAGACTCCTGACCTTGGAAACGAGGATGGGGTTATGCCGAAGGACATCTCGCAGGATCAGCCGACTACGCGTCGGTACAGCGCGGAGGAAAAAGCAGCAGCGGTGCGGATGGTGCGCACCCTGCGTGCTGAGCTGGGGACCACTCAGGGCACCGTGAAGCGGGTGGCCGAGCAACTGGGTTACGGCACCGAGTCGGTGCGGACCTGGGTCAAGCAGGCCGACGTCGATGACGGCCAGATCCCGGGCGTCACCACCGATGAGGCCGCGAGAATGCTGGCTTTAGAGCAGGAGAATCGCGAGTTGCGCCGGGCCAACGAAATTCTTAAGAGGGCTGCTTCTTTCTTCGGGGCGGAGCTCGACCGCCAACACAAGAGGTAGTCGCCTTCATCGACACTCACCGTGATGACCTCTTCGAGGGTCGCAAGATCGGGGTCGAGCCCATTTGCACCGTCCTGCGTCAGGCAGGAGTGCAGGTGGCCCCGAGCACCACCGCGCCGATCACGATGTTCAGCCACGCCGCATCCAGCTCGCGCACCAGGAACGCCGCCGGGACGGACCCCACGAGCGCCATCGGCAGGAAGATCAGGTACCGCCGCCAGTCCACGTCCTTGAGCACGGCGAGCATGATGAGGAAGCCGGAGACCACCGTGGTCGCATTGGTCACGAACACTCCCAGCGCCGGGCCCATCAGCAGCGCCAGCACGGGGGCCACCACCAGCCCGACGCCCGTCCCGGACAGCCGCTGCAGGATGGATCCGACCAGGATGGCGGCGATGGCCGCGAACACGATCCCCAGAGTCACTCCCCCATTCTCCACCCGGCCTCCACCCGGTCAGCCCAGCGGCGCGGGAATCAGGACTTCTTGGCCTCGCGGAACAGCAGCCAGACGAGGTATCCGCCGCCGACCGTCACAGTGACGATTCCCACCGGCATCTGGATCCCCGGCAGCGCGTGCTGGGCCACGAGGTCGCTCAGCAGCAACAGGGCCGCCCCGACCAGCCCGGAGGACACCAGGGACACCCGCCCCGAGCCGGTCAGCCGCCGGGCGATCTGGGGCGCCGCCAGGGCGATGAAGCTGATGGGCCCGGCCGCGGCCGTGCACACCGCGGTCAGGGCCACGCCCACCACCATGAGCATCAGCGTGGCGCGCTCGGTGGCCACGCCCTGCGCCGCGGCCGCGTCGTCGCCTAGCTCCAAGGCCTGCAGCGGCCGGGACAGGGCCATCAGCAGCGGCAGCAGGACCACCGCGAAGACCGTCAGCAGGGCCGTCCGCTCCCAATCCGCGTTGTTCAGCGAGCCGGCACCCCAGACAGAGGCCACCATGGCCAGCTGCAGCTCGGCCTTGAGGATCAGCCACGTGTTGAACGCGGAGAGCATGGAGGCGATGCCGATGCCCACGATGATCAGCCGGAAGCCCTGGATCCCATTGCGGAAGGCCAGCAGGTACACGACGGCGGCCGTGGCCAGTCCCCCGGCGAAGGAACCCACCGCGGTGGAGGCGAAGCCGCCGCCCAGGAACAGGATGGCCCCCAGGGCACCGGTGTAGGCGCCGGCGTTGAAGCCGATGATGTCCGGGCTGCCCAGCGGGTTGCGCGTGAGCGACTGGAACACCGCGCCCGCCATGGCCAGGAAGGCCCCGACGACCACCGCCATGATGACCCGCGGCAGCCGCCACTCCACCACCACGAGCTGGTCCTTGGTGGTGCCCTGCCCGAACAGCGCGGCGACCACGTCCCCGGGCAGCACCCGGTAGCTGCCCAGGGCCATGGCGGCCACGGCGGCGGCCAGGATGACCACCACAAGCACCAGGCCGATCGCCGCCGGGCGCAGGCCCACGAGCCCGGACACCAGGTGGCCGCCGTCCCGGGCGAAGCGGCCGGCGCGGACCGTCAGGACCCGCCGGCCGGCGTCGTAGGCGGGGGTGTCCGTGGTGATCACAGCGTGCTCGCCGTCTTGCGCCGGACCAGCCAGATCAGCACCGGGGCGCCCACGAACGCGGTGATGATCCCGACCTCGAGCTCCTCCGGCCGCGCCACCACGCGGCCGATGATGTCCGCGGCCAGCAGCAGCACCGGGGACAGCAGCACCGTGTAGAGCAGGATCCACCGCTGATCCGGGCCCACGATCCACCGGCACACGTGCGGGACCATCAGGCCCACGAAGCCGATCGGTCCGGCGGCGGCGGTCGAGGCACCGGCGAACACGGTCACGGCGGCGACCACGAGCACGCGCGTGAAGCCCAGGTTCACGCCCACGGATCGGGCGTTGTCATCGCCCAAGGCGGTCGCGTTGAGCGGCCGGGCGACCACCACGCAGATCAGCACGCCCAGTCCCATGCACACCGCCAGCAGCGGCAACGGCCCGTAGCCCACGGCGGCCAGGTTGCCGGCGGCCCAGCGCCGCATGGCGTCCAGGGTGCCGCCATCCAGCAGCACGAGTCCCTGGGTGATGCCGGCCAGCACCGCGCCGAAGGCCACGCCGGCCAGGGTCAGCTTCACCGGGGTGCCGCCCGAGCGCCCGCGCGAGCCGAGGTAGTAGACCACCACGGTGGCCGCGAAGGCCCCGCCGAAGGCATACCAGATGAACTGGCCCATCCCGGCGGCGCCGAAGAACGCGACGCCCAGCACCACGGCGAAGGAGGCACCCGCGTTGACGCCGAGCACCCCGGGATCTGCCAGCGGGTTGCGGGTCAGCGCCTGGATGAGCGCCCCGGACAGGCCCAGCCC
Organism: Brachybacterium sp. AOP24-D1-21; assembly: GCF_052378665.1. Lineage (NCBI taxonomy): Bacteria > Bacillati > Actinomycetota > Actinomycetes > Micrococcales > Dermabacteraceae > Brachybacterium > Brachybacterium sp. AOP24-D1-21. Next base: position 24,882 of record NZ_JBQSXX010000003.1, read on the forward strand.
GATCCCGATCAGCACGCCGGCGATGGTCCTCGGGACGCGGAACTCGATGATCGCGGCCTGGTCGGCGCTGCCGTCGAAGGCGGTCAGCGCGGCCCAGACCGTGCCGGGGTCCACCAGGCGCGCACCGATCAGCAGGCTGGCGAACACCAGCACGACGGCGGCCACCAGGCACGCGAAGGCACCCCACCCGCGCTGGGCGTTGGCCCGGGCCAGGCCGGCACCGGCGGGGGCCGCGTCCCGCAGGGCCGCTCCCGCCGGTGCCGGGGCCTTCGTGGCCACCTCAACGGCCACCTCAGAGGCCACGGGCGGCGTAGGCCTCATCGACCTCATCGATGATGTCCTCGACGTCGCGGTGCTGCTCCTGGTCCCAGAGCTGCTCCAGCCAGTTCCGGAATTCCGGCCCCTGGGCGTCGAAGCGGGCGCGCCACTCCTCAGCCTGGTCCGTCCAGTAGCCGATGACCTTGAAGGCGGTGGCGGGCAGCCCGAGCTCGCGGCGCAGGTACTTCCGGGCGTCCCGGGTCACCCGGGTCTCCCCGGCCACCCACACATAGCCGGGGCCTTCGGGCAGCGTGGTCCCGCGCAGCACCTCGGCCAGCTGGCTGGGGCCCAGCCCGTTGCCGCCGTGCAGCCAGGCCACCTCGGCGCCCACCGGTGCGGCGATCCGCTGTTCGTCGCCGGCCCCGGAGACCTCGAGCACGGCCCGGGTGGCGATGCCGGCCGGAGCGTCCTCGATCAGCCGCGCGGCGGCGGGCAGCCCGGTGGCATCGGCGAGCAGCAGCTGCCAGGTGGCCCCCGCCGGGAGTTCGTAGAGACCGGTGGGGGTGTTGAAGCCCACCGGGTCCCCGGGCCGTGCCGCCAGCGCCCATTCCGCGGCCACCCCGCCGGGGTGGCACACGAAGTCGACCGTGACCCGGCCGGCGTCGGGATCCACGGAGCGGATGGTGTAGGTGCGCATGGGGCTGGGCTCCACACCGTCCGGGTAGGTCCAGGAGTCTTCGGTGGCCTCCGGGTACACGGGCTCGCGCCGGCCGGGCTCGGGCAGGAACAGGCGGATGTACTCGTCCCCCACCCCGGTGGTGGCGAACCCGGCCAGGTCCTCGCCGCCGAGCACGATCCGCATCATGCCCGGGGTCAGGCGCCGGGTCTCGAGGACTTCTGCGTGATAGATCCGCTGGGGCAGGGCGTCGCTGCGTCCTCGGGTGCTCACGGCAGCAGCGCCTCCGCAACGGTCTCGAGCAGGGCCGTCTGCCCGCTGGGCGAGCCGAAGTTCATCTCCATCTCAAAGGTGTGGATCTCCTCGTTCGCCACGAAGTCCAGGGACTGCCACACGGTGGAGTCCCGCAACGGCTGGGCGGTGTTCAACTCGGTGTCCTCGCCGTCCGCGCCCACGGAGGTGAACACCACGTCGATGCCCTCGAGCCGGTCGATCTCCTCCATGCTCAGGTCTACACCGTCCACGCCGGCGTCCTTGGCAAGAGGGGCGACCTGCATCCCCAGGTCCTCCAGCGTCTGGCAGATGGGGCCGTAGCAGCCGGTGGACACCTTCCCGTCCCAGTAGTACACCGCGGCGACCACCGGGTCCACGCCGGCCTGCTCCAGCTCGACCTTGAGCTCCTCGGCCCGCTCGTTATAGGAGTCCGTCCAGGCCTGGTACTCCTCCACCCGGTCCAGGGCCTCGGCGGTCTGCTTGAAGTGCACCTGCCAGTCCTGGCCGTCGAAGCCGTTGTAGTTGTAGGTCGGGGCGATCGGGTTGAGCTTCTGCGGGACCGTCTCGTCGTAGGCCAGTCCGCTGAGGATGAAGTCGGGATCGGCGTCCACGACCTTCTCGTAGTCGTACTCCGGATAGTTCGCGAACGGGGTGATGTCCGCCAGCGGTTCCTGGGGGAAGAACTCCGGGAAGGTGGTGTAGCCCGCGTCCCCGCGGATCGGCTGCTGGTCCGCCAACTGGATGCCCAGGGTGATGAGGATGTCCACGTCCGTGGTGTAGAAGCCGAGGGCGCGCTGCGGTTCGGCGGGGACCTCGGCGGTGCCGAACTCGTTGTCCACGGTGATGGTCTCGGTGGATGCCGGGTCCCCGCCCTCTGCGTCATCGGTGGTGGCGTTTCCGGCCGAACAGGCGGTGAGCAGGACGGCGGCAGCCGCGAGGGCGGCGGCGCCGCGGAGCGTGGTGGAGCGAGCGAGCATGGTGATCCAGTTCTGTGGGTGGTGCCCGGCCGGTGGGAGTCCCGGCCGGGGTGAAGGCCTGCCGGGAGCGATACCGGAAATTAAGCAAGCCTTACCTATTGCCGTACTCACTGTAGGGCCGGGACATAGCGCAATCCGGACGACCGGTGGTGCCGGGCGGACAATTCAGTCCACGGAGACGCCGGTCGAGGTGGCGCTGGGGCAGGGTGGCGCGGCTACTCAGCGGTAGTCATCGGTAACGGCGCGCGTACTCCTCCTGCAGCGCCCCGGGGGTGAGCCCCGTCTCGCGGCGGAAGACGGCCACAAAGGCACTGGCCGACTGGTACCCCGCGTGGCGGGCCACCGAGCCGACGCCCATGCCTCCCGCGAGCAGGGACACGGCCACCCGCAGCCGGGCCTGCAGCCGCCACTGCGCGAAGGTCATGCCGGTCTCCCGCACGAACAACCGGGACAGGTTGCGGCCGCTGGCCCCGACGCGCAAGCCCCACGCCTCCAGGGTCGAATCGTCCGCCGGATCGTCCAGGATGCCGCGGGCGATGGTGCGCAGCCGGTCATCGGCGGGCAGGTCCGTGCCGATCGCGAGCAGATCCACGGGGGACAGCAGCCGGCAGGCCAGGCTCTCGGTGTCCCGGCGCAGCGGCAGCTCGCAGTCGGCGGAGCCCAGGTACCCGAGCAGTTCCTGGACCACGGGAGGCACGGTCACGGCCCCCACGGTGCGGCGCAGGGCCGGAGCCAGGTCGACATGGAAGAAGCTGCACTTGAACTCGGAGCGGGGCCCGGCCAGCACCGCGTGCTCGATCCCCGCGGGCAGATACAGGCCCACGCCGGGCGGGACCATGTACACCCCGCCCGGGGTCTCCACGGCGAGGGTCCCGCGGCTGCCCCAGAGCACCTCGTGGAAGTGCTGGTGCCAGTGCGCCTCCCACTGCTTCCCCTCGGGGTTGCCGTGGGTGTAGGTGAACGCGCGGTGGAAGCGGGGGCAGTCCACCTCCGTGCAGTGCAGGGTGGCGTCGGTGGGCGGCATGTGGTGCTCCACCTCGGCGCCGTCGGCGGGCTGGGCTGCTGGGGAGCGGGTCAGAGTCAGGGGCACGGGGTCAATTAGAGCACAGCGCCCTGACGTTATGAGCTTCGGTTGAGCCGCGGCCTGCCCATCGGCACCACCATGGGGGTCAGGGTGATGGGATCATCGATCACCACGCAGGCCATCCCGAAGACCTCCTGGACGAGTTCGGCCGTGACGATCCCGGCGGGGTCCCCCTCGGCCACGATCATCCCGTCCTTCATCACGATCAGGTGGGTGGCGTAACGGCAGGCGTGGTTGAGATCGTGCAGCACCGCCACGAGGGTCTGCCCGCGGTCCTCGTTCAGCTCCCGCAGCAGCTCGAGCAGCTCGATCTGGTGGGCGATGTCCAGGAAGGTGGTCGGCTCGTCCAGCAGCAGCATGGGCGTCTGCTGGGCCAGCACCATGGACACCCACACGCGCTGGCGCTGGCCGCCGGAGAGTTCGTCGACCTGGCGGCCGGAGAGGTCCACCACGTTGGTGGCGCGCATGGCGTCCACCACGGCGGCCTCGTCCGCTTCCGTCCACTGCCGCAGCAGCGACTGGTGCGGGTACCGGCCCCGGGCCACGAGGTCCGCCACCGAGATCCCGTCCGGGGCGATCGAGGTCTGGGGCAGCAGGCCGAGCTTCTTCGCGACGTCCTTGGCGCGGTAGGAGGCGATCGACTCACCGTCCAGCACCACGGCCCCCTCGGCCGGCTTCAGCAGCCGGGACAGGGCCCGCAGCAGGGTCGACTTGCCGCACGCGTTCGGGCCGATGACGACCGTGAGTGAACCCGGCGGGATCTGGACGGACAGGTCCCGGGAGATCACGCGCTCGTCATAGCCCAGCGTGACGGAATCGGCGTAGAGGTCCATCAGGTCCGTCATCTCGGTCATACTGCATCTCTCGTTCGGCGGTCGTGCGGCGGTCGTGCGGCGGGCACCCTCAGTACACCACCGCCGGCGGCCGGCGCCGGAGGGTCTGTCCGGTTTGCGCTACACCTCGTCCGGTGGCGGTCTTGCCGCGCCACCGTGGCCGCTGGGTACCGTCAACAGGTGCCCCCTTCAGAATCCTCCCCCGGCGCCGGACCACCGGTCACGACGCCGGCCGGTGCCTTCGCGCTGGCCATGGTCCGGGAGGGACGCGGCACCCGGTTGGGCGTGTCCTCCCTGCTCCTGATGGCCCACCAGGTGTGCGAGGCGCTGGTCCCGGTGCTGATCGGCGTCGCGGTGGACCGGGCCATCCGCCCTTCGGACCCGGTGGCCCTGCTGTGGACCCTGCTGGCGCTGGCCGCACTGTTCACGGCCCTGACCGCCAGCTGGCGGATGGGCTTCCGCCTGACCACCACCGTCTTCACCCACGGCCAGCACGCCCTGCGCCAGCGGATCCTCGGGCGCGTGCTGCACGCCCGGAAGGACGGTCACCGGCAGGGGTCGGGCACGGTGCTGAGCATCGCGACCTCGGACACCGCCATGACCTCGGCCCTGAGCTGGACGGTGGCCGAGCAGCTGGCGGCCCTGGCCGCCCTGGTCACGGCGGCGGTGTCCCTGCTGCTGATCTCCTGGCCCCTGGGCCTGGGGGTGCTCGTGGCCACGGCCGTATTCCTGGTGGTGATGCACCTGGTCACCAAACCCCTCGAGGAGCGGACCTCCCGGCAGCAGGCGGCTGCCGCCGAGGCCACCCACGTGGCCACCGACCTGGTCACGGGCCTGCGGGTCCTGCAGGGCATCGGCGCGGTGGGACCGGCCGCCGAGCGCTACCGCGCGGTCAGCCGCAGGTCCCTGGACGCCGCCCTGTCCCGGGCGCGCAGCCACGCGGTGTTCAACGCCGTCACCGTGCTGCTCTCCGGGCTGTTCCTGGCCGGCATCGCCTGGGCTGCCGCCTCCCAGGCCGTGGCCGGGACCATCACCGTGGGCCAGCTGGTCGCGGTGGTCGGGCTGGCCCAGGTGATCCGGGACCCGATGTCCATGCTGTCCTTCTTCGCCGCCGAACTGGCCGGAAAGCGCGCCGCCGCGGTCCGGGTGGCCGACGTGCTGACCGGCCCCGGCGGTTCCGCCGCGACCACCGGCCACACCGGCGCCGGCAGCGGGCCCGGCCCGGCCGGCGTCGTCCTCCAGGCCGGCACGGGTGACTCTGCCTGGACCGTGGAGCTGGCCGAGGACCGGATCGTGGGGGTGGCCACTGACGGCGCCGCCGCCCAGCGGATCGCGGACGCGCTCTCCGGGCGTGCCACCCCGGGACCCGGCATGCCGCGCGTCCTCACGGCCGATCCAGCCGCCGGCACGGTTGACCCGGATGCGGAGGGCCTGCGCCGGCGGGTCTTCGTGGCCGGGCACGATGCCGCGGTGTTCACCGGCACCGCCCGGCACAACCTCTTCACCGCCCGCATCCGGCCGGAACTGCTCTCCGCGGCCGCGGCCGACGAGGTGCTGGAGCACCTGCCCCGTGGACTGGACTCGCAGGTCGGCGAGCAGGGCCGGTTCCTCTCGGGCGGCCAGCGGCAGCGGCTGCTACTGGCGCGGGCCCTGCACCAGCCCCAACCGTTCCTGGCCCTGGTGGATCCCACCAGCGCGGTGGACTCCGTGACGGAGGCCCGGATCGCCGAGGGGCTGCGCCGGGTCTGCTCGGGAGGGCTGCTCCTGGTCACCACGAGTCCCTTGCTGCTGGGCATCTGCGACGTCGTGGTCCACACCACCCAGGAGGCCGATCGTGTCCAGCACTGACGCGGCCGCCCACGCAACCACTGAGCCCGGGGCCACCCATCTGCCGATCGCCGGCGGCAAGGGCACCTGGCGGTACTCGCTGCGGGTCTTCGGGCGCCGGCCCTGGCTGCTGGCCGCCACGGCCGTGGTCATGGCCGGGGCGTCCCTGGCCGGCCTGGCCACCCCGGCGGTGCTGGGCTGGATGGTGGATGCCGTCGTCACCGGCCGCGCCGCCGCGCTGCCGTGGGCCGCCGCGGTGCTGGCCGGGGCCGCGCTGCTCTCGGCCGGGCTGGCCGCCGCGGGTGCCGTGATGATGGCCACGGTGGGCCAGCGCGGGCTGGCGGAGATGCGCGAGGAGGTGTTCGGCGCCGCCGTCGCCCAGCCGCCGGAGGCCGTGGAGCGGGCCGGTACCGGGGACCTGGTCTCCCGCGTGTCCGATGACGTCGAGGCGGTCAACACGGCCATCGGCGGGATCCTGCCGACCTTCGTCTCCGCCCTGTTCACGGTGGCGCTCACCCTGGGAGGCCTGGGACTGATCGACCTGCGGTTCGCCCTGGCCGCCGTGCTGTGCGTGCCGATCCAGTGGTTCGCCCTGCGCCGGTTCATGCGGGCCTCGGCCCCGCTGTACCGGACCATGCGGATGGCCGAGTCCGAGCGGGGACAGCACGTGCTGGAGGCGGCCGGCGGCGCCGACACGGTCCGCTCCCTCGGCCAGGAGACCCCCGCCCTGGCGCGGGTGGCCGAGGCCTCCCTGCGGGCGATCTCGCTGAGCCTGTCCTCCGTGGTGGTGCGCAGCCGGTTCTTCGGCCGGCTCAACGTGGCCGAACTGGTGGGACTGGCCGCGGTACTCACCACCGGCTATCTCCTCGTGGCCGCCGATGCCGTCACGGTGGGGGCCGCCACGGCTGCTGCCCTGTTCTTCCACCAGCTCTTCAACCCGATCGGGGTGCTGCTCGCCAACGTGGACGAGCTGCAGAAGGCCGGCGCCGGGCTCGCCCGGCTGGTGGGGGTCGCGGAGTCCTCCACAGTGGACGACGCCGGCCCGCCCGGTTCTCCCGGTCCTCCGGCCCCGGCACCTCCGGCCGGTGGGGACGGCGGGCTCGTGGTGGACCGGGTGGCCGCCGGGTACGAGCCGGGCCGGCCCGTGCTGCGGGACTTCTCCCTCACGATCCCCCGAGGCCAGACAGTGGCCCTGGTCGGCTCGAGCGGTGCCGGGAAATCGACCCTGGCGCGGATCCTGGCCGGGAGCCTGCCCTCCGAATCCGGCACCGTGGCCTGGCGCGGCGCCGCCCGCACGCTGGGGAACACCACCGTACTGGTCAGCCAGGAGGTGCACGTGTTCTCGGGGACCGTCGCGGAGAACCTGCGGCTGGCCCGTCCCAGCGCCACGGCGGCCGATCTCCAGACGGCGGTGGCCGACGCCGGTGCCCAGTGGATCGCGGACCTGCCCGAAGGGCTGGACACCGTGGTGGGGCAGGACGGGCACCGCCTCCACGGCGATCAGGCCCAGCATCTGGCCCTGGCCCGGGCCCTGCTGACCGATGCCCCGGTGGTGATCCTGGACGAGGCCACCGCCGAGGCCGGTTCGGCCTCCGCCGGTGCCCTAGAGCGGGCCGCCCTGCGGGTGGCGCGGGGCCGGACCGCCGTGGTGGTGGCCCACCGGCTCAGCCAGGCCGAGCGCGCCGACCGGGTCCTCGTGATGGCCGAGGGGGCGATCGTCGAGGACGGCACCCACGAAGAACTGTTGCGCCGCGGGGAGACCTACGCGCGGTTGTGGGCGGCGTGGACGGCCCGCGCGGACTGAGCTGCGCAGGAGCATCCCGCAGGCCGGATGAATCCGCCCGGCGGCGCCCCGCTCACGACCACCCCATCGTGTACAGCCGTGCCAGCGCGTGTTTCAACGGCGTCGCCAGGACCCCGCGCGCGGTGGCGTCCCGGATCCCGCGGGGGACAGCCGTCAACGGCCGGCCCAGCACCATGTTGGTCTCCGCCTGGCGCGCGGCCGCGAGCGCGGCGCGCCTGCGATGCCGCTCGAATACCCGGAACGGCTCTTCGCGGTTCGTGGTGAATGACCCTGCTGTGGCGGGTATTCACGCTACGGTTCTCGCGGCGCTGGTGAGCAGGATACGCGTCCGGTAGTTCTCCGCGTTGCGGAATCCGCGGCCGGTGCGTTTGATGTTCTTGATGCCGGTGTTGCCCGCTTCGACCTTCGCGGTGGTTGCGCCGGTGACGATGAGGACCTCGATGGCGTCCCACCAGGTCACGACGGTGTCGTAGAGCTTCGTGGCCTCGGGCATGTTCGCGATCTGGACGAAGTAGCCCATCCGCATCCGCTCCTGCCAGGCCTGGGCGAGAGTGTCGGTGGCCAGCAGGCGTCGGAGCTGCTCCTTGATGCCCCAGGAGGCCGAGAGCTCGTCGGTGGGGTCGTCGGTGCGGAACACCCTCTCCAACCGCTCCCACGCCCTCGGGGTCAGGGTGTCGCCGCCGCGCAGCAGCAGCATCCGGTGGGCCCAGGCCGGGTCGTCCTTGCGGCCCCGACGACCGCGATGGGTGCGGGCCAGGCGCTGCCTGACGGTGGTGACCATGTCGTTCCCGAGCTTGACCAGGTGGAACTTGTCGACCGAGACCGCGGCGCGAGGCAGCCAGGTCCGCAGCGCCTTGCGGAACGCGGCCGAGGGATCGATCGCGACGATCTCGATCCGCTCCCGCCACTGCTCAGAGCGCTGCGCGAGCCAATCCCCGACGGCCCTGGAGTCCCGGCCGTCGACGATGCCGAGGACCTGCCCGGTGGCCAGGTCGACCAGCGTCGTCATCCACGGCTCGAACCGTCTCCAAGCGCCCTCGTCGGTGCGGAACCAGCGCACTGACCGGTAGCGGTGCTCATCGACCCCCAGACGCCTGACCCGCACGTCGTCGACGTCAGGCAGGACCACTGCGGCGGCGCTGAGGGCGGCCTGGACCAGCCACCACGAGACGCCGTGGGCCCGGGCCACCTCGGAGGCTGCACGGCCGGAACGGATCACGGCAGAGACGACCTGGTCCCGCAGTCGGGTCGTCGAGCGTGCGTATCGCGGGATCTGCTCGGTGGCCTCGGCGAACGTGCCCCGGGCACAGGCCGGCTCCAGACAGAACCAGCGCCGCTTGGCCCACACCACCACCGCTGCGCCAGCGACGGGAACGTCCCGGACCTGCTGTGACCGGCGGGAATGGACCTTCGTCGCCAGCACGCCGCAGGACGGACAGCCCGGCGGGACGGTCGAGGCGATCACCACCCGCCGGCCCCCGTCGGGCAGGTCGACGGCATCGATGACGCGGTAATTGGGCAAGTTGAAGATCGTGCTCGCAGCATCACGCTGCGAACCAGTACTCTCGTGCACAGGCTCGTGGTCCTCTGAGATTCGGATGTCTTGACAACACCCATCACAGCAGGACCACGAGCCGTTCTACGTCAACGACGCGACGCTCCCCATCACCACGAACCGGGAAGAGCCCGCATCCCGGGCAGCGACGTAACGCCGCACCGTCTTCGCATCCACCCCCGCCAGCCCCGCCGCCGAATGCGCGGACCCCGTGGCGTCGAACGCCTCCAGAATTTCCATGATCTCCCTGTCAGACTTCTTCATGCGTCCCTCCGGTGGGTACCTGCTCGTGGTGGTAGAAGACCTCGAGCAAACCCCGGAGGGACGCGCATTTCGGGACCGACACGGCCCGATCCCAGGACCACAGACAGGGAGATCAACTGTCCGTCAGCAGGGAAATCCGTGTCCGCCTACAGGGAGATTGGCATGTCCGCTAGCACTGCCTGGAATTGATCAGGGGGCAAGCTGCCTGTCAGGCACCTCTACATTCTTTCGAGGAATACGGCAATGAAAATGCTGCATACCCATACTGCGATGAGAATAGCCAGCTCGAACGCTCGGAGCGGTCGACTCTGGTGGACCGTGCGTTTCGGATGGGCACCGAAACCACGAGTGTCCAGGGCGAGAGCGAGCTCATCGCTATGCCGGAAACTTGCCACGAGAACTGGCAGCGTCGTCCGCAGTAATAATCGCGTCTGTCCACGAATGCTCCCGCGGGCACGTAGTCGAGCCATCCTGCGGGCGGTGCGCAGGTCAGCTCGCATGAGCATAGTGAAACGTTCCCCGAGTAGCACGGTGTCCATGACCCGATAGGAAACACGGAACCGATCAATCAACGAGTCTGCCAGCACCGGCCAGTTCACATAGAAAAACGGCACCACGAGTAGGGCGCTGAGTGCAACGATACGCAACGCCCCGTTCGTCGCGGCCTCTAGAGGCAGCCACAGGCCCATCCCGACCCAAAGAACCAGGGATAGCGCGCCAGCCGCCGCGATAAAGACAGCGGCAAAGCGGGGTTTCGTCACCACTGTCACCAAGAGACAGCACGCCAGCACTGTAATACTGAACCAGGGCCGTTGGGCGAGCAATACCGCGAGCTGTGCGGGAACGGTGAGCAATACGATAATCAGCGGATGCGGAACCCACCTGCGGGAGTTGAAGCGGGTCATATCTGCCAGACCCCTTTGACGATTCCGGTTTGTAGCTCGATGTGATGAGTGGCGATGCCGCGGAAGGAGCCCGCATCATGCGTCGCGATGACGGCGACGCGATCCTGAGCATTTCCTGCTAACAGCGCACGAATCTGTGCTGTGCCAGTCACATCCTGTGCATTCGTAGGTTCGTCCAGCAGGAGAAATGCCGGTCTTCCGGCGACGGCGAGGAGCACCGAGAGCCGCTGTCGTTGCCCGCCCGATAAGTGCTGCGGATGCACTTCGGCCAGACACAAGAGCCCCGCCCGGTTCAACATATCGTCGATCTCCGCGGCACTAGAACGCGCCCCCGGTGGTAATGCCAGGTGTAGCTCCGTCCGAACGGTGTGGGCGAACATGAGCTCGCTCCCGCGTTGTGGCAGGTACCCAATGCCTCTGGTGAGCCTTACCCGCCGTGACGGATCGATGTGCCCGCGCACCCCGCGTTTCTCGCCGGCAAGCGCATCCAGCAGGCTGGTCTTACCCGCGCCGTTTGGGCCCAGCAGCAGCGCGATTGCTCCTCGGGGAAGTGTGAGGGTGGCGTCTCGCAACAACAGTGCGCTGCGTCTGGCGACCGTAAGAGCCTGGGTTGTCAGACCGGGTGCTGTCTGGTGGACGGTCAACGCGCCGAAGTCTGTGTCACTGCTCGAGGTCTCTTTTGCGGGTAGATGCACGCCGATTCTGCGGCAGAAGTCTACGTTCTCACCGTATACACTGGCGGGCTTGTCGTCGAGCGCGATTCTGCCGTTCTCATCGAGTACGATGACCCGATCGGTATGTTCCAGATGTGGGTCCGGACGGTGGTCGAACGCCACGACGGTGAGCTGGCGAGCGGACCGAATCTCCCTGATGATTTTTCCGAGCCGGTGGCTTGCGGTGCGATCCAACTGTGACGCGACCTCGTCGAGCACCAGGATAGGCGCTCGCAGCACGAGTGCTGACGCGAGGGCAAGTCGCTGTTGTTCGCCGCCCGAGAGGGTCAGTGGGTTACGGGATTCGTCAATGTGGCTCAGACCGACGAGGTGCAGGGCTCTGCGCGCCCTGAACGTGGCCTCGTTGGGTGCTATGAGTTGGAAGTCGAGGCCGGCACGGACTTCTGCCAAGACGGTGCTGGCGAAAAGCTGGGTTTCTGGGCGCTGCCAGACCGCAGCGATCGTACCGGAGCGTTGGGCTGAGTCTAGGGTTGCAAGCTGGGTTCCGTTCATGCTGATGCTGCCTGCAACCCGAGCTGTCGTCATATCTTCAAGCACCCCGACCAGTGCGTGTGCCAGACTTGACTTACCGCAACCGGTGGGTCCGGTGATGAGCGTGTAGCTCCCGCTGACCAGCTCCAGGTAAGGTATATTGAGCACCGGATTTGCGCCATCGTAGGCGATTGTGAACTGCTGTATCCGTACGTTGTAGCGGCCAGGGTCGGCCGAGTTCGGGAGGCTCATGCGACGACGATGCGCTGTGGGTTCACATTTGCACGTAGCAATCCGATGGTCATGACCCAGGCGCCCCACCCGTAGAGCACGCCAAGTCCAACCCGAATGATGAGGGCGAGTAGCTTGATGCTGGGGTCTAGCAGCAGAAACTCTTGGTAGAAGAACATGAAACCGAAGCTCATCAGACTCACGATTGCGCAGGCCAGGATGGCCCACCACAGCCAGAACTGGGACCGGGCAGGGGGCCAGGTGGGCTGGGTTTGTGAGCGCAACCGTCTGGTAATGAAGAAGGTGAGTTCGATGACGATGCCCGCGCACAGGGCGAGTGCGCCGAAGCCTGCGACGGTTGTGACAATCGAGGTGAGCAGCGCCGCGCCGCTGCGTTGAATCAGCAGGGCGGCGATGAGGATCCCCAGAAACCAGGGGACTGGTGCCGGGAATGCTAGCCACGGGACCGTGGCTTGTAATGCGACCCCGAGAATTCGTGATACGTGGACGATGATCGCGCCCAGCGCGCCGAGTACAACGAAAGTCAGCAGAGCACGAGTGGAGAATCTGTCGGATTTCAGGCTCGTAATTCTTGTCTCGCCGTTCACAGTTCGATCTCGAAGTCGTCGGTATCGGTGAATGCGCGCCCCGCTGCGAGCCCCTTTTGCGTTGCCCGGAGTCTGGCGAAGTCCAGCCGGGTGTTCGTCATCCCATATTTCCAGTAGCCGAATACCTGTGTTTGCTCGGACAGTAGTCCGAGATGGTGTTTGCAGCGGTGGCGAATTTCGCGCATATCTTCCCGTTCGCCGGCCGCCCACACGCTGGCGTCAGTGGTGAGATCGAATTCGGCGAAAGCAGTGGCCAGTGGGTATTGGCCGTGCGGCTCTACTCGAAACGCGGTGATGGGTTCTGCTAATGCGGAGATCTCCTGTTGCAGGATAGCAAACTCATCCTCCGGGACGGCAGCAAAGACGAAAGTCTCGTCCACGTGGGGCATGGTGCGCAGGAGCCGCGTCGCCGCGGGGAGCGCAGAGGAGTCGGCAAGCAGCACCCGCGGGGTGCCCTCACCGGGGGTGCGGTGCGGGCGTGGTCCGACAATGTCAATGCGGTCGCCAATCCTGAGCTGCGCTAGCCAGCGCATCGCAGGAGAAGCTTCGGCGTGCACTACGAGGTCTATTTGCGCGGTGCGGGTTGCTGGATCGATTTCCACGAGTGTGTATACCCGCGTCGTGGTCTTTGGTACCCCGGGGATTGCGGCGAATTCCTCGGGTGGTTCCGGCAATGCGACGCGGACCGTGGGATTTGCCAGAGTCCATTCGTTGAGTGGGTCGTCGCCAGAAATCGTCGCTGAGATACGAGTGAGTTTTCGTGCGCGGTGCTCAATTGCGGTGACGGTCAGATAGCGGTCCTCGAGCCCCTGCTGATGATCGGGGTGTTTGAGTACCTCGAGTAGTCCTGCGAGCTCGTCTTGGGTGAGGTTGATCGAATCTGTCATGTTGGCCCCGTCAGTATGATGTTAGTAAGGCTAACCTTACTTCTAGTTTGGCGTGGACGCAATCGGACATGGCAGGATGGCGTTATGAGGCTCTTCTCGAACGAGGGTGTAGTCCGTTGAGCGCGTCGCTGTCCGTGTAGGAGTCGAGGTCTCCCTGAAGATGGAAGTTCCTACACTGCCCACCCGGAAGACCTCGACATGTCCCACCCTACTTTTGATGCGCCCTGCCTGACCACGTTCTGCCGCCTCGACGAGCTCGGTCTCCAAGCCGTCGGACAACACCTGGAACCCGACCGAGCGATGCTCCAATGCCGAGTCGTTGAACCAGACCAGTGGTGCCAGCACTGCGGATGTGAGGGGACGCCACGGGACACGGTGGTGCGCAGGCTCGCGCACGAACCCTTCGGACACCGACCCACGACGCTGCTGATCCGCGTGCGTCGTTACAAGTGCTCAGGATGCGGCCGGGTGTGGCGCCAGGACACGACCGCAGCGGCGCCGCCGCGGGCAAAGATCTCCCGCGGCGGTCTGCGATGGGGACTGGAAGGACTCGTGGTGGACCATCTGTCCATCTCCCGCGTCGCGGCAGGACTGGCCGTGTCATGGTCGGCCGCGAACGACGCGATCCTCGCTGAAGGCACACGACAACTGATCGATGACCCCCACCGCTTCGACGGTGTCACCACGATCGGTGTCGACGAGCACGTGTGGCGCCACACGAAGCGTGGCGACAAGTACGTGACCGTGATCATCGATCTGACCCCGGTGCGTGAGAAGACCGGACCTGCCCGGCTGCTGGACATGGTCGAAGGCCGCTCCAAAGCAGTCTTCAAGCGGTGGCTGGCTGCACGCCCGCAGCAGTGGCAGAACGGGATCGAGGTCGTTGCGATGGACGGATTCACTGGGTTCAAGACCGCCGCCGCCGAAGAGCTTCCCGACGCTGCTCCGATCATGGATCCATTCCATGTGATCCGGCTTACCGGGGACGCGCTGGAGAACTGTCGGCGCCGTGTTCAGCGCGATGTGTTCGGTCGTCGGGGTAGGACTGGTGATCCGCTCTACCGGGTCCGCCGGACTCTGCTGACAGGAGCGGGTCTTCTCACCGAGAAGCAGCATGCGCGACTCGAGGAGGTGTTCGCCGACCAGCGCCATGTCGAGGTTGAAGCGACCTGGGGTGTGTATCAGGACATGATCACCGCGTATCGGGAGACGGACCGCGGGCTGGGGAGGTTCTTCCTGCAGCACACGATCGACCGGATCTCCACGGGGGTGCCCGTGCAGCTGGTCGAGGTCCGCAAGCTCGCTCGTACGCTCAAGCAACGAGCCGCTGACGTCCTCGGCTATTTCGATCGGCCCGGGACCAGCAACGGCCCGACGGAGGCGATCAATGGCCGACTCGAGCATCTGCGCGGGATCGCGCTTGGGTTCCGGAACCTGAGGCACTACATCGACAGGAGTCTGCTCGAAGCCGGCGGTTTCAGACCTCGACTACACCCTCGTTCGTGAAGAGCCCGCAAAGGGGCAGCTCATTCGGTGCGAGGCGCTGACAAATTAGTCAGTGACAGCCTGGCCACTGCCAAACGCATCATCGATCCCGATACCCCTGTGTTGGCGCGGTTTGATTCGGCCTTTTATAGTGCCAACGTCGCCAAAGCAGTCCGCGCGGCTGGAGTCCACTACTCAGTGACCCTGCCCCAAAACGCTGCCGTGAAGAAAGCTATTGCTCACATCCCGGCCGAGGCCTGGAGAGGGATCAATTACCCACAGGCGATCTATGACGACGAAACGGGTCGATGGATCTCTGATGCGCAGGTGGCTGAAATTGATTTCACCGCCTTCTCGTCCAAAGCCCAAGAGGAGCAACTGGCTGGCCGGTTGGTGGTCCGCCGCATCCCGGAACTCAATACCACCAAACTGGCAGCCGCTCAAGGCCAGCTGTTTGACACGTTCCGTTATCACGCCTTCTTTACTACCGTCGAACAATCTGTCTTGGATACGGTGGCTGCAGACAAAGTCCACCGTCAACATGCCGTCGTCGAGCAGGTTTTTGCTGATCTCAAAGCCGGGCCATTAGCCCACATGCCCTCCGGGCGGTTTTATGCCAACGCGGCCTGGCTAGTCATCGCGGCCATCAGCCACAATCTGCTGCGAGCAGCAGGCAGTGTTGCCGGCTCTTCGCGGTTCGTGGTGAATGACCCTGCTGGGACGGGTGTTCACGCTACGGTTCTCGCGGCGCTGGTCAGCAGGATACGCATCCGGTAGTTCTCCGGGTTTCGGAATCCGCGGCCGGTGCGTTTGATGTTCTTGATGCCGGTGTTGCCCGCTTCGACCTTCGCGGTGGTCGCGCCGGTGACGATGAGGACCTCGATCGCGTCCCACCAGGTCACGACGGTGTCATAGAGCTTCGTCGTCTCGGGCATGTTCGCGATCTGGGCGAAGTAGCCCATCCGCATTCGCTCCTGCCAGGCCTGGGCGAGGGTGTCGGTGGACAGGAGGCGGCGGAGCTGCTCTTTGATGCCCCAGGCAGCGGAGAGCTCGTCGGTGGGGTCATCGGTGCGGAACACGTCCTCGAGCCGCTCCCAGGCCCTCGGGGTCAGGGTGTCGCCGCCGCGTAGTAGCAGCATTCGGTGCGCCCAGGCCGGATCCTCCTTGCGACCTCGACGGCCGCGATGGGCGCGGGCCAGGCGCTGCCTGACGGTGGTGACCATGTCGTTTCCGAGCTTGACGAGGTGGAACTTGTCGACCGAGACCGCAGCCCGGGGCAGGTAGGTCCGCAGCGCCTTGCGGAACGCGGCCGAGGGATCGATCGCGACGATCTCGATCCGCTCCCGCCAGGCCTCGGAGCGCTGGGCAAGCCAGTCCCCGACGGCCCTGGAGTCGCGGCCGTCGACGATGCCGAGGACCTGCCCGGTGCCCAGGTCCACCAGCGTCGTCATCCACGGCTCGAACCGTCTCCAGGCCCCCTGATCCGTGCGGAACCAGCGCACCGACCGGTACCGGTGCTCATCGACCCCCAGACGCCTCACCCGCACGTCGTCGACGTCAGGCAGGACCACCGCAGCGGCGCTGAGGGCGGCCTGGACCAGCCACCACGAGACCCCGTGGGCCCGGGCCACCTCGGAAGCTGCACGGCCCGAGGTGATCACGGCCGAGACGACCTGGTCCCGCAGCCTGGTCGTCGAGCGGGCGTAACGGGGGATCTGCGGCTCTTCGCAGATGAGGGTGTAGCTGCGGAGTGTGGGGTGGGCGCGTCGGTGCCGGGATAGACGTCGAGGTCTCCCGATGATGGAAGTTCTCACGCTCGCCATCAGGAAGACCTCGACGTGCCCAACGCTACCTTCGACAGCCCCGATTTGACGACCTTCGCGCGCCTGGACGAACTCGGTCTGGTCGCCGTCGGTCAACGCCTCTCGGCCGAGCGGGCGGTGCTCGAGTGTCGACTCGCGGAGGAAGATCCGTGGTGCCGCGCCTGCGGGGCGAGGTCGACCTCGCGCGGCACGATCACTCGTCGCCTCGCTCACCAGCCGTTCGGCCACCGCCCCACGACCCTGCTGGTGCGGATCCGGCGCTACCGGTGTGATCACTGCGGCAACCGCTGGCGAGAGGACACCACCGCCGCCGCGCCCGAGCGGGCGAAACTCTCCCGCGGCGGGATGCGGTGGGCACTGGAAGCCCTGGTCATCGATCACCTCACGATCGCAAGGATCGCCGCCGGGCTCGGGGTTGCCTGGCACACCGCCAACGACGCCGTCCTGGCCGAGGGCCAGCAGCTGCTGATCGATGACCCAGCCCGCTTCGACGCCGTCCGCGTGA
>NZ_JBQSXX010000004.1:0-4929 GCF_052378665.1 Brachybacterium sp. AOP24-D1-21
TCTCATAGCCACGTCGGCGGCTGCTCACGCTCTTGCGCTTGTTGGCTGCGGCCAGTGCCGCGCGCTGCTGGCGTGCGTACTCGCTCTCGGGGTCGGTCCAGCGCTTCGCGGCGGTCTTGCCTCCGCGTGCGCCCATGGTCGCCAGGGCCTTGCGTCCGGCGCTGTCGGTGCGCGAGCCGGTGCTGGTGGTGCTGGTCCCGCCTCGGGTGACGTAGCTGCGGATGCGGCGGGCCATCGTGAGGCGATCGCGCATCGGGGGCATGTCGGGCTCGCGGTAGTCGGCGCCGACCGCCTGAGCGATCGCGTAGGCCTGCTCGTAGGCGTCGATCAGAGCGGCATCCGTGAGCCGCTCGCCCTTCGCGCGGAGCCTGTGGCCGGTGACCAGTGCGTGGCGGAACGCGGTCTCGTCGCGGGCCGCGCGGCCGTCGGACTGCCAGAGCACCCGCACTCCGTCGATGACTCCTGCGGCTGCCGGAGAGACCTGGGAAGCATCCTCGCCAGCTGCACGAGCCTTCGCCTCGGCCGTGGCGCGACGGGCTGCCTCGATACGGGCGCGGCCGCTCTCGTACTGAGGTCGTGGCTGGTGCTGGGGCCGATTGGTCATCTCTCGCAGGTGTTCGATGAGGTCGCGCAGCCGCACGACCTGATGGTGCTGGCAGTGCCAACGGTAGGCGGTGGGGTCGCCAGACCTGTGCAGCGGCCAACGGGAGAAGCGGTGGGAGAACGAGCGGTCACCGCCAAGCGCCACGTTCAGCTCATCGGTGGCCACCGCCAGCAGCGCCATGTTTGAGCTGCGCCGGCCCTCGGCCGCGTAGACGGGATCGATCAGCCACAGCGCCTGCGCCTTCCCGCTCAGCGGGTTCACGCCCACCCAGGAGGGGCCGAAGCCCGCGACCGCGAGCCGGTCGAGCTGGGTATGCACCTTGGGCTGGATCGCGGTGACCTGTCCTCCCTGCACCCCGGTGGGGTGGTCGAGGTCGATGACGAGCACGGCGGCGCGCTGAGGGTGAGTGAGCACGGCGTACTGAGCGCGCTGCAGGTGCCGTGACCCGACGGGGTAGAGCTTCGGTGTGGTCTCTCCGGTCGTGGGGTCTTTGCGCCAGGCGTGGGAGAAGTCGCGCGTGGGTGAGGCCTGGAAGGTGTCCCGGTCGAGGTGGGCGAGGAGGTGGTGTGCGTCCTCGTCGGTCCATCCTGAGGAGCGGATGCCGGGCGACTCGGGCCGGGCGTGCGGGTCCGTGACCGTGGTGCGGGGGTGGCTCTCGATCGCTAGGACCGGGGCCAGGCTGTCCGTTAGACTCATCCCTAGGCTTTCTCCCCGAATGGCTCTTCGGGGTGAAGCGAGCGCTCTACCGGCTGCAACCGGTGGGGCGCTCAATTTTTGGTGGTGCTCTGACCCTACGCGAGATGTTTGCCTAGGCACCGCGCTTTCGTGCGTGTCGCCCGAACGGGTCACCGGCGCGTTGCTACGGTCGCCGCATGAGGAACCGGGTCACCGAGAAGGAGGCGCGCCGCCGCGCGCGCCTGGCGGAGCTGCGCGAGGCGACCCGGGCCTACCGCGACGACCAGGGGCACACCTGGCGCGAGACCGCCGAGCACTTCGGGATCAAGGAGCGCGCCACCCGCTACCGCGTATACAAGGCGCGCAAGGAGCGCGAGGCCGAGCGCCAGGCGGAGATCGCCCCGCCGCTGCCCCTCGACGAGGTCTGAGGGCATGGCCCGCCCGACGTGGACGCTGCGCGAGGCCGAGGAGCGGTGCGGTGTGTCCCGCTCGACGCTGAAGCGCCGTCTGGCCGCAGGCGACTTCCCCAACGCCTACAAGACCAGCCAGGGCCAATGGCGCATCCCGGTGAACGATCTGATCGGGGCCGGCTACCAGCCCGGCGCGGTGGACTGGGACGAGGAGCCAGAAGAGCCGGCCCCTGCCGCTACGCCTCCGGATCGGGTCACCGAGCTCGAGCACGAGCTCGCGCAGGAGCGGCTGCGCCGCGCCAGCGCCGAGCAGCTCGCCCAGGAGCGCCAGGACCGGATAGCAGACCTACAGCAGGCCATGCGCCTGCTCGAACCACCCCGGTCCACCGCTGGTTCACCTGGTCCAACCCCCTGGGTCAGTGACCTAGGTCAGCCCGCCCAAATGACCCACCCTGACCTAGGTCACGACCGGTCACCGCAGGTCAGGCATGGCTCAGATGAACCACCCAGCCGGTCCACTGACCTAGGTCAGGATGAACCACCTGAACCACCCCGGCGTGGTTGGTGGCGACGCATTACGGGCCGGTAACTAGTCGCACGGCCGCGTGATGGACCGGTGCTAGCAGTCAGTCGGCCTCGCCCTGATCATCCTCGTCGTCGATCCGTAAGGGCATGAACATGAAGGGGCGGAGCCCGGCCAACGTACTGAGGTGCTGACTTGCTGATCTGCTGATCTACTGCGCTGGAACGCACCCCACCAGCCTCGAAGGCAAGGGGCGGAGCCCCGCGGCAGCCACATCGCTAGCCACTCTGCCCTCCGGTGCGTTTCACCCGCATTGCGTGGTCCTGCGGCCCGGCCTATGCTCGCCGTAGCGGCGGCACGACATCGATGTCACCACGACCGCCCATGGGGAAGGGGCGTCTCTATGCTCTCGAGAAAAGTCATCGTCGCGCTAGTTGTCACCATTGGTGGGGCTGGGATTCTGGTCGGATCCCTGGTCTGGGCGTCTGCCCGTTTCGACGCATTAGACGGGGGCGCACCTGGTTCATCCACCGACATCCTTGGAGTCGCCGCAGTCGTCGCTGGACTAGTTGCCCTCACTATTGGTCTCATTCTTCTGGTTCAAGGAGCTGCTGAGGTTAGGTCGCGCCAATCGACGTCGGAGGCAAGGGGCGTAGCCCCTCGGCAGCTTCACCGCTCGTAGCCACGATCCTGCGGCCGCTCAGCTGTCCGGCGGACCCGCTGCCTGTACTGGCTCTGCTGCGCAGCTGGTGCCCGCCCCGGTCCAGCCCCTCTCGCCCCCTTGGGCTCGGGCACGTGAGCACCAGGAACGCGCTGTGGTGAGTTCGTGCGAATGACGCCCTGCACGGCGGGGTCGAGCGCATCCCATTGGGCCTGCGTGAACTGGTGGGCTTTGCGGCGTAGCGACCGCTGCCGAGGGGAGACCTTCGCTGCTTCGCGCCAGGTCTCGCGCTGCGTGGTCACAGCTCGCTTCGGCTGTACCTTCCGGCGGGGAGCCTGGCTGAGCCCGTGAGCCTCCTCGAGAACGGTGCATGCGCGCTGCGCGGCCCGGCGATCGTTACGCCCGTGCCAGACCTCGCCGTCGTCGCTGACGCGAGACAGCACGATATGGATGTGATCGTCACCGTGGCGGACCGCGACCCAGGGCCGATCACCCACGTCCATCTCGTCCATGAAGCGCGAGGCGGCGTCGGCCCATTCGCGATCGTCCATCTTCCGGTCGCCCGGCGCGGCGCGTAGGGAGGTCTGCCAGATGGGCTTGGTGATGTCCGGCCGAGTCTGCTGGGTGTGGCGCAGGTCTGCGGCCCACTCGGCGGGGTCGGTGGCGCCCTCCGCGCCGATGGTCGAGGCGATCACCACGCCCCCGGAGTGGCGCTGTCCGTCCTTGACGTACTGGTGCTCATCAGCCTTGCCCGGCCCGTGCAGGTACGCGGCGATGTCGCCGACGCGAGTCCCGCGGGTGATCTTGGCGATCACGGGTGCTCCCTCGTCCAGGTGCGCACCTCTGCGAGCTGAGCGCGCACAGCCTCGATCGCATCGAGCGCTTCACGGGCGGTCGGCCCGTCGGGGCCACCGCGCTCGGCGACGTTGAGCGCTCGCGCGATCTGGTTCAGGTTGCTGCCAACGCGGCCGAGGTCGGCGCGCAGCGCGGCGACTTCGCCCCCGAGGTCGCTGTGCCCGAGGTGCGCCAAAATCAGCGAGCTCGTCACGCGCTCGCGTGCCCAGCGGGCCAGAGAGCCGACCCCGGCGTCCTTCGCGGCGGCGCTCCATGCGGCGTGCTCGACGTCGCTTAGCGATAGGCCCACGCGATGCTCGCGCTTCGCGGGGCCGGCGGTCGGGCGACCCGCGCGCGGCCGCGTGGGCGGAGCAGCCGGCTGCTCCTCTGCCGCTGTCGCAGACAGCGCCAGATAGGGGTTGAACGCCGCCTCGGCGGCGTGGTCGGGGCGATCCTCGATCGGCACGGCGACCCCTTTCGTCCGACCCCTGCGAGGGCTGCGACCGCCAGGTCGCCCACGCCCTCCGCGTAGGAGCAAGGTGGATTGTGCGGGACGCTATGGGGCAGTGAGGAACGAACGGTACGCCCCGTAGTGTCACGCACAATCATACCTTGCATCGTCTCTCAGCGCACCGACGTAGGAGGATGCAGCGCGCTGTGAGGCAGGGGCCGGGGACCGGCACGGGCGCGGCCGCAAAGGAGGGACGACGCGCGGCCGGGTCGGGCCCCGGCATCGACGCGAAGCGTCGAGAGGCGACCCCGTCCAGGGGTCGCACGACCAACCCGCACCGACGCTGGGGTCTGTCGCGGAGGCGTGACGCGCGGCCGCGCGGGGCACGGGCGCAGGGGCCGAGCTGCGCTCGCTCGGTGAGCGGTGGGAAGCATCCCGGTGGGGTACGTAGGGCCTACGGACTTCTCGGGAAGCTGCACGTGCCAGCGTGCTCCCGTGGGGGTGGTCCAGAACCGCTAGGAGAGATGTGAAGACCGATCGCACCCGCCCGCAAGAGTGTGGAGGGGCCAGGGGAGGGGGGGGGAACCGTTTACTGCCTACGGTGTGAGCCCTTTTCCGGGGGTGCCTGTCTGCGGCCACGGGGAAGCTCGATGTCCGCGGCTTTGAGCGCTCGCTTGATGGTCTCTCGGCTCACGCTGTGCGCTGTCATGCCGTCAGCGAGGGTGGGCCACTCTCCGGTCCGCTGATGACGGTCGAGGTACCAGTCCGCGA